>CAKOQC010000001.1:0-380349 GCA_934101175.1 uncultured Bacilli bacterium
TACCCGATATGTCGGGGGTTCGAGTCCCTCCCTCGCTACCAATATGAGTAATAATAGATAGAAATATCTATTTTTTTTATACATTTTAATCTTATTTGACATATCAATACCGTTGTATTACTATTTTTATCAATAACATGGTATAATATTATTAACAAAGATAGTTTGTGGAAAGGATATAAAAAATGAAAAGTAAAAAAATTGCTAAAATTGTAATAATTATAATATTATTGATTTTGTTAATACCCATACCTTTTAAACTAAAAGATGGTGGTACAGTTGAGTGGAAATCTTTAACTTATTCAATATCAAAAGTTAATAGTATTTATTCAATAGATGATATTCGTATGGGTTATAAAAAAGGAGTTATAATAAAGATATTTAATATTACTGTTTTTAATAATTCAAAATATGATATTGAAAAAGAATTTGTCATTGTTGATAGTAGTAAAAATAACGAAAACTTTGCTTGTGATTCTGCTTTAGAAGAAATTTATAAAGATGATGAATATATTTATTACTTACCTTGTCAAAAGAGTCAATATATTAAAGTAATTTATGCCCCTAACGAATATCAAGAGGGATTAAAATCTTCACTAGAAGATGGTACAATTAAAATAAGCGATTTAGATGAGTTTAACATTGAATATATAAAAAAAGAAAGAAAATAAATTTAATGCTTAAAAAATATTCAGGGAAATTTTAGGGAATTTTTATATAAAATTATTTATATTTATTTGAATTTACTTGAATTTACTTATATTTTATTTTATAATATATATCGGAGCGAAGCCTTATTTAATAAGGGAAACGGTAAAAAATAAACGGTAATTTAATTTAGGGCTTATTTTTCATACCCGAAGGGTCGAGGGTTCGAATCCCCCTCTCGCTACCAAGAGGAATTCTGCTCGAACTTTTATAGTTTCGAGTTTGATAAATAACTAATTCAGAATGGATTAGTTTTTTTGTGTTTACAAAAAACTATTCTAAAAGAAAGGATGATTTTGAACGATAACAGATAAAAATTGTTCAAATAGAGAAGAAGTATGTTATAATAATTAACTAACAAGGGAGGTTTATAATGAATCGTTTAGAATTTAATGAGGTTATGAAAGCTGTTGGTATAAATAATCCTTTGTCAACAGCTGAAGGAAGATATGGTACAAGAGAAGAAGTACATTATTGGAATAATCTCGCAATATGTTTTGGTGGTAGTTATTATACAATAGTTAATGGTAGAATCCCACTAGAAGTTGCAAATATTATTTATCAAAAATATCCTGGTAATCCTTATGATATTAGAGTAGACGGAGGATGTAAGGATTGGAATCCAATTGATTGGGCTACAGATGAGAAATATGAAAAAGATATTCAAAAATATGTGGAAGAACATCTTGGTACTGATGAGTATTTATCAAAATGTAAAAATGCTGAAAGAAATTTCAAAAGAAGGAAAAATATTGATGATAAATATTTAAAAACCTATCATATTGATTCAAAAGAAGGACTATTAATCTTTTTAACTGAAATGAAAGATTATTTCTTGAGAAAAAATAATTTACCTGAAACTGAAGTTGAAAAATATGATGAATTAATAGCAAAGATTACTTCTGAAATTTTAAAAAAGGTAAATCCTTATATTTCTGCATATGACTGGATGCAAGATGATAAAGAAAATAAAAACAATTATAATTCTTCAGTTGAGAGAGATAATAAAACAAAATTGGGACAAATATTTAGAGAGGCTGTTCTAGATTTTGATAAAGCTGTTAATCCTTTTCTTAATGACGATATTGAACCTGATGAGATTAGTAACTATTTAAAGAATGTTAAAATTAATGCTAACTCATATAACTCTGAACATGGTAAATATAGACAAGGTTGTTGTAGGCTAGAAATAACAGATATTAGTACAGGAAATAAAACAACCTATTATAGAAGCCCAGATGGTTTTACATTTCAATTATCTTACAAATTAGGTGAAGAAAAATATTTACAGGTTTTACATTATTATTCCACTAGCGGTAATTATGAATCAGATAAGGGTGAAGTTGTAGCAATTTATTATTGCGGAGACAATGTTGAAAATAAAATTGATATAAGATTAAATATTACTAATGGAAAAGCTGGAGAAACTTATAAAGATAAAATTCCTGCTACTCCTGAACAAATTGCTTTTGTTTATGATGAATTATTAAAAGCAACTTGTTATGCCTTAAGTATAACAATTGAAAATATGAAGAAAAAAGCAAATGCTAAACAATTAGTATTAAATAATGATTAAATATTAAAATAAGGGCTAGGAAAGACTTATTAATATGATAAGGAATACCATGCTCTTTTTAGTAGGAGGCAGTATAAATGAAATCATATACTAATACAAAATTGAGAAAAAAATTACAAAATAAAGGAATTATACTTGATGAAAAAAAGAAACAATATTTTGATAAATATAGTTATTATCAAGTTATTAATGCCTATAAAAATATTTTTTCTACTAGTATTGAAAATATCGATGATATTGAAAATAATATAAAAAATTCAATTGATATTGATAGATATAGAAAAAATTTCTCAATTTCTAATGACACAAGTGATAGTAATCTATATAGAGGAATATTAATTAGCATATGTCAAAAATATGGTATTAATTTAAAATATACTGACTCAAACGAAGAACTTAAAGAAAAAATAAAAGAAATAAAATATTATAATCATTTATATTCTAGCAAAGTTATTTATAGTGATTTTATAAAAATTGACTAAAAAATGTTGAAATAATAAATATCTATGGTAAAATGTATTTAGTGATTAGTTGTTTATCAACTATTCCTAAAGTTTCGGATATACTATTTATCCGTACCATTGAGAGTGTTACTAGATAGAAATATCTAGTTTTTTTATACTAAACTATGCTATAATATAATTGTATTAATTAAAAAAATTATATTTAATTAGTTTAAAGGTGAAAGTTTATGATTAAAAATAACTCAAAAGAGATTTTTAAGAAGAAGATAGCTAAGTATAAAAATAATATGAAAGAATATCATGATAACTTGAAAGAAGTTAACAATAGTCATCTTCAAAACAACCTAGAAACAAAAAAAACAAAACTTGAAAAAAAACTAAATAAGGTTTCAGACAAACTAGATGGCAAATTAAACAATTTTGAAGAAAAACTAAATGATTTTTCTTCATCATATGATAAAAAAATAGATAATGTTACTAAATCATGTGATATAAAATTAGAAAGCTTTTCCAAATCGTGTGATAAAGCAATTAAAAAAATAAAGGATTTATTAAGTAACATTAAAATAAATTTTAAAAATTGTATATCAAATACTATTATTTTTTGTAAAAATACTTATGTCAAAATTAAAAATATTATCAAAAATATCAAGGCCTTTTGTAGTAAAGGAAATGGTATAGTTGGAATTATATTAGCATATTTGCTCATATGTATATTTATTACTATTATGTATCTAATAAATAAATGATTATAAAAATGTTAAGGAGAATTTATGAACGATAATTTTATTAAAACTATTAATTATTTAAGTACATTAAAACAAATTATTTCAGATGAAGAAAGCGATTTAACCACCGAAGAACGTTTACTGTTAACCATTGAAGATGCTATTTTAAGTGACAAATACCATTCTGGAAGTATTATTTTTACTAAAGATAATGATAATTATTATGTTAGTAATATTCAAAAAAGAAGTTATGCTTGGCAATTTAAAGGAGAAAATATCAATCTAAAAAATCTAAGAATTAAATTATCTACATTAGGTATTACTAATGATTTATTAGAATTTAATATTAAGAATCGCCAGGACTATGAATTAACCTTTGAAGTAACTTTAGAAAAGCCTAAAATAAAAAGTAGGGGACTATCAATTAGATAGAACTCTACTTTTTAATTAATAAATATTATGAATAAGTAATAATAACATCAGGAGAACTAATCTTTTCAAATAAACAAAAGTAATCATCTTCATACATAATTTCATAATTGTCATCTCTTTTAAGAACCGGATAAAAAGGATTATCTTTTTTGTAAATTAAAGCATGTGTAATTCCATAAAATTCAAATTTACTTTGATAGTTTGAAAGAATAAATTCATAATCATCAAAAATATCATTTTCAAAGCCACTAAATTGTTTCGTATATAAATCAGCTCTTGAATCGATAAATACAGGAATATTTTTAAATAAAAGATAACTACCAAAATTATAATCATTAAATAATTTCATTGAGTTAATATCAATATTTTCTTTAATATATTTTACAGCTTCAACTGGATATAATTCTTTATTAACATAATCTTTTTTTACTTGTGTATTAAATAATAAACCGGTTACTAAAATCACAATACAAAAACTAGTAGCAATAACTTTCTTCTTATTAAAGAACACTAAGAGCTTTTCGTCTACTTTAAAATTATAACCCCTTAAAAAAGTTGCAAATACTCTTGAGAAACAGATTGTACCAATTAATGCTAATAAAGATAAATGCCTAATTGACATTACTGACATCAAAACTAAACCACATATCATAAATAAATCACGAAGTTTAACCCTAGAAAAACATGTTAAGAATAATGTTTCACCAGCTATAATAATCGTAAAAGGACTATTTATCCAAGTAATCATCTGGTGTTCCTGAATATATTTCTGAGAATTTCCCATCATTGTTTTAATTAAATATGTATATGGTGTATCACCAATTGGAGTTATTAGTCCCGTAGCAGTACTAATAATCATCGTCAAGAATAAATATTTAATGTTATCATTCTTTTCAATTTCAAATTTCTTATTCAAAAATTTAACAAACTTATTATCCTTATTCTTAACTTTAGAAACTATCCATCCAATCAAATATTCTACCAAATAGGGAAGATACAAAATAAAGTAAAATGGCCAGACAGCAACATGTACATTACATAAAACTAAAGATATTAAGAGCAGTCCCCCTAAATATTTTTTCTTTCCATTCTTTAAAAAAGATTCAATACAATATATTTGAACTACAAACAAAATAAAACTAACTAATTGTGCTCTCGCTGTAACAAAACCACTTATTGATAATGCACAAATAAATGTTGCAAAAGCTGCTACTAGTTTACTATTACAAACCAAATTATCTGTCTTAAAAACTATTGCTAACAGAATAATCAATAAAACTATTGAAGAAACATAAACCCCAGTAAGTCCAAATAAAGAATATATAAAATAAATAAATACATCATACAGCCAATGAGGATAAGTATAGGCAAGACCTGCATGAAAAGAAAAATGATCCATCATATCAATACCATTATTTAAAATAAGTTCACCTATCTTAATAGTATAAAAAGTATCATTTTGCAAAGCTTTTCTAACCATACCTAAAGCAAATATACTAATCCATATTAAAAATAATTTATAAAATTTCTTTCCAAATAAAGAAACATCACTGTTTTCACTGTTTAATATTTTTTGCTTATTTTTTTTCATAATTACTATCACCAATCAAAATATAACATACAAAAATTTATTTTTCAACAAACTAGACACAAAAACTAGTATTTGTAGACACTTTTTACTAAATAAGAAAATCCATTATAAAAAGAAGTCATCAAGTTTTTAGACAAGTGACTTCCTTGCATAATAGATATGTTGTCCTGTTACATATAAAATATTCACAAGGCTAGCAATAATAAAGCCCCAAATACCCATAAAAATTGGCAATATTAACAATAAGATATTTTTGATAATTGCTCCTACTAAAGTTCCTAACATAGCTTCTTTAGACTTGTTTACTGCTTGTAAATAAGATGTTAAAGGTCCTTGAATATAATGAAGTAGGAAAAATGGTGCAATTATTCTTATATATTCCTTACCAAGATTGGTATCATAAATAAAATTAAGTAATACTTCAGGTATAATCATGAAAATAGTTGTAAAAAATATTCCTACAATCAAAGAAATTATTATTGCCTGTTTAAGTTTTTTCTTAACATGACGATAGTTTCCTCTTGAATAATTGTTTGAAATAACTGGTAACAAAGAAGTAGATATTGCCATTGTAAAAAATGACGGTAGTAATAGTAAAGGATAAACATAACCAGTAATAATTCCATACTCATAAGTTATATACTTTCCACTAAAGCCACACCTGAGCATTATAAATGTTAAAATTATTGGTTCTAAAAAATAAGATATTGATCCAATTAATCTACTACCAGTAGCGGATAAAGATATATTTAATACATCTTTTAATATTTCCTTATCAGGAGTAAAATCTTTAAGTAAAATATTTTTATTAGGTATAAATATTATTAAGCAAATTATTGAAGAAAATTCACTAATAACATTTATAAGTACCACTCCTAATACTGCCGTACTAACTCCAAATGTAAGTAAATTAGGAATTAAAAAAACGATAAAGAGTAGTCTTACAATTTGTTCTACAATATTAGAAATAACATATGGCGTCATATTTTCTTTTCCGTAGAAATATCCCTTTAAAATGCTAGAAATAGCAATAAATGGTAACGTAAAGCTAATTCCCATAATAGGATAGTATGCCATAGGATTATTTAAAAGTTTATTTGCTATAAGAGGAGCTAATATAATTAATAAAAGCATAAGACCAAGATTATAACCAAGACTAATTGGTATTAATGGTAATATAACTTTCTTACCACTTTTATTTTCCGAAACCAGTTTGCTAATAGCCGTAGATAACGACATTGTACAAAGCGTAATAAATAAGTTAAAAGTAGGCAAAATCATCATATATAGCCCAATTCCATTATCACCAATACTTCTAGTTAAGAAAATTTTAATAACCATTGCCAATAACTTAGTAATAGCCCCACCAAGTATTAAGACTAATGTTGATTTAATAAATTTATTTTTCATAATAAATTATATGTTAATAATAATAATAAATAATTATTTTCATAAAAAAAATACTAATTTAGTAGTATACGTGATATAATTAAATAAAGGAAGTGATTATATGTATCATTTTATTGGTATTAAAGGTACAGGAATGAGTTCTTTAGCCGTAATGATGAAACAATTAGGATATTCTGTAAAAGGAAGTGATATTGCCAAACATTTCTTCACTGAAGAAGAGCTAATAAAAAATGATATTCCTATTACTATATATGACGAAAAAAATATAACTAAAGGTTTAAAAATAATCAAAGGTTTATCCATAACAGATGATAACGTTGAGTTAATAGCAGCTAAAAAGTTAAATTTAGAAATTATAGATTATAATGAAATGGTTGGATATTTTACAAGAAAAATGAAAACTATATGTATTTCTGGGTGTCATGGAAAGACTACTACAACTAAAATGATATCTCATGTTTTAGGTAACATCAGAGGAATCAACTATTTAATTGGCGATGGAACAGGATATGCAAGCCCTGAAAATGAATATTTTGCCTTAGAAAGTTGTGAATATAAACGCCATTTTCTATCATATCAACCTTACTATGCTATTATCTTAAATATTGATTTAGATCATGTAGATTATTTTAAAGATATAAACGATGTAGTATCAGCTTATGAAGAATTTGCTAGTAGTACTACTAACATGGTAATAGCAAACGGAGATGATCCTCTAATTAAAAAGATGCATCTTACCAAGAAAGTATCTTATTTTGGTTTAGAAGATACTAATGATATCAAAGCTATAAATATAAATTATAAAAAAGATGGTACTTCTTTTGATGTCGTGGTAAGTAATAAAATATATGGACATTTTGATGCTCCTTTATATGGTAAACATCAAGTTATTGATGCCTTAGCCCTAGTTAGTATTTGTTATTATGAAAATATAGATAGTTCTCTAGTAAATAAATATTTACAAACTTTTACAGGAGCTAAAAGAAGGTTTACTGAAACAATAGCTGGTGATAGTATTATAATTGATGACTATGCTCATCATCCTGAAGAGGTAAAATCCACAATAAATGCTATTAAACAAAAGTATCCCGATAAACAAATTATCTCTATTTTTCAGCCTCATACTTTCTCTAGAACAAAAGAGTTCGCTAGTGATCTAGCTAATGTCTTATCTACAACAGATCATGCTTACATCATGGATATCCATCCTGCTAGAGAGTATCAAAAAGATTATCCAGACATCACTAAAGAAATTATTATTAATAAAATGAATAACGCTAGTGCTATTACTATTGAAGATGCTAAAGTATTATCTAACTATAATAATGCTGTATTTATCTTTATGTCTCCTAATGATATTACTAAATTAGAACAAGATTTAATTAAATTAAAACAAGACGAATCTAAATAAAATTAAATTTTTTAAAAAAAGTTTTACTTAAAAAAAAGTAATTCTTTTTTTATTCGGTAATATAACTAGTGAGGAGGTTGATAAGAGTGCTAAAAAAATATATTGTTTTACAAGATGGTTTAAAAGAGTGTGGTAGTGCTTGTCTTTTGTCCATTATTAGATATTACCAAGGCAATATTTCTATGCAAAGATTATTAGAATTAACTAAGACTACTAAAGATGGAACAAACTTTTATAACATGTCTTTAGCTGCTAAAGAGTTAGGCTTTATTTCTAAAGGATATAAAGTAGACAATTTTGAATTATTAAAAGAAATAGACAAACCTTTTGTTAGTCAAATTATTATTAATAATTACTATCATTTTGTAGTAGTATACAAAATTAAAAATAATAAAGTGACTATTATGGATCCAGCAAAAGGAATTATAAATATTTCTCTAGATAAATTTAAATCAATTTATACTGGATATATTCTATTACTAGAGCCATACAAGAAAATACCTATATATACTGAGTCTAATTATCTAATAAATCTTGTCAAAGAAACAATTTATAATAATAAAAATCTTATTATTAAGTTATTGTTTTTCACAATAATTATTGCTATTTTTACATGTATTTATAGTTATAATTTTAAAATTATTATAGATAAAGTCATTAAAACAAATAAATTAAATCTTTTAATAGTGACCATTATTTTTATAATAATTCTTACTCTAAATAAATTGTCATCTTATTTAAGAAATAATCTTGTATTATATCTAAATCAAAAATTAGATTTATCCATAATAACTACTACCATAAAAAAAATTATCACCCTCCCATATAGTTACTACAAGAATAAGACTACTGGTGAAATGATTGCTAGGATAAATGATTTATTCTATATAAAGAATACTATTTCTAAAATAATAACTAATCTATTTTTAGATAATATCCTAGCCCTGATAGTAGTCTTCATTCTAATGAAGATTAATACTACTATGACTTTATTATTAATCTTTCTAACTATTATTTATTTTCTTATCTTTCTAATATATAAAAATAGTATTAAAAATATTACTAATGATATTCAAGAAGAAAATGCCAAAGTAAATTCTCTACTAGTAGAATCTATTAGTAGTTATGAAACTATTAAAGGTCTACATCTAGAAGAAACTTTCGTAAAGAAAATAAATAAAAAATACCTAAAAAATATAAATAAAAATATTTTCCTAAACAGGGTAGTTAATTCAGAAGAATTGTTAATTGGTTTATCCGAAGGAATAATTATTTTATTTGTTAATTATCTAGGTGCAACTTATATTATGGATAACACTCTTACTATTGGTAGTTTACTTACTTATAACACTCTCTTATCTTATTATTTAATTCCCCTTAAAAATTCTCTTGATTTTTATAAAGAATTATACTATGTCAAGAATAGTATTAGTAGAATTAATAACATTTTAAATTACAAATATGAACTCGTAGGCAAAAAAAATAATTTGAGTTTACAAGGTGATATTGAAGTTCAAAATTTATCTTTTAGTTATAATAATCATAATATTTTAGAAAGTATTTCCTTAAAAATACCTTCAAAATCAAAAGTAATGGTTCTTGGTTCTTCTGGAAGTGGTAAATCAACATTCCTAAAAATATTATATAAGTATTATGAAGTAAAAAGAGGTATGATATCATTTGGAAAATATGATATTTGTGATTTTACTACTGAAGATATTAGAACGAATATTACCTATATATCACAAAATGAATTATTATTCACTGATACTATTAGAAATAATATAATTTTAAATAGGGAAGTATCCGAAGAAGAGTTTATAAATGTATGTAATCTAACGTATGTTAACGATATTGTAAAAAATAATCCTTTTTCATATGACTACCCCCTAGAAGAGTGTGGCGTTAATTTATCAGGTGGACAAAGACAACGTATTATATTAGCAAGAGCTCTTTTGAAAAAGAGTAATATTATCTTAATTGATGAAGGTTTGAACGAAATAGATATTAATCTAGAAAGAAAAATCTTAAAAAATATCTTTAGTTATTACAAAGATAATCTCTTTATCATAGTATCACATCGTCTTGATAATCTAGATTTATATGATAATGTAATTAATATTGAAGCAGGAAATGTAAAGGAAGTGTATCAACGTCATGGATGATATATTAGATATTGATATTATTTTATTAAGGAAGAAATATCCTAAAATATATAATCTAGGTATAATAAGTATAATTATACTTTTAATATTTATATATGTCTCTTGTACTTATACCTATCAAACATATTATTATTCATATGGTATAGCTATAGATAGAGAATTAAAAGTATCTGTAAGTAATAATGACCTAAAGTATTTTAAAAATAACGAAAATATAGAGCTTGATGATAATGAATATTCATATAAGTTATTACGTATTGAACAGGATATCTCTAACAAAGATTATTCTTCTGTATATCTTAAGATAAATAACTTACCAAAGATTTCTAATTACATCTATCAAGTGAGAATTTTAAAAGATAATAAAAAGCTAATAGAATATTTAAAAGAATATTTATAAGGAGGAGTATCGTGGAATTAAACGAAAAACAAATGTGTGATGTTTCTGGTGGCATCGGTTGGGGAATGATTGCAGGCCTTGCTGCCGCTTTAGTGTATATAGTAGGGTGTCTAAGCGGCTACACCAACCCAAATCGCTGTCATAATTAAGAATAATAAAGGAGGAATATAACTATGGAATTAAAAGATTTAGAATTAAAACAAGTATCAGGAGGAGGAATAACATCAGCTTGGTTAAATGCCATATCAAAAGCAGTAAGCACACTATATGATTTAGGACAAGCTACAGGTAGTGCTATAAGAAGATTAATTAGTGGCGCTTATTGCCCTATAAAATAGAGAAAAGGCTTAATTGCCTTTTTTCTAATACCTAAATAAATCCATATCTTGAAAAGTTTTCTATTTTTTGTTAAAATATAATAAATAGGAGGCCAAGGTATGAATACAAAACAACTAAGCAAATTAATCCCTGTATTAATAATCATTCCCTTATATTATATTTTTGGTAACACTAGTATTTTTAACTATGTTTTATCTCTTAGTCTATATAATATATTCATCTCTTGTTTTAGTCATATTTCTTTTAAAGATACTTTTACTAAAATGAATATAGTAACATCTAAGAATAAAATATTAAATTTATCTTTATTAGCAATAAATGTCATTTCCTTAGTTTTCTTACTATTAGGCATAATTGTTAGTGATATTACTAGTTCAGTATTAGATTTACCAGATACATTTATAATATTTTTGATGATGGGACTAAGTATTAGTTCTACTCCTTCATTAAAAATAATTATAGAGTATTTAGAAAGTACCAAAAGAAAAAAACTAAGCACTTTACTAAATCAAATATATACGTATTTCACTCAAGGATTATTATTACTAATTAGCATTCTTTTCTTTAGAATTATTAAAATAGATAAAGATATAGCTATATCATTACTATATTTACCTAATATCATAATAACAATATTAGTCTTTGTAATATTATATTTCTTAAATAAAAAAGATTGTCCTAATAAAGTGTTAGATAATAATAAAACATATTATCAAGAAATAAAAAAAGTCTTGACAAAAAATCATTCCAAAAGTATCATTAATATAGTCAAGAATAGTTATTACTACATTTCTATTATTATCTTATATTTAATTCTTACAACAAGATATAAATATAAAGTAGAAGTCATCGAAGAAGATATAACATTTATATATTTCTATTTCTTAACTCTTATAAATTATATTATATCTTCACTTAAAGTAGTAATAAATAGTAGTCTTAAAGAATTAGATGTCAGAAGTAAACTATATAAAACACTTAAAACTGCTCTACCAATAGCTATTATCTTAAGTGTCATTTCTCCCTTGACATGTAAATTAATATTTCAAGCTCCAGATAAATCGCTTTATCTTGCTATGTTAAACTTCTTATTAATATTTATTACTATGTATGATACAACATTTGAATATAACATTAATAAAACAGTTTCAACCATTAGTTTACTATCAGGCCTAATAGTTAAAATAATTATTACTATCCCTTTAATAAATGCCTTTTACCGTATGGGATATAATCTTGTATACGGTGACATTTTAAGTACTGCTATTAGTTTAACTATTACAATAATTATTAATTATACTTACTTATTATCAAAGTTAGGACTAAAAAAGAAAAAAGGTTATTTTAATCAATTGTTAAATACTCTCTATGAAAATATTATTCTATGTATTATTTTAATAATTGCTGAATTTATAGTTCCTATTAAGACAGATAACTATATAAAGTCTTTATTCTTAATGATTTTATATATTTTAATAAGCTATCTATTCTTCTATGTAAAAAATAGATATTTTAAAGAAAAAGAGTAAAGGAAAAGAGGAAAAATTATGGAAAAAGTATATGTTTTTGGTCATCGTAACCCTGATACAGATAGTGTTACTGCTGCCATAACTTTATCATATTTAAAGAAAAAACAAGGAATAAATGCCATTCCTGTCATTCTATCATCAATAACAAGAGAAACATCATATGCCTTAAATTATTTTGGTGTAAAACAGCCAATGTTCTTAAATGATGTTAAACTAAAAGTAAAAGATCTAGATTACTCTAAAGGATATATGGCTCAATCAGATATTTCTATCTATGAAGCTTATAAAAAGATGGAACAAGAAGGAATTAGTAAAATTCCTATTGTTAATAAAGAAAAGAAAATTCTAGGTATCGTAGCTATGAAAGATATTGCTGAAGAATGCCTATCTGGAGAGTATTCTAAAATAGATACCTACTATAAGAATATCTTAGTAACTATTGGTGGCGAAAAGATTTTAAAATATGATAATATCATTAAAGGAAGACTAATTATCCCTGGATATCGTTCAACAACCTTTATAAATGAAGTAGAATTAACTGAAAACGATATTCTAATAACAGGCAATCGTTATAGTATCATTGAATATGCTGTAAAATCAAAAGTTAAACTAATTATTGTTACTAATAATATGGAAGTAAAAAAAGAACAGTTAAAAATAGCTAGAGCTAATAAAGTAAATATAATAAGAACAAGCTTAAGCGACTTAGATACAATTAAAAAATTTAATTTCTGTAACAATATAGAAACTATTATTAATACTAAAAAAATTCACGTAGTTAACGAAAATGAAGATTTAAGTAGCTTTATCTCAGCAGCTGAAAAAACAAAATATACATACTATCCAATTGTTAACAATGATAATAAATGTCTTGGTATCATTAAGTTTGTTAACGTAGGATATCATAACAAAAAGAAAGTAATTTTAGTAGATCATAATTCCTATGAACAATCTGCTATCGGTCTAGAAGAAGCTGATATTCTAGAAATAATTGATCACCATAACATTGCCAATATAGGCACAACACATCCTATTAACTTTAGAAATATGCCTGTAGGTAGTACCAATACTATTATTTATCTAATGTATAAAGAAAATAATATTAAAATACCTAAAGATATGGCTGGCCTTATGCTATCAGGAATTCTTTCCGATACTTTGATTTTAAACTCACCAACTACAACCAACATTGACCGAGATGCCGTAAATAATTTAGCTAGAATAGCCAAGGTAAATTATAAGAAATATGGTTTTGATATGTTATCTTATGGTACAAAGTTAAATGGTAAAACTAAAGAAGAAATCTTATATACTGACTTTAAAAAGTATCCAACAGATGAAGGTGTTATTGGTTTAGGTCAAATATATACTACTAATATCGAAGAAATTAATAAGAGTAAGCAAGCTTATATCAAAATGTTAAACAGTATTACTGCTAATAATGAATATAAGTTTATAGCTTTATTTGTAACAGATATTATTAAAAATGGTACTTACGTTTATTTTAGTGATAGTGGTAAAGAAATTCTATCTAAAGCTTTTAGTGTTGAAATGGAAGAAGGAACATATCTTCCAGGAGTACTATCAAGAAAAATGCAAATATTGCCAAGTATTTTAGATGTAATGAACTAAAAAATCAACATCTTAATGTAATCATTTAACTAGAATATATTTAATAAAATAAACTACTAGTTATCAGGTAAACTATGAGAAAACCCTCACTTCAATATATGATATCTATTAAACATGATATATTATAAAGTGAGGGTTTTATATCTTTATTACTATAGATTTTGTTTCTTCATATTTATTCCAATCATTGCTCCAACAATACCACAAATAATAAAGAGAATATATATAATAAAAGTCTTATAATTAAATCCTGTTTTAAATATAAAATTTAATAAAGTAATAAAAATTAAATATAAAGATGAAAATTTTATTCCTTCAATATATCCTTTCTCCTTAACATTTTTGCCAAGAAAAATACTACTAATAAGTAATGATATAAGAGGAATAATTACCTTAAGTAATTGTACTGGCATCTTAGAAAAATAGTTAATAATTGTTAACAAAATGGTAAGTATAAATATCATACCAAATAAATATCCATAACACTTTAAATAAGTTTTAATCATCAAATCACCTAGTAATATCTATGTATTTGTATATTTAATTATGACTTGTTAATAATATTAATGGTGATTTTATGGAATATCTTAAAATAATTTTTAGAATGAGTTTTTTCTATATATTTATAATTTTAATATATCGTTTAATGGGAAAAAGAGAAGTAGGGCAATTAGGTATTGTGGATTTAATAGTATCAATCTTAATAGCAGAGTTAGTAGCTATCTGTGTAGAAGATGCTAGTAAAAGTATTTTTGCATCTATCATTCCCATCATAGTCTTAGTAATATTTCAAATAGTCTTGTCTTATATAAGTCTTAAAAATCCTAAGATAAGAGAAATGTTAGATGGTGCACCCTCATTTATTATAAAAAATGGTCATGTTAATTTTAACGAAATGGTAAGACAAAAATATAATTTGGATGATTTATTAACTCAATTAAGAGGGAAGGGGTACCGCAGTATTGAAGAAATAGAATATGCTATTTTAGAAAACAATGGAACGTTATCCGTATTTGAATATTCTAATAAGCCTAGAACCCCATTGCCACTACCTCTAATCCTAGATGGTCGTATTCAATATGAAACATTAAAAGAACTAAAAAAAGATACTACTTTTGTTGATAAACTTCTTGAAGTAAAACAATTAAAATTATCAGATATTTTCTATGCATTCTATAAAGATAAAAACATCTTTATCATAAAATATTCTGATTTAGAAAACAAATAAGAGCCCTTTACTACTAAGAACTCTTATTTTATTAATATATACATAACACTAACAATTGTAATAATTAAACCTATCAAACTAAATGAAGTATAGCCATGTTTACTAGGAAGTATCTTTACTTTCTTTTTAGAACTGCTTTTTTCTACCGTTACACCGCCATTACCAGATAAAGAATTGCCACTATTACCGGTATTATCATCCATTGTATAGTATTCTTCTTGTACCTTTTCTTGATAATTATCTTTTCTAGTTAAAGTAATTCCTCTAATATAATTAGCATACTGTGAATTAAGACTTAACCAGTCTAAGAAATATTTCTGTTTTTCATCAATAATACCTAGATAAATAGTTTGTTCTACCGCTTTATTACTTTTAATAATTCGATTAAAAGTATCATTTGCTAGTGATATTAAAATATCTTCTAACTTACGGTATAAAGCATCATCATTTATTTCCATCTCTCCAACTATTAATTCTTTTGGTAAAACTGGTAAAAGATATATTACATTATCCTGATGTAGTGATACCAAATTTTCTAAAATATTATCAATAATAACTTTATTATCTAAATATCTTAAATCACCATCAGGAATATCTATACACAAAGAAAACTTTGCAGAATCTTTGTTTGGTATAACTAAATAATAAGTATCTATCTCATCGATACTACACATATATATTTTATAACCCCCACCTGAGTATACTAATATATCATTCATAATCTATACCTCTCTATAATAAAAGTATATCATATTTTTTAAATAATATAAAGGAAAATTTTATAAAAAGTGAAATGTTAATTTTAAGAAATATAATGCTAACATTAACTACACATAATACTAATCATTACTTAAAACTTGACACAAATACTCTCATATGATATCTTTTAGTTGGTGATGATATGAAAAAGATTTGGTATATTCTTAAAGATATTATATTAAGTTATTTAATTATGTATTTAGCAGTAATTATTTTCTTGATTATCTATATCTTAACTACCAATAACTCTATGTTATTAAATAATCCTAATGCCATCTATAAATATGCTATCATCGGCTTAACTATATCAATGATCCCAATAACTATATATCTATATAAGAAAAATTACCATCAAAGTAAAAATATAAACTATAAATACATTCCTCTAATGATTTTAATAGGTATAAGTATTTCTACTTTTTATAACATGTTAACTATTGATTATCAAAGTAATAAAACTATTCTTAATTTAAGTCTTCCTATAATCATTCTTTATACCTCTATTCTAGGACCTATTTTTGAAGAAATCCTCTTTAGATATACCGCCTTATCAAAAGTAAAGAAAGTTCTTCCTAAAAAATATGCTATCATTTTAATATCTCTAATTTTTGCTCTTGTTCATAACAATTTAATTACTATTATCTATGCCTTTATATTAGGATTACTTCTATCTATAATCTTAGAAAAATATCAAAATATAGTATATCCTATCATAGTTCACATCTTTGCTAATCTTACTAGTATCTTTCTAACTAGTAGCAATCTATTTCTCTTAATTATAAGCACCATATCACTCTTAATAATTTTCTTAAGAATGAAAAAATAAACCCTACACTAAAAAATACTAAGAAGATTAAAAGTTATATTTTAATAAAAAAAGATATATTTAATTCAAATAACTAATCAAGTTAATTGATATATAACATATCTTTTTTTAATATCCCATTTCATTAATTAAATTTTCTACCTTATCCTTGTTAGATAAAGGTGTCTTACAAAATATAAGTGTATTATCAATACGAGATGATATCATATAGTAATTATTAGATATTAAAACATACTTATAATAATTATTACCCTTATCTCTTTTCTCACTAGCTCCTGTACTTTTTAAAAGATTAAAATTCTTAATTTGTTCTTCCTGAACTAAAGAAGCATTATCACTAGTATCATACACAATCATTTCAATAGAAATATCATTATAACTAGCCAAAGAAGCTTCCACAATATAATCACTATTCTTATAATTTTCTTTATTATCAGTAACCACATAGCTATTATTATTACCGGCATTCTCAAAATCACTCAAAGACTTAGCTTCCATACTAGTATTACCACAACCGGTTAACATTAAAAATATAATTCCTCCTAATAGTAGATAACGTTTTTTCATATATCCTCCAATCATAATTATATTATAACACTAAAATGACGTATTATGTCAAATAAATAGTTATTTAACATACAATATATTAAGGTGATAATATGAGTAAAATTGATGAATTCAAAGTTTTTGCTAAAGCTAATCCTACTTTTGCTAATTATATAAAAGATGGCTCTATGACCTGGCAAAAGTTCTATGAACTATATGATATGTATGGAGAAGATAATAGCATCTGGGATGAATATCGTAAAACTCAAAAAAAGAGTAATACTACTATAAGTGATATTGTTAGCCTTGCTAAAAATATTGATGTTGACAAACTTCAAGATGGTGTTAATTCTCTTAGTAAAGCAGTAGGATTGTTCAGTGATTTATTTGCCAATAAAGCAACCACAAAAGGAAGTAGCTATAAACCACGTGCTATCTATAAGAGGTTTGAAGACTAATGAGACTAGACCTTCAGTATCGTATCGGTCAAGATGAAAAACAAAGAACATTTTTAATGGAAAACTCTTATTGGTACAAATATTTAAATAGAACAAACAACTACTATAAAGATTTTCTTGAAGATATGAAAGACAAATATAAATTAAAACCAGAAGATAAAATTAATCGTATAATTGATAATATTAATATGGTCAAAACATTTCTAGACGTCCTATAAATATTGCCATTATCTTTAATTTATGTTATTATTAAAATGGTGATGCCATGAGTGATATTGTTGAAAAAACATACGAATTATTAGATGTTCTAGATAATACAGAGATGATTAAAAATATATCATTAGCAAAATCTATTTTAGAAAAAGATAATCATATTTTATCATTAGTAAAAGAATATAAAAATACCAAAGATTCAAATAGACTACTAGCCATAAAAAAAGAACTATATCAAAATAAATACTATGAAATATATATGAAATCATATAATGAACTATCTTTATTAGTATTAAAAATAAACAAAAAATATGAAAGTTATACTCATACAAAAGAACATTTATGTTCTTAAAATAAGGTAATCTATGAAAGAAACATACTCATTTAATATAGATAATGTTCTAAATATCTTTACTAGTGATACTCTAAATAATCTTATTAAAAATTATCATCTAGATAAATACTATTATCTAGATCAAATTCATTCAGATAAAATACTAATAGTGGATAATAATTATCATAATAATACATCAGGAGATGCTTTAGTTACTACCAGTAAAAATACTCCAATAATTATTAAAACTGCTGATTGTATTCCTATATTAATTTATGATAATAAGCAAAAAATACTAGGCCTTATCCATTCAGGATGGCGTGGTACTTTAAAAAATATAACTAAGAAATGTCTTGATTTATTTCTAGAAACATATCATTCTCATAAAGAAGATATAAGTATCTATATTTATCCTTCTATAAGAGAATGTCATTTTGAAGTAGAAATAGATGTATATCTTGAATTTAAAAATACATATCATAATATTGATGATTTCACTATAAAAAAACAAAATAAATATTATATAGACCTAGTAGGTTTATTAAAAAGTATCTTATTAGATTTAGGTATAAATAATATTTATGATAGTAAAATATGTACTTATTGCAATCATGATAAATATCATTCATACAGATATAATCATACTAATGAAAGAAATTATTTATTAGCATATATAAAGGAGTAGAATATGAAAATTATAAGTGGTACTTTAAAAGGTAGAAAAATTAATGGTTATAATATTGAGGGGACAAGACCTACTATGGATAGAGTAAAAGAGTCTCTTTTTGGAATGATTCAAGATAACATCAAAGATAGTGTTGTCCTAGACTTATTTGCCGGATCAGGCAATCTTGGCATTGAAGCTATCTCTAATGGTGCTAAATTAGCATACTTTATTGATAATAATCCCGAAGTTATCAAAGTTCTAAATCAAAATATTTCTTCTTTAGATATCAAATCTAAAAGTAGGGTAGTACTATCTGATTGGAAGAAAGCCCTAAATAATTTCTCTAAAGAAAATAAAAAATTTGATTTGATTTTTATAGATCCTCCATATGCATATGATGTTTATGAAAAAATATTAGACAAGGTAAATACATTAAATCTTTTAACTGAAGAAGGCCTTCTAATAATGGAACATCATAACTTAAATTTACCTCAAGAATATGATAAACTAGCTCTTTATAAAGAAAGAAATTATGGTAATAAACAGATAAATATTTATAAATATAAATAATAAAAATTATAGTAATCAGGTTGACATTGTTAAACATCTATGTTATATTTTAATTAGAGTAAGGAGGATAAGAAAATGAAAAAATTAAATAGAAAAGGATTTACTTTAGTAGAATTATTAGCTGTTATCGTTATTTTGGCAATAGTTGTAGGTATTACTTTAGTAACTGTATTACCAACTCTTAAGAAATCACGTCAACAAGCATTTGAACTATCTGCTAATACAATCGCTGAGTATCTTGAAAAACAATATCAAGCTCAATTGATTGGTGAAGGAATAGACGTTGCAGTAACAATTCCATTGGATGCTGCTGGATCTATTTCAGTTGATGATTTTAAAAAAGCCGGTGTCAAACCTACAAACTACGCTAGTGGAACTTGGTATATTAATACAACCACTGGTAGAGCATGTGTAGTTTTAAATGCTGCAACTTCAAAATGGGCTTCAGAAGGAACAGGAAGAACAGCTGGAGAATATCATGATGTAGATCCAGCTCAAGCAAAATCTACAGGCTGCTAATACATATTAATAACAGTATAAATAAAGGATATTGAGATTATCAATATCTTTTTTAATACCACTTATAACAAAAATATTCTTAATATTTGGATTATAAAAATAATTTTGATAATTATTACATTGAATTTGAAGTAAAGTAAACAAATAATTGACAAACGAACAAAAGTATGCTAAAATACATAACCATCAAAGGGGTGATATGAATGCCTATCAATGAGTATGGAATGAATAGTGATTATGTAAAATATTTTTCACTTGAAGAATACATAGAACGAATAAAACTTCAAGATGATTTACTATTTCATTTAGAAGACACTAGTAAAGATTTTGATGATTATATTAAATTACTATCTATCTACGATGATGAAGAAATAATTAATTATTGGATAGATTTAGTCCATCAAGAATTAAAAGCCAGTCAAAATATTGAAAATTTAGGTTTTAATGAAAGCGTCCTTGCTGAAAATGGCTATCTTTTCAATAGTTTAAGTATTAATCATCGCCGAATTCATGATTTACATAACTTTATTATGGCTAGTGGAGATGATACCTTTACTCCAATGTATACTTATCGCAAAACTCCTGTTAAAATTTCTAGATGCAAAGACGGTATTGAAGAAATTTTCTGGCGTGGTGCTAATCCAGAAGATGTAAATCGTTTCATGAATGATTTTATCAAAGTATATAAGCAAAACAAGATTTCTCTTCTATATAGTAATCCATTTATAAATGCTGCCATGATGAGCCTTCTTTTTAACAGAATACATCCTTATCCTGATGGCAATGGTAGAACCTCAAGACTTATCTATAACCTTAAGTTTACTGAACAAATTAATAAATTATATCAAACCAGATTATTATTATGTCCTCTTAATTTATCTAATCGTATCTTAGCTAATAAATACACTTATGTAAAATGCATAGATCATATCTATTTTGGACTATCTGAAGATACTAATAAAGAGATAAATAATTGGTTAGATTTTATTCTAACTATGGCTGATGAACAATTATATTATTCAAAAAGTCGTTTAGAAGACCTTGTAGTAAAAAGAGTTAATAACGAACCTCCTGATGAATATACCTTAAAGAAAATAAAACAAATGAAAATTTCACGTTTAAAATAAGTTAGACATTTTAGTCTTTCTTATTTTTTTTACTTATGGTATACTTAAAGCATGGTGATAAAATGAAAAATAATGAATTGATAATTGGCTCTCATGTAGGATTTTCTAGTAAAGAGCAACTATATGGAGCTACTAAAGAAAGTCTAAGTTATGGTGAAAATACTTTTATGTTCTATACAGGTGCCCCACAAAACACCAATAGACTTCCTATAAATGATGAACTAACATATAAAGCATATGAGCTTATGAAAGAAAATAATCTTGATTTATCAAAAATAATTGTCCATGCTCCATATATTGTCAATCTTGGAAATCTAGAAAAACAAGAATTCTCTATAAATTTCCTAAAAGGAGAAGTTGAAAGATGCAGCCTTCTTGGTATAAAGTATATGGTTCTTCATCCAGGCGCTTCCGTATCTTATACTAAAGAAGAAGCTATATCTGGAATTATTTATGGTCTAAATAAAATTCTTGATAATGATAAAGATGTAACAATTCTATTAGAAACAATGGCTGGTAAAGGTACTGAAATAGGTTCTACTATGGAAGAAATAAAGAAAATTATCGAAGGAGTAACTTATAAAAATAAAATAGGTGTTTGCTTAGATACTTGCCATCTACATGATAGTGGAGTAGATTTAACTAAATTTGATTTATATCTAGATTTATTTGATAAAGAAATAGGACTTGATTATATCAAATGCATTCATATCAATGACTCCAAAAATGAACTTGGTTCTCATAAAGATAGACATGAAAATATTGGCTTTGGTTATATTGGTTTCGATACTCTTATAAATATTATTTATAATGAACGTTTAAAAGACATTCCTAGAATTCTAGAAACTCCATATGTATCTATTGATGATACTTCTAAAGAAAAAATATATCCTCCATATAAATATGAAATATCTATGATACGTAGTAAAGCTTTTGATGAAAACTTAATTAACAAAATTAGAAATAGTAATTAAAATGTGGGTTAATAATTAAAATAAAAAGAACACTCATGTTCTAAATATAATTAAATCTCTAGATTTTTGAAATACTTCTATAAAGTAGATAATACAAATACAATAAAGTATCTTATCTATTAATAGAGTATCTTCAATTTTCTAGGGATTTTTAAATACAAAACGGGAGTACTTTAATTTATTACAAAAAATTTTAAAAAGTATATCGGTAAATATATGTTCATGCGATATATTGATATTGTCAGAACTGATATGAATATAGAGTATATTAAATTTAGATTATATTCAAAATTATAGTCGAAGAAATAATAATTAGTAAATCATATGACTATGAAAGATAAGCTTATAATTATTATTTAAAAAATGAAATAAATTTATACTAAGCAATAAAAAATCTATACTTATTATATAAATTTATTAGTTTTTGATAATTATCTGGTGCTAATTTATCATAAACTTCTTCAAATATTTCTTTAGGATTATTAAAAAAACGCTCATATTCATTCTTTATATAATAATAAATTAAATCTAACTCCTTATTACTAACATTTAATCCCTGATTTAATGCAAAAGAAGCTATATCTTCCTTTTTAACTTGCTTAATATAATTAATAATAAATTGTTTGTTCATCTCATCACCTAACTAATTTTATGATAAATAAAGTGTTTTATGATATAATAAATAATGAAAGGATGATACCATGAGTATAATTAAGCATAAATACATTAATAGTGCTAAGAAAAAAACTATAAATAAAAAGAAAACTAAATATAAGCCTATTAATAAAACAGTAAGAATTGGTAATAAAAACTTAACAGATATTATTACTAAAAGATATATATTTATCTCAGTTATAGTGGTATTGTTATTTATAGTTATTTGTGTAAGATTATTTAAATTACAAATATTAGATTATGAAGATTATCAAGATAAATTATCTATTGCTACTGAAAAAACTGTTGAAGGTTCAAGTGCTCCAAGAGGTAGAATATATGATAGAAATTATAACTTATTAGTAGATAATCAGGCTATTAAAACAATTTATTATAAGAAAAAGACTGGTATTACTACCAAAGAGGAAATTGCTTTAGCATATCGTGTTGGAAAGCTTCTAGATATAGATTATCATAACTTATCAGATTATCGCTTAAAATACTTCTATTATCTAAATAATATTGAAGAATGTCAAAAATTAATTACTGATAAAGAGTGGGAACAAAAGACTAAAAGAAAATTAACTGATAAAGATATAATTGATTTAATAATTGAAAGAATAAATCTAGAAGAGATTAATTATCAAGAACAAGATAAAGAAGCTGCTTATATTTATTACTTGATGAATAAAGGCTATTCTTATGCTGAAAAGATTATTAAAAATAAAAATGTAACTGAAAAAGAATATGCTATTATTAGTGAAAATATTGATTCTTTATCAGGGTTTAATACTAAATTAGATTGGGAAAGAGTTTATCTATATGGCGATACTTTCAAATCTATTTTAGGAACAGTCTCATCAGATACTCAAGGTATACCTGAAGAACTAGCTAATATTTATCTAAAAAAAGGCTATAGTCTAGACGATAGAGTAGGTATCAGTTATCTAGAATATCAGTATGAAGATTATTTAAAAGGTACTAAAGCGGTATATCGTGTTGGTAAAAACAATAATTATGAATTAGTAAGTTTCGGTAAAAGAGGTAATGACATCGTTCTTACTATTGATATTGATTTACAAAAATATTTAGAAGATGTTCTAAAAGAAGAAGTAATTAATACTAGTTATGAACCAAATACTACATATTATAATCGTTCCTTTGCTATTATTTCTAATCCAAACACCGGAGAAATCTTAGCTATGGCTGGTAAACAAGTTAGAACTAAGGATAATGGTACTAAAGAGATTGTTGATTATACTCCTGGTATAGTTACCTTGCCTGTAACACCCGGATCAGTAGTAAAAGGAGCTTCCATGTTGGTAGGATACAAATATGGTGCTATTGATATTGGCACTATTCAAAAAGATGAATGTATTAAAATAAAGAATACTCCTGAAAAATGTTCTTGGCGTACCATGGGAGATATTGATGATCTATATGCCTTAAGATATTCTTCTAATGTTTATCAATATAGAATAGCTATTAAAGTAGGAGAGGGCAACTACGAATATAATGAACCATTAAAAATAAATAAAGATGCTTTTAATAAGTATCGTGAAATGTATCAGTCATTTGGACTAGGTATAAAAACTGGCATTGATTTACCAGTAGAAAGCTTAGGATACACTGGAATTTCTACCTTACCAGGCCATCTTCTAGACTTCTCAATTGGACAGTATGATACCTATACTCCAATTCAGTTATCCCAATATATAAATACTATTGCTAATGGTGGAACAAGATTAAAGCCGTATCTCTTAAAAGAAGTGTATGCACCATCAGCTAATAAAGAAGACGTTCTAGGAGATTTGATATATGCTAATAATAAAGAAGTATTAGGGAAAATAGATATTGATACCAAATATATGGATAGAGTAAGACTAGGCTTTAATCAAGTAGTAACTGATGGTCTAGGTTATGGCTATATGGGTAACTATTATAATTCGTCTGGTAAAACTGGTACTAGTCAAAGCTTTATAGATACTAATGATGATGGCGTTGTTGATACTGAAACTATCTCTACATCTTTTGTAGGATATTCTCCAAGTGATAATCCTAAAATGAGTATTGTTGTCGTATCTCCTGATATAAGCCTTCCAAATTCTGATTATCAAAGCCCTGCTACTAAAAGAATTTCTGCTAAATTAGTAAATAAATATTTTGAAATATACCACTAAATTTAAGAAAATGGTTGTCAATACCAATTAAAATATGTTATAATACCATTGATGTTTTGAAGGAGGGAAGAAAACCATGGCAAAGAAAAACGAAAATAGAGTTTTAGTATCATTAGTATGTGAAGATTGTAAGACTCCTAACTATACAGTTAGTAAGAATAAAAAAAATACAACGGAACGTTTAGAACTTAACAAATATTGTCCTAGATGTCGTAAGAACACTAATCACAAAGAAAAGAAATAATGAGAAAGGAATAACCATATGATAAATGTTAATGATTTTAAAAATGGTATGACTATAAGCTACGAAGGGAACTTATATCAAGTACTAGAATCTCAACATGTAAAACCAGGAAAAGGAGCAGCTATTGTTAAAACTAAATTAAAAAATTTAAGAACTGGTTCTATCGTAGAACAAACATTCAATTCTGGAATAAAGATTCCCCAAGGACATGTTGAAAAAATAAAGATGCAATATCTATATGAAAATAGTGGCAACTATACTTTCATGAATATGAATACTTATGAACAAGTTGATTTATCAAAAAGTCAAATTGAAAATGAAGCTAAATTCTTAAAAGAAGGCTTAGAAGTATTAATATTCTTCTATGAAGGCGAAATGTTAGGTATTGAATTACCAGAAAAAATCGACTATGTAATTACTTCAACAGAACCTGCTATTAAAGGAAATACTGCTACAAATGCTACTAAAGATGCAATTATTGAAACAGGTCTACTTGTTAAAGTACCATTGTTTATTGAACAAGGTGAAGAAATAATCGTATCTACTAAAGATGGCAAATACGTATCTAGAAAGTAATTAATCAAAGGAATGTACACACATTCTTTTTTAATTAATTTAATACAAACAAATGTACGAAAACTATTGACATTAATTTTTATATATGATACTATTATATTGTAAGAAAAATATAAATGATATGATTCGTAAGAGTAGTGATAAGATGATTAAAATAGAAGATTTAGAAATAAGTAATAAAAATAAAGAAATATTAAATCAGTATCAAAAATACTTAATAACTATTAAATTCTTAAATGTTGATAGTACTATTAACTCATATATATTAGATATTTATAAATATTTAGAATATGTTGACAAAGATTATGATAAGACTGATAGTTATGATACATATAAATACCTTAAATACTTAGAAAAAGAAAAGTATAGTATTTATTCTGTAGTAAGAAAAATATCTTCATTAAAATCATTCTATAACTATTTAAATACTGAAGAGATATATCATAACAATATTGATCTAGAAAGACCTAAGTTTTATAAGAAGTTACCTCATGTTCTAACCATCGACGAAGTAGATAAATTATTAGATATAAAATTAGAAACTCCATACGATTATCGTAATAAGGCAATGTTAGAATTAATGTATGCCACAGGTCTTCGTGTATCAGAACTCATAAACTTAACTTTTCAAAATATTGATTTAGATAGACAAGTAGTTAGATGTTTTGGTAAAGGAAATAAAGAAAGAATAGTTCCGATGGGTGATGTTGCTTGCAAATATTTAAAAATATATCTAGAAGAATATCGTGATACCTTTTTAAAAGGTTACCTTTGTGATAATCTTTTCTTAAACAATCATGGCAAAAAAATGACTAGACAAGGATTTTTCAAAAACCTTAAAATAATTGCCCTAAATCAAGGAATTGAAGAAAACATTACTCCGCATATGCTAAGACACTCCTTTGCTACTCACTTACTAAATAATGGAGCTGACTTAAGAAGTATTCAAATGATGTTAGGACATGAAAATATTGGTACTACTGGGATATATACTAATGTATCACTAGAAAAATTAAAAGATAATTATGATTTATACTATCCAAAAGGATAGAGAAAGGATATAAAATGAAATTAATAAAAGAAATATTTAGAGAATATGATATAAGAGGAATATATAATCAAGAATTAGATGAAGAAACAGCTTATCTAATAGGAAAGGCTTATGGTACAAAATTAAGAAGCTATGGCAAAAATAAAACTGTTGTAGCCTATGATAATCGTTTATCATCTCCATCTTTAGAAGAAAATCTAGTAAAAGGAGTATTAGAAACAGGTGTAGATGTTCTAAGATTAGGCCTAACAACAACTCCAATGTGCTATTTTGCTGCCAATTATTATGGTACAGATGCTAGTATGATGATTACTGCTAGTCATAATCCTAAAGAATACAATGGTTTTAAATTTTCTTATAACGGAATTCATAATGCTTATGGTGAGTCTGTTAAAGAAATATATGAAATTATAGAAAAAGGAGAATTTGCATCTGGAAAAGGTGAAATTATTAATAAGAATATTGAAGAAGCTTACATCGATTTAATTACTAAAAAGTTAACATTTGGAAGCAGAAAAATTAAAGTTGTCTATGATTGTGGTAATGGCACTACTAGTATCATTGCGGATAAAGTTTTTGCAAAATTACCACAAATAGATTCTATACCTTTATTTAATATTTCGGATGGCAATTTTCCTAATCATCATCCAGATCCTTGTGTATATGAAAATCTTTTCAAATTAAGAGATAAAGTTCTAGAAGAACATGCTGACTTAGGAATCGGCTATGATGGTGATGGCGATCGTGTTGGCTTTATTGATAATCAAGGAAATATGATTGAAACTGATAAATTCATGATTATCATGTGGAAATATCTTTATGATAAAGTTTCTAATAAAGCTTGCTTATTTGATGTAAAATGTAGTAAGTCTCTTGAAGATGAACTAATTAAATTAGGAGTTAAACCAGTTGAATATCGTACTGGTAATTCATATACTAGAGCTGCTTCAGCAGAAGGAAATTATCCACTAAGTGGAGAATTATCAGGACACGTCTATTTTAGAGATAAGTTTCCAGGATATGATGATGGTATTTATGCCGGAATGCGCTTAATTGAATTACTAACCCATACCGATAAACCATTATCAAGCCTGTTAGATGATGTAAATAAATATTATTCAACTCCTGAGATGAAAGTCAAAACAACTGATGATAAAAAATTCTTAATTATTAATAAAATAAAAGAGTATTGTGAAAACAAAGAATATAACATATTAACAATAGACGGAGTTAAAGCAAAATTTTCTGATGGATTTGCCTTAGTAAGAGCCTCAAATACTGGCCCTAACATCACCATGCGTTTTGAAGCTACTACCGAAAAAAGACTTGAAGAATTAAAAGAAGAATTTGCTACTGAATTAAACAAATATTTAGATAAATAATATTATTTATAAAAATGTGTCAAGTGATGTCTAAAGTCTTGCATATATTTCTATATATGATATAATTAAACTACCTGAAGGATACGACAACTAGATTTAAAACCGACAAAGATATATAAAGGGGATCTAATTACTTATATGTGTTGAATGCTTAATCTGTATTAAGAATCCTAATTATGAGTATGTGATTACCCACCTGTGTGATTTACGCGCGGGTTTTATCTCCCTAGTATCGGTTCTTTGGGTAAAACTATTGACTTTAAGAGATAATTGTTATATTATCTCTTTTTGTATGGAGTGTGATAAAATGTTTGAACGAGTAATCTCTTTAGTAGGAGAATCAAATTATCAAAAAATTAAAAACACAACCGTTTTGGTTGTAGGACTTGGAGGAGTAGGAGGATACGCTATGGAATCCTTAATTCGTAGTGGCATTCATAATATCATTCTAGTAGACTATGACAATATTGATATAACTAATCTAAACCGTCAAATCATTACTAACAATACTAATATTGGCAAACCTAAAGTAAAAGAAGCCAAAGAAAGAATTTTAAGTATCAATCCTCATTGTAATGTTAAAACATATCAAACATTTCTTGAAGAAAAAACTATTAATATTCTTACTGAAAATAAAATAGATTATATCGTAGACGCTTGCGATAGTGTTCCAGCAAAAAAACTTCTAATAAAATATTCCCTAGATAACAACATAAAACTAATTTCTAGTATGGGTACTGCTAATAAAATAGATCCTACTAAATTAACTGTAACAGATATTAGAAAAACATCTTATGACCCTTTAGCAAAAATCTTAAGAAAATACGTTAATGATCTTAAAACAAATAAAAAAGTTATGGTCGTATCATCAACAGAAATGCCCGTTAGAAAAGATTGCCTATCAAGTTTAGTATATGTTCCTGCAACAGCTGGATTATTATGCTCAAACTATATTATAAGAGACATTATAAATAAGAAAGAAGATGTAAATAATGACTAAAAGTAAATACCTCTTAATTGAATCATCTGGAATTAATATCAAAAATTTAAAATCAATTACTATTGAAGAAATTTTTGACAAATACCAAATTCCCACTGAATATCAAAAAATAATTCTAAGAAATTGTCTATATACTTCACCAAACCCACAAAAAGAATTCTATGAATTAACTACCGATATAGAATTTTCTCTTCTATGCATGAGTCAAAAACACGATTGTTTCTTATTATGTAGTGAAAATTCTAATGGTAATAGAGTATTTATAAAAAGTAATTATACTCCTATAGATAAAGAATTAGTAAACACATTTTATCAAGGAATAATAGACAAAAATCTTGCTCTAAATTATGAATTAGCTGTCAATGAAATAATAGGAATAAAGAAAAAAGTATTCAAAAAAACTAGAAAAAAATAGTAGTCTTCTTAAAAGAAATTACTATTTTTTTCTTGATAGTTATAGATATTTATAATATAATTATATAAAGGAGTATAACAATATGAATAGTACAAACATTTTAATTCCTAATCATGTCGCTATCATTCTAGATGGTAATGGCAGATGGGCAAAAGAAAGAGGATTAAAAAGGACTGAAGGCCATCGTGAAGGCTACAAAACACTAAAAAAAATAAGTAAATATATTTTACATAAAGGAACAAAGTATCTTTCTGTTTTTGCATTTTCCACAGAAAACTTTAATAGACCAAAAGAAGAAGTAGATTATTTAATGAATTTATTTATCAAAGGTTTTAAGAATGATACTTGGTATTTCAATAAAGAAAACATTCGTGTAGTATTCTCAGGAAGAAAAGAAAAATTATCTAAAGAAGTATTAGAAGCCATGGATATCATGGAAAAAGATACTCTAAACAATACTGGAGGTATTTTGAATATCTGTCTTAATTATGGAGGTAGAGCCGAAATTGTTGATGCTGTAAACAAAATAATAAAAGACAAAAAAGAATCTATCACTGAAGAAGAATTCAAAAAATATCTCTACCAAGACTTACCAGATATTGACCTAATGATAAGAACTAGTGGTGAAATAAGAATTAGCAATTTTATGCTATGGCAATTATCTTATGCTGAACTATATTTCCCTAACTGTTACTTTCCAGATTTTCTTGAAGAAGAATATGATAAAGCCTTAACCGAATATACAAAAAGAGATCGCAGATTTGGTGGCTTAAAGAATGAATAGAATAAGAATTAAAGAAGATATTATAAGAAATGAAAATGCTAAAAAAGATATAACCATAATACATATCGCAGATATCCATTTTAGCATTAATACCAAATTTAAAGATTTAGAAAAACTTAAAAATAAAATATCCTTAAATAATCCAGATTATCTAGTCATTACAGGAGACTTAATTGATGAGCCTAGTATCACAAAAAATAAATATAAAATCAAAGAGTTATTAGTATTTTTAACAGAACTAAGTAAATTTACTAAAGTTTTAATATCGCTAGGTAATCATGATATTTTTACTGAAGAAGATAAGACTTTCTTTAAAAAAATAAATGAAATAAAAGACATCTATATTCTAGACAATACTAGTTATCAAGATGAATTTATCTATATCGCTGGCCTAACTTTACCAACACAATATTATTATAACATATCAAATGATGAATCCGCAGAAGCTTTATTAAATGAGCTTAAAAATCAAAGAAAACTACTTGGAAGTAGATTGCCAAGAAATATTCCTAAAGTAATGCTTATTCATTCACCATTAAAACTAACTGAAGATCAAGTCCTAGATAAATTATCCGACTATGACTTAATTTTATCAGGTCATACTCATAATGGTATGGTTCCATCATTATTAGATAAATTGATAAAAAATAATAAAGGTTTAGTAGCTCCTAATAAAAAGTTATTTCCAGATATATCAAGGGGCAAAGTAGAGAAGTATCATAAAGGAAAGAATGTAACCATTATTATAAATGGTGGCATTACTAAATTATCAAATAAATCAGGTAAGTTCTTAAGTAGCTTTAACTGGTTATATGATAAGAATATAAATAAAATAATAATAACAAAGAAAAGAGGAAAATGTTATGAGTAAAATTAAAGATGTAAAAGCAAGAGAAATAATGGATTCCAGAGGAAATCCTACTGTTGAAGTAGATGTTTACCTAGAAGATGGCTCAATGGGTAGAGCAATGGTTCCATCTGGAGCATCAACCGGTATTAGAGAAGCTCTAGAATTACGCGACAAAGACGAAAGATTTATGGGTAAAGGAGTTTTGAAAGCTGTAAATAACGTCAACACTATTATTCGTGATAAAGTAATTGGCATGGAAGCTACAAAACAAGAAGAACTTGATAACTTAATGATTGAATTAGATGGCACAGAAAATAAATCAAACCTAGGAGCAAATGCTATTTTAGGCGTATCATTAGCAAATCTAAAAGCCGCTGCTATTTCTAGCAAAATGCCTTTATATAAATATGTTGGATCAGGTAAAACCCTTCCAAGACCAATGATGAATATTATTAATGGTGGAGCTCATGCTGATAATCATCTAGATTTCCAAGAATATATGATAATTCCAAGTAGAGACACTATTAAAGAAAGAATTCGTGTTGGAGCAGAAGTATTCCATAATCTAAAAAAAGTTCTAAAAGACAAAGGCTACAACACTAATGTCGGAGACGAAGGCGGTTTTGCTCCAGATCTTAAGAGTAACGAAGAAGGATTTAAAGTAATCATTGAAGCCATTGAAAAAGCAGGTTATGTACCTGGCAAAGATGTAAATTTAGGAATAGATGTAGCTGCTTCTGAGTTCTATCAAGATGGTTATTACATGGTAGATAATAAAAAGTTAACAACTGAAGAATTAATAAATTTCTACATTGAATTAGTAGAAAAATATCCTATCATTAGCATTGAAGATCCAGTTGATGAAAATGATTGGGATGGCTTCAAATTAATAACTGAAAAACTAGGAGACAAAATTCAATTAGTTGGAGATGACCTATTTGTAACTAATATTAAATGCCTAGAAAAAGGAATTGAATTACATGCTGGTAATGCTATTTTATTAAAATTAAATCAAATAGGAACATATACTGAAACCTTAAAAACTATTAATCTAGCTAAAGAACATGGTTACAAAACAGTAATTTCTCATCGTAGTGGTGAAACAGAAGATACTACAATTGCTGATTTAGCAGTAGGATTAGACCTAGGTCAAATAAAAACTGGTTCAATGTCTAGAACTGATAGAATGTGTAAATATAATCAATTAATAAGAATTGAAGAAGAATTGACAAAATAAAACTTTTAAACCATCTATAATTAAGATGGTGATAAAATGAAAATTAAAATATTTGATGAATCTCATGAAAAAGATTTAGAAGAAGCAATTAATAAATTTTTGAAAGAAAAAGAAGCTGAAATAATTGATGTTAAATTCTCCGTAGCTGCCTGTATCTATGGAGAAGAACAAATATATTGCTTTTCAGCCTTACTTTTGTATAAGTAATAAAAAAAGGAGATTGGTAGTAATGAATCTAAAAGAAGCATATACCTTATATTTTGGAAAAACTGATGAAATAATAAATGAACGATTTATATCTTCTGAACTAACCAAAGAAATCGTTAAACAAAAATATCGTCAACTTATGAAAATAAATCATCCAGATGCTCATCCTGAAGCAACAGAAAAATACAACGAGATTACCAGAAAAATAATTGAAGCGAATGAAGTCTTAAATAAAGCTTTAGATAAAAAAATTAATTATCATAAACAAAGTCCTGTAAGAAATATCTTTATAAAAAATAGTGAACCTTCTAAAATAGTAAAAGCCTATAAAGAGGCTTTAAAACAAATGTACGAAATAAGAAGTTACTTTATAATAACCGAACTAAAAAAGAATTTGTCATATTTTCGTAATGAAATAATGAATAGTGCTAGCCCTGAAGAAGTATACACTCTAAGAAAAGAAGCCAATGAAATATCAGAACAAGCTAAAGCAAAACTAACATCATTAAAACAAGAATATTTAGATATTACAAATAAAGTTAGCTCTAGATACATTTCTGATGAAGAATTAGAAGGACTATTTAAAAGATTTGCTGAAGAACACTACAATGATTGGGATAACCCATTTGTATTAAATGATTTAAATTTATGGGATAAAAATGAAGATTTAAGAAAAATAGATATTAATCTATCATACATTAATAATATTAAAAATAAATTTAAAAACATTCTAGCAACATCAAATGATGTAAATATAGCTGTAAGATACTTAATATTATCTAATATGTCTAATGACGTTTTATCTAAACTAAAGACCATGAAAAATACTAAAGAAAAGATAATTCTATGGAGAGAATTCTTAAGAAAAGAAGATCATCATTTAATTACTATTGGTAACTGGGATCAAGAGAGTAGAAGACTTATGATACTTTTAGACGATATGGACCAAAAAGACATTACTGAAGATTTTATCAAACAAATAAATATAGAATTAATTGCTTCTTTAACAAATAAAAGCTTAAAAGTTTTAAATAATCCAAATGAAATAAATAGATTAAATACTCAACTAAGGCAAAACAAAGATACTTATCAAAAAAATAAGAAAAAAGCTGCTAAAGAATTTAAAAAAGCTAAAAAGGAATTACTAGAAATAATCAAGAAAGATTCCTGTGAAATAAAGGAGATAAGTCAAATTTATCAAACACAAACAGGCAAAAAAATAAAGTTTGATAAACCAGCTAACAGTAACAAACAAGATGATGATAATGTTTTTGATACATATTGTTATTTTGAAACCCAACTAGCAAAAAGTCAAAGAGTAGCTATCGACTTATTCTATCATACATTAATTAACTACTATGCCTACACAGGAAACTTCACTGTTGACTTAGAAATAGATCAAATATATTCTGAATATTGCAATGGAAAAACCGAGGATTTAAATAAAATATATGCATACTTAAAAAATAAGTATATAAAAGAAATAGATGCAAGCGGTTATCGTGTTACTAAAGAAACTGATGCCGTTGCTAAAAGAAATATTTGTTTTGAAATAGATAGTTTCTTAGATTTTTGTAAAAAAAGAAATCTTTCTCTTGCACCAGAACTAGCACTTGTCTACAGAAATAAAGAAAGTCTAAGTACTAGCAAATTATATAAACTATATAATGATGTTGTAAATAGTGTATGTACAAAACATCAAACAAGGGTATAAGAAGAGGTAAATTATGGAAGAAAATAACAATGAATTAACTGGTGAACAATTTGTTGCCTCAAATGGCGTCGTTTTAACAATATACAGTAATGGTAATGTAACTTCAGATACTCCAACTGTAGTTAACTTTTCTGCAGCTGGAAACTGCTATGAATCAAGCATTGTAGAAGGCATGAACAATAACGATACTGACGTTGCAATGATATATGTAAATAGCGATCACTATACTGGAAACGATGCCACATGTGAAGCAATTGCTGAGGCTATTGCCGAGCTTGGTAGTAGCAACTCTGTAGTAAGTATGGGAGAAAGTATAGGCGGTAAAAGTGCCGCTGAGATGGCATGCAATGCTACCACAAAAGATTATGGCTTTTCAGTATCAACATACGTCGGACTAGATCCCACTAATATAAATAGTTTTTATAATAATAACCAAGAAGCCTTTGATAAGATGGCTGAAGATGGTGTTTCAGTAGTTATTAATACCAATATGTCTGGCCCTGAATTAGAAATGATAAAAGATTATAATTCTAAAGGTGGAAATGGACTTATCATGAGTTATGATATGCCACAAGCCCATACCGATAAATGTCAAGAACCTTTTGCCAATAATATAGTTAATTGGCTAATTGGAAAAGGTGAATTAAAAAGTGACTATGTTTGGGATAATTATGGACATAGAGCAGCTTCTGAAGGACAACAAACTTCTTATACTTTCAATCGTGGAGAAAAAAGAGTTTATATTGATTATGTAAAAGATGACAAAACAGGTGAAATGCTTGAAAGAACTATTACTCTAGATGAAGCTACTAACAAAGTTACTATGAGTTTAAGCAAAGCTGATGATTCAAAAGATGGAAAAGATAAAAATGGCAAAGATGGTAACATTATATCTATTGATTATGTTTTTGTAGAAGAAGCTTTATCTTCAATAGGTACTGCTATCATGAAAAGTACTCTCTTATCAAAAAATGGTGTACATATACCACCTGATGGCTCACAGACTTTTACTGCTGCCAATGAAGCCTTTACTAATTATACAAATATGACTAGAAGCTTTTTAGGATCATTAGATATGACTTGTCAAAATATTAGATCAATTGCCGAAGCAATGAGCAACTTAGATAGTAACTTAACAAGCTCTATAGATGAGTATGTACAAGCTATTGATAGCGTTAACCTAAGTTCATATAAAAGCTTTTATGAAAGTATTCCAGAATTAAATATATCATTTGATACTTCCAGTGATATTAAAATAAGTAAATCTAAATTAATGGAAGCATCATCTACAGGTAATGCTCTAATCAGTAGTCTACTAGATGATATTAACGATACTAGTGATATACAAAAAGAACTAATGAGCTTTATTAATGATTCTAAAAATGCTTTAACAGGAGATGCTTGGGATACTGTTAGAGCTAAGATTAATGAATATAGTGAAGTGTGTCAAGATAAACAACAATATGCTGAAAGTTTAATCACAAGTATGATTAGTGCATATAATAAACTTCTTAGTTACATGCAATACGATGAATTAGATACTTCTAAAATACCAGAAACAAGAGACAATCTAAAAAATTTAAAAGATAATTTAGAACAATTACAAACAACCTATGCTGAAACTCCAGATACAATAACTGAATATAGTATTGGCAAAGACGGAACTGTAACATCATATACAAGACCTAATCCATTAAAAGATTTATTAGCAGAATTAATTAAATCTTGTGAAATTGTCATCGCTGAAACAGAAAAATATCTAAAACAATTGGAAGGACTCAAAGATGCTGATAACACTTCAGCTGATGAAATAAAAGAAACAGAAAAAGACCAGCCTCAGATAGAAGAGGAAACAAAAGCAAATATTGAAGCTCCAAAAGTAGATGCTAGAGAAGATATGGATGCTAAAGATTTATCAGATGCTATCGGTGGAGCCATGGCAGGAATAGGTATTGCTGGATTAGGCGAAACCACTGGAACTGTGGCTGATAAAGTAGCTAATGATATAGTAAATGACATTAAACAAAATCAAGTAACTAAAGAAGAGGAACAAAAAGAAAACAGTAATAAAGATATTAATAATAATATTACAAATAGTAGTGGTGGAGGAAGTAGTAATAATACCAGTAATTCTATTAACAAGCCACAAGAAGATAACAATTACACCGACTTTCCAGAATATAACGATGTGGTTACTAATGATAATCAACTAGTATATAACGTTAATAATGAATGTAAGCTTATTATAAAGCATGAAGGGGAAAGCGTTAATGGAGTAGAGTTCTACTATGATTTCCATGATAAAGCCACAGCAGATATTATGTATAATCAAGTGTTAGAAAAATATCAAAATATTAAAGGCTTTGATAAAATAGTACAATACGAAGGCCGTTTGAAAGTATTATTCAATGAAGAATACTACGGTGGTCAAACGTTAGAAACCTTTAAAGAAACTTATTCACAATATTACAATCAAATATAATAAAAAAATAATACTCAGTTCAAAAATTGAAGTATTATTTTTTTTGTATAAAAATTTAAAAAAGTAATAAAGTATTCTACTTTATTACTCTCTATATTCATTATAATGACTTGAAAATATTGACTTTATACAATTTTTAGAAAAAATAACTATGAATATTGCATAATCCCCTTATTTATAGTATAATTTAACTATAATACAAAATAGTAAAGTAGAATACTCGAGGATTTTTTTGGATGGTGAAATGGTCTTATGAAAAATAGAAATATACGATTAATAATAGGGACAATATTATTAGGATTATTATTTATAGCAGGTACTTTCTCGTTATATATATGGGATGCAAATGATAATAAAGATGTAGTATTTAATACTAGTAAGAAATTACAGGAATATATAATTTATGATTCAGGAGAGTCTAAGTTTATTGGAGACTTTCAAGTAGGATCTAGTTATACTTCTGGGGTACATACTACAGTATCTATTAAAAAAGATAGTGAAGTAAATAATATTCCTTTATATGCTACTATTAATATGAAGGTAAAATCTATTGGAGATAATCTTAGTAGCGAAGCTTTAAAATGGATAGTTACTAAAGGTAATGCTACTAGTAATGGTGATGTGTTAGCAAGTGGTAACTTTTCTTCTTTAACTACCGATTCAGAATTAGCATTAATAAGTAATTTTGAAGTAACTACTACAATGAGTGAATATACAATATGGATATGGTTAGATGAGACATTGGCTAGTCCTTCTATGTCAGATGAAACATTAGATGTATCAGTATGGACACAAGTAGATCAAATTAAAGCTAATACTTTTGAAGTTACTACTTTAACTAATAGTTATCAAACTATTAAAGCTACAATAGTTAATTCAAATAAGAAAATAGTTAGTTATCAAATGTCTGATAGTAATACAGTACCTACAGTATGGATAGATATACCTACTAGTGAACAAAATAATATCTATAATGTAGAATATACAGTTAATAATACAGGTGTGTATTACTTATGGGTAAAAGATGAAACAGGAAAAACTATTAGTAAAAGAGTAGAAATTAATAGTATAGATGATACACCACCAGTATGTACATGGGGTGATAATACTAATATAAATACTAATAGTACAGGTACAATTATTCTAACTTGTGCGGATAATGAAATAGGAGTAGATAAGAGTACAGGTACAATAAATATTAGTAATATAACTTTATCAAATAGCAATATAACAATATCTAATGTTAATAGAGAAGAAATAAATAATGGATATAAATATACATTGACAATAAAATCAGGTAGTACTTTAGGAAATACTACGATGACAGTTCCTAGTAATATTATTAAGAATACAATGGGACTTGGTAATGAAGAAACTAGCACTATAGTAACTATAGCGGATTATTACACAATTAGTTATAAAGATGTTGGTAATACAGATTTTAGTGGAACGCATGAAGATGAATACTTAACAAAATATCTTCCGGGAGAAAATAATGTTCTAGATATACCTACAAGAAAAGGATATACATTTATGGGATATTATCTTTCATCAGGAGGAAGTGGAGATGTAATTACTAAATTAGAAAATCAAACTGGTAATTTAACTTTGTATGCAGATTGGAAAGATAATCCACCATATGGAACTGCTTCATTATCATTAGCTAGCGGTAAGTTTACTTTAAAATTATCTGATCAAGGTGATGATGGTTCAGGTTTAACTGGAACATATGGCTTTGCCTTAACTACGAATAGCAACTGTAGTGCTGCTACATATACAAATCAAACTGGGGTATCAAAGGATTATACCGGAAGTTATACGAATGGTACAACATATTATGGATGTATAAAATTAACTGATAAAGCTGGCAATATTGCTTATTTATCATCTGTAGGTGTTAAATATAGTTACATTAATGTTAATCAACTATATACTACTGCTGGCGAGCAAACGTATACAATACCGGAAACAGGAACTTATAAATTAGAAGTATGGGGAGCCCAAGGCGGTGGAACAAATGGTGGCTATGGAGCTTATTCAATAGGAAGTGCTAGTTTAACAAAAGGTAGCATTATATATATAAATGTAGGCGGAAATGGTGTGGATACAACAGGTGGATACAACGGTGGCGGTACGGCAAAAACTAGTGGTTATGGCGGAGGCGGCGCGACACATATAGCTACGGTAAGCGGCTTATTATCAACTCTATCTTCAAAGACTAGTAATATATTAATAGTAGCTGGTGGAGGAGGCGGTCAAGGAAATTCTGGTGCTGGTGGCGGCGGCGGCGGTATTGAAGGTAATAAAGGGGTAGATGGTGCTTGTTCAAGTAAGGCAGGCGGTGGTGCTTCACAAACGGCTGGCGGGTCATGTGCCGAAAGCGGATGGTGCAATATTGGAAAATTTGGTTTTGGCGGCGATGGAGCAGGTGGCAATAATGGTGGAGCCGGCGGAGGCGGCCTTTATGGTGGCGGTTCTGGAACAGGCGGCGGTTGCTATGGTGGCGGAGGCGGCGGTTCAGGATATATAGGTAACTCTCTTCTCACAAATAAAGCAATGTATTGCTATAATTGTACAACATCTACATCTACAGCTACTAAGACAAATACCACTACTAAAGTATCATCAACACCTACTGCTAATTATGCTAAAAGTGGCAATGGAGCCGCAAGAATAACTGCTACATTTTCAACAAATGTTACATCATTAATCCTTACTTATAATAATAATGGTGGATCAGGTTGTTATTCTAAAACAATAGTAAATGGTGGTACTTATGGAACATTATGTACTCCAGTAAGAGATGGGTATAGTTTTGCTGGTTGGTATACGGCAGCAAGTGATGGAACACTGATTACTTCATCAACAAGTGTAACGGTTACAGCTAATCAAACAATATATGCTAAATGGGAAACTAGTACTAAACCAGTAATATCATTTAGTTTAGATGGTAATAGTAGTTATGTAAGAGGAAATATTACTAGTACTATTAATGTAAGTAAAGGAAGTAATAGTTTAGATGCTTCAACATTTAAATATACATGGTCCACTGATAAGAGTGCTACAGCGGATAAGATTTTTATGACGGGTAATAGTTACACCTTAGAAAAAGCTACCGGTAAGTATTACTTAATAGCACAAGCTTGTGATGTCAATGGAAATTGTACGAAAAAAGTATCAAATATATTTTATGTAGATAATACTAAACCTACAGGTTCATTAATATTATCAGAAAAAAATGGGATTGTAGAAGTAAATACATCAACTAGTGATGTAGGTAGTGGAATAAAAAATTATGGATATTTAATAACAACAGCTAGTAGTTGTCCAACTACTGGATATACAACTAATAGTAATGCAAAATATAATTTTCTTGTTAGAGAGACAGGTACTTATTTAGTGTGTGTGAAAGTAACTGACAATGCTGGTAATTCAGGAATTATTAACAATACTATTACAGTAGAAATAATAGAAATTGTGTATAGCCTCTTATCAAGTAGTTATAGTTGTAGCAATAGTTCAGCTGGAACAGCACCATATGTAATGACATATACTGGTAAATGTGAAGTGGTAGATGATGGTAATGGTGATTGGAAAGTTAGATTTTTAACAAGTGGAGATTTAGTTTTTAACTATAAAACTATCATAGATACTTTCTTAGTAGGAGGTGGATCTGGCGGTTCAAATCTTTCAGGTAGCAATGCTTGGGGTGGCGGAGCTGGAGGTTATACTTTAACAAAAAGGAATGATCAAATAGAAGTAGGAACTGTATATCCAATTGTAGTTGGTTCAGGTGGGGCAGTAACAGCTGCTGGAGAAACGTCGTCGGCTTTTGGTTACAAAGCTGCTGGAGGAACAGCAGGTAATGCTGATACAGGACATAATGGTGGATCAGGCGGTGGCGGTGGTCGTGGATCTGGTGGTTCAAATGGTTCAGATGGAAATCTAAAGTCAAATACTTCTGGTACTGTATATGAAGCTGGAAAAGGTCAAATGAGTTTACCTGGTCCTAATGGAGAAACTGGAAATACTCGTGAATTTGGTGAAGAAACAGGAACATTATATTCAGGTGGTGGAAGTGGTAATTCATATGGCTCAAACGGCGGTGGTGAAGGCGGCGGCGGTTCAGCTGGTGTTGCTGGTACAGCTAATACTGGAGGCGGAGGCGGAAATAATGCTGCTGGTGGATCTGGTATTGTTATAATTAGAAATGCAAGAGAATCAACAGCAATGAGCTTTAATTATGATTGTGATAATGTGTTTTATGGATTTTATGACTATTATTTTACTTATACTGGAAATTGTGAAGTAATAGATGAAGGTAATAATGATTGGAAAGTAAAATTCTTAACAAGTGGAGATTTGATTTTTTATGATAACAAAGTTATTGATATTTTCTTAGTAGGAGGCGGCTCCGGAGGTTCAAGTCTTTCAGGCAGTAATGCTTGGGGTGGCGGCGGTGGTGGTTATACACAAACTAAAAAAATGTATGATGAAGTAGAAGTAGGAACTGTATATCCAATTGTAGTTGGTTCAGGTGGGGCAGTAACAGCTGCTGGGGAAACATCATCAGCTTTTGGTTACAAAGCTGCTGGAGGAACAGCAGGTAATGCTGATACAGGACATAATGGTGGATCAGGTGGTGGCGGCGGTCGTGGCTCCGGCGGTTCAAATGGGTCAGATGGTAATTTAAAATCAAATACTTCTGGTACTGTATATAGTGCTGGAGAAGGTCAAATAAATTCACCAGGTCCTAATGGAGAAACTGGAAATACTCGTGAATTTGGTGAAAAAACAGGAACATTATATTCAGGTGGTGGAAGTGGTAATTCGTATGGCTCAAACGGCGGTGGTGAAGGTGGCGGCGGTTCAGCTGGTGTTGCTGGTACAGCTAATACTGGTGGTGGCGGCGGAAATAATGCTGCTGGTGGCTCCGGAGTTGTAGTAATTCGTAATGCAAGATAAGGAGTTGCACTAAATTTTAATTATAAATGTAATAATGCACATTATGGAGCAAGTAATTATTATTTAACTTATACTGGAAATTGTGAAGTAATAGATGAAGGTAATAACAATTGGAAAATTAAATTCTTAAATAGTGGAACATTGAAATTTAGTAGTAGTGCAGTAATCGATGCCTTCTTGGTTGGCGGCGGTGGTTTCTATGGCGGAGCTTCCGGAACTAGAAATTCTGGTGGTGGTGGTTCTGGATATATTGGCAATAGTTTACTAACTAATAAATATATGTATTGCTACAATTGTACAGCATCAAGTGACACAAATACTAAAACAGTATCTACTACTTGTACAAATGAAATTACCACAGAAAAATGTTCTAAACAAGGAAATGGTTACGTTAAAGTAACATACATAGGATAACGAAATATAAATGTTAAAACAGAAAACAATTCAAACAGCAAAAACCTCATTACATACAAAATGAGGTTTTTTGCATATCAAAACATTAATCTATATTTTTAATACCACCACTATCAATAAGTATAAAGAAAATAACAAATAGTATCATTAATAACAAGATAAAAAACATCTAGAACAATATTTCAAAAAATTATCTACTTAAATTGCTTAAATATGAGTTTTATGATATAATTTACCTAAGGTGGGTGAGATTATGGATATGGCATTATTACCAGCAGATAGTTATACTGTTATATGTAAAAGTATTGTTACTGACTATGATAAAGAAGTCTTAAATATGCTATATCTACCTATAATAGGACCAACAGCTATTTCTCTATATAATATCTTTCTAAATGATTTAAATAAAAATAAAGCTGTTAGTGAAGAACTTAATCATAATCACTTATTATCTAACCTGCGTATATCATCAGAAGAATTACTTGAAGCTAGAAATGCCTTAGAGGGAATAGGACTACTAAAAGTATATTTAAAGAAAGATACTGTAAATAATTATTTATATGAATTATATTCTCCAATATCTAGTCACGAATTCTTCTATCACCCTATATTTAATATTGTCTTATATAATAACGTTGGTAAAAGTGAATATGAACGATTAGTAGAATACTTCAAAATGCCTAAAGTAAGTAAAGAAGGTTATACAGAAATAACTAAAAACTTTAATGATGTCTTTAAAGCTATTCCTTGCACCTCATTTGATATTTATAAAGATAATATTAGAAAGTATAATAAATTAAAATTAAATATTGATAGCAATTTTGATATAAACTTTCTAATTGAGAGTATGCCAAAACAAATAGATAAAAAAATATTTACTAAAGATTTGCAAGAATTAATAATATCTTTAGCATATCTATATGATATTGATGCTACTAAAATGCAAAATATTATTCGTTCTTGTATTAATGAAAAAGGGCAAGTAAGCCGTGATGAATTAAGAAAAATATCAAGAAATCATTATCAGTTTGACCATTCCGGTTTATTACCAACCATCACTATGCAGACACAGCCAGATTATTTAAGAAAGCCAATCGGAGATAATTCAAACATTGCCAAAATGATTTATACTTTTGAAACCGTTAATCCATATGATTTTCTAAGAAGTAAGTGTGGTGATGCTGAACCTACAAAAAGAGATATTAAATTACTTGAAGACTTACTTATAGATTACAAATTAAAACCAGGAGTAGTCAATGTTCTAATTGATTATGTTCTAAAAACAAATGATAAAAAATTAACAAGAACCTTAGTAGAAACCATTGCCGGACAGTGGTCAAGAAAAAATATTGAAACTGTCGAAGATGCGATGGAAATTGCTAAGAAAAATCATAAACCAAATAATACCACCAGTCCAAATAAAACAAAAATAAATACTACAACTAATCAAGTACCTATCTGGTTTGATAAAAATATTGAAACTAATCCCGCTAGTGAAGAAGAAAGACAAGAAATAGAAGAATTGCTTAAGGAGTACAGATAATATGGAAAGTTTAAAAGAAGTCATCAAAGAATCAAATTATGGTACATCTAATTACCAATTAGAGAAATATTATCGTGAAAATTATGATAATGATTTGACTTTTAGAAAGATTTGTAATAAATTAGATATGCCTCCAGAAATTCTAAAGAAATATACTACAAAATTAGAATTATCAGCTAGTGAATTTAATCATTGTAAAAATTGTAAAAATATAATGGAATGTCTTAATGAGGTTAAAGGGTATGTTTATTTTCCAAATAGAAATGGTGATGATGTTGAATTTGCTTATATACCATGCAAATATAAAAGACATCTTGATAAAGAAAATAATTATTTAAAGAACATCTATTATTTCAATATTAATACAGATATTAAGAAAGCCGCTATGAAAGAAATAGATACTAAAGATAAAAATCGTTTTGCAGTAATTAAATGGATTAATGATTATCTAAAGAGTGTTAAGAAGAATACTCCCCATAAAGGATTATATCTATCAGGTAACTTTGGATGTGGTAAAACTTACTTGCTATCCGCTATGCTAAATGAATTAGCTAAAAGTGGTAAAAGAGTAGCAATCATTTATTATCCAGAATTTCTAAGAAGCTTAAAAGAATCATTTAATGATAGTGATGAATATCGTCAAAAATTTAATATGATTAAAAAAACAGAATACGTTCTTTTAGATGATATTGGTGCTGATAGTGTCACTGAATGGTCAAGAGATGAAGTATTAGGAACAATTTTACAATACCGAATGGAAGAAAAATTACCAACATTCTTCACTTCTAACTTAACTATTGAAGAACTAGAAAATCACTTATCTCTTGCTAATAGGGAAGTAGACCAAGTAAAGGCAAGAAGAATTATTGAAAGAATAAAACAATTAACTGATAGTATGACAATGATTAGTGAAAATAAAAGAAAATAACATATATAAGTTGATTGATAAAAAACAATCAAAAAGAAATATAAATACAAATTAGTTAATAAAAAATAATATATAAGTTAATTAATAAAAAGAAAATAATAATAATAATATATAGATTAATTAGTAAAAAGAAAAAAACAAAAGAAATAAAGGAGGGATAGTATGAACAATATCCAAAAAGAATTAAAAAATGAAGATGGCTCTATTGAAACATTAGTAATTAGTTCTAATGATAATGAAAGCCTAAACTTACGTGGTAACTATAAACTTGCAAATAATCACATCAAAAAAGAAAGTAAGTTAGCAGAAAAATTTAAAGGTTCAATTCTTGGTAGTGACATTGGTGTTAAAAGTGGTGGCTTTTCAAATGTTGCTATATTAGCTACTGTTATTGCTTTAGCCGCTATTGCAATAATGTACTTTGTTTGGAGATTTTAATATTCAATAATAGATAGGAAGGGATAATATGAATTATACAGCATTACAAGTTAAAACTAGTTATTCAATACTAAATAGTCTAAATGACATCAAAAAACTTGTATCCCTTGCTGTAAAATATGGTTATTCTTCCTTAGCTATTACCGATGATGCCAACATGTTTGGCGTTATGGAATTCTACAAAGAATGCTTAAACTCCGGAATTAAACCCATAATAGGTATCGAACTGCATATTTTAGAATATGTAGTTTTACTATACGCTAAAAACAATCATGGATATAAAAATTTATTAAAATTATCTACAATCGTATCAGAAAGAGAATTAACCATCCAAGATTTAAATACTTATAAAGAAGACCTCATTCTAATTATGCCTTATACTAGTTACAATGAAGAAATCTATAATATATATTCTGACAAATACCTAGGATATAAAAATCAAGAAGAATGTAATCAAATAACTATTCCTAACAAAGTTCTAATTACTGATGTTAGTTACCTTCTAAAAGATGATGATCTCTATCTAGATTATCTAATTATGATTAAAGAAGGTAAAATACTTGGAGAATATGCTTTTAACAATAATCAAGGTAAACACTTATTAACTAAAGAAGAAGTCTTATCACTAAGTAACAAAGCTGATATTGCAAATACTAAAAAGATATCAGATGAATGTAATGTTAAAATTACTTATCAAGAAGGACTATTACCTATATATAATAAAGATATTGATAGTAAAGAATATTTGAAAAATCTATCTCATAAAGGATTAAAAAGAAGATTAAATGATAACGTTCCACAAATCTATTTAGAAAGATTGGAAAAAGAATTAGAAGTTATTGATAAGATGGGTTTTAATGACTACTTTCTAATAGTGTATGATTATGTCTTTTATGCTAAGAAAAATAACATATTAGTAGGACCAGGAAGAGGTTCGGCTGCTGGCTCCTTAGTTAGTTATACTCTAGGAATTACTGATATAGACCCTATTAAATATGGTTTACTATTTGAACGCTTTCTAAATAGTGAAAGAGTAACCATGCCAGATATTGATGTCGACTTTGATGCCTCAAGAAGACAAGAAGTAATAGATTATGTTACTACTAAATATGGTGAAAAAAAAGCAACTGGTATTATTACTTTCAATACATTAGGAGCTAAACAAGTTATAAGAGATGTAGGTAAGGTATTAAAAATAAAGCCTTCCTTAATTGATAGTGTTGCCAAGATGTGCAATAAAGATTTAATGACTTCCTATAAAGAAAATCCCAATTTAAAAAAACTTATTACTAATTCTGAAGAACTAAAAAATTTATATCAAATATCTCTTCACTTAGAAGGTCTACCTCGTCATATTTCTGTTCATGCTGCCGGTGTTGTTATGAGTAATACCAATATTGATGAGATAATTCCTCTATATAAAAATCAATTAGGAATGTATGTTTCAGGATATTCTAAAGACTACTTAGAAGAACTAGGTCTACTTAAAATGGACTTTCTAGGATTATCTAACTTAACATTTATCGATGAGATAATTCATTCTATCAGAGAAAACCTTCATCTTGCTATTACATTTAGTAATATTCCCCTAGAAGATAAATCTGCTATGCGTATCTTTTATGAAGGTGATACTACTGATATCTTCCAATTTGAGTCTCCTGGTATGATGACTTTCTTAAAAGAATTAAAGCCTACCACTTTCAAAGATATTGTAATGGCTATTTCTATGTATCGTCCAGGTCCCATTGATAGTATCCCTGAATTCATCAAAAGAAGAAATGGTAAAGTAGAAATAGATTACCTACATAAAGACCTAGAACCTATCTTAAAAGAAACTTATGGTATAATTATCTATCAAGAACAAATAATGCAAATTGCCTGCAAGATGGCTGGATACACACTTGGAGAAGCTGATATTCTAAGAAGAGCCATGAGTAAGAAAAAAGAAAGTATTCTAATTAAAGAAAAAGAAAAATTTATTACTAAAAGTATCTCCCTAGGATATCCTCAAGAAATTACTACTAAAGTTTATGATTTAATCTTGAAGTTTGCTAATTATGGTTTTAACAAATCTCATGCCGTAGCATATTCCCTTATTTCATATAAAATGGCTTATCTCAAAGCTAATTTCTATCCATATTTTATGGTATCAGTACTAAATAATAATATTACTAATGAGTTAATTACTAGTAATTATGTTGCTATTTTAAGAAGTAAAAATATAACTATAGCCACTCCTGATATAAACATTTCTACCGCTAAATATTTAATTCATGATAAGGAAATAATTTGTCCATTATCAATAATTAGAAATGTTGGTACTAATATTACTAATCAGATTTTAAAAGAAAGAGAGAAGGGTATATTCCTAGATTTCACTGATTTTTGTAAAAGAATGTATAGTAAATCTATTAATGAAGAAGTAATAATCTCACTAATCTTATCTGGTTCATTTACTTCATTCGGCTATAATAAAAAAACTCTAATTAATAACTTAGATAATATCTTAACTTATGTCGATGTTATAAAAGATACTAATCTAACTACTATAGCCACTCCTGATATTTTCCCTTGTGAAGAATATTCCAAAGAAGAATTAATTCATAATGAATTCAATACTTTTGGTTTCTATCTATCAAGTCATCCTGTCAGTAGATATAAAGATAACCATTCTCTAAATACCTTACTAGTACCTAACTATGTAAATAAACAAATAACTCTAATCTTAGAAATTAATAACATTAAAGAAGTAATAACTAAGAAAAACGATGTTATGGCTTTTATCAAAGCAAGTGATGAATATCGTCAAATAGACCTAACCCTATTCCCAGATGTTTATAGTAAAAATAAACAATTAGAACGACTAAATATTATTAAAGTATCCGGAAGAGTAGAAAAAAGATTAGATACCTACCAATTAGTAGTATCTAACATTATTAAATTATCATAACAAAATTAAAAGGAGAATAAGAAGTATGAAAAAGAATAAAAAAATAATGATTATTATCTCATCAATAATGCTAATAGTTATACTTATAACTACTATAATTTTTATAAATAATAATCATCATTATAAAGTACGTATAGTGTCATCCGATGGTTCATTATTACAAGAATTAACTATCAAAAAAGGGGATAACTTAGAAAACGTTGCTATTCCTGAAAAAGAAGGTTATATCTTTGTATCTTGGGTAAAAGATGGAACATATATAAATGAAACTGATCCCATATATGAAAATATTACTATTACTCCTAAGTATACCGAAACCCCTGAAGTAATAGATTATCATGTAATAACTTTTAATATTGATGGTGAAATAAAAACTCAAAATGTAAAAGTTAGTGAAAAAATAGAAAGACCAAAAGATCCTAAAAAAGATAGATATACCTTCTTAGGATGGTATATTGGTGATGAACTATATAACTTTGATACTATTCCTGATAAAGATTTAGTATTAATTGCTAAATTTAAAAAAGACTATCTTACTATAACTTATGACCTAAATGGTGGATCAGGTACTCTTAATGAAGAAATAGAAGAAAATTCTTACTTAAAAGAACCAGCCACTCCTACTAAGTTTGGTTACCACTTTGTAAGATGGACAACTAAGGACGATAAAGAATTTGATTTCTCTAAAAAAATAACAGAAGATACTACTCTAAAAGCTCAGTGGGCTCCTATAGATTACGTAAAAGTAACCTTTAATAGTATGGGAGGAAATCAAATAAACGTTAAAATGATTGAAAGTGGTACTACCTTAGAAGATTTACCAATTCCAACTAAAGAAGGTTATACCTTTAAATATTGGTCTTTATCCGGAGAAAAATTTGAAAAAAGCACTCCTATAACTAAAGATATAATTCTAGAAGCTATTTATGAAAAAATAACTAATTAATTATTCATAAAAGATATAAAAAATATAAAAATTATGATATACTAATACATGGTGGAAAAAATATACCAAACCGTGGTGGAGATATATACCGAAGGGGGATAAAAATGCGCTGCATACCTATAATACCATCATATAATCCAGATGAAACACTTCTAAAAGTAATTGAAGAATTATTTGAATATAACTATGAACATATAATCATCGTCGATGATGGTAGTGAAAATAAAGAAATCTTTAATCAAATTAAAAAAGACAAGAAATGTCATATTATAACTCATGATAAAAATATGGGTAAAGGATGTGCCCTAAAAACAGGAATTAAATATTATCAAGAACATTTTATGGATAAATATAAGGGTGTTGTTACTCTTGACTGTGATGGTCAACATTCCATTAATGATATCTTACGTGTAAGTAGTGAAATGTTAATCTCTCATAATTTTGTCTTAGGAAGTAGAAACTTTGAAAGTGATAAAGTACCAAAACTAAATAAGTTTGGTAATAAATTATCATCATTCGTTTTCTATCATTTATATGGAACTTATCTAAGAGATACTCAATCTGGATTAAGAGCTTTCACTAACGAAGTAGTTCCTATGATGTTAGAAATTCCTGGAACTGGTTTTGAATATGAAATGAATGTTTTAGTAACCATGGTAAAAAACAAAGTGAAATTAGAACAACTCCCTACAAGAACAGTATATTTAGAAGCAAGACATAGTAATTATAAACCAATAATTGACTCTATCAGAATATCTAGAGCCATGTTAAAGAAAAGAAGATAAAATATCTCACTTTTCTTCTTTTAACAAAATAGAAAGTTGTGATATATATGAAAGTAAAATACGAATTATTACATCAAGATAAATCTACTAATGCTAGATATGGAACCTTAGAAACAAACTATGGAAAATATGAAACTCCAATGTTTATGCCTGTAGGAACTCAGGCTACTGTAAAAACTTTAGACTACCGTGAAATAAAAGAAATAAAAGCAGGTGTTATTCTTGCCAACACTTATCATTTATGGCTTCGTCCAGGTGAAGATGTAGTAGATAAAGCTGGTGGACTTCATAAGTTTATGCACTATGATGGTCCTATCTTAACTGACTGTGGTGGCTTTCAAGTATTCTCCCTAGCTAAGCCTAAAAATATTTCTGAAGAAGGTGTAGTTTTTAAAAGCCATATCAATGGTGAGAAACTCTTATTAACTCCAGAAAAAAGTATTATGATTCAAAATAAACTAGATAGTGATATTGCTATGAGTTTTGATGAATGCATTCCATATCCAGCTACTTATGAATATTGTAAAAATAGTGTTGAAAGAACACTTAGATGGGCTAAACGTGGAAAAGCTGTTTTCAATAATGAAAGACAATCATTGTTTGGTATTGTTCAAGGCGGAGAATATGAAGATTTAAGAAGACATAGTGCTGAAGAAATTGTTAAAATGAATTTTGATGGTTATGCTATTGGTGGAACTTCTGTTGGTGAAGATAAAGAAACTATGTATAAAATGATTGATTATTCAATCAAATACCTTCCAGAAGATAAACCAAGATATCTAATGGGAGTAGGAGATCCATTCGATTTATTTGAAGGAGTTGAACGTGGTGTTGATATGTTTGACTGTGTTCATCCAACTAGATTAGCCCGTCATGGACATGCCTTTACTAAATATGGCAAAATCAATCTAAAAAATGCTAAATATAAAGAAGATTTTACTCCAGTAGATACTAGTTGTGATTGCGAATGCTGCAAAAATTATACTAAAGCCTATATTCGTCACTTATTAGTAGCAGAAGAAACTCTAGGTCAACGTTTACTATCCATTCATAATCTAAGATTTTTAATAAGAATAATGGAAAATATTCGTATAGCTATTCAAGAAGACCGTTTCCTTGAATACAAAAAAGAATTCATAGAAAACTATAAAACCATTGAAAGATCTAAACAGAATAATTAATAACTATGAAAAGATGTAAATGGGTTAATCTAGATAACCCCCTATATGTTAAATATCATGATGAAGAATGGTCTGTACCTAGTCATGATGATAAGTATCTATTCGAAATGCTTGTACTAGAGTCTTTTCAAGCAGGACTATCATGGGAATGTATCCTAAATAAAAGAATTTATTTTAAAGAAGCTTTAGATGATTTTGATTATCAAAAAATAGCTAATTATGACGAAACAAAAATAGAAGAATTACTTCAAAATAAAAATATTATAAGAAATAAATTAAAAATAAAAGCCATGATTAAAAATGCCAAAATATTTATAAATATCAAAGAAGAATATCATAGTTTCTCTAACTATATTTGGCATTTTACTAATAATCAAATAATAAAAAATACAACAGACTTATTTCAAACTCATAATTCTATATCAGACGAAATAAGTAAAGATCTATATCAAAGAGGTATGCGCTTTGTCGGTACCGTTATTATCTATTCATATTTACAAGCTGTTGGTATAATAAATGATCATGAAACTACCTGCTTTAAATATAAATAGAATTATTAAAGGAAGTGAGAAGTATGAATTTACCTAATATGTTAGAAGCTAAAACTAGAGGTAAAAGTGAATGTAAGATTATCTATGATGATTATGATGGAGATCTTATTGGTAAAGATAAAAAATATTTAATTTTAACTTATGGATGTCAAATGAATGTCCATGATAGTGAATATATTTCTGGTATTATGGAAGATATTGGCTATACCAAAACTGAAGAGATGGATGACGCTAACGTAATAATTGTTAATACTTGTGCTATTAGAGAAAATGCTCATAATAAAGCAGAAGGAATGTTAGGTCGTATCAAACATCTAAAAGAAACCCACAATGACATTATTGTCATCTTCTGCGGTTGTATGGCTCAAGAAGAAGGTTTAGTTAATAAAATTAAAGATTACAAATGGATAGATATAATATGTGGAACTCATAACTATCATAAAATACCAAAATATATTTCAGAATATCTAAATAAAGAAAATACTGTACGTGAAGTTTATAGTATTGAAGGAAATGTTTATGAAAATATCCCTGTTAAAAGAGATAGCAAGTATACAGCTTGGGTAAATATACAATATGGTTGTGATAAGTTCTGTACTTACTGTATTGTTCCATATACTCGTGGTAAACAAAGAAGTAGAAATCACCAAGACATTATTGATGAAGTAAGAGAATTATACAATAATGGATATCAAGAAGTAACTCTTCTAGGTCAAAATGTTAATGCATATGGTAAAGATTTTGATGATAATTATGACTTTGCTGACTTACTAGGAGAAGTAAGCCAAACTGGTATTCCTCGTATTAGATTTGTAACTAGTCATCCTTGGGATTTTACTGATAAGATGATTGATGTTATCAGTGAATGTGAAAACATTATGCCTTATATTCATTTACCAATTCAATCAGGTTCAGATCGTATTTTAAAACTAATGGGAAGAAAATATACTACCGCAGAATATCTAGAAATAGTAAATAAATTACGTGATAAAATTCCTAATGTTAGTATCACTACTGATATTATCGTAGGCTTCCCAGGGGAAACAGAAGAAGACTTTGAAAAGACACTTGATATTGTTAATACTGTAAAATATGATTTAGCATATACATTCATTTTCTCAAAAAGAGAAGGAACACCAGCTGCTCTTATGAAAGATGATACAAAAGAAGAAGAAAAGAAAGAACGTCTAGCTAGATTAAATGAACTAATTAACAAATACGCTCTAGAAAGCAATCAAAAAATGAAAGATAAAGTAGTTCAAGTATTAATAACAGAGCCATCAGAAAAATCAGGTAAATATGCTGGATATACTGATAACATGAAATTAGTAAATGTAGAGTGTGGCGAAGAATGTCTAGGAAAAATAGTTCCTGTAAAAATAACTAACGTTAAGACATGGAGTTTGGATGGTATCTATGAACCTAGAAACTAGCTTAGAAAGATTATTCAATTCAATCGAAAATAGTCCTCTCTATAAAGAATATCGTCAAATAGAAGATATTCTTAGTAAAGATGAAGAAATAAAAGAAATAATAAATAAAATTAAAGAATTAGAAAAACAAGCTACATATCTAGAAAATATAGGTGATCCATCTTATAAAGAAATAGATCACCAAATAAAAGATTTAGAAACCATTCTAAATAATAAACAAGTATACCTTGAATATCTTGATAAAATGGATAAGTTTAATAACGAACTATCAATATCAAGTAAAATGATTAATGATTATATAAAAGAAAAAGTATAAAAGATATCACTTCGAGTAATGATATCTTTTTTCTATCTTAAAAAGTTATAAAGTATTCTACTTTATTATTTTGTATTATGACTAAATTATACTATAAATAAAGGGATTATGCAATATTTGTAACTATATTTTTGTAAGAAAAAATTATCATTAAATTTATTATGAAATTTAAATAAATTCAGTATTTTCAAGACTTTATAACACTTTTTAAGAATTATCAAGTAGAATACTTGAGGATTTTTTAAGGAAGTGTATGATGAGTAAAAAGAAGATTATGTATGGAATTTATGGGGTACTTTTTGGGGTATTTATATTAATAGGAACCTATGCTTGGTTAACTTGGAAAAGTAAAGAAACAGCATTAGTTTTAACAATAGGCAATATTAATAATATACAAATAACTTTAAAACCTTATGTTATAGATGATGAATTATTACCAGTACTTAGTTATGAAAGTGGAGTAAGTACTAATGTAGATGTAGTTAACAATAGTAGTGTTAAGAAGAAGTTTAGATTATATTATAAAATTAATGATATAGCTGAAGAACTTGTTGATGAGGCTTTTAAATATACGATTACCAGAAGTGTGGATAGTGGCAATACTTATGAAATATATAAAGAAGGTAACTTTGTAGGTACTACTAGTAATAGTAATTTAGAAATACTAGAAGAAACAATAGTAAAAAATGATAACTATAAGTATAAAGTATATTTGTGGTTAGATGGTGATGGTAATAGTCAAGGTAATGTTCAAGGTAAAGTTTTTTGTGGAGAACTTAGAGCAGAATTCTTAGAAGATCCTAAAGATATTATGATAGATTTACCTGATGGAATGATACCAATAACATTTGATACAAGTAATAATAGTATGGTAGTAAAAACAGTATATAGTTCAAGAATTGAAGATTTATCAGGAAATGGTACAATTAGTAAGATTAATGGGGCTATGTATAATGAAAACGGATTAGTATTTGATGGAGTAGATGATAGTGTTTTATTACCAGAATACTCTTTATCTTCAATGAGTAATGGTTTTACTTTTGAAGTATTAATTAATGCTAATTCAGTTACTACAACAGATACATCTGGTGAAATGTATTTAATTGGTAATTGTGAAGTAGGTGGTAGTGCATTGTTAATAAAGAACGGAGTATTAAGAATGTATGTATATGATGAGACTAGTTCAAAATATGTTATAGCTAGTTCATCAAAAATTCTAGTACCAAATAAAAAGTACTTATTAACTGGAATATTTGATGGGGAAAATATTAAAATATACATAAACGGAAAATTAGTAAAAACAGCAGTGTTTTCTGGAAAAGTAAAAGATGCACAAAAAGATACAAAACTATTTTTAGGATGCAATCCGAAAGGTAGTAATTGTGATAATTCTTATTATAATGGAGTAATGTATGAGGCAAGAATGTATGATAGAGCATTAACAGATAAAGAAGTAAGTGATAATTATAATGGAAATATAACTACTAGTGATTTATTATTTAATTTTGACTTTAAAAATAAAAATACTTGGTATGACTATTCTAACAAAGAATGGGCAAATGCGGTATTAGTTAAAAATAATAGTGCTACAACAAAAGCATTTGATTTATCAAATAATAATACAGATAATACGATAAATGGAGCAACATATAGTGATGGTGGTTTATTATTTGATGGAGTAGATGATAGTGTTTTATTACCAGAATATACATTATCTTCGATGAGTAATGGCTTCACTTTTGAAGTAATGATTAATGTAAATGAAGCGATGGCTAATAATACGACTGGTGAAGTTTATCTACTTGGTAATTGTGAAGGCGGCGGAGCTGGACTAGTGCTTATTAATAAAGCAGTAGCAAGAATGTATGTATATAATGCAACTAGTTCTAAATATTTTAAAGTAACAGCTTCAAAATCATTAGAAGTAGATAAAGATTATTTATTAACTGGAGTATTTGATGGTCAGAATATTAAATTATATATAAATAGAGAATTGGTGGCAACGACAGTATTCTCTGGGACAATGAAAGATACGAATAGTAGTACACATTTCTTTTTAGGATGTAATCCGAAAGGAACTGATTGTCAGAATTCATATTACAACGGAATAATGCATGAAGCAAGAATGTATGATAGAGCATTAACTGATAAAGAAGTTAGTAATAATTATAATGGAAATATAACTAGTAGTAATTTATTATTTAGTTTTGATTTTAAAGATAGTAGTAGAGAAGAATATAAAAATAATAAAGGAGTTATAATACCAGAAGATGATATATTAGCTTATTATGTATATGTACCAAGATATGAATATAAGATATGGGAAACAGGCAAAAGTGCTACCGGTAAAGAACAAGAAATAGAGATAAATTTACAAAATAAATATGATAATAAATCTAATGGTACACAAATAGGTGAATACTTAACACACACGGCATTTACATTTGGAGATACCGAACTTAATGGTATCTGGGTAGGAAAATTTGAAACGACAGGTACAGCAGATAGTCCAACGATTAAGCCTAATGTAACTTCATTAAGAAATCAAAATGTAGCAACACAATTTCAAACATCATTAAAATTTTCTGGAGGTACGTTATCTGATAGTAATGTTACATTTACTGGAAACGATATATATGGACTTAATAATAAAACAGATAGTCATATGATGAAAAATAGCGAATGGGGAGCAGCAGCATATTTATCACATTCTAAATATGGAATAAATAAAGAAATAAGAATTAATAATTATTATAACGCTGGAACTTTGACTGGTTGTGGTGCTAGTACTGCAAATAAAAGTAGTAGTAATACTTGTGAAATAGTATACGGAGTAGCAACAGAATATCCTCAAAGTACTACCGGAAATATATCAGGAATATTTGATATGTCTGGCGGAAATTATGAATATGTCATGGGCGTATTTGCTAATTCTGATGGCCAGTTATGGAGCGGAAATAGTGCATCAGACAATTCTGGTTTTACTGGCTTGATAGGTTCAACGGGCGACCAATATACAGGCACAACATTTCCAAACAGTAAATATTATGATATATATAAGGCCTCAAGCGGCATTACAATAGATGTACTAACGGCATGTGATGGTGGAATATGTTATGGCCATGCTTTATCAGAGACCAACAAGTGGTATAAAGATGATGCAATCTTTATTAGTACTGCTGGCCCATGGCTAAGACGAGGAGGATTTTGTTCCGATGATGCCTTTGCAGGAGCATTCTATTTCGATAGTTATAGTGGTAAGACTGGTAGTGCAGGCTTTCGCTCAGTAATAACATCTAATTGAAGATAATAAAATCAAAAAACTTATACAAAGTGATTGTTAATTAATGATTTAAACCTAAATAGGGTTATATCATAAAACAATCACTTTTTAATTTAGAATTTGTGAATGATTTCTTGACAAAATTTACTTCAAACATTAGACAAATATATCATTTTCTGTTATACTTATCTATAGTAGGAGGAGTGTATGAAAAGGATATATGTTTTATGCTTGCTATTAATAGTGTTAATTACTACTGGTTGTGGCAAGTCAAATGACAAATTAATAATGGTAACTGAAGCAGGTTTTGCCCCATATGAATATTACGAAAATAATGAGATTGTTGGTGTAGATATTGATATTGCTAAAGAAATAGCAAGTTATTTAGGAAAAGAATTAGAAGTAAAAGATGTAGCTTTTGACTCTATTATCAATGAACTTAATAGTGGAAAAGCCGATTTTGCTGCTGCTGGTATGAGTATTACTGCTGAAAGACTTGAAGAAGTAGACTTTTCTGTTGAATATGTAACATCTAATCAAGTTGTAATAGTAAGAAAAGATACCAACCTTACCTTTGATAAAATAGATGGTAAAAAAATAGCTGTTCAACTCGGTAATGTTGCCGATAGCTATGCTAAGAAAAACTATAAAAATTCAGAAATCATAAGACAGAAGAAATATTTATCAATGGTTGAAGACCTTAAAGCTGGAAAAGTAGATTTAATCATTATGGATAATTTACCAGCACAAGAGATAGTAAAAGTAAATGATAACTTAAAAATATTACCAGGCTACTTATTTAGTGATAGTTATGGAATAGCCGTTAAGAAAGGTAATACAGAGTTAATTAATAATATAAATATTGTTTTAAATAGATTAATGAGTGAAGGCAAGATAGAAGAATATATTATTAATCATTCTAAATAATAGGAGTAGATATGAAAATATATGAAGATTTTTATAAGAGTGTAATATATGACAATAGATACTTGTATATCTTAGAAGGCCTTAAGAATACTTTACTTATTGCTCTTGGAGCAGTAATACTTGGAGTAGTACTAGGACTCGTTGTAGCAATAATAAGAGATAGATACGATAAAACTGGCAAAGGAAAAGTACTAAATTATATTGCTAAGGGTTATGTAGCAGTTATTAGAGGAACACCGGCACTTGTACAACTAATGATTATATATTACGTTATATTTAGAAGTGTTTCAATAGACTTAGTATTAGTAGGAATACTTTCATTTGGAATTAATTCTGGAGCTTATGTATCAGAGATTATGAGAGCAGGATTTAATTCCGTTGATGTAGGACAGATGGAAGCAGGCTTTAGCTTAGGACTTAGCTATAATAAATGTATGAGATATATTATTTTACCACAAGCTATTAAGAATATATTACCAGCATTAGGAAATGAATTTATTACATTGGTTAAAGAGACTTCAGTAGCAGGATATATTGGTATTGTAGAACTTACTAAGGCTTCAGATATAATAGCATCAAATACTTATAATTATTTCTTTCCTTTAATGATAACAGCACTAATATATTTATTTATCACTAGTGTATTATCTAAATTATTAGGATTATTTGAGAGGAAGTTTTGTCATGCTTAAGATAGAGAATGTTAGTAAGAGTTTTGGAAAATTAAAAGTTCTTAAAAATATTAATTTAGAAGTTAATAAAGGCGATAGAGTAGTTATTATTGGCCCTTCCGGATCTGGTAAAAGTACCCTACTTAGAACAATTAATTATTTAGCTAAGCCTGATAGTGGTAAGATATATTTTAATAATAAGTTATTAAATAATGAGAATATATCTTTATATAGACAAAAGATTGGAATGGTATTTCAAAATTTCAACTTATTTAATAATTTAAATGTAATGGATAATATAATATTAGCTCCAGTAAAATTAGGAATATATAGTGAAAAAGAGGCACGAGATAAGGCCATGGATTATCTTAATAGGATAAATTTAACTGATAAAGCTAAGGTATATCCTAGTAGTTTATCTGGAGGTCAAAAACAAAGAGTAGCAATTATTAGAACCTTGATGATGAAGCCAGAAGTAATACTTTTTGATGAACCAACATCTGCTCTTGACCCAGAAATGGTAAGAGAAGTACAAGAAATGATGGTGGAATTAGCAAATGAAGGAATGACAATGGTTATCGTTACACACGAGGTTAGTTTTGTTAAGAAAGTTGCTACAAAGATAGTATTTATGAATGAAGGTAGAATAATTTTAACTGGAAGTTATGACGAGATTATGAAATCAGATAATGAGATGGTTAAGTTATTTTTATCAAATATAAAGTAGAAAGAAGAGGAGAGAAGAAATGATAAATGTAAAAAGTGAAATAATGCCACTAAAAAGAGTATTGTTGCATAGACCAGGAAATGAATTATTAAATTTAACTCCAGATTCATTATCAAGGTTACTATTTGATGATATTCCTTACTTAAAGACTGCTAGAGAGGAACATGATGAATTTGCCAGAATTCTAAGAATGAATGGCGTTGAAGTCGTATACTTAGAAGACCTTATGGCTGAAGTACTAGACCAAAATCCCGAATTAAAAGAAAAATTCGTAAGACAATTTGTCTATGAAGCCGGTGTTAAAACCCCTAAATATAAAAATGCTTTAATTAAATACTTGATGGATTTCAATGATAATAAAGAATTGGTTCTTAAAACTATGGAAGGAATTAATGTAAATGAATTATCTGCTATGGAAAGAGATATGGAGCACTCTCTAGTAGACCTAGTAACTGAAGAATCAAAATTCTTAGCAGATCCTATGCCTAACTTAGTATTTACAAGAGATCCATTTGCATCAATAGGAAATGGAATTAGTTTAAACAAAATGTACTCAGTAACAAGAAATAGAGAAACTATCTATGCTGAATATATCTTTAATTATCATAAAGATTATAAAGATACTGTGAAATATTATGATAGATACCTACCATATCATATTGAAGGTGGTGACATTCTAGTATTAAATGAACATATCTTAGCTATTGGTGTCAGCCAAAGAACATTACCTGAATCAATTGAACAATTAGCTCAAAATATGTTTAAAGATGAAGAATGCCCATTCGATACTATACTTGCTTTTAACATTCCAGTATCAAGAGCTTTCATGCACTTAGACACTGTATTTACTCAAATAGATTATGATAAATTTACATACCATCCAGGTATCATGGATACTCTTCAAGTATTTGAAATAAAACAAGATGTTATGGAGGGTATCAAAGTAAAAGAAATAAATGATAGCTTAGAAAACATCTTAGAAAAATACTTAAAAAGAGATATTACTCTAATACCTTGCGGTGGTGGAGATAAAATAATTTCTGAAAGAGAACAATGGAATGATGGCTCAAATACTTTATGCATTGCTCCAGGTGTCGTAATCGTATATGATAGAAATAATATTACTAATGCTGTCTTAAGAAGATATGGAATTAAAGTATTAGAAATGCATGGATCTGAACTATCTCGTGGTAGAGGTGGTCCAAGATGTATGAGTATGCCTCTAATAAGGAGTGATAAATAATGAATTTACAAGGAAGAGATTTCTTAAAATTATTAGATTATAGTGAGGAAGAAATAAGATACTTAATAGATTTAGCAAAAAAATTTAAAGTTCTAAAACATAAAGGTAAAAAACATAAATACTTAGAAGGAAAAAATATTGCTATACTATTTGAAAAAGATAGTACTAGAACAAGATGTTCTTTCGAAGTAGCCGGTTATGATTTAGGTATGGGTGTTACTTATCTAGGACCTACTGGAAGTCAAATGGGTAAAAAAGAAAGCATTGCCGATACCGCTAGAGTTCTTTGTAGAATGTATGATGGTATTGAATATCGTGGATTTGACCAATCTATCGTTGAAGATTTAGCTAAATATTCTACAGTTCCAGTATGGAATGGTCTAACTACTGAATTTCATCCAACACAAATGTTAGCAGATATTATGACTGCTGAAGAATGTCTAGGCAACATGAAAGGCAAAACCCTAGTGTTCTGTGGAGATGCTAGAAATAACGTTGGTAATTCCCTAATGGTAATCTGTTCTAAATTAGGAATTAACTTTACTTGCTGTGCTCCAAAAGAGTTATGGCCAGCTGAAGAACTAAGAGCTACCTGTGAAGAAATAGCAAAGAAGAGTGGTTCAATAATTAAAATGACTGAAGATATTATGGAAGGTACTAAAGGAGCTCATGTAATTTATACTGATGTATGGTTATCAATGGGTGAACCTCCAGAAAAATGGGAAGAAAGAATTAAGTTACTTCATCCATATCAAGTTAACATGGACGTTATGAATAATGCAGATCCTAATGCTATCTTCTTACATTGCCTACCATCATTCCATGACACTAATACTACTATTGGTAAAGATATTGCAAGTAGATTTGGTTTAAATGAAATGGAAGTAACTAATGAAGTATTTGAAAGCAATAAGTCTAAAGTTTTTGAAGAAGCAGAGAATAGAATGCATACTATAAAAGCTGTTATATATGCTACAATTGGTAAAAAATAGAGAGGGGATTTTATGAAAATAGTCGTTGCTTTAGGAGGAAATGCCCTAGGTAAAACTCCTACTGAACAATTAAGTTTAGTTAAAGAAACAGCTAAACAAATAGTAAGAATTATTAAATCAGGTCATGAAATTGTCATCGTACATGGCAATGGTCCTCAAGTAGGAATGATTAACCTAGCTTTTGATAATGCTTACCAAAATAATGCCGGAACCCCTTTGATGCCATTTGCAGAGTGTGGTGCCATGAGCCAAGGATATATCGGTTATCATTTACAACAAGCTATCACTGATTGTTTAAATGAAGAAAAATTAGATAAAAAATGTGTGACAATCATTACTCAGGTTGAAGTAGACTTAAAAGATCCAGCCTTTAATAGTCCAACTAAACCTGTAGGAATGTTCTATAGCAAAGAGCAATCTGATGAAATTGCAAAAGAGAAAGGCTATATATTTGTCGAAGATGCAGGACGTGGTTATAGGAGAGTTGTACCATCTCCTAAACCCCTTAGTATTGTCGAAGAAGATGTTGTTAAACAACTAGTAAATAATGGCAATATTGTTATTACTTGTGGCGGTGGTGGAATACCTGTAGTGAAAAAAGAAGGTTATGAAGGAGTAGATGCTGTCATCGATAAAGACTTTGCTGCTGCTAAGCTAGCATCTGTAATTGATGCCGATATCTTACTTATCTTAACCGCAGTAGACAAAGTAAGTATTAATTTCAATACTGCTAATCAAAAGTCTATTGACACTATGACTATAGAAGAAGCCACTAAATATATTGAAGAAGGTCAATTTGCAAAAGGAAGCATGTTACCAAAAGTAGAAGCTTGTATTGATTTTGTTAAAAAGAAACCAGAAGGAATAGCAATCATTTCTGCACTTAGTCAGGGAGAAGAGGCACTTAAAGGTAAAACTGGTACAAAAATTATTAAATAGGGAGGAAAAATAAAAATGTCGAAAGAAACAAAAAAGAAGAACAAGAAGACAATGCTTTCAGCTTTCTCAATAATTCTCATCATGATCTTTGCTTTGGGAATAGCTTCACATTTATTACCTCAAGCTAAGTTTGTTGGCGAAGAGATAGTAAATGGTAGTGGTGTAGTTGGAGCAAAATTATCTGATGTTCTAATGAGTCCAATTCTTGGATTCCAAGATGCTATGGATGTATGTATCTTTATAATGATACTAGGAGCATACTTAGCAGTAGTAACTAAAACTGGTGCTCTTGAAACTGGAATTAAAGTATTAATTAAAAAGTTAAAAGGTAAAGAACTAGTTTTAATTCCAATACTTATGTTTATCTTTAGTATTGGAGGAACAACTTACGGTATGCTAGAAGAAACAGTTGGTTTCTATGCATTACTATCAGCTACGATGGTTGCCGCTGGTATGGATACTATTGTAGCATCAGCAACAATTTTACTTGGAGCTGGAGTAGGTGTTCTAGGTTCAACTATTAACCCATTTGCTGTAGGAGCTGCTATTGATGCTCTTCCAGATGGAATTGCTGTAAACCAAGGCGTAATTATTGCTATTGGTGTAGCATTATGGATTACATCTTACGTTATTGCTACTTTATTCGTAATGCGTTATGCTAAGAAAGTTAAGAAAAATAAAGGTTCTACATTCTTATCATTGCAAGAACAAAAAGCCATGGAAAATAAATATGGTGAAGAAGAAATTGAAGATAATGTTAAATTATCTGGCAAACAAAAAGTTACTTTATGGATATTTGGTCTATCATTCTTAATAATGATTTTAGGATTTATTCCATGGGGAGACTTCGGAATTACAATATTTGATAATATTACAGGTTTCTTAACAGGTTCTCCTTTAGGAACATGGTACTTTAATGAAAGCACTTTATGGTTCTTAATTGTAACTATTGTATTATGTATTATTAATGGCTTTAGTGAAAAAGAAACCGTTGATACTATTATAGATGGTGCCGATGATATGATTTCAGTAGCTTTCGTTATTGCTGTAGCTCGTGGAGTATCAGTACTAATGGGAATAACTCATTTCGATAACTATATTATCTATAATGCAGCTGAATGGTTAAAAGACATGCCAGCCATCTTATATGCTCCATGTAATTACTTATTACATATAGTATTATCTATCTTAGTACCATCATCATCTGGACTTGCTAGTTTATCTACTCCAATTATGGGGCCACTTACTAATCAATTAGGTTTCTCAGTTGAAACTAGTATTATGATTATGGTTGCTGCTAATGGATTAGTTAACTTAATAACTCCAACATGTGGTGCTATCATGGGTGGCTTAGCAGTAGCTCGTGTTGAATATTCTACTTGGTTCAAATGGGCCTTTAGATTAATTCTATATCTAGCTCTAGCTTCAGTAGCTATTCTTACATTAGCAATGCTAATATTCTAATATAATAAATTTATAAAGCAATCTGATATATTCAGGTTGCTTTATTTCTTTATTAATAATGAAATATATATTACTATACAAAAGAAAAAAAGTTATAAAGAAGTATTATACTTTATAGCTTCCTATCATGACTAAATTATACTATAAATAAAGAACTCACACAAGATATATTGATATTTTTTTCTAAAAAATTTTAACTTTTATATTTTTAGATAAAGTCAATGTTTTCAAGGACTTATGTTGCATTTATAAAATTATAAAGTATAATACTTGAGGACTTTTTTGAAGAAGTATAATATGGAAAATAATAGGAAAGCATTGATAATAGTTGCCATGTTTGGATTAATTATTGCAATTATTGGCGGAACATTAGCATATTGGAATTGGCAGAGTACAGAGGCACAAAAAACAGTGGTTCCAGTGCAGGTGTGTTCTACTTCAGCGACATCTACATTGGTTTTGTCGCCGACTTCGGCAGTTTCTGCGCTGTTCTTATCAGCATTCAATAGTAAGAAAGAATTATTTCATAGTAATATCGTAAGTATATATCTTATTAGCGCAAAAAATAAGAAGACCTCTTCTAAAAAGATCTTCTTATTTTTTTATTTAAATAAATTTTTAATTCTATCTATAAATGATGTTTTCTCTATTTTAGTACTAGTTTTAACTTCTTCTTTAGTAACTTTCTTACCATCTAATACCATTACAAATTTTGTACTACCATCATCAGTACTATTCTTCATAGTAAATGTTTGATAATCATTTCCCATATTAGCTAACTTTTCTAATTTATTAACATTTCCTTGTAAACTATTATTTAAAAAGTTACTTAATACTTTAATACCTTGTTCATCAAATTCTCCTAATCCACTATTAAATGTTTCCATTCCTATAACTAGATTATCAGTACCAGTTACCATTTCCGAAGTCTTATTAGTAATAAGGTCTAATCCATAAGCTAATTCCTTAGTACCATCAGCTAACTTCTTAGCACCAACTTCCATTTCTTCTAGGTTACTACTCATTAAATTAATCATTCCATTAACACTATCATTAACAGAATTTAATTTCTCTAATAATTGTTCTAAAGTTCCAGTATTAGTGTTAAGTAGAGTAATTAATTTCATATTATTAGCATAGCTATTTTCATAGTTATATTTAATATTATATAATGTCATTGTAGGATCCATACTAATAACTTCTTGATAACTATATTTATTTAATTCTTTCTCATTATAAGTAGTAGCTAATAAATTATTAATATCACTAATATTCTTAACTTGTTCATTATTAGTAGCTATAAGCATCTTAATAGAAGTAATACTATCTTCATTATCAGGATCATTTAATGAAGTAGATATATCTTTTAATGTACTTATCATTAAGTTAATACCATCATCAAGATTAATAGCACCATTCATAATTTCTTGCATTTTTTCATTAACTAAAACTAATTTTTCATATAGTAGGTTAGTACCATTATCCAAATCTTTAGTTCCTTCTAATAAATCATTAGCACCATCCATTAATTCTTTCATATATTTATCAAGTTCACTACCTTTATTAGAAATACTATTTACTTTATCAAATATACTAAAATCATCTTGTGATAATATCTTTGAAGATGCTATGTTATACATTGTAGGTAATTCAAATTTATCAGTATCAAAACTAATATTAATTTTATCCATATCATTAAGTTCTGACATATTCATACTTTCATATAGTCCCGGAGTAGCAAGTCCCACAACCATATTACTCATTCCATTATCCATAATCTTACCATTACTAATAGTTAAATTATAATTATCTTGATTAGGAATAACTGTTCCCATAACTACTACAAATGGTGTATATAGATAAGTATTTTGTCCATTTACATATACTAAATGTTTATCTTTATTAGTATACTTAATCATTATTTCTACATGTCCTTTTTTACCAATCATTTCATCAGCTGTCATTTCTTTTCCATCTAATTTATAAGTAATATTTATTCCTATTGGTAATTCTTTATCACTAGTTCCTTGATAAGTAATATTTTTACCAAGTGCTGACCAAGTAACTTTAAATTCATCTTTTACAAAAGAACTATCGTTACTAATATTTTTAATATCAAGTAAATCTGTTAAGTCATTAAGTTCATCATCTTTATTATTATTAATTAATTGTTCTGTAACTGTAGTTTTAATTACTGATCCATCACTATTAATTTTTGAGTATACTGTTTCATTTTTAGTTAAGGCATTAACTGGTATAGTAGTAAATAGTGATAAGGTAAGCATAAAACAAGCTGTTGCTTTTTTTAAATTCTTTTTCATATTTTTATCCTCCTTCATATTTAAAGTTGTCTTCATAATTAATTTATCAAATATTAGTAGTATAGTAGGTAATACTATAATAACTACAAACATACTAATAATTGCTCCTCTACCTATAAGTGAACATATTGCTCCAACTAAGTCAATCTTAGAATATAATCCTACTCCAAATGTTGCCGCAAAGAAGCATAGTCCACTAGTAAGAATAGAGTTATCTGAATAATTAGCTGCTTCTAATATAGCTTTTTCTTTATCCATACCATTCTTTCTTCTAGTTAAATAATTAGTAGTCATAAGTATTGCATAATCAATAGTAGCTCCTAATTGAATTGTTCCTAGTACTATTGGAGCTATAAAAGGAAGTACTGTTCCATTCAAATAAGAAAATCCCATATTAATAAATATTGCTGTTTGTATAGCTATTATCAATAATATTGGTAAACTAATTGATTTTAAAGCTATAATCATAATTATTAGTATACATATAATTGATTGAGAATTAACATTAATAAAGTCTGTATCGCTAATAGATATTAAATCTTTCATTAATGGTCCTTCTCCTGCTAATATAGCATTACTATCATATTTTTTAATTATCCTATTAATAGTATCAGTCTGTGTATTTAATTCATCAGTAGCTATATCATATACTGAATTAATTAAAAACATTTGATATTTATCAGAAGTAAATATATTTTTAATATCATCAGGTAATGTATCTATATTAATTCCCATTTGATTCAAAGTATTGCTAGATAGAATAAGTGAAACTCCATCTACTTCATTAATTTCTTGTATTAATTCATCTATTGTATCACTTTTAATATTACTATCTAATATTACTATTTCAGGAGATACTATATTATATTTATCTTTAAGTTCCTGATTAGCTGTAATACTCTCTAGATATTTAGGTAAACTCTCATCCATCTTGTAGTATACATCTACTTTGTTATAGCATAGATAAGCCGGTATAATCATTAATACGAATATTATAAATATTAATGCATGTTTTTTAACTATAAAGTTATTAATCTTAGAAAAGTCAAACATTACTGGTTTATGTCTAGATTTCATAATTTGTCTGTCAAATACTAGTAGTAGGCTAGGAAAGATTGTTATAACTGAGATAAGTCCTATAAATACTCCTTTAGCCATAACTAATCCTAAGTTCTTGCCAAGTGTAAGTCTCATTGAACATAGTACTAAGAATCCAGCAATAGTGGTAATTGAAGAAGCTGTAACTGAAGTAAATGTCTCTTTAATACTCTCACACATTGCCTCTTTCATATCTATTCCTTTATTTCTTTTATCTTCATAACTATGATATAAGAATATTGAAAAGTCTGTTGTAACTCCTAGTTGAAGTACTGCTACCAATGCTTTAGTAATATAAGATATATCTCCTAAAAAGACATTAGTACCTAAATTAAAGATAATAGATATTCCAATATTTCCTAGTAGTAATATTGGTACTAAATAAGAATCTAATGCTAACTCTAATACTATTAAGCATAAAGTTACTGCTATGATAACATAGATAGTTATTTCTTTATCGGATAAGTTCATTGTATCAACAACCATTGAACTCATACCACCCATCTTAACTTTATCATTAGTAATATTTCTAATATCATTAACTGCTTTAATAGTACTATCTGATGATGTAGAACCACTAAATGTAACTAATAATACATCATCATTATCTGTACTAATTTTACTAACGATATCACTAGGTAAATATTCTTTAGGAATATCTGTACCAATAGCGTCATATAAGCTGACTACTTTATTAACTCCATCTACATCACGAATTTTATCTTCTAAATTAAGAATATCATTACTACTCATATTATTAATAGTAATAATAGAAAACGATCCCATATTGAAGTCTTCTGTTAAAATATCTTGTCCCTTAACAGTTTCAATATCTTTAGGTAAATATACTAAAATATCATAATTCGTTTTCGTAACCTTAATTCCTATTAATGATAGTGCAAATAAAATCGTTGTAATAATTAGAATTAATGTTTTATGATTACATACATAATCTCCAAATTTTTTCATTTATATTTCCTCCGTTTCTTATTCATTGTATTACAAACTTCTAAATATTCAACAAACATATCTCTATATCTGTCTAATAATAGACATTTGTATGAAAATGTACTAATATATTGATAACCCTCTTTACTTAAATTATAAAATTGGTATAATTAGGTTATAAAAAGAGGAGGATAATATGGAAAATGAAAAAATTGATTTAAGAATAGTTAAAACTAAGAAGGTACTTTATACAACATTAATTGAATTAATGAAGGAAATGCCTTTTGAAGAAATAAAAGTATCAGACATTTGTAGTAGGGCTTTAGTAAATAGATCTACTTTCTATAGTCATTATTCTGATAAATATGATTTACTTAGTGATTGCGTTAAAGCTATCAAAAACTCACTTGCCAAGGAACTTTCTAAAAATGAGAAGATAACTACTGCTAGAGATTATTATCTTAAAATGATTTCTATCTTTATAGATCATATTGAAGAAAACAAAGAAATATATAAACTAATCGTTGTAAACAATAAAAATTCTGTTACGATGGATATTGTCTATGATGTTATGAATGAGGATATTAATAAACATGTTCGTGAATTTGATAGTTTAAATAATCGTAAAGTTCCCCTAGATATCATTACTAAATTCTATCTTGGAGCAGTCTTCAATGTTGGTATTGAATTTCTAAATAATGATTATAAATATAGTAAAGAAGAAATAATTAAATATCTATCACTATTAATACCTAAAGATTTATAAAAATACTATTAATAAACTTAAATATATGTTAAAATATATTTGTAATCTATTAAGGTTATAATAAGGAGTATATAAATAAGGAGTGTATTAAAATGAATGAAAAAGAATTAAAAAAAATCTTTAAGACTAATTCTAAATATTTACTTACTGTAGTAATTCTATTTGTAGTATCAATAGTTATGTTTGCTATGTCGACACCTGTAGAAGAAGAGGAAAGCCCTAAAGATTATAATGACTTAATCGTCGATAAGCAAGATCAAGAAGGCTCATACGCTACAGTTACTATTGATTCAGTACCAATATTATTTGCTACTAATGATTATGAAAATTATTATATTGTTATGGATACTAATAATTATATGTATTTATCTAGATTAACAGATGACACTTATAATAAATTAGAAAAAGAATATAGTACTAATAAAAGTATTAATTATACTTTAACTGGTTATCTATATAATGCCCCTGAAGAATTACAAAAGTTAGCTATGGATATCTATAATGAAGAAATGGGCGAAGAAATTATTACTAAATATAATTATCATACATATTTTGGTAGTACTTATCTAGATGAAACTAATAATCCTAATGCTAATGATACTCTACTTGCTATTGGTTTTATTCTAATTATTGTATCTATCATCATCTTTATCGTATATCTAGTTAATGTAATTAAAACTAAAAAAACTTATAAAAAATATTCTAAAGAAGAATTAACTACCATCTTACAAGAAAGTACTACTATAGCATATCCTAAAGCTAAAATTTATCTAACTAGTAAATATATTATATCTACATCAAGTGGTATAACTGTAACTAAATATGAAGACTTAGTATGGATGTATATTCAAAGAAGAACATATAACTTCATAAATATTGGTACTAATCTCTTAGGACGCACTAATAATAATAAAGTAGTAAACTTAGCAGTTACTTATAGAAATAACTATCTATTAGAAGAAATAATTTCTGAAATAGAAAAACATAATAAAAATATCTTAATTGGATATACTAAAGAAAACTCTAAAGCTTATCGTGAAACAGTTAAAAATAAGAAATAGCCCAAAACTATTTCTTTTAATTTATCAAGAATAATTTCTTTTCAAGATATATAAGAATAATTAATCAATGATAATTTTAAAGTAGTCAAATTCTACCAGTTTAAAATAATATTAAAAATTAGCAATTAATATTGACAATTGCTAAAATAAGTGTTACTATTTATCTGTAGTCAAAATAAAGATTATAGAAAGAGTGATATTATTATGAAACAAAAACAATTTAAAGCTGAATCAAAAAAATTACTAGATATGATGATTAATTCAATCTATACTAATCCTGAAATATTTTTAAGAGAATTAATTTCTAATGCTAGTGATGCTATTGATAAATTATATTATACATCTCTTACAGATAAATCTATTAAAGTAAAAAAAGATGCTTTAGCTATATGGGTTAAACCTGATAAAGACAAAAGAACTCTAACTATTAGTGATAATGGTATCGGTATGAGTGAAAGTGAACTAGAAGATAATTTAGGAACTATTGCTAAAAGTGGTTCAGAATTATTTAAAGAACAAAATGATAAGAAAAAAGATATCTCTATCATTGGTCAGTTTGGAGTAGGTTTCTATTCATCATTCATGGTAGCTAAAAAAGTAGAAGTAATAAGTAAAAAATCTGGAGAAGATACTTCTTATATATGGTCTTCAACTGGAGCTGATGGCTATCAAATAAAAGAATGTTCTAAAGATACTGTAGGTACTGATATTATCTTATATCTAAAAGATAATGATGAATATAATAATTATGATGAATATCTAGATGAAAATAAGATTATGAGTATTATTAAGAAATATTCAGATTATATTAGATATCCTATCAAAATGAATATAACTAAAGAAGAGAATAAAACTGAAGAAACAACCATTAATAGTATGATTCCTATTTGGCATAAGTCTTCTAAAGATGTTAAAGAAGAAGAATATAATGATTTCTATACTGATAAATTCTATGATTATGAGAAACCATTAAGAGTAATTAAAACTAGTGTTGAAGGTCTTACTAGTTATGACGCCTTATTATTTATTCCATCTCATGCCCCATATAATTACTATACAAAAGAATATACTAAAGGATTAGAACTATATTCTAAAGGTGTAATGATTATGGATAAATGTAGTGATATACTACCAGATTACTACAGTTTCGTTAAAGGTATCGTAGACTCAGAAGATATCTCCCTAAACATTTCTCGTGAAACTATGCAAAGTAATCATCAAATAAAATTAATTGCTAAAAATATTGAAACCAAGATTCATAAAGAACTATTAGATATGTTAAAAAATGATCGTGATAAATACGTTGAATTCTATCAAGCATTCGGTATGCAATTAAAACACGGTATCTATACAAGTTATGGCATGGATAAAGACAAACTAGAAGATTTATTAATGTTCTATTCTTCTAAAGAAGATAAATACGTTACTCTAGATGAATATCTTGAAAGAATGAAAGAAGACCAAAAAGATATCTATTACGCTAGCGGAGAATCTCTTGCTAATATCAAAATGTTACCTCAAGTAGAAATGATGCTAGATAAAGGATATGAAGTCCTATATCTAAACGAATATCTAGATGAATTCGTTATAAGAATTTTAAATAATTATAAAGAAAAAACATTCATTAATGTTTGTGATAAATCTCTTGATGTAGACTCTGAAGAAGAAAAGAAAGAAATAGAAAAAGTTAATACTGATAATAAGAGCCTTCTAGATTTCTTAAAAGAAAAATTAAATAATAATGTTAAAGAAGTAAAATTCACCAATAAACTTAAAAATCACCCAGTATGTTTAACTTCATCTGGAGAATTATCTCTTGAAATGGAAAAGATAATTAATTCTATGCCAAATCAAGGTGGAGAAAATGTTAAAGCCGATACTATCCTAGAAATTAATGAAAACCATGCAATAGCTAAAAAGATTAAAGAATTATATCAAGATAAATCTTTCGATGACTTAGCCAAATACATTAATATTCTATATAATCAAGCTAGATTATTATCAGGTTTAAATGTTGAAAACCCTAATGAATTAACTAATTTAATATGTGAAATGATTAGTAAATAGAGTAGCCATGTGCTATTCTTTTTCTTATCAATATAATAGATTAATTTAATAATTATAATTGACAAATAAATATTCACGTGTTAGTATACATAACTAAGAAAGAAGTGAAATTATGGATACAACCAGTATTTTAGGATTATATATAGGAAGTGTTATTGCCAGTACCGTTATTGAGATAAGTAATGAATTAAGATTTTTTAAAGATATTGCTGATGCCGGATATAAAATAAATATTGATAAATTAACAGAATTATCCAAATCACTTAATAATGATAAAAACCTTGCATTCTTGTTAATTCCTATTATAAATATTTTTCAAGTATTTCAAAATGTAATGACTTATAATAATCAAAAAGAAGATATTCTAAATTCTAGTCATATCGTTGGTCTAATTGAAGAAATGACCCCTATAGAAAAGAAAATGTATCAAGATAATCCTACTAGTATAAATGCTTTATTAGTACCACTAAAATATTATAATAGATGTGTATATGCTAATAAAATAAAAATAATGACCAATGATTATCCTAGTGAAATAACTTACGATATAGATAAAGATAAAAATATAACTATTCTAAAAGTAGAAGGTTATCTTTCTAACAAAGATGAAGAATTTATATTAAATATAGTTAAAAATAGTATTCAAGCTCAAAAAGAAATTATTAAAAAAATGCTTGATAGATTAACTATTGCTCTAGATGAAGCTAAAGAGAGTGATAAAGACTTATCTAATATTAAAGAAGATATGCAATCATCATCTAAGTCAAATATAGAAAACATGAAAGAAGAAGATAATCTATTCACAAAAGAAAATCTATCTAATGAAAATATATCTGAAAATACATTTAATAATACTACAGAACATACTAAAAAACGTATTAGAAGAAGATAAAAATAAGCATAATTTATGTATGGTGTTAAAATAGGAAATGAAAATGTCGTTAAAATTATTTGTGATTATATAAAAAGTAAATAATTTTACTAATAAATTATATTTATAAAATTAAATTCTCTATAATTTGAAAAACGAGAATTTAATAATTTATTTAATACATTCTAATAAAGCAAATTTAAAGAATTGTATTCTCTTGACAAACGAACAAAAGTGTGCTATTATATGTACCAATCGAAAAAGAAAGCACCAAGATATTGCTAAAAAGGGGGATAATAATATGGGAAATGTAACTTTATCATATATAACAAAAGCCAAAACTTTTCAAGATGGCCATTTTGTCTTAGAAAAAGATTATTCTAAAAAATTTAGATTGAAAGATGGCTCTTCAATTGAAGTAGCATCTACTGTAGGATTAATAAGAGAAAATCAACAAGATAGCTTAGCTATTTCTATTAATGACAATTTCAAATTACTATTACTAGCAGATGGTATGGGTGGTATGAAAGAAGGAGAAAAAGCTAGTTACTACACAGTAAAAATCATCAAAGATTTATTTGAATATGAAAATGGAGAATACTTAAATAATATTACTAAAGAAAAATTACAAGAAGTACTATTTAATATCGTTTATGAAATTAAACGTTATCTTGGAGAGCAATCTGGTACTACCTTAGTATTTGCTCTAATATGTAAAGATAAAACTTATGTTGTATCTATCGGTGATAGTAGAATTTATACTATTGAAGATGGTGTTATCAACCTAATAACTTATGATGATTCCGTATCATTTGAACAATTTAGGCCATTCACAAGTTATGAAAGAGATAGATTAAGATTTTATGTTCATAACAATCGAATAACCAATAGTATCGATAAATATACTATCCCTAGAATCAACGTTTCTGAACTTGATAATTATAGATATGATACTATCTGTTTAATGTCTGATGGTATAAGTGACTTACTACAAGAAAATACTATTAGAGAATGCTTAGTAAATAAAAATAGTGCATCTAACTTAATAAAATTAACTAAAAGTGGTCCAATCCCATATAACGAATATCCAAGTTCTACCTTCTATGACTATTTAAATCTAGGAAAAGATAATGCATCTACAATAGTATATAAGAAAAAAAGAAAATAACATAAAAAATAAAGATAAATACTTTAAAAATAATTAGTATTTATCTTTTAATTTTGATATAATATTCTTAGGGTGATAATAAAATGCAAATAATAAAATATACTAAAAAAGGAAATGGCAATTATGATATCTTACTTGATAATAATAAAAAAATAACACTATCAGAAGATTTAATTCTAAAAAATAGTCTTCTCTATAAAAAAGAAGTAGATCCCTATCTCTTAGAAGAACTTCTTACTGAAAATATCAAATATGATATATATAATAAATGTGTAAAATATATCTCTATCAGATTAAGAAGTATAAATGAAATAAAAGAATATATGAAAAGATTAAATGCTGATGAAGAAACAATCAATAATACCATAGATAGACTACTAAAAAATAATCTACTAAATGATGAAGTATTTACAAAAGCTTTTATTCAAGATAAATTAAATTTCACTACCATGGGTCCATATCGTATTGAACAAGAATTAAAACGTCAGCATATAGATAATACTATTATATCTAAATATCTATATAACATAGATAAAGATATCTTAATAATTAAAATAAATAAACAGATAAATAAATTAATTAAAAGTAATAAAAAGAAAGATAATTTAAAAAATAAAATATATAAAAATCTCTTATCACTAGGATACTCTAACGATATGATTTTAAAAGAATTAAATAAATATTTTTAGTATAAATTTCCATAATTAGTTAATATTATGACTAGGTGATGAGATGAAAAAGAAAATATTGTTCCTACTACTAGGTTTATTTATCTTTACAGGTTGTTCTATGGGTAATAGTCCTACTGCTAAAACAGAAGATTTATTTAGTAAATATCAAAGACTAGATCAAGATATTGTATCAGGTATTGATAATGTATTAGAAGAACAAGATTTAACTGAAAATAATCGTAAAAGATACAAAGAATTATTAGAAAATCAATATAAAAATTTAAGTTATGAAATAAAAGATGAATTAATTGATGGTAACAGTGCTACCGTTTTAGTAGAAATAGAAGTAATAGATTATAAAAAGAGTATTAATGATTTAACTTTTGATAGTACTATTTATACTAAAGAAAGTTATGATGAAGAAAAATTAAATCGTTTAGAAAAAGCTAAAGATAAAGTAAAATATACCCTAGAAATAAAATTAACTAAAGATAATGATGATAACTGGAAAGTAGATCCTTTAACAAGTGAGCAAACTAAAAAAATTCAAGGAATGTTCTAATACAACCGTTTGATATGGTTGTATTTTTTATATAAATATCAATAATATTTCATAATAAAAAAAGTTATAAAGTATTTTACTTAATAATTCTTAAAAAGTGCTGTAAAACCTTGAAAACATTGACTTTATCTAAAAATATTAAAATTTAAAAATATATATATTTTCTTATAAAAATATAGTTGCAAATGTTGCATAATCCCTTTATTTATAGTATAATTTAATCATAGTAGAAAGTTATCAAGTAGAATACTTGAGGATTTTTTGGAGTGTAAACTTATGGATAAAAAGAAGAAAACATTGATATTAATGATGGTACTTGGAGTAATAATGATATTACTTGGAAGTACATTTGCATACTTTTCATGGAGAAGCGGAGAAAATAAAGAAGTAGTCTTTAATACTAGTAAAGGATTACAAGAATATATAATTTATGATTCAGGAGAATCTAAGTTTATTGGAGACTTTCAAGTAGGAACTAGTTATACTTCTGGAGTACATACTACAGTATCTATTTATAAAAGTGATAAAATAAGTGATAAGATGCTATATGCTACTATTAATATGAAAGTAAAAGAGATAGGAGAAAATCTTAATAATAGTGAAGCATTAAAGTGGACAGTTACTTTAGGTAATGCTACTAGTAATGGTAAAGTATTAGCAAGTGGAAATTTTTCTTTATTATCTACTGGTAGTGAAATGGCAATACTTCCTAATTTTGAAGTAACTACTACTTTAACAGAATATACGATATGGATCTGGTTAGATGAAACATTAGCAGATAGCTCTATGACAGGAGAAACAGCCGATGTATCTATATGGACACAAGTAGATCAAATAGTAGTAGATAAATTTGAAATAACAAAATTAACTAATAACTATCAAATTATTAAAGCTATAGCAGTTAATTCTGGTAAGAAAATCATAGGATATCAAGTAACTGATAGTAATACAGAACCTAGTACATGGATAAGTATTCCTGAGAATGAACAGAATAATATCTATAATTTAGAATATACCGTTAATAATACTGGAACATATTATATATGGTTTAAAGATAAGAATAATAAAATAATTAGTAAAAGTATAGAAATAAGTGAAATTAATAATAATGCTCCAACATGTACATGGAGTGAATTTAATCCTAGTACTATAATGCCTAATAATACATCTAAGATTACACTAACATGTATCGATAATGTAGTAGGAATAACAGATAAAAATATTACTAAAGAAGATATTACTATATCTAATAATAACATAGTAGTAGATACTATTAATAAAGAGAGTGTTAGTAATGGTTATAAATATACCTTTACTATAACTGGTAATAGTGAAGGTGCAAGTAATATTACACTTCCTAAAGATACTATCAAAAATAAAGTTAATATTGGAAATGAAGAAATAATTTCAAAAGATATAAATGTTAGAAATACTTTAACTCTTACAATAGATTATAATGGTGGTACTAGTTCTAAGACATATGATAGTAGTTACCCATATGATAGTGTTATAGAACTATCTAATCCAACTAAAGAAGGATATGACTTTGATGGTTGGGAAGTTGTTAGTGGTAATGGAAAAGTAATTAGAAATACATTACTTAATGGTAATTTTGCTAGTTCAGAAGGATGGTCAACTTCATCAACTAGTATAGATAATAAATTATCAGGTACAGTAGAAAATAATGTTTTATACATAGAAGATACTTCAAATATTACTGGTTATTGGAATTATCAACCAGTAAAGTTTATTTCAGGACATAAATATTATATTGCCAGTAAGATAGATATAAGATCATTAGAAGCGGGAACAGTAGATTTAAGAATAAGAAACACTGAAGGTGATGCCGCTACTCAAAAAACTATAAGTGAAGTGACTACTCCAAGAACATCTTTTGTAGCAACCGCTGATGATACATGGTATGCCTATCAAATAGGTATAAGCTCAGTTAGCATTGCTAATGGTTCATTTGCCGAGAACATGGTAATAGATTTAACCGAAGCTTATGGTTTAGGGAATGAACCTACTCAAGAATGGTTAGATCAAAACATTTCTTATATTAATGAAAGTACGTTAATAACAGACAATGAAAATATAAAAGTTAAAGCTAAATGGAGAGCTAAGACAAATGTCTTAACTATCGATCCTAACGTAGGTACTCTATTAGGAAAGACCAGTCGCTTATCTTATTATTTAACAAGCGGAGATATCAAAAATATTCCTAACCCTACTAGGGAGGGGTATGATTTTGATGGTTATGAAATAGTAAGTGGTAGTGGAAATATTATTAGAAATATGGTTATCAATGGAAACTTTGAAGATGGTACAAATGGTTGGACAAAGAGAAATTCAGAAACAATATTAACTAATGTTTCTAGTGGTGGAATTAATGATTCTAAATATATTAAATTAGAACCTAAAGGCACTTATAGATGGCTATACAGTAGTAAACATTATATTCCTCTAAATCATATAGTATATACTAGTGCATATTATCAAAAACACGGCGGTGGAAATACAAGACTACTTGTTTATGATTCTGATGACAATGCCTTTTTAGCTAGGTATGATAGTACCTCTGATGATGTAACCGAATGGACTAGAGTAAGTGCTAGAATGGCAAATACGACTAATTATGAAGAATATTCAACATTAGTATATGGTGCAAGTAGCGAATATGTAGAAGGTATGTATAGTTTATGGGATAATGTTTTAACAATAGACTTAACCGAAGCTTATGGTTCAGGAAATGAACCTACTAAAGAATGGTTAGATCAGAATATAGATTATTTTGATGGTAGTAATTTTACAATGAAAGATCAAGAAACAGTTATAAGAGCTAAATGGAAAGCGAAAAAATACACGGTTAATTTTAATGGCAATATGTTTAGTACTGCAAGTAAAACAATAAATGGATTAACTATAACTTATGATTATGATAATTCGTATTTGACTATAAATGGAACGCCAACTTCAACGTCAACAGTATTATCAAGTTTAACTGGTTTAAGCTTTACGTCTGGTAATAAGTATACAATGACACTTACTTATGTATCTGGTAGTTATGCATATACCGGAACAGGCTCAGCCTCATTTGTAGCAGATGTAACTAATACTTCTAATACTGCATTAGCAACAAGAAATGTTGTGAGTTCATCATACCCTACTAGTGGAAGTAAATCTAATACACTAACAGTAAGTGATTTAGCAAGCACAGATGGATCAGGATTTAAATTTTGGATGTGGGCAAGCGAACCCGCTAAACAAACATTTACTAATTATAAAATGAAGGTTAACATTACTAAGAGTGATACTAAGAAAGTATCATATAATAGCACTTACGGATCATTACCAATACCTAAAAGAGTAGGGTTTACTTTTGATGGCTGGTATACTGGTGAGAAAGGTACAGGTACTAAAATAACAGATAGTACTAAAGTAGCAATTACTTCCGATCAGACATTATATGCTAAATGGAAAGATAATGTTTTACCTTATGGAACAGCTGCCTTATCACTAACTAATGGCAAATATACTTTAAAATTATCTAATTATGGTGACGATGGTTCAGGTTTAACTGGAACATATGGTTTTGCTTTAACTACAAATAGCAACTGTAGTGCTGCTACATATACAAATCAAACTGGGGTATCAAAGGATTATACCGGAAGTTATACGAATGGTACAACATATTATGGATGTATAAAATTAACTGATAAAGCTGGCAATATTGCTTATTTATCCTCAGCCGGAGTTAAATATAGTTATACTAATGTTAATCAGCAATATACGACAGCTGGTGAACAAACATATACAGTACCAGATACTGGAACTTACAAATTAGAAGTATGGGGTGCACAAGGTGGTTCTACAACATATTCTTCTAAAACATATAGAGGAGGATATGGAGGATACTCAGTAGGATCAATTTCTTTGACTAAGGGTCAAAAACTTTATATAAATGTAGGCGGAGCTGGTAAAGGTGGCGCTTCTAGTTCTACATTTGCTGGCGGTTATAATGGTGGTGGAGCAATTACACAAACTAATGGCTCAGATCATTATCATGCTTCAGGTGGCGGAGCAACGCATATAGCTACAGTTAGTGGACTTTTATCAACACTATCTTCAAAAACTAGTAACATATTAATTGTTGCTGGCGGAGGCGGTGGTGGATATGTACATACATATAGTACCGATTATACAAGTATTGGCGGAGAAGGTGGTGGAATTAAAGGTACTGATTCTACAACAGCAGCTTCTAATGGTAAGCAAGGTCTTGGAGGTACGCAGACTGCCGGCGGAAAATATAAAGGTTCTTCTGAAACAACTAGTACAATATTTGGTAGTTTTGGAAAAGGTGGTACACCATCTGCATCATGGGGTTCAGCTGGTGGCGGAGGATACTATGGCGGCGGAGCTTCTTACGGGGAAACATCTTCTAATGGTAATACCGGTGGCGGAGGCGGTTCTGGATATATTGGAAACTCATCATTGACTAATAAGGCTATGTATTGTTATAATTGTACAACATCTACAGCTACTGCTACTAAGACAAATACTACTACTAAAGTATCATCAACACCCACTGCTAATTATGCTAAAAGTGGCAATGGAGCCGCGAGAATAACAGCTACAATAACTACGAATGTCACTTCATTAGTCTTAACATACAATAATAATGGTGGTTCAGGTTGTTATTCTAAGTCGATAGTAAAAGGTGGTACTTATGGAACATTATGTACACCAGTAAGAGATGGATATAGTTTTGATGGTTGGTACACGGCGGCTACTGATGGAACGAAAATTACTTCATCAACAAGTGTAACTGTTACAGCTAACCAAACAATATATGCTCATTGGAATGCAAGTACCAATCCAGTAATAACATTTAGTCCTGATGGTAATAGTAGCTATGTAAAAGGAAATATTACTAGTACAATTAATGTAAGCAAAGGAAGTAATGATTTAAATTCGTCAACACTTAAATATATATATTCCTTATCTGATAATGTTTCTCCTTCAGTAGAATTTATACCAGGTAATTCATATTCACTAAATTCTGCAACCGGAAAATATTACTTGATAGCACAAGCTTGTGATGTCAATGGAAAATGTACGAAAAAGATATCAAGCCCATTCTATGTAGATAATACTAAACCGGAAGGAAATGTATTATTATCACAATATAAATCCTCAATTACTGCTAATGTAAATGCTACTGATGAAGGAAGTGAAATAAAAAATTATGGATATTTAATAACAACAGCTAGTAGTTGTCCTACTTCTGGGTATACAACAAGTACTAATGCACAATATACATTAAATGCAACAGCATCAGGTACTTATAGAGTGTGTGTTAAAATTACCGATAAAGCAGGAAATGCTAATACTATTAGTAATACTATTACAGTTACAATAACAGAAATTACTTATGGTACTTTAATTAGCAGTTATAGTTGTAGTAATAAAACAGTAGGATCATCTCCATATATAATTAGCTATACCGGTAAATGTGAAATAGTAAAAGAAGGTACTGATAATTGGAAAATTAAGTTTTTAACAAGTGGTACATTAAAGATAAGCACTAATTTGAATGTAGATACCTTCTTAGTAGGAGGCGGAGCCGGTGGTGGAGCTTCTGATTATAATAATTTATCACAATATGATTCCGGTACTTGGTGGTCTCATGGTGATGGTGGATCTGGTGGCTACACAAAAACATATCGTAATATTGATATTAAATCATCTGATACATACACAATTACAGTTGGATCTGGTGGTGCAGCCGATACAGCTGGTGGCAAATCTTCATTAGTAGGTGGTAGTATAAATCAAGCAGCTAATGGTGGAAACACTAATAGAGGAGCCGGTGGATCCGGTGGTGGAGCAGGATGTACACAATATTATGCTGGTGGCGGTGGAGCAGGAGCTGGTGGTAAATATGGAAATGCCGGTGGTGATTGTACTGGTAACGTTTTAGGTGGCTCTCAAAGTTTATCAGGAGGATCTGGTCAAGGAACAACCACTTGTGAATTTGAACAAAGTGCTAGTGGAAGTAGTACTGATTTAACTGGATGTGCAACCGGAATAACAGCATATGGAGCAGGAGGAACTGCGGCTGGTACAAAAACTGGAACTGCCAATACCGGAAATGGTGGCGATGGTGCAAGTTCTAGTGAACTTAACAACTCAAATACAAGTAAAAAAGGTTATGCTGGAGGTTCTGGTATCGTTATAATTAGAAATGGTAGAGCTAATCCAGAAGTTACTTTTACTCCTAATGGAAATACTAAGTATGTTAATAGTGTCTCTGTGTCAATGGATGTTAATAAAGGATATAATAACTTGGATACTTCTACTTATAAATATACTTTTTCAAAGAGTAGAACAGCTACACCTGATAAGAGCTTTACAAGGGGTACTAGTTATACTTTTAGTGGCTTGTCAGGAATATATTATTTAGTAGCAAAAGCTTGTGATACAACAGGTGCATGTACTACACAAGTATCAAGCGCATTTTATTTAGATAATACAAAACCTACAGCTAGTCTTAGTTTAACTAATAGTGGATTTGCAGTTAATGCGACAGTATCTAATGTCGTAGATGCAGATTCAGGACTTAAGAATTATGGATATTTAATAACAACGGAAAGTACTTGTCCTACTTCTGGATACGTTACTTCTACAAGTAGTAGTTATAAATTTATGGTATCAGAATCAGGTACTTACAGAGTATGTGTAAAATTAACAGATAATACTGGCAATGTAAATTATATAAATAAAACAATTGCTGCTAATGTCACAAACTCTTATTACGAAAGAATTGCTAATAGTTATAGATGTAGTAATATAAGTAGTGGCAATGCTCCTTACTTAATTGATTATGCTGGTAATTGCCAATTAGTTGATGAAGGTAATGGCAATTGGAAGCTAGAATTATTAACAAGTGCTAGTGGTGGAAGTGGTCTTTCTATCAGTGAAAGTATTTATGTAGATATCTTCATGGTAGGCGGCGGCGGTGGTGGTGGTACTGCTACTTATACTGATCTAAGTCAGTATGATTCTGATATTTGGTGGTATAATGGTTCAGGCGGCGGCGGCGGATATACAAAAACAATTAGTAAGTTTACTATGAATTCAGAAACATATACAGTTACAATTGGTTCTGGTGGAGCCGCTGGTAAAGATGGAGGTAATACTTCATTAGTAGGCGGTAACATAAGTCAGACGGCTAATGGTGGAAAAGCTGATGGTGGAGCCGGCGGATCTGGCGGCGGTGGCGGATGCTCAGGAAACGGATACGGTTGTACAGTTGGTTCTGGTGGTAAATTTGGTAGTAGTGGTGTTAGCGGTACTGGTAGTAATGGAGGTACGAGCAAATCCGGCGGAACTGGTCAAGGAACAACGACTTGTGAGTTTGGTCAAAGTACTAGTGGAAGTAATACTGATTTAACGGGATGTACAACTGGAATAACAGCTTATGGTGCCGGCGGAAGTGCAGGAGGATCAAAAGCTGGAACTGCCAATACTGGCGCTGGTGGCGATGGAGCAAATTCTAATGGACTTAATGGTAGTCTTGCAAGTAGAGTTGGTTATGCCGGAGGATCAGGTGTTGTTATAATTAGAAATAGTAGAACAAATCCAAAAGTTACCTTTACTCCAAATGGAAATACTAAATATGTTAATAGTGTTTCAGTATTAATGGATGTTAACAAAGGATATAATAACTTGGATACCTCTACTTATAAATATACTTTTTCAAAGAGTAAAACAGCTACGCCTGATAAGAGTTTTACGAGAGGCAATAGTTATACCTTTAGTGATTTATCAGGAATATATTACTTAATAGCACAAGCTTGTGATACAACAGGGTCATGTGCTACTCAAGTATCAAAAGCGTTCTATTTAGATAATACAAAACCTACTGCTAATCTTAGTTTAACTGCTAGTGAATTTGAGGTTACTGCAATAGTATCTAATGTTGTAGATGAAGATTCTGGCCTTAAGAATTATGGATATTTAATAACAACAGCTAGTAGTTGTCCTACCTCTGGATATGTTACTTCAACAAATAGTAGTTATAAATTTATGGTATCAGAATCAGGTACTTACAGAGTATGTGTAAAATTGACAGATAATACTGGTAATGTAAATTATATAAATAGTACAACTACAACTAGTGTTAGTAGTTCATATTATGAAAGAATTGCTAATAGTTATAAATGTAATAATGTTAGTAAGGGAAGTTCTCCATATTTAATTACTTATGATGGCAATTGCGAACTAATTAATGATGGTAATGGTAACTGGAGATTAAAATTGTTAACAAGTAATAGTAGTGGAAGCAGTCTTTCTATCAGCGAGAGTATTTATGCAGATATCTTTATGGTAGGAGGTGGCGGCGGCGGTGGTAATTCCTCATATTCTGATTTAAGACAGTATGATTCTGATGAATGGTGGTCTCCAGGATCTGGCGGCGGCGGCGGATATACAAAAACAATAAAGAAAGTTACCTTGGGTACTTCTAATTATACTATAACGATTGGTGCAGGTGGAGCCGCTGGTACAGATGGTGGCAATACTTCATTAGTAGGCGGCAACATAAGTCAGACAGCTAATGGTGGAAAAGCTTCTGGTGGAGCAGGTGGATCCGGTGGTGGAGCAGGATGCTCGAGTTATTCTTATGGCGGTGGCGGTACTGCTTCTGGTGGCAAATACGGAAATGCTGGTGGCAATTGCACTGGTAGCGTTCTAGGCGGAGCCCAAAGCTTATCAGGAGGAGCTGGTCAAGGCACAACCACTTGTGAATTTGCTCAAAGTGCTAATGGTAGTAATACTGATTTAACCGGATGTGCAACTGGAGTAACAGCATATGGTGCAGGTGGAACTGCAGCTGGTTCAAAAGCAGGAACTGCTAATACTGGCGCTGGTGGCGATGGAGCAAGCGCTACTGGACTTGGTACTAGTCTTACAAGCAGAGCCGGTTATGCCGGTGGCTCAGGAATAATCATTATCCGTAATGCCAGATAAAAATATAAAATATAATAAAAGCATCTAATCTTGATGTGAACTCATTTAGAGACATCATTTACTAGGTGCTTTTTACTATATTTTAAAATAATATTAAAAAACAAAAAAGTTATAAAGTATTCTACTTTATTATTTCATAAACACGTAGTAAACCTTTGAAAATATTGACTTTATTAAAAAAATGAAACAAATAAAATGATGTGTATTTTTACAAAAAATTCCTTATATATCTTGTCTGCTTCCTTTATTTATAGTATAATTTAACCATAGTAAATAGTTATCAAGTAAAATACTTGAGGACTTTTTAAGGAGTGTATTTTTAATGGATAATATTTCAAAATTAGAAAAACTACTTGATATGTATATTGAAAAAGATAAGCAAAACAAAAGAACTTATCAAGATAAATTAATTAAAAAAGATTTATATGAAGAACTATTTAATCTGTTTAGTAATGATTATGATGAGATGAAAGATAATTCTCTTCCTATAGGTATCCTTTTTAACAGTATTTACAATAATGATATTTATTATCAAGAATTTTATCGTTTAGTCTTAAAGGCTAGAGTAGATAAAAATGGAAAATCAGAATTAAAACATCTTATAAATACTATTAAAAATGATTATAATCTTCTCTTAGAAGACATCTCTTCCTTAGAAAAACAAATAAATGCTAATAGGTCAGTAGTATCATCAGCTAATAGAGTAAAACTAAGCTTTAAATATCATAGTAGTATTGATGGTAAATATGATGTATATGCTGTTAAAAGAATTATTAGTTATTTTGAATTATCAGGTCTTATTAGTAATAAAGAAGAATTACTTTTAATAAATGAAATCGAATTATATAATCGTAAAGTATCACTAGATAATAATAAAGATATTCAAGAAAATACTTATGCTGAAAATTTATATGAACAAATTCCTAATATTCTCTTAGCAGGATTTCAACCATGTGATATTGTTCAAGTATCTCCGAATATTAAAGATACTCTTGATAGTTTCGTAAAACAAATAATTATTTCTATTACTGACTTATCTGAAGAAGAAGTAATTGAAGTAATTGAAGGTTATAAAAAATATAATCTTAGTGATAATGAATATAACTATATAGTTACTAGAATACTAGATAGTTATCAAGAAGATCTATTAGTATACTATAATCTTTTACTTGATAAAGATGTATATACTAAAAGAAAAGAACGTTTAATAGTTATTAAAGATTATTATTCTATCTTAGATAAATATCTTTATCTATCAGATTATTATGATAAGATCTCTGAAGAAGTATCTTCTTATGATGACACACCTGATACATTATCAGAAGAAGAATTATTAACTAAAGACACCCCTAGAAGATTAATATATTCAAGATCATTAGTAAACCCATTAAAATCATATGTTGTTGAAGATATGGATAGTATACCTAATGAATATTATAATACTATCAAAGAATTATTATATGACTTTAAAAATAATGTTATAAGTTTAAAAAAGACTAAGCGATTAGCAGATTCTAGTGGTAAACTTACAAGTTCTAGAGAACTACTTGATGACCAAGTAAGAATAGTACTAAGACATGTAAGTAATGACATTTACTGTATCATGGGAGTATTTGCTAAAAAGAGTAATAATGAAAGAGCAATCTATGAAAGATTAAAAAATCGTACTATTCCAGATATTTCTAATGAAGAACTATTAACAAAACAACTAGAATTATCTAATTATACCGAAGGTGAACTTATATCCTTAATTGAAGAAAAAGGAAGAAAAGGTACAAGATAAATAAAATAATATTAATATAAGTAGACATATAAAAATAAACTATTCTTAATCATATTAAAAATAAGTTTATAATAAATTGTCTACTTTTCATAAGCCATCTAATTTTTATCTATTTTTTGTTATATCTAAGAAAAAACATCATATATTTAACTAGAAAGAAAAGAGGAAATTATGATAAATAAAAAGAATTTATGGTTTTTAACATTATTTAGTTTAGTACTTGTATTAAGTGTTTATTATGTAACTATGCCTAAAGAACTCTTAACTACTAATAATGGAGAAGTTATAGATAACAAAGTGAATGTAGATATTAAAGAAGCTAATATTATTGAAACTTTAAAACAAGAAGATGAAAATGCTACTTTAGAAGAAATTAATAAATATAAATTAACTATTAGTAATGGAGATGTTACTACTGAAGAAAAAAATAAAGCTTTTGATGCTATTAAGTTATTAAATCAAATTAGTAGTAAGGAATCTCTTTTAGAAGAAAAAGTAAAAAATGTTCATAATTTAGATACTTTTATTAAAATAGATGGTGATCAAATAAGAGTAGTAGTAGATAGTGATGATCATACGAGTACTCTTGCTAATGATATCATGCGTACTATCCAAAGTAATTTTGATACTAAGAAATATATTTCTATTCAATTTAAATAATAGTGATAAATACTCTCACTTAAATACTCTTCCTGCATACAATATTATGAAAATATAAAACCACCCAAAAGGGGAAGAGAGGTATTATGGATAAGTATATATTAACAAAAAGAGAAAAAGAAGTATTTAATTTATTAGTACAAAATAAGACTACTAAAGACATTGCTCTCACTTTAGGAATAAGTGAAAAAACAGTCAGAAATCATATTTCTAATGCGATGCAAAAGCTAGGAGTAAAAGGGCGAGCTCAAGCAGTAGTAGAATTACTAAGAATGAAAATAATTAGTATTTAGCCACTTAGTGGCTTTTTCTCATATTTATATTTAAAAATACATATACTTAATTAGGGTGATATCGTGTTAAAAAAGATGATGTTAAAAAAAATCGCTGTTGCTACTTCTTTATTATTAGTAATGTTAATGTTATATTTAATTCCCTCTAATAAAGATGAAATAGAAGTAAAACAAATTCTTGAATATACTTATCCCAATGATTTAGAAGCTATCTATTTAATTGATAGTTATAATAATCTATCAAGAACTAAAATAAGTGTTAATAATCAAGATACTATTACTAAAGCTAAAGATTTAATTGAAGGTCTAACCATAGGAGGTAAGAAACAAGATATTCTTCCTAATGGTTTTAAACCTTTATTACCATCTAATACTAAAATTCTAGATATAAAATTAACTGAAAATGTCTTGACTATAGATTTTTCTAAAGAATTTTTAAATGTTAAGAAAGAAAATGAAGAACAGGTAATTGAAGCCTTAACATATACTCTAACTAGTATTAAAGGTATAAATAAGATATCTCTTTCTATTGAAGGTAATAAGTTAACTAGTCTTCCTAATAGTAAAAAGAAATTACCTGAATATCTTGATAAGAGTTATGGCATTAATAAAGAGTATGAATTAACTAGTTTATCTTCTATTGATTCATATACTATTTATTATGTTCTAAATTATAATAATGAAGTATACTATACCCCTGTAACAAAGTATATTAATAATGAAAATCAAGATAAAGTTAAAGTAATTATTGATGAATTGGCTGCTTCTTTATCTTATGAAACTAATTTAATGACTTATCTAGATACTAATGCTAAGCTTCTAAATTATGAAATAAATGATAAAACTATTAAACTAGACTTTGATGAGTTTATTTTATCTGATATAACGAATAATACTATTTTAGAAGAAGTAGTATATACTATTGGCTTGTCTCTATGTGATGAGTTAGATTTAGATACAGTTATCTTTCTTGTAAATGATGAAGTTATTACTACTTTTAAATTAAATGATTAGTTATTAATATATAATTATCTATAAATTATAAATAATATCACTTTAAATAAAACCATATGATTTATCTAAGTATTATCTTAGTAAATAATCATATGGTTTTAATATATAATAAAGTAAATAAAAAACCACTAAATAGTGGTCTAATATCATAAGTGGCGTCCCCAGAAGGATTCGAACCTTCGACCGCACGCTTAGAAGGCGTGTGCTCTATCCAGCTGAGCTATGAGGACATCATTTCCTGAAGTTCTATCTAATTATATAATATAATTTTAAATATTTCAAGTACTTTTTATAAAAAAATTAAAATATTTTTAAAAAACTTAAAAAATGCTTAATAATTCGACAAATAGGCTTACAAAATTACCCATTAGATTGATTTAAATAAATATTTATGATAAAATTTAAATAAGTGTATGAAATAGAAAACGCGAGGTATTGTAATGAATAAAGCAAAGCAAAATAATGAAAATACTAGAACTGCTAATGTTATAAGAAATGTCTGGGTAGGTTTAATATGTCAAATATTAGTACTTTTTGCCAGTTTTGCTAATAGAACGATTTTTATAAATGCTCTAGGTAATGATTATTTAAGTATTAATGGCTTATTTTCTAATATCTTAAATATGTTATCATTTGTAGAGCTAGGTTTTGGTACTGCTCTTATATATATGTTATATAAACCAGTAGCTAATGATGATATTGAAAAGACTAGAAGTATAATAAAGTATTATAAAAAAGTATATACCATTATTGGTAGTTTAATGTTTTTATTAGGAATATTAGTAATTCCATTTATGAAGTTTATCATCAAAGATGCTCCAGATATTCCTGAGAATTTAACTATAATATATTTATTATTCTTAACAAGTACTTGCATCGGCTACTTTTTTGCTCATAAATCAGCTATTATTAATGCTAATCAAAAAAATTATATTGTAAGTATTTATAATCAACTAGGTAAACTAGTTCAAGCAATCATTCAAATAGTATTCTTATTAGTTACTAAAAAATATATTGCTTATCTAATTATACAAGTAGTTATGACTTTAGTTAGCAATATTTTAATATCACTTAAAGCTAATAAATTATATCCATATTTAAAAGAAAAGACTACTAAAGATATTTCTAAAGAAGATAAGAAAACAATTACATCTAAAGTAAAATCATTAATTCTCTATCGTCTAGGTCCATCAATCTTAAATGGTTCTGATAACTTAATTTTATCAGCATGTGTTAGCTTATCAGCAGTAGGAATATATTCAAATTACTATCTAATAACTAATTACTTAAATCTATTTCTAAATCAGATAACATCTTCCTTAGAAACGAGTATTGGTAATTTAAATGCTAGTGATAATGCCGCACAAAAAGAGTGGGTATTCTATAAAATACTATATGTTTGTTTCTTAATATATGGGACTGTTTCTATATTATTAATGGCTTCAATTAATGATTTTATTCATATTTGGTTAGGAGATAAATATTTATTCTCATCACTAATAGTATTCACTATAGTATTATATAATTACGCTAATGGTATGCATTTTCCATGTTGCTCATATCGAACTACTGCTGCTTTATTTGATAAATCTAAATATGTTCCTGTATATGAAGCTGTATTAAATATTGGAATATCTATTATCTTAGCTAAGTATCTTGGCGTAGCCGGTGTCTTCTTAGGAACATCTATCTCTAAATTCTTAACATTCTCTTGGACAGACCCCGTTATCATTTATAAATATTTATTTAAGAATAACAATTTAAAAGAATACTTTAAAAAATACTTTTATTATCTCTTTATCACTTTATCAGTAGGAGCTTTTATATTCTACTTATCATCTTTAGTACCAGTATCTAACTATCTAACATGGTTTATAAAATCTTGCCTTCTAGGAATAATTACTCTATTACTTATTTGGATATTTACAAGAAGAATGCAAGAATATAAAGAAATAAAAGACTTAATACGTAATTTACTTTCTAAAATAATTAATAAATTTAAAAAGGAGAGAAAAGCATGTTAAAAGTATGTTTAATAACTACCAATTTATTACCAGTTCCTTGTGTTTTAGGAGGAGCTATTGAAGGTTTAGTAACAAATATCATTGATGAACAAGAAATAGAAAATAAATTAGACTTAACTGTAGTGTCAATCTATAATCAAGAAGCATTCGCATCTAGTAAGAACTATCATCATACAAAATTTATCTATATTAAGAAAAATCTATCATATATGCTTACTAGTATTATATATAAAACTATAAATAAATTATTTAAAACAAATCTAAATACTTATAATCATATGGTCTTAAAAAAGATTAAGAATATGAATTTTGATTATGTCGTAGCAGAAGGTGGCCATTATGAAAGTTATAATAAGTTCTTAAAATATTATAAAAGAAATCAGCTAATACTTCATCTTCATCATCAAGAAACATCTAAACCTATTATTGATAAAACTTTCTCAAGAGTATTAGGAGTTTCTAACTTTATTGCTAATGACTTTGCTACTACTACGAATAAAATAGCTACTTATACACTATATAACGGTATAAAAACTGATAAGTTTACCAAGAAAGTAAGTAATAAAGAACTAGATGATTTAAGAGCTAAATATAACTTATCTCCCAATGACTTTGTAGTATTATTTTGTGGAAGACTTGTTAAAGAGAAGGGAGTACTAGAATTAATACAAGCCATTAAATCTATTCCCAATAAAGACATTAAACTCTTAATACTAGGTAATAATCCTTTTACTAATAATCAAAAAGATGAATATATTAAAGAGCTAGAATTAGCTATTAAAGGCTATGAAGAAAGAATTATCTTTACTGGATATATAAATAACTGGGAAGTCTATATTTACTATAATCTTTCTGATATTGTATGTATTCCTTCTATGTGGGAAGATGCTGCTACTTTAGTATGCGTCGAAGCCATGTTATGTAAAAAAGTAGTTCTAGCTACTAATAGTGGAGGTATCCCAGAACACTTACCAAAAAATGCCTCATTAGTCGTAGAAAAAGGCCCAAAAGCCGTCAAAAATCTAAAAACAGGTATAATGAGTTTATATAATGAAAGAGAAAAACTACCTGAAATGGGAAAAATTGCTTGTAATCACGCTAAAAGATTTAATTCTCAAAAGATGTATTTAGGATTAGTTAATTATCTATTAAAATTCTATCAAGAAGATAAAGGAGATAAAAATGAAATTTAGTATAATTATTCCTGTATATAATGTTGAACCATACTTAGAAAAATGTCTTGATAGTGTAATAAATCAAACATATAAAAATTTTGAAGTAATTATTGTTAATGACTCATCTCCAGATAATAGTCAAAAAATAATTGATAAATATGTAAAAAAAGATAAACGTTTTAAAGGATATATAAAAGAAAATGGCGGTGTAAGTTCTGTTAGAAATTATGGCTTACAAAAAGTATCTGGTGATTATATCTTATTCTTAGATGGTGATGATTATATTGACATCTCTCTCTTAGAAGAACTATCTAAAAAAATAGCTAATCAATATCCTGATATCGTTCGTTTTTCACTATCTACAGTAACTGAAAAAAATGAACTTATTAAAGAAATACCTATTAAAGAAACTGATAATACTAAAGAAGAAGCTATTGATGAAATTGTTAAAAATGAATTTGTAGACGTTGTCTGGGCTTATGCCTATAATACTACATTCTTTAAGAAAAATAAATTTACTTTTACTGAAGAAAAAACCCATGAAGATTTTGGCATAATTCTTCTAATTCTTGCTGCATCTAGTACTATAAAAATACTTGATTTTAAAGGATACTATTACGTACAAAGATCCACTAGTATCATGAATGTAAAAGAATATTCTAAAATAAGGAAAAGAGTAGCTGATTTCTTCTATTTCCATCTAAATAATAAAAAAAACTTACCAACTGATTACTGTGGTAAATTACTTCTAAGTTTTTCCGCCTCATGTACTATTACTAAAGGTCGTGAATTAAATGATGAAGACTTAGATAAATACATTAAAGCCCTAAAAAAATATCATGTTGTAAAAGACATCTATAGTAATAATATAAAAAGAATAATTAAAAAACTCTACTTAAAATTTAATCTAAAAAAATATATTATATCATTAAGGAGTAAGTGATAAAATGATAACTATTTTTACCCCTTCATATAATAGGGAAAAAGAATTAAAAATACTATATAATTCTTTATTAAAACAAAATTATAATGACTTTGAATGGTTAATTGTCGATGACGGAAGCTCTGATAATACCAAAAAATATATCACCAGTCTAAAAAAAGAAAATAAAATTAAGATTAATTATGTATATAAAGAAAATGGTGGTAAACAATCAGCATATAATAAAGGATTAGAAGAAACTAAAGGAGATATCTTTCTTTGTATTGACTCTGATGATTGCCTAAAAGAAAATATTCTAAAAACGATTGCTGATGACTTTAAGAAAATATCTTCTAAAAAGGATATCGGAGGAGTTATCTATCTTCAAAGTTATATCACTAATAAAGATAAAATAATTGGTACTGAGTTTCCTCAAGATAAAATGTATGAAAATTATTTTAATCTCTATCATCACCATAAAATTACTGGCGATAAATTAATTATTTTAAAAACTGAAGTAGCTAAAGAATACTATTTCCCATTAATACCTGGAGAAAAATTTATTCCTGAAGCTCTAATCTTTAATCGTATTTCCGATAAATATAAGTTTTTATGTAGAAATATTATTGCTGCTCATAAAGAATATTTAACTGAAGGCTACTCAAATAATTATTTTTCTCTTGTAAAAAGAAATCCTTTAGGAAATCGTCTATATTATAAAGAGTTATATTCTAAAGAAAAGAGTATCTATAATATTTATGGTTATTTACTTTATAGTATCTATGGTAAAGTATCTTTTAAAAGCATTCTAAAAGAGCATCCTGCTAAAGTATTAATCATTTTAATGTATCTTCCCACACTATTAATAAGTGTTATAAGAAAGTAGGTAAATATGAAAATAAATATAATAACAACTAAAACAACTCCCAATTTCCATGCCGGACAAAAAGCTCCAAGTGACATAATAGAAATACTTAAAAAAGAGTATCCTGTAAGAACAACATTTTTTGATGAAGTTCCTACTAAAAATCCAATATTAAAAGTAACTAAAAGATTAAATTATGGTTATCAATTCTTAAAATCTCGTTTAAAAAAAGAAGTTGTCGTCTTGCAGTTTCCCTTACCAGAAATATCTAAAATTCTAAATTCTATCTTTTTATTCAATATGAATTTCTTAGATAAATCAAAAACTGTTATCTTAATTCATGATGTAAATGGTCTACGTTTTCAAGATAAAGAATTATATGATATAGAATTATCAAGATTAAATAAAGTAAAATACGTAATTGTACATAATAAGAAAATGCAAGAAAAACTAATATCAGATGGTCTAAAATCAAAGTCTTATACCTTAGAATTATTTGATTATCTATGTGATGAGTTAAAAGAAGACAAAACATCTAAGAAGCATGATAAATCTATTAAAGTAGTATATGCTGGAAATCTAGCTAAAGAAAAAAGTCCATTTATTCATGAGCTAAAAGATAATAAAATGAAATGGCACTTATCTTTATATGGAGTAGGTATAGATAAAGATTTATCTTCTAAAATAACTTACCATGGTAAATATCCTGCTGCAGTATTACCTGCTAAATTAGAAGGTGATGTTGGTTTAATTTGGGATGGTGCAAAAGATACTAGTGATGAAAACTACCAAATGAAAAACTATACTAAATATAATAATCCTCACAAACTATCTTGCTACATGGCTGCAGGGCTTCCCGTTATTGTTTGGGAAAAATCTGCTATTAGTGAATTTGTTAAAAAGAATAATTTAGGATATACTATAAAAACTCTTGAAGATATTAATAACCTAGACTTCTCTAATTTAGAAGAATTAAAGAAAAATGTTAAAAAAATTCAAAGTAGAGTAGTAGCGGGTGAATATACTAAAAAAGTATTTAATAAAGTTTTAAAGGATATGGGTGAAATATAATGAAATATGATTATTTAATCGTTGGAGCCGGATTATTTGGGGGGACATTTGCTTATGAAATGACTAAAAGAGGTAAGAAATGTCTTATAGTAGAAAAAAGACCACACACTGGAGGAAACATCTATTGTGAAAAAATAAATAATATTAACGTTCACAAATATGGTGCACATATATTCCATACTAGTAATAAAGCTATCTGGGAATATCTAAATAAATTTACAGAGTTTAATAATTACATAAATTCACCAATAGCTAATTATCATAACGAATTATATAATTTACCATTTAACATGAATACCTTCACTAAAATATGGCCTGACGTAATAACTCCAGAAGATGCTAAGAAAAAGATTATGGAAGAAGTTAATGAATTAAATGGTAAAACTCCAAGTAACTTAGAAGAACAAGCTATCTCATTAGTAGGAAGAACTATCTATGAAAAACTAGTAAAAGAATATACTGAAAAACAATGGGGAAAAGATTGTAAACAATTACCATCTTTCATTATCAAAAGATTACCTGTAAGATATACATTCAATAATAACTATTTTAATGATCCTTATCAAGGAATACCTGTAAATGGTTATAATCAAATAATCGATAAAATGTTAGAAGGTTCAGATATAATTCTAAATACAGATTTCTTAAAAGAAAAAGATAAATATAAAAATATGGCTAATCGTATTATTTATACTGGTATGATTGATGAATACTTTGACTATTCACTTGGTCACCTTGAATATCGTACCTTAAAATTTGAAAATGAAATTTATGAAGATATCGATAATTATCAAGGAAATGCTGTTATTAATTATACCGGCAAAGAAGTTCCATATACAAGAATTATTGAACATAAACATTTTGAATTTAATGATTGTAAAGGTACTATTATTACTAAAGAATATCCTAGTACATGGACCCCTAATGATGAAGCTTACTATCCAGTAAATGATGATAAGAATAATTCTTTATATGAAAAGTATCAAGAGTTAGCTAAAAAGGAAGAAAATGTCGTATTTGGAGGACGTTTAGGACAATATAAATATTATGATATGGATAAAGTAATTGCTTCAGCTCTTGACTTAGTAGCATCAGAAGAAAGTAGGTAACCCATGAAAAAATTACTCATATTTGGTTATACCATGGAAATGGGTGGCGCTGAAAAAGCCTTATCAGATACTCTAAATTACTTACACGATAAATGTGAAATAGATTTATATCTTCTAGAGAAAAAAGGTATCTTACTAAATAGTATTCCTGCTAATGTAAATGTCTATCAAATGAAGAAAAATCTCTTTACTTATGCCTTATTTAGATATATTCCCTTTATAAGAAAACTAGTAATAAATAAAATTGCTAATAAAAAAGACTATGGTTATGTCTTCGGTTACATGGAAGGACGCTGCGGCACTTGGGTAAGTGATATCAAGAAAAATCTAAAAAAATATGCCTGGATACACAACGATGTTACTAAATTTAATATCGGTATTAGTGATAAAGAAGCAAGAAACAGTTATAGTAACGTAGATAAAGTAATCTGTGTTTCAAAGGAAGCTAAAGAAAAATTTATCTCCAAATATCAAATAGACCCTAATAAAGTAGAAGTTATCTATAATTTTATTGATGAAGATACCATTATAAAAAAATCTACTGCCTTCAAAGTAAAAAATAAAGTCTTTACTTTTGTAAATGTTGCTAAAATGCGTGATCAAAAACGTCAAGACCGTTTAGTTAATGCCGCTGTATATCTAAAAGAAAAAGGTTACAAATTTCAAATCCAATTAGTGGGAGACGGCCCCAATTATGATAAAATAAAATCTCTAATTGAAGAAAAACAAGTATCTGATGTCGTTAAAACCTTAGGATTACAAGAAAATCCTTATCCATATATTAAAAATGCTGATTATTTTGTTTTATCAAGTTATATGGAAGGTTATGGCATAGTCATAAAAGAAGCATTATTTTTACATACTAAAATAATTACTACTGATGTCGTAGGACCAAGAGAAATTCTTCTAGATGGTAAATATGGTCTTATTATCCCTAACAATGATGAAGATATAAAGTATGCTATGGAAGATGTCATGAAAAATAAAGAAAAATATAAATATTTAGAAGAAAATATTAAATCATATCATGGTGATAATGATATGATAAAAGAAAAAACTATGAAATTATTAGACTTATAGAAGGTGATTATTATGCAAAAAAAAGAAGATAAACTACTAAAAATATTCTTAATATATATTATTCTTCAACCATTTCTAGATATACTATCATATCTATCCATAAGAGATATTATTCCTTTTGGTATTTCCACATACCTAAAACCAATATTTGTTTTCGCTCTAGGAGCATATCTCTTATTTACAAAATGTAATAATAAAAAATCATGGCTAATCTATATTAGTTTATTTGCTATCTTAACTATAGGACATTCTTATCTCTTATATAAATTATTAATAGATACTAGTGTCATTCTCCATGAATTAAGATTTTTAATAAATATTGCTTATATGGTAGCCTTATTTATAATAACTAGTGCTATCTTTAAAGATTATCCTGATAAAGAAGAATTATTACGTAAATTAAAAAAGACTATTCTTATAACATTCTGTCTATATTTTGGTCTACTATTAGTATCTATCTTATCAGGAACAGCTTCCAAAACATACGAATATGCTGATTTAAACAAATTAGGATATAAAGGTTGGTTTGATTCAGGACAAATCTTAGGACATGCTTTTTCTATCATTTTTCCATCATTAATCTATATCATTTTATCTCCTAAAAGAAAATGGTATTATCGTGTTATCATAATGACTCTTTTCATAGTAGGAGTAAGTTTAATTGGTACTAAAGTTCCTTATTTCATCACTTTAATAGTATGCATACTCTACTTATTAGTATCTATCTTTGTAAAAATATTTAATAAAGAACATAAATCTAATTACTTTAACTTAGCTTTAATATCTATAATAATTATTGCTATGCTTACTACTTATAAGTATACCCCTGTAAAATATAATACCGATATCAATAGAAATAATGCTCAAACTAGCATTGATGATTATAATCTAGGTAATGAATCTGGTTCAAATAGTATCTTATCTATTGAAGAATTAAAAGAAATGTATCCTAATAGAGATATTAATAGATTAATTGAATATCAAGAATGGAATAAAGAAGCTAGTGAATATTTACAAACTCTATTTAAAGAAAATAAACTTCATCCATCAAATATGCGTTTCAAACAAATCTATTATGCTAATAAAAAATATAAATTATCTAGTATTGAATATAAAATATTTGGACTTGGTTTTTTAAATCAAGATACCTCACTTGCTTTAGAAAGTGATTTCTTTATGGCTCTTTATTCGTTTGGTATCCTAGGTCTAATTCTCTTCTTAATTATTCCATTAAAAGAGTTTATAAAATCAACTATCTTTATCTTAAAACATCTTAGATTAATAGACCTTGAAACATATATGCTATATATGGGCTTAGGAGTATTCTTCTGTATCAGTATCTATGCTGGTTACACTTATATTTATACTAATTTCTCAATCTTTTTAGTAATATTAATATCAATGTTAAAGATAAAACGTTATTTATTAAAGAAATCTTTATTAAAAGAAAATAAAGTATCATTCTTACTTCTACACTTAGGTTATGGTGGTATTGAAACAGCTACTATTAATACGGCTAATGCTCTATCAGATAAGTATGAAGTAGAATTAGTATCTTTCTATAATCTTACTAAAAATCAAGTAAATCGTCTAAATAATAATATTAAAGTTAAGTACCTATATCAAGGAGAACCTAATAAAGAAGTCTTCCTAGAAAGCCTTAAAAATCATAAACTATTAAAAGTACTTAAAGAAGGACTAAAAGCCGCAAGTATTCTAATTAAGAAAAAAGTTCTAGTTATCCATGAAATAATCAATAATAACTCTAAGTTTTTAGTATCTACTCGTTATGAATTTAGTATGCTATTAAGTAAATATGGTTTTAAAGAAACTACTAAGATTGCTGCCGAGCATCACTATCATAATAATTCTAAAAAATATATTTCTATCTTGGAACATAAATATAATAATATTGATTATTTACTTGCTCTAACTAAAACTCTAGAAGAAGATTATCATCACTTCTTAAAGCATAATCATCATACTAAAATAGTTCTTATGCCTAACATGCTAGAAAGTATTCCTACTAAAAAGAGTACTCTAGAAAAGAAAGAAATAATTACTATGAGTCGTCTTGATTATGGTAAGAAAAATGATGATATTATTAAAGCTTTTGCTAAAACTAACTATCAAAATTGGCACCTATCTATTCTAGGAGATGGTTCTGAATATGAAAATCTATCTTCCTTAATAAAAGAACTACATCTAGAAAATAATGTATCTTTAGAAGGATATATTCCTAAAGAAAAACTAGAAGGTTACTTATTAAATTCTAGTATCTTCTTAATGGCTTCCCTTACTGAAGGACTGCCTATGGTCTTACTTGAGGCTATGAGTTATGGCTTGCCGTGTATCGCTTATGAGACTGCTAGCGGTGTAAATGATATTATTGATAATGGTAAAAACGGTTATGTCATAAAAGAAAGAAATGAAGAATTGTATATAAAAAGATTACAATTACTTATGGATGATGCCACCTTGCGTAATAAAATGAGTAAAGAAGCCCTAGAAAAAGTGAAATATTTTTCTAAAGAAAATATCGTAAAAAAGTGGTATAATATTCTAAAGTAAAGGAGATAATTATGAGAATAAAAACAAAAAGAAAAACTAGTCGTTCTAAAAAATCTTTTTCTATCATTTTAATAGTTATTCTAATTGCAGCTATAGCCTACATTTCATATAACAAAATAATAACTATGCAAAAAGAGAAAGAAAAATTTCAAGAAGAAACTGCTATAAATAATATTAAGAAACATTATTCACAATACGTAATCACTACTAAAGAAACTAATTTATTAAATAAAGATGAAGAAGTCATCGGAAAAATTAATAATAATGTTAAACTATCATTAGAAGAAACTTCTATAACTAAAGAAACTAAATATTTTGAATTATCTTTAGAAGGAGATACTTACTATATTTCTTATGAAGACGTTACTCCAACTGAAGAGTTTACTATAAGTGATCGTTATAAAAATTATATTCCCTATAATCAAAATATTATAACTAACGAAACAACTATTCTTTATGATAATGATAATAATTATCTTTATGAAATATCTAAATCATATGAATTTCCTATTATCATTAAAGATACTAACCGTTATGGCATAATTTATAACAATAATCTTTTGTATGTTAAAAAAGATGATGTCTCAAAAGTAGAAAATCATCATAATACTGATAAGTCTAATTCAAACGGTGTAGCTGTTTTAAATTATCATTTCTTCTATGACGAAAATAATTCTGAAGATGCTGCCGGATGTCGTGAAGTCATATGTCATTCCAAAAAACAATTTAAGACACATCTAGATTATTTCAAAGAAAAAAATATCTTTACCGTTACTATGAATGAATTAGAAATGTATATGGATGGTAAACTTCAGTTACCTAAGAGTGTTCTTATTACTATTGATGATGGTGCTAGAACTAAAGATGGCGTCGATTTACTTACTGAATACAAAATGAATGCCACTATCTTTCTAATAACATCATGGCATGATCCTAAAACATACTATAAAACAGATTATATTGAACTTCACTCACATAGTCATAATCTTCATAATGGTGGTAAATGTAGTGGGGGACAGGGTGCTGAAATTAAGTGCCTTCCAAAAGATGAAATTCTAAAAGACCTAGCCGCTAGTAGAGAATCACTAAATGGCACTACTGCTTTCTGTTATCCATTTTATGAATATAATGCATATTCTACTAATCTATTAAAAGAAGCTGGCTTTACCATGGCCTTTATCGGCGAAGTTCCTACATCTTATGGTTATCAATTAGCTACTGTTAAAGGAGACAAATATAAAATCCCTCGTTTTGCAATTATGACACATACTACTATTAAAGATTTAGATGATTACTTTAACGAAATAAAAAATTAAGGAGTAAATATGAAAAAGAAAAAAGTACTATTTATTGCTTCCACCGGGGGGCATTTAAATGAACTTATGCAATTAAGCAAAATGTTTGATAATTATAACTACCATATCATTACTGAAAAGACTAAATCAAATATTTCTCTTATCAAAAAATATCCTCATAAAATAAACTTCTTAGTATATGGAACTAAAGATAAGAAACTAATATACCCATTTAAATTTATATATAATTGTTTTAAATCTTTAGTTCTCTATATAAAGATAAGACCTAAATATATTGTAACTACTGGTACTCATACAGCTGTTCCTATATGTTATATTGGTAAACTATTTGGTACTAAAATAATCTATATTGAAACATTTGCTAATAGTACTACCAAAACTTTAGCTGGAAAAATAATTTATCCTATAGCTAACTTATTTATTGTCCAGTGGGAAAGTATGTTAAGTCTTTATCCAAAAGCAGTATACGGAGGTTGGATATATTAATGATTTTAGTAACATTAGGTACTCAAGATAAAAGTTTTACTCGTCTTCTTGATGCCATTCAAAAACAAATTGATCTAGGTAATATTAAAGATAAAGTAATTGTTCAAGCAGGATGTACTAAGTATAAGAGTAAAGATATGCAAATTCTTGATTTAATTCCCTATGATGAATTTGAAAAATATATCAAAGAATGTGATTTATTAATAACTCATGGTGGAGTAGGTTCAATAATTACCGGCTTAAAAAATAAAAAGAAAGTAATTGCCGCTGCTAGACTAGCCAAATATAAAGAACATACTAACGATCACCAACTACAAATTATCAAAAATCTATCAGTTAGTGGTTATATCTTACCATTAGATGACTTTGATAAATTAGATGAAGTACTTATATCAGTCAAAACTTTCAAACCTAAAACATACAAAAGTAATACTGATAACATGATTAAATTAATAAGTAATTATATTGATAATAATTAAAAATCATGCTATACTTATATCGGTGATATTTATGGCAAATAAAAAGAAAAAAAGATTATATCGTATTGAAGAAGGTTCAAAAATATTTGGTGTTTGTGGTGGCTTAGCTGAATATTTTGATGTTGATCCAACATTAATAAGAGTAATATGGGTTATCTTATCCTTAGTATACGGATCAGGAATTCTAGCATATCTAATATGTGCATTATGTATGCCAAAAGAATCTGAAGTAAGATAAAATCTAACTGTTATCCAAGATAGCAGTTTTTTCTTTAAAATTATCTCTTTCTCTTTACTTTTTTCTACCCTTTATAGTATAATTATATCGGTACCAATAATGCCAGCCTGGCGGAATGGTAGACGCGATAGACTCAAAATCTATTATCAGTGATGGTGTGAGGGTTCAAGTCCCTTGGCTGGTACCATCTTTTTTTATATCCTTACTTGGCTGGTACCATCTTTTTTTATACCTTAATGTACGAAGACAGGTCTTAATATATACACATTAATATAAAAAACATTGTCCTTTTTTGTATCATTATAAAATGAATACTCACACTCTAACTATAGATATATCTAACATCGCACAGAAAAAATTATCAAAAGTCATCAGATTGTAGTACTCCTTACTGGAGATATTAATGTCAAAAAATTATAATTTGTGAGATTTGTAAAAAGGATAATAAGTTTTTCCCATAATCTTTACATTGACATATTTCTTTGCTATAATTATATCAAATAATGAAAGGATATAAAAAGGATGGAACAAGAAATATTAAAATTATTAAAAGATAAAAGAAACACTAGTCTTACTAGTATTGAGATAAATGATTACTTAGGGCTAAATAGTGTTAACGAATATAGTGAATTAGAAAAAGTCCTTGATAAATTGTGTCAAGAAGGAAAAATATATTACAGTGAGAAGAAGAAAAGATATACCCCAATCGAAAATACTAATTTTAAAACTGGTAAATTATTAGTAAATCCTAAAGGATATGGGTTCGTTGTATTAGATCCTAGTTTCAATGAAGATGATATATATATAAAAGGAGTAAATCTTTTAGATGGTAGAAATAATGATACAGTTATCATAGAGATTATTAATAAAAATACTCGTGAAGGTAAAGTCGTTAGAATTTTAAAAAGAGACGATACTGTTCTTGTCGGAGAGTTTTACCAAAAAGATAACAAATCATATGTTAAACCAGATAAAGATGGCTATATCGACATCTACATCCCTGAAGACTTAACTATGGGTGCTGTTCCTGGTCATAAAGTTCTTGTAAGACAAAAAAACGAAGGACACGAATATGTCGGAGAAGTTGTTAAGATTATTGGTCACAAAAATGATGTTGGCACTGATATCTTATCATTCGTATACCAATATGAGTTCAATCCAACATTTCCAGATGAAGTAATTACTGCTACTGAAGAAATTCCAAGTGAAGTTATGCCAGAAGAAGCAGATGACAGACTTGATTTAAGAGATAGAGTAATATTTACTATCGACGGTGATGATACTAAAGATATAGATGATGCCATTAGTATTAAAAAGTTATCTCAAGATGTCTATGAATTAGGAGTTCATATAGCAGACGTTTCTCATTATGTTAAAAAGGGTAGTATTCTTGATAAAGAAGCTTACGAAAGAGGAACTAGTGTATATCTTGTAGATAGAGTAATACCTATGATCCCTCATAAGTTATCAAATGGAATTTGTTCATTAAATCCTAACGTTGATAGATTAGCCCTATCTTGTATCATGAATATAAATAGTAAAGGTTATGTTATAGATTATAAAATACGTAAATCAATCATACGTAGTAGAAAACAAATGACTTACAAATGTGTAAATTCTATTCTTGAAAACAACGTTGTTCCAGAAGGATATGAGCCATTCGTTGAAGACTTAAAGTTAATGAATGAATTATCTAATATTATAAGAAAGAAAATGATTAACCATGGCTATATTGAATTTAACAGACCTGAAGCTAAAATACTAGTAGATGAAAAATGTCATCCATATAAAATTGAATTAAGAGAACAATTAACTGGAGAAAAACTAATTGAAAACTTTATGATTATTGCTAACGAAACTGTAGCAGGCTTTATTGAAGATAAAAAGTTGCCAGGAATTTACCGTGTACACGATAAGCCAAACAAGGAAAAATTACAATTATTCTTGAAATTCTTAAATGTAAAAGGATATAATATTAAAGCTGATGTAAACAAATTTAAAGCTACTGATTATCAACGACTACTAAAACTATTTAAAGGAACACCAGAAGAAGTAATTTTAAATACTTTAGCTATTCAAACAATGTCTAAAGCAAAATATTCAGATATCAATATTGGACACTTTGGTATTGCCTCAAAAAGATATGCTCACTTTACATCACCAATAAGAAGATATCCTGACTTAACTCTTCATCGCTTAGTAAAAGATTACAGCAATGAAACAGGACCATTAAATGTTTCTTATTGGGCTAAAAATTTATTTGATATTGCTAATCAATCTTCCAAAAAAGAGCAAGATGCTATCGATTGCGAACGAGATGTTGACAAAATGAAGAAAGCTGAATACATGGAAGATCATCTTGAAGAAGTATTTGATGGTGTCATTAGCGGTGTTTGTGAATTTGGTTTCTTTGTAGAATTATATAATACCGTTGAAGGTTTAGTAAGATTAGATAGCTTATCTGGAGATTATTACGTTTATAATAAAGAATTAAATGCCATCTTAGGTAAAAATACTAAAACTAGATACATGTATGGTGATAAAGTAACAGTAAAAGTAATTAAAGCATCAAGAGAAACTTCTCAAGTTGATTTTGAAGTCTTAAAAAATCTAAGTCAAAATAATAACTACAAGAAAAATAATTTTAATAAAGAAAATAGTAAAACAAGAAAGTCTAACAAATATAAAAATAATAACAAATCCAAAAAGGTAAACAAAAACAATGAAAAAAAATCAAAAAAGAAAAATAAATAGAAAAAGCATAATTCTAATAAGTATCATTTTAGTACTATTAGTACTTATCATCCTATATCGTTACATTTACGGTATAAATCTATTAAAACAAGAGACAAATAATAACAATGATATTACTAACAATACCAATCAAAAAGAAGATAAGAAAGTATATCAAGCTAACATGATTATGGTCGGAGATGTTTTAGTTCATGATAGATTATATAATGATGCTTATAATGGTCAAACTTATGACTTTTCCAAATATTTTAAGTATTTTAAAGATTATGTAAAAGATAAAGACCTTGCTTATTATAATCAAGAAACTATTCTTGGAGGTACTTCTATAGGCCTATCAAGCTATCCTAGTTTCAATTCTCCACAGGAAGTTGGCGATGCTATGGTAAATATGGGTTTTAACCTAGTAAGCCTAGCCACTAATCACACACTAGATAGGGGAGAGAAAGCTATTCTTTTATCAAGAGAATATTGGAATAATCAAAAAGATGTACAAGCCGTTGGAAGTTATTCTAGCATAGAAGAAAAGAAAGAATTAGAAACAAAAGTTCTAGAAGTAAATGGTATTACTTATGCCATGTTAAATTATACTTATGGAACTAACGGCATAAGCGTACCTAGTGGTAAAGATTATCTTATCAATCTATGGGATGATACTAAAAATTATGAAGGATATAAAGAGACCGTCAAAAATGATATTGCCGCTCTTCGTGACAAAGTAGATGTCTTAATTGTAGCAATGCACTGGGGTAGGGAATATACTCATACACCAACAGAACTAGAAAAAGAAACCGCTAAATTCTTAGCAAGTCTTGATGTAGATATCATTATTGGTACTCATCCTCATGTAATTCAACCAGTAGAGTTTATCGATGATACCTTAGTATTTTATTCATTAGGAAATTTCATCTCTGCCCAAACTAGTGACTCTTGTGCCAATTATAAGTGCTTTGTTGGCTTAATGCCATCACTTACAATAACTAAAACTATTGAAAATGATAAAACTTCCATATCAATAGATAACATTTCCAATGATTTAGTATTTACATATCACAATAACTATAAAGATTATCAAGTTATACCGTTTTCAAGCCCATCAATTAAAGAATACTTAAATGATTATCAAACAATATATGATAACTATTCTAAAATAATATTATCAAATGATGAACGTATCAAATTAGTTCCCGTAGCTAATTAAATAAGGAGTATAATATGAGTAGCAAAAGAAGAAGAAAAAAAATAAATTATCCAAAATTAATAACAGTCTTATTAATAGCATTTCTATTAATCGGAGCAGCTGTTTATCTCTTTATAAATAAAGATAACATTTTTAAAAACAATGATAATAATAACGAAAATAATAATGTTCCACCTGTTATTGAGAAGAAAGAATATAAGGCCAATATGATTATGGTCGGAGATGCCCTAATTCATTCTAGTGTATATAGAGATGCCAATAGATTAGCAAACTATAATGGTTATGATTTCAAACCACAAATTGAATTAATTAAAGAGAAAGTTCAAGGATATGATATCGCTTATTATAATCAAGAAACTATTCTTGGAGGTACAAGCCTAGGCCTATCAGATTATCCAACTTTTAATTCTCCACAAGAAGTAGGAGATGCTATGATTGATGCTGGTTTTAACTTAGTTAGTTTAGCCACCAATCACACCGCCGATCGAGGTAAAAATGCCATTTTAGCATCAAGAGAATATTGGAATAATCAAAAAGGAGTACAAGCTGTTGGAAGTTATTCTAGCATAGAAGAAAAGAAAGAATTAGAAACAAAAGTTTTAGAAGTAAATAATATAACTTATGCCATGTTAAATTACACTTATGGTACTAATGGTATGCCAGTATCAGATGATTATTTAGTAAATGTTTGGCCAACCGATACTGATCGTATCAATAATCCAGCTACAGATACTAAATATCAAGCATATAAAGATACTGTAAAAAATGATATTGCCGCTATTCGTGACAAAGTAGATGTTTTAATCGTAGCTATGCACTGGGGAGTTGAATATACTCACACGCCAACTGCATATGAAAAAGATATGGCCGAGTTTTTATCAGAAAATAATGTTGATATCGTAATAGGAACACATCCTCACGTAATTCAACCTGTAGAGTGGGTTGGTAATACTTTAGTATTTTATTCATTAGGAAATTTCATTTCTGCCCAATATCAAAATCAAAGTACTTGCACAAATTACAAATGTATGGTAGGATTAATGTCATCACTTACTATTACTAAAACTGTTGAGGGTGACAAGAAAGAAATTACTATAGATAATATAGAAAATGAATTAATATATACATACTATACTAATTGGAGTAGATTTAAAGTAATTCCATTCTCAAATCCAGCTATCAAAGAATATCTACCAAGTTATCAAAATACATATAATATATATGCTAACGTAATAGCGTCAGATGATGAAAGAATAAAAACGGTTCCCCTAGCAGAATAAAGAAAGGACTTGATTAATATGGAAATATTAAATCGTCAAGCAAATCATAACTATTTTGTAATTGATACCTACGAAGCAGGTATTGCCTTAACCGGAACAGAAATAAAATCAATCAGAATGGGTAAATGTAACATCAAAGATAGTTATGCCATAATTAAAAATAGTGAAATATTTCTTCTAAATGCTCATATTAGTGCTTATGATAAAGGTAATATTTTCAACCATGAAGAAACCAGAACTAGAAAGTTATTATTGCATAAAAAAGAAATCCTAAAATTAATGAATAATGTTAACTTAGATGGATATACTTTAATACCTCTAAAGATATACTTTGTAAAAGGCAGAGCCAAAGTTTTACTAGGAGTATGTAAAGGTAAAAAGAATTATGATAAAAAAGAAACCCTAAAAGAAAGGGATATTCAAAGAGAAATTGCCCAAAATACTAAATTTCGCTAAATTTGTCGAAATTTAGTATTTTTCTATTGAATAATTATTTTTTTTCTGATATAATCTTAATTGATGTTGAAGGGAGGGATATTTGGATGTCTACAATCGTTAAGAATAATAACTTAGAGTTCGCTTTAAGAAGATTTAAAACAGAAACTGCCAGAAGTGGAACCCTTTCTAAAGCAAGAGAAAGAGCTGACGGATACAAAAAACCAGGAGTTCGTCACAGAGAAGAAAAGAAAATCAATACTATTAACTCAAGAAAGAATAACAAAAATAGATACTAGGGAGTGAGTAAAATGACTTTAGTAGAAAAAATAAATAGCGACATGATTACCTATATGAAAAACAAAGATAGTTTCTCATTGGGAGTTATCCGTATGGTAAAAGGCGCTATTCAACTTGAAAAAATTAATAAAAAAAGAGAGTTAAATGATGATGAAGTAATTGCAGTTATTTCTAAACAAATAAAAATGAGAAATGACTCAATTAAAGAATTTGAAAAGGCTAATAGAACAGACTTAGTAGAGCAAAATCAAAAAGAGATTGCTATACTAAATACATATATGCCAGAACAATTATCTGATGAAGAAGTTAACAAGATAATTGATGAAGCATTCGTTAAATTAAACCCAACTAGCAGCAAAGATATGGGAATTATTATGAAAGAAATATCTCCAAAAGTAAAAGGGAAAGCTGATATGGGTAAAGTTAATAGCATCATTAAAGATAAGCTTGCAAATTTATAATTTTGGATATCAACTGTAGAATCTAAAATCTAGTAATCACTTACTAAAAAATAGATATCTCGGTTCTATAGTTTGATATAGATATAAGCAATGTACATGAAACCTACATTGCTTTTATTTTTAATAGTAATAATGCATAGAAGGTAAAAAATTATGATAGAAAAGCATATTGAAAACATGGGAAAAGTAAAGTTTGGTAAATTTTACAATAAAAACAATAGAAAAATTACAAACGAAAACACAAGTCCAATAATAAATTGTAAGTTAGTAAAAATAGTAAGTGAAAAAGAAATTTCATCAAAGATAGCAAATGATTATGTGTATTCAATATTATCAAAAGGAGAAAAAATATGAAAATATATATGATAAGACACGGAAAAGCAGACTATCGCTATGGAGATAGTCATAATTTTATAGGACATGGCAATGATCTTGCTCCATTAGATGAAGAATATATAAATGATGTAATTAAAACTGCTAAAGATGATAGATTAAAAAAAGCTGCATTAATAGTATCATCTCCTTACACTAGAGCATTGCAAACTGCAGCAATTATTTCTAAAGAAATAGGTCTTGATATAAAGATAGAACCTGATCTAAGAGAATGGGAACCAGATACAACCTATCAATATACAGTCAGTGAAATGAAGGAATATTACCGAGATTATCGAAGTAATAATGGTCATCATCCTAAAGAAAGAACAGTAAAGTGGGAGTCGACCGAAAAACTCAAAAAAAGAGTTCAAAGTGTTATTGATAAATATCAAAAATACGATTGTATTATCTTTGTTTTTCATAAAATGGCTATTGAATCTATTACTGGTATTAAAGATACTAAAAATGCTGAGATAATTGAATACAATATCTAGGCATCATTATTAAATTTTACACAAATCTAATTCAAAGATGAAAATGAAAATATAAAACAAAATATATAAAAACCTATAAGATATAATCTTCTTAACCAGAAAATAAATCTTATAGGTTATTTAATTTATAATTTAAACTTTAGGTATAAATATTAGTCTTTTTTAAGTGTCAAAGTTTTAGGATTAATTGCTCCTAGAATAGTAACTCTTAAATTATTACCATAAACATCTATATCATTCAATCTTACAACGACTTTAGTACCCATCTTCAAATACGTATCATTATTCTCATCATAAAATAACTTTCTCTTTTTATTATATTTAAAGTTTTCACTCAAATCATTTAATGGAACTGTAATATCAATTGAATTAATTCTAAGTTTAATTCTACTTCCAATATCCAATATAACACATTCAAATTCTTCACCAATATTGTTTCGCATACTCTCAATAATTGAATTTTTTTCTGCTAACTGTTCTGCTAAATCAGCTCTTCTACTCATAATTGAAGATCTAGTACAAAGATCACTAAGTCTCTTTTCCATTGCATCAATATCAATATTTTCAATAAGTTCAGGAGTATCTAATAACATATCAAGTTCCATATGAACTAGCAAATCAGGAAGCCTTCTAATCGGAGAAGTAAAGTGTGTATAAAAATACAAAGCTAAAGCAAAATGGCCTGAATTATAAGTAGAATATCTTGCACGTTTCATAAATTTAAGTAAAATAGTCGATAATATTTGATAATCTTTATCATCTTGAAGTTGTTTTTGAATTTTTTGTAAAGCAATAGGACTATCAAGCTCCTTTAATGGTCTAATTCTCTTACCTAAATCATTAATTGCTCTAATTGCTTCATTAACTTTTCTTAATTCCGGATATTCATGAACTCTAAATACTCCAGGCAATGGTGAATAATATAAGAATTTAGCAACTTCCGAATTAGCAGCAAGCATTAAATATTCAATTAATTTTCTAGCAGGACTTTCACCCATGCAATGATAAGATATAAGCTTTCCATCACTATCATATACTTTTTCTAATTCTGTATTTGCAAAAGTAATAGCACCATCTTCATTCATTCTTTCTCTAATTCTAACAGCAGCTGTATTAAGTAACCAAATATTCTCCACAAAATCTTCATATCCTTCTGGAATACCTTCATTTTTTAAAATAACATCAACATCATCATAAGTCATCTTTTTATCGGAATTAATTACAGATTTAACTATTTGTGTATTATGAATATAACCATGTTCATCTATATCCATCACTACCGTTATAGTAAGTCTGTCTTCTCCTTGATTTAAAGAACATATTCCATTTGATAAAATATGATGAAACATATGAAATACTGAATTATTTAAATATAAACTAGTAGTTTTATCACAAGCCCTCTCAAATAGTAATGATCCTTTCTTAACATAATGAGAAACATTTGAAATATGTACATATGCTCTAATATATCCGTTTTCTAGTCTAACAGCACTACAAGCATCATCCATATCTTTAGTGTATGTTCCATCAATCGTCATTGTCTTAAGACTACGAAAATCTTTTCTTTTAGATAAATTCTCATTACTAATATCTTTAGGAAGTCTAGACAATTCTTCCATATAAGCATCACTATACTCATCATCAAACCCAAAATTAATTCCTATCTCAATTTCTTTTCTATTAGGACTGTCTTTAATCTTAAGTTTCTTAATAAGAATAGCATTGCAGTATTCATCATCACTATTAACATCAATATCAACCAAAATGATATCACCATCTAATAGTTCTTTCATATCATTTTTATCTAGACTAACTTTAATATTCTTGTGATACGGAATTACTTTTTTAACTCCATTTTCAATAACTACTTCACAAGTAATGTTCTTAATTCTTCTATCAACAACAGATACAATCTCTGCTTCATGATTTTCATTAAGCTTAAAGGCTACAATATCATTAAAAATAATAGCGTCAAATGAATCACTTGCTAGTGGTATCATTTCTCCGTCATAAAATATTACATTTTTGCCTGATAAAGTCGTACTTATTTCCCCAATCAATAAATCATCAGGAAATAGTTGATATTTATTAGCAACTTGTAAAACCTTACCATCAAGTTTAAGTTCTAAAAGCAAATTTTCAAGATTCATCGTATCCAAATTAGTCTTTTCTCTTAACTCTTTAAAATTAATTTTTCCATTTCTTTCCTCAATTAAATTAATTATTATATCTTTTACTTCATTATTCATCATTACACTCCATACACATAAGTTACCTTCAATATAAATATATTAAAAAAATAAGAAAAATACAACATACTTTACACATATTTGATATTATAAATTTAACTACTAGTATCATTATAATTAAAATCTTGTAATTTATAAAATATATGATAAAATTAAATTATAACAATAGTACATATAAGGAGGAAAATAAATGAGATATGTAGGTACAGTTGTAAGAGGAATAAGAACTCCAATAATAAAGGAAGATACTAATTTAGCAGATACTGTAATAGATTCGATAATGAAAGCTAAAGAGAGTGAAGGTTTTGAATTTAAAGATCATGATATAATTGCCATTACTGAAGCTGTTGTAGGTATATCCGAAGGAAACTATGTCACTGTTTCTGATATTGCTACTGATGTTACTAGTAAATTTCCTGACAAGGAAGTCGGTTTAGTATTTCCAATTTTGAGCCGTAATAGATTTTCTATGATATTAAAAGGTATTGCTAGAGGAATGAATAAAATAACTATGTTACTATCATTTCCAAGCGATGAAGTAGGTAATGGTATCATGGACGAAAACAAATTAGCCCAAAGTCGTTTTACTCTAGATAGTGTAATTACTGAGAAAGAATATTTTGATCATTTTGGTGATTTCCTTCATCCATTTACTGGTATTAACATGGTAAATTTTTATAAGAAGTTAATTGAAAGTGAACATTGTAAAGCAGAGTTTGTCTTTTCAAATAACCCTAAAGACATTCTAAAATATACTAATAATGTTATTAACTGTGATATTCATACTAGATTTAAGACTAAAGAACTATTACAAGAATCTGGTGCCCACGTATATGGTTTGTATGAAATAATGAATAAGCCAATAAATGGTTCTGGATATAATCCTGAATATGGTCTATTAGGATCAAATAAATCTACTGAAGAAAGATTAAAATTATTCCCTAAAACAGGTGATAAATTAGTTGAAGAAATTCATGAACGTATGTTAAAATTAACTGGTAAAAATATCGAAGTCATGGTTTACGGCGATGGAGCATTTAAAGATCCCGTTGGACATATTTGGGAATTAGCTGATCCAGTTGTATCACCCGCTTTCACTAAAGGCTTAATTGGTACTCCAAATGAAATAAAATTAAAATATGTATCAGATAACAAATTCGCTAATCTCCGTGGAGAAGAACTAGCATCTGCTATTAAAGAAGAAATAAAAGAAAAAGATCAAGATTTAAAAGGTCAGATGGTAACTCAAGGAACAACTCCAAGAAGACTAACTGACTTAATAGGATCTCTTTGCGATTTAACTTCAGGCTCTGGAGATAAAGGCACTCCAGTAGTATATATCCAAGGATATTTTGATAATTATGCAAATGATTAATATCAATTAAAAATAATAACAATTAAATTTTAAACAAATAAAAAAGCTTTGTATAGACTAGTTCACTATCAGAGCTTTTTTTTATCTTTTATATTATGTTTTAAATACACCACTTATTATCTTATATTTATATATGGTTCTAAAATATATCTCATTAAGTAAACACATAAGTTAATATTTTGCATATTTTCTTCTACATATTGAGACATTTATTAACATTTTTCTATGAATTTCCCTTATTTTATTGTATAATTATCTTAGAAGTAAATAACTATTAAACTAAGGAAAGGAGATAATCAATATGGTATTTATTGAAGACCAAAAAGTTAGTCCAACTAAAAAGATTATTGATGATTTAGAAATTCAAATTATATATATTCCATTAGAAAGTCGCTTAGGATATAAATATAACCCCATTGTAAATGCTGGAGATTATGTCTGCATCGGTACAATTATTGGTAAGAACATCACCTCAGATATGCCGCTATTATCTACTGTCAGTGGAACAGTCGTTGGCTTTGCTGAAAAGTATATTTCTAATGGTAAACTAGTTAACTGTGTAGTAATAGAAAATGATTTTAAAGAAAAATATCTTGATAAAGTAGGAAAGAAGAAAGATATTACTAAATATAGTAAAGAAGAATTTTTATATTTATTAACTCATTATGGTATTACCGGAATGGGCGGTTCTGACTTTCCATCGTATATTAAATATGATACTAAGAAAGAAATTAAATATCTTATCGTAAATGGCTCTGAATGTGAAATATATCCAAGTGCTGATAGTGCCTTAATGTATAATAATCCTGAAGAAATATTAGAAGGAATAGACGCAATTATGGAGATTATGCATATTGAGAAATGCTATATTGCCATCAAAGAAACTAATCATCAAGTAATAAAAAAACTATTAAAATACATAAATACATATCCTAATATCAAAATATATAGTTTAGAAGATGCTTACCCTTGTGGTTATGAAAGAAATCTTGTAAATACTATTTTAGAATTAAATTATGATAGATATCCACTTGAAGTAGGAGCTATTGTAAATAATGTATCAACAATATATTCTATCTATGAACTTTTAAAATATCATAAACCTCCAGTAGAAAGAATTGTTACAATTACTGGCCCTGGTATTAAAAAGCCTGCTAACTATAAACTAAGAATAGGTACTAATTTTAACGAAGTAATGATGAAAACATCAGGATACAACAAAATGAAAAATCCACTTCTAATAGCCGGAGGAGCTATGATGGGTTCTCCAATTCCTACTGATGAACTAATAATTACTAAAGATCTTGGATGTATTGTGGCAATAGATTATGAAAAGCCAGAAACAAGCCCTTGCATTAAATGTGGTAAATGTAGCGAAGTATGTCCAGTTAACTTAATACCATCAATGATTATGAACAATCCTGATAAAGCCAAAGAATTAAAAATAGATAAATGTGTTAGTTGTGGTTTATGTTCTTATATCTGCCCAGCTAAAATAGAAGTAAGAAATATAATTAATAATATTAAGGAGGAATTAAAGAAATGAATTTTATAACTCCTAAAGGTACTTATGTTAAATCAAATAATAGTGTATCTAAAATAAATAGAAATTATTTATATACTTTAATATTCTTTATCATATACTTACTTATTTATAATTTAATATTAAGAGATACCATTACCATTCTAAATATCTTAAAAACTTTACTAGGAACTACTCTTTGTAGTATTGCCTCTGATTGCTTTTTCGGATATGTAAAGAATAATAAATCAAAGATTACTAGTACTACAATATCTATTGCTCTAATAATTACTATTTTTAATTATAACGGAAAAATAATGATTTCAATTATTGCAGCACTTATCTCAATCATTGCAAAATATATTTATAAAAATATTAGTTTATCTTGTACATTATATGGTATTATTGCTATCTATCTATATCGTTATTATCAAAATAATTTTGCTTATCCAATAGATAATATTCTTACAATAAAAAACCTAATTAATAATCAAGGTTTCATTGCTGTTTTATTCAATAATATCTATATAACTCCAATAGTGTCATTATTAGTATTCTTCTATCTATTTTATAAAAAATCTATCAAATATAATATTTATTTTTCATATATCTTAACTTATCTTATAATCATATTGTTATCAGGATTACTTAATCATCAAGATATATATTATTTCATATCTTCCGTTATTAGTAGTAATATTTTCTTCTTTAGTATATATTTATTACCTGATCATGGAATAACTCCTGAGATAAGTAGAGGTCAAATCCTATATGGTATTATTCTAGGAATAATTACTAGTATACTCACATGCTTTATTCCTAATATTGCTATAATTATTACTTTAATTATAGGACCAATAATTTTTACTAAGTATCTTGATAATCTAAGTATAAAACTTAAATATAATGAAAAATATTATATGAATACTATATATATTTGTATTTCTTTAGTAGTAGTAACTATTATAATATTAAAATTATTCAAATAGACATTTTTTTAAAAATGTCTATTTATTTTTCTTAAAAGCCTAGTCAAGTAGGAATATATTTGTTATAATTATGTATAGTATAAAATAATAAGTCGAAAAAAGGTAAAGAAAAGAGGGCATCACATATGAATAAGCAAAATAGCATCATAACTGTTTTATTATTAGGTTTTGTTTTTACTTTTCTAGGTAGTACAATAGCATATTTAACCTGGAGAAGTGATGAAGCTAGTAAAACAGTTATAAGATTTACTATAGGTAATGGCTTTTCATGTGCAGCCGATGGTGGCGGAGACATCACATCAGCTACCATTAATTTAGTACCAACAGAAGTTAATGATAATACAAAAGATAATTATATAAAAAGAGAAATAAAAGTAATGCCTTTAAATAATTTAAATAAAAGTATCTATATGGATTTATGGTTAGATATTAAAAGCATTACATCAGGATTATCTAATAGCGATAACTTAATGTATTCATTTACTACTAGTAGTACTAGTCCTGAAACTGATGTCATAGTAAGTGGTAACTTTAAAAATAAGATGGCTAATGACACTATTAGTTTATTTAGTGAAAAAGAATATGCTACTACCATAACTGACACATATTATTTATGGCTTTGGTTAGATGCCGCCGAAACTAGTCCTACAACAATGAATCAAACATTTGAATTATCTCTAAATGGTAGTTGTGTAGATGAACTTCAAGTCAAAGAAGATATCTCTCCAGATTTGAAAACCGGTTTAGTTCCTATTGTTTTTGATACTACTGGAAGTAATACTATTATAAAAACTGTATCAAGTGATAATAATTCTTGGTATAATTATGCCAATAAAGAATGGGCAAATGCCGTATTAGTAAAAGAAAGCGGCACTCAAACTAGAGAGTATTATCAGAATACTCCCAATGTCGAAATCACTTCTTCAGACATCTTAGCATATTATGTCTGGATACCTCGTTATAAATATAAAATATGGACAACTACTACCAGTAAAGAGGGCAGTGAAACATCAATAGATATCGTTTTTGAAACCAAAGGTGTTGAAAAATCTACTGGCAGTACTACTGATAAATATCTAACTCATCCAGCCTTTACTTTTGGAAATACTGAAGTTAATGGTATTTGGATAGGTAAATTTGAAACAACTGGCACCGAAGCTAGTCCTACAATATTACCAGATAATATTTCTCTTGTAGACCAAACAGTTGGCACTCAGTATCTCACAGCTAAAAAATTCTCAAATTATGGATTACCTTCTACAATGGATGCCCATATGGCAAAAGGTAGTGAATGGAGTGCTGCCTCATATCTTTCTCACAGTATCTATGGTGTAAATAGAGAAATATATATTAATAACTCATCTAAAATGTATACCGGAAGAAGTGGGGGAAATGTTGGAGGTTCTACTACAGCTAGTTCAATATATTCTAATGGTTCTGCTTTAGTAAGATATAATAACTATGGTTACTACACATGGAATGGCTTTCTACTAAGTTATAACACTAATACTTTAAGTAGCACTAGAGATTTAACTAAAGTAGCAAGTACTACCGGTAACATTACCGGCATCTATGATATGTCTGGTGGTTCTCACGAGTATCTTATGAGTTATTATAGCGGTGCTAGTAGTACCTGGGGTTCTACTTCAGGAAAAGATAGAGCAGGATTTACAAGCACCCCACCTAGTTCACACTATGATGATTATGTAACTGATGATTTTCTAACTGCTTGTAATAATGGACCATGTTTTGGTTATGGTACTTTTGAAGTAAATAGATGGTATGGTGATGTAGCAGACTTCACTACTAAAAGTAACCCATGGATAACTGCTGGCGGTGACTATTTAAGTGGTAATCTAGCTGGTGCCTTCGACTTTGATGCTTCAGATGGAGATGCTAATAATAAAACGACATTTCGTTCTGTTCTAGTATCAACAGAATAATAATAAAAGCCTTAGCATAAAATTTACTAAGGTGATATATGAAACCGTTAATTGGCGTTATTTTAAGAAAAGGAGAGTCTGCCACTAAAAAGAAAATCGGTCTTATTTATCAAGATATATTTACAAGTATCTCAAATAGTGGTGGTATTCCTTTAGGTATTGACAGCAGATATTTAAAAGACTACTTAAATATCTGCCAAGGCTTTATCCTAGAAGGTGGCGATGATCCGGATAATGATAATTTAAATATTATAAACACTCTTTATCAAGAAAATATTCCTTTGTTAGGTATTTGTCTTGGTATGCAAGAACTAGGTATATCTTTCTCAGGAGAATATATAAATATTCCCCATCATTTAAATACCTATCATGATATTCTTATTGAAAAAGATAGTCTTTTATATAAAATTATAAAAAAAGAGAAAATTAAAGTAAATTCTCGTCATAAATCAGCTATTGCTAATTCAGAATTAAAAATATCTAGTAAATCTTTTGATAATATTACTGAATCATTAGAAGACTCTACTAAGAAATTTTTTCTAGGAGTCCAGTGGCATCCTGAAAGTACTTACAAAACAGATCCTAATAGCAGGGCTATCTTTAATTACTTTATCAATATATGTAAAAAAAATCCACATAACTAAATGTGAATTTTTTATTTGCTTTCCATTTTATTTACTTTTAAAGTTAATCTTGATTTTTCTCTATCAACTTTATTTCTATGTACTAAACCTTTAGATTTTGCATTATCTAAGCTCTTAATTGCTAATTTTAAATTCTTTTCAGCTTTTTCTTTATCTCCAGCTAAAACTGCTTTATCAGTATTCTTAATTGCATTCTTAACAGTAGATTTAAGTTGCTCATGATTTTTAGTAGTTTTAATTATTTGTTTAATTTTCTTCTTTGCATTTTTAACATTTGCCATTTCTAATCACTCCCTTCCGATACACAACTACAATTTTATCAAAAAAATAATAAAAAAGCAAATAAAATCAACTAATTTTGTAAAAAATATGTATAGGTGATATATTATGCATCAAATTAATCTCTCTAAACTAAATTTAAGAACTGATTTAATTATTGAAAAAGAAGGCATTGAACATACTGAAAAATCTAAAGATGGTCTTACTATTACATCATCTTATAAAGATGGTAACTATATAACCCTATCTTTTGAAGACATCACTGATTATCATCATCGCATAGCAGTATCCCAAGAATTAGAAAAAATAATTAAAGATCTACTAAAAACAAACAATATTAAAGAAGATGCCTCATGTCTAATAGTAGGTCTAGGTAATCGCTTATCAACCCCAGATAGTCTAGGCCCTAAAGTAATAGATGACATAGTTATAACTAACCATCTTTTTAAATTAGGATCAGTAGAAAAAGGATTTCGTCCTGTATCAGCCCTAGTACCAGGTGTTATGGCCAATACTGGTATTGAGTCATCACTAATAATAACTTCAATAATTAAAGAACTTCATCCTGATTTTGTTATCTGTATTGATGCTCTTGCCAGTATGTCTTTAGATAGAATAAATAAAACTATTCAAATAACCGATACTGGTATTCATCCCGGATCTGGAGTAGGAAATAATCGTAAAGAAATTAGTAAAAAAACCATTGGCATTCCAGTAATTGCTATTGGTATACCTACAGTAACTACTGCCTCCACGATTGTGTATGATACTCTAAACTATCTATATAAACACATCTCATATATTAAAGAACACGAAAACACTAATAAACTAACTTTTATCAAAAAAAATTATCGCCGCAAATTAGAAGATATTACCTTATCTGATAATGATAAAGCCACCTTATTAGGATTATTCGGCTCACTAAATAGTCAAGAACAACGTAATCTAATCAATGAAGTTCTAACTAATACCGAACTAAATCTAATCGTAACTCCAACAGAAATAGACTTTTTAATTAGTAAACTAAGTAATTTAATATCATCTTCTTTAAATAATGCCCTCCATCGACAAATAAATCACTTTTAAATGTATATACTTATTATAGGTGATTTATATGGCCCATATGAAACTAAAACAAATACCCAAAAGAAAAAAAGCAAAATATTTTCTACTAATAATTGTTCTATATCTAATGTTTGCATACACCTTCTATAATTCATTTAAAAATAATCAAAAAATTATGAATCAAGAATTTATTAACTACATTATTACTAACGGCAATGCTAATTTAAAAAATGATTATAAATTACCAAAAGTTATTGGTAAAACTATGAATTATCTTCTTAAAATAGATTTTACTAACCCAGAAACTCTTCTAAATCAAAGCATCATTGGTTATGAAAAAAGTGAAGAAGTAGAAAATATTGATCTAGAACATTTAAAAAATATTAGTTATTACATTGAAGATCCCAATAAAGTAGATGTTAATAACCCAATAGTATACATATATAATTCTCATCAGTTAGAAAACTATAATAATGATAACCTACAAATATATGGTATAACTCCTAACGTTTTAATGGCAAGTTATCTATTAAAAGAAAAACTAAATACTAGTGGTATTTCTTCAATTGTTGAAGATACTAACTTAACAGAATTCTTATCTATAAATAATTGGGACTATTCTAATAGTTATAAAGCCAGTAGAATATTTATTCTAGATAAGAAAAACACTTATCCCACTATCAAGTATTTTATTGATATTCATAGGGATTCTGTAAGTAAGAAGATAACTACTGTAAATATTAATAATAAAAATTATGCTAGAATTCTCTTTGTAGTAGGCTTAGAACATTCTAATTATCAAGCAAATCTAGATTTTGCTAATGATTTAAATGGTTATTTTCAAAAAGCTTATCCCGGTCTAAGTCGTGGTATCTATAAAAAAGAAGGTCCTGGTGTAAATGGTATCTACAATCAAGATATTTCTTCTTATAGTGTTCTAATCGAATTAGGAGGAGTAGACAATAACATAGATGAAGTAATAAATACGATAAATGCTATTAGTGAAGTAATAAATTCCTATATAAGTGACCATGATAAAAAATAAATCTTTAAAAGTAATCATAATTATTATATTTATCGTATTTATTTGTTCTTATTACATATCTAATTCTACTTATTATGAATATGAACTACAAAGAAAGACTATTCTAACTAATGAAAAGATAAAAGAATTTGAAAATGATGTCAAAAATAACAAAGATATTGATGTTAAAGAATATCTTAATACTGATGAAACTATCTATTACAATAAAATTACTAATACTGTATATAATTTAAGTGATTCAGGTAATAAGGTATTTCGTAAATGTATTCAGTTAATTTTTAAGAAAATAAGTCAAGTTATTGAAGAAAACTAATCAAAAAGTAGTAAGTATTAAAATAAAGATTAACTAAGTTTAATTTAATAATAAATCTTTAACCAATAGCACTATTTATAAATAAACTAATAATCATAAATACAAATCCTACTATAAAGAATATATATGATAGTTTCTTATTATATCCTTCACCTGTAGGAAGTAATTTAAATGAAGATATCTGTATCATTATTCCTGCTATAAAACTAAATAATATTCCTAATAATGCATCTGTAATAAATCTTCCTAAAAATAAATAGGTAAGTACTGCTCCTAATAATTCAGATAATGCTGATATTAAAGTATAAATAATAGCTTTAAATTTACTATTAGTAGAATAATATATAGGAATAGCTATACTAATGCCTTCAGGAATATTGTGTAAAGCAATCGCTATACAAATAGATATGCCAAGCATAATATCTTTATTACTTACAATAAAAGTAACAATACCCTCAGGAATATTATGCAAAATAATAGCAATCATTGATAAAATACCTACTTTATACAAATTACTTCCCTTATTAACTCTATCAATCTCTTTATCTAATATCATAGATACTAATATTCCTAAAAAAATAGCCATAAAACTAAAAATAATCACTATAAAACCATTATAATTCTTACTCAAATATTTAATAGATTCCGGAATTAAATCTAATATTGATACACATACCATAACTCCAGATGCAAAAGCACATGCTAAAGCAATCAAAGTATCTTTATTCTTAATCTTTATAAATATTGGCAATGTCCCAATCATCGTAGAAAGTCCTGCTAAAGTAGTAAGTATAAAAGGATATAACATAAATAATTCACCTAATTAAATATATGTTATATTTCATATTATATTTTATAAAATTACTATAATATCTCTTTTATAATTAACAATCTAATATTGATTATTGTAAACTAACGATTATCTTATTGACAAAATACTAAAACTATAAAATAATATTATTAGGAGAGTAGGGAAATGGATAATAAAATTAAAATTTTAGAAGATGGCATTCTAAAAGAATATGATGTTATAGGTTTATGTAAGAATAAAGAATTAAATAAAGATTATGTTATATATAGTGATGGAACTAATAATTATGCTGCAAGATATATTCTTCAAAATGACAAACTAGTTCTAGAAGATATAATTGATGATTTAGAATGGGATTATGTTAACAAGGAGTTTGAAAGATATGGATAAAGTAGTATTTTTAATAGATGATAATAATCATATCACTTGTACTTATTATGAATATAATGATGAAGAAAGATATCTAAACTTATTTCCTATCACTCTAGATCAAATAGAACTCTACGAAATATATAATAGCTTTTTAAAGAAATATTCAAAAGATCAAATAGAAATAACTAATAATGGTTCTTCTAAAAATATAACTTTTTATGATGTAGATTATTATGAAATGCAAAAAATTAAAAAGACTTCTCTTAAATATAAAGAAGCTCTAGATATCAAAACTCATAAAGCAATTATTAATAGTAATAATATTTCTTATCAAAAAGAGAATACTAATAAAGAGAATAAGCCTAAAAAACTAGTAAGAAAAAATAATTTTCAAAAAACAATGGCTTCAGTATCAGCAGCTGTGTTAATAGCTATAACTAGTTATTCAGTATATAGAGTAATAAATAATGAACAAGCAACGTTTAAAGCTAGTATTGATAACAATGTTCAAAGTATGGAATATGTTCCCGATCTTAATTTTAAATGGCATCCAAGTAACAATGTATATTCTCTTGATGAAGAAAATAGTAACAAAGATAATACAATTAATGATAATTCTAATTTTTTTGAAGAGACAGATATAACAGAAACTAAAAAAAATGAATTAAATAACGATAATTCAAATAGTACTGAAAATGATAATATCACAAATAATAATCTAGATAATGATGATAATGAATATACAAGTAATAATGAAAGTATTAATACTAATCAAGATAATAATTCTCTAGAAGACACTAATGAAAATGATTTAAATGAAAGAGTAGATGCTGTACTCAAGCTAGATGCTGAAGATGCTACAGATATAGAAAAATATTACGTTACAAAAGCTTATTACTATGATGCTATTGCTACTAATGCTAATAAATATGGCTTAGATCCTAATTTAGTCTTAGCTATTGCTACTCATGAAAGAGGAGTTCATAGTGATATGGTTGATAGTGGTGGTGGTATTGGTTTATTTCAAATTCAAGTTCGCGGTGGTTGGAATTGGAGTGGACAAACTATATCTGCATATAACTTTGAAACAGAAGAATACGACAATGTAACAATAACTGAAGATAGTGTTAGTGATGTGTTTGAAAATATTAAAGTTGGTTGTATGATGATCCAAAATTCATTAGCTAAATATAATTACAATATAGCTCTAGCAATCACTGCATATAATTATGGTGATAATTATTTAGAAAAAGTAATAAACACTTGTAGTATGGAAACAGGTTTTTCTACTAGTGAATTAAAAGAGATGAATAATTTAGAATGGTTAAGTTACCGCGATATTATTTCTGGAGGAGATACTCACTATTTAGAAAATGTTTGTAAATATATTCCTAATGATACAGTATTATCTTTTAAAAATATTAATAATGGAGAAGATGTATTTATAAAATATGAAAATATAAATTATCAAAATGATAAAGGCGTAACAAAATAAACTAGGAAAATTTTTCCTAGTTTTCTGCTTCTTCTAACATATTGGTAATAAATATACCATATCCTTTATCTGTTTTATCTACTAAAACGTAGTTAACAGCACCAATTATATTATCTCCTTGAATAATTGGGCTACCGCTCATTCCCTGAACTATTCCTCCTGTTTTTTCTAAGAGAGTTTTATCAGTAACTTCGAAGAGAATATTTTTTGTTTTGGAGTTTTTATTAATTTTTAGAATATTAATGTCAAAAGCTTCAACATTGTTACCATTAATAGTAGTAAGTATTTTTGCATTTCCTAATTCTATTTTATCGGAGGGGACGACTTTATACTTCTTAGAATTAGGAATATTAGTAGTGTAATCTCCAAATATTCCGCTTGTAGTGTTTTCATCTACTGTTCCGTAAATGTTAGTTGAGTTACTTCTAGCATTTTTCTCTCCTGGATTACCATTTTCACTTTTAGTAATTCCAGTTACTGTGGACTCAAAGACTTTTCCGGTAGACATTTCAAATTTACTTTTTGTAGTCTTTTCTATAATTTCGTGGCCTAAAGCTCCGAATTTTTTGTTTTCTTCATCAATATAAGTAAGTGTAGCTACTCCTCTTATAGTGTCTTTTACATATAATCCTGTTTTATATTCACCATCTTCTAAAAATAGTTTTATATTGGTAGTAAAGTGATTATTATTTCTTATGTAAGTAATTTTAACATTATCTTGGTTGTATTTGTTTATTGCTTTTTGCATATCTTCTGCCGAGGTAATTATAGTGTCGTTAACTTTAGTTATTTTATCTCCTATTTTTAGTTCTGTATCGTTTAAGACGTTATAGTTTTCAATGTTGTATGATCCTACGATTAGAGCATAATTAGCTTTAAGCTCTATGCCAATGTTTTCACCAGAAGCTATAATATAATCTGAATATGCAAAGACAGATAATGGAAAAAATATTGATAGAATCAGCAGTGTTAAAGTAAATTTTTTCATAGTCTATCACTCCTTTAGACTACATTATTATAGTGGTTTTAAAATACGATTTAATAAGTTCTAAATATTTACAAAATTGTTAATCTATTTATTTATAATGATTTATTTGTTTTAACAAAATTTGTCAAAAAATATTTTAAAAAAAGTATTGTCAAAATAAATATTACTAATTATTATTATGAATAATTTTTCTAATTTTATTTTCCTCAAGAAAAAATACCAACAATTGGTATTTTTAATAATTAATATAAATTTATAATATTCTATTAATATCAAATGAATAATCATAACTAATTTTTTTATAGAATTCTGTATCAGTAAAAGCTTTTTCTTGATGAGAAAAGTTCACTATATCTTTTACTTTATATGTACTAAAAAATGCTTTAACTTTTTTTATAACTTGCAATTCTTCTTTGGAAAATATTTGTGTATTAGGTTTAACTAAACTTTTAATGTTATGGCATTCATATTCGTTTTTAAATTCTACGTTATCTTCTATTATTTTTTCTTTCATACATTCATTTATTATTTTTTCATATCCATCTGGTACTGGGCCTAAGTTAATTTTAGCATATTCTAATCCTGTCAATGATAATCCTGTTTGTTTATAATATAAAAAATCAACATAAAACATTTCTTTTAATAATTTTGTCTTTAAAATACATTTATCAGAAAGATATGAAATAAGACCAAATACTTTTTGAATATTCATTTTTGTATATCCATTATATTCTGTTGGAGTAAAATTATTTTCATCTAATAATTGGTTCATATTATTATTTAAAAATGGAGCAAGTTTAGTAGTTATTTTTATATATTCCTTATCGTCAAATTGTTGTTTATTAGTTTCAATTAAATTTTTTATTGTTTCTGGTCTTGCTATTAAACTATTTAAAATAATAGTATAGTTATCGTTAGGTAGTGCCGTACCTTTTTCATAACTTATTAAAGTTTTTTTGGCACAACCTATAATTTTTGAAAATAAAGCTTGTGATAAATTATAATTATTTCTTAACTCAATTATTTTTTCTTTAGGTATACCATAGTTCTTATTATATATTTCAAGAGCTTTTTCACTAGCCTCATTATCTAGTTTTTCATCATATACTAAATTGTGGCACTTTTTGCAAAATCTTCTTGGAGCAGTAAATTTTATTTCTTCATTTTTAATATGATAAACATGTTCATAATTATCTACATATGTATCTGTACAAAAACAAACATCACACTTCATAAATATCTCCTCCTTAAATTTTAGTATCCTTATGGAAAGATAAACAAACAGTCTCTTCACCATTATCATATTCTTCGATTTTTAGTTTTATATAAGCAATATCATCATTTATTTTCATTTTAAATACTAATGCTTCTCCATCTTTCAAATAAAATGGTTTAAAATCAGGATAATAATAATGAACATTCAATCTTAATATATAGTTCCATGCTTCAGATTCTGTAATTCCTAATTCTAAAAGGGAAGCAAGATAATCACGATCTTTTCTATTAGCAAATCTTCTTTTACCTTCATTAATTAGTTTTTTCATTTTTGATAATAATCTTATTTGTTCATTAGTCATGCAAGAATCCCCCTATATATTAATTGTCTTTTATCATATTACCTTCCCCTATATAATTTTTTCCATCATATTATATTCTCTATGTAAGTTATTTCCTTGTATATTGCTTCATCTGTATAAATGGTAACATATGTAACCATTTTTGTCAATACCTTATTTGATAATATATAACGAAAAAAATAATATAATTCATTCTGTTTTATTTGCAAAAAAGCATTAAAAGCTATAAAATAATATTATGAAAAACCAATACATATCAAGAATTTTTTAAACTAAATAATTCTCATTAATAGAGTGTACTTATATAAAATATATATTCGTAAATAAATAAAAACTTTTAAAGATAGGATGGTAGTGTTATGAATAAAAATAATAAAAAATTTTAAAAAAATTCTAATACATTAGATAACATTGAAGATAATTATTATAAAGCATATGAAAAAAGATATCAGCAAGTATATAATAATAATTACCTATGGTCATCAAGAAAACCAACTGATGAAGTAATTACTACTATCAAAAATGAAAATATTAAAAAAGATGCTAAAATATTAGAAATAGGATGTGGTGAAGGTAGAGATGCTATATTTCTCTTAGAAAAAAATTATAATGTCTTAGCAATAGATTATTCTAATACAGTTATAGAAAAATGCAAAGAATTATCTAACTATAAATATCCTAATAATTTTAGAAAGTTTGATATTATTAATGATCTTCTAGAAGAAAAATTTGATTTCATATATTCTATTGCTGTTATTCACATGTTTGTAAGTAAAAAGCATAGAGAAAAATTTTATGATTTTATCTATAATCATCTAAATCAAAATGGACTATCTCTAATAGTAGCTATGGGTGATGGCATCAAAGAATATACATCAGATATAACTAAATCTTTTAATAATACTAAAAGAACAGTAATTAATAATGATAAAAGTATAAATGTTGCTTCTACTTCTTGTAAGATAGTATCTTGGTCTAACTTTGAAAAAGAATTATCAGATAGTAATTTAATTATTAAAAAGAAATGGATATCAAATAAAATACCTGAGTTTGACTCATCAATGTGTGTTCTTGTCAGTAAAAAATAAAAGTTCTATTAATAAAAATTAAGTATAAACAACTATAATATAGAAATTTGCTTATTTTAATATCATATGATATAATGACCATAGGAGGTCGTATGGATAAACCATCAAAAAGTGAAGATGATGTCACTTTAAAACAAGAAATAGAAGCCTTAGAAGCTAAAATATCAAAAGCTAAAAGATTAATAGAGAAAGGAAATTATAGCCCTGCTAAAGATATTCTAACAGAGTATTTATCATATACCATTAATTCTTTAAAAGAAGATCAAAATTCTAACTATTATTCATTTAGAAATATACTTGAATTATTAATTTCTTATCATAAAATAAAATCTGATAAAGCTATACATTGGACTACTTATAAAATAAGTGAAGCTTATCAAATGTTAAGTATAATATCTAGACAGAATAAAGATGATGAATTAGCCTTAAAATATTTAAATAATGCTATTATATATAATCCTATAAATCCTAATTACTATCTAGATATAGCAGATATATATAAAGATAATCAAGATTATAATAATATGTTATTATTAGCTAATAAATCATATGAATATATTTTTGATAATCAAGAATTAGCTAGATATTATCGTACACTTGGAGCATATTATCTGGATAAAGTAGAATTAGATTTAGCTTATTCTCTATATGCTTATAGTCTAAAATATGAAATAAGTAGTGAATCTTATAGTCAGATAACTAGAATAAGACGTCTTAAGAAAAACCCTAGTTATATACTATCAAATGAGAAAATATTAAGTTTATTACAAGAAGCTAATATTCCTCTTGATATAAGTGAAGAAAATAAAAATATTATTCTAAGTATTACTACTAAAGAAGAATCTAATAATAAAAAAAGTATCAGGAAGTGACTAATATAAATAAATTATATATAATAACTGGACCAGCCGGAGTAGGGAAGAGTACTATAAGTAATAAATTAGCAGAGTCCCTACCTAAATCAGTTCTAATTGAAGGAGATACTATCTATAACTCCTTCATAACTGAAAAGAGATTTAAATCGTCCATTAGATTGTCAAATGAAAGAAAGATGTATTGGATTATTAAGAAAATTTATCTCATATAATTACCCGAAAGAATATATAATAGATACTACTAATAAAGATATAGATAGAATAGTTAACGAAATAATAAATAGTTAACTATTCTTTTATTTGATAATAATTGACAAAGATAAACATAAAGTTTATAATTAATATAGGTAGCGTGATTGTATGAATAAAATTAAAAATATTATTTTATCTATTTTACTTATTATTATCATTGGAGTAGGTAAAGTTAGTGCTTTAACTGTTAGTGAAAATAATCTAACTATTCCTGCTGGTACTAGTAAGAATATTGAATTAACTACAAATAGTGAAGTAGCCTTAAGTAGTATTGAGTTTACCATGGTATATTCAACTTACGATGTGCCTGCTAATTTCTTTGTAAACAATAAGTATACTGATAGTTATCCTAATGGCATTAAACATAAAATAAATTTAAGTGAACCTACTGAAGGTAAAATATCTTTAGGAAGTATTACTATAAATGTTGTAAGAAACCCAAAAGAAAAAACTGGTACAATAACTATTCATAGTGCTAAAGGCTATACTGCATCAGGTGAAACAGTTAATCTAGATGGTCAAACAATAAATGTTACAATAGGAGAAGATACTCAAGTTGAAACAGTAACTCCTAAAGAATTTAATAAAAATGCACTAAAAGAGATAAAATCTAGTATTGTTAAAATAGAACTTCAAAAAGATGTATTTGATTATAAAGTAAATGTTAAAGAAAATACTGAAAAACTAGATTTAGAAGCTATACCTACTGATGAATCATATAAAGTAGAAATATCAAATCAAGTTATATCTGAATTAACTGATGGTATGATTACTATAACCGTTAGTGATAATCAAGATAATAAATCAGTTTATAATATTAAAGTAAATGTCTTAAAAGAACAAGAACCAGCTAAAATAGATGATACTACTTTTAAAGAAAATAATTCATATAAAGGTAAATGGATTGTATCTATAATCGTATTTGGAATAATGTTTTTCTTTGGATTAATTATGATAAAGAAGGAGAAGTAAAAATATCAGGGTGGTGTTGTAATTGGAAAAAATTAAAAAAATAATGTCTCAAAAAAGAATAAGAATAATAATGTTTATCATTCTAGATGTGTTATCTTTAACATTATGTTCTTTTTTAGCGTTAGCCTTACGTTTTGATTTTCATGACATTAGTACAAAATATATAAATAATGTTTATAATTACTTAATAATAGATGCTATAATCTTAGTAGGATTATTCTCTATATTTAAAATATATAAAAGTATGTGGTCGTATGCCTCAATTACTGAATTAATAAGTATCTTCTTTTCGTGTACTTCTTACATATTAGTAGAGTTTACCTATAAATATATTCTTGAAATAGATATGCCAAGAAGCTACTATATAATAAAACTATTTTTATTATATCTATTTATTTCTGCTATAAGATACTCCTATCGAATTGCTAGAACTATTAAAGATTATTACCTGCATCAAGTAGGATTTACTAATACTATGATAATTGGTGCTGGTGAAGCAGGAAGAATGTTAATAACTGAAATAAGTAACAATAAAGATAATTTTAAAAATAAAGTTTGTTGTATTATCGATGATGATAAAAATAAAATAGGCGGATATATCAAAGGTATTCCTATTATTGGTAATCGTAAAACTATTGAGAAAAATGTAGATAAATATAATATAGAAGAAATAATAATTGCTATTCCTTCAATAAGTCGTGAAAAATTAAATCTAATAATAGATGAGTGCCAAAAAACTAAATGTAATATAAAAATTCTTCCTAGTTTAAGTGAATTAGTAGGTAAACCTACAATGAAAAAAGTAAAAAAATTATCATACGAAGATTTTCTAGGAAGAAAAGAAATAGTCGTAGATATTGATGAAATTTCTTCACGCTTAGAAGATAAAAGAGTAATTGTTACTGGTGGTGGCGGTTCTATTGGAAGTGAATTGTGTCGTCAAATAGCCAAGTGTCATCCAGAAAAATTAATTATATTAGATATCTATGAAAATAACGCTTATGATATAGAACAAGAACTAAAAAGAGAATATCCAGAATTAAATTTAATAACAATAATTGGATCTGTTAGAGATTATGATAGACTAGATAATATATTTAAAGAATATCGCCCAGAATATGTATTTCATGCTGCAGCTCATAAACATGTTCCTTTAATGGAATTAAGTCCAAATGAAGCAATAAAAAATAATTGTTTAGGAACATTAAATACTGTTAAGGTAGCTGATAAATATAAAGTAAAGAAATTCGTTCTAATTTCTTCAGATAAAGCCGTAAGACCTACCAATGTAATGGGAGCTACAAAAAGAATATGTGAAATGATTATTCAAGCTTATAATAAAATGTCAAAAACAGACTATGTTGCTGTAAGATTTGGTAACGTTCTAGGTTCTAACGGATCAGTTATACCACTATTCTTAAAACAAATAGATAATGGCGGCCCTGTAACTGTAACTCATAAAGAAATAACTAGATACTTTATGACTATTCCAGAAGCAGTATCATTAATTCTTCAAGCCTTTTGTTATGCTGAAGGCGGAGAAATATTTGTTTTAGACATGGGAGAACCTGTAAAAATATATGATCTAGCCAAAAAGATAATTAGATATCGAGGATATGAACCAGGAGAAGATATTAAAATAAAAATAACTGGTTTAAGACCCGGAGAAAAATTATATGAAGAATTACTTATGGACGAAGAAGGATTGCAAAGCACTCCTAATAAGTTAATTCATATAGGAAAACCAATTGCTATGAATGATAAGTTATTCTTTAAAGAACTAGACAAATTAATTGCTAGTGCTTATAAAAATGATAAAAATATTAAAGAAAAAGTAGCTACAATCGTAGATACATATAAAATAGATAAAGGAAGTAATAAAAATGAAAACAAATAAAAGAATTTATTTAGCCTCTCCCCATATGATGGGAAATGAATTAAAGTATGTAAAAGATGCATTTGATACTAACTGGATTGCTCCTTTAGGACCATATGTAAACAAATTAGAAGAAGATTTTAAAACATACATGGGATTGCCTGGAGCAACTGCATTAGCAAGTGGAACAGCCGCATTACATTTAGCTATCAAATTAGCCGGTGTAAAAGAAGGTGACTACGTATTTTGCTCATCATTAACATTTTCTGCTAGTGCTAATCCAATCGTATATGAAAATGCTATTCCAGTATTTATAGACTCTGAACCAGGAAGTTATAATATGAGTCCAGAAGCTTTAGAGAAAGCATTTGAAAAATATACTCCTAAAGCTGTAGTAATTGTATCATTATATGGTATGCCAGCTACAATGGACAAGCTAATAAAGATTTGTAAAAAACACAAAGTAACTATTATTGAAGATGCTGCCGAATCACTTGGAGCAACTTATAAAGGACGCTTAGTAGGAACTTTCGGAGATTATAATGTAATAAGTTTTAATGGCAATAAGATTATTACTACATCTGGCGGTGGAATGCTATTAACAAAGAAAGAAAAAGATGCTAAAAAAGCTTTATTCTGGGCAACACAAGCACGTGAACCAGCAAGATACTATCAACACAAAGAAATTGGATATAACTATCGTATGTCAAACGTATCAGCAGCCATTGGATGTGGACAATTTGAATGCCTAGACAAAAAAATTAAAATGAAACAAGATATTTTCAATCACTATGTTGAAGCATTTGCTGATATTCCTGAAATAGAAATGATAAAAGAAGATAAAAACAGAGTATCAACTCATTGGTTAAGTATCATGAAGTTAAATAATACTAAAGTAACTCCAAATGATATTATAGATGCTTTAGATAAAGAAAATATTGAATCACGTCCAATATGGAAGCCAATGCACATGCAACCAGTATTTAAAAAGAGTCCTTTCTTTAATCATAACAAAAAAGGTATATCAGTAGCAGAAGAGCTATTCAATACTGGAGTATGTTTACCTAGTGATACTAATATGACTAAGAAAGAACAAGAAAGAGTAATAGAGATAATTAGAAGTTTATTTATATAGAGAGGAAGATACCTATGTATCAAAAATACATCAAAAGACTATTAGATATTATATTGTCATTAATAGCTATTATTATAACATTACCCATCTTTTTGATAGTAGGTATTCTTGTTCTAATATTTTTAGGTAAGCCTGCTATCTTTAGACAAAAACGTCCTGGTAAAAACGAAAAAGTCTTTACTATGTACAAGTTTAGAACAATGTCTAATAAAAAAGATAAAGACGGCAACCTATTACCAAATGAATTAAGAATTACAAAATTTGGTAGCTTTTTAAGAAAAACTAGTCTTGATGAAATACCAGAGTTTATTAATATCTTAAAAGGTGATATGTCATTTGTGGGTCCAAGGCCTTTAAGAGTAGATTACCTACCACTATATAATAAAGAACAAAGGCATCGCCATGATATAAGGCCTGGATTGACTGGACTTGCACAGGTAAGTGGAAGAAATAATATAACATGGTCAGAAAAATTTAAGTATGACTTAGATTATATAAGTAATATAACATTTTTAAATGATTTAAAAATAATACTATTAACTATTGAAAAAGTAGTGCTAAGAAAAGATATATATAGTAATAATAAAGAGTTTTCTGAAAAATTTACAGGTGATAATTAATGAGTATTAACAAAGAAAAAATTACAATAAGAAAGTTTGAAGAAAAAGATATACCAAATAAAGTAAAATGGATAAATGACAACAATAATAATAGTTATCTGCATTATAACTTACCTTTAACAATAGAAGAAACAACAAATTGGTATAAAAATATAAAAAGCACGCAAAGTAGATATGATGCAATCATTGAATATAAGAACATACCAGTAGGAGTAATAGGTCTAATAAATATAGATAAATGTAAAGGTGAATATTATATAACACTTGGAGAGTGTAATTATAAGAGAAAAGGTATAAGTTATATAGCTTCAAAAAAAATAATTAATTATGGTTTTTCAGAACTAGGATTAAATAAAATATGGTTATGTGTAGATTCAGATAATATTGCAGCTAGAAATTTATATGAAAAGTTAGGGTTTAAACTAGAAGGAATTTTAAGAAAAGATATATATTTTAAAGGAAAAATGATAGATCGTTGTATGTATGGAATTATTAAAGAGGAATGGAGCGAGACGAATGAATATATTAATAACTAGTGCAGGTAGCAGAAATAAACTAGTACAATATTTTAAAAAAGAACTCAAAAATAACGGAAGAGTCATAGCAACCGATATGAGTAATTTAGCCCCAGCATTATATGATGCAGATAAATTCTATCTAGTGCCAAGAATAGACCATGAAGATTATATAGATACACTGTTAACTATTTGTAAAAAAGAAAAAATAGATTGCATATTTGCATTAATTGATCCTGAACTATCACTGATAGCAAAAAATAAAAATAAATTTTTAGAAATAGGAGTTAAGCCGTTAATATCAAATTACAATGCCGTAGAACTAGCGTTTAATAAATATGAGATGTATAAGTATTTGACAGGGAAAAATATTAAAACACCAAAAACATACATATGCAAAGAAGAGTTTTATAATGACTTAAAAAAATCAATAATTACATTTCCAGTATTTGTGAAACCAATTACTGGAAGTGCAAGTATAAATATTTCTAAAGTGAATTCGATAGAAGAAATTGAACTATTATTTTCATTATATGATGACTTGATTATACAAGAGTATATGGATGGTCAAGAAATTGGAGCGGACGTATATATAGATCCAATTTCCAAAAAAGTTGTATCTATATTTACAAAAGAAAAAATTAAAATGAGAGCTGGTGAAACAGACAAGTCTAGATCATTCAAAGATGATAAATTATTTAATTTAATAACTACAGTGGTTGAGGAAATAGGTTATGAATACATGATAGACATGGACATTTTCAAAATAAATGATGAATATTATATTTCCGAAATAAACCCTAGATTTGGTGGCGGATATCCACATGCATATGAGTCTGGTGTTAATTTTCCAAAACTAATAATTAATTCTATGAATGGTGTAGAAAATACGATAGAAATAGGTAATTATGAAGAAGAAATTTATATGATGAAATATAATGAAGTTAGAATAATTAAAAAGTAGGTGGTCACTTTGAAAAAAGTGTTATTTGTTGCAACAGTAACTAGCCATATTAAAAGATTTCATGAACCATATTTAAAAATATTAAAAGAAGCAGGATATAAAACATACGTGGCTGCTAAAAACAATTTAAAAGCAAATGAAAAAATTGCTTTCTGCGATGAATATATAGAATTACCAATTGAAAGAAGTCCATTTAAAATTAAAAACATACGAGCAATAAAAAAATTAAAAAAAGTAATTGAAAAAGAAAAATTTGATTTAATTCATTGCCATACACCAGTAGGAGCAGTTGTAACAAGAATAGCAGCTAAAAAAGCCAGAAAAAAATATGGAACTAGAGTAATCTACACTGCACATGGATTTCATTTTTATAAAGGCGCACCAATAATTAACTGGTTATTGTTTTATCCGGTGGAAAAGTATTTAGCAAAATATACAGATACTTTAATAACTATTAACAAAGAAGATTATAAATTAGCAAAAAAAAGATTTAATAAAAGATGTAAAAACATAGAATATGTTCCAGGTGTCGGAATAGATGTTAAAAAGTTTAATACTTCTTTACCAGAAAAAGAAAAAAATGAATTAAGAAAATCACTAGGACTTAATAAAAACGATTGCATTCTGATATGCATAGCAAGATTAGATAAAAATAAAAACCAAGGTTTTCTTATCAGCGTTATGAAAGAAATAACAAGTAAAATTAATAATATTCATTTATTACTAGTTGGACCGGATGAACTTAATGGATATTATCAAAGTATAGTTAAAAAGTATAATTTAAATAATAACATTCATTTTTTAGGAAAAAGAGATGATATCCCACAGCTATTATCAATCAGTGATATAGTAGTATCAGCAAGCAAGAGAGAAGGATTGCCCGTTAATATTATGGAAGCATTTGCTAGTGGAAAGCCCGTAGTAGCATTAAATTGTCGTGGTATGGAAGACTTGATCGAAGAGAAAAAAAATGGTTTTATTATTAAATCATATGATGTCAATGCATTTGGTAATTATATTAAAGACATATATAATGATATTGGTTTATCAAAAAAAATTCGTGATAATAATTTTGTGAAAATTAAAAAATATGATATTAAAAACATACAAAAAACAATGTTAAAAATTTATAATATGAGGTGAATTAAATGGCAAAAAAAAAGGTATTATATTTAGTAGGCAGTAACAAGTTTTCAGGTGCTGAAAATGTTGTTTGCACTATTATTAACAACGTAAATAATAACATTGATTCATTATATTGCTGTCCTAAAGGACCAATTGAAGAGCAACTCAAAATTAGAAAAATAAAATATAAATTAATTAATAAATTAAATTATAGTTGCCTTAAAAAAATTGTAAATGAATATAATCCGGATTATATTCACGCACATGATTATCGAGCAACATTTTATGCTTCTTTCTTTTATAAAAAATGCAAAATTATAGCTCATATACACGTCAATAATCCTGTAATGACCAAAAAAAATTTTTATTCAGTATTTTTTAATTACATTTTTAAAAAAGTTAATAATATTATTTGGGTTTCTGATAGTGCGTTAGATAATTATTATTATAGAAAAAAAGTAATAAGTAAAAGTCAAGTTATATATAATGTAATTGACTCAAATTATATTAAAAAACGTTCGCAAGAATATAGTTGTAAAGAAAAATATGATTTAGTTTTTATAGGAAGATTGTCGACTCAAAAAAATCCCGAAAGGCTCGTCGAATTAGTTGAATTAATAAAACAGAATAAAACAAGTATCAAACTTGCAATAGTTGGAGATGGAGAAAAAAAAGAAGAGATTATTAATCTTATAAAAGAAAAAAAATTATCTAAAAATATTAAAATATTTGGATTTCAAGACAACCCGTATCCAATATTAAATAATTCACAACTATTAATACTTACTTCGCGTTGGGAAGGCACACCTATGGTTGCTTTAGAAGCACAAGCGTTAGGAAAACCAATAATTAGCACACCAGTAGATGGAATGAAAAAAATTATAAAAAATGATTATAATGGGTATTTATCAGAAAATAATGTAGATTTAGTAAATCATGTTATATCATATTTAGATGAAAAAACCTATTTAAATTTATCCAAAAATATAAAAGAAAATTTTAGAAAAATAAACAATGAAAAAGAATACTATAAAAAAATAAGCAATTTATATATAAATAAGTAAATAAGCGAGGATGATCCCATGTTAGAAATTGCAATTATATTGATATTGAGTATTTGTTATATTATTACACTTATTCCGTATATAAAAATCAAAGAAAAAAAAATATCCAATAATTTATTAAATGCTTCCACATTAGTTTTTATTATTTTATATGGATTATTATTTCCAATAAATTACTATTTAAGTTTATTAGGATTTAATTCTATAGGAAACATTTCAACTTATATAAATTATGATGCAATTGATTTTTTAAAATACTATCTTGCTATATTTTGTGTTACACATGCTTTTTTATTTATAATCAAACATAAAAAAGAAATTAAATTATTTGAAGAAAATAATGACAAGAAAGATGACAACATGTCTGCTATAAAAATTACAACATATATTTTATTTATAATAGGCGTCATTTCAAATTACTTATATTTAAAAGCATATGGAGGATATTTTAATTATCTTAATTATTCAGGCTTATTAAGAGCAGGAATAAACGTTATCGATAATAAATATTCATTTATCTATCCTTTCAGAGAGTGTATAATGTTCTCATCATATTTATTTATATTGCTGTTTAAAAATAACAAAAAGAGTATCTTTACGTTTTGTTTAATGATAACTTCTATAATTTTATCATTAAGTATATTATATGCGAATAAAGGAAGATTAGGCTTCGCAATATATGGATTATTAATTTTTTTAGCTATGTTTAACAAGAAGTATAATAAATATCTAGGTATAAAAAGTATTTATAAAATTATAGCAATTGCTACTATAGGGGCGATTTTCATAACTATTATAGGAACAAAAATGGGAAGAAATAGCGATACATCATTTATATATTTAATTAATAATGAAATATCTTTTGTTTTTTTAAATTTTAAAAAAATTGTAGATTATTTGAGTATGTTTAATTATAGATTTTTTATTGATATTATTTTATTTCCAATTTATCTTTTACCATCTAGCATTTGGAGTTCGAAATTAAATATTGTAACAAGTAGCACTATAAATACCATTGCATGGTATGGAAGTGCTAAGGGAGTAAATGGTGTATATGGAGAAATGCCAATTGATTTTGTTACTTTATCTTATATGCAATTTGGATATATTGGAATAATTATACTTCCTATGTTTTATGCACTATTTTATCATAAATTATTTAATATACCAAAGTTAATCAAAAATAAAGAGATATCGCAATTTATTAAATATTATATTTTAATTTCAATTGGAATTCGTTCTCTAGCGTATTCTGATCCATATTTAATAATAAAAACAAGTTTTGGATTTATTATGTTTGTTATATTGTATTTATTTGTCAATACAATTAAAACAAATAAAGCAAATAAAACTTTTAGTAGGAGAAATGTATAGTATGATACCAAAAAAAATTCATTATTGTTGGTTTGGAGGGAAACCATTACCAGAATTAGCAAAAAAATGTAAGCAAAGTTGGCAAAAATATTTCCCTGATTATGAAATAATCGAGTGGAATGAATCTAATTTTGATATTACGTTTAACGAATTTGCATATAAAGCTTATCAAGAAAAAAAATTTGCATTTTTTACAGATGTTGCACGCTTATATATAATACATCAAAATGGTGGAATATATTTTGATGTAGATGTTGAAGTTATTAAACCATTTGATAAAATTTTAAATAATAAATCTTTTTTTGGATTAGAATCAATAGGACATATAAATACTGGGCTGGGATTTGGTGCAGAAAAAGGAAATAAACTAATAAAAAAAATATTAGACGATTATAATAGACACGTATTTAATACATCAGACAAAGCCTTAAATGAACTATCATGTCCAATTATTAACAGTGTTGTTATAAAAGAGAATGGTTTTAAATTAAATGGCAATTATGAATCAATAAACGGAAATACAATTTATCCGATTGATTATTTTAATCCTAAAGGTGGCTATGGAAATAATATCAATTTTACAAAGAATACATATTCTATTCATCATTACGATGGCTCATGGCTTTCAAAAGAAGAACGAAATCGTTCAAAATTATATAATTTTTTGACTTTAAAATTAGGAAAAAAATGTGGAAGGTTTTTCTACTATTCACTTTTTTCACCATATATTTTAATTTCAAGCATTAAAGAAATTGGTATTAAAAAAACAATAAATAAATTATGTTTTAAAAACAAGTAAAGTATTGCATAGAAAGGAAAAATTTTATGAGGTATAAATATTTTTTAAAAAATTTTAGTATATTAACTGTTAGTACGCTTATAACAAAATTACTCTTATTTTTCATGCTTCCTTTCTACACAAACTTATTAACCATTGAAGAATATGGCATTATTGATATAATATCAACAACTGTTCAACTTGCAATGCCAATTTTTACATTATGCATTTCTGAAGCAATTATACGATTTACACTAGAAAATGAGAATAATGCTAAATTTACAATTAATGTTGCGTTAAAAGTTTTTATTAAAGGTTATTTATTAATTATTTTTTTATCTATTATATCATGTGTTTTTCTAAAAACAAATTATGTTTACGTTATATTATTTAATCTATATTATATTTTCTTAACTTTAAGCAATATCTACACTTATTATTTGAAGGGGTTAGAAAAAATTAAAATAATTGGAATATCAAGTATAATAAGAGTGGTTATTTTGGTATCGTTAAACTGTCTGTTTTTAATATATTTTAAAATTGGAATAATAGGATACTATACAAGCGCAATTATAAGTGAATTTATTAATGTTTTAATTTTAATATCATATAAGAATAAGTATTGTTCTTTAAATAATTTAAATAGTTTTAATAGTAACATTGAAAAAGAAATGATAAACTATAGCAAACCTTTTGTTATTAATTCAATTAGTTGGTGGATTAACAATGCATCAGATAAATATATTATATTACTATTTTATGGCACAGGATTAACCGGGATTTACTCTATATCATATAAAATACCTACAATAATTGAATTTGTTCAAAGTATTTTTTCGCAAGCATGGCAAATATCAGCAATAAAAGAATATAAAAGTAAGGACTCAGTAGATTTTTTTTCAACAATGTATAATTGTTATAATATGATATTAGTTTTTGTTGTTTATTTTATATTATTATTTCTTAAAATAATTGCTAAACTATTATTTGCTAAAGATTTTTATATTGCGTGGAAATATGTTCCATTTCTATTATTAGCAATATTGTTTGGTGCATTATCCGGTTTTTTAGGAACCATATATGCCGCTAATAAAGATTCAAAAATGTATGCAAAATCCACCATTATAGGTGCCACTTTAAATATTGCAATAAATTTTATATTAATACCATTTTGGGGGGCATATGGTGCAGCAATCGCAACCTTAATATCATATTTTATTGTATGGTTATTAAGATTATTATTAATGAAAAAATATATAGTATTGCATATTAATCATTTTTCTAATATGTTATCATATTTATGTCTCCTAATAATGTCAATTAGTATCATATTTTTAGATAATAATATTCAAATATATTTAAATTTAATGTTTGGCGCAATTCTATTTATAATAAACTATAAAAGTTTGTCTAATATAATTCGGAGGTAAAAAATGAAAAAAATAGGAATTATGACATGGTTCAAACATAATAATTATGGAACAGTATTGCAAGCATATGCATTACAAAAAAAAATTAATTCACTAGGGAACGAAGCTGAAATAATTAACTATAGTACAAGAATTAGAAAAACTATGTTTTATGAAATGAACTTTCATTTCATTATTAAAAAATTATCAAACGAATTCTTTCACCAAAAGTACCATCAAAATAATAGCAACACAAAAAAACTTTTTAATGATTTTAGAAATAATTATTTAAATATTTCTAAAGAATGTGATAATCACAATGAGTTAAAACAAGTAAGTGAATCATACGATAAAATTGTATGTGGAAGTGATCAAATATGGAATCCTAATTTTTTTGATAAACATTATTTTTTAGACTTTATAGAAGACAGTTCTAAGAAAATATCATATGCTCCAAGTATAGGCGTTAGTACTATTGAAAAAGCAGAAATAAAAGATAAAATGTCACATTATCTTAATATGTTTTCCTCAATTTCTATAAGAGAAGAGCAAGGGAAAGCATGCATTAAAGAATTATGCTCTAAAAAAGTAGAGGTTGTACTAGATCCAACACTTTTATTAACAAAAGAAGAATGGATAAAATTACTAGAATTAAAAAACAATAAAGAAGCATATATTTTATGTTATTTTTTGGGGAATAATAAGAATTATGTTAAAATAGCAAAAAAAATATCACAAAAATTAGATCTTCCAATTAAAGTTTTACCAACAACCACTTTAACCACAAAATTTAATAGTGATGAAATAATATTTGATTGTGGACCAAAAGAATTTGTTGAAAAAATATATAATTCTAGTTTTGTATTAACAGATTCATTTCATGGCTTGATATTTGCATTAAATTTTGAAAAGCAATTTTGTGCACTTAAAAGATTTAACAATCAATCAAACTCACAAAATTCTAGAATATTTAATATTTTAAAAAAATTTAATCTTGAGGATAGAATATATGACAATAATTGTTGTTTAAATGAAATAGATTTCGCTAAAGTTAATAAAATGCTTACGAGAGAAAGAAACAATAGTATCGCTTATCTAAAGAAATCACTAAACATAAGCAATAAACAGGTAGACAATAAAACAATTTGCAGTAATTGTACCGGCTGCGGAATGTGTGCATCGGTTTGCCCTAAAAAATGTATCACAATTGATATAGATGAGGATGGCTTTTTTAAATATAAAATTGATGCGAATAAATGTATCAAATGTGGTTTATGTAAAAAAATATGCGCACAAAATCAAAATAATTCAAAGTTAATAAATAATAATAATAAATTATATAGCGCTATGGCTAAAAACAAAAAAATATTAAATAAATCTTCTTCAGGTGGAATAGCCTATGAACTTGCAAAACGGGCACTTCAATTGAATTATGCAGTTGTAGGGTGCACATATAACTATAATAATAATAGAGCGGAACATATTATAATTAGAAAAGAAAATGAATTGCAAATGCTTTCTGGGTCAAAATATTTGCAAAGTTTTACACAAAACGCATTTAAAGAAATATCAAAAATTAAACAAGGTGTTATTATTGGCACACCTTGTCAAATTGCATCTATAGATAACTATCTTAGAATTACCGAAAAAAGAAATAATTTTATTTTAATAGATCTTATATGTCACGGAGTGCCAAGCTACCTATTATGGGATAAATTAATTAAAGAATTAAATATTAAAATTCAAGATGTACAATTTAGAAATAAAAAATATAAACATAAAAAAGTACTCACAATTAATTCAAAAAAAATTAACAACAAAAAATTTTACAATTATTATGATAGTGGATTAATTTTTAATGAGTGTTGTTATGATTGTAATTATCGTGAAGCATGTTCATCTGATATTAGAATTGGCGATTTTTGGGGAAAAAATAGTGAAAACGGTATTAGTAAAGTATTAATAAATACCAAATCTGGTTATAATTTATTTAATCAAATTATAGATAATATAGACTGTACAGAAGAAAATATAATCAATTATTATAAAAATCAACAAAAGAAAAATGTTATTCTACCAATAGAGAGATACTATTTAATTAACGAATTAAAAAATAAATCAAATACTCTATCAAAATTGTCTTCAAAATATTGCGATAAAATAATTATAGACGCAAAAATTAGAAAAAGATTTTATAAATTATATAAAATAATTACAAAAAAATGACAACTATTCGTACCAGGCAGAACCTGTCAATTAAGAGATATCCTAATAGATAGTGTAGGTTCTATTACTGGTATCTATCTATATAAATTATTAATAAAAAGAAAATAATATATAACAAAATTAAACAATCAACTACCTCATGGTAGTTTTTATGATATAATTAAAATATAAGAAAGTTAGTGATCATAATATGGAATATAATTTAAATAGATTTATTATTGCACAAGAAAGAGACTTTTATAAAGCATTATCAGAAATAAAACAAGAAAGAAAATGTAGTCATTGGATGTGGTATATATTTCCAGAGTTAAAAGGACTAGGGTATAGTGCTACATCAGAGTTTTATGGCATCAGTGACTTAGAAGAAGCTAAAGAATATTTATCAAATGATTATCTAAGAGGTAATCTACTAAAGATATGTAATGCATTATTATATACAAGTACTAATAATATAGAAGAAATATTAGAATATCCTGATAATTTAAAATTAAAATCTTCGATGACACTTTTTGATTATATTTCTGAAAAAGATAATATATATAGTTTAGTATTAGATAAATTCTATAATGGTGAAAAAGATAAATTAACATTAGGTCTTATTGAAAAATAATATATAAGTTTAATAAGTAAATAAAAAATAAATAAGTAGGTGTATTATATGAATGAATTAGAAGAATTTAAATTATTTTGTGATAAATTAAATGATAAATGTATAAAACTACAAGATAATGAAAAAGAATATATAAGTGATGAAGATGCATTTTCTTCTTATGTATATGTAAAAGAAATGAAATTAGAATTAGAGGGAGATTTCTTATTATTCTTAGCATGTCTTAATTTACTTAATACTTATGTAAAGCAAAGAGATGCTAAGATAGGTTATTATTTTAAGAAAGAAATAGATTATTTTATCAGTGTCTGTATTAGAAAGAATAATAAAATATTAAAAATTAATGAAGAAAAAGATGGTAATAAAGGTAATCTAATAATGGTTCAAATAAATAATATTCAGTTTAGCTTCCATAGTGCTGAATATCAAGATAAAAATATAATTTTAGATGATACAATTAAGTGGGATGGTATTAGAAAACAAAAATGTGCCCTTACTATTTATAATGAATGTAAAAATAATAAACTACTTAGATCAAACATTACTTATAGAGGAGCTAATTTAGATATGGTAGTAGAAAGATATCTAAATAATTATAGAAAAGGTCATATGGACTTTAATAGTAAGATATAGAAATATATAGATAAGCATACTAACTTATCTATTTTTTCTTAATATATAATATACTTCTATAATTTGCTATTTTTCTAATTTATAATTAAATATAATTAATAAGAGGTGATAAAAAATAATCAATAAATAGAATTATAGTTCTAAATATTGATTATATTTACTATGTATAAATATTTTATATTATTAGGAGTAATTATTACTATCTTATTAGTATTCTTCTATCTATTATATTTTTCTTTTTTATTAATATTTAATCATCAAAGTCTTATAGAATATCTTAAACAAATATTTCTTGAATAGTAATTCTATTTAATAAGAACATTTATTTGCATTATTGACTAATAAGTGATATAATACTAAATCGAAAGAGGGGATAGTATGAATTATGAAAAGTATATTAATAATCTATCTTTAGTATCATCAAGAATTAATGACTTGTTAAATGATAATACATTTGAGTTAAGTGAAAACTATTTAAAATCTATTCATAGATATCTATTTAAAGACGTTTATGAAAATAATGGTATATTTAGAACTCATAATTTAATTCGTAATGAAATGACTTTAAATGAAGATACTGTTACTTATGCTAATTATAGTTCTATTGAAAGTTATTTAATCTATGACTTATCTGAAGAAAGAAAAATTAATTATCATCATTTATCTATTTTAGATCAAGTCAAAAAGATTGCCGATTTTACTGCTCGTATTTGGAGTACACATCCTTTTGGAGAAGGAAACACCAGAACCGTTGCTGTCTTCATACAAAAATACTTAAAAACATTAGGATACACTACTAATAATGAAATTTTTAAGGATAATTCTAGATATTTTCGTAATGCTTTAGTAAAAGCCTCTTACTATAACCCTAAATATAATATTCATCTAGATAAAAATCCATTAATAGCTTTCTTTACTAAAGTAATGATAGATCCTACTATCGAATTAGATGAAGATGCCGTATATGTAAATGAATTATTTAATCCTCTTGAAATTGACAATCGTCCTGACTTTAATAGTCCTTATATTAGAAGTTTATTAAAAGAATTTATTAAAGCCCGTAATTTACCAAAAGATATAAGTTTAAATGCTAGTGGTTTTATGCAATATTTTCTAAGTTGGCTAGATACTATTAAAGATAATATTGAAGATTATGCTAGTTTTATATCTTACTTAGACCTTAATATTAAAAATTATTATCTATGTGAAGTAGGAAAAGGTCATTATGACTCTTTATTATACAATTCTAATTACCGTGGAATAATTCTAAGTCCTTATGCTAAAGGTTTTAATCATTATAATGGTAACATTATTGTAGATGCTAATCTTACTATTGAAAACAACACCCCTTTAATAGTACCAACCGATAAGAATAAAAAAATTCATTATCCCGTTGATTTAGGAATAAAAACATTTACTACTCATAACATATCTTCCTTATCAAGAATTTCTTCATGGTCATCACTCCCTCAAAAAGATCACACCATCTTACTTGGAGCATTTGGTAATACATCTGACTATAATATTGAAGAAAAAACTAAAGTTCTTAATTATTTTAAAGATATGTATCCAGATGAATTCATTCTTGAATCTACTACTGTAGATAATACATATTGTAGTATATTAGCATCTAAAAAATTAGTAAGAAAGAAATAAATTAAAATAATAAATTATTATCATTAAATTTTATTATAAGAAATAAAAACTAAGATTATATTTAAAAAACAAAAGTGAGCATAAAAATATGTTTCACTTTTTTTGAAATATTTAATTATTAAATTCAAATATCATTATATAAAATTAAAACCTTATCAAAATAGTGATTTATCAAGTATATTTATATTATAGTAATAATTTTGAATTTATATTTAAATACTCATCCATTCCAATTTTAACTAAAATTCTTTTCAAAAATAAAAATATATGCTATACTTATAAAGTAGAGGTGTAACAAAATGGAAGAAATCGATTTAAAAGAATTATTTGATTATTTTAAAGGCAAAATAGGGTTATTTGTAACAATTACTGTAGGTATCTGCCTATTAGGATGTATTTATGGTTTATTTATTCAAAAACCACTTTATAAATCATATACTACAGTAATACTAGGTTCTAATAATCAAACAATCACTCAAAATGATGTCACATTAAATAAAAATCTCGTAGATACTTATGCTGAAATTGTTAAATCTAGAAGAGTTCTAGATCAAGTAATTGATGAACTTAATCTAGATATAGCTTATGAAAAGTTAAGTAGTAAAGTATCAGTAAATTCTGTTAATAATACTGAAATGATTAAGATTAGTGTATCTGATAAAGATAGTATCAAGGCTAAAAATATCGCTAATGTTACCGCTAATTACTTTAAAAAAGAAGTAATGTCTTTATATAATATGGACAATGTTAACATTCTAGATGAAGCTATTGCCATGGATACTCCATATAATATTAATATTCCTAAGCAAATAGTTATCTATTTCATGATAGGATTAATTGCAGCCGCTGGCGTAGTATTTATTGCTTTCTATTTTGACAGAACTATCAAATCAGTAGAACAAATAGAACAAAAAATCAAATTACCAATACTAGGTAGTGTTGAAGAATATCAGAAGGGTGGTAGAAAGTAATGAAAGATGAATTAGTTATTTTTAATAAACCTAAATCAAATATTAGTGAAGATATTAGAACTATTAGAACTAATTTAATGTTTACTGCTTCTGAAGATGATGCTAAAGTAATCTTGATTACTAGCTCAGTTCCTGGAGAAGGAAAAAGCTTTATCAGTAGTAACCTAGCAGCAGCGTTTGCTCAAACTGGAGAGTCTACTTTATTAATAGACAGTGACTTAAGATTAGGCCGTATTCACAAAGTGTTTGGAGTTTCTAACGAAAAAGGCCTATCAAACTTACTAATAGGACAAAGCGTAATTGATTGTGCTGATTATATTAAAAAAACTCAAATACCTGATTTATATGTTATTCCAAGAGGAACCGTTCCTCCAAACCCAAGTGAATTATTAAATTCAAATAATACTAAAAAAATAATAACTTTTCTAAGAAAAAAGTTTGATCACATCATCTTTGATGGTGTACCAATAAATGGACTACCAGATTCATTAATTATGGCTAGTTTAGTCGACCGTGTAGTAGTAGTAACATCAGTAGGATACACTAAAATAGATGAATTGATGGAAACAAAAAAAGCCTTAGAAAAGATTGATGCTAAAGTAGCAGGAATAGTTGCTAATCGTACCGTTCAAACTAAAAGAGGTAAATATTCTAACTACTATGAATAGGAGAGTAATACATTATGACAGATACCCACTCACATATTTTATTTAATATAGATGATGGCAGTAATAACATTGAAGAGTCCATTGCCATACTAAAAGAAATGGCTGAAGTAGGCTTCAAACATGTAATTCTTACACCGCATTATATCGAAGGAACTGAATACTCTGTTACTAATGAAGAAAAAGATATAAGATTTGCTCTATTAGAAAAGAGAATTAAAGAAGAAAACCTAGATATTACAATCCATCTAGGTAATGAAATATTTCTTCACAACAACCTTATTGCATCTATTGAAGGTGCTAAGTGTTATGGACTTAACAAATCAAACTATCTCTTAGTAGAGCTTCCTTTTCATAATCAAATAAGAGGCTTAATTGATATCTTATATGAATTTAAAGTAAAAGGTTATACTCCAATAATAGCTCATCCTGAAAGATATACCTATCTTCAAGATAACCCCGATTTAGTAGACAAATTAAAAGAAGAAGGAACACTATTTCAATGTAATTATTCTAGTATTCTTGGTTATTATCGTAAAGATGCTGAAAGATTAATGAAATACATGCTAAAAAAGCATTACGTAGATTATCTAGGAACTGATATTCATCATATAAATAAAGCATTCGTTCTTGATAACTTTGCTAAAATTAAAAAAACTATAATCAAGATAACTGGCGATGAATATTTCAACGAAATAATGGAAAACTGTTCTAATCTAATCAAAGAATGAAGGTCTTAGTATGACAACAAAAAAGAAAAAGAAAGTCTTAAAAATAAACATTTTTGGTCTAATTTTAAGTCTAATGTTAATAGCAATAAGCATATCATTAATAGTATTTTCTCAAATGTTTGATATAATTCCCAATAACTATTACAACTTGTTTCTAGCCTTTATAATTATTTCAAACATTCTTCTTTTTATCTTACTTGTTTTAAAATTCAAAAATAAATTCTTAAAAGTACTGAAAATACTAGCTTATATCATAACCATTATCCTGATAATTATCTATTCAGTAGGAATAGTTTATCTAAATAAAACAAGACATCTCTTTGAAAATATTTCTATCATTAAAGAAGAAGTAACTAATTATTATATCGTTGTATTAGATACATCTAATTATCAAGAACCATCTGATTTATATGAAAAAAGCCTTGCTTATTATGAAACTACTTCTAAAGAAGTCCTTGATAGTATCAAACTATCTTTAACATATGTTCCTATTTCAGATGTTACTAAATTAAAAGATAAGCTATATAATAAAGAAGTAGATGCCATTCTTATTAGTGATATTATTAAAAATAAATTTGAAGATGAAGACGAAGATTTTACTAGTAACACAAGAATACTTAAAACTATCGAAATAACTAAACAAATTGAAGATATTACCAAAAGAGTATCTATTAAAAATACTCCATTTAATGTTTTGATTAGTGGTATTGATACCTATGGCGATATCTCACAAACTTCAAGAAATGATGTTAATATTGTTGCTACTGTAAATCCTAATACTAATGAAATTTTACTAACTTCTATTCCTCGTGACTATTATGTTAAATTACATGGAACAGAAGGCTATAATGATAAATTAACCCATGCTAGTTATTATGGTATCAATATGGCCGTAACTACTATTGAAGACATCCTTGATATTGATATTAATTATTATGTTAAAGTAAACTTTACCACCGTAGTAGATTTAGTAAATGAAATAGGAGGCGTAGACGTATACGCTGATCAAGCTATAAATAAATGGAAAGACTGTCCAATAAAAGAAGGATATAATCATTTAAATGGCAATTGCGCTCTAAAGTTCTCGCGTGAAAGACATTCATATATTGATGGCGATCGCCATCGTGGAAGAAACCAACAAGAAGTAATCAAAGCTATCTTTACAAAATTAACAAGTGGCTCAACTATACTAACCGAATATACTAACATTATAAACGTACTTGATGGTAAGTTTGCTACTAATATTGATATGAATGAAGTCACTGACTTTATCAAATATGAATTAAATGATTTAAAAGACTATACTATTATTAATACTCAATTAGATGGTTATGGTAGTATGGGACCAACATACTCATATCCATATCAAGATCTATGGATTATGATTCCGTATGAAGATACCATTACTAATGCTAAAAATCTTATTAATAAAATGTTAAATAATGAGTCAATAAAATAAGTCAAAATACTAAAATGTATCTTGACTTTTTCTTATAATTATAAATTTTAAATTAATAATAAATCTTATTTATGTACTAAGACTTTTGTTCCATCATCATAATTAGTCCAAGTATTTTCAAATAAATATTCTGCAATATTATAAGGTAAATTAACACATCCATGACTTCCATCTAACTGATAAATCTGTCCTCCAAAGTTATCTCTCCACCAAGCATCATGAAAACCAATATTCCCATCAAAAGCCATCCAATAAGTAACTGGTGTTTCATATCCATAAGTATAACTAGTTAAAACAGCATCATATTCTTTATAAAATATATGAAAATAACCACAATAAGTAGGAGTATCATCTTTACCAGTAACAATAGAACTAGATAAAACAAGTTCATTATCTATATAAAAATATAACATTTGATCTTCAATATCTACTTCTATATAAGTATTCTCTATTGGTGTAAAATAATATGATTCTATATAGCCATAACTACCATCTTCAAACAACGAATAGATAAATCCATCACTCTCATTAACTCTAAGTACCTTTTGATATACCCCAATAGTGTCTATTGGATTAAAATTATCATCATATATAAGACATTCTTCATTAATATAACCAAAATTATCCCACAAGATAATATTATCATTATCATTAGTATTATTATCACTATCAATCTGATTATCATCATTAGTATTATCACTCTTATCAATATCAGATATATCAGTATTATTATTCATATCCATAACAGTCTCTTCAGGTATTGGTGTTTCTGTTTCTATAACCATTTCTGTAGGAGTAGGGGATGGACTATTTTTAATTACCTCCTCTTCATCTTCTATATCAAGAGAAACATATATAGTTTCAGTATTATTTTTTCTTCTTTCTGCATTATGATTATGAGCAACCCCTGTAACAGTTAAACAAGTAATAAACGTAAGCACTAATGCTTTTAATTGTTCTTTACTAATCTTTTTCATAGTATTCCCCCTTTCATAAAGTGAATTAATATTATATCACATTCACTATAAAAATCAACTTTTCAATTAAAAAAACTATTAATTAAATAGTTTCTTCTTACGTTTTGTTATCATATCATCACATACTCCATTATAGAAGTTTCTTGAAACATTGTTTTTAATATAATATCCAATATTATTTAATCTATCAATATCTAATGTATCTATTAATTCACCAAACAAAGAAGTTAAAAATAATAATTCTAATATTTTTTCTTCATCTAATTCTTCTTCTTGAATATTATTTATTGCTTCAAGTATTTTAAAACATTCATTATAATATACTGGACTAAATTTTAAATCATTTTCTACATCTTGTATTTTATCTAAATCAAACTCAAACATTAAACCCATTCTTTCTAAGAAGGAATTAATTGAAAAGAACTCATATTTAGAAATAGTAAATCTCTTTTTAAGGCCTATAATAAGATTATTTTCTTGAAAATTATTAGGAATCATTTCTTTAATTTTCATATTTGTTTTTTTAATAGCTTTAATATAAATATTAGTCATAATTAAATCATATGCTTCAATCATTTCTCCATCATAATCTTCTAAGTATTCTTGATATTCACTATCACTAGTATCATTAATCATCATGTAACTAACATCAGGATCATTTTCTAGCGTTATTTCTATATATCTATCTATTAGTGCATGATAGCATCTCTTAGCATCTTCATCATTATCCATTTCATATTCAAAATAATCAAGTAAATCTTCAATAATATCATCATCTATTTTATTACAAGTAACTGTTTCTAATAAAAAATATCTATCCATATCTTTAAGTGTATCATTATATTCCTTAGAATTCTCCAAATCCATACTAGAAAGATAACTCAAGGTATTATAGCCATTATTAATACTTCTTGCTATATCTAGTAATTTGTTAATAATTATTTTATTACTCATAACATCACATCCTACTTATGCCTTTTAATATAAGTAATACTTTATCATAAATATTTTTTATTATCAATATATAACTAAAAATATTTTAATTAATTTGACATATAATTTATTATGATAGAGCAAGATCGTATTAATGAAACTAAAATAGAAGACTTTATTTTTATAGTATATTATTTTATTATTACTTTATCTTTATATGCAAATAAAGTAGAAAGAGCTTATTTTACTTATCATAATCAAAAAGATAAATTAAAGTATCGTAATTTGTTATATTTAATATTTGGTATCGCTTTTTTAGTATATCTATATTATGCTTATGACGGCATCAAGACTCTTAGAGAAAATAAATATAGTGATAGAGAAACTAAGTATTTAAATGAATTATCTCTTTTAGCTAGTATTCTTGTATTAACTAGTGGTATTATTTATTTATATATAATTTCAAAAGATGAAAATATCTCTGTTGAATTAGCTTTTAATTAATGATATAATATATATAAATAAAAAGAGGTATATTTATGAAGAAAGAATTATTAATTATAGCTGGTCCATGTGCCGTTGAATCAAGAGAACAAATTATAAGAATAGCTAAAAAGTTAAAGGCTCTAGGAATAGAATACTTACGTGGTGGTGCATTCAAACCAAGAACTAATCCTAATAGTTTTCAAGGTCTAGGGGAAGAGGGTATCATCTATTTACTTGAAGCTAAAAGACTTACTGGTATGAAAATAGTAACTGAAATTATGTCTATTGAAGAACTACATAAATATGGTGAATATATTGATATTATCCAAATAGGTACTCGTAATATGTATAATTATGATTTGTTAAAGGAAGTAGGGAAGTTAGACAAGCCTATAATTTTAAAACGTGGTTTAAGTGCTACTTATAAAGAATGGTTAGGATCCTTAGAATATATTCAAAAAGAAGGAAATAAAAATGTAATCCTTTGTGAAAGAGGCATTCGTTCATTTGATAATACTACTAGAAACGTTCTAGATATTCAAGCCGTTCCCTATATTAAAAATACTACCCCATATAAAATAATCGTAGATCCATCTCATGCTTCAGGCCATCGTTATATGATAGAATCTGACTCTTTAGCAGCTATTGCTAGTGGAGCTGATGGCTTAATTATTGAAGTCCATGATCACCCAGAAGAGGCTCTAAGTGATAAAGAACAAGCTATAGATATTGAAGACTTATCTCGTATTTTAAATAAAATAAATAAACTTAAAGATATTATTTAAAGATAAAATATTATTATAAATAAAAAGACCATTCTATAATTAAAATGTTCTAAAAAGTAAACATCGTAATTATATAGGTCTTTTTTCTATTTACCAAAAATAATCATCTTTTTAATAATAAATGGTAATAACATAAAAGTAATTACTATTCCTCTTTATTAATAATCTTTTCTCTTCTTTTAACTAATATATTTCTAATATTTTTATTCTTCTTTTTATCTTCATTATATTTCTTTATAACATATCCCAATCTTTTCTTATCTAGATAGTTTATAATTACTTCAAAATTAGCTTCTTGCATTAATCCCATAAAGATATTTTCTATTGAATCTGTATTATCTTCTTTTTCTTTTTTTATATATTCTACTGCTTTTTCAGTAAGTACTGTTTGAATTGTTAAGTATTCATCATGTAAGTAAGGTGGATATATTTCAAGTAAATTAATATCCGGTATCCCTCTAAGATCATATTCATACTTTATTGCTATATTTTCTAAATAACTAGAAGATGCTAAAAAGGTATATTTAACTTCATCAAAATATAGTTTTAGTATCATTATTAATCCTGGTTCAAATATATTATCTGTAAGTAGTTTTTCTATCTTTCTATTCATAAGTTTCAGTGTATTTAGCATTATAATAGCGTCTATCAAGGTACTAAGTGTATCTTTATTTGTTAATATATTTTTTCTTTCTATTAGTTTTAACTTATATCTATAAATAGTATCATCTTCTAAATCAGTATCCTTAATTCTATCTAAATACTTATTAACATCTTCCAATGATAATCCATTATAAGCTTCATCTTCTAATACTCTATAACTTTTAATCTTATCTATATAATCATTAAATTTAGTTATATCATCTAAATCTTTTAATTCTTCATATACTAAGGCTATTTGTCCTGAGTAATAAAATCCTTTCATATATTTTTCTATCATTATATCCCTTACTTTCTAGATACATAATTATAATTTTTTCTGTATTAATTTTCTAATAGGTATAGTCAATGATTTATCGCAATTAATCTTATCTAAATATTCTCTTAATTTCGTTAATTGTTCAAAATCTAAATATTCTATATAAATCTGAATATAAGCCTGTATTGCTAAAAATAAACATATTCCATTTGGAGTTTCACTCTTTATATTTTCTAATGTTTTTAATGGTGTTAAAGCCATTTCTAATACTTGTTCTTTATCTTTCTTCTTCATCACACTATCAAATAATAGGTCATATGCATCATTATAAATCATAGCATCTATTCCTTTATCATTATTAAGAAAAACTTCTTCTACTATCGGACATCCATCCATAGAAGCTAATAATAAAGTTATTATATTACGTGTAAGTATATCTATACATATTAATTTATCATTCATAGTAAGATTTTTATGTAAAAAACTTTCTACTTCACTAATAACTAAACAATATACTTTAAGTATAGCCACATCCCCCATAAATTCTTCTAGGGTATATTCATCTACTTTCTTTTTGCCTTCTAACTCTAATTTTTTATTATTAAGTTTCTTAACTATTCTTTCATTAGTCTTATCATTTATATCCAATAAGTCTAAATAATAATCTATTTGAAATACTTGTAATTTATTATAATCTTCTTTTTCTAATTTAATTAACTTATATATTTTCTTTTTAGCCATCATAAGTTTATCAGGATTATCTACATAATAATCTATATCAGTTATTATTTTACAATATTCATCCATTATTTTAAGAGAGTTTCCAAATTTATTCACAATAATACTATTCACAAAATCATCCCTCTTTTCAAGTTATATACTATACCATACTTTCGTTTGTGTGTCAAACATCCGCCTATATTTTAATAATCTATTTAATTTCTCTTATTATATCTTAAATATTTGTCATTTTTTCTTATTCGTGGTATGATTATAACTGGTGTTAAATTATGAAATTAAAAAAGATTTATTTAGAAATTACTAATGGCTGTAATCTATCTTGCGATTTCTGTATCAAAAATAATCGTAAAGTAACTATGTTAACTATTGATAATTATAAATATATTATAGATAAGATTAAAGATTATACTAAGGAAATTTATCTTCATATCCTAGGAGAACCTCTAATGCATCCTGATATTAATTATTTTATCGAATATGCCAGTAGAGTAGGGTTACTAGTAAATATTACTACTAATGGATATCTAATTAATAAACTTAAAGATAATCACTACTTACATAGATTAAATATCTCCTTACATAGTTATAATTCTAAATATAATCTTTCACTAGATAAATATCTTGATAATATTTTCAAAGTTATTGACAGTATTCGTAATAAAACATATATATCTTTAAGATTATGGGTAAAAGATGATAATACTACTAAGATTTTATCTTATATAAATAATCGTTATCATGCATCTATTAATAGTATTGAGAACAATAATAAGATTAAGATTACTAATAATTTACAAATAGATACTTTTCATGAGTTTGTTTGGCCTGATTTAAATAACCATTATTATGAAGAAAAAGGTACATGTATGGGATTAATTAATCATATAGGTATCTTATCAGATGGTCGTATTATTCCTTGTTGTCTAGATACTCTAGGTAATCTTACTTTAGGAAATATTTATCAAGATGAAATACCTGATATCTATAATCAAGATATTGTTAAAGATATGATTAAAGGATTTAAAAATAATTATAAATGTCAAGAATTATGTCGACATTGTAGTTTTATAGAGGTGAAAAAATGAAAATTTTAGATTGGAAAAATGAATTAAAGGAAAATGAATTAAAAGAGGTAAGTTCTTGTTTAGAAAATGGTGGCTTAGTAATCTTTCCTACTGAAACTGTATATGGTCTTGGAGCATTAGCTACTAATCCTAAAGCTGTAGATAATATTTTTATTGCTAAAGGTAGAGCTAATGATAACCCCTTAATTGTCCACTTAGATAGTAAAGAAGAAATATCTACTTATGCCGAAGTCACTAATGATATTGAAAGAAAATTAATAGAAGCCTTCATGCCAGGGCCATTCACTATTATTTTGAAGAAAAAAGATATTATACCCAATAATGTATCTGCTAATTTAAGTACTGTAGGAATACGTATTCCTGCTAATAAAATAGCTAATACTATTCTAAAATACCATCACTTACCAATAGCAGCTCCTTCTGCAAATATTTCTGGCAAGCCATCAGGAACAGCTATTGAAGATATTAAGGATGAATTTGCTGGAAAAGTCGATTATATCATCGATGGTAGTAGCACTGATATCGGTCTAGAATCTACCGTAGTTAAAGTTATCGATAATATTCCTACTATCCTAAGACCTGGTTTTATAACTAAAGAAGATATCCTAGAAGTAGTAGGCACTGTTAAAGTATCAGATAATCTCTTTAAAAAAGTAACGGGCCCAGTAGAATCTCCCGGTATGAAATATAAACATTATGCTCCCGTTAGTAAATGTGAATTAATCTATATCCAAGATGAAACTGAAAGAATTAAATATTTTAAAGAAAATTCTAATAAAGATACTCTAATTATTGGTTCAAGTATCCTATCTAATATTCCTTGTAAAAAATATCTTTATTATGGTGATAAACTATCTGAAATATCACATAATATCTTTAAATTATTAAGATTAGCTGATACATACAAACCTGAAATAATCTTAATTGAAGGTGTATCAAAAGAGGGTCTTGGCCTAGCCATTATGAATAGATTAATTAGAGCTTGTAGTTATAATTACATTGAAAGATAAATTTTATCTTTCTTTTTTTTAAATCATATGCTATAATCATATTATAGGATAGGAGAATAAGATATGAAGAAGAAACGTTTAATCATAATACTATGTTCTGTATCTGTATTATTAATTATTATAGGTATTGTCATTTTAAATAAGAATAATGAGTTATCAAAAAATAAAATTAAAATCTTAGATGCTACTTATAATTGTGCTAATTATCCTGAAGATATCTATCAAGATGATAAGTATATATACTATTTTGATTGTGCTAAAAGTGGTTCTGTATATGTAAAATTATCTGATGGTAAAAAAATGTTAGTAACTACAGCCCTAGAAGAAGAAAAGGTAACAATTGAAGAATTAATTGATGCTGGTCTAGAAGTAAGTAAGAAAGAGAAGTAATGGAGGATTAATATGGAAAAGAAACAAGTTTTAGATTTACCAAATCATTTAATATATTATGTTAAAACTGATGTTGTTAATTATTATATTGCTATTCCTAAAAATTTCACTACTACTAACATTTGTCTTGAAATAAAAAATAAAATGGATAATTATGATTTAGAAACAAACGATGAAATATGGGTAATGGAAAATGTTAAAACTACTTATTCTTATATAGATACTTATAATATCACGATGGTTATTCCTATTTTAAGTGAAGAAAATGTTAGTGTTCTTGAAAAGATAGATGATACTAAATATGAAGATATTGATAAGATATTCGGCTTTATAATTAATAATGCTTATAATATTTTAAAAGAAGAAAATATTAAGGTAGATCCTCAAGTAATTTTAGTAGATAATGATAGATATAAATCATTTATTAACTGGTTTACCACAAGATATCAAAGTCGTATCTCTTGTAAAAGCCTTCTAGAATTAATAAGAATATTTAATGCTAATGCTACAGCATACAAAAAATTAGAAACCCCTGTAATAAATTTTGTTGTAGGAAGCTATAATACTGAAGTAGATGCTCCTACTAAGGTAGAAAAAAAGGAAGAAATTCTTCCTAAAGAGTTAAAACCTCAAACAAGTAGTGGTTTTACTAGTTATTGGTTACTTCTAGTAATTACTATTGTAGTAGCCACTGCCGTAGCCTTTATTGCATATAACTACAAATAAAAAGACTTATTTTAATTAATAAGTTTTTTTATTTTACTATATAATAAATAACACTAACAATTGGTGAAGCTATCATCAAAAGTAACATAAAAATACCAGCAATTCTAAGACCAAAGCTAGTCTTCTTTTTTTTCTTCTTACTCATTTATAACACCTCTATATCAATTATACCTAAAATTAATCATTTTTTCAATATCTATGAATATAATTTTATAGGTGAGATAATGATTAAAAAATATACAAATACCATTCGTAGAATTTTTCCAAACAAAAAAACTAATATCTTTGTAGTAATTATTCTATTTCTAGGCCTAATTTCTGGTGCTATCTTCGCTAACATTATTGGTCTAAATGATAAAGCCCTAGTAACCGATAAAATCAAACTATTTATAGATAATATTCACACTAATAGTATTGATTCTATTCTAGCTTTTAAAAATAGCATCTCTATCAATCTAATATACCTAATAATTATCTTTATACTAGGTATGACCTTAATAGGTATTATTTTCAATATCTTCATATTATTTATTAAAAGCTTTATTATCGGTTTTACATTAGCATCATTTATTATTACCTATAGTTATAAAGGCTTAATATTATCCGCATCATACTTATTACTAGGACAACTCTTATTCATTATTGTCTTAATCTTATTAACCATCTATAGTATTACTTTCTCTTTTAAATTACTTAAAGTAATATTTAAAAGTCCTAATAACAATGAACTTCCTAAATATTTAAAGAATTATTGTCTAATTCTAATATTATCTATAATAATAAGTCTACTAGCATCTTTATGTGAAGTCTTTATCTTCCCATCTTTAATAAAGCTATTAATTAATATCTTTGTTTAATTATTAGTTAACATTTCAACTAATCCTAAATTAATATCTATATCAGGTAATTAATTAAAATTCAAGTATTATAACTTAATAATTATAATTTACAAATCAGAAGATATTTGATATACTTTTAACAGGTGATGTATATGAAAACTGTTGTTATTGGTATGTCAGGAGGTGTTGACTCTTCTGTAGCAGCCATTTTATTAAAAAAAGCTGGATATAATGTTATTGGATTATTTATGCGTAATTGGGATAGTGAAGTTAATAATGATTATCTAGGTAATCCTAATATTAATAATCAGGATATTTGTCCGCAAGAAAAAGATTATAATGATGCCCTTGCTGTTTGTAAAAAAATAGGTATTCCTCTTCATCGTGTTGATTTCGTAAAGGAATATTGGGACAATGTCTTTACATATTTTCTTGACGAATTAAAAAAAGGTAGAACACCTAATCCCGATGTTATGTGTAATAAATATATTAAATTTGATTTATTCTATAAAAAAGCTAAAGAACTTGGAGCTGATTATATTGCTACTGGCCATTACGCTAAAATAGTAGATGGTAAATTACATAAAGCCTCTGATAAGAATAAAGATCAAAGTTACTTCCTAGCATACGTTAATCGTGATATATTTAAAGAAGTCCTATTCCCACTTCAAGATATTGAAAAGCCTGAAGTAAGAAAAATAGCTACTGAATATGATTTAATAACTGCTAAGAAAAAAGATTCTACAGGCATTTGTTTCATCGGAGAACGTAATTTTACTAAATTCTTAGCTAACTACTTACCTAACCAAGAAGGCGACATTGTAAATATCGAAACTAATGAAGTATTAGGAAAACATATTGGATTAATGTATTACACTATTGGTCAAAGAAAAGGCTTAAATTTAGGTAATATGCATGATAAAATTCATGAAAAAGCTTTCGTTGTCAAAAAAGACTTAGATAAAAATATTCTATATGTAGCTACTGGTGATGAAAATAACTATCTTTTCTCAAATAAAGCTATTATTAAAGATTTTAACTTTTTAGTAGACACTCTTCCTAATAGTTGTACTTGTAAGTTTAGATATCGTCAACAAGATATTCCTTGTCAAGTAAAAGTATTAGAAGATAATTCTTTAGAAGTAACATATGATCATGCTAAAGCAGTTACGCCTGGACAATTTTGTGTCCTATATCAAGATGATTTATGTCTTGGTGGAGGCATTATTGATAAAGTAGAAAAATAATGACTAAATATAGTCATTTTTCTTTTTTTATGGTATAATATAACATGTAAGTATAAAGTAAGTTTATTGACATAACAAGTGTAAAGTGATAAAATTGATATATACGGAGGTATGTATATGAATACGGTTGAAAAAATTAATGTAATATTAAAAGAAGCAAATATTTCTAAAGTAAATCTAGCTAAGTATCTAGGTGTATCTAGACAAATGGTTTACAACTATTTAGATGGTGAAGATTTATCTAAATTATCCAATGATAAGTCACAAGCATTATTCGCTTTGCTAAGTGTTAAAAACGAAGAAGAGTTAAAAGATTTAGAATTAACTAAAGAGTATATTCAAGAAGTTGGTAATAAGTTATTCAATGCCAAAAGAAATACTGTTAAAAAGAATGAAATAATTGAATTAAGTGGTCTTAGAACTGAAGAGCAAAATATTATTAATGATATTGTCTTCTTAATGAAAGAAATGTTAAATGAAGATAAAACTAAAAACAGTTTAACTATTTTAAATTATTTCTATCATTTCATACAAGCTACTACTAAAACTAAAGAAGCAAAGTATATTCTTGCTTATATTTCAAAATCAGCTGGCTTTACAGCTCCAACAGATTATGAATTTGAAGAAGATCAACAATTTGTTTTTGAAAGTATTATGTATTCAGCAATGACACTATATAATAATGGCGGAGCTTCAAGAACTAAATTAGCAGAATCTCATCGCCGTTGGGAAAACGAGTTATCCAAGAAAAATGAAGAAAAATTAAGCCGTACTCAAGAATTAAATACTGCTAAGGTATTAGCCTTAAAGGAACTTGGATATACAGAAATAAATGAGCATAATGCTAGTGAAGTATTTGATAAGATAGCTGAAATACAATCAAGAGGCGTATATAATTAGTAATTAAAACAGGAATATAGCCTGTTTTTCTTTACATAAATAATTTATATTGTTATAATATTACACTAATGAAGGTGATGTAAATTGTATCAAAGACTAGAAGAAGAATATATCAAAAACAGCAAAAGTAATAATTTTTTAAAAAGTTCATTCATTTATTTTTTTATGTTATATGCTCTAACACTAGTTATTAACAGCAAAATATTAAAATGTATAATAGAAACAAGAAAGTTAGAAATTAATGGAATTATCAAATTAATAATACTTGCGATCTGCACAGGCGTTGCAACAATAACTATTGGAGGCATAATACTAACATTGTATATATTATATAAAAAAATTAAAAATAATAATACCAATTTTAAAACAGAATTTATTAATATTATTAAAAACATCAGTAATAAAAGAAATGAAGATAAAGAATTAATTAGAACATTTTTAAAAAAGAACAATTATTATAATAATACAACAATTCAAAACATTATTAATCATTACAGAATAAAATCATTAACGGATAAAAAAGAAATTTCATTCATTGAAATTCTTTCAATAGTGTTGACGCTTGTATATAAAGACAATGGGAACAACATATTAATGATTAAAGCAATATTAATCGCAATAATAATATTTACTTACATAAAAAATATAAAATCAATAATATTAGTATTAACTAAAAAAGAAGATTTATATAAAAATTTAGAAGAAATACTTAGTGAAATACAAGTTGAATTACTTCAAGATACCAAAAATATGAAATTAAAAAAAGGTAAAAAAAAGAGTAGGGGATAGCCTACTTTTTATCATATATTATCTAACTAGAGTATATGTAATTTCTTCTTTAATTTCATTTTCTTTATTGCATACAACAGTATTTAATTCCTTCATAACTCTATTAATAACATAATCTTCATTATTAGGATATTTCGTATAAAAATGAATTAATTTAATTGAAGCATTTTTACATATATCGTTAACTTTTTGATCCCTTTGTTTACGTTTGTAATTATCATGAGTACTATCATCGATTTCAATAAGTAATAATAATTTATTACATTCTTTATCAAAAATAGCAAAATCAATATTTCTAAATAAATCACTATAGTAATGATTATTATTCTTTTTTCTAATTATACTAGCTAAATTAATCTGCGGTATTATTTTATAATTATCACCTAATTTTAGTAATATATTGTATATTTTTCTTTCATACAATGTCATTAATGGTTTGGCTTCGTATAATGTTTCATCTTTAGCAAGAGTAGGGGTAACATCATTATTCTCGTCATATATACCTAATAGTCTAAAAATAAATATAAGGATTTTTTTAATCATAAATTCACACTCCATCACACTAATTAATTAAGTAAATATTTGTTCGTTTTTAAAAAATAAAAATTTACAAAATTAAAATCATAATTAATATAATTTTAACTATAACATGTAATAATTTGTTAAATCAAGTTAAGCCTTATAATTGTAATTAAAAACCTTATTACATATAAATATAAGTAAAAACCGCTCTCAAATTAAGTTCCTATAATATATATTATGTTAACTTCTCTATATTTTAAAATATAATATATTAAAACAAATACATAACAATATTATAACTATATATAATCCTTATAACAAATATTATTATCTATCATATAATAAACCGAATTATAACAAAAAATTATATTATAATTGAAATAAATTTATTTTCATAATTCAATAATCAGTATCAAATTAATTAACCATATAATAAATTACTTTATGTTATAAAATAACTCTATTACATCAAAAATGAATTATTCCCCTATTTAATCTTGTTTTTACTTAAAATTGTACTTATATCAAATAATTCAAAATTTTACATCAATTCAAATTTGCATCGAGATAATTAAAGATGGATAAGTATTAAGCCACGATGCAAATTTCAAAAACGTATATTTTAATAAATTCAGTAAATACTATATACTGGAGGAAAAAAATACTATGAAAGAAAAAAGTCAAAAAATAAAATGCAATGTAGAGAGTTGTAAATACAATAATGAAAAAAATTGTTTATGTAATTTAGATTCAATAGATGTAACTTGTACTTGTAATAAATGTGAATGCAAAAATAAAGTAGAAACTATATGTAATTCTTTTAAAGAAAAATAATAAATTAAAAAAAGAATAGGGGATGTATTAGAAGTAATTTCTAACTTTACCGCCCTATTCTTTTATTATACGAATTTTTTAAAGTTCAAATCATATTTATACAAAATAAATTTATTTTCAGCACTAACAATAGTGAAATATAAATAATTACCATCAGAACTAATATCTAAGCTATCCCTCTCCTGCCCTGTTGTATACTCATAATTTGTATTAATACTCATAATCAACGTATCACGTAAATTAGTATCAAGAATATGCACTTGTTTATTACTAATTGTAAAAATAACATCATTAGCAACATACAGATAATTATATGCAATTCCATTAATTGAAGAATTATTGTTATAAGAAGCAATATAATAATTATTATTCTCTTTATAACCATAAAATTCTTTATTAATTAGAAGTATTTCATCATAACCTTTATTGCTTTGAACTGAATTTTCTAAATTTAAATAATAATATTTACCATCTATTTTAAGTGATAATATATTATTCTTAAAATCCATAATTTCTTTATATTTTACATCAACTATTAATTTACCATCTTTATTAATAATTCCTTGTAATCCATTTGAAGTAACTACATAGTTATCATCACTTAAATATCTATAATCATCATATTTATTATCGATGATTTTTTCATTTTTAAAGTCATAAATCCAACTTTTAGTACCATTACTAAGAACTACATAATTATCATTTATATCTTTAATAAATGGACATTCATGATCTTCACATAAAGCTTTTCCATAATATTTACTTTGAGGAATACTCGAAGTACATACTTGATTAGAACAACTATAAAAATATAAATACGTATTAAAGTCTTTATCTTCCCATTTAACTTTATACATAACAACCAAATATAGTATTGAAATCAAAACAGCATATATTCCAATAATCCAAATAATTCTCCATAAATTATTTTTTTTCATTAACTACCCTACTCCTTTTTTTCTTTTTTTGTCTAATTTTCTTAATTATAAAATCATAGCAACTTTCTAAAAACTCTGTCATATATATATTAGCAAAAATTATCATAATTATAAATAATATAGAAATAAATTTAACATTTCCTAATAAGAAGAAATCTTTAAATACAATAAGTAAACCATAAAAAGCTACAAAACAAGAATATACTAGTATCTTACGTAATGTATTAAGAGGTCTACTAATATTATATAAAAGTCTTAAACTAAGGAATCCTGTTGTACATACTACTACAATTCTAAAAACGTCAAAATCTATCTTAAAAATATAAGAAATAATTATTAAGAAGAATGCATTTATAAACACACAAATTCCACTAGGCAAAGCATTTCTAAATACCTTAACCAAGAATCCTTTTTCTACTTTATTATAATTAGGTTCTATTGCTAAGAAAAATGATGGAACACCTACACATATAGCACTAATTAAACTTAATTGAATTGGATAAAAAGGGTACTCATGACTAAGAAAAATACATAAAAGAGAAATAAGGAAAGAATAAGTAGTTTTTATTAAATACATACTAGCAACTCTTTCGATATTGTTAACAACTCTTCTACCTTCATTAACAATACCAGGTAAAACAGAAAAATCAGAATCTGTTAAAACTACTTCAGCCACACTTCTAGCGGCGCTTGTCCCACTAGCCAAAGCAATACCACATTCAGCCTCTTTTAAAGCTAAAATATCATTAACACCATCGCCAATATAACCAACCGTACCACTTTTTTTCAAAGCTTCAACAATGTTCTTTTTTTGTTGTGGTGTAACTCTACCAAATATTTTATAATTATTAACTATCTCAGCCAATTTTACAGGATCATCAGGAATATCACTACCAGTAATATATTTATCATAATCATCAATCTTTAATTGTTTAAGTAAATTTGATACTGTCTTAGGATTATCCCCTGAAATAATCTTAATATCTACATTTTGTTCCTTAAAATAATTAAGAGTTTCACTAGCATTCTTACGTAAATTATCTTTCAAAACTATAAATGCCAAAACCATATTTTTTTTCTTATCAAAAGTATTATTAATACACTTTACAATTGTTATAACTCTAAAACCATTATCTAAATATTCAACTATTTTTTTATGTTCAGAAATGTCAATATCAGAAATAAATTCATAAGCTCCAAGTGCATATGTGTCATCACTAAATTTAGTCAAAGAATACTTTCTAGCTGAAGAAAAGGGAACTCTCTCTATTTCTGTCAATTTTTTATCTATTTTAAAACTTTTTTTAACAGCCATACCAGTAGCATTATTATCATCACTTACCATATTAGCTATAATATTATTAACTTTATCATTATTAACTCCATCTAAATATATAGTATCTATTACTTCCATCGTACCAGAAGTTATTGTCCCTGTTTTATCCAAGCAAAGTGTATCTACACAAGCTAAAAGTTCAATACCACATAGTCTTTGAATAATAACTTTTTTAGAAGCCATTTTAATAACTCCAACTGTTAAAGATATTGAAGTAAGCAAAACAAGTCCATCTGGAATCATTCCAATTATACCTGCAACAGAAGATAAAACAGATTCTGCATATGATTGATTACTATAGTAAAATTGCGTAATAAACAAAGCAATTCCTACAGGAATAATTAAAAATGTAACTACTTTTAAAATAGTATTAATGTTTTTCATTAAATATGAAGAATTATCTCCTTCTTTACTAGCTTCTTTAATTAATTTATTAGCATATGTATCTCTATTTATTGAAGTAACTTTAGCATATCCACTTCCTGCAGTAATAATTGATCCAGATATAAGTTTATCATTATCTTTTTTTAAAACTACATCACTTTCACCAGTAATAATTGATTCATCAACTTCCATATTATCACTTTTAAGTATTTTAGCATCTACTACTAAATTATCTCCAGCTTGCAAGTATAATAAATCATCCATAGCTATTTCACTAGGTAAAATTTCTTGTTTAATATTATTTCTAATAACTGTTACTTTATTAGAAGCTACAATTTTTAATTTATCTACAATAATTTTAGCCTTAATTTCCTGATATATTCCTATGCAAGTATTAAAGAATATTGACACTACAAAGGTAGCATTAGTAATAGAACCAGTAGTTAAAACCAATACAAATAGCACTACATGTATTAAGTTAAACAAAGTTATAGTGTTAGATAAAATTATTTCTTTTATTGTACGAGAATTTTTTATTTCTTCGTTATTAATAAGACCATTATTGATACGATATTCTAAATCTTTATTGGTAAGTCCTTCCATAAAACTATCCTTCCTTCAAAAAATGGAGTCTATTCATGACTCCAATGTTATTATTATCTGTAAAAATATCCGCCACCGCTATATACTAAAGATGGAAAACCAAATATTTCTCTAGGATTAATTGAATATGAGTTAAAATCAAATGCATGATGTCCTTCAGCTATTCCAAAGTGTAAGTGCGTACCTGTTGTACAAGTATCATAACCACCATGTTCTTTTGATGTACTATATCCACCAACATAACCTATAACTGTATTATCAGTAACAGCCTTTCCTATATATAAATCACTAGCTACACTAAGTAAATGCATATATACTGTTGTAAATTTCTTACCATTAACAGTGTGATTAATGTATACGGCATTTCCACCGCAACTATAAAAAGCAATTCTAGCAATATTACCATTAGCAGCAGCATAAACATTAGTGCCTTCACTTACACAATCCAAATCTATTGCATGATGTCCGCCACCGCCACTATAATCAAGTCTAACATTAAATCCTGTATATTCACTAGTAACGCATCCTTTAGACAACGGATATTTCCAACCTTGAGCATTAATTATTGAAGAATTATTACAAGTAGTTACATCTTGATATCTAGAACATCCTAAATCAGTATAAAATTTAATACGTGTCTTTAAATCTGCTATATCTTTATCTATTTCTACACCTTCTGATTTAAAATTAGCTAAGCTATAACTCAAAGTATTAACTTTTTTCCTAAGGTCTTGTCTTTCACTTTCTAGTTTAGTGTTTTTATCAGATAATTCTTTTTCTTTTATTTGTAAATCTAATATTAGTTGTTCTAATTCATCGATTAAATCTGAATTATAATTAGTTAATTGCTTAACAACTTCATATCTATATATAAAATCAGTATAATTCTCCGCATCAAATAAATATTCTAAGTAAATGTTTCCACCATTTGATACTTGTAAAAATTGAATTAATCCATCTGTTTCAACTTTCTTATCTTCAATTTTTTTCTTACTATTATCAATATCTATTTCTGCTTGTTTTATTTCTTTACGAATATTTTCAATTGAAGCAGATTTATTAGAAATTTCTGTATTTAACTCTTTAATTTGTTTTTCTGTTAAGTTTTTGCTTTCACTATTACTATTAGCTTTTGCCTGTAAGTCAGCTAATTGATTATACATATCTTGTAAGCTCTCAGCTAAAACATTTCTAGGAATTATTGTTATAATTAATAAAATTATCATTATCATAAAGGTCTTCTTCTTCATATCTACCACCTTAATATAATTATATCTTATATCTCTAAGTAAAGTCAATAATAACCCCATTATTACCAAAAAATATCACTAAATATGTCAAAAAAAGAACTTAATCATTTTATATTTATTAAGTTCTTCTAACTATCTTTTTTTAATTTTATGTTTCTCAGTAAAATTAATTCCTTTATCATAACATAAACTTATTTTATTCTTAATATTTCTTTCTAACATTCTAGTGTTTTTATAATATCTTTCTCTATAAATATTCTTATCTTTCTCATCACCAAATAATAAAGAAAGTAATATTTCTAGTTTATCATTCTCACTAATAGTGTCTCTCAATTTAACAAAATCAAGATATTTATCATTATCTTTATTCATATTAGCTATTCTACAAGAAACCTGTATCATTCTTAATATAAGTCTAATGTTATAGTGAAGTTCTTTAAAGTGTATCTCTCCATTAGGAATTCTAAATTCAATCGTTGGATAATTTGTAATAACATTTAATCCTTTATATCTATCATGCATAATTATTTTTAACTTTTTAATTAATACATTTATATCTTCTTCTTGATAATTATCAAAATCTCCCATATTTATTGCTAAATTGCAAACTTTCTTTATTTTTCCTGCATAAAGCCATATATCATGTCTAGGAAAAGCTCCTTTTCTATTTATAATTCTATATAATATATTTTCACAATTACAATACATCTCTAAAAGAAAAAGTAATTCTCTACTATTTTTAAAGTAATCTATTCCTATATGGATATGTCCTCCACATTCATCATTTACTTTAAAATTACACTCGTTTAAAATGGTACATATACTTTCTACTTTTGTCATATCATTAATATTATAATGTAGTACTGGTGATGATATTTCTAATCCTGACACTACTGAATATTCTTCTTTTACTAAAAAATCACTTAGTACAGTCTTAATATTTTCAAAAAAGTCAATTTTATTATGAAATACTTCAAACTCAAGACCAAACCCTATCGTATCATCTAATTCTTTATCTAGATTATCAGATATATCATTGCGTATTCTATTTAATAATTCACTTTTATATGGTTCATAATTAGATAATATAAATATTTTAAATTCATAAGTATTTAATAATTCAATTAGCTTAATTTTCATTTCCATATCATCTATACTATTAACAACTAATATTTTCCTAAGTAAATAATTATCTTTTTTAAAGTATTCTATAATTAGTGCTTTATTTTCTAAAGAAAGTATTGTTTCTACGTAATGATATCTATACATTGGAATATTGTATAATACATCTAAACAAATCATTTTATCATTATCATTAAGTTCAGCAATAATTATCTTAAATCTATCAAAATTAAAATATTCTAGCATTCTTTTAAATAGTGCTTTTTTAATGCAAACTGTCATAACACTTTTAAATAGACTAATAATATCATTATTATCTAACACGTCAATATGTTTAATAATATATTTATATTTATCATTATCGTTCACGAAATGCATCTCCCAAATTTCTAATATTATAATATCTACTATTTTTTATAATAATACTATTTATCAAAGCTAAATATTACACTACTATCTATTTTACTAGCATCAAAACGATAATGTCTAGTAACCTTTCCCCTTTTCAAATAATCTTCTTCTCTAATTGGTTGCCCGCCGTTATGTAAAATATAAGTAATACCATGTTTATTGCGATAATCTGATACAATGCCAATATGATTATTATTCCCAAATATTACTATATCTCCAGGCATCCATTCATCTATATCATTTATATCATTAGTAAGTATTGTAGCATATTTATCAAAGAATACTCTTAAATTAACAACTCTTCTAAAGTCAATATTCTTATCTGCCACCTTAATATGATAATCATCTTTATTCTTTTCTATATCATTATCTACCATATCTTTAAGAGAATATCCTGCTTCTTTAAAAGCTCTCCATATCAAGTCAGTGCAAACCCCTTCATCTTCTGGAGGATATCCCCCATCATAATAAACTGATTTATATTTAGGCTTATTATAAGCATCTATCTTAGCACCATTTAAAATATCTGTATAATCATCTATTCCATTCTGATTATAATCTACCATACTCTTAATAGTAGTAATACCAAAATCTTTATCATGATATTTCTTCTTAGGAATAATATTATAATAATCTAAAAAGTAAACTAATATCCCTAAAGTAATCAATAATATAATTCCTACTAATATTTTCTTCTTCATAACAATCACACTCTAATTATATTATATTTTTAAGTTTATATCAATAATTATTCATTTTATTTAATATGTTTACATATCATAAGAAATATTAAAAAGAAGACATAACAAATGTCTTCTATATAAAGTCTTAATTAGAAATCTTGTCTATCTCTTATAAATGGTGGAATATCTAAATCATTATCATTATATTCTTCATCATCTTTATACATATCTTCTCTCTTAGTAGAGTTAAAGCTATGATATAAAGGTTCACTAGGTTCCTCAAAACCAGTAGCTATAACAGTAACAATTACTTCGTCAGTTAAGTTCTCGTTAATAACAGCTCCAAATATTGTATTAATATCTGTATTTGCTGCCGTTCTAATAACTTCAGCGGCTTCTTCTACTTCAAATAAAGTAAGTGAACTTCCACCAGTAACGTTAATAATTGCATCAGTAGCTCCATTAATTGATGTTTCAAGAAGTGGAGAAGATACTGCTTGTTTTGCAGCCTCTACTGCTCTATTTTCACCAGATCCAACACCTATACCAATAAGTGCATTGCCACGATCCTTCATAACAGCTTTAACATCGGCAAAATCCAAGTTAACTAATCCAGTAATAGCAATCAAGTCTGATATAGATTGAACTCCTCTATGTAAAACATTATCTACTTCTCTAAATGCTTCTAACATTGGTGTAGATTTATCGATTAATTCTCTCAATCTATCATTAGGAATAACTATTAAAGTATCAACGTGTTTCTTCAATTCATCAAGTCCTGCAATAGCTTGTTCCATTCTCTTTTTACCTTCAAAACTAAAAGGTTTTGTAACTATTCCAACTGTTAATGCTCCTAAATCTTGAGCTATTTCTGCTACTATTGGAGATGCACCAGTACCAGTTCCACCGCCCATTCCACAAGTAACAAATACCATATCAGCACCTTTTAATGCTTCTTCTATTTCTTCTTTTGATTCAAGTGCTGCTTCTTTACCTATTTCCGGATTAGCACCAGCTCCTAAACCATCAGTAAGATCGCTACCAAGTTGTAGCTTAGTTGGAGCTAAAGAATCATTCAAAACTTGTAAATCAGTATTAGCTACAATAAAATCAACACCTTTAAGACCAGAATCTATCATACGATTAACTGCATTACAGCCACCGCCTCCAATTCCTACAACCTTAATTTTAGCTAACTGATTCATTTCTAAACCAAACATATTATTCATTATTTTTCCTCCTTATTTCTAATAAAGCCTTTAAACATCTTAGTAACAACCGCTTTCTCTTTTTTTCTTTTGCTCTCTGGAGTTAATAATAATTCCTCATCTTCAAGACTTATCATTGAATAATCTTTTCCCCTAACAGTCATTTTCTGATCATAATATTTAATCATTCCCATAACTGTTGTATATTTATTATCTCTAATTCCTATCTCATCCATTAAATATATTATAACATCTTTTCCAAAAAATTCATATACTAAATTTTTAAAAGATTTAATTTCTGTAAGACCTCCAGTTATAACAATATAATCAAGATTCTTTTTCGTAAGTAGTAAAATTTGTTTTTTAGCATATTCTAATATTTCTGTCATTCTACTCATAACTACTTCCGTAACTTCTAATTGATTAAGTCGAACTCTTTCTCCTATGTTATTTTCAAGTTCATAGACATCATTCAAATTAGTAAATCTTTTATGACATGCTGCAAACTTTTCTTTTATTTTTCTAGCATCAATTATATTAGTACCAAATACATATGCAATATCATTTTCTATGTTTATTCCTCCAAGTTGTATTGTTTCTGTATTCATAAGTTTACCATTATTAATAATAGAAACATTTGTTGTTTCATGTCCCAAATTAATAATTGCTCCTATTTTTTCATCTAATTTTTTATTTCTAATTTGTTGATAATCTGCCATTCCTGATAAAACAATATCAACTACTTCAAGTCCTGCTCCTTCAATTACTCCTATTACTGAATAAATATTCTTCTTAGGAACACTAACCATTATTCCTTTTAAACCAAGTTCTTTTCCCTCCATATTATATGGATACTCAATTCCCTCTGTTTCATCTATCATAAATTCTAATGGAATAACTGTAACTAGTTCATATTCTTTATCTATTTTTCCATATACTGAAGTTTTAATAACTTTATTAATATCTTCAGTAGTTACTTTATCGGCAATTTCTACCTTCCCAGTAACATACATGAACTTAACATTATAATCTGGAACATTAACTAATACTTTTTTAATTACTATTCCCAAATCATCTTCAATTTTTTTAATACCATCTTTAATCGTATTAACAACCAAATTAGAGTCAACTATTAACCCCTTTCTAATACCTTTAGATTTAATTGTATGAGCCGATAAGACATATACTTTTCCATCTTTCTCTTCACCAACTAAAAATTTAATAGTATCAGATCCAATATCAATACTTGTATATATTTTCCTCATGATATCGACTCTCCCTAAAATGATACAATCTAATTATACACAAAAAATTAATCAAAATCAACATAATATGACTATTTTTTCTATATGTTTACTTAAAAATAATCATATAGTTATCTCAAAATATCTCTAAAATATATAAAGAAATTAATTTGTAGAACAATTCTTTATTCCATTTTATATTTTAATATAAAGAAAAATAAGTCAAAAGGAAAGTATTTTGACTTATTTCCAGGTTAACATTTAAATTAGTAAAAGTTTTAAATATTATTTTCTTCTAATCTTTTTATATGTAGCTTCTAAATCTCCTTTAACACTAGCTGCTTCTAAAGAATTAATTTCTTCCATCAAGTTATTATCTCTAACCTCTTCTATTTCATATATGTCTTTACTAGCTTCTTTTAATAAATTATTATTACTATTAATAATTATTCCTACAATATCACTATCGATAGCTTCTTTAGAAATAGTTACTAATTGCTCATTTAATAATACTTCTCTTAATAGTTCTAACTCCCTAAGGCTAAGTTTATTTACTTTGCTAAGAACTTCATTTCTATCTATATTATTTTCTACTTCTTTATCTATTTTTTTCTTTTCTGTGTGAAGTTTCATTGCTTTCTTAGTAATTTTATCAGCTTTAACGAAATGATAAGCAAAAGGAGCAACTCCAATAGATATTGGTATCAATGTATATCCAACGTTATTTGAAACTATAAAAACAGTCACACCTAAAACTAATGAAAGGAAGAATTCAATCATACCAGTTAATAAATGTCCAGTTGAAACATCACTTAATTTTGTTTCTGCATTTTCTATTTCCTTCAATCTATCATAATAATTCATAATTTCACCTCATGCCATTATATTAACATAATATGTCATATTTATCAAGAAAATTACCCCATTTAGAAGAAATATCTATTTATTTTTTTCTCTTTGACCATAGGTAATATTTTTAAGTTTAGTATTTAATGCCATCGCTTCGATTGTCATTTTAACAATCTTATCTATCTCGCTATCTTTTCTATAATCAGCTAACGCCATATAATTAATTCTATCATCATGAAGTAAAGTCTTTGCATTTTCAGTACTCTTCTCAGTATATACAGCAATACTTACTCCACCACCATCTTTTGTAAGTTTCATACAAGGTACATCTGTAAATCCATCACCAATATATATCATATTAGCAGTAGATATTCTCCTATCTCCATCTAAAGTTTTCCTATTTAAACTATCATTATCAGAAATATCCAATACTCCTTTATTAATACGACTTAAAAATTGTGTCTTATTAGTATAATTAACAGCAAGTTTCGGCCATATAGCATTGCCATCTTCATTATAAAAGAATTCAGAAGCATAAATTTCTTTAAAATATTTTCCTATACTAGAACCTTCAATTATTTCTCTAAGTCCTGAAGATATAATATAATGTTCTACCTCCATACCAACGCTCTTACCATATTCATTAATTCTCGTAAACCATTCATCTAGTCCTTGAAACAATTCCACATCTGATCCCATTTGATTTAAATAATCCCTCTTTAAGCTTCTGTTATTATCTACCATTTTTCTAAACATTAAATACATATAAGCTAAAACTTGGTCCATCTTAAAATTTGTACGTAAATTATTTGCTTCTTCCCAAAAACTTTTAGCATCAATCCCTAAATTAGGTATAAAAGTATACTCCTGCATATCCTTAGTACATAAAGTTTTATCAAAATCATACATAATTGCAATAATATTATTTCTCATATTTACATCACCCTACACAAAACATTATATCATATTATCAAAAATATTAATACAATTATTCAAAAGCCTCTATTTCTTTTAATTTATCATCCATAATAGAATACAAGTAAATAAATACTTTCTTACTACTAATACTCTCAATATATTCTTTATATCCCTTTAATTGTTTTAAATAATTCTCATCATCTATATTCTTAAGTTTATAGTCAACTATATTTATATATGTATCATATTCAAGCATCAAATCTATTACTCCATTATAAATAGTATTATCCTTTTGATATTTAAATTCATATTCTCTATAAACATTAATATAATCATCTTTAATTTTAGTAAATAATTTCTTTAAATATTTATTATCCCTATTCTTAAAGTTAGCATATTCAAGTATTTCATGAACTTTTGTTCCATATTGCATCGCTTTAACACTATCTATATCAAGAACTTTATTACCTTCCTTAGAAAAATGCTTTTTCTCCATTACTTGATAATTAGTATTAATTTCTTTCTTATTAATAGAAACATCTACCTTTTCATAAGCTATCTCTTTAAGCTTAATCATATCATATTCATGTGTATAATTAGCTTCTTTATCTATAACATATTTATCTATAATTGAAACTGAATTAAGTATATCTAAAAATGATCTATATGTAAGTCTTTTATCCGTAGGAACCATTCTATTATAACCACATCTATTTTTATCAAGTGAAGTAACAATTATCATCTTTTCTCTACATCTAGTTAAAGCTACATAAAATAGTCTAATCTTCTCAGATATTTCTTCTTTAAAAAAGTTATCAATATATAAATCTTTTAAAATATTATTACATACATCTTCATTTTCATCTATATAGGGTAAAATTATTCCCATCTCATCATTAATTAACATCTTATCATTAATTTCTTTAATCGTAAATTCATTATGCATCCCTGTAAAATAGCACAAGCTAAATTCAAGTCCTTTTGATTTATGAATATTCATAATTTTAACAGCATTATCCACATTAGTATTACCAGAATACTTAATAGTTAACCCTTTCTCAGTAACTTCTTCAATATAATTAATAAATTCTTCTAAAGTATATCCAAGTCCACTCAAATTACTAGCTATATCTAAAAGATTACTAATTCTAACTAAATACTCATCTATTCCACTTAAAGTAGTTAATCTCTCATAAATATTAAATACTTTAAATATATCATTAATAATATCTTCTAAAGGATTATTTAAATTTATTAACTTACATTTCTCAAAAATAGTATCTTTATAATATTTTCTATCTTTATTAATTTGATATATCTCATCATCACTATAACAAAATATAAACGATCTAGCTACTGAAGTAAATAAATATCTAAATTTATCATCAAATATTCCTTGATTAACATAATCTACTAGCTTTATCAAATTCTTTAGTATCATTACTACATTATCATTAGTAAGTTCATGATCCATATAAATTACTGAAGGTATCTCTTCATATTCCAAAATTTTCTTATATTTATCTAAATATTTATTTCTATCTGTAATTATACATATATCACTATATCTAATCTTTCTAAGTTTATTACTCTTCTTATCAAACACTAAATAATCATTATTAATCTTTTCTTTAATATCTTCACTTATAATAAATAATTCTTTTTCTTCTTTTGTATACTCTGTATTTATTTCATTATCATAATTATATATAACTAAGTTATTATCATGTTTACAATCTTCTAAATCGTAAGCTGTATTACCATATACCATATTATGACTAGCTAAATAATCTGCATTACCTATCTCATCATCCATAATCAAATTAAATATTTCATTAATATTAAAAAGTGTTTCATTTCTACTACGAAAATTCTTAAGTAAATCTATTTTAATACCGCCATCATTCTTACTATATCGATTATATTTATCTTGAAATATATATGGATTAGCATTTCTAAAACGATATATTGATTGTTTTACATCTCCGACCATATAGACATTATTATTACTAATTAAAGTAACGAATTCTTCTTGAATATTTGAAGTATCTTGGTATTCATCTACCATTATCTCATTAAAGTAATTTTTAATTTCTTCCCTTACTTCTAAATTATCTCTAACTATTTTTAAGGCCATATGAGCAATATCATTAAATTCATAACTACCATTCTCATCCTTATATTCATTTACTTTCTTATCAAGTCTAGTAATAATTTCTAAGATAATTTGTATATCTTCCTTAGTTTTCTCAATACTAGAAATCATCTCTTCAGTATCTTTAAACCTAAGCAGTTTTTTAATTTCTTCTATTTTTTTCTTAAGTTCATCTTTTAAGTCTTTTCCTTCTTCTTCCACTCCTATAAATCTAACTGCTGACTTTGTCATAAAAGTAACATATTCAGAATAAGTACTAGCATTAAACAAACCACTAAAGTATTCATCTAACTTCTTTACCAAGCTATCATTACAATAACTAATAAATTCTTGATAAATATTCTTAAGCTCTAAAACTTTCTCATTAATTAACTTCAAATATTTCTCAATCATTAAATTAATAAACTCTTGATTATCATAACGATTAAAATATTCATCTATATATTTTTCTTTATCTATTTGTAAATCTAATTTTTCTGATGATTTTATAATATCTTTTTTAAGTCCTATATCATCTTTCAAGCAAAAATCATTTATTAAATTATCAAACTTTTCAGTACCATACATCTCATCAAATATTTCATCTATTACTTTATATTTATATATTGTAATAATATTACTATCAGTAATTCCAATATTCTTATCAACATTAAGTGAATATGCATATTTTTTTACTACTGATAAAGCATAACTATCGAAAGTAGTAATATAAGCGGCATCTAGTAAATTTAATTGTTCAGTCAAATTATTCTTAATAATAGCTTCTCTAATACGATTTTTCATCTCGCTTGCTGCTTCATTAGTAAACGTAAGTACTAATAATCTAGATACATCTACTCCAGACATAATCTTTCTAATAACTCTTTGTGTTAAAACCGCTGTCTTTCCCGAACCAGCTCCTGCTGATACAATTATATTAGACCCCTCAGCATCGATTGCCCATTGCTGTTCTTTCGTATTAGCCATTATCATCACCACTTTCTTTCACAGTTGTAATTATTATTTTATCCTTATTTGTCATATTACATATATCTCTAAACTTACAATATTCGCATCCTACTTCTATCTTATCAATAACCTTAGGGTTAATCGTAAATTCATTATCTCTTATCTTCTTAATAACATCATTAATCTTATCCTCAGTCTTTTTCTCAATATCTGCTAATTCTGAATCAGATAATACTTTACTATATCTAGAAAAACTACCATCTTTAAGAGTTTTCATTCCTTTAATAACCTTAGAATTATCATAATTATTATCAATTATTGACAAGATATCCTTATCACTATTAGAGTATCCTACTAGTCTATAGTCCCTATCTTTAATATTAATCTTCTGAAGATAAAAACCTACACATACTGGATTAATAAACTCTAATCTTTTAGATAAATATAAATATATTGGTAACTGCATATTTATTCCATAATCAAGATACTTCAAATCAATCTGATCATTACCAGTCTTATAATCTATCAAAGCATAATAAGTCTTATTCCCATCATTATAATATAATATTTTATCAATAAAACCCTTAAATATAACATTATTGCCAAAATCTACCTGTATTTTCTTCTCATACATTGCTTCATTAAATGAACTATACTCTTTTTCTGAAATAACATGTTCAAGTAATTCTTTTACTACTATGCGATATTTATCTAAAAAGAATTTTTCTTTCTTAGAAAGCTTCATATCTTTTAAATACTCATAAATATATTTATCCGTATCCATATCATTATTACTTAAACAATTCTGCATTGCATAATGAACTGCCGAGCCAATTACTGCACTAAAATTTTCTTCATAAACATCTAATCTAAGAATTTTACTAAGGTAATATCTAAATGCACACTGGTTATATAATTTCATATCTGTATATGACAAGGTAAGTCCATCTTGTATTCTAGAAATACCACTATATTTATTTGAATAGCTTTGATATTCTATCTTAAAATTATTATTTAAAACATCAAAATCTACATTCTTAACACCATATCTTAGATATTTATCATATCCTCTCATTAACTTAATCTTATTATATATTTCACTATAACTATCATTATACTTGGTATTTCCTTCAATTACTTCAAAATAACTACACATAGTAGATGGATAATAACTCTTCTTATTATCACTCTTCTTATAAGTAATAACTAAATTCTTTATATCTTTAAGATTATTGATAATATCTTCTCTTAAATATTTATTCTCATCACTTACTAAATTTATTCCTACACATTCTCTAATACTATCTGTAATATACTCAATATCTTTATAACTATTAGGTACTACTCCATCATTAAACCCCATCATAAAAACGTATTCATCATCTTCTGATATATAATCTAAGTAATCAATTATCTCAATACTATTCAAATATTTCTCTGAAACCATCTCTGTATTCTCTAATTTATATTTAAGTAGTTCCTTATCATCATATATCATATATTTATTAAAGACTTTTAAAAGTTCAGGATACATCTCATCATTCTTATCTACTTCACAGATAGCATCCTTAATACTCTTATCCCTAGCTATTTCTATAAATTGTCTAACTATCTTATAAGAAGATAATTTTCTCTTATAAGGAATATTAACTTTAATATTAAATAACGTAAATATTCTTTCTATAGTATTATAATAATCCTTATTAACATTAGCTAACTTAATCTTATTAATATCTACTCCTGTATCTATCAAATTGCATATACTATTAGCAATATATTCTACTTCTTCTTCCATCGTATTAAAAGCATATATCTTATGTTCATAATTATTAAATTCTCTATCTATAATCTTATAGTTTAACCCATGAAGCATTTTCTTATCAAATTCATTTAATCTAACATTATAAATAATTATATTTATATCTTTAATATATCTCTTAAAATCATCATTATATATAAGTAGTCCTTCTTCATCTAACCACTTCTTTATCTTAACAAGAGTATCTAATTTATCACATCCATATTCTTTATCTTCTATATAAATTAGATTATCTACATACATTTTAGCAACATTATATTTAAGTCCCATCTTCTTACTCAAATACCTAATAGCATCTTCTTCATAACTAAAATAATATTTCTCTCTAAATTCTTTTAATTTCATAAACTTTATTGGTAATAATTTATGTAAATTTAATACTTTATCTTTAAAACTATCCTTACATATAATTAAAGTTTCACTATTTATCTCATCAAGAACTCTCATACATCTACCTCTCTATCCGTAATCTAACTATATCATTAATTATTACCCTTGTCAACACTTATTATCAAACTATTGTTTGCTATAAGTTAAACTCCCATTTCACCCCTTATAATTAAAGGAACAATCTCTCAAAATTTTTTTTTATTTCAAAAAAACACCCATAAGGATGTTTAATCTTCATAATATAAATAATATATTTATTATCTATTATTTATCTTCTTTTTTAGATTTAATTATCATATTAGTAACTATTCCAAAAGAATATAATAAACTAGCAAGAGTAACTACTACTCCAAAATAAGGAATTATAGATAATAAATATATTACTGTTATACCAATAAAACCAATTAAGTATACTCTTTCTTCACTGCTAATCAATTTCTTCTTAGCTAATCCATTCCAAATAAGCCTACCTATTACATATCCAGAAATTACCTTAGCTAACATTACAAATATTATATATAACATAATTCCTATAATAGCAGCACTAGTAGCAAAATCAGTAAATAATAATATTAATAAAATTATTGGTAATAGTAAGAATGTTAATGCACCATATCCAAAATTCTTTCCTACATTATCACTAAACTTACTAAATACTTTAGGATTAATTAAATATATTACTAAAAATATTACTAATAATCTAATTAATTTATCTATATGTTCTAATATTTTATCTTTAGTACTAAGTTCTACTTTATCATTTTTAGTCACTTCTACTTTATATATATTAGTACTCTTAATATTAGTAATAGTATCTTCATTATATTTAAGTACTCCTTCTATTTGTGTATTACTATCAATACTTAACTTACTACTATTAGTAATTAAATTCTTTTTAAAACTACTATTAGTTATATCTATACTATTAGCATAAATCAATACATTTCCATTAAAATTACCAGTTATTTGTACTTCATTAGCAAATATTATTATATCTCTATTAATAGTAGCATTATTAATAGTAACTTTATTAGCAAATATTGCTCCATCTTTAATAGTACCATTAACATTAACGTTATTTCCAAATAAAGCTAGATAATCATTAATACTATTATAGTTAATAGTTTCTCCAAATACTCCATATATTCCATCCACTTTATTTAATACATCTACTGTACTTCCAAAAGCTAAATGAGTATTATTATAATCTTTTTCGATTTGATAGTTATCTCCTCCAGAAATATAATCACTATCTTCTACTACTTCTGCAAAAGAAATATGTGGTATTAAACATAAAGAAAGTAGTAAGATTAATATTTTCTTTTTCATATTTTAACTCTCCTTCTTACTTTTTATATGATGATATTTTCTATATATATCTTTCTTATAAAAATTATATGTTGTTTTAATAGCAATAGCTACTGGTAAAGAAAGTACTATTCCCCAGAACCCTGCAATTATTCCTCCTGCTGATACTGCAAATATTACTAGTAATGGATGTAATGAATTAGTTTTTCCATATACTTTAGGACCTATAACATTTCCATCAAGAGTAGGACCTATAATACATATAACTACTGTTAACCAAAACATTTTAGCACTAATTACTGAAGATACTAGTAAGGATATTACTGCTACTAAGAAGCCTCCAAACCAAGGTATAATAGCAGATAATCCTGATAATATTCCTAATATTAAATAGTTAGGATGTCCTATTATAAAGAACCCTAGTGTATATTCTGCCATTTGAATTAATATATTTAATCCCATACCTCCAATATATTTAGTAAGTTCTGTATCAAGTTTCTTTAAATAATTAGCTGTTCTTTTATTACGAGCATTTAAGTATTTATTTACTCCTTCTCTAATTTTTCCCATATCTATAAGAAAATAAACTGCTGCACATATTACTACTATTCCTGTAGTAATAACTCCAATTGAAGCATTAACTACTGATATAGCTCCATTAGAAATACTACTTCCTATTGAAGATATAATATTAGTAGAAAATTCTGTTAAAGAAGTTTGTAAAGAACCAAAATTAATTTCATACTTCGTTGACATATCAGATAAGAATACTGATATATTACTAAGAAATAATAATACTTGTTCATATAATAATGGTGCTGTAAGTAAAATTATTATTAATAGTAATCCTATTCCTAATATACATACTGTTAAAATAGCCAACCATTTAGGACTTCCTGCATCAATAAGTTTTTTAACTAATGGATATAATACGTAAGCTAAAGCAAATGCTAATAAGAATGGTGATATTATTTTAAATACGTTAGCTACTATTCCTATCCATAATCCTTTAATTAAATATAATAGGCATACTATTGCTATAATTATCAGAATATTTAATAATTTGTAATTTAGTTTATCTTTCATATCTTCTCTCATCTCCTCATCTAGCACATATTATATCACATAAAAGAATAAAAGATAACTACTTATCTTTTTTCTACGTGAATTAAATTATCATATACTTCTTCTAATGCTCTTCCAATAGTCTTTTTAGACTTGTATTCATTTATTGGTTTTTGATAATAGCCCGTCTTAATCATTTGTTTACTTCTGCTAGAAGCTATATAGCATAAAGTATACTTAGAATCTACTATTGTCAAAAGTTTATCAATAGATGGATATATCATTTTATCACACTCCCTTATCTTATATATCTAGAATACTCTATAATTAAAATATTTACAATAGGCTTGACAAAAATTGTACATCATTTTACTAGTATTTTTTTTAACTTTGTGATATATTTAAATAGGTGATTGTATGAAATATAGAAAAAGAAGAAAATTTAGTATAAAGAAAACTTTAAAATTAGTACTTCCTCTTATCATTATTATATTAGCAATAACTTTTCTAATTAATAAAGATAATATAAATACTATCTATCTTTCTAAGAAAACTGGTTATAATAAAGAAACTGTTACTGCTTTTAAAGATAAAAGTCTAAATACTAATATTCTTTCTAAGAAGTATTCTAAAACTTTAGAAAATATTATTAATACTGAATATTTTAATCCTAAATATACTAATGAATATCTAGATATAAAATATCTTGATAAACAAAACTATCTATCTAATATAAATTCTTTATTATCACTAGGATATACTTCTAATGATATAAATACTATTTATAGTAAATTAAATGATAATTCTATTAATTTTATACTAAATAATACTTATATTAAGGATCTAACTTCTATTATTAGTATTAGCTATTTTAAAGAAGATTATTTAGAAAGATATATCAAATATCTATCTAGTAACACTCTTGAGCGGGAAACTGCCATTACTTATGTTAATATTGGTCTAGATAATGATTATTATACTAATGTTATTGATATTACTAATCAAGATGATTTATTAGTATTAGTAAATAAATATCATAAGTTATCTAATAATTATGCTCCATCCGATTTAGAAACTATTAATTCTAAATATCAATGGTTAGGTAGAAGTAATCAATTAAGACATGATGCTAAAATAGCTTTTGAAGAAATGTGTGAAGCCGCCACAAAAGATAATATTTATATTTATGCTGGATCTGGTTATCGTTCTTATGCTACTCAAAAAGCTCTATATAATAGATATGTTAATCAAGATGGTTTTGCTGCTGCTGAAACTTATTCTGCTAGAGCAAGTTATTCTGAACATCAAACAGGTCTAGCTATGGATATAGCTAACAAGAGTGGTTTTATTTCTAAGGGTGATAAAGAATATGAATGGTTAGTAAATAATTCTTATAAATATGGTTTCATTCTAAGGTATCCTGAAGGCAAAGAAAAAATAACTGGATATATGTATGAAGAATGGCATTATCGTTACTTAGGAAAAGATGTTGCTAAAGATGTCTATAACTCAAAATTAACTTATGATGAATATTTAGCTAAAAAGTAGTTGACAAATTGCTCATGATATTATAAAATTGATGTTGTAAGCAATTTCGGAGTGATACTCAAGAGGCCGAAGAGGTGCCCCTGCTAAGGGCATAGACTGGGAAACTGGTGCGAGGGTTCAAATCCCTCTCACTCCGCCATTTAAAATATTAATCCTTATATTAAGGATTTTTATTTTGTCTATTTATATTTTTTCTACAGATATATCATATTAAAAAACAGTCCTAGTGACTGTTTTTCTCATTCATATTTCTAATCTTTTTCTTAGGTTTAGCTATTTCCTCTAATTGCATAACCATATCATTATATTCTTTTAACTTATCAAATTCAATTAATTCATTATAAACTTTTTCTTCAAACTCCGTAAGTTTAAATATAAATCTATTTCTAATCATATCTTCTGTATCAAGTACCAATTTATCTTTTCTTAAAGAAACTCTATCTTCTTGATATTGATTTAACATAGAAAGTAATTCATTACCATATTTTTTCTTACTATCATCAGGTAATTTCTCTATTAAATACATTATTTTTCTTAACATATCATTAACTCTCTCTTTATCACTATCATCTTTATCCATTTGTGGCTCATACCTCTCACAAGGTACCTTCATCATTTTCAAAGACTTAATTTTGTGTTCAATAACTTTTTTCTCATCATTTATTTTTTTAATCTCAGGTGATGCTTCTTTTAATGCCTCATTAGTAATATTTAAAGTAGTGATTATCGGATAAATTAAAGTACTAAGAAATATCAAAGGACTTATCTGTATGCCACAAATATTAAAGCCAGTATAAATATAAGCAGATATGCCTGCAATTCCAAAAACTATTGGTACACACATTATTACATTTATTTTGAATTTTTTAATACAGTTGACAAAACCCTTCAAAACCGTATTATTTTTAACATTCTTGTTTGCTTTTAAATCATTTTCAAGTTCTTTAATATACAGTAACTTAGCATCTTCATTTATTATTTTACCAGTTCTTGCATCGTTTAAAAGTTTCTCATTATATTCTTTAGTAAGTGTTTCTGCCTTTCGCTCATATTCTTTTTGTAAGTGAAGTTTCTTCTCATAATCAAATAAGGTTAATAAAATTCTAATATTTCTAGAAGGAATTCCTCTCTTTATATTATTTACTTCTCTATCACTAAGTAAAATTTTATATAATTTATCTTCTTGTGTTAATGTACTACTTTTTACCATAAATGTTAATGTCTTATTATCAAGTTGAACTTTCGTATTATATATTTCTTCTCGGTTAATCATCTGCTCAAACATCTCAAAAAAATCATTTGTTGTCTGTTCTGTAAAACCATCAAACTTAACTGTATAATAATCAGTAAAAAATACTTCCCCTATGGATAACTCTTTTGTATCTTCTTGTTTACTAATAAGTAAACTATCTGTATCAATCCCTGTATTTTTATCATCTTCCATAAAAATAGTTCCACTATTCGTATTGTAGTCCATAATCACACCTTCTTTTGACAATATATACTAGCATACCATTAACTCATATGTCAACTATAACAAAAGTTTTTCCTTTACCTTTAATATAATTTAGTGTTATAATCTATTTGAAAGGAAATTACTATGAAAGAAACAATATATTCTAAAGCAGTATCTAAATTAAGTAGTAAACCAAAATACAATTTAAAAGATTTATCTTTTGCCAAGTATCAAAAGAAATATCGTAAGACTTTCTTTAATAATGAAACTAGTCATAATACTATAACTACCACTATCTATTACTATGGCCTGCTTCTAAAAATAGATAATGATCACTATTATGATATAACAAATAACTTATCTATAAATAGCGATGAAATATCTGAAATAAGTTCTTTTACTAAAAATCTTATATTATCATTAGAAGATATAAAAGAACTACTATCTAAATTAGAAGAAGAAAATAATTTATGGATTGAAGAAAAAGTCACTAGTGGTAAATGTGACAATTCCTATAATCTAGCAAAATATAGAGTTTCTAAAAATTTACAAGAAAAACAAAATACTCCTTCTAAACCACTTAATAATTATATTAAAAAAATTCTTAAAAAAAATTAAAAGTATAATTCATAACTAAATCTACTTTATAACTTAAAGTAGATTTTCTCATCTTTTTATAGTATAATTATCACTAGGTGAATTTATGATAACAATTAAAAATAATAAATTAATAAACTATGGAAATCGTGGCATGACTCTTGAGCAAGACATAAATCTTACTAACAATTACTATTTAGATAAAAATATTGCTCTTATTTATAAGAAACCTACCCCTATTAAAGTACTTAAAGTAAATGAAACTAAAACTAGAATTAAAGATGGTTTCTATGAGCAAAAATCTACTCTTGATTATAATGGTATATATCAAGGAAAATATCTTGAATTTGATGCTAAAGAAACTAATAGTAAAACTAGTTTCCCATTGTCAAATATTCATACTCATCAAATAGAACACATAAAAAATGTATTAAAATACCAAGGAATAGCCTTTCTAATAATTAGATTTAACTATCATAATAAAACATTTATTTTACCAGGCAGTAATCTAATAAATTTCATAAACACTAATAGCAGAAAATCTATCCCCTATGAATATTTTACAAATAATTGTAAAGTAGTTAGCCTAAAATATAATCCCCGTCTAGATTATTTAAAATTAATTGATATTTTATAATTTCTATATTATAATATAATAGACAAGTGATAAGTAAGGAAGTTGAGAAAAAGTGAGAAAAGTCAAAAAAAAGAATATGTTTGAAAAACTGCAAGAAAAAATTAAAGATACAATTGATGAAAAGAAAACTAAAACTAATGGCAGAACTAGAACTACTGCTAAAAGAAAAGATAGTAGTGTTAAAGCAAAGGACACAAGTACTAAGAATAAGTCAACTACTAGTAAGAATATTCCTAGTAAAACTACTATAAAAAGTAAAAAAGTAAATTCTAAAGAAAAAAAGAATAAACGAAGTTTATGGAAAAGAATTTTAACTGTCATTCTTATAATAGGAATAATAGGAATTCTACTTCTAACTGCTTTCTTTGGATACATTGCAATCTCTTCACCAAAATTTTCAGAATCTGCTTTTGATGTAAAAGATCAAACAGTAGTATATGATATAAATGGTGAAATTATTGCTACTCTAGGAGCCCAAAAAAGAGAAAGTGTAAGTTATGATAAATTACCTCAAGTCTTAATTGATGCTATTATTGCTACCGAAGACTCCAGATTCTTCCAACATAATGGCGTAGACTTACCAAGATTTATTAAAGCTACAGTTCTTCAATTACTTGGCCGTGATGCTGGTGGTGCTTCTACCCTAACCATGCAAACAGTAAAAAATAACTTAACTAAAAAAGATAGTATTGAAAAAAGCAAAATACAAAAAATAATTCGTAAGTTCCAAGACGTATATCTAGCTGTATTTAAAGTTGAAAAAGAATACTCCAAAGAAGAAATTATTGAATTATATGTAAATAACTATAACCTAGGAGCTAACGTATATGGTGTACAAGAAGCTTCAAAATATTATTTTGGAAAAGATGTCTCAGAACTTACTTTACCAGAAGCCTCATTAATAGCAGGACTATTCCAAGCACCAAACGGACATAACCCTTATAAAAATATGGAAAGTGCTATATCTAGAAGAAATACTGTACTTGATTTAATGGTACGTCATGGATATATTACTAAAGATGAAGCTACTATGGCTAAAAAAGTTACTATTGAAAGTCTATTAGCTAATAATAATAATGAAACTGAATATCAAGGATTTATTGATGTTGTTGTTAAAGAAGTTGAAAAATTAACTGGAGAAAATCCTTATACTACTTCAATGAAAATACATACTACTATGGAAAAAAGTATCCAAGATGGTATTAATAGTATTCTAAGTAATAATGAATGGTACTGGAAAAACGATGAATTAGTTCAAGCTGGTATTGCTGTAGTAAATGTTGAAACTGGTGCTATATCTGCTGTTGGTAATGGTCGTAACAGACCTAATGGTGTAAGAATATTTAACTATGCTACTGAAGCAAAAAAACAACCAGGTTCTACCGCTAAACCAATCTTTGATTACGGTCCTGGTATCGAATATAACAATTTCTCATCATATACCCTATTTAATGACGAACCTTGGACATATACCGATGGCCCATCAGTTAATAACTGGGATGGAAGATTTGATGGCCTAGTAACTACTAGATATGCCCTTCAATATTCAAGAAACGTTCCTGCCTTAAAAGCATTCCAACAAGTAGGAACTAAAAATATTCAAAAATTTGCATATAGTTTAGGACTAGATGTATCATTAAATCAAAATTCTGAAAATTATCGTATTGTAAACAAAACTACTGGTGTAGATAACACTATTAACGAAGCTTATGCAATTGGTGGTGCTGCCGAAGGATTTAGCCCACTAACAATGGCTGCTGCTTATGCTGGATTTGCATCAGGTGGTTACTATACTTCACCATACTCTGTAACCAAAATTGAATTCCGTGAATCTGGTGAAGTAAAAGAATATAAACCTACTAAAGCAAGAGTTATGAAAGACTCTACTGCATATATTATGAATAACATTCTAGAATCAGCCGTTTCTGCAGGATTCCATGGTGGAACAAGAGATGCCTACAATTCTGGTTCACATGTCGCTGCTAAAACAGGAACTAGTAACTATGATGAAGCTACTATAAAGAAATATAATTTACCAGGCGCTGCAGTTAACGATTTATGGACTGTCGCTTATACCTCTCAATATTCTATTGCTGTATGGTATGGTTATGATAGTATTTATGATAAAGAAACAGATCGTGTAACTTACAACGTTAGCTATGGTGGTCAAAAAGAAGGCGTTGTAGCTGCCGTAATGAACTACATACCAAAAGATACTAAAGGTTGGACAATGCCATCATCAGTAGTATCTACTCAAGTAGAAAGAGAAACATGGCCTGCAAAATTACCAAGTAAATATACCCCTAGTGATTTAATTACTACTGAAGTATTCGTAAGAGGTTCACAACCTACTGAAGAATCAGAAAGATTCAGTCAATTAGATAATATTACAAGCGTAAATACTACTAAGAAAAACAATAGTGTTACTATTACTTGGAACTATACTGAACCAAAAATATTAAGTGAAAGTTATATTAAGAGTTACTTCAATCAAAGCGTATATGGCAATGAAAAAGAAAAATATATCTCTAACAGAATTCAATATAATCAAAACACTCTAGGAGAAATTGGTTTTGGTATCTATCAAAAAGATAGTTCCGGAAGTTTAAAACTAATAGATTATGTTATTAAAAACACATATACTTATACCGGATATGGTAATGCTACTTTAGTAATCAAAGCTGAACATAAAAATTACAAATCAAATGCCAGTTCAGGATATGAAATAAAAGTAAGTCTAGGAGATGCACCCACTGGTAAATTAAGTGCTACTCTAGATGGTAAATCTACTGTTAATACAAATGTTGGTACATATGAAGAAGATGGTATTAAAACAATAACTTTTACTACTACTAATAATGGTACTATCAATGTAACAAATAATGCTACAATTAAATATCAAGTTAAATCTGATACCAATACATCATATAAATCATTTACTAATGAACAAGATTTAGTTACTTATATCAATTCCCTAGAAGCAGGAAAATATGAAATAACTTATATAATTACTTATCTTAATGCAGAAGTATCTAAAAAAAGAATAGTATACTTAAGATAAACATAAAAGAGAAAAGTATTAATCACTTTTCTCTTTCTCATTCTATATAAACATTTATTTCTTCTCTATTATCTTTTTATTATCTATAAGTAATTTATTATCTTTATCCATCAAAAGTGCCTTATCAATATAATACAATGCTTCATCAGTAAAGCCTAGATAAAAATAACTACAACTAAGAAGATTATAAATAGTATAATCCCAACTAAATACTTCATTAATATAAGTCATTTGTTTTTCTTTAATTGTTAATGCCTTAATCAATAAGTTAATTACTTCTAAGTAATCTTTTCGCTTATATTTTCTAATAGCATATTCTACATAACCATCACGTAGCCATGGAGCCTCCTTAATAGCTAGCTCATACCAAAGCATACTCTCCTTATATCTTCCCATATTAAAATAACTTCTAGCTATATATCTCATCGAAGCTGCTCTTTCATCTTTCCAAGTAGCAGACTTTAAAGAAAGATAATGTATAAGTGTATCAATACAATCATTCCATCTTCCATAATACATATATTCTCTTCCCAAATAATGCCAATTTCGATCATCTTCATTATCTTCTGAAACTGATAGTTCTAATAAAGGTAAATAACTTCCCCTAGATTTTGTCCTATCAGGATAGTGATTTAAAACAATCTTATCCGTAGTAACTGCCTTCTCTACTCCATCATATGATAATACTTCATGTACTGGATGAACCCATTTATATCCTTCTCTTTTATGAATTTTTTCATAATAAAAACTAACTTCTGGTTTATCATTCTTAATACTCCAGTTATAAATATATCTAACCTTAGTAGCATCTTCTTCCCACACATTCTCAAGTTCTTGACGCCATCCAGGTAAAAATACTTCATCCAAATCAATACATACACATATATCTGTATCCTTAGGTACTAAATCCAATGATTTATTCCTAGCTACATCAAATCTCCACGGAACTATCTCTAAACTAGTAACATTTACCCCATGTTCTAAAAGTTTACTAACAGTATTATCCGTAGAACCCGTATCAAGTACATATATCTCATCAGCTTCTTTAACTGACTCATACCATCTATCTACAAACTTCTCTTCATTTTTACATATTGCATATACACAAACCTTATATTTATATTTCATAATACCTCCTATTAATTATATGTCTTTAATTAGAATTTTATCATTTACATAATTTTCCATAATTATTAGATATTTCTCACTTAATTAAATTTTATAATTAATTTAACATTGGAGGTGATATATGAGTAGAACAAAATAAAAAAACATGCTATAATTTAAGTGGAGGTTATTCTTATGAAATATAAAATAGTCTTAGTAGAAGACGAAATCAATCTAAATAACTTAATAAAAGCCTACTTAGAAAAAGCTGGATATGAAGTTACAACATTTACAAATGGCAACGATGCAATCAAAAATATTGATATTCCTGCTAATCTATGGATACTAGATATTATGTTACCTGATGATATTAATGGCTATGATATTATTAAGAAAATTAGAGAAAAAAACGACATAATGCCTGTAATCTTTACTTCAGCTAGAGATAAAGATCTTGACAAAATAATTGGTCTTGAATTAGGAAGTGATGATTATTTAACTAAACCATATTCTCCAAAAGAATTAGTTCTAAGAGTAAATAATATTATTAAAAGAGTTTACTCTAAAGATCTTTCTAAAATTAAATACAATGAATATAATATTGATTTAGAAAAAAGAATAGTTCTTCTAGATGATAAAAACTTAAACTTAACTACATTAGAATTTGATTTACTTAAAATGTTTCTAACTAATAAAAACAAATCATTTTCAAGGGATGATATCTTAAATATTATCTGGGGAGAAAATTATTTTGGTACTGATCGTGTCGTAGATGATTTAGTAAGAAGATTAAGAAAGAAAATGCCTGACTTAAATATAGAAACAATGTATGGCTATGGATATCGATTAACATGAAAAATATGTCCTTAACAAAACAATTAATATATATAATTATATTAATAATAGGAATAATCTTTATAGCCCTAGGTATTATCTTGCCAAAAGAATTAGTACCTATATATGAAGAAAATGTTTATAATAAATTAAAACAACCCTTAACATTTATAAAAAATTATGATGATATAGATAACTTAAATATAAACAATGATACTGATATCGCCTATATCTATCAAAAAAACGATAAAGTTTTTATATCAGGAAATATTTATGACGTAGTTAAAGATTTTGATACTGATATTATTAATTATACTACCCAAAGTTATGGTAAACTAGTCTACAAAAATAGACTTTACTACTACTATCATACATACAACGCTAATCAAGAACACGTTATTTCAATTACCAATGATAAATACGTCAATAATATGAAAAGAGAAATACTCTATACAATCTTACTAGTTACTGGTATATCTTTCACTCTTAGTTCACTAATCATAATAAGTTGGTCTAATAATCTAGTTAATGATATAATCGTACTAAAGAAAAAAATTAGAAATATAAATAATGATAACTATAACTATGTACTAAACCACGATGTCGATGATGAGATAAAAGAATTAGATGATTCTATCGAAAGTATGCACGAGTATCTAGTAAATAATGAAACCTATAAAAATCAGTTATATCAAAATATTTCACATGATTTTAAAACCCCTATTGCTGTTATAAAGTCTTATATTGAAGCTGCTGAAGACGGTATAGAAACCAAAGAAAAAAGCTTTGAGATAATTAAAGAACAAATAGATAAATTAGAAAATAAAGTACACTCCTTATTATATTTAAATAAACTAAACTACCTTAAAGAACAAGAAGAAAAGTTAAAATCAAAAACCAATCTTAAATCCGTCGTACTTCCATCAGTAGAAAAATTTAAACTTATAAGACCTGAAATAAAATACAAAGTAGATATTGAAGATAATCAAGTATTTAGAGGTACTTATGACATGTGGGAAACAATTATTGATAACCTATTAAATAATTTCATGCGTTACGCCAAAAAAGAAATTAAGATTACCATTAAAAATCACAAAATAACCCTATACAATGATGGTGAAAACATAGATGAATCGATTATTAATAATATCTTTACTCCTTACGAAAAAGGTCTAAACGGTATGTTCGGCCTAGGTCTATCAATAATAAAGAAAACCTTAGCATTATTAAATTATGATATAACTGTATCTAATGTTAAAGATGGTGTAAACTTCATAATCAAATAAGAAAGACAATTAGTCTTTCTTATTTTCATTATCACTAATAGTATCTTTCCTAACAGAATCAAGTCCAAAATAACCTTTAAATATCTTATATAGTCCTTCTGCTCCCACTAAAGTAAATAATGCTATCCATCCCGCATATAATAAATTAGAAGAATAAAAAGATATTGCATAACAAAAGCCAATTCCAAGTGATATCACTATTGAAGTAATCTTATTACAAATCTTACATAAATTAAGTGTCTGTTTAATTTTCTGAATTACTTGTGAAGAAATAATACTAGCAATCGTAGCAACATATATAAGTTCTAATAAGAGTTCTTTATTCACAATTATCTTTTACATAATCATCTATATCTTTAATCTTAAGTTCTGCTACCGTCATCCTCTCAAACATTCCATTTAATTTATCTACTTTTTCTTCTAAAATATTAACTCTATATGACATAAGTTTACTCATAGATATACTTCCCATTAAAGATCCAAATATTGTACCTACTAATGCTAATAAAGCTACTAATATCTCATTATTCATTATATACCCTCCTCTACTATTAGTATATCTAATAAGTAATTATCTGTATAATTATTTGACACTAATTATCTATTTATGTTATAATTTTATATGTATTGGGGCTGTCTTGGCTTCGACAGGAATACAATGCTTTATTTTGCAGGTCGAATGCCCACGTCAAGGGCGAAACAAAAATAACTGGAAACAGAAACAATTTAGCTGTTGCATACGCTTAATTTAGCGGCACAGACTTCTCTATCACTTTTGCTTACGAGTGGTAACAGAAGTTCATAAAGTAAGCTATAATATATTCCATTTCTATAAAATATATCGAATTTAATAGAATAGTAAATATCCATTTTGTTAATTTATAAAATATTTACAAAACTTCTAAATTAACTAAGCCTGTAGATAAATATTGATGAGTATTTTTGGACAGGGGTTCAATTCCCCTCAGCTCCACCAGATTGGAAATAAAGTCTTATTTTATAAGGCTTTTTCTATTTTTATGCATATTTAGATACATATTAGATACATTTTTATAACTAATTTTACTAATTTTTTAAATGAAAGAAAAATTAATAATGAATTAATAGAAAAACAGCAAACAACACAAAAATCGCATACTGAAAACAAACCAACTTTAACAAAGAAAATAGCAGCATAATTATTGCTACTATTTATTTTTTATGTTAAAATAAACCTGAATATTGGTTATAATATCAATTGTCTTAGTAAGAAAATTGTAAATTACTATGACACTCGCACAAAAAAGGAGAATTAGAACATGAATACAAAAGAAAAACTAATAGAGTTTAAAGAAAAACTATTACAATTAAATATACCGATTTCTAGAGATTTTGAATTTGATGCTGAGTTAGAAGATCATCCAATTGGTAATCAAAACATATATAGATTATACTATATCAATTATCATAGAATTGGAGAGGGTTATGGACATCGTAAAAATAATATAGGAATTATAAACTGGCGTTTTAATCCATTCATACTGCCAAAAGAAATGACTAGAGAAGAAGGATTTAAAGTCTTATCATACCTAACTGATTTTATAGAAAAAAGAGAAGATACTGAGCCATGTTCTTTTAAGTCCGTTTCAACATTAGATGGCGTTCTAAATCTAGAAAGATTTGGATTTACAAGAGTTGAAGAAAAAGATGAAAGTAAAATTTTAAACTTATTCACAGTAGACGGAAGACTATTATTATTTAAAAGAAGTAATCTATACTCAAAATATTTTGAATGGTATGTTGAAAATGTTACTAAAGAAGAAGTAGAAAGTATTTATGCTAAACACAATATGGAGTTTAGAGATATTGTATGGCTTGATAATCCAAAAGAAAAAACTTACGCAAAAATTTTAAAACAAAAAAACAAAAGATAATTATATTGATTTAAGGAGGATATAAATGAAAGAAATGTTCAAAAGTGCTGTTCATATGATAATAGTGGACAATGATAATAAAATATTATTACAAAAAAGAAAAGGTTCTAAATTGTGGCCTGGATACTATGCACTTCCTGCAGGACATATTGATGAAGGAGAAAATCAATATGATGCCTTAGTTAGAGAAGCTAAAGAAGAATTAGATATTGAAATAAATCCGAAGGATATCATCAATAGTTATGTAGTATTAAGAAGAAATTACTTTGAAATAGATGGTAAAAAATTAGAACCATACATTGATTATTATTTTGAAATATCAAAATATAAAGGTATTCCAAAAATAGTAGAATTAAATAAATGTGAAGAATTAATATGGTCTAACATTGATGATTTACCAGAACCATTTATCAATTATGAAGGAGAATTTTTAGCTGACAGAAGTATTACAACATATGATTGCAAAACTGATGGTGCCTATGTAAAAAAATTGATTAAATAATTCTATATTCTATATAATAATTATGAATATTTCATTTAAAGATATATATATTCAGCCTAAAACTAGGCTGATTTTTTTCATATTTAAAATCAAAAATATTCTTTTATAATCACAAAATAAATGATAAAATATTAATACAATAATTAATTAATAATAAAGAAATGTTAATTAATGTAAACCCCATTTCGAATACATTATAAAAAGAACTATTTCACAAATTAAAAATCAAAGGTGAACTATGAATATCTATTTGTTTTATTTTCTTTTTCAACAATTAGAAAAACACCTCCTTTCGGAGATGTATTTTATCATAAATTTAGGTCCTTTTTAATGTCTACCCTAAAGGGTGCATTTCAAATATGTATGATTTTAATTTATTTCTTAATAAAACACCAAAATATATCTAATAATAGTAAAGTATATATAAGACTATCCTATCAATATTTCAAATCCAATGGAAGACTTAAGAACATTACATATTTTAAAGTATTATTTTATTTTTACTTTTGCTTTATTGATAATTTTTAAACTTTCTTCTATTTGTGGTTCTAATTCCTTAATTTCATCTAATGAATAATATTCCTTAGCAACATGGTCTTCAACATAATCACTAACTTCATTAAGACATACTTGATAGTTATTTTCTATTAGATATTCATAGAATTCTCTATTATACGTTGTATTTATTCCATCACTATAGACTAACATTTCCTCAGTTTCTAAATCATATAATTCCGCTCCACCTAACCAAGTAACTTGATTTTGAAAAATATACTCATTTACTTCATATGTTTCTTTATTATAAAGTAAATAAACATTTTGACTATTGTATAGTTTTACCGCTTTTCCATTTTGCATAGCATATTTATAATAGTCCTCAACATTAGAATGCTCCTGTGAAACAGAAACTCTACTTGGTTCTCCTCCATTTTCATTTTTACTACTAGTACATCCTGCAGTTCCAAGCATTACACCTGCTAATCCTAATGCCATTAACTTTTTCTTCATTTGAATTAATTTATATTTATTCATAATTCCTCCTTTAAAAATTACAATTATTATAACATATTTCAAATATAAAACAATAATTTTTTTATAAAATTTGAACATTTTTCGCCGCATATAGAAGTTTTTATATTAAAGCATTATTAAAAATTGATATTTTATATATCAAATCGCTATAAGAAAAAGATATAAATTGCTACGATAATTGCACCAAATTGAATGATAATTCAAATATTATTTTGAGAGTAATATACTAACTAGAAATAGTTAGTTTTTTCAAATTTCAATTATTAAATACAATATTTATATGATTATTTGAATAGCCTTTCATTGCTAACAATCAATATTAAAAAAGATTGACATTGATATACAAAAATGCTAAAATAATAACCTGTAAAAAAGGAGGAATTAATTATGGAAATTTTATTTTTATGGTTAAGCACAAGCATTACAAGTATCTGTATGGAAATGGCATATGAATTGAGAATGTTTAAAGATGTTGCTGATGCTGGATATAAAATAGATACGAAAAGGATATCAGATTTAAACAAGCAATTAAATCCAGATGCACCAAAAGCTACACTTTTATCGCTGTTAATACCAATATTTAATATTATACAAGTTTTCCAAAGGACAGTTCAATATAATAATGCTAGATCTATGATATTGGATCAATTAAATGCAATGGATGCATTAAAAGAAATGTCAGAAATAGAAAAAGAAGAATATTCTAAAAATCCAACTGGATTAAATGCACTCATTGTACAAACAAAAATGGAAATACGTTTATTAAATGCTGAAAAATTAACAATTGATGATGAAAACGAAAAAAGTGAATTTATTTATGAAATGAATGGCTCTTTAAAAGACATAACAATTTTAAAGGTCAGTGGAGATGCTGCTAAATTAACAGTTGACGAACAAAAGGAAAAAATTGCTAACAGTTTTAGAAAAATGGTTTCAGCAGTAATGGAAAAATATGGAGACAAAGAAAGTTTTGTAAATGCACTACGCAATAACACTAATTTAGATTTAAGTAATAGTTTAGATAATAAAAAAGAAGAAAATGTTGAGCCTGTAAAATTAAGTAAATTAAGTATTGATGAACAAAAGCAAGCATTAGAAAACTTAAGAAACAAATTAATAGAAAAACAACAAAAATCACAAAAATCACAATCACATACTGAAAGTGAACCAACTTTAACAAAGAAAAGAAAATAGTACAGGATAAACACATGAGTAAAAATCTTGCAATATTACATACTGGATGATAAAATATATGTCAAATTTGTAATTTCAAAGGAGAAAATGAAAATAAGTGATAACAAAAAAGTATCAGGAACAAATGAAAATAATATAAACAAAAGCAAAAAAAGCTATGAAGAATTAAGTAACATGTTGAAATCTCTAAATACTATTAATGATAATATAAACTATAGTACTGATATAAATAAATTTAATAATGACTGTTCAAAACTTATAAAATTCATTAAAGAAACTATTAGTGATAATAATTTTCACGCACTATACATTCAAAGAAAGAAAAATATAATAATATACGGTAAATATATTCAAGGAATAAAAGCAAACATGGATATCATTGAAATGATAAGTAATGAGGACTTAAAAAATATATATGAATTATTAAAAATTGAATTCTTACCATATTTTGTTAGCGGATGTAAACATACATTTGGCGTTGGATGGTCATTAAGACCAAAAATTGGAGAAAATATAATGATAAATATATATAGTGATATCCCTAGTGATAGTAATTGGTTCTATGAAGAAGCTCTTAAAGAAATAAACAAAAATCATCAAAGAACAAAATAAAAAAGATATAATTATAAATATCCACAAGATTATATCATTTAAAGACATATTTAAATTTTAATACATATTCAGCCTAAAACTAGGCTGATTTTTTTCATATTTAAAATCAAAAATATTCTTTTATAATCATAAAATAAATGATAAAATATTAATATAATAATTAGTTAATAATAAAGGAATGATAATATGTATAATTTTAATTTACTAAGTAATGAAAATATAAAAATAATATCTGATAATAGTAAAGTATATATAAATAATACCTTCAAAGAATGTACTACTATTATTACCAATTTAAGATTATTAATCTTAGACTACCCTAGCAATATTTCAAATTCAATGGAAGACTTAAGAACATCACAAAGAATAAATTATATAAAAAAGAAAGAAATAATTTTTGAACTAAAACTCAAAAATATTATAAATATTGAAACTAAAAATGAAGAAATAAAAATATTCTTATCAAAAACTACCCATATCACTATAAAAGATAAAAGTCTTCTCCCCTATTTAAAATCATCGTTTTCTTCACTCAAAAATAATTAAATGTGATATAATATAAAGCCAAGCAATTTAGGTGGTGATATTATGCAAGAAAGTAAATATTTCTATCACGGCATACCTTTATCTAAATACTGTGAAGATAACGATATCAATATAAATACCATAAGAACTAGAATATGGAAACTGAAACAAAAAGAAAAATATAAAAACTATTCAGAACAAGAAATTGTAAATATAGTTATAGAAAATTATGGTACTAATAATGTTAAATACATGTATAAAGGTACAACCCTAAGACAATACTGTTTAGAAAATGGTATTAGTGTAGAAACTATCCACTCTAGAATAAATACTTTAAAAAAAGAAAATAAAAATCTATCAAATGATGAATTAGTAATTTTAGCCATGGAAAAATTTGATAATAAAAATTTTAGATTTTTTTATAAAGGATCATCATTAAAAGAATATTGCAAAAGCCATCCGGACATTAACTATAACGCCATTAGAATGTATATTAATAGAGAAAAAGAAAAACATTCAGAATTATCCGATGAAGAATTAATTGATAAATATATAGCTAAAGAACACAAAGGAAATTATAAATATTACTATTTAGGAATTCCATTAAAACAATATTGTTATGAAAATAATTTGAATTATAAAAATTTAATTTCATACATAAGCAGATATAAACATAATAATAGTTCTAAAGATTTAACTGATGATGAACTTATCGAAGCAATCTTAGACAAATACCAGCCTTTTGAGCCTAAATACTTATATCAAGGACTAACCTTAAGAGAATATTGTATTAAAAATAACTTATCTTATTATAGTGTAGTTTCTTTTGTAAAAAGAAAATTATTAAAAGATAACACTCAAAATATTAATAATCTAATTGATGAAGGAATAAAAACAATAAACAGATATGGAATTATCTACTATTACAAAGGAATACCACTAAAGGATTATGCTAAGCAAAATAATTTAAATGCAAGTTCAATTCGTTGTGCTATATTAAGAAAGCAAATAAGAAGCAATAAGCAATTACAAGAAATCATAGATGAATGCATAGAAACTTATCAAAAATTTTCTATCAAGTATTATTACAAAGGAATACCACTTATAACATATTGTAATCGTATCGGTCTAAATTATAATACAGTAATTCAAAAATATTTGTATGAATATGCAGATATTACCGATATCAATATAGATAAAGCTATTAGTCAAATCGTAGATAATTATATAGAAAACCCACCAGTAAAAACAAAATATTATTTCAATAATCAATCATTAACCAAATTTTGTGATGTTAATGGATATCCTTATTTAGCAATTTGGAGAAGAATTAAGACACTTGAAACTAAAGATGAAATACTAAATAATGATCAAATTATAGAATTAGCAATTAAAAAATATGAAAGTAGATTGCAAATAGATAAAATAAATGAAATATTTAATAAACTTAAAAATATTAAAGAAAACGATATAAATGAAATAAAAAATATATGTGACTTTCTAAAAATTGATTTTGAAAATGTAACCGATTTAGTTAAGATGGACTTCTCATACAGTCAAGCAATTAAAATGATTTGGCATTTCTGGGATAAACTAGATAACAATAGTTATAAGATTATTACTGATAAAAAAATAAAAGATATTTTTACTTTAATTGACAATCTTAAAAATTCCAATATGGAAATTAAAAAAATAGAAAAATTTGAATTATATGATTTAATAGGAATATATAAAAGTGAATTATATGATACAAGAAATGAAATATTATTAAGACAAAATAAATACATTCATAAAACGTTATATTCATTATGTAGTAGTTACAATATTCCCGTTAATAGTAGTAATTATGAAGATTTTAAAAGTGAAATTAAATATTATCTATTAATGGTCATAGATAGAACTAATTTAAATATTTGTGGTCAGATAATTAAATATATGGATTTAACTGTAAAAGGCTATTTTAGAATGTATTTAAAAAAATATAAACTTCAAAATAATATCTTATCATTAAATGCTCCAAAACATTCTGGTAATGATTATGTCAAAAATAAAAAAACTATAATGGACTATATCGCTGATCCAAATAATCAATATGAAAGTTCAAAAAACACTTCATTTAGTTCAAATATGATGAAAGTACTATCATCATTACCATCAGAAGATTTATCATTTATTATGTTAAAATATCAAGAAAATTATAGTGATGAAGATTTAATGAATTATTTTGATTTATCATATGATGAAATAAAGCAAAAAGAAAATAGAATACTTTTACTACTACGAAATAATGATAATGTCAAGGTATTGAGAAAAGTAAAGTAAATATAATTAATAAACTTATTCCGTAATATTTACAAAATACACTATTATGTATAGCAAAGATGCATCATCCTAACTTATCAAGCATCATTGACACAAAGGCACTATTATGATAAAATACTACCTTGGCAACAGAAAGGGGAAAATCTCATGAAAAAGATAGAAAAAATTGATTTCAATAAAGTAATCGTAGGAAACGTAAGCAATATGTTTTCTGAAGAAAGATTTATAGAATTAAAAGAGCTAGCAAAAAAGGAACGCGCAGGTATTGATAAGTCTAGGAGATATGGAAAATATACTTCAATGCACACTATGCCACAAGATAGAGCATATAGTAAAAAGAATTATACCGACCAAGAAAAGAACTTTATCTATGCCAATATAATCTTTCAAGATAACGAAAAATTCTTAAGATTATTAAATAAAAGTATTATTCCATCAGGATTATGTGAATGTGATTATAAATCATTATCATCACTTATCAATATGTTAAAATACCTAAAATTAAAAAGTAAAGCCAAAAAAGAATATGATGCTCATGACTTAAAAATATATAAATATTGTCTATTATCAATAAGTATCTTTACTACAACCATCAGTATCAATATTGGTGATACTAATCCAGAACCAATTATCACTAAAATTGCTGAAATAATCAGTACTGATAAAGAACTATTTGATAAAATAGATAAAGAAGAAGAAAAAACTATTACTAAAGAACTTAAATTATTCTAAAAAACTAATACATTAAAAATATATATCAAGATGCCTCCCCATAGACATCTTTTTCTATTTAACAGTAGCTATTTTTCTCATTTTTTAGTATAATTATAAATATGAAAAAGGAGAATTTATGAAGAAAAAGAACAAATCTGACAATAAATTACTTATTATAAATAATAAAAAATATATTATATTATTTATATCACTACTATTATTCGTTATTTTAACTTATTATATTTTTAATAACAAAATTAACTATCTAGATACTAGTATTCAAGATTTAATGATAAGCATTAGAAGTGACAATCTCACTAACTTTATAACTATAATCACTGATCTAGGAAGTCCTTATACTTTAATAACAATTACAGTATTATTATTCTTTATTAATAAAAACAAAAGAATTCCTATACTAATAACTCTTAATCTAATATGTTCAGCTATAATTAGTAAACTAGTAGTCTTCTTATCAAAAAGAAACAACTTATTAGAAGCAAGCTTAATTGCTATTGAGGAAGGATCTAGTTATAAAGCAGGCCACCCAATGATAAGTATAGCTTTCTATATGTATCTATCTTATCTCATATATAAAAGTACTAAAAATAAGATATTTAAATCTTGTATAATTGCCCTTCTATTTATTTTAATTATCATGATTAGTTTTAGTCATATATATTTAGGAACATATTATTTATCAGACATATTAAGTAGTCTTCTTCTATCAATATCATATCTTATGTTATTTATAAGTATTACTAAAAATTATTTAGAGAAGGTGAAATAATGAAAATTATAGGTATAATTGCTGAATACAATCCCTTTCATCTAGGACATCGCTATCAGATAGAACAAATCAAAAAAATGTATCCTAATTCTTTAATTATCGCTATTATTAGTACTCATTATACAGAACGTGGAGACATTTCAATTATAAATAAATGGAATAAAACTAAAATATGTCTTCAAGAAGGTATTGATTTAGTCGTAGAACTCCCTACTCTCTACGCTACGCAATCTGCTGATATGTTTGCTTATGGAGCTTTAAAAATATTAAATGAATTAAAAATAGATACTTTAGTATTTGGTAGTGAAAGTAATAATCTTGATAATCTTATAAACTTAGCTAATATTCAAATAAATAATAAAGAATATGATGAATTAGTTAAAAATTATTTAGATAAAGGTTTAAACTATCCTACTGCTATGAGTAAAGCCCTAAAAGATATCACTAAAATAGAAATAAATAAACCTAATGACTTATTAGGATTATCTTATATAAAACAAATTATAAAGAATAACTACCCTATTACTCCTATATCTATTAAAAGAACTAATAACTATCATGACAAATCTATTACTTCTAATATTATAAATGCCAGTCTAATAAGAGAATTATACTTAAAAAAAGAAGATATCTCTCCTTACATTCCCAAAATAACTAATGAATATCTTTATCAAAACCTATCATTAAATAATGCTTATCCATACTTACTATATAATATTATTAATAATAAAAATAATCTAAAAGATTATCTAGATATTGATGAAGGCATTGATAGTAGAATTCTTAAAAATATCAATTCTTCTAATACTTGGTCTGATTTAGTAATGAATATTAAAACTAAAAGATATACTTATAATAAAATTAATCGTATGTTATTACATATCTTACTAAACATCAAAAAAGAAGATAATACTGGTGAAATATATTTAAGAATACTAGGATTTAACAATTCTGGAAGAAATTATTTAAATAAGATTAAAAAATCTTTAGATATTAAAATGTTTACAAGTTACAAACCGTCATTATTAGCGGTACTTGATCTTGAATATAATTCAACATATATCTATTCAATTATCGTAAATGATCCATCTTTAATCGCTAAAGAATATCAAAGTAAGCCTATTATTTACAACAAATAGCTTGCTTTTTTAATATCTCATTAAGTATATCAACTACTTCATCAGATAGAAATTTATGAGCATAGTCTATCATTTTATTTTTTCTTAATTTAAATAAATATCCTAATTTAATAATATTATTTTCATAATTATCTTTATCTATATTCATAATATTAATATAGTTAACAAAAACATTATCTCTCTCTTCTATTTTAATCATACATTTTCCAGGAGAAAAACGATATACATATCTATTAAATCTATTATTACTAACATTATCATATATATCAATTATAATCATATTTCCCTCTTCCTTTATTCTAAACAAATAATTATAATCATATAATTCTTGATAATTAAACATATCTTTAATAAATTGTGTCATTAGTTTTTTTCTATCTATCGTTTCTATAAACTCTTTCATTAATACCCTTTTATTCATACTCCATCTCCTATGTTATAAAAATATCATAATAATTATACTAAGTCAATTTTTAAGTTCAAAATATCATAAAATGTTAACTAATTGGTAACATTTTCATGCATAATCATCGTATTAGTATCCATAAAATATTAAATAAAAACTCAATATATTTTAATCATCTGTTTCTTACTTTAAGTGGTAAATATCAAACAGATGTAATATATATTTATTTTTTCTATAATTTATGGTATAATAACAATCTCAGAAAGGAGTATGCTTATGAAAATCATTGAATTAACGCAAAATCAATATAAAAACTATGCTAGTATTCATAAGAAGAGAAATATCGGTCAATCAATTGAATATGCTATGTTAGATTTTAATCGTGATAAAAAGAAAGTATTTCTAGGACTATGTGATGAAAATAATAATATTTATGCTGCTACTTTAATTCTTATTCATAATGTATCTCCTAGTATTAAAGAAGCTATTGCTCCTAATGGTTTCTTAATTGATTATGCTAATTATAGTTTAGTAAGAACTTTCACTGAAGAATTAAAAAGATATCTATTAAAAGAACGTGTTACTTATTTAATAACTAACCCTATGTATAAACAAAGAGTATATAATAAGAAAAATCATATTATTGAAAACAATATTAGTATCACTGATAATCTTCTAAGTATTGGTTATGAAAGCCTAGGATATCTAGATGATTTTGAAAAGTATGATATTATTATTGAAAATAATAATAGTTATTATGATATTTATAAGAACTTTAATCGTAATACTAAAAGAAATATTCAAGAAGCACTAAATTATGGTATAACTCTTCATAAAGGTAAAAAAGAAGACCTAGAAGCTGCTTATAATATTTTTAAGAAAAAAACTTCTAACAACCTATCATACTATCAAAATCTATTTAATACATATAATGATGATAATAAAATGGAAATATTTATTGCTAAACTAAATCCTCATACTTATCTTGTTAATAGTAAGAAATTATACGAAAAAGAAAGAATAAGAAATGAACGTATTCATAATAAATTTAATAATTATGTTAATGCTATGCATGTTAATGAAAAATTATTAAATAAAAAGATTAATTCTGATAATCGTCTAGAAAAATATTCTCAAAATCTAAGTAATGCTATCAATATCAATCAATTATATCGAGATGATTTTATTATTGGTACTTCTATTATTATTAAAAATGGTCAAGAAATATATTTTCTAATTGATGGTTATAAAGAAGAATACCGTCGCATTCATTCTACTCATATTCTTAAATGGGCTATTATAAAAAAATATTTTTCTAAAGGATATACCATCTTTAATCTAGGAGAAATACACAAAGACTATCTAGATAAATCAAGTAAATATCATGGTCAATACTTATATAAATTAGGTTTTGGTGGTAATATTGTAGAGTATCCTCCTAACTTATTATTAATAATTAATAAACCAGCCTATAATCTATATACTAAAATTAAATCATTTAAAAATAAGAATAAATAATCTAATATGAACTGTTATCTTAAATGTTCAGTCCAATATTGATATTTATTCTTATTTTATTTTATATATTATTTCTCAAAGTAACTTGTACCAATAAATTCTCTTATTATAGATAAAGAAGGTACTTCTTCACTAGGTAAAGGTAATACTAAGTCAAGCAATTTAATAAGTCTAACTGCTGTTAAGTATTGTGGATCATCTTCTTTAATTTGATATAATAAAGGTTCTGCATATACTTTCAAAACTGCTAATTCATATGCTAAGAAAGTATTAAAGATAACATCTGCTTGATCTTGATATTTAAATACATACTTCTCTTCTCCATCTCTTACTTCACTCCAAGTAGATAGTGTATGTGAAGAAGAATATCCTCTAGTACGATTATCTCTTATCATTCTTCTAAGTAATCTAACATCTGTTAAATTTATTCTATTATCATCATCTATATTTAAATATACTAATGGTGATATATATATTTTATATTTCTTATTTTTAGGAATATCTTTAAGTATTTCTTCTGATAAAGCATGTAATCCTTCTACTATAACAATATCATTCTCTTTCATTTGAAAAGTCTTATTAAATACTTTTTTTCCTTCAACGAAATCAAATGTTGGAGCTGATATTTTAGTCCCTTTAAGTAGTTTTCCCATCTGATTATTAAATAATTTAATATCTATTGCTCTTAAGCTTTCAAAATCAGGTTTACCATTTTCATTAAGTGGTGTTTCATCTCTATTAAGAAAATAATCATCTAATGATATAGGTACTGGATTAAGTCCCAATGTTTTTAGATACAATGATAATTTTCTAGCAGAAGTTGTCTTTCCTGAGGAAGAAGGTCCTGATAATAATACTATCTTTATATTATCTCTATTATTATATATTGTACTAGCTATTTGTTGAAGTCGATAATTTTGTATTGTTTCTGATAAGTTAATAAGTTCTCCTGTTTTACTACTAATAATCTTATCATTAAGTTCTCCAATACTTCCTATATTAAGAATATTAGCCCATTCAGCATATTCATCTATATTATTAAAGAATTTATCATGATGTGTATATTTAACAATCTTTAAATTATCATACATTGATGGATATCTAAGAATAATTCCCTTTCCAGGAATAAGCGTCATATCATAATATTTTAATATAGAACTATCATTAGGTAAATTTCCTAATATATAATTATAAATTCCATCAAATTTATATAAAGTAACATAACTATTCTTATTATAGAATAATGTTCTAACTTTATCTTCTCTTTTAATATTCTTAAAATATGCTATTGCTTCTGCCATTGTTGTTTCTACTTTAATAAAAGGTATAGCTTTATCTACTTTATCTTTCATTACCCTCTTTATTTCTATTATATCTTTATCAGTAATATCTTTCTTTATTTCAAAGAATACTCCCTTATCTATTGAATGTCTAATTCTTATTTCTGTATTTTTTCCTAATACTTCCATCGCTGAAGTCTTAAATAGTATTGTTAATCCTTTTTCATATATTCTATTTCCATAAGAACTATTAATATCATACAAAATTAGTGTTCCACTTCTATTAATTGAATCATCATAGTTAATAATTTGGTTTTGAAAATTACCACATATTATTTCTTCAGTTAATTCTTTATCTCGAATAATTTCTCCTAATTTTATTCCTTTACGATATTCTTTCTTTGTACCATCTTCAAATGTAATTATAATATTGTTCATTACATATACCTCCATCTATTATATTAATTATATCATAATATTGAATTTTATGATAGAAAAAAGTATGTTTAGTTTTTATATTTAGAAACTTCACATACTTTATTTTCTTCTACACTCTTCTTACTATCGATTATTCTTTGATTAGAAGAACCTCTAAATGGTACATTATAACTCTTAAGACTAATTATAAATGGGGAATCTACTAAAACATCTATGTTTTTAAGTAATTCTCGTAAATTTTCTTCCTTCTCACATCTTCTAAGTAAAGCTTCCATTGTATATCCTGTATAGCACCATACATTAAGTCCTATTGAGTGGCAATACTTAGCTATTTCTAAGCAAGCATCTATCTGTTCTAAAGGATCTCCTCCAGACAAGGTTATTCCATCTTGAAATGGTACATTCTTTATCTCTTCACAAAGCTCTGTTACATCTTTTAAAAATCCTCCATCAAATGAATGCGTTGTTGGATTATGACATTCTTTGCAATTATGACGGCATCCTTGTGTCCATATAACTGTCCTTATTCCTTCTCCATCTACAATACTCTCAGTTGTTATTTCTCCAGCTAATCTAATTTTCATTTTCTCTATTTATTTTTGAATTAAACCTTCAGTACTATGTTTAACTCTATCTCTTTCTTCTGCTTTTTTACCATTGTTAAATCTATCAACTGTACCTACTAAATAACCAGTAATTCTTCTAATTCTTTCGAATCCTACACCTTCTCCTACTGTTTTTTCTTCTTTAACTTCTACTTCTTTCATAATTCTTCCTTCTTTCTTTTTAGTTATTATTTACAAGTACTACAATTAGCACTAGCACTTCTTAATTTTTCAACTGAAACTCCCTCATATGCTCTTCTTCCACATCCTGGACATACATCTTTAATAACTCCCACATATCCGCATACAGGATCTCTATCTACTGGATGGTTAATTGCCCCATATCCAAAATTATTTTCTTTCATAAGTCTTATAATCTTTTCAAAAGCATCTATATTAGTAGTAACATCTCCATCAAGTTCTATATAACTAATATGTCCTGCATTAGTAAATGCATGATAAGGCCCCTCTATCTTAATCTTATTAGCAATAGAAATATTATAATATACTGGTACATGGAATGAATTAGTATAGTATTCTCTATCAGTAACTCCCTTAATCTTTCCATATATCGCTCTATCTATATTAACAAATCTTCCAGATAATCCTTCTGCTGGTGTTGCTAAACAAGTAAAGTTCAAATTATATTCTTTTGAATATTCATCACATTTATCTCTCATAAACTTAATAATCTTAAGTCCTAATTTTTGAGCTTCTGCATCCTCACCATGATGTTTTCCGATTAACGCTTTAAGTGTTTCAGCAAGTCCTATAAACCCAATACTAAGTGTTCCATGTTTAAGTACTTTTCTAAGTCTATCAGTAGGTTTAAGTTTATCTGAATCAATCCATACTCCTTGTTCAAGTAAGAATGGAAAATTATACATTCTCTTATTACATTGAATTTCAAATCTTTCAAGTAATTGATCTTTTACCATATCCATAGTTTCTTCAAGTTCTTTAAAGAAACCTTTAATATCTGCTTTCTCTGCTCCAAGTACTATTCCATGTTTAATACCTAATCTAGGCAAGTTAATTGAAGTAAATGATAAGTTTCCTCTTCCTGGAGTAACTGCTTTATTTTCATCTACGACATTACCCATAACTCTAGTTCTACATCCCATATAAGCAACTTCTGTATTATAATCTCCTTTATAATATTGTTTATTAAATGGTGAATCCATAAATGAGAAGTTAGGGAAAAGTCTTTTTGCAGATACTTCACAAGATAATCTAAATAAATCATAGTTAGGATCTTCTTTATTATAGTTAACTCCCTCTTTTACTTTAAATATAGATATTGGGAATATTGGAGTTTCATTTTTACCAAGTCCTGCATCTACACTATGTAAATAGTTTTTCATAACCATTCTTCCTTCAGGACTAGTATCTGTTCCAAAGTTAATTGAAGAAAATGGTACTTGTGCTCCCGCTCTTGAATGCATTGTATTTAAGTTATGTACAAACGCTTCCATTGCTTGATAAGTTCTTCTATCAGTTTTCTTATAAGCTATATCATATGCTTTACTAAATATTTCTTTAACTTTATCACTATCTTTAGCACATTCATCCATGTATTCTAAATCAAATTCTATACTATCTAATTTATCTATCTTATCATTAATTTTATTCATATTTACAAAAGTATCAAATCCTGAATAATCTAAAAGTTCTTCTATTGCCATTTTATATTGTTTTTTAAATGTTTTAAGTACTCCAGGAGCCATATAATAATCAAATGCCGGTATTGCTTGTCCACCATGTTGATCGTTCTGATTAGATTGAATAGCTATTGCAGCAAGTGCTGAATAACTCATAATATCTTGTGGTTCTCTTAAATATCCATGTCCGGTAGAAAAACCATTCTTAAATAATTTATTTAAATCTATTTGTGTACAAGTAGTAGTACCCATTGCTAAAAAGTCCATATCATGAATATGTATATCCCCATTATCATGAGCATCAGCAAACTTCTTTTTCATTAAATATGCTTTAGCAAATTCTTTAGATACTGTTGATCCATATTGAAGCATCGTACCCATTGCACTATTACCATCAATATTAGCATTTTCTCTCTTAGCATCTTCTTCAGCAGCACTTTTAAGTCCAAGTCCTTCAAGCGATTTTAAAAATTTATGAATTTTCTTCTCATCTGCAAATAATAATCTTGATTGTGCTCTTCTATCACGATATTCTGAAAAAGATTTAAAAACATCCTCATATCCGCATTTATTAAGTGCTTCTTCTATTAAATCTTGAATTTCTTCAATCTTAATTTTTTCTTCATCTTTATATTCTTTCTCTATTTTTTTAATTACTGTTTGATAAACTTTTTGTACATCCTTAGAAGAATATACTGGTTCATCATCACGCGTAATACTATCAAACCCTTTTTTAATAGCTAAAGCAATTTTAGTTCCATCAAAATCTACTTTCTTGCCATTCCTTTTAACAACTTTAAGTGTTGTTACTAACTCTTCTGTGTTAACCATTTTTCTTTACTCCTTCTCTTATTGTTAACATCATTATATCGACTATTTTTTCTTCTGTCAATAGATTTTTGTTCGTTTTCTAAAATTAATTTTTTTCTATTTTTTATTTTTTCTATTTTTTGTCTTTTTTAATTTTTATAAATTATTTTAATAAACAATATTTTGTTTCTTTAATCAATAATTCTCTTTATTTTCAAGGAATAATTGATATTTACAATCTATTGTTTGTGATATATTTTTTTGTTCTTTTTCTATTTTTTATAATTTTACAAAATGTGTAAAGTTATAAAAAAACACTTTTTTGCATTTTTACTGCATTAAAGTGTTCGTGTTTATAATTATATTTTATCTACTCTAATTTTAACCTTATATTCATTAATATCATAACTATCAGTTAAATCACTAGCTTCATTAAATTCTACTGCTAAAGTCTCATCCATAATATTAGTAATAAATTCACTAATAGCGTTCGTATATTCCTTACTTCCTTCATAAAAGACTTTAACTCTATCAGTAATTTCAAAGCCATTATTCTTTCTAATTTGTTGAATTTTTGAAATAGTTTCTCTTGCTAATCCTTCATTAACTAATTCTGAAGTAAGAGTTGTATTAAGTACTATAAAGTTATTATCCTTATAAGTAGCATCAAATCCTTCTTTAGATTCTACTCTTATATCTACCATTCCAGGCTCTATTGTAAATTCTTCTCCTGATAAAGTAACAACTACCCCTTCATCATTTCTAAGTTTATTAACTTCATCCATTGATAACTTACTAAGTACTTCTTGGAATTCTTTAATTTTAGGCCCAAGTATCTTTCCTACTTCTTTAAAGTTAGGTTTAACTATAAAGTTAATATAAGTGCCAAGATTATCTTCAAATACTACTTCTTTAACATTAAGTTCTTCTTTAATAAGTTCTACTAAATCACTAATAATCTTCTTATTTTTACTATCGATTATTACTTCACTAATAGGTTGTCTTACTTTTATCTTAGCTTCTTCTCTAGCATTCCTGCCAAGACTAATCAAATCTCTTACTAAGTCCATCTTCTCTTCAATCTTATCTTGATATTTTGTCTTATCTACTACTGGATAATCCGCTAAGTGTACACTTTCACATCCTGTTAAATTACGATATATTTCTTCTGTAATAAATGGACTAATTGGAGCCATCAATCTACATAATCCTTCTAATACTTGATAAGTAGTTTGATATACTGCCTTCTTACTATTATTAAGTTCACTACCCCAGAATCTTCTTCTATTTCTTCTAATATACCAATTAGATAAATCTTCATTTAAGAAATTATTAATAGCTCTAGTAGCTTTATTTAAATCATATTCATCCATTGCTTCTGTAACATATTCTACTAACTTATTATATTTAGATAATAACCATTTATCTATCTCATCTATATCTTCATAAGCTACTTCAAAATCTTTAGGATCCAAGTTATCTGCATTAGCATACATTTGGAAGAATGTATAAGTATTTTTAAGTGTACTAAATGTTTTAGACTGTATTTCTTTAATTCCATCTTCATCAAATTTTAAAGGTGTCCATACTGGTGAAGCATATAACATATAAAATCTAGTAGCATCTGCTCCATACTTATGTAAAACACTAAATGGTTCTACTGCATTGCCTTTACTCTTATGCATCTTTTGTCCAAATTTATCAAGTACTAAATCATTAACTAAAACGTTCTTATATGGTGCACATCCTTCTAAGAATGTAGATATTACTATTAGTGAATAGAACCATCCTCTTGTTTGATCTATTCCTTCACAAATAAAATCTGCTGGAAATTGTTCTTTCCATAATTCTTTATTTTCAAATGGATAATGATATTGTGCAAAAGGCATACTACCAGAATCAAACCAGCAGTCAATTACATCTTTAACCCTAGTCATTACTCCCCCACACTTAGGACATTTAATATGTACATCATCTACATAAGGTCTATGTAATTCGATATTTTCATCTATCTTCTCTATTGCTCTTTCACATAGCTCACATCTAGAACCAATCATCTCATCATGTCCACATTCACATCTCCATAAAGGTATTGGTGTACCCCAATATCTATTTCTAGAAATAGCCCAATCATTCAAATTCTCAAGCCAATTACCAAATCTTTTTTCTCCAACAAACTCAGGATACCAATTAACTTTCTTATTAGCTTCAACTATTTTATCTTTAAATGCTGTAACTTTTATATATAAACTAGGTTTAGAATAATATACTAGTGGTGTCTTACATCTCCAACAATGAGGATAATTATGTACCATTTTTTGTTTCTTAAATAATTTATCTTCTCCTGCTAAATATTTAATTATTTCAAGTTCAAGTTCAGAATCTACTACAAGTCTTCCTTTCCAAGGCCCTTCTTTATAGCATCCTGCTTCATCTACTGGATTAATCATTGGTAAATTATATTTAAGTCCTACTTCGTAGTCATCTTGTCCAAAAGCTGGTGCAATATGTACTATACCAGTACCATCTTCCATTGTAACATAATCAGCACAAGTAATAAAGAAAGCTTTTCCTGGTACTTTTATTATTGGTAATAATTGTTCATATTCCATATATTCAAGATCTTTACCTAAATATTCTTCTACTATTTCATATCCTTCTCCAAGAACCTTATCAGCTAATTTCTTAGCTACTATAAAGTTATATCCTTTACTAGCACATTTAACATACTCTTCATTAGGATTAACACAAGCTGCTACATTAGCAAGAAGTGTCCAAGGTGTAGTAGTCCATACAAGTAAATAAGTATTATCCATATTCTTTAATTTAAATGGTACTGTTACTGTATTAACTGATACTTCCTTGTATCCTTGTGCTACTTCATGACTAGCAAGCCCTGTTCCACATCTAGGACAATATGGTAGTATCTTAAGTCCATCATATATTAACCCTTCATCAAAGAATTTCTTTAGTATCCACCATTCAGTCTCAATATAATTATTATCATATGTAATATAAGGATGTTCTAGATCAATAAATTGTCCTAATTCTTCAGTAAATTCACGAAAAGCCTTTTCATTTTTCCAAACAGATTCACGACATTTCTCATTAAATTCTTTTATTCCATATTTTTCAATATCGTTCTTTCCTTCAAATCCTAGTTCTTTTTCTACTTGTACTTCAACAGGAAGTCCATGTGTATCCCAACCTATCTTTCTAAGTACACGATATCCTTTCATTGTTTTATATTTACAAAATGTATCTTTAAGTAATTTTGCTAATATATGATGTACTCCTGGCATTCCATTAGCAGTAGCAGGTCCATCATAGAAAACAAAATCTTCACTATCTTTTCTATTTTCTATTTGACGTTCAGTTATTTTATTAACTCCACCCCAAGATTCATCAATACTCTTCTCAACTTCACTTACTTCTCTTTTATCAAGTTCCTTAAATTTCATTTTTATATTCCTCCTCTAATTTTAAATTATTTAATTCTTCTAATGTATATCCTTCTGATAAGTATATATCTTGTACATTATCATAAACAGCCATACTATAATCAAGTCCCAATCTATTAAATACCTTCTTAATATCTTCTTCACACTTACCTTCAAATTCTACATAGGTATTTAATCCAGGCCAAGTATCTATATCTATCTCTACTGTATCTAATATATATCGTATCCGTCTATTTTCCTGAATACTTCTCTTTATATATCCTAATTTTTCAAGTAATAAATCAGTCTTATCAAAATCATTTACTTCTATTTCTAATTCTTCTACTCCTGATACACTATTTTCATGATATTCTTTAATAGTCAAAGTAGTCTTTTCTCCATTAGTTCTAAGTCTTATCCATCTATTTTCATCACCTGGTTTAAAATCATAAATATATCTTCTCTGTATCCATTTTCCAATATATTCTGCCTGATTATCCTTAAGTATCTTTATAAAGTCTTCCATATTAATATTTAATAATCTTACTTCATATTCTTTATTCATTTTACCTCCAAAAAAAAGCCCTTAATTTCTAGGGACGACATCTATATCGCGGTACCACCCTAGTTCACTAAGTGCTCTCTTTATCTATAACGGTATTATACCGATTTAATCTACTTATCGATTAAATACATCAGAAGTGATTTAGATTATAACATCTATATAGTTTTCCACCAAACAACTACTCTCTATTATATATTTATAATCTCGTCTTCGTCTCTTGTTTTAACAAATCTCTTTAATTATATAATAACTTAATATTTATGTCAACCATCTTTTTCTTCTTCTGTAATTATTAAGTATTTTTCTATATCATTTAATTATATTATTTATATCCTAATCTTTCTAAAGCCATCCAAGTAAAAGGAGTTACTTTATCTTTATCTATATCTTTAATATCTACCCATACACCTCCAAGAGAATCTATTCCATCTCCCGTTTCCCTTAATTTATTATCATCTATTTCTACTAAATAAAGTATTCCTATATGATGCAAATCTTCTATTAAATTATCGTCTACTTGCCACTTAAACGTCTTAGAAACAACATCTAATAATTGTTCTTTAACTACTCCTACTGAAACTTCTTCCATAAGTTCTCTATATAAAGCCTCTTTAGGTTCTTCATCATGTTCTATACCTCCACCAGGCTAAATGATTTTAAAATATTAGTTGCCCATCTTCTAAATTGTGTAGCTCTTATTGAATTTACTCTATATCCAACAGAGATTATTGCATCTAGATTATAATATTCTGTTTGATACTTCTTACCATCAGCAGCAGTATGTTCCATTTTGGAACATACTGAATTTTTGTCTAATTCATTATCTTCAAATATATTTAATAAATGCTTTGTAATAGCAGGTCTTTGAACATCAAACAATTCCGCTATTGCTCTTTGTGTCATCCATAAGGTTTCATTTTCATATCTAACTTGAATACCTTTATCCTTCTCCTGAAGTTTAAATGTTATAAATTCTTCAGTACTACTTCTAATAATTAAATCCTTTGCTAATTATATCACCCCTAGCAACATAAGTATATAATATGAACAAACGTTTGTCAATGCATTTTACGTAATTTAATAAAAATTAATAAAGATTATTATTGCATAAAATAAATAATCATTTATTCTTCTTAATTTTTCTTATTTTCTTCTTACTATTACCAAAATTATTCTCTTTTTTATTATCCATAGTAGGTCTATTTCTTATAATAATTCCATCACTTACTCTTATTAATTGATAATCACTTAAAGGATTAATTAAATATTCATCCATCTCTTTCCTTAATGGTATCTTATCAAAGAACTTTATTAAATATTTTTCTTCATTTCTAGATATCATGTAATAGTCTTCATCCCCAATTTGTCTTCCGTCAGGAAGTATTATTCTAGTTGTACTATTATTACATTTCAAGCAATCTATTACTGAACACATTAAAGATGGATCATAATAACTGCAATCATCATTTATCATTGTCTTAATTTTAAGTACTCCCTCATTTTCTTTCATATTTTCTCCTCCTTATTAATTTATATGTGAAAAGAAATATCAATTTCTATCTATGATATTTCTTGTCTATATTTTATATGCATCTTCTAATGAAAACTCTACATTTTCATTAATCCAATTCTTTCTAGGTTCAACAGCATCTCCCATTAGTATTGATACTCTCTTCTCAGCTAATGCTCCGTCAATAATATTTACTTTTACTAAATTTCTATATTTTGGATCCATTGTTGTATCACATAATTGATCTGCATTCATTTCTCCTAGTCCTTTATATCTTTGTATTTTATAATTACTTTTTCCTGCTGTCATCTTTTTAAGTTCTTCATTAGTCCAAAGGTAATTATCATGTCCTCCTATACTAAGCTTATATAATGGTGGCATTGCTATAAATAATCTACCATTCTCTATAAGTGGCCTCATATATCTATAGAAGAATGTTAATAATAAACATTGAATATGTGCTCCATCATCATCAGCATCGGTCATAATAATTACTTTTCCATAATTACATTCTTTTATATCAAAATCATTTCCAATACCAGCTCCAATAGTATGTATCAAGGTATTAATTTCTTCATTCTTAAATATATCTTCTAATTTAGCTTTCTCTGTATTAATAACTTTTCCTCTTAAAGGTAATATTGCCTGGGTTTTTCTATCTCTTCCTTGTTTAGCAGATCCACCAGCAGAATCTCCCTCTACGATAAATAATTCGCATTTCTCTCTATCTCTACTTTGAGCAGGAGTTAACTTACCACTAAGAATTTTTTCTATCTTCTTATTATCTTTTCCTTTACGAGTTTCTTCTCTTGCTTTTCTAGCAGCTTCTCTTGCTTCTTTACCTTTTAATGCTTTGCTAACTATCTGAGTTGCTACTGCATTATTTTCTTCTAAGAAAAATCTAAGTTTTTCTGTAACAATTGCTTCTACTATTGTTCTTGCTACTGGTGTTCCTAATTTAGATTTTGTCTGTCCTTCAAATTGTAAAATTGCTTCTGGTATTTGTACTGAAATAATTGCTGTAAGTCCTTCTCTAACATCAGATCCTTCAAAAGCTTTATCTTTTCCCTTAACAAAGCCTTTTTCTTTAGCATAATCATTAAGTACTTTTGTAATAGCGGTCTTAAATCCTACTTCATGTGTACCACCATCAGGTGTCTTAACATTATTAACAAATGAAATAATATTTTCGCTATAACTATCTGTATATTGCATTCCAATACTAACATTGACCTTATCTTTTACAGCACTAAAGCAAAGTATTTTATGAAGTGGTGTCTTTCCTTCATTTAAATATTCACAAAAAGCATGAAGTCCATTCTCATAACAATATTTTTCTGATCTATCTTCTATTTCATCAACTATCTCTATTGTAAGTCCATTAATCAAAAAAGCACATTCTTGCATTCTCTCACATATCGTTGAATAATTAAAAGTAGTTGTCTCAAAAATGGTCTTATCTGGTTTAAATCTAACTGTTGTACCTGTTCTTGAACTAGTACCAATCTTCTTAAGAGGAACTTCTACATGTCCTCCATTAGAAAACTTAATATAGTATTCTCCCTTATCTCTTCTAGTAGTAACTTCCATCCATTCTGATAATGCATTAACTACAGAAGCACCAACGCCATGTAGTCCTCCAGACACTTTATATCCACCATCAGAAAACTTACCACCAGCATGTAGTACTGTATATATAACCTCAGGTGTACTCTTCCCTGAAGAATGCATTCCTGTAGGAATTCCTCTACCTCTATCACTAACACTAATAGAACCATCAGTATGCATTATAATCTTTATATAATCTCCAAATCCATTTAACGCTTCATCTACACAGTTATCTACTATTTCCCAAATAAGATGATGAAGACCTCTCTTATCCGTTGATCCTATATACATACCAGGTCTTTTTCTAACTGCTTCAAGACCTTCTAATATTTTTATACTATTTTCATTGTAATTATCCATCTGTATCACTCTTCCCAAGTATAATTTTATCATATATTTTATCTTTTTTCAAATTACTTTACAAATATTTTTATATATTATGTAAATATCTATATTTAAAAAGAAAAAGAGAATCTACATTTCTCTTATTTCATCCTTAATACTTCTTATTTTCTTTTTAAATCCAGGACTAACTAGTTCTGTATCTTTAGGTACTAATGTATAATTAATAATCCCTCTAAAGGTATTTAGTGATGTATGAGAGCTTCTAGAAGTACCTTCACACATCATAAATTCACTAGCAGATAATTCTAGATAACTTTTAACTGCTTCTCTAAATACTTCTTCATTCATCTCTTCATATTTAAATACTGCTATCTTAGTATATTTAATTCCATTATATGGTTCCATTATAAGTACATACATCTTATCATATATTTCATATAAATAATTCATATAGCTAATCTCTCTATTATCATTAGTATAAGCATAATCTTTATATAAATAATCATAGCTATCTAATATTTCTAATCTTGCTGAAGCTTCAATTACTGGATTAATTCTCTCTTTACTCTTATCACTAGTTACCCCTTTATCTCTCCTAATAACAGTATCTTTTTTGGGTTCTAAATAACAAATACCCTTCATTACATCATTATTTTTAGTTACATCTTCTTGATACATCCCATTTAAATAATCAATATACTTCTTAATTTTATCTACACACTCTTCTAATTCTTCTTGATAATCAACTAAATCTAAGATACTAATCCCACTATTACGTAATCTATAATAATTATTAGTAGCCATCTTTCTAACTCTTTTATTCTCTAATAAAACTTTATCCTTCAAGCTTAAATTCATCTTCTTAATATCTTCCCTTATAGTCATTCTTTCTTCTTCTAAAGTTCTAAGCATATAAGCTTCTTCAAGAAGTCTCTTCTCAGATATTCCCCCAAAAGAAAAGTCTACTGATAAATTATTACAATTAGATATTATAACATTAGCAACACATTTTTTATCTTTAGCATGTAAATATAAATTTCCTATCTTATCATATTCAAGTATATATTCTTCAACTCCAAGTTCAAAAAAACTAGTACTTTTTCTTAATTGATCTAATATTACTTGATTAATTACATCAGGAAAATATGAATAATTAACTATAATATTCTTAAAAGGTATTCCCTTTTCTTTAATATATTTATCTATTTCATCTAAAAATGAATAATACATCAAAATTCCTTCTTTCTAATCCTTTTTTCTCATTCGTCCAAATATAATAGCATACTTTAGTTCGCCTGTCAAGAAAAACATCTCATGATTATTATTCTCATAATAAATTTATTCTCATATCACTTTCATAACATTGTTTAACTAAATATATTGTGATATAATAATACTACTTAAGAAATATTAATATGATATAAAGTATCTTATATATAATACCTAATATTAATCAAAAAAATACTCATATTATGTCATATATTAATTTTTATAAATAGAAAGGACAAAACTTATTATGGAAGAATTATTAGCTACTAAAATGCGTCCCAAAAATTTATCTGAGGTAATTGGTCAAACTCATCTTATTGGTAAAGATAAAATTATCTCTAATCTTGTTAAAAATAAGAAAATATTTTCTATGATTTTATATGGTAAACCAGGTACTGGTAAAACTTCTATTGCTCTAGCTATCGTATCTGAATTAGATGTTAAATATCGTCTATTAAATGCTGTTAGTAATAATAAAAAAGATTTTGATACCGTCATAAATGAAGCTAAAATGTATAATGGTCTTATCCTAATAATTGATGAAATTCATCGTATGAATAAAGATAAACAAGACTTACTACTTCCTGTATTAGAAAGTGGTCTCATAACTCTAATAGGTCTAACTACCTCTAATCCCTATCACAGTATCAATCCTGCTATAAGAAGTAGATGTCAACTATTTGAACTAAAAGATTTATCTAAAGAAGATATTATTCTAGCTATAAATAATGTCAAATCTTCTAACTATCTTCCTGATTTGCAAATAGATAATGATGCTATCGAATATATCGCTAATTTATCTAAAAATGATTTAAGATATGCTTATAATCTTCTTGAAGTAGCTTATTATTCTACAGAAGATTATCACATAACTACTGATAAATTAATTAAGATAAGTAATAAGCCTAATATCTTTCATGATAAAAATCAAGATGGTTATTATGATTTACTTAGTGCTTTTCAAAAATCTATTCGCGGTAGTGATGTTCATGCCTCAGTATATTATCTTGCTAGATTAATTGAAGGCGGTGAATTAGAAGCCATCACCAGAAGAATGGCTGTTATTGTCTATGAAGATATTGGTCTTGCTAATCCCGGTATGGGTCCTAAAGTCATGGCTGCTATTGATAGTGCTTTAATGTTAGGTCTACCAGAAGCAAGAATTCCCTTATCTGCTGCTGTAATCGAAATGGCCCTATCTCCAAAAAGTAATAGTGCTGAAGCTGCTATAGATACCGCCATTAGTCTTATTGATAATACCGGTAGCGGTAATGTTCCAAGTCACTTAAAGAACCCAAGCAAAGATTATAAATACCCCCATGATTATAAAAATAGTTACGTTAAGCAACAATATCTTCCAGATAATATTAAAAATACTAAAATATATAAACCAAGAGAAAATAAAAATGAACTTATCTTAAAAGATATCATGGAGCGTCTTGAAAAATAATAAAAATAACAGAGTAAAGTCTAACTCTAACTCTGTTATTTTTTTCTACTTAAATAAACTCATCTGATCAGGATCTATCTTTCTAGTTCTCTTCTTACATCTTGAAAAACTATTCTTCCTAACAATATATTCTATTTTATCAATCCCATCATAGTATTCTTCAGAAGGATATACTGCTGGTGCTCCAAAAATAATCTTATCCATATCATCTTCTTCCACTAAAGTCTCATCATAAGTAAGATAATCTTCCTGAAACATACTCATCTGGTATTCTTCATCTAATACCTCTTCTTGATATTTCCTAGAAACCTTTTGTTCCTTACAACTATTCCTATTATCATCATAATTATTCATAAAAGCTAAAATATCATGAAAATTCCTATAATTTAAACTATCACCATTATTATCATACATAAGTTTTTTAATTATTCTAGTTACTCCATTATTTCCAAATCTATCACGTCTTGTTAAGTATTCTCTTTCTTTTCCTTGATATGATAAAACATCTTTAAAACGAATTAAGTTATTTATATAATTAATAGTTTCTGCTATTTCTGCTTCTGCTCTATGATGATGAGAAAAATGATTAAGTAAATCTCTTAAAAACTCATAATCTTCCTTTATTAATCTATATTCTATTTCTCTAATAAGTAATCTTGGATTTGCTAAATATTCTATATCTCTTTGATACATTAAATCATACATAACTTTCTTAAACAAACCATTACTATTATATCTAACAGCTAACTTTTTATCAATTAAATTAACTGATAGCATTCCTCTACTAACTAAGAACTCTCTTAATTCAGAACCATCATTAAAGTTCTTTGTAAATTCATCTATCTCTTTTAAAGAACAATATCCATCTTGCTTATATCTAGTATTCTTATCACGAATAAACAATCCTATTTCCATAAATTTATTTATTGGTAAAATAATATAATTACCTCTACTTTTTTCTACTGTTAAAAAATATGCCATCATATCCCCCTTAGTTGGTTCTTATAATAGCATATTATTCATTCTATGTCAAACATTTATATCATCATTATATTAATATATTTCACTTAATTATTACTTCATTATCGAATATTATTATACTGCTTCATTACTTTTAATTCTATTAAGTCTATTTATTGATACTTTAACACTTTGAAATTCTGCATTAATTGTTCCTAATACTTCAAAGTTATTAATTATCTTAGCATAATAAGAATATATAAGAAGTACTGTACCAATTTCCATCTTACCAAGACTTACTAAATATATTGCATAAATAATTATTCCATATCTTGCAAGCTCTAAAAATCCTAATACTAAGTATATCATTCCATTAACAAACAAATTAAATTTAGCATTAGATTGTAAATACATAATAGTACTTTTAATAAATCCATTATCACTACTATTAACCTTCTTATTATTCTTAAGTACATCATAAATATTATGTATATTAATTGTCTTATAATCAAGACTATCTTTTCTATTCTTATTCTCAATCTCTATCTTAGAACCAAAATATATTATTATTATTACCATAAATATTGAAATAATCAAGGTTACTAAAAATATATAAAAGTCTATTGATAAAAAATACATATATATAATTAAGAATTCAAATATTTGAATAATTCTTGTAACAGCATTTCCAATAAATGTTCCTATTATATCGATATCATTATTAATAATATTAGTATATTCTCCTAAGGTTATATTCTTAACATTAGCAGATGTTACTAAATTAGTATATTCTAAATATAATTTATTATAATAGTTATACCATGCTTTTTGATTAAAGTAATTCCATAGGTAATATAAAAGAGATAATACTAGTGTAATAACAATTAACTTAAAAGCTTTTTCATATTCTAAATCTGTTGCATGATTAATACTTTTAGTATAATATACTGGTATAACTAATAATAGTCCCTGTATAATAACTGAAGTAATTATCTTATTAATAAGTTCTTTTTTCGTTCTTTTAAGAATTGTTACTATATCCATATTATCTCCTTATATATATTTATTCTAAGTCGATATAGTCTCCATTCTCAAGTCCATATAATGAAGCATCACTTCTATCAATATGTAATTCTAATTTAAAATTATCTCCCATCTTTATATGAACATTATCCATCTCTTTACCATTAGCCATAACTTTAACTATATCTCTATTATTATGACCAATATTATCTAATTTATTACAATGAATATGTCTAGTTGCCTTAATACAGCAATTTTTTTTAAATATTTTTCCTTTAGGTCCTTCTATATATACACTCTCACTACCGTCTAAATTCCCAGAATCTCTAATTGGAGGATTTATTCCTAATAATTCTGCATCATCTTGTGATACTTCTACTTGTGTATAATCTCTAATTGGCCCCATTACTCTTACATGTGGAAACTCATATTTATCAGTACTAATTTTTACTACTTCTTCGCAAGCATATTCTCCTATTTGTGATAAATCATTACGTTTTTTAAATACATAATCACATCCAAATAAAATATCAGCATCACTCTTACATAAATGTATATGTCTATTAGATACTCCTACTCTTACTTTCATTCTATCACCTTCTCTATTAATAATTTTATCATTATCTTTATATATTGTAAATATCTCTAATTCTTTTAATAAATTATTATGAATAATTAGTAAACTAATAAATATATTTATAAAGAAAGGATGATTATATGAACGGAAGTTATTATAATAATGCATTTCCTAATCAGCCATTAACTGATAATAGTTCTTCTTTTAATAGTTCTACTACTGATACTACTCCTTTTCCTGGAATAGGTCTAAATAATAATACTATTCCTAATCAGCAGTCTATTCCTCTATCAAATTCTCAGTACACTACTGACTATGACGAGCAATCTTATATTGAAAACATTCTTAGATTAAATCGTGGTAAAAAAGCTCGTCTACATGTTACAGTTCCTGGCTCTATCGAATGGCAAGACCGTGTTTTTGATGGTGTAATTGAACAAGCCGGAAAAGATCATGTTATCTTATCTAATCCTCAAACTGGTGAATGGTATTTAATATTAATAATATACTTAGACTTTGTTACTTTTGAAGAACCTATCAATTATAATAAGCAATTTATAAAATACTAATTTATAATTATAAGTTATTGTCATAAATAAAATTATTTGTTATAATTACTATAGGTGATAATATGAATTCCTTAACAATCCTATTTATAATTATAACTTGTTTAATTATCTTAGCAATTATCTATGTTTATCTATATAATAAAATTAATGAAACTATCATAAGAGTAGATGAAGCAGAATCTAGAATAGATACTAATCTAAGAGATAAATATGATTTACTTAATCGTTCTGTATCTCTTATTAAAAATATTATTAAACTAGATGAAAATTCTTTTAAAGATATTATTAAATTAAGAGCTAGAAAGATAAGTAATTTTGAATTAGATAGAACTCTAACTAATTCTTATAATGAATTTCTATCTTTATATGATAAACATAAAGAATTAAGAGATAATGATGAAATATTTAAAATAAACAAGAAAATAATTTTAATTGATGAAGAGCTAATAACTTTAAGAAACTACTACAATGCTAATATTACTACTTATAATTCTTATATTAAGAAGTTTCCTACTAACATTGTAGCAGAAATCAAAAAATATAAAGAAAGACCATTTTATGATTTAAAAGATATGACTGATGATGATTATGAAGATTTTAAATTATAAGTCTTCTTTTTTTCTATATTTTATATTATAATTAAGATGGTGATCATATATGAAAAAAATATTAATAATAATTAGTCTTCTTTTATTAACTGCTTGTTCTAACCAGTCTAATTCTCCTAAGAATATTGATTTAGATAAACAATTAGATATTTCTATAAATACTTATCAAGATAATAATCCTATAACTATAGGCCTATATGAAGATGAACATCTAATAAAAGACTATCATGTAAAACTTACTAATATGAAAGATATTACCGTATTTAATATTTACTATACTAATCAAGACCCTTTAGAAAATAATTATATTAAATATAATTGGAATAAATACTATAAAAATTATGAAAATATTGATAAATATAAAATTGGTTTTATTATTTCTTTTGAAGCCGAAGGTAAACTTTACAAAGAGCAAATTTTAACTCCTGATTGTGAATATATTTTTGCTCCATATCTCTATGTTTATCTATATGATGATATTAATCAACCAAACGGTTCTTGGTATTCTCATCTTTTACCAGAAGAAGTTACCGATAAGACTATTTTCTCTTCAATAAAATTATTCATGGCTAATAAAGCTACTGATATATCGTCTCCTATTACCCTAACTGTCTTTACTTATGATGAAGATGATTTTGATAGTTCTAATAATTATATTGGTAAAAGTAAATATACCACTACTATTATTCCAGATTAAAATTAATATTAAAAGACTTTACTCATGATATCTTACATTTAAGTATCATAAACAAAGTCTTTTTCTTATATTTTTATTATAATTTATTATATATATTAATATCTTATCCATTTATTGTTTTTCTTCTTATCATAGTCATAATATCATCATCTTCTAGCATTCTCTTCATCTTAACAATTAGTTTATTATAAAAGGCATTTCCATATATATTAGCATCCCATTTTTCACTAACTTTAGGACTATCCAAGTTATCACCATATCTTAAATATAATAGTTTTAAATCATTTGGAGTAAGTGCTAGTATAACATTATCTATATCTTCTCTTGAATGTGGACTAAGAAGTTCATATATAGTTTTAATATTACCATTTCCAGGTACTTTTTTTCTCTCTTCTAATCTAGTATTATTCATACCATACCCTCTTATTATATCGTCATTTCTATCACGTAAATTTCTTATTGCCTTATCAGGGTTATCCATATAAATAGCCATTTTTTCTATTTGTTTATTTCTTCCTAACTTCATTATTGCCTTATTTTCAATTTGTCTTATTCTTTCTTTAGTAACCCCATACATATCTCCTATTTCTTCAAGTGTCATCTTCTTATTACCAGCAATTCCAAATCTAAGCATTAAAACAGTTTTCTCTTTTTCAGTTAGGTTACTATTATTAATAAGTTCTATTGTCTCACGTTACATATCAGATAATTCTATATCACTATCAAATGAAACTTCATCAGCTGGAATAAGTGTTTCAAGCTCATCATCATAATCATCCCCTATTGGTACATTAAGACTAACAGCATCATTTTGTAAATTATATAATTTCTCTGATTCTAAAGTAGAAATTCCTAATTCTAAAGCCATTTCTTTAATCGTAGGATTTCTTCCATATGCTGTAGTAAAATCTTGACTAGCCTTTTTATATTGAACAACTTTATTATGTAAGTTAACTGGTATTCTTATTTTTCTTCCATAATTAGCTATTGCTCTTGTTAATGCCTGAACTATCCAAAAATAAGCATAAGTTGAAAATCTATAATCTTTGCTTCCATCATATCTTTCTACTGCTTTAATTAATCCTAAATTTCCTTCTTGTATTAAATCTTGAAAAGATAATCCTCGTCCCATATATGTTTTAGCTATATTAACTACTAATCTTAAATTACTTTCTACAAAGATATTTTTAGCTTCTTCATCACCATTCTTAACTCGGTTATATAATTCTAATTCTTCTTCTTTAGTTAGTAATGGCATTTTTATTTCTTTTAAATATAAATCTAATGTATTAACTCCTCTTGTAGAATCATCAGTATTATTATTATTATTTCTTTCTAAATTATCCGTACCATCAAATAATTCTACATTATTAATCATACAATACATTCTAATTAAAATAACAAAAGTATCATTATCATATATATCTTCTATTTTCTTTTTCTTTAAAACTTCTTTTTTATTATCTACTATTATTTTTAAGATATTTTGTAATCTATTATTTTTATTTAGTAATTCCATACATACATCAGGTTCTATAACATATCCTATTTTTGAAAAGAATTCACTTATCATTTTTAATTGTTTTAAAGCATCATTATATGTTAGACATTCTGTATCAATAAATTCTAAATAATTATTAAATACTTGTTTAAATACACTTTTATTTGTTTTAATATATTTATTTATATATTCTTTTAGTCTTCCTTCAAAGAAAACATTAAACTTTTTCATATCTAATCTATCTATATCTTTAGAAATAGCCATAACAGTAGCTTTAACTATTCTCTTATACTCAGTTTTATCTATTTTAGCATAACTATATTCTAGATATACTTTTTCTGTTATTGGTTCTAACATATCATATAATTTCTTAATATTCTCATTATTATTCTTTTTTTCTTCCATATTACCACCCTTTTAAATCTAATTAATATTTCCAAGGAAACATTTAAAAGCAGTTATATATAATACTATTTAATTGTAAAAAAGTCAAATATAACTATCATTTATTAGGCCTAAACACTCTAAAAAGTAATTAAAATATCAAAAAATGAATGTATTTATACTAATACATTCATTCTATTACTATATTAATCATTTTTCTGAAAGATAAATCTTTATTTCTTCAATAATATGTCCTATGTTTCCTTCTCCTGCATATTTATTCATATTAAAGAAATTATCATCTATCTTAACCCATTCAAGTTTATTAACTTCTTCTATTAACTGAACTTCTTTATTTAGAATACCATAGTATACTTCAATCATTTTATCAAATGATATATATTCTATATTCATAAAATGTTCTAAAGAAATATCTTCATTACTTATGTTAGTCTCTTCATAAAGTTCACGATATGCTTCATTTAGTCCATCATTCTCCTTTTCTATTTTCCCACCAACTAAATTATACATTCCTTTATAAGGTTCCTTAGTCCTTTTACACATTAACGTATTCTCAAAATTCTTATCAAACACCACTACTACATTATACTTTTTCATTTAATTACCTCCCATATTTATCAATTACTTATTTTCTAAATTAGCAATTATCTCATCTATTTCACTATCTGATAATTTAATATTTTCTCCAATCAAGCCTATTATCGGTCTAATTCCATCATCTTTATGAAAATCAGATCCTATAGTTGTCTTTAAATTATATCTATAAGCAAATTCTCTCCAATAATCACACTCGTTAATCTTTTTATTATTCTTATCCACATAAACATAATTAGCTTCAATCATTTCTACTTTCATATCATTAACTAAATTTACAATATCTTCATCAGTCAAATTATTTTCATATTTGTAAGCTACTGGGTGAGCTAACACTGCTACTCCTGATGCACCTTCTATTAATTCTACTGCCTCTCTTGGAGTTATTGTATTTTTCTTAACATAAGCCAGACAGCCCTCATTCATAATTGTCTCAATAAATTCTCCTTTATTAGGAATATGTCCAAATTCTCTCATTAATATATCTTTATTTTTATCATTAGATATTACATCTAAAGCTATATGTGCTTTAGTAACTGCTTCAATCTTATCAAGAGAGGTAACATCAATAATATATCCTAGTATATTAAGTTTATCAGCTACTTGATGCAAATATTCATGTCTTGAATTACGAAGTTTTTCTAATTTATTTTGAAATTCTTTATTATTTAAATCAATATTATATCCTAGTACATGTATTCCACATCTATCACTTTTAGTAGATATTTCTACCCCCGGTATAATCTTTATATTATTATCTTTTGCATAATCAAATAGCTCTTTTTGATAAGCCCATATCGTATCATGATCCGTAATAGAAATAACTGATACTCTATTCTTTATTGCTACATCAATTACTTCCTTAGGAGTTAATTCTCCATCTGAACAAGTTGTATGTATATGTAAATCTATTATTTTCTTCATAATTCAACCATCCTTTATAATATTTTTTAAATTATGTAACACCAAACATCCCAATAATAAAACTAAATAATATCATCGAAAATATATCTACTAGTTCACATTATAAAAAAGTTTCATTTCTTTTTTAATTCAAATTAATCATTATAATCGTTTTAATGTTCTTGACAGTCTGTTACGTTTTTCATAATTATTAATTATTATTGATAATGCTTTTTCATATTTATCTTTAATCTTAAAATATTCTATTCTTTTATTTTCTAGTTCATCAAATAGATTTAATTGAGGTAAAAAATCACCATCAGTTATATCAAATTCTAATCTTTCATCATCGTAATATTCCTGGGATATTTCAACAATTTCTAACATATTTTTTCTTTTCATATCATTTTCAAACTGTTCAAAAACAATTGTTCTAAATGTTTCATGATCTAAAATTATATCCAATAATTCGAAGTTTTCTGCTAATAATTTTATATTTTTCTTGGAGGGTGAAATTTCAAAAGGAATTATTTTTCTTAAATATGCATAGTAAATTAATTCTATGCAATCTTGTGTAGCTGTTTTTCTAAAATTTGAATATAACTTTATTCCTTCATTATTCAAATCATTAAATACAGGAATTATATATTCAAGTGCCATAGTATATTTAATATTTTTCTCCAATTCATTTTTTAATTTTATAACTATTTCCTCATTCGTTAAACTATCGTATTTTGTTTTTACTTCTTCTTTAAATTTTCCCATATTAACTCTCCTTAATTAACCTCTCCTAAATATAGTTTAATATATTTTTAAAGCAATTGCAAGTTATAGTAAATTATCAAAATTATATTAAAAACTTAAAACAATTTTTTTAATTTAGACATCACTAAAAAAATAATGTTTCTTAATCCTATAATTTATATCAGACAAGTTTAATATAATTATTTTATTATACAAAAAAGATTGAAATATAAAGGTAAAAGTACCATATTTCAATCTTTAAAATAACATTTTTTAATAGTATCTCAATCAGACTATTTGTTTAACTGTGATTGCGCTGCCGCCAACCTTGCGATAGGAACTCTGTAAGGTGAGCATGATACATAATCAAGTCCTACTTTATTACAGAAATCTATTGAACTAGGTTCTCCACCATGTTCTCCACAAATACCTAAATGTAAATCTGGTCTTGTTTCTCTTCCTAATTTAGCAGCCATTTCAACTAATTTTCCAACGCCATGTTGGTCTAATTTAGCAAATGGATCAAATTCATAAATTTTATTTTGATAATAAGAATCTAAGAATTTACCAGCATCATCTCTAGAAAAACCAAATGTCATTTGAGTTAAGTCATTTGTACCAAATGAGAAGAATTCTGCTTCAGTAGCAATTTCATCAGCAAGAAGTGCTGCTCTTGGTATTTCAATCATTGTACCAATATGATATTGAATATCAGATTTCTTTTCTTTCTTAACTTGTTCTGCTACTTCAATAACTATATCTTTAACAAATTTAAGTTCTTTCTTTTCTCCTACTAATGGTATCATAATTTCTGGAGTAATATCATATCCATCTTCTTCTGATACTTCAATAGCAGCTTCAATTAAAGCTCTTGTTTGCATCTTAGCAATTTCTGGATAAGTAACTGCTAAACGACATCCTCTATGTCCCATCATTGGGTTAAATTCATGTAATTCATCAATCTTATTTTTAAGATGTTCTACTGTAACTCCCATATCTTTAGCTAAAGCTTTAATATCTTCTTCTAATGTAGGTAAGAATTCATGTAGTGGTGGATCTAAATATCTAACAGTCATAGGTAGACCTTTTAGTTCCTTATACATTGCTTTAAAGTCACCTTTTTGGAAAGGAATAAGTTCATTTAAAGCTGCTTCTCTAGCTTCTACTGTTTCAGCTAAAATCATCTTTCTTATTTTTGGAATACGATCAGCTTCGAAGAACATGTGTTCTGTACGACATAATCCAATACCTTCTGCTCCAAGTTCAATAGCCTTCTTAGTATCTCTTGGATTATCAGCATTAGTTCTAATTTGAAGTCTTCTGAATTCATCAGCCCATGCCATAATTCTACCGAAGTTTCCTGATACTGTTGCATCTACTGTTTTAATATCTCCATTATAAATTTTACCTGTTGAGCCATCTAAAGAAATATAGTCTCCTTCTTTAAATGTATGTCCTCCTAAAGTAAATGTTTTATTTGCTTCATCAATTACGATTTCTCCGCATCCTGATACACAACAAGTTCCCATACCACGAGCTACTACTGCTGCATGGCTTGTCATTCCTCCACGAACTGTAAGAACTCCTTGGCTAGCTACCATTCCTTCAATATCTTCTGGTGTTGTTTCAAGTCTAACAAGAATAACTCTTTCTCCAAGTCCACCTTTACCATGTTTCTTAGCTTCTTCTGCTGTAAAGTATACCCTACCTGCAGCTGCACCTGGAGATGCTGGTAATGCTGAACCAATAACTTCGCCATTTTTTAGTGCTTCAGTATCAAACATTGGATGAAGTAATTGATCTAGACTTTTAGCATCTATTCTCATAATAGCTTCTTCTGGAGTAATCATTCCTTCATCAACTAAATCACAAGCAATATTAATTGCTGCTCTAGCTGTTCTCTTACCATTTCTTGTTTGTAAGAAATATAATTTACCTTCTTGAATAGTAAATTCCATATCTTGCATATCTTTATAATGATTTTCAAGCTTAGTAGCTATCTCTATAAATTCTTTATAGCATTCTGGTAAATCTTCTTCAAGTTTAGTAATTGGTTGTGGTGTTCTAACACCTGCAACAACATCTTCTCCTTGAGCATTAATTAAGTATTCACCATAAATACCTTTTTCTCCAGTAGATGGATTACGAGTAAATGCTACTCCTGTTCCAGAAGTATTACCCATATTGCCAAATACCATTGCTTGAACGTTTACAGCAGTTCCCCAATCACCAGGAATATCATTCATTCTACGATATACGATTGCTCTTGGGTTATCCCATGATCTAAATACTGCTTTAACAGCTCCCATAAGTTGTGTTTTAGCATCTTGTGGGAATTCTTCACCATTCATGTGATCACTATATACTTTTTTAAATCTCTTAACTAATTCTTTTAAATCTTCAACTGTAAGTTCAGTATCATATTTAATTCCTTTTTCTTCTTTTAATTCATCAATAATCTTTTCAAAGAAAGATTTATTAACTTCCATAACTACGTCAGAATACATTTGAATAAATCTACGATAGCTATCATATGCAAATCTAGGATTATTTGTTTTTTTAGCAAATCCTTCAACTGCTTCATCATTTAGTCCCAAATTTAAGATAGTATCCATCATACCTGGCATACTAGCTCTAGCACCACTTCTAACAGATACAAGTAATGGATCATTAACATCTCCAAACTTCTTGCCTTGTAATTTTTCTAGCTCTGCTAAAGCATCAAAAATTTGTTTTTCAATCTCTGAAGAAATTTTCTTTCCTTGATTGTAGTATTCAGTACATGCTTCTGTTGTAACTGTAAATCCTTGAGGTATTGGTAATCCTAAAACAGTCATTTCTGCTAAGTTAGCACCTTTACCACCAAGTAAGTTTCTCATACTAGCATTTCCTTCTTTAAACGCATAAACATACTTCATATATATCAATCCTTTCCTATGCACTTTTAATCATATCAAAATAAGTATAATTTATCAATAATTATTTAAAAAATTTACATCTATTTAACTACTTTTTAAAACATTTAAGAAAAATATAACTAAAGTAATTTTAAACAAAAGTCATGTTCTAAAATTTATTTTAAAACATGACTTTAAACTCCTAGTTAACAAAACTATTTATTATTTTTATATTTTATAATATCTTTTTTTAATTTCTTATAGCAAACACGACATACAGAATCATATTCAGCATCAATTCCATCTATTGATACCTGTTCTCCAGAAAATACTGGAACTAATTCACCATCAATTCTATTAAGTCTTAAATTATATGTAGCTTTTGATTTACATACACATATAGCTTTTAACTCTTCAATTACATCTGCTATTTCAAACAATCTCTTGCTTCCTGGAAATAAATGTGTAAATGCATCAGCTCTAAGTCCATAACAAAGTACTGGAATATCTAAATTATCTACCACATCAGATAATTCATCTACTTGTTTTTCAGTTAAAAACTGTGCTTCATCAACAATAATACAATCTAAATTATTTTCTATTATATGATTAGCTATCAAATAATAAATATTTTCATCCTTTCCTACTACATAATCACATTCAAGTGAAGATCCAGATCTACTAAGAATACTACCACCAGCCTTCTTATCATCACCAGGTTTCACAATTAAAACTTTAAGTCCTTTCTCTTGATAATTATAATATGTCTTTATTATATCTGTCGTTTTACCACTTTTCATTGCTCCATATTTATAATATAGTTTTGCCATTATTTCACTCCTTATATAAACTACTCTTTATGTGCTCTTGGATGAGCCATTTCATATATTTCTCTAATCTTATCATCTGATACATGTGTATAAATACTAGTGGTATTAAGAGATTCATGTCCTAATAAATCTTTTACACAAACTAAATCTGCTCCGTTATTAAGCATTTGTGTTGCAAAAGTATGTCTTAACATATGTGGACTAACATGCATTTCAATACTAGCCTTTATAATAATATCGTCGATTATTTTTCTAACATACCTATCACTTAACTTATTTCCATCTTTATTAAGTAGCAAATATTCACTATGTTTTTTATCTAATTCCTTACGACCATCTTTTAAATATTTCTTCAAATCATCTTCAGTATATTCCCCAAAGATAACCATTCTCTCTTTACTACCTTTACCCATTATTCTTATCGTATGATCATATATATTAATATCTTTAATTTTTATATCAACTAATTCTGATACTCTTATACCAGTAGCATACAGCATTCTAATAACAAGTAAATTTCTCTGTCCAATTGCTTTTCTCGTATCAGGAATTAAAAACATTTTCTGAACATCATTATCTTTAACTAGTTTTGGTAACACTTTATCTTTTTTAGGATTTTTAATATTCTTAAAATAGTTTTCCTCTATTATATTCATATCAACTAAATAATCATAAAACATTCTTAAACTAGTAAGCTTTCTTGCTATTGAACTTTTACTAAGTTTTTCTTCATAAAGTTTATTCAAATATTCACTAACATTATCTTTTGAAATATTTAAAATATCATGGTTAACATATTCATAAAAATCTACTATATCACCTTGATAATTTATAATTGTATTTTTACTATGTTTTTTAATAACTTCTATATATTCTAAAAAATCATTGATATACTTCATAATATCTACTCTACTGGCTTTTCTTTCATAGCTTTAAACATTTTCTTCCAAAGTCCACTTTGTGAATAATTTAAAATTCCTACTTTATAAATTCTAAGTCCATATTTTATAAGTAAATATATTGTTCCTATTAAAAGTACTATACTACCTATTAAATCATATAAAGTTATCTCTCCCATTACATATAATGTAGGTGTTAACATAACTGATACAAATGGAATATAACTCATTATTCTAACAAATAAACTTCCTTTAAAGAAACTAGCCATCATTGATAAATAATATCCTGCTAAAGACACAATTACGATTGGTGTTTGTAATTGTTGAAAATCTTCTAAATTAGTAGTCATACTAGCAAGTACACCTGCTAATAATGAATAAGCTACAAATGTTAAAAGCATCATAATTAAAATTATTGGTATCATGTAACTTAAAGTATTAGTAACTCCTGCTAAAGACAAAGAACTAACTACATTAGTAATTTCTGAATCAAACTCTCCCATTAAAGATCCACCACATAAAATATATCTAAGTACTACACCTATAACAACATAAACTATTAATAATAATCCTTGAATAATTACAAATAAATTTGAAGAGATAACTTTAGACATAAAATGAATTTTAGGACTTACATTAGAAATAATAATTTCCATACTCTTAGTAGACTTCTCTTCATTCACTTCTGCTCCAATCATTTGTACTAAAAACATAATAAGCATAAATATTGGTAACATTAATATTTGCATAACACTAGCAACTGCTAAATTATCTTCACTATTTTCTTCATCTAGCACAACATTTTCAATATCAATACCCGAATTAATCTTTTGATACATTTCACTAGAAATATTATATTCTTTCAAAAGAGCTTCACTTTTTACTGAAGTTAGTGCTGAAGAAAGAAGTGTACTAGTTATTTTACTAAGTGATTGATTACTAATTATTTTTGCTTTCAAATAATTTTCATCATCCGAAGTTATAACTAATAAAACTTTATCATTATCTTTTACTTCTTTTTCTCCTTCATCATAACTCTTATCATATTTAGTAAATGTAACATCATCATAATCACTAACATACTTTTGATACATTAAATAGCTTGTCTTAAGTTCATCGAAAGTATTCATCTCATCAATAACTAAAATTTCTTGAGTTTCATTAAAATCTCCGCCAAAAACTTTTATTACAGAGTCAATATTAATAAGACCTACTATTAAAACAGCAAAAATCAAATTAGCTATCAAAAACCACTTCGTTTTAATTTTCTTTTCTAAACTCATCTTAGATAAAAAGAATAACTTATTTTTCATAACTATCACCTACTGTACTAATAAATATTTCATTAAGAGTCGGATCTTCTACACTAAACTTAGTAATATTATCATATTTAGCTATTTCCTTAAATATATTTGGAACATAACTATCATCCTTAATCGAAATAATATATTCATCCTTAATAGTATCTATCTTTTCTACTCCATCAAGTTTACCAATTTTATCTTTAGAAATATCTCCCTTTACAATAATATTCTTCTTTTTATAATCTCTCTTAATATCTTTTAAATATCCTGATAGAACACTTCTACCTTTAACTAAAACTACTAACCTATCGCAAAAAAGTTCTACATGTTCCATCCTATGAGAAGAAAATATTATACTAGTGCCTTTTTCTTTTAATTCTAAAATAACATTCTTAAAAAGTTCTACATTTATTGGATCAAGTCCTGAAAATGGTTCATCTAATATAAGTAATTTAGGTTCATTAATAATTGCTGATATAAATTGAATTTTCTGCTGATTTCCTTTAGATAATTCTTTAATTTTTTTATTTTTATATTCTGATATTCCAAACTTTTCTAACCAATAATCTAATTTTTTCTCTATTTCTGATTCTGGAATAGACTTAAGTACTCCATAATAAATAATTTGTTCTAACACTGTTAACTTAGTTAAAAGACTTCTTTCTTCTGTTAAAAAACCAATCTTATCAGTAACACTATAATCTATTTTCTTACCATCTAAAGTTATTGTACCAACATAATCATCAATAAGCCCCAAAATCATCCTAAAAGTTGTTGTTTTTCCAGCCCCATTTAATCCTAATAGTCCAAATATTTCACCATTATTTACTTCAAAGCTTAAATTATTTACTGCTACTAAATCACCATATTTCTTTGTAACATTACATACCTTTAACATTCTTCTTTCTCCTTATTTAGCTTGTTTAGCTAGTGCTTCCTTAGCTGCCGCTTGTTCAGCTGTTTTCTTACTACTTCCTACTCCTTTACCAAGAATATGTCCATCTACCTTAACTATACACTCAAAAGTTCTATTATGTGCCGGTCCATCTTCTTTAACAATCTCATAAACAACGCTCTTCTTATCAGTCTGTACTAATTCTTGTAAAGTAGACTTATAATCATGTAAGAAATCTACATTTTTATCAATATACTTAGTAATAATGTTTAGTACCATTTCTTTAGTAAAATCAAGTCCCATATCTAAATAAGTAGCTGCTACAAAAGCTTCAAATACATCTGCTAAAATAGTATCATTAGGAACTGTCTCACAACCTCCAAGTTTAATATCACTCTCAAATTTCAAATCATGAGCATAAGTAGCTAGAGCTTCTTCACAAACATACCTAGCTCTCATCTTAGTCATAACACCTTCTGCTAAATGTCTTTCTTTATAAAGATAATCACTAATTATAAATTCTAAAATAGCATCTCCTAAAAACTCTAATCTCTCATAACTAGCAAAAGAAGGATTCTCATTGCTATAAGAAGTATGAGTAAATGCTTCGTAGTATAAATTAATATTTGTTGGATTAAATTTTAAAGTTTTAAATATTTTCATTACTTATCACACCTTCTAAAAAAATTATAGCATTTATCACTTTCATAATCAATAAAGATTTACACATTTATATCATTTAACTTTACATAATAACTTATATTAATTATCACCAACCTAAATTATCTCTTCATAATAATCATTACCATGTTTTCTTATCTTTTCTTTTACTTGTAAACATTTATACCAACATTCTTATTTTATTACCAAAAAATTCTCATAAATTACTAAAGACATTTTTATTTTATCATAGACAAATAACATTATTTTTGATAAAATATACTTATAATGAAAAGAGGTCTAAAATGAAAAAAATATTTACTTTTATTATACTTATAGGAGTTATCATTCTATTACCAGGATGTAACATTTTAAAAAATGATGTTATGGAAGATATTAATGTTTATACTACTACCTATCCAAATAATTATTTAATCAAATATCTATATAAAAACCATTCTAACGTTTATAGTATCTATCCTAATGGTGTTAACTTTAAAGAATATGAATTATCTGATAAGAAAATAAATGAATTCTCTAAAAGTGATTTATTTGTATTTAACAGTCAAGATCAAGATAGAAATTATGCAGTAGCTATGATTAACAAGAATAAAAACTTAAAGTTAATCGATACCGCTCTAGGTATGAAATATAATTATTCTATTGAAGAATTATGGTTAAACCCTTATAACTATCTTATGATGGCTAAAAATATTAAAGATAGCCTAAATGAATATATTACTAACCCCTACTTAGTAGAAGAAATAAATAATAATTATGAAGAATTAAAATATGAATTATCTAAATTAGATGCTACTTATAAAGAAACTTTAAAAGACACTTCTTATAAAACTATTGTAGCAGATAATTCTCTCTTTAAATTCCTAGAAAAATATAATATTGAAGTTATCTCTTTAGAAGAAAATATCAAAACCATTACTATTAAAAATGGTGATAATTTATCAGACATTTCTAAAGAATATAATATATCAAGTAGTGATATTCTAACTTATAATAATAAAACTGATGATACTCTAAAAATTGGTGAAACTATCAAAATTCCTATTAAAACAATTGATTCATCAGATATCCAACTAGTAAAAAAACTAATTAATGAAAATAAAATAAAATATATATACTCTGCTAACGTTGAAACTAATAGTACTGTAAATAATTTAATCAAAGATTATAACCTAGAATTAGTAACCATTAATGACATGTATAGTATTGATGGTGGTATTACTAATACTAATGAATCATATATTACTATTATGAATGACAATCTAGAATTACTAAAAAAAGAATTATATAAATAAGGGGGAATTACATGAAATATATTACTGCTATCTTTGGAATTATCTCTATAATATTTGTTACTATTCTTAATTTTTACCCAGATAAAGTAAGAGATTTTATTGATGAAAAAATATTAAAAAAAGAATTTATAATTGCTAAAGCTAATGATTATTATCTTAATAGTAATTTTGAATATTTACAAAATTATACTGATGATGTCTCAAATAAAGAAGAATTATTAAATTATATCTATTATGTTGTTAATACCGGAAGTGATTATGCTGATGGTGAATGTACTAAAGAATATACTGATTGTACTAAAGATTTAACTGAAATCAGTGCTGATGAAGAAGCATTATCTATCATAAATAATTTTGTTCATCCATATAATAGTTTTAAAACAATATCTTTTACTTTCAATAATCAAGGAAAATTCTCTCTTATCATAGAACACATCTATAGTAAAGAAGAAATAACTGAAATAAACTATATTGTTAATTTAAAAATTCAAGAATTAACTAATGATAAGATGACTAATGAAGAAAAAATAAAAAACATTCATGATTTTATCATTAATAATACTGAATATGATCAATTAAAAACTGAAAATATACATGATACTACATACAAATCTAATACCGCATATGGTGTACTACTTCAAGGATATGGTATATGTAGTGGATATTCCGATACCATGGCAATCTTTTTAAACAGATTAGGTATTACTAATTACAAGATAAGTAATGATACTCACATCTGGAATTTAGTATATATAAATGGTATATGGCGTCATCTTGATGCTACCTGGGATGATCCAATAAGTGAATATAATGAAAATCGTGATACTTATTTCTTAATCAGTTATGAAGATTTACAAAAACTAGATGATAAAACTCACAATTTTGATAAATCTATCTATAAAGAAGCATACTAAAAGACACTTCCAAAGTGTCTTTTATTTCATATTTAATTCTATATTTTTATCTGACATTACGAATAATGACTATTCCTGAACCGCCAGCATAACTAGCAGCTCCACCACCACCTCTATTATCAGTACCTTTTGCGTCAGTACCGCCGCCGCCTTTTCCACCACTATTACAAACTGTTCCAAGTGTAGAATTGTAGTAGCAATGTTGAGCACCAGAACCACCGCCAGAATAAGCATAATCATCACCGTTAGTGCATCCAGAAGTAGTACCCTCACCAAATTCACAAGTGGTTGTCCATTGACCTTTACCACCAGATGCTCCATTTACATACATACTACTACTGCCACCGCCGCCATTGGTACCATAAGAACCGCCTGAGCCGCCGCCATCATAACCATAATTATATGAAGCTTGACCGCCGCCACCTGAGCCACCAGCTCCGCCAGCACCGGAACCCGGAGAGCCGCCATTAGCGAAATATAATGTTTTATCATCGAAATAACTTATATTGCCAGCAACACCAACAGCTCCACCAGCTCCAACTACAATCGAATATTCTTTAGCAGTTAAAGTTATATTTTTATATGTATTAGTATATCCACCACCACCACCGCCACCAACATTTCCGCCTCCGCCGCCACCAACCAAGAAGGCATCAATTACTACACTATCACTAAATTTCAATGTTCCACTAGTTAAAAACTTAATTCTCCAATTATTATTACTGTCATTTACTACTTCACAATTTCCGGTATAAGTCATGTATGGATTAGTACCCGCTGAATTGTTGGCACACTTATAATTTGATATTAACATTGAATATGTATATTTTGTTGTATTAATTGTAATAGTATTATTAATAGTATTAGTATTTCCAACTTTATCAGTAATCTTAACGCACACTCTATAAGTACCTGATAATGTAGTATTAAATGTATATTGTGCATTATTGCTAGTTGTGTATCCATTAGTAGGACAACTACTTTCTGTTGTTATTAAATATCCATAATTTTTTATTCCACTACCAACGTCACTAGCAGATATTACAGCAGTAATAGTATTATTTTTAGCAGTTAAAGCAATTGTTCCTGTAGGCTTAGTATTATCTACATAAAATGGATTTGATATTGTTTTTGTACATTTTCCATTAACATCACAAGCTTGAACTATTAAATAATATGTTCCAGTAGCTGCTTTTAACTGATATGAATTACCTGATGTAAATCCTACTGATGGGGCAGTATTTTTATCTTTAGAATAAATATACTTAAATGTTGATGAATTTAATTCATTACTTCCCTTACTTACATTTATTTTGCTAGAAATATCTCCACTTACATAACTAACATTACCATTTGGATTAAAGGCTATTACTGGGTTAGTACTTGCAGTCCAGTGAGCATATATTGTTTGATTAGTTGCTGCAATTATACTTGTTGATGCAGTAATCAATGTTCCACCATTTGCTTGAGTATACCAACCCGAAAAACTATATCCATCTCTTATCGGTGTACATAATTCCCCATAAACATTTCCATTTATAATCGTTTTTGATGAACATCCTGAACCACCATTATTATTATACGTAATAATTAATGAATCAACATTCAAAGAAATTGCAGTTATTCTTGCGGCCCCTGCTCCACTTTTTGCATAATTAGTAGTAGGTGTTGATGATACATTAGTAGTAGTATATGTCTTAGTAGCAGTATCACTTGATGCCGTACAATTATAGCAATACATATATTTATCTGTAAGTAAACTATTTCCTATATAGCCGGAACCTCCTGCTCCACCTTTAACACCACCGACTCCGCCGCCATAATACCCGCCGCCAGCTCCACCGCCACCATATCCGCCATTATCACCAGTCGAAGAATCGGCAGAAGCACCTAAACCAAATTTACCAGTATATGTTGAATTATTACTTCCAGCATTCAAAACACCGTTGGATATTCCTTGTCCACCAGCTGTTTGTGTTCCTCCCTTACCATAATGATTAGTTGTAGTCCATGAACCTAATTTATCTATTATTGGTGGCATACCTTTTATACCACCACCAGATCCACCTGATGAATAAGCATAGCTACTATCAGACCAATACCAACTACTACCACCACCACCAGATCCAGCAACAATTAAAATATTACTAGTTTTTGAAGATAATGTTGATAAAAGTCCGCTAACTATAGCTATGTGTGTTGCTCCGCCGCCGCCGCCACTATTAGTAGAAGAACCTTGTGTATAGCCGGAACCGCCTCCATTATAGCCGCCAGTTGTAATACCTACTGTCCCATTTATTCCGCTTGTGCCTTGACCTCCTATATTTATGTATAATTTATCACCCTTTTCTAAATTTACCTTTCCTGTTGAATATCCTCCATATCCTCCTAGATAACTATTTGCAGATCCACCTTGTGCTCCCCACACTTCTAATTTATAAGTTCCAGTAGTTGGCACTGTATAAACTTGTTCAGTACCACTATACCCAATTTCTTCATAGTCACCATTAGAAAATTTTGTATAATTATAATCAGTTGAAATAAATGATATTTTTGCATGTCCATTTCCTTGTTTAGAACAATTTTCTGTAGCAGCTGCATTTGTACATGTTGTAGATATTGTTTTTGTAGAATAACTTCCAGATTCCGTACAATTATAACAATACATATATTTATCAGTAAGTAAATCATTTCCGATATAACCTGAGCCACCGCCGCCGGCTCCAACACCATTGTCAACGATACCACCGCCGCCACCACCGTAATATCCACCGCCGCCGCCAGCTCCAAAATAAGCACTATTTCCTCCTAGGCCAAATGTTCCAGCACTACCATTTCCCGCTCCTGTTCCACCGGAACCACCACCAGTTTGAGTTCCCGGATATGCTAATCCAGGAGAAACAGTCCCTGCATATAAGCCTTGATTACCACTTATACCGCCACCAGAACCGCCTCCTCCAGAATAATTAGACCACACAGCTTTTCCACCACCGCCGCCGGCAACAATTAATATATTACTAGTCTTTGAAGATAATGTTGATAAAAGCCCACTAACTGTAGCTATATGCGTTGCTCCGCCGCCGCCGCCACTTACACCATAATTTGATACACCGGTGCCGCCTCCATTATATCCACCAGTTGTATCTGTTGTCGTGCTGCCAATATTGACATATAAAATTGTGTTTTTCTCCAAATATACTAAGCCTTTTGAATAACCACCATATCCACCTGAAACGCCACCTTGTGCTCCCCATACCTCAAGTTTATAGTAACCTGATACAGGAACAACATATGTATATTCTCCACTATCTGAATATTCCGTAGGTATCCCCACATGAATTATACTATCCGAAATTACAGTTTCATTTTGAACATTATCAATAATTTTTGCACATACATAATATGTTCCTGAAGTCCCCACATTGAAAGTATAAACATTATTATTACTCTTTGTATATCCAGAAGTAGGACAACTACTATCTGTTGTTATTAAATATCCATATTCTTTTATTCCACTTCCATTATCATGAGCATTTATTGTTATATCAATACTACCAGTACTGTTAGAAGCTAATGACAACGTCCCCGTTGGTGATTCATTATCAACATGAAATGGATTTGATACATTCTTTGTACAATTTCCATTAACATCACAAGCTTGCGCTATTAAGTAATATATCCCTGTTGCTGCTTTTAATTGATATGAACTACCTAAAGTAAATTCTACTGAAGGGGTAGTATTTTTATCCTTAGAATAAATATACTTAAATGTTGATGAATTTAATTCATTGCTTCCTTTACTTACATTTATTGTGCTAGAAATATCTCCGCTTACATAACTAACATTACCATTTGGATTAAAGGTTACTACTGGATTAGTACTTGCAGTCCAATGAGCATATATTGTTTGGTTAGCTGTAACCGTTACACTTGTTGATGCAGTAATTTGTGTTCCTCCACTTGCTTGAGTATACCAGCCAGCAAAACTATATCCATCTCTCACTGGGGTACATAGTTCTCCATATGTACTACCATTTACTATTGTTTTTGAATAACAACCTAATCCACCATTATTATTATACGTAAGAATTAATGAAGCAGCATTCATATAAAATGTAGCAGTTATTCTTGCTGCTCCATTTACGCTCTTTGCATAATTAGCAGTAGGTGTTGCTGATACATTAGTAGTGGTATTTGTCTTAGTAGCAGTAGCGGTAGATGTTGTGCAATTATAGCAATACATATATTTATCTGTAAGTAAACTATTTCCTATATAGCCTGAACCACCACCACCGCCTGCGCCATGGCCACCACCACCGCCGTAATATCCGCCGCCACCACCGCCACTCCAAGAATTTCCATTTCCACCTTGTCCAAAACTTCCATTATCGCCATAGTTTCCTTTACTTCCACCAGTTGTTTGCGTTCCTCCTGTTGGATTTTTATAATTTGATGTTGAACTTATTGCATTATTACCTATATAGCCACCACCGGAACCACCTGAAGAAGAATTATTATCTCCAACTACACCGCCGCCGCCACCGCCGGCTGCTATTAATATATTGCTAGTTTTTGAGGATAACGTTGATAATAGTCCGCTAACTGTGGCTATATGGGTTGCACCGCCGCCGCCACCGCCAGAATATGTTGTAGAGCCACTAACTCCACCGCCATTATAGCCCCCGTTAGTAACCTCACCCTTACCACCAACATTTATATATATTATATCGTCTTTTGACAAATTAACATTTCCTACGGAATACCCTCCATAGCCCCCTATATATGTACTATTTGCACTTCCGCCTTGAGCGCCCCATACCTCTAATTTATAGATTCCAGTTTTCGGTATTGTATATGTCTGTTCTCCACTAGTAGTATATAATTGATTAACATTAATGTAACTATATTTAACACCAATTGATGATAAATAAGCGATATTACCAGCTTTGTCAGTTAACTTTATACAGCCATAATATGTGGCATCATTCGTATAACTTCCAGAATATTCTTTTGATACTCCTGTTTGATTTGCATACGTAGCAGCACTACAATTACTATTCGTAGTTAAAGCAAAACCATACGTTCCAGTTAATCCTGAACCATCATCACCTTGATTAGATAATTTTAAAGTAAACTTACCATTAGTTAATGACAATGATGCTGTTCCATATGGTAAAACATTATCTTTCCATTTTGCATATAATGTCTGATTAGCTGTGGTTGTTACTTTAGTGCTATCTGTTATTTTAGTACCTGTTCCTTTTTCGCCAGTATACCATCCATCAAAGGTAAATCCTAATCTTTTAGGTATTGGTAGCGATCCATAAGTACTTCCATATGCTACGTTTTTAGTATCATTCTTAATAAAGTTGACTTTTATCTTATAATTAGTAAATGTTTGTTTAGCAGGTTCTTTCGCCCACATCCAAAATCTAAAACCAGATCCATCAGTACCTGCTAAATCACTTGCAGTAAGTGTAATAGATTTGCTTCCACTTGTAAAGTATGTTAAGCCCTCAGCGTTTCTTGTCGCTAAATTACCAGTGCCAGCAGCATTAGCTACATCTACTACAAATGATGGCACCCCTGTTCCGGTATATGCATAACTACCTGATACATAAGTAATTGTCAGTGTATATTTATCGCCTGATGTAAAACTTAATCCTGTAAAATTTGTTAACAACGATGATGTTGAAGTAGGTGTTCCATTTATAGTTAAATATGAATTATCATAATCATATGTTAAAGTTAGACCATTTATTGTTTTACTTGTAGTACTAAACATATTACCATTAAAATCTACTTTATATGTATTTGCGGTCCATTTAGCATATAATGTTACATTACTTGTTTTATCAAAATTTTTTGCTGATGTACCACTTGCTGTATAATATTGTGTTCCGCTACCATTTTTCTCACTGTAATAACCATTAAAGGTATAGCCTGTTTTACTTGGTTTTGTTATGCTTGGCATTGCACTTTGATATGTTGCTGTAACCGATGTTGTACCAGCACTCGTAGCACCTTGATTATCTAATGTTACGGTATATGTACTTGCTTTCCAATTTGCATATAAAGTAATTGATGATGTTGGTGTATAACTTGCACCTTTATCACCTATCTTTGTACCTCCACTACTTGCATTATACCAACCATTAAAGGTATATCCTGCTCTTGTTGGTACTGTTTGACTTAATGTTATTGTTTGATTATATGTATTTATACCGCCACTCTTAGACACATATGTCCTTTTTGATGTTTGATTACTTGGTGCTCCACTTCCTCCATTAGCATTATAACTAACAGTAAATGTCTTCTCATATATCGCATATAATGCATTTGTACCTGTTCCTAGTGGTACTCTCCTATAATCATTGGAATAATTAGAAGAATCATATGTCCATGCTACATAACTAGCTCCATCATAACTACTTGGTACTACCTCTGCTTCACTTAAAGAATTATTATAACTTGTTCCATCACTAAGCATTCTTCTTGTTACTGTTTTACTTACATGACTACTGCCATTATAATAATAAAAAGTTAATGGTTCTGTATATACAGCATAAAATTTTGTATTAGCTGTTGAAGGTGTAACTATTGTTGCACTATTTATAGCAGTTGCCACCCCAATATAGTTTTCAGCTGATGCTCCACCTGTACTAGTTGTTACTGCACTAGGAACAGTATAATTAGATTGAATATATGTTCCTTTATAATTCATATATCTTATAGCAGTAGTTGTTACACTAGCTTGTGTACCACTTTTATATATGTAATCATCTTTTGTTAATTTTGAATAATAAAATGTTCCCGTTATGGTAGTTTGATATGAAGCATAATAAGTTTGATCAGCACTAAGAGTAACTGTTTTTCCACTAGTTACTGCTACATTAGCATTACCAGTATTACTTGTACTCCATCCTCTAGCTGTATAGGTAACACTACTTACAGTTTGATTACCAATAGTAGGTGTCGTTATTGTTGCCGTAGTGGCTCTATTATAAATAGTACTAGATACTTTAGTATTCTGATTATTATAGTAATTAAAAGTTCCCGTTATAGTCTTTTTATAAATGGCATATAAAGTTATATTGCTTGTTCCCATTTTTAAGGTACTTAAACCACTCGTAGCATCTTTATTTGTATTCCAACCAACAAAAGTCCAATTAGACTTTGTTGCTGTTGGTGTTAAATCTATATTAGCATTATAATTCACATTAGCACTTGTCTTAGTAGCCCCACTACCACCATTAGTGGCATAATCATAAGTTACGATATAGCTATTAACACTCCATTTAGCATATAACACTATGTTACCAGTTTGCGTAGATGATATTTTAGTTACTGCATTACCACTACCATCTTGTGTTAAATACCAACCACTAAAAGTATAACCTGTTTTGCTTGGATTAACTAAAGTAGTTTCTTTCCCATATGTATATTTTATTGGATATCCATTTCCATGAGTTCCTGTAAATGTAGTATTTCCGACATCTTTATAACTAATAGTATATGTATTTACTGTCCATTTAGCATATAGTACTAATTCTCCTGAATGTGTACTACCATCTATTTCAGTAATTGCCGTTCCACTACCATCTTGTGCTAAGTACCAGCCATTAAAGGTATAACCTGTTTTACTTGGATTAACTAATTTTGTTATACTCTTTGTAGTATATGTAAGAGGATAATTATCTCCATGTACTCCACTAAATTCAGTACCTCCTACATCTTTATAAGTTATTGCATAAGTTTTGACTGCATCTACTGAAATATTATCAGATACTGTTTCAATATTATGGTTATTTACTTTATCACTTAACTTATCTTTAGGTAGAGTAATTGTAGTTTCTCCTGAAGTATTTCCTCCTACTACTGTAAGAGTATATTTATATCCATTAGTAATATTACTTTTCTCTACTTTACTAATAGTTATTATATTATTTGAAATAGTAAAATCACTTACTACTAGATCTTTAGATACCATACCAGTTTCACTATCTGTACATAGTAAACTAATCGTTGCAGTTTCTTTTTCATCTAGATTATTTTTACTAATATTATCCCACGTACATACAGGTCCTGTTATATCTATCTTATCTACATTTAAATTTTTACTAATTATTTTATTATTCTTATCTTTAAACCATATATAATATGTTCCAGTATTATTAACTGTATATTCTAAATTATAGATATTATTCTGTTCATTCTCAGGAATACTTATCCATGTACTAGGTTCTGTATTACTATCAGTTACTTGATATCCTATGATTTTCTTACCAGAATTAACTGCTATAGCTTTAATAATTTGATAGTTATTAGTTAATTTTGTTATTTCAAATTTATCTACTACTATTTGATCTACTTGTGTCCATATAGATACATCGGCTGTTTCTCCTGTCATAGAGCTATCTGCTAATGTTTCATCTAACCAGATCCATATCGTATATTCTGTTAAAGTAGTAGTTACTTCAAAATTAGGAAGTATTGCCATTTCACTACCAGTAGATAATAAAGAAAAATTTCCACTTGCTAATACTTTACCATTACTAGTAGCATTACCTAAAGTAACTGTCCACTTTAATGCTTCACTATTATTAAGATTTTCTCCTATCTCTTTTACTTTCATATTAATAGTAGCATATAGCATCTTATCACTTATTTTATCACTTTTATAAATAGATACTGTAGTATGTACTCCAGAAGTATAACTAGTTCCTACTTGAAAGTCTCCAACAAATTTAGATTCTCCTGAATCATAAATTATATATTCTTGTAATCCTTTACTAGTATTAAATACTACTTCTTTATTTTCTCCACTTCTCCATGAAAAGTATGCAAATGTACTTCCAAGTAATATCATTATTACTCCAAGTACCATAAGTAATATCAATGTTTTATTCTTCTTATTCATACACTTACACTCCCAAAAAAATCCTCAAGTATTCTACTTGATAATTCTTGAAAAGTGTTATAAACCCTTGAAAATACTGACTTTATCTAAAATATATTGGAATTTAAAAGTATATTTTTTCTTACAAAAATATAACTGTAAATATTGCATAATCCCTTTATTTATAGTATAATTTAATCATAGTAAAAAATAATAAAGTAGAATACTTTATAACTTTTTAAGTCATACTAAAAGACACCAATCAAAAGTGTCTTTTTTTCTATTCATAATTATTCTGTAGCAATAATAGTAATATCATCTATTAACCAACGATTATCTACAAGTACTACTCTTATTGTAGCTAAAGTATTCTTACTATTACTAGTCCATTTCTCATAAATAATTCCATTTATTTCTTTATCTAAAGCAGATGTAATACTAATCTTTGTATTATCTCCTCTAAAATAATATGTTTGATAAGTAACTAAATTACCTGCTAAATAATATCCATTTTCAGTATAAGCAAAATAATTTCCTAAATCAGAAATATATTTCTTTATTCCATTTTCAGTAAATAAATTATTCATAACTTCATCAAAATTAGTTATCTTTTTATAAGTAATATCTCCAATAACTATAATATCATCTTGACTAACTTTAAATTTGTTATTAACAACATCATATAGTATTCTAACATTATCATAAAGTCCTTTAATAATAGCTATTTCCTTATCATTATTATTAGTATCACCAATAACTGTATTATTATCAATTAAAGACTTATTTTCATTACCTTTAGCTAAAAAGAAATCAGCTATAAAATAAAATAATACAAATAATACTATTAATATTAACATTCCTATTTTATTCATTTTCTTCATAATTCTAATCACCTATATAAATTATAACTTATATTTCAAAAAAAGCAAACACTCTATTTATCTATTTACTAATATTTTACTTTCTTTTATTACAAACAAAAATAAATTAGTAAAGTTTTATTCCTCTACTAATTTATTTTTTATTTCATTATCTTCTAATTTTTTTCTAACTTTATATTAATAATATTATCTATTTAATTAATATGTTACCAGTCATCTCTTTAGGAATATCTAATCCCATTATTTTAAGAATAGTTGGTGCTATATCAGATAATTTACCTACTTCTTTAGTTAAAGTTATATCTTTATCTATAACAATAAATGGTACTAAATTAGTAGTGTGTGCTGTATTAATTGTTCCATCATCATTAATCATTTGTTCACAATTGCCATGATCTGCTGTAATTATCATTGTATATTCCATATCTTTAATCTTATCAAGTAATCTTTTTATTGATTTATCTACTGTTTCTACTGCTATTATTCCTTTTTCATATACTCCTGTATGTCCTACCATATCTCCATTAGCATAGTTAAGTACTACTAAATCCGGTTCATTATCTAACTCTTTTATTAATGCATCTGTTATTTTTACTGCAGACATTTCTGGCATCATATCATAAGTAGCTACTTTAGGACTAGGAATAAGTATTCTCTTACAGTTATCAAGCTCTAGTTCTTTACCACCATCGAAAAAGTAAGTTACATGTGCATATTTTTCTGTTTCTGCTATTCTAAGTTGACTAAGTCCGTTATCAGCAATTACTTGTCCTAAAACATTATCTAAATTTTCATATCCATATGCATTCTCACATATAACATTACTATCTACTGGCATCATTGTAACTAACTTAATATCTTTAGGAACTACTCTATCAAAAGAATTAAAATTTTTATTAGTAAGACATGCATATAATTCTCTTAAACGATCAGGTCTAAAATTATATGCAATAACTGCATCCCTATCCTTAATAATTCCTTCTTTATCTATTATACTAGGTAAAATAAACTCATCTGTTACCCCTTTATCTTGATTAGTCTTCCAAGCTATTTCTATATTTTCATATTCATCCGCTATTCCTTTAGTTATCATATCATATCCAAGTTTAACACGATCATAATTATTATCTCTATCCATCATATAATATCTTCCACATAAAGTAGCTATCTTTCCAAATCCTAATTCTTTTATTTTATTTTCAAGCATTTTAATATATTTAATTCCACTATCAATAGCTGTATCTCTTCCATCAGTAATAACATGTATATATACTGAGTAAAACTCTTCTTTTTTACACATTTCTAATAATGAGAATAAATGATTAATATGTGAATGTATTCCTCCATCACTAAGTAATCCTATTAGATGAATATTACTATTATTTTTCTTAGCATAATTTATTGCTCCAAGTAATTTTTCATTTGTAAAAAAACTTCCATCTTTGATACTTTTATTTATTTTTTCTAAAGATTGATAAATTATTCTTCCTGATCCTATTGAAGAGTGTCCTACTTCTGAATTTCCCATCTGTCCTTTAGGTAATCCTACATATTCTCCTGAAGCCTCTAAATAAGTATGTGGATATTCTCTCATAAGGCTATCTAATACTGGTGTATCTGCATTCTTATAGGCATTTCCTAAAGAGTTCTCTCTTATTCCTACACCATCCATAATACATAATAATACTTTCTTCATTTTATCACCCTAATCTAATTTTACCTCACTTTATTAAGATTGTAAATCAAAAAAATGGACTATTGCAAAATTAGATAATTAATTTTGTAATAATCCTAATCTTTAATTATTTTCAGTATATATTTTATTTTGTTCATTAAATAAATATAATAATTTATCTAATAATTCTAAATCAAAAAATTCAACTAACTCATTTCCTTCTTGTCTTACTATTTTTAAATCTTTATTATCATTTAAATTACATATTTCAAAATAAGTGTTATTTTCATAGTTTAATTTATTAACTACTAAATAGTCAGCATCATTATCTAATGTTATTACATTATCTACTTCTACCTTCACTATCAATTACCCTTTCTTCTTCTTTAATATTTAGTTCATTATATGTTTCGTTTAAACAACTTCCCATTTTTTTACGTTTTCTTTTTGCAGCTGCAAGCATCCAAATATTTGATATCATTAATGCTGACCAGCCAAGTGAGACAGGTATAAAAACTGGATTCATACAAACTAATGCTGCATTTAAAGCACTAAATGATACTAAAATAGCATTAGTTTTCGTATGAACTATACATTTCCTATCGTATTTTTGATAAGCCTCCTCTAATGTTTTTACGCTTTTTATTGCATACCTTTTTTCATTTTCCATAATACCCTCCTATTAAATCTTAAAATAATTCCTATCTTTTTCTTTTATCATATTTATCATAATTATTATATATATTATAATTTTCATATATATTATTATATTTTTCTTCATTATAATACTTATAATCATTATATATATTATTACGTTCTTTTGCTTCACGAGAACGTCTTTCATATTCTTTTACTTTATTAGGGTGTGCTTTATAACCACTAGTTATTTCTTCTTGTGAAAATTTTACTTTATACTGTAACCATTCAAAGAATGAAATATCTGATGAAGTCTTAAGAACTAAATTTAAATATTGTGAATATAATTTTTCTTTTGTTGTATTTAATGATTGACAAACACTCTGAATTATAATCTCATCTCTTAACCAATCAATAAAAATAATTCCCTCTTTTTTAGTATTATCATTTAAAAATTCCTTATATAACTCTTCTTGATCTTTTCCTAATTTATTACAAAATTCTTTTTGTGCCGTATATAATTTCTTTAATACTTCAATAAATTGTTTAGAATTAATCCCTTTATCCATTTTTCTTATTGAACGGTATAATTGATAAATATTTCTTCTAGCTTTAAGTTTATCTGCATAAAATACCATTACTGCAAAATCTCCTTCAAGGAAATCTACTAAAGTATCTTTAGATAATTCTAAATACATGTTCAAAAAATCTAAATATGTGATACTTATATGATAAAATTTAGCATATCTTTCATAAATTGTTTTAGCATCTAATGTTTGATTATTATTACTATTATTATTAAAATTTTTAATCTCATTATAATGTTTCTTTATAAAGTCATATGCTAAATTAACTTCTTGCATCTTTTCTTTAGCATCTTTTAATGTACATACATCTGGGTGATATTTTCTAACTTGTTCACGATATTTTACTCTTATTTGTTCTAAAGTATCTCCACTATTTACTCCTAGTATTCTCATAGCCTCTATCATTGTCATAATAGTATCCCCTCTTTCATAGCAACTATAATACCATACATTTGTTTATTTGTCAAGAAAAATCTATAGTTGTGTTAATCTATATGATACTACACTAAATAAAGAAAGAATTTGAACTATTCGCCCAAATTCTTCTTAAATAACCTAAGTTCTCTTTTTAAACTTCCTATTTCTTTTATTTCTTTATCTTCTATTTGATTTTCTATCTCTACAAGTCTCTTAATAAATTCCATTTGTATACTATATTCATTATCTACCATAAGTATATTCTTATTTTCTCTAAGTTCTATCATCTTATTAACATATTCTTCTCCAAGTATTTCAAGTTCTAAAGTAATATTCTCTTTATCTTCATCACTTAATTCCATTTCTTGAACCTTCTTATTAGTCTCTAGTATTAAATTCAATATATTATCAGTAACTTTATCATTATCTTTACTATTATTTTCTTCTTTAGGTTTATTAAGTGATACATAAAGTTTATGAATTTCTCTTCCACTAATATTTTCTTTAGGTTTTGTAAGTACTTGTTCTATTGGAAAATATTTACATATTGCATATCCAGATAAACAGCACTTAACTAAAGCCGTATATTCATTACCACTCCATAATAAATACTTTTTACCTGTAACTATATCTATTCCATAATTAATAAAATTCTGATGAAATTCATATCTCCTATCAGTATCAAGTTTTAAAGAAACATGTTTAAAAATTATAAATCTATTATTAACTTTACTAGGATCTATCTTTATATTATTCTTATCTTTTCTACTTACATATCCTAATTCACCAACATATAATTCTTCTGTTTTATATAATAATTTCATCTTTATCACCTAATCTATTATTTACTACTATATACCATCACAGCTTCCAACTAAAAAGTATTCTATCATCTAAACCGCCTTTAGTCAATAACCACTATTCACACATAAAAATCAGTAACATTTATATTACTGATTTATTAATTTTTTAATCTTTCTTTATTTCTGTAGCTCTAAGTACTGATAAGAATGCTTCCTTAGGAATATCTACTCTTCCTATTGTCTTCATCTTTTTCTTACCTTCCTTTTGCTTCTCTAATAACTTTCTCTTTCTAGTAATATCTCCACCATAACATTTAGCAAGTACATCTTTTCTCATAGCTTTAATATCTGACCTTGCTATTACTTTACTACCAATTACTGCTTGTACAGGTACTTCAAATAGCTGTCTAGGAATAATTTCTTTAAGATTATCTACAATTACTCTTCCTCTTTTATAAGCAAAATCTCTATGTACTATTACCGATAAGGCATCTACTACTTCACCATTTAACATTACATCCATCTTAACTAAATCACTAACTTTATATCCAATAAGTTCATAATCAAATGAAGCATATCCCTTAGTATAGCTCTTAAGTCTATCAAAAAAGTCATATACTATTTCTGATAAAGGTATTTCATAATGAATATTAACTCTAGTAGTATCTATATAATCGGTACTAATATATGTTCCTCTCTTATCCTGACATAGTTCCATAATAGAACCAATATATTCATTAGGAACATATATATTAGTCCTAATATAAGGTTCTTTAATCATACTAATTCTAACTTTCTCAGGAAATTCTGCTGGATTATCTACATAAATTACTGATCCGTCTGTTAAAGTAATTTCATATATTACTGAAGGTGCTGTTGCTATAATATCTATATTAAATTCTCTTTCTATTCTCTCAGTAATAATATCTAAGTGTAATAATCCTAAAAATCCTGTTCTAAATCCAAATCCTAATGTTCCTGATGTTTCTGGTTCAAATGTAAGTGATGCATCATTAAGTTTAAGTTTCTCTAAAGCTTCTCTTAAATTAGGATATTTTTTACTATCAATAGGATATATTCCACAAAAGACCATTGGTTTTAATGCTTTATATCCTGGAAGCCCTTCTTCACAAGGATTATTTTCTAAAGTAATAGTGTCTCCTACTCTTACATTATCTATAGATTTAATTGAAGCCCCCAAATATCCTACTTCTCCTACTCCTAGTTCTGATACTTTTACTTCTCTAGGAGTATGATATCCAAGTTCTACTACTTGATAACTTGCTCCAGTAGTAACCATCTTAACTATATCTTTATCTGTTACTTTACCACTAACTACTCTAATTAAAGATACTACTCCTCTATAAGAATCAAAATAACTATCAAATATTAAACATCTAAGTTTATTATCATTATATTCACATCTAGGACTAGGAATTCTCTCTATTATTGCTTCTACTAAAGAAGGAATACCTACTCCTGTCTTAGCTGATGTAAGTATTATTTCTTCTCTTTTAAATCCAAAAGTCTTATTAAGTTCTTCTACTCTTTTATCTATATCAGCACTAGGTAAATCTATCTTATTAATAACTGGTATTATCTCTAAGTTATTCTCAAGTGCTAAATATACATTAGATAATGTTTGTGCTTCTATTCCTTGTGCCGCATCTACTATTAAGATTGCCCCTTCACAAGCAGCCATACTTCTAGATACTTCATAGGTAAAGTCAACATGTCCTGGTGTATCTATTAAGTTAAGTATATAATCTTTATAATTAATTCTTACTGCATTAAGCTTAATAGTAATTCCTCTTTCTCTTTCTAAGTCCATACTATCAAGTAACTGTTCTTTCATATCTCTTTTATCTACTGCTCCAGTATATTCAAGTATTCTATCTGCTAAAGTACTTTTTCCATGATCTATATGTGCAATAATACAAAAGTTTCTAATTTTATTTATATTCATACTATCAGTCCTCAGGTAAAATTATATCAAATAATATTAAAACTCTCAAGAAATTCCTTGAAAGTTTTATATATCTAATTATTTTTATTCTTCATTATATAGTGTATCTACTGCCATTGCATTTTGTTCTAAGTTACCAATAATCCCTTTTTTATAAGCATAATATGCTGCTGCTCCAATCATTGCAGCATTATCTGTACAATATGCCATTCTAGGATAACTAAAATCTATTCCTCGTAATGAGCATTCCTTTAAAAGGCATTCTCTTAAATAACTATTAGCAGCTACTCCTCCAGCTAATACCAAGGTTTTAACATTATATTCTGATACTGCTCTTAAAGTCTTCTTAACAAGAACATCTACACATCTATCTTGAAAAGATTTACACATATCTGCTACTCTTATTTCATTACCTCTTTGTTTTTCATTATGTACTAAATTAACTACTGCTGACTTAATTCCACTAAAACTAAAATTATAACTATCATCATTTAAAGGATAAGGTAAATCATAACTATCAACGCCTTCCTTAGCTAGTTTATCTACCTTAGGTCCTCCAGGATATTCTAATCCACATATCTTAGCTACTTTATCATACGCTTCTCCAATAGCATCATCTAAAGTACCTCCAATCTTCTTAAAAAAATAATCTTCTTTCATATAAACTAAATCAGTATGTCCTCCTGATACTACTAAGGCAATAAGTGGAAATGATAATCTTTTTTCTAAATTATTAGCATATATATGTCCTGCTATATGATGAACTGGTATAAGTGGCTTTCCTGTTACTAAAGATATTGTCTTAGCACATTGAAGTCCTATTAATAATGATCCTATAAGTCCAGGCCCATAAGTAACTCCAATAATATCTATCTCATCCATTGAAATATTACTTCTTTCAAATAATTCTGCTAATACTATTGTTACATTTTCTATATGACTTCTACTAGCAACTTCTGGTACTACTCCTCCAAATTCTTTATGAATATCTATTTGTGTATTTGTAACTGTACATACTTCATAAGTACCATTCTTAATAATACTCATGCTCATCTCATCACAAGAAGATTCTATTGCTAAACAATAAATATCTTTCATTCTACCACTTCCCTACATTATATTTTTTTCCATTAAAATACCATCTTCATCTCCATAATAATATTTTCTTAATGCTACTTCATGAAATCCAAATTTCTTATACATTTTTCTTGCAATCTCATTACTAACTCTAACTTCCAAGGTAATATTAATTACTCTAAGATTAATAGCTTCTTGTACTAAATAGGCCATAAGTTTCGTTCCTATTCCCTTACTTCTCTCTACTTCTTCTACAAATATATTATCTATCTCTATTCTATCGTATATTAATGAATATTCTAAATAACCTAATACTTTATCTGAAATTACATATTCTATCTTTCTTCCAAAAGGATTAATTGTCATAAGATCTACTTCTCTTATCATAATTCACCATCTTACTTCTTATCTTCAACTGCTTGTGGTAATTTTAAATAATTAGGTACTAATTTATAATAATTAACTCTTTCTTTATCTTGATAATAATCTATAATCTTCACTATATTTAATTCTACTTTATTAATCTTTCTATTACCAATAACATCTTGGTTAACTGATACCATATATGGTTCATACTTATTAGCTAATTCTAATACTTCTTCTTTAGAAACAAACTTCTCATCATAAAGAATATTATAATCATTATCATATACTCCTACATAATAATGACTCTTATTAGCAGGTATAATACTCATAATAACTCCATCAGTATTACTACTAATAGCTAACATTTTCAAAGTAGATACTGGTATTATATCTTTCTTTATCAAGTATCCATATGTCTTAGCTATTGTAACTCCTATTCTAAGTCCTGTAAAAGATCCTGGTCCATTAACTACATATATTTCATCTATTAAATTAGCATCTATTTTAGCAATATCTAATACCTGCTTAACAAAACTAACTGCATATACTGAATGCATATTAGGAATACTCTTACTAATAGTAGCTAATTCTTCTTTATCTTTGATAACAGAAATAGATACATTAGCTAAAGATGTATCTATAAATAATCTAATCATAAAATATCCTCACAAGCTCTAATATAATCTTCTCCATAAGCTTTCATTATTAATACTCTAGTATTCTCATCTATTACTTTAAATTTTATATCAAGTCTTTCTTCAGGTAAATAATCTTTAATTAGATCTGCCCATTCTATAATAGTAACTCCACCTTTTTCGAAGTATTCTTCTATTCCTAATCCTTCTACATTATCATCTACTCTATATACATCCATATGATATAAAGGTAATTCTCCATTATATTCTTTTATTATATTAAAGGTACTAGAAGTAACTCCATCTATTCCCATAGCATGGGCAAAAGCTTTTGCAAAAACTGTCTTTCCACTACCTAATTCTCCGTACAAACAAATAACCATATTAGGAAATTTTTCTGATTCTAAATTTTGTGCTAATGTAATTGTTTCTTCTTCATCATGCATAGTTAATTTGTATTCTTCCATAAAATTTCTTCCTTTCTTACTTACTATTTAATTATATCAATCTATACTCTTTATGACAATACTTTTTAATTATTTTTCTAAAGAAAAAAACCTTAAAGGTCTAATTCTTTTCTACTAATTCTACATATTTACGATAATAATTATTAATAGTATCTTTATCAAATGGCATTTCTCTAACTCTTACCATATCTATTAAATTTCCAAGTTCATATTTTAATATAAAGTCTAATCTATTTGAATAATGCATTTGTTTACGATGATATTTATATTCCATTCTATCTAATATTTTAAAGCTTCCATTAGGAAATACTCTTAAATCTAGATCATAGTCTATATATTTTATAATTTTATTATCTATTAGTACTGGTGTTGCTATATTACAGTAAAAGTATATTCCGTAATCTTTTAATTGTCCTATTATATTAAACCATCTATCTTTAAAGAAAAACATTACTGCTGGTTCTCTTGTTTTCCATATTTTTCCATCAGAATCTATTACTGTTGTTCTATTATTACCAAACACTAAGTAATCATCAAAGATATCTAATACTACTGCTTCATCCCATTTCCTATGTAAAGAACCATCGTGTTTATAACAATGTATTTGTAATTTATCTCCAACTTTTATATTTAAATTATTCACTCACTTCACCTCGATTTCCTAAAACTAACGTTATTATACAACATTTTTCTCTAATTTAAAAGTAAATATACCATTTTTTATCAATTTATGTTATACTTGATATATATCCTAGGAGGTGAGTAATGTTAAATATCTTTAAATGGTTCTTTCTAGGACTATACACAGTTATTACCATTATCCCTCGTTATTTAATAATAGGTATTATATGTATTATTAATCCTAAAAAAGGTAACATACTAAGATATAAAGGTAAACCAGTAATCCCTATCATAATTATTACTCTCTGCCTAACAGTATACTTTATCTGTATCTTTATATCTTCCAGGTGGTATGTTCAAAATCTAAAAATCAAGTATCTTTCTAGTGATATCATCTCAAGTACTAAAGTCTTAGAACAAGAACAAAAAGAAATTATAAGTAAAGAAGAATATAATCCTAAAGATAACGATAAATATTCTGATGTTTCTTTCATCTCTGTAAACTTTGATGATTTAATTGCTAAGAATAATGAAACTGTTGGTTGGATTAAAGTAAATAATACTAATGTTAATTATTCTATTTTAAAACATACTGATAATGAATATTATTTAAAACATGATTTTAATAAAAATTATAATATTTATGGTTGGGTTTTTGCTGATTATCGTGATGACTTTGAATATTTTGGTAATAATACTATTGTCTATGCTCACAATATGACTGATAGATCAATGTTTGGTTCTTTAGTATGGTGTCTAAAAGAATCATGGTATACTAATAATGAAAATCAATTTATTAAAATATCTACTCCTAAATCTAACACTGTTTGGAAAATATTCTCTATTTATACTATAAAACCAGAAGTATATTATTTAAAAACCTACTTTGAATCCCCTGAAGAACATCAAATCTTCCTAGATGTCTTAAAAGGTCGTAGTATTCATAATTTTAATGAAGATGTAACTCCAAATGATAAAATTCTAACGTTATCTACTTGTTCTGATGATGGTACTAAAAGAGTAGTTATTCATGCTAAAATGGTTAAAGTAGAATATCGCTAAAAAAATAGGACTAACTTTTAAAGAAGTCCTATTTTATTTTACTCAAAATTATTTCTTTTTCTTTTTCTTATTACTCTTATTAACTACTTGCTTATCAGTATTATCTTCTACTTCTGCTGTTTCTTTCTCCAATTTCTCATCAGTCTTTATTTCCAAACTCTCATCCTTTATAGGTAAATCATCAAAAGAAAACTTATCCTCATTCTCACTCGTATCTTCTTTCATAGTATCCACTATCTCTTTAGGTTTATTCTCTTTAACTAAGTTAACTTTCTTCTTATTTTTCTTTCCCTTTCCTATTAGAATAATTGAAAATAATACTATTACTAATCCTAATAATAAGATACTACCAAGTAAACAAATATAATATTTATCACTCTGTTCTTTATATAAATCTAATACCAAAGTATTATATCTTTGAACAGTCTTTTCTTTAGCATCATATTGATATAATTCCTCTTTACCAGTTTCAATATTCTTTGCATAAAACAAATAAAACTGATTACCAGATATATCATTATTATCAAGAGCATAAGTATTCTTAATAATATCTAATTTAACCTCTTGATAACTATCTATTTTATCTCCATCATAAGTAAATGTTGTCTTCTTACCACCATCTACTACTTTATCTAATATTTGTAAAGTAGTACCATTAAAAGTATATTCTAAATATCTAATATATTTATTATTAGCATATATATAATACTCTATCTTTCCATTAGTATCTTTAAGTCCTACTACAGTATATTTTAAAGTATCATTATAATATCCTTCTACTTTCTCACCTTTAATATCTACTTCTTTTTCACAGAAATATTCACTTATTTTAGGTAAATCTTTTCTTTTTCTAACTACATTATAAGTATTATTATCTATTTTTACTTGAATTGGTTTCTCTGCTTCTACTGTTACTTTTAAAACATAAGTTCTCTTACTTCCATTTTCTGCTGTAACTACTATTTCAAATGTATTTAATCCTTCACTAACATTAACTTCTCCAGTACCTGTAGCTTTAGCAGAATCTTCTGCTAATTGAGCATTAATTTTAATCTTTTCTGTATTAGCAGGTACTGTTAAAGTATATTCAAGACTTTCTTTATCAAAATTCTCATTAAGTTCAAAACCATCTACTGTTAAACTAGCTAAATAACTATTTGAAGATTTTGGTCTAGGTTTAGAACTAGATCCTCCATTTGATGAACTTCCTCCATTATTACCAGTATTATTACTAGGTTTTGGATTAACTGTAATATTAACAGTTCTAGCTGGTAATGTTATATCCTTAGGATCATCTGTTGCTGTTGTCTTACTAGAAGTTATTGTTAAAGTAGCTGTCCCCGTATTCTTCGTATTAATAGTAATATATTGTGTATCATTTTCTACCCACACACTTGCTACCGCCGGACTAGCTACATTCGCATTAGAAGATGTAATATTAAATCTTCCTGCTACATTATTTCCTGTTATTCTTAAAGTAACCGTATTCCCAACTACTACAGTATCACTAGTAAGTGATATACTATAATCTGCTGCAAATACACTATTAGTAAATCCAAACAGTACCACTAGTCCCAATATTAAACTATTCTTAATCTTATTTATAATTTTCATTCTATCACTTCCTATTGTACTATCTTCTTAACATCCATAATGTCATTCTTAATCATCATATAATCTGTTGCTGTTATCTTTCCATCACGACTAACATCTGCACATACTTTCTCTAATTCATTAAGTTTCTTAACATCCATAATATCATTCTTAATCATTATATAATCTGTTGCTGTTATCTTTCCATCTCCATTAACATCTCCATATATAATAATCGTATACCTCTTCTCTTCACGATCAGTCTTAATATTAATTACATCTCCAGAAGCAATAATACCATTCTTTTTTATCTTTCCATCTTTTGAAGATGCTGTTACTACTGCTTTACTCTCTTTATCTGTAATACTCTTAATAATACTACTAATATCTGTTTCTAATTCATATCCATATATATAATTACCATCATTCTTAATATTTAATGTTCTAAGTATTTCACTTATATCTAAAGAAACATCTACATTTCTTGTTATATTTATTTTATAAGTTCTAGTACTTCCATTTTCTGCTGTAACTATTATTGGTATTTCTTGTTTTTCTCCCTTTAATGCTATACTACCAGTTCCACTAATAGTAGATCTATTAGATACTTTAGTAGCATCTATTACTATTGATGATGATGTTGTATCCAAGTTCAAATGAAATATTGTTTGATGTGTAGCACTCTCAAATAAGTAATTTCCATTAACAGATAAACTAGATAAATAATTATTTGGGTTTCCTTTACTAGGTAAGCTTGTACTACTAGGCATATCTTTAAATACTGGTATTATAAAAGTAAATCCACTATTAATTAAATTAACATTATTATAACTTGCATATGTCTTATAAGATTCACTTGCAGGAGCCTGTATATTTTGCATATATTGGTGTCTTCCATACATTGGTCCAAACAAATCCCACTTCTGTAAATATAATGTATTTTGTCCTTGATCTATATAATCATTAACTAAAAATTTAGCTCCTCCTACTACTGCTTTATAAGGTGTCGACCAATCTTGTTCTTTAGCATAAGCTAGTCCATTACGTATAGTCTCATCATTTGTATTACCAAAAGCTTTAATATTATAGAAATTATAATATCCTTCATAACCAGATACACTACCACTAACAATAGTACTACCATTTGCTCCTACTTCCTGAATAACTCTAGATACTAATAAGAATGGATTGACATTATATGTCTTAGCTCCCTCTATAAAGGCATCAGCATAACTTAACTTATTCTCCTCATCAGCCATCTTACCATCCATAAAAGTCCCTTTAAGAGCTAATTCTACTCCTTCTTTAGTATGATAATTCTCATTAAAAGTTAATGGTTCAAACATAAATATCTGTTGATCATTTAAGAAGTTTCTTGGATCTAAATAATATCCTATTACTTGCTTATTAGCAGCATACCATCTATATCCTCCACCTTCATAATTATTTCTAAATACATTATTTAAATAATTATAAGCCCAACTATCAGTAGATTTATATCCATCATAATCACTACCATAGTCTTCAATTAAACTCCATCCTTGTGAATACCCATCATATTCAAGAGATATCATCTTATCAAAAGTAATATCTACATTCATTACTTGAAATTTCCATTCAGGATGTCTTTTATGTAATTCTAATAAATAAGGTATATAACTATCAGGAAATCCTAATTTATTTAAATATTCTTTATATTCATTATCATCTATTTTAGTACTATCATCTAATTTTAATATAGCAAAATCACTACATATATATCCTTTAGTACCATTATATTCTGCCTTATACCAAGGCCCACTACATCCTAGTCCACTCTTACTTTCTATATAAGTAAGTTCATCTCCTTTATTAAGTTCTGTAATTATTCCACTATCTGTAGTACTATCGGTTCTAAATCTAACACTATATCCATTTATTATAACTTTACTACTAGCGTATACTTGAATAGAAAAACAGCAAAATGCTATCAAAAATATTCCAATATATGACATTTTTCTCATTCTATACACCTACTTCCTATTATTAAATAATTATATCAAAAAATATTATATTTTACCACCCTTATTTATCACTTTACACATAAAAAATCTATAAGCCTCTTTTTAATATAACTCATATAGAGTTTCTATTAATAAATTTCTTATAGATTTTAATTATTAACCCCATGTCTTATCATATAAGTATCATTTTCTATTTTCTTAAAAGTATATCCATTATTTTTACCATATCTTATAATATCTCTAATAGCATCTTTTGTCTGATATTTAATATCATGCATTAAAACCATATTAGCTCTATTATAAGATAAATGATTTACTACATTATTATATACTTGACTACTACTATAGGCATGTCCTGCATCATCAGCATCTACATTCCAATCATAGTATCTATATCCTTTTTCTATAACCATATTAGTAAGTTGGCTCATAATTCCATATTGATAACTTCTACTAATAGTATTACTACTTCCTCCTGGAAAACGTATTATCTTACTATCATATCCTGTAATATTTTTAACTCTATTTCTAACTTTTTCTAAATCATTAAAGTAATTATCTACTGATGAATATACGTAAGAATAATTATGACTAGCTGTATGAAGTGCTACTGTATGTCCTTCATCATACATTCTCTTAATAAGATAATCTGGTCCATTACAAGTAACAAAGAATGTTGCTTTAACTCCTTCTTCTTTTAATACATCTAATATATATCCTGTTGTATCTTCACTAGGTCCATCATCAAAAGTTAAATATATTTCTCCATTATGTATATATCCATTATTTGAAGGAATACTACTATTCTTTCTAATAACTTTTCTAGTAATTACACTTTTATTATTAGAACTATCTACTACTGTATAATTAATTGTATATTCTCCTATATCATCTAATACTTCTCCTGATACCACTACTTTATCTGTTATATCTCCATCACAGTTATCTTCTGCACTATATCCTGGTTCTTGATATTTAGTATTACCATATAAATATATTACACTATCACCCTTTAAATTAATAACTGGTTTATCTTCATCTATTCTAATTAGTTTAACTTTTAATATATCTTCATTTAAAGAACTATCTTTAACTTTAAACGTTACATAATCTTTATCTTCCATAACTATTACACTACTAGTTATATCTCCATCATATTCATCATATGAATAATATTCTATTTCCTCAAGATTATCTAAAGGACATATCTTAATAGGATTATTATCTACTCTAATTATTGGTTTATCTTTATCTATTATATTTACTTTTCTTATTTTCTTTATATTAAAGAATAAATATTTTATTGAATATTCAACTTGATATTCTCCTACTTTATGTTCTTCTATATTATTATTTATATTTACTTCTTTATTATAGTCTTTTCCTATATTTTTAACTATATATCCATCTTCTTTATATTCATCTTTATAGCTAAGATTTATTTCTTTATCTCCTATTAGTTTTATTTTAGGTATACTTAAGTAGCTTAATATTATTAGTAGTAATAATATACTACTAATAATAATTGTTAGTATATTATTTTTCTTTTTATTTATATTTATATCTATATCATTATCTTCAAAATCTTCATAATTATATTTATCATTAATAGTTAAGTTTCTAGTTTGTTTATTTTTTAAGTATTCTGCAACTTCTTCTCTTTTTACTACAGGTATCTCTCTAGTTAATTCTTCTTTTATATTATTTTCTTCTATTAATGCATCTTCTTGTTCTAAGATAATATTTTCTTTATCTAAAGTAATATTCTCTTTATTATCTTCTTCTACTTTATTATCTTCTATTTTCTCTTCTTTAGTAATATCTTTATTTAATATATTATTATTTACTATTTCTTTATTATTATTTTGTTTTTTCTTCTTCTTTTTCTTTTTAGTATTACTACTAACATTCTTATTATTTTCTTCTACCTTTTTATTATCATTACCCTCATTTATTTTATTATCTTTCTTATCAGATATTATTTCATTATTCTTATGTTCTTCTTTATCTATATTAATACTTTGTGTCTTATCATTAATATTCTGTTTATTATTATTTTTATTACTATTCTGTTTATTGTTACTATTATTCTTAATATTATTATTTTGTTTATTAATATTTTTATTCTCTTTACTTTCTACTTCCATTACTTTCTACTACCCTTTTAATAATTATTTTCTATTTTTAAACATATTTAATGTTCTTATTTTCTTATATTTTGTATTAATTTCTCCCCAGTTATCTAGACCATCACTCCCTATATTATATTTTAACAAATATTATTCTTAAAAGCTATAAAATATCATTTATTTTTTATAATTTACTTTATATATGTTAAGAGAAAGTATTATTTCATACTTTCTCTATCTTTTAAGAATTCTAAACTATTAACTTTTTTATATTTAGTATTTTCTATTCCAAAGCCATCTTTATTATCATTATTTTTATTAAAGAATATTGATATTCCTCCTGCTTCATTCCATTCATCTAAGTTAAATAATAAATCATCTATTAGTATATTTCCTTTTACTGGTACTATATCTATCTTCTTAAGGTCATATGGTACTAATATAATAGGACATTTTACTCCTAATTCTCTTAAGAATTTAACTTTATTACTTCCTTCATTAGTAAGTGAATGAACTCTTGTTAAAATACTAACTTTATTTATATCTAAGCTTTTAATAATATCTATTGAGTTATTAATAATTAAGCTTTCTTTTAATACTTTATTCCAATCTTTATTTTTTACATGTAATATATCATCTATAAATTCTCCATTAGCATCTGTTTTTTGATAATCTCCAAATACTGCTTGGTATGTATCCATAATTACATCATCAAAATCTATATATGTCATACAGTTCACCTAATCTCTTTCTTTATTGATATTCATATCACTTAGTTTAACTGATACTTTTTTAGATACTCCAGATTCTTGCATTGTTATTCCATATAATGTATCAATAAATTCCATTGTTTTCTTTTTATGGGTAATAATTATAAATTGTGTTTTATCACGATATTTATTAAGGTATTCTCCAAAAGCATCTACATTAGCATCATCAAGTGCTGCTTCTACTTCATCAAATAGGCAAAATGGTACTGGTCTTACATTTAGTATAGCAAATAATAGTGATATTGCTGTAAATGTTTTTTCTCCTCCTGATAATGATTGTATATTTTTAAGGTTCTTTCCTGGTGGTGTTGCTTCAAGTTCTATTCCTGTTTCAAGTACATTATCTGGATTAGTCATATAAATATCTGCATTTCCTCCTTTAAATAATTCTCTAAATACTTCTTTAAATTCTTTTCTAATTTCATTAAAGGTATTAACAAATCTTTCTTTCATAATAGTATCCATATCTTGAATAATTTCAAGTAATGTGCTTTCTGCTTTATTTAAATCTTCTTTCTGGTTCATTAAGAAATTATATCTTGTAGATACTCTTTCATATTCTAAAGGAGCTCCTAAGTTAACCATTCCAAAGTCTTTCATCTTATTCTTTAGTATCACTACTTCTTTTCTAACTTCTTCAGCGTCTTCTGTTAGAATATATTTCTCTTTTGCTTCATTATAAGTAATACTATAATCTTCATTTAAGCTATTTAATATATTATCTATATATACTTCTAATTTTCCTACTCTAAGTTCATAATCATGTAAGTTCTTCTCTAACTTAGAAATATTTTGATTACTAGTTCTACTAGTATCTTCTATTTCTTTAAGTTCTTTATTTATTTTATCTCTTTCTAATTTAATTAATGTTATATCTTTATTTAAACTATCTATTTTCTCTTTTATTTGATAATATTTATTAATTAGATTATTTTCTTCATTTTCAGTATTATTACCATTTATTACTTCTATATCAGATAATTCTTTCTCTAAGTCATATAATTCTTTTTCTAATTTATCATACTGATAATTCTTATTATCTATTTTATCTTGATAATTTAATCTATCTATATTTTTATTATGTATATTCTCTTCATATTCTTTATTTTCTTTATCTAATCTAGTAATTTCTTCTAATAAGTTATTATTCTTTTTCTTAAGATTATCTAATTTATTTATATATTCTGTTAATTCATATTTTTGTTTTATTGGATCATTAGTTTTAATTTTATCTCCTCCGGTAATTGATCCTCCTACGTTAACTACTTGTCCATCTAAAGTAACTATTTTATATTTATTATTAATAATCTTACTTATCTTATTAGCATTATTTATATTATCTACTAGTATTACATTCCCAAATTGATTTAGTATAACCCCTTCATATTTATCATCATATTCAATTACTCTATCTAAGGTATTAATATACCCCTCACATAAGCTAAGTCTATTAATTGTATCACTATCTATATATCTAGGTCTAATTACATCAAGTGGAAAGAATGTTGCTCTTCCTAATTGATTATTTTTAAGATATTCTACCATTCTAGAAGCTAAATTTCTATCACTTACTACTAAGTAATTACTAGCCCCTCCCATTGAAGTAGATACTGCTAAGGAATACTCATTCTTAGTATTAATTAATGTTCCTATTGTACCATATACTCCACTAAATAATGGATTATGTATAAGACTTTTAACTGCCTTAGGCATATTTCCTCCATTATTAATCATATCTTCTAAATAATTAACCTGATATTCTAAATTAGTAATTTCTCTATTATTCTCATTAACTTGATTATTATAACTATTAATCTTATTCTTAATATCTCTATATTTATCCTGAATATTATTTACTTCTTCTATTAAGATATTCATTCTACTAAGATTAATCTCCTTATCACTTTTAATTTTAGATAATTCTTCTTTCTTAGTCATTATTTCTTCTTGTAATCTAATTATTCTTTCACTATCACTATTATTATCTTGATATTTCTTTCTTTCTCTTAATAGTTTTAAATCAGTTCCTGTTTGTTCTAATAGTTTTGTATAATTTAATATTAGTTGATTATTCTCTGTCAAGGTATTCTCTATCCTATTAAGTTTATCTTTATAACTTAATATATTAATATCATAATTAGCATTATTTTTCATTATTTCACTTATTCTATCAGTAAGTGTATTTACTTCTTCTTTACTATTATTTAATTCTCTTGAATAATTATCGACATCATATATCATTAAAGCTATATCATAATTAGTAAGTTTATCTTTACATTCTAAGTATTCTTTTGCTTCTTTACTTTGTGCTTCTAATGGTTTTAAGTTATTTTCAAGTTCTAATATAATATCGTTTACTCTATTAATATTTGTATTAGTTCTTTCTAATTTTCTAATAGCTTCTTCTTTTCTTCTTTTATATTTAAGTACTCCTGCTGCTTCTTCAAATATTACTCTTCTATCATATGGTTTTGTTGTAAGAATTTCATCTATTTTTCCTTGTCCTATTATATTAAAACTCTCTTTTGCAGCTCCACTATCCGTAAGAAGTTCTGTAATATCTTTTAATCTACATTTTTCTCCATTTAAGTAATATTCATTTTCTCCAGTTCTATAAAGAACTCTTTTAATAGATACTTCATTAAAGTCTATTGGTAAGTGTCTATCTGTATTATCAAAAATAATATTAACCATTGCACTATTTAAAGGTTTACGACTTTTACTTCCTGAAAATATTACTGATACGTTATCTGTAGCTCTTAAGGATTTGTTTGATTGTTCTCCTAAAACCCATCTTACTGCATCTACAACATTACTCTTACCAGATCCATTAGGTCCTACTATTCCATTTATATTATTTGTAAATTCAAAATTAATTTTATCTGCAAATGATTTAAATCCATATGTTTGTATTTCTTTTAAGTACATCTTTATCACTCTCACTACCTATATAAATTATACCTGATATTTCTTTATTTGACAAGGAATTATCTAATATTGCAGTAAAAAAGCTAACCTTAAAGGTTAACTTTATACTTCATCTATCGTAACATTTTTACTATGTGGTATATGTTGCCATTTAATATTCTTTTGGAATAAAATTACAATATTTATTGGTAACCATGTAATCATAAATACTGGAAATAATAAGATACCACTAATATATTTCTTTAAGTTCTTCTTTCCTACTAATACGGTATATACACATATAATTATTTGGGCTAAATATATTGCTACACTAAAGATAATACTATTAATTATACTTTGTTTACTAATAATTACTGAATAATCACCATTAATAATATTTATAACAAGTGATAACATTAATATTAAAATGGTAAATATATGAACTATTGGAGCAAAATATAACATTAATAAATCTAAACAGCTCTTATTTTTAGGCATATTCTTAATAAGTAATGGTGCATACTTCTGATAACATTGTAAACATCCCTTACTCCATCTCTTTCTTTGTACCCAAGAAACTTTAAAATTAGTAGGTTGTTCATCATAGGTAATTGCTTCTTCTACGAAATCTATTTTTACATTATTTAAAGCACATAATCCAGCAAATTCAATATCTTCTGTCAAAGTATTTGTCTTAAAACCATATTTATCTATTACTTCTTTTGATACCATAAATCCTGTTCCATTAATTGAAGAAGATGAATTCATAAGTGTCCTTGCTTTATTAAAGAAATAGTTTTGTATATAGTAATATAAAGCATAAGAACTAGATATCCAATTATCAGAAACATTCTTAGTATCCCTAAATCCTTGAGCTACTAAATATCCATTATTTAAAGAATTATTCATATGTTTAAGAAAGTTCTTATCTACTACATTATCTGCATCAAAGATTATATAAGCATCTATATCACTTCTCTTGTCCATTACTGCAAATACTTCTTTTAAAGCATCACCTTTACTACTTATCTTATTCTTACATTCATAAATATTTACTCCAAGGCTACTAACTTTCTCTTTAGTATTATCTGTAGAATTATTTAAAACTACTGTTATTTCATATCTTTCTTTATCATAATCTAATTTTTTTAAGCTTTTAATTAAATTTTCAATTACATATTCTTCATTTCTTGCTGGTATTAATATTTCAAAATAATTCTTTCTTTCTCCAATTATATTTTTCTTTTTTCTTTTAAATAGTACTGGAATAGCTACAGCTATAAAGTATAGTCCATAAATATTCGTTGCTATTAATAAAAGATAATATATCACCTTTAAAATCATAATTAAACCTCTTACTTCTTTTGTAATCTCATTAACAATTATACTCTTTTAAATAATAATGTCAAATCTATTATTATTGTATCACATATTTTATTATTATCATAGTTATATTTTTATAACTTAGATATTTTCTTCTCTAATGGCATCTAATATATTATCTTTTTTAACTTTCTTAGTAGCATAACTCATTGAAATAGCTATAACTAAGAAGTCTAATATAATTGCAATGAAGATACTCTTCCAAGGTATTAAGATAGTACCCAAGTCCACTGTATTACGCATTGATAAAAATATTAAGAAGATAACTCCACATGATACCGGTATAGCATAGAATAATGATTTTAATCCAAAAAATAAACTTTCAAAGCATAGCATTTTATTAAATCCTTTTGGTGTTAATCCTACACTTCTTAATACTGCAAATTCTTTTCTTCTTAAAGCTATTGAAGTATTAATTGTATTAAATACACTTGTAACTCCTATTAAGGTTACTAATGTAATAAACCCATATACTAGTATTTTAATAGTTAAAATCATATTATTTTCCATTTTTAAATCTTCTTTAATATTAGTATAATATATAAAATTTAATTTACCAGAATCTTCATATTCTTCTAACATCTTATCAAGTTCTTTATATGCTGGAGCTTTAATTAAAATATTAGTATAACTATAGCTAGCATTAGGATCATCAGTAATTAATTTGTATTCACGAGCCATATCTTCACTTATAATTATTACATCTACGATATCTGAATCAAAAAAGCCAAGACCTACAAACTCATCATTTGAAATATAATAATTATCTATTTGAAATAATCTTTTATATACTGCTCCACTATTTGAAAACTTTTCATTATATGAACTATCTTCGTTATTCACATCATTACTTGATAATAAAATATTTATTTTTTGTAATGTTCCATTATATTTATCCATATGATAACTTTTCCTAGAACCAGATGAATAAACGATACTATTAAAGTTATTATATAAAATTGGTAATTCTTCTTTCTTACCTATTCTATTTAAATATTTATGATAACTATCATTACTCATAATTACAAAATTAATACTTCTTATATATTCACTATCATGACTAGTATAAAAATCATTATCTACAAGAAACTTTTGATACTTCTTAGTATATACATCAAACATATCCGTATCTGTATAAGCATAAATATTGTCATATTCTACATATTCTTCTATTGAAGAATTAGCTTTAATACTCTTAATTGTTTCTGGATCACTAAATTTCTTATCATATCTAATTATAACATCAACATCTGGAATAGCAAGATAACTACTAGCACCAGCTAAAAAATATGTCATATATCCTGAGAAAGATATGAATAAAACTATACTTATAAATAGCGATACAACTGTAATACGATATTTCTTTTTATTACGACGCATATTTTTATAAGCAATATCTCCTTCAACACCAAACAATTTTCTAATAAATTTAGGAGATTTTACTTTTTTACCCTTAATTTTAATATCATCATTCAAGCGAATTGCCTCAATCGGAGATATTTTACTAGCCCTCTTCGCTGGTATCGAAGCACTTATAAAAATTGTTATTATCATAAATATAATAGGTATTATGATAAATAATGGATATGTTGATAAATGAAATCCTACTGAAAACATTCCCTTTAATAAATTATTCATAATAAGTACTACTATATATATTCCTAAATAAGCACTAAGAATACCAAGTGGAATACCTATCAAGCTAACAATCATCGCTTCATATAAAACTGTTCTCTTTATCTGATTTTTAGTAGCTCCAATTGAAGAAAATAATCCAAATTGTTTTTTTCTTTCCATAACTGAAATAGCAAATGAATTATAAATTACAATAACACAAGCTATACTTACCAAAGATAACATAATCGCTAACATACCAGCCATACTATTAACTAAATTACTATAACTACTAGCACCATATAACGTTAAAAGTGCTGAATTATATCCAATACGTGAATAGTATTCTTGACTATCAGGGACAATACCAAGACTCTTAGCAATATTCTTAGTATTATCATACGTTTTATTAACATTTTTATAGGTGATAAAAACATCCATATTATCTGAAGAAAGACCTGTTGTATAAACAAAACAACCTATCTCAGAATCTTCATAATAATCTCTCTCAATAACTCCCACAATGGTAAATGTATAACTCTTAGGATTATTAATATATTCTCCTTCCGTATAATCATCACGTGGTGTAAGAATTTCATTATTATAATAACGATCTCCAACAGATAAATTAAGTGTATTACCCACTTTTAATAAATCAGGATAATTCTCTTTCAAATATTCAGGAATTACTATTTCCTTATCATTTTTAGGTAGACGTCCTTCTAATAATTTAAGATGAGCCATATATGTTTCATCTACACTAAACACTTTAAAATAAGACTTTGTCTCATCATTAGGAATAAGATCATAACCAAGATAATCTCTAGCAATATAATAATCAACATTAGAATTATTATTTATAATTGATAAATTATTATTAGAAACGTTATTAATTCTAGCATTATAATCTCCAGAAGATAGTACTATCTCTTGAATCATACTATCACGAAATGTTGATAATAACAGTCCCATTCCTACCATTAAAGCTGTAGATAAAATAATTCCTACAATAGTAACAATTGTCCTTTTTTTATTCATGATAAGATGCTTATTGGTTAATTTATTTAAAATATTCATTATTTCACCATCTCATCACTAACTATTTTACCATCATCAATAGTAATAATTCTTGAAGCATTTAAAGCAAGTGAATGATCATGTGTAATCATAATAATTGTTTGTTTATATTTTTTATTAGATAATTTTAATAATTCAATAATATCATGACTAGCTTTACTATCCAAATTTCCTGTAGGCTCATCAGCTAATAACAAAGCCGGGCGATTCATTAAGGCTCTTCCTATAGAAACTCTTTGTTGTTGTCCTCCTGATAATTCATTAGGTAAATGATTTACTCTTCTTTCTAATCCTAATGTTTCAATAAGTTCTTTTAAGTATTCTTCATCTGGTTTCTTTCCATCTAATAAAATTGGTAAAGTCATATTCTCTTCTACATTTAATATTGGTATTAAATTATAAAACTGATAAATTAATCCTACTTGACGGCGACGAAAAATAGCTAAATTAGTTTCATTTAATTTATAAATGTCTTCTCCATCAATAATAATCTTTCCTGAAGTAGGTCTATCTACTCCACCAAGTAAATGAAGTAAAGTACTCTTACCTGATCCTGATGCTCCAACTATAGCTACAAACTCACCTTTTTCAACAGTAAAACTAACATCATCTATCGCTTTTACTAAGGTATTTCCTTTACCATATGTTTTCTTTAAATTTTCAACTCTAAGTATTTCCATATAATCTTCTCCCTTTCAAGTATTAATTATATTTTATAGAGATGACTATGAAGTGACTTTTTAATGACAATTTAGTCATTTTCTTAAATTACTTTTTTATAAAACTTAATTTTAAAGGTTGTACCCTTATTTAAAACAGACTCTACCATTATATCTCCATGTTCTAAATTAATAATCTTTTTAGACATATTAAGTCCTATTCCAATACTATCTTTAGAATTACTTCCTTTATAAAATCTTTCAAAAATATGATTAATATCTTCTTCTTTTATTCCACTACCCGTATCTGCTATAGTAATTCCCGTATATATTGGATTATCTTCTAAAGTTATTTTTATCATTCCCTTTTTAGGTGTATGTTCACAAGCATTCTTAACAATATTTAATATTGCTTCTGCTGTCCAATTAGCATCTAGCTTTGCTAAAATTTCTTTATTTCCTTCTATCACTAAATTAATTTCCTTAAGTTCTAACGGAATTCTAATAGGTTCTAATGCTTTATCAATAATATCCATTACTTTAACATTTTCTATTTTTAAAGTTTCCATTCCAGAATCTATTCTAGACATCTTTAAAAGTGAAGTAATTAACCATTCAATTCTTTCTAATTGACTTTTATTCTTAATAAGTAATTCTTTTCTCTTATCGTCATTAATTTCACTATCATACAATACTTCATTAATTACATACATACTAGTTAAAGGTGTCTTAAGTTGATGAGATATATCTGATAACGTATCTTCTAAGTATTGTTTATCTTTTTTTGATATTTCATTTTGTTCCTTAAGTTTAACTGTCATTTTATATAGATCATTCTTTAAATTACTAATATCTCCTTCTTCGTATTCACGAATATCCATATTATAACGATTATTAAGTATTTCATTAGTATACTTAGATAAATCTCCTATTTTCTTATATATCTTTCTAATAAAAATAATAAATATTGTAAACATTATTACTATTATTACACTCATATTTATAATACTTTGTTTTATATAGTTATTTTTAATTTCTATATTATGACTAAGATAATCAACACTATCAATATCATCAAGTCCATATTTTTCTAATATTTCTCTTGATTGCTCTATTCCTATATCATGATTGATTAATGCATCTACTATCAAGTCTTCATCTTCTGGATATTTTTCTATTAATGTATTTATAATATAAGCATTATTATCAATAATTTCTTCTTTATAACTATTAATAAGTCTTCTATTATTAATAGAAACCAGTAAAATACCAATAAATAATATTATTAGTTCTAAACAAATAAGTTTTCTTACTTCTTTATTTTTTAACATCATATCTACCTTCTATTTATTTATATCTCCTATTTTATAACCTATTCCTCTAATAGTCATAATTATTTTAGGATTACTTGGATCATCTTCTATCTTTTCTCTAATTCTTTTTATATATACTGTTAAAGTATTATCATTAACATATTCTTCTGCTACATCCCAAATATCAGCTAAAATCTTCTCTCTTGTAAAAACAATATTAGGATTTAACACTAAAAGCAATAATATTTTATATTCTAATGCTGTTAAAAACACCTGTTTATCATTCTTCATAACTTTCGCCTGATTAATATCAATAGAAACATTCCCTATTTTAATAATATTTGCATTATCATAATTATCTGTATTATTTCTTCTTAAAACAGCATTAATACGTGAAGTTAATTCTCTTGCTTTAAATGGCTTAGTAATATAATCATCTGCTCCCATATCAAGACCTCTTACAATTGATACTTCTAAATCATTAGCTGTTAAAAATATAATTGATACTTTTCTCATTTCTTTTATCTTCTTAAACAAATCAAATCCTGAAATATCTGGTAAGTTAATATCTAAAAGAATTAATTTAATATCATCATTATTATTAAGTTCTAAAATAGCTTTTTCTCCTGTTCCTGCTAATATTACTTCAAAGTCTTCTCCTTCTAAATAATATTTAAGTCCCATTCCAATTGCATCATCATCTTCTACTATTAATATTTTCTTCATCATCTCACCCAAAAACACTTTCTTTTTTTTACTTAATTTAACTTTATCATATTCATTTATTTTTGTCAACATTATTTCATACATTTGTTTGTATTTTCGCCATAACTTTTCTTCTACTTGACAAAAGGCATATCTCTTATGATACAATTAACTAGGTGATATAATGAAAATTAATACTAAAATAAAATTTATTAAAGTTAAAAATCGTAAAATTAAAATAATTATTCTAAGTTCTAAAAAAGAAACTACTAAAAAAGTCCCATGTATTATGTGGATTCATGGTGGTGGATATTCCATGGGAATGCCTGAAATGGTCTACGCTTCAAGAATACATGATTTAATAAAAGAAAATGAACTAGTAGTTATCTCTCCAAGATATCGTTTATCTATAACTAGTCCATACCCTGCTGCCTTAGAAGATTGTTATAGTATTCTTCTATATATCAAAAATAATGCAGAGTCATTAGGAATAGATCCAAATAAAATCATGTTAGGAGGAGAAAGTGCTGGTGGTGGTCTTGCTCTAGCTACAGCCATTTATGCCAGAGATATGCATGAAGTTCCTATCAAATATGTCTTTCCATTATATCCTATGATTGATTGTGATGATACTGAAAGTTCTAAAGATAATCATGGCCACATCTGGAACACTAGAAAAAATCATCATGCCTGGAAAAAATATCTAGGCCCTCTATATAATACTAAAAATATTTCTCCCTATGCTTCTCCTGCTAAATTAAAAGACTTCAAAAATATTCCCCCATTCTACACCTTTGTAGGTGATGGAGAACCCTTCTATAAAGAAACTATTGATTTTACTAATAAAGCTAAAGAAGCAGGTATTGATGCTAAATGTGATGTTTATCATTCTGATGTTCACGCTTTTGATGTATATAGTGCCTTTACAGATGCTGGAATAAATGCTAGAAATAATTTCATTAAAAACTATGAATATGTCAAAAACAAATATCTAAATGATTAATATATTAAATTTCAATCTAAACTATTTTTGTACATAAATTTGATTTCTTATAACGTTTTTTAAATTACACTATATCAAATTTATGTACTTTTTTATATACCAAAAAATAGTGTGACTTTTTCACCAACACTATTCTAAATTTATTATAATATTACTTAGTATTACTACAAACTTTTAACTATATTATTATATATTTCATCAGCATTTTCAGCTACTATATATATTAAATAATCACCAATTTCTTTTTCCACTCTATTATTAAGTATTTCTAATCTTTCTGGTGAATAATTTGCATTAAACTTTTGTATTTTTTCAAAATATTTTACCATATCATTTTTTACTTTTGTCTTTTCATTAGTTTTTATGATCGCATACAAATCACCTTCTGTATTTTGTTTTATAACATGTACTTCCATCATATCTAAGTTTAATCCATAAACATCTTTTAGTGTTTCTTCATCTACTTCTTGCATATTTTTTAAATCAGTCTCAATAATACTTTCGGTATTACTAACATTAAGTTCTGATACTGTGTTTCCACATCCAGTAACAAATAATAAAACAAATATACTTAATACAACAACAATCTTTTTCATTTCAATCACTCCTCCAATGCATGTGTTTTAATATATTCTTTTACAGTACTATGTCCTAAAGGTGTTAGATGAAATTTATCATCTTCAAAGTATTCATCTTTTCCATACCCATCATCACCCTTTAATACTTCTTGAACATCTAAGTACTTTAATCCATATTTATCTGCCATTTCCAATATTAAGAAATTACATTTATTAATAATATCTTGTTGAAATTCATTTATATTTTTTCCTTTTCTAATTGGATAAATAGATATTAATATAATTTTCGTATTAGGGCTTTTTTCTTTTATTTGTTCTATCATAGAATTTGCTTTTTCAACAAAAGTCTCTTCACTAATCCATGCTGTACTAAAGGTTCCAAAGTTTAAAATCATAGTATCTGGTTTATACTTTTCAACAGCATCTAATAGTTTCATTTTAATACCTAATCCATACAAGTTTATTTCTGTAGAATGCATAGATTCCGCATGAAGACAAGGTATAGCCCAAGCTTTTAATCCATTCAAATATCCATTAAGATACATATACATTGTATTTGAATCTCCAACCATTGTTATTTTATTAAAATAGTCATTCCCATAATTTTTAGTCTCTTTTAATTTAACTGAATCATACCAACCATCAAGAGTATAATCTTTTATAGACATTTGTGTAGGTTTTAGTTTTTCAACTTTTACTTTCCTTGTTTCTTTACTTAAATTTCCTGCCCTATCTTTAACTTCATATATAACTTCATAATCGCCAAGTTTAGTAATATCTACATTACTAGTAACTTTTACTTCTTTAGTTAAATCTCCATCTAATTTATCTATGGCTTCATATCCAGGCTCTTCATATTTTGTATCAACTGTGACGCTTAATTCCTTATCACCTTTTAATGTTATTTCTGGACCAGTCAAATCTGAAATAATAACCTTTCTCGTTCTTTTAATATTATAAATCAAAAACTTATAGCTATATGTAACTTTATATTTACCTAAATCTTCTTTAATATTATCCCTGACTTTTATTTTATCAGTAATTTCCCTATTAAACATATATGCCCTAAAACCTGGTTCACTATATTTTTCACCATAATCTAGATTAACTATATTATTTCCAATCAATTTAATATTTATAAAAATAAATGGTGACAATATAACTAATAAAACTATTATTAGTATTATCGTGACAAAGATTATTTTATTATTTTTGAATTTTTTTCTTCTTATTCTTCTCACTATAACGTCACTACTTTCATACACTCATTTTATCATAATTTTAATTCTATGTAAATAATTATCTAATACTTACTATGCCCAAATCTTCATCAATTGTTAATACATTATAAATAAATAATATTTCACTAATTTTCTTCTCATTAATATAATCACTAATACTTAAATTATAATATCTAGGATCAATTACATAAACATACTTATAATTAGGAGCTATTAATGGTACAAATGTATTCGCATAACTATCTTTTATTATTAAAATAGATTTATCATTATCAGAATCTAAGTTTTCTATTGATATTAAAGAATGATTATTATCTAAGAAAAATGAATATTTATCTTTTTCATCTAAATACTTATAATTATATAAACTATCACTATAATTCTTATCATCATTAAAATAAACAGAATAATTTGTATTATCATTAACTTTTTCTATATAATCATATTTAAGTGAATCATCTAAGACTTTTGAATATAATGTTCCATAGAATTTATCATTAACTACTGAAAAATCATATTTCTTACAGTTAATTTTTCTACTTTTACAATATTCTAAATAAGCTAAATTCGCCCCTCTAGTAGTCCAGTGGTGATCTGTACCATAATATAGATAATCTTCTTTATTTATATCAAATATCTCTCTTACATCAATAAAGTTTACATTTAATTTTTCTTTATAATAATCAATTGTTTTTCCTTCATCAAAACTATTATTATATTTTGAAATTTGATTATTATTTACATAAATAGCAGTTGGTACTAACATAAAATATACCTTACTATTTATATTTTCTTTTAATCTGTTAACTCTTTTAATAATTACATCACTATTAGTAGGTTTTTTATATTCTTGATATAATCTATTATCATAACCATAATATACATCATTCTGTTTATATACTCCTACTGTTTTATATAATTTACTTTTAAAACTTAAAAGTTTTTCCCTAAATGGAAAATTATCTGCTATGTAATTATCTAATTGTGACATAAATTTTCCTGAAATTATATTTTCAACATTTAATACGGGAAACTTTGTTAAATATCTATTTTCATTATATGAAAAGTCTTTTTTGGGTACTAATAAGAGTATTAATACTATTCCAAATACTAGTATTGAAATTAAAATTGATATTACTTTCTTCATTTTTATCACCTAAAATCTAAAATATAAGAATGGATTATAAGAATCACTACATAACTGACATATACAAACAATAAACAAAAATATATAAGCAATTATAACCATTGTTTTAATAGTTTTTGTTTTTTTAATTTTATTAACTATTGGTATTGAGAATATTATTCCACTAATTAAAAATATCATATAGTTTTTTATATAAAATATAAATTCATTATCTATAATATTGGAATTAGCAAATATTTTAGGAATGTATTTTTGTAGTAATGTTAAATCATCACAAAAGAAGATTAACCATCCAATTAATATTAAGAATAATGCATATATGTGTCTTAAAACTTTAGGTAATTTCTCTATAAATTTTCCAATAAATAATTTTTCTATTATTAGTATAATTCCAAAATATATTCCCCAAATGGCAAAATTCCACGAAGCACCATGCCAAATTCCTGTTAATGCCCATACTATCATTATATTCATTAACCATCTATATTTTTTTACTCGATTTCCTCCTAGTGGTATATATACATAATCTCTAAACCAAGTAGATAAAGTTATATGCCATCTTCTCCAAAAGTCTGTAATACTTGTTGATATATATGGATAATTAAAGTTTTTAGGAAAATAAAATCCCATCATTTTTCCCATACCTATTGCCATCGTAGAATAACCATTAAAATCAAAATATATTTGTAGTGCATATGCTATTATTCCTAACCAAGCGGTAAGTAATGAAATATTAGAAATATCACTTATTATTAATGAGTGTAAGTGTCCAACATTATTAGCTATCAATACTTTTTCAAATAGTCCTGTTAGAAAAATAAATAATCCTTCTGAAAATGAATTAAAATCAATTTTTCTACTCCTTAATTCTTTTGCTACATCTTCATATCTAACAATAGGACCTGCAACTAATTGTGGAAACATCGAAATATATGTTAAAAAATTTAAAAAACTCTTCTCTACTTCTACTTTGCCTCTATATACATCTATTGTATAACTCATAGTTTGAAAAATATAAAAACTTATTCCTAATGGAAGTGCTATATTTAATACATTAAAGTTTAACCCTAAACTATTTAAATTATCTATTATAAAGTTCGTATATTTAAAAAAGCATAACAACGCTATATTTAAAATTACACAAATAATCATAACCCATTTTTTAATTTTCTTGTTATCGTTTTTATATATTATTAACCCACATATATAATTTAGTAATGTTACAAATATTAATAAGAAAATATATTTAGGTTCTCCCCAAGCATAAAATATTAAACTAAATATTAATAAAACAATATTTTTAAATTTAAACGGAACTATATAATATATTAATAAAAATATAGGTAAAAAAATAAAAATAAATAGTAAACTGCTAAAAAGCATACATATCAAACTCCAATCACTTGTTATAAAAATTAGTTCTTATTTCAAAAAACAAATTATCTATCTTTACCAAACTACGACACATTAATGACATTATATCAAATAATTATTAATTTGTCTTTATTTTCATTATAAAAGTTTTCTCTATAAAAAAATATCTCATTAATTTAAATACATTTTTCATACGAAGTCTAGGTCTAAATAAAATTAAATACATTTTTCATACTTTGACCAGGTCTATATAAAATAAAAACAAAAATCATACTTTAGTGCTTGATAAAAAAATAAATATATTATATAATTAAGAAAAGTAAAATAAAAAGGAAAAGTGATATCTATGCAAAACAATATAGATTTTATTAATACACCAGTCGTAGACGTCGTTAATCGTATTATCTTAGACTCTGCTAAGATTGGTGCTAGTGATATTCACTTCGATCATACAGACCATTGTCTAAAAGTAAGAATAAGAATAGATGGTGTTCTAAATGATTATGCTGATATTCCTAACGAAGTAAAAAATAATGTTATTACTAGAATTAAAATCTTATCTGGAATGAATATTACCGAAACAAGACTTCCTCAAGACGGTGCTATTAAAACCGAACTTGGTGGTCTAAATCTAGATATGAGAGTTTCCTCCCTACCAACTAAAAAGGGAGAAAAAATCGTAATAAGAATATTAGATTATTCAAGAAGTTTACAAGGTATTGAATACCTATATTTTTCTGAAGATAATTATAAAAAAGTTATTAAAATGATAGCAGCCCCAAACGGTATTATCTTAGTAACGGGAGCTACTGGTAGTGGTAAATCTACTACCGTATATTCCTTCTTACAAAAGTTAAATGTTAAAGGAACAAATCTAATTACTGTTGAAGATCCCGTTGAAATGGATATCGAAGGAATTAATCAGGTTCAAGTAAATAGTGATATCGGACTAGATTTTGCTACTGTTTTAAGAAGTATTTTAAGACAAGACCCCAATGTCATAATGATTGGAGAAATAAGAGATAGTGAAACTGCTCAAATAGCTGTAAGAGCTGCCATTACTGGGCACTTAGTACTATCAACACTACACACTAATAACTCCCTAACTACTATTGAAAGATTATTGGATATGGATGTTGAAAGATACTTATTAGCATCAGCCTTAACTGGTATCGTATCTCAAAAACTAGCTCGTAAATTATGTGATAATTGTAAAAGAGTTAGAGCCACTTCTTCTTATGAAAAAGAAATGTTTAAAAAATTTCTAAATTTAGATGTAGAACAAATTTATGATGCTGTTGGTTGTCCACATTGTTCATCAGGATATCGTGGACGTATCGCTCTTCAAGAAGTATTACTAATCTCTCCAGAAATAAGAGATGCCATCAATGCTCGTATACCTAAAGCTAAGTTAAGAGAATTAGTTTATAGTAGTGATGTTATTACTCTACTACAAGATGGTCTATATAAAGTAATTGCTGGACTTACTTCAATAACTGAAGTAATCAAATTAACTGAAGCTGATGATGAAGTTAATGCAGAAGAAAAAATTAAAAATACTATGATGACTGAAGAAGAAAAACAAAAAGAAGAAGACATAATTGAAAATCAAATAGAAAATGCTTTCCAAGAATAAAAGCATTTTTCTTTTACATTACTCTAAACAAACTATCACACATAAAAAAGTCCTTATATTAATACCTCTTATCAAATAAGACATATTTATAAAGACTTTTACTATAAACCCTATTATCTATAATTCATCATTTTCTTCAAGTAATATTTCTTCTATTTTTTTATACTCATACTTCTTAATATTAAACTTAGTAACTATATCATTAATACTACTATCAACTTTCTTCTCAGAACTCTTCTTAACAATAATATCAAAATTAATCGTATCTTCATCTACTTTAAAGTTATCCGTATCTATAGCATCATCATCTTTAAACATATCATTAATATATTTAACTACATCTTTATTATCAGTAGAAAAACTTACCCTAAATGTTTCCTTAGTAGCCATACTAGTTGTTCTATTATTAATAATTTTATTTACTTCTCTTAATACAATATTTGCAAAAAGAACAAATAATGCTCCAACAATAGCTTCTTTAATAAATCTTCCTGCGCATAACATTCCTATTGAAGCATCACACCATAAAGTAGCTGCTGTTGTAAGTCCACTTACTCTATTTTTCTCACTATTCTTAACAATAACTCCCGCACCAAGAAAACCTATTCCTGTTACTACCTGTGCCGCTACTCTTGATACATCTAATTGATATCCTGTTATTAAGAAAGAAAAACTAACAAACATATAAGATCCTATTGCTACTAAAATCATCGTTCTAAGTCCTAAAGATCTTCTACGATATTGTCTTTCTATTCCTAATATAAAACTAAGTATAAAACATACTGATATTCCTATCACAAAATCTATAAATTCCATCTACTAAACCTCTTTCCTATTATCATCTAATATTATATCATACACAAAACTATATTCGCAATATAACAACTTAAAATTTATAATTTTATCAACTATCAATCTAACTAAATATAATAAAACTCTAAAAATATCTTCATTATAAAAATACATTTTCTAACATAATTACTACTATCTATATATCTAATTAATTTATCTAAACTAGGCTAAATAACGGAACAATTTATCTTACATTGAGTAAACTATAATAGATACGAAAAGGAGGTATCATTATGTATTATTATGGAGGATACTCAGGAACAAATAGCGGTTGCGGTTGTGGCACTTCTTCATATCAACAAGGATATACATACCCAATGTACGGTGGATATGGATACGGTTCTGGATATGGCGCTGGATACGGATATGGTTCTGGAGCTGCTATCGTATTAGTATTATTTATTTTATTAGTAATAATCATCGGTACACGTACATTTGTAACTGCTTAATAAAATTAAAGGGAACTCTTCCCTTTTTTTTCATTTTGTGATAAAATACTTCTGAAAGAAGGGATATTATGATTAAAACTTCTGATATATTAGATGAATCTGATAAAAGAGTACGTGCTAAAAATAAAGAAGTAACTTTTCCTTTATCAGCAGATAAAAAGAAATTAATTAATGACATGTTAGAACATTTATATTATTCTCAAATTGAAAAATTTGCTGAAAAATATCATTTACGTCCTGGTATGGGACTAGCAGCTCCTCAGCTTGGTGTAAATGAACGTTTCTTTGTTGTATGTCATGAAGAAGAAGAAGGCGTATTTAAAAATTACATCTTAATTAATCCTAAGATGATTTCTAATTCCGAAGAATTAATATATGCTTCTGAGGGAGAAGGTTGTTTAAGTGTCAATCGTGAAGTAGAAGGTATTGTTCCAAGATATGCTAGAGTTACTTTTACTGGTTATGATATTGATGGTAATCCTATCAAGATTAGAGCTCGTGAAGAATTGGCTATTGCTTTCCAACATGAATTAGATCACTTAAATGGAATACTATTTGTAGATCACATAGATCCAAAAGATCCATACAAAAATAAAGATTATATGCGTGAAATATAATCTTTTTTCTTTAGGTAATAACATATTTTCTCTTTTTTAATATAATAATATGAAAGGAAAGTGAAATTATGTATCCTATGAGAAATAGAATGCCCGTAAGGACTGGCGATAGATTTATTGGAGGAGGTTTCTTAGGTCCATTCGTTCTAGGTGGTATTACTGGTGGTCTTCTTGCTCCTGCTTTTTATCCAAGACCATATCCATATCCAGTAGTTCCAGCTCCATATCCACCTTATCCATATCCTCAATATCCTATAAACTATTAATAGTATCATAAGTTTTAATTCTACTTAAATATATATTTTACATCTATAAGTAAATCTTCATATAAATATTTCATATTTTTTTAAATAAATTCCATGCAATTTTTGTAAATCTATGGTATAATTATAATTAGGTGAGAATATGAAAAGTAATTATATAATTGAATATGTTAATGAAAATGAATTTAGAAAGAAAGAAAGAGCTGTCAAGAAATATAATATGTTAGCATACAAAAAATTACTATTTGATTACTATCCAAGCCTTCGTGAAGGAAATTTTCAAGGTGTATTAGTATCTTCTAATGAAAAAGATATGATTGATAAGTATGAATTAACATTACCTACTGATAAGACTTTCACTATGGTTCATGGTAATATTACTCTTCATTATTCAGTCTATTTAAATCAAAAGATTGTCATGTTAGAAACCTTAACTCCAGAAGAAATATTAACTGAAGGTCATCAAAAAGAACTAACTACTTATAAAGGTGTCATGGTATCTAAATCCCATAAAGAATTAGATATGTTTAAAATAAATCTTTTAAATAGTATGAATAAGAATGGTTTCTTTAAATTAAATAAGTTATCTATCTGGATATTAAGTATCTTATCTGTTATCTTATTAACAATAATTACTATCTTATCTGTAAAAGCTATAATTAAATAACCACTAAGTTATATAACCTAGTGGTTTTTCTTTATCTAATTATATCCTTCTCTTTATTCATATCTATATATTCTTGATATTTAATAATAATAGAACGAACACTTCTAACAATCACCGATAATGGTTTATTCATTTTTTTAGCTATACTTCTAAGATTAAAATATCTTCCTGACATATCTGTTATAAATTTAATAATCATCTGTTCTTCTTCAGTAAATAAATATGCTATCTCATCAAAATTATCTTTATCTATACTAAACAAAAGATTAACTTGCATACTTTCTTTTTTATTAGCTAATTTATCTTCTAAATTATCTCTATTCCACTTTGAATATTCCGGATTAGCTAACATTCTTTGCATCTTAGGAACTACATAACTATAAAAATTTCTACTTATTACTTCATCCCATTTTTTGCTTCTAACAGGATTATCGAAATCATCTCCATATCCAAGATGTACATATTCTCTTTCTAGTGGTGACAACTTTGATACGACTACTCTTACCCTTTCTTTAAATTCTTGTGGAACCTCATCAGGTATTCCCTCATCTTTATTTTGCCATAGTAATTCATATATTCCCTTTACTTGCTGTTTATTTCTATTCTCCATACCTTACCTCATTATAATCATTATCTTTAGTAATTTCTTGATATAATTCCTGATATTCATCTTTATTATTAAGTATTTCTGGTAATAATTCCATAACATCATCCCTAGCTTTCATAAGCATCAAGGCATCTTTTCTAAAATTAGCTAATTTCAAATTTAAATCTTTATCTCCACTTTGTTTAACTCCATTAAGCATACCACCGCCACGGTTCTTAAAGTCATATTCACTAATTTCAAAACCATCACTACATTTTTCTAAGAACTTTAATCTTTCTTGATATTCTTTAGCAATTAAAATACAATAGCTTTGAATATCACTTCTTCCTACTCTACCTCTTAACTGATGAATTGTAGATAATCCAAATAAATCAGCATCAAATATAACAATCATACTAGCATTAGGAACATTAACTCCTACTTCAATAACTGTTGTAGATATCAATATATCAATATCTCCCTTTTCATAAGAAGCCATTATCTTCTCTTTCTCATGGCTATCCATTTTACCATGTATTGAAGCTATCTTACTAACCTTACCAAACGCCTTATTCATCTTTTCTTCTAATTCTACTACATTCTCAATTTCTTCATTATCATTATCAATCATCGGAGCTATTACATATATTTGATGTTTCTTATTTAATTCTTCTAACATCATTTCAAGTACTGAAGTAATATCTTTCTCTCTCTTAAAATAAGTAATAACATCTAATCTACCCTTAGGTTTAGTCTTAATACTAGAAACATCCATATCGCAGTATATTGTAAGAGCATATGTTCTAGGTATTGGTGTAGCACTCATCGATAATACATCAGGACTAATACCTTTATTCTTCAAGTTATTTCTCTGATTAACTCCAAAACGATGTTGTTCATCTGTTATTACTAATCCTAAGTTATTAAATTTAACATCTTCTTGAATTAAACTTTGTGTTCCTATAATTAAATCTACCCTACCATCTCTTAATTCTTCTAATATTTTATCTTTATCTTTTTTCTTAACTGAAGAAGTAAGAAGTTCTATTTTCATATCTGTATCTTTAAATATCTTTTTAGCATCTTCATAGTGTTGTTTTGCTAATATCTCTGTAGGTACCATCAAAGCTGTTAAGTATCCTGATAAATAATTAGCATATGCTCCTATAAAAGCTACTATTGTCTTACCACTACCAACATCTCCTTGTAATAACCTATTCATCTGCTTATTACTTTCCATATCACTAAGTATCTCTTTAATAGAACTAATCTGATCTTCAGTAAGCTGATAAGGTAGCCCTTTAATAAACTCTTCTATCTTCTTATTATCTATCACTCTTTTAATAGCATTCTGATTATTACTTATAATCTTCTTTAAATAATTTATTTTTAATAGATACATAAATAATTCTTCATATTTTATTCTTTGTCTAGCTTTTTTAAGTAAAGTAACATCTTCTGGATTATGAATTTGTACTATTGCTTCATATTTACTTAATAAATTATATTTCTCTTGTATCTTACTTGGAAGTAACTCTTTAGGTTTATATCCTCCCATAATAGCTGAAGTAATATATTTAGAAATACTCTTTTTAGATAATCCATTTGTAGTATAATATATACTCTCTATTTTAGGAATTGTAGGTAACATTTCTAATCTAACATCACTAGCTATTATTGTATTCTTAATTCTATCATATTTTCCTATTACTGTAATTCCTCTTCCTGATTTTAAATTATCCATAAGATATACTTTATTATATATACTAATATTTAATATATTATGTCCTGAATTAATTCTTAGTATTATCTTCTTTAATTTAGGTGATAGGAAAATCACGGTTGGTTGTCCTTCTACTATTCCGTCTACCACTACTTTATCTCCATCTTTTATTTCTTGTAAGTTACTTTTTTTAAGCATTTCATATCTATATGGGTAATGTTCTACTAAATCTTCTACTGTATATATTTGTATTTTTTCTAATAATTCTTTTGTTTTAGGGCCTATCCCATCTACGCTTTCAAGCTCATTTGTTATTACTTCTTTTTTTTCTTCACTATACTTCTGAGTTACTTCCATAATATTACCCTCCAATTATAATTATATTATAACATTATTTCTTTTCATATGTCTACCCCTCATGTAAACTAAATGTAATCGATTTATAAATTAGAAAAACTATATCGCTTTTGATATAGTTAAATTTCTTCAGTTATCTTTATACATTCATTCATAATACTTCTAAGTAAAGTCATTATATTATCTTTAGTAATACTTACTTTAAAATCACTAATATTATTATCTATTCCTTCTATTGTAAACATTTCGTCTTGATAATAATACATTCCTTTAGCTATAAGTTCATTAAACTTCTGATATAAATATTTATTAGGAATAACTATTTTCTCCCATTTAGCATGATTTTTATCACTTATATCTTTATTATTAGCAAATGAATATAAATCAGTTATCTTAATATTATCTATCTTAAAATCTCCCATATTAATATCTTTTAATATACTAACATCTTTAAAGATTAAATATGTCATCATTATAGGTATCATTTCATAAGAAGATATCTCTTTATAATTACCCTTCTTAATCATATCTATAATCTTTTTAATAATCTCTTTATGTTCTATCTTATCTGAATTATATATATCTTGATAATTATCTATATCTAATAAGTAATCAAATATCTCATAGAATTCTTCTATTTTTATCCTAAGTCCTCTATCTATTCCTATTATATATAACATATCATCATCTATATAATAATTACTCTTAAATATAATATCTATTATTTCTTTTCTTCTAAAGTTATCTTCCTCATAATAATTCTCTTTTCTCATCTTAACTTTTGTCATCTTGTCTATTAATTTAGTTATCTCTTTAGCATCTTTAGAAGTAACAATCTTAAGTATATCTAACTTATCTTTATTATATTTATCTATTATTTTATTATTCTCTTCATATAGTAAATCTATCTCTTTAAGTATCTCTTCTATCTCTGTATCTTTTCTCTTTAATTGTATCTTAACTTTATAATTATTTACTCTTCTTAAGAAATTATCTATAATTAGAAATTCTTCTTCATATATTTTATCTTTATAATTATGATTATTTAATGATAGTAAAGAAAGATAAATATTAATTTTTAATAATTCTTCTTCCTCTTTGTCATCTATTACTTCTTCTTTATTAAGTAATTGTAATAAATATTTATAGTAGGTATTTACTTCCATATCTATCTCTCCCTAGTATATTAATTATACTAAAAATAGTTACTACTAGTCAAGAAAAAAAGAGATTATTTTATTATCTCTTCATTTAGGTAATTGGTATTAATTTTATCTATCTCATTATCTTCTGAATCATCTAATATATCCCAGTTATCTTCTTCTTCCACAGAAGCTATTTTTACTTTTGTATCTCCTATTATTTCTAATCCTAATTCTTTTTCTATCTCTAAATTAATTACATTCCCGTCTTCCTTAGCAGATATACATGTAGGTTGTTTCAAACTTCTAACTATTACATCTTTATTAACAACATTCTCATTTCCTACATTTAGTTTTTCTTCTTCTATATAATCTATTTTCTTAGTAATAACTGTTGTCTTTGTATCATTATCATAAGAATACCATACATTTACATCAAAACTACCATTTATTATTATCTTATTATCTATCTCTTTTGCCAAGAAATTATGATTAATGATCCAACAGCCCAAAATAGTAGTAGGCTTTTGTTCTACTGTAATCTGATATTTATTATGGTATTTCTTCTTACCTTTACCAATTACCGCTTTAGTAACTATTTCTTTATATGCCACTATATCACTCCTCATTTTAGAATATGCGACTATCTAAAAAATAATACTATCAAATGAAAAAAAGTCTTATCAAGACTTTCTATTTCTTCTTACTATTCTCTTCTTTCTTAAGATAATATCTTCCTAATAACCCATAACATATAATTATAAGTAATACTAATAATACTATCCCTATAATTACCTTTAATATCATAGATTTAACTAAATATATTACTAATAAATAAGTTGTTGTTATAATAAAAGCATTAATTAAACTATAAGTATATTGAAATCTTCTAAAACTAATCTTCTTAGGATCTATTCCATATAAGTTAGCTAAATATATTAATTCTAATGGCATATCATCTTTATTTAACTTCTTATTCTTTCTAACGAACAAAAAGTAATTAAGTAAAAATACTGCTACGTATACTATTACTGCTTCAATAAGTATTTGTAATACCTTATTCATATCTACCACCCATAATAATTATACTATAAATATTTCTAAGTAGCAAGTATATCTAATTAACTATCATTATCATTATATAAAACATCATAAACATAGAAAATAAGATACATCCTATCATAAACACTATCTTATTAATTATCTCTCTATTCTTAAATATCATTAAAAATATCATATAAATATAACTTCCTATAATTACCCCACTAGTATTAGTAACTATATCTGTAATATCACTAACTCCTATTGCTAATATATATTGCATCATCTCTAAAATAAAACTAGTAATAAATCCTATCAAAACACTCTTCTTAGTATTAACTCCCATACATTTAAGCATTATTCCCATAGGAATAAATATTATTATATTCTCTATAACTTCTCTCACTTGGAAAGTAACAGTATCTTCATAATAAAATAATCTCAAGTTAATCTTTCTAATCGTATCCATATCTCCTATATTAATTGATAATTTAAATAATATTATCCATATAAGTATTATCATATATATAATAAATAATGTTTTTATTTTCTTATTCATAATAACCTCCAACATTATCAATTATATCTATTCTATATGACTAATACATGACTATTTAATAACAATTTAGTAATATTTAAAAAGAAATATTTCTACTTCATATTTCTTTTTATCCATTCCATAATAATATCTACTATAAAATCTACTTCTTTATCACTTAATACTTTATTCTTATCTATATGATACCATTTCTCTAAACACCCTCTACAACAAGTCGCTGTAGCATGTTCTGAAATAAATACCGGATGTCCCCTCATCGGTGTCTGTTTTCCATCATTAATATTACTAATATCTCTAAGCCTTTTATTAATAAAATCATATGCATGACTTCTTATCTTATCAAGTCCTTTATCATTAATATATTCTATATCTTTCTCTTTTAATTTAAAACTACTTCTAAATTTAGATTTACTAAGTCTATCTAATATTTCATCTTTATTCATAATTTTCATCTCTAAATTTTACCAAGATATTAGCTACTTCTGCTGTAGAACCTACTCTCATACTAGGTCCATATACCCCAACTCCACTAGTAACAATACTCTTCATATTACCAACAGTGATCATTCCATAAGGATTTTTCCATATAATCTTTCCAAAAACATTTGAAGGAAACATCTGTCCATTATGTGTATGTCCTGATAAATCAATATCTACCCCAGAGCTTTCTAATTCTTTAAACTCTTTAGGTTCATGGTCTATCATAATTATAGGTTTACTCTTATCTACTTCTTTAAGTAGTTCACTAGGACTTTTTCTCTCTTTCAAACCAATTATTCCCAGTTTATGATAATCAAGTCTTCCTCCAAGATAAAAACTATCATCAATTAATACTACCTCATCTTGAAGAAGCTTAATATTAGCCTTCTTAAGAAATTCATCCATCTCTGGAGCACTAGTACCAACATTATTTTTCCAACTAAAAGTAAATCCTGCTAAGATAGCTTCTTCTATATCATGATTTCCATATACTGCATATACTCCATAAGTAGCTTTAATCTTCTTAAGAACATTAATAAACTCTTCATCCCTATCAATAGCTGCATAATCATTATCAAAAATATCTCCTGCTATTACTACTAAATCATTCTTATTCTTATTAATAATATCTACCATCTTTTCAATATGTTCTATCTTACTATTATATCCAAGATGTAAATCTGATACTAAAGATATCTTAAGATTATTAAGTTTACTTATCTTATTAATAGTAATTTCATACTTAGTATCATTAATCTTATTAGCGTGTATTACTCCATATGTAGATAATATTGCTACTATTAAGATACATATACTACCTCCTACTAAGAATGTCATCTTACTACTAAGTTTATCTTGATTTATTCCTTTACATTTCTTAAGAATAATTCTAATTAAATCAGCTATAATAACTGTCATTACTATATATTGAACAACTCCAAGCCAGTAATTGCCTACTACTCTAATCCATCTTACTGGTAAGAAAAATCCTACTATAAATGAACTAGCAAAAAGTATATATATGTATACTATTACCATTTTGATATATTTATTTTTAAACCATTTACTAAAACATTCTAACCATTTAATTAACCACTTAACGATATATATATTTATAACTATATATACTGGTGCTAAGAATAATGCTATCATTTTATCACCCCTATATTTCTCTCAGGTAAACTTCCACTAATACCTTCTCCTACATTAGGATAACTATGAGTATATATTTTATCTATAATAAATAAACTAACTAATATAAAACATAGTATATATAATATTTTAATATTTATCTTCTTTAACACATTATCTATAAGTGGAGCTAAAAAGTATACTCCTGCCATTCCTCCAAGTCCAAATACTAATAATCCTTCTGCACACACTCTTCCATTAATATTTAGAAAGTATCCATTATAATTCCACCAACTAAGTCCAAAACGATATTCTAAATAACAAGCTGTTCCATATTCTACCATACCACATAATAATACCATTAATAAAAATTCTAATATTGGTTTGCCACGATATCGATATAATATTGTCAAAATAAGTATTCCTCCAGAACCATATATTGGTAACCAAGGCCCATGTAATACTCCTCTATTTACAAAATTGCCATCATTTATTAAATGAAGTAATACTTCCCAAGTCCATCCTGTTATAGAAAAGATAAAAAACATCAAGATAATACTATAAAGTGAATAACTTCTCATACTATTAAGATTAACTATTTTCTTATCTTTCTCTTTTATTAATAAAGGATATAATCTATCAGGATATACTCTTCTCTCAATAGTATCTTTATAATTACTAATCATATATTCTCTAACTTGTAAACTATCATATTCATCTTTTGTATCTTCATCATATAAACTAATACCAAAATTCTTAATAAGAAATCCTTTAATTCCTTTTAATTCCATTTTCTTATCTTTATCAATTAGTTCAAAAACATCACCATAATTATCTTCTAGTAATTTCTTATCTGCCTTCTTATATAAATACTTATCAAAAAGATAATCATATCCCCATTTCTTATTTTTAACATATTTATCTCTAACCATAACATAAAATTCTGTCATCGTAAGTGCCATATACATATTAGTAAAGAATACATTTGTAACTCCTAAAGTTATATATCCTAATAATAGGTATCCAATAAAACTAATTTCTAATTTAAAACATTCCCATTTGTATCCTTCCATCATTTTAGAAGACAATCTAATAGCATCTTTAGAAGATATATCTGGATTTTCTGCTAATATATAAGGTACTAAATAATAAGCATATCTCTTAGTAAAAATTCCTACTATTGTAAAACACCATAAGAAGTAATATATATCACGCAAAAATAAAGTCTTTGATACTTTTATCCATTTCTTAACTCTAAGTAAGAATGTAAATCTATGTATTAATACTTTCTCATAAGTTCTTACTTCTAAAAATATTCTTCTTGCTACTACTTTATATGTATTTTTAACAAATATATAGAATAATATTGATATTATTAATCCTATTACTACTAGTATTTTATTAGCTATTGTAACTGACCCGGTTATTGAACTTATTGTATGTGTAATCTTAGAAGTTATTGTACCTGATGTAAACATATTTATAATCCAAGCGAATACTCCTCTATTACCAAAAGAAATGTTAGTAATATCTGCTCTTTTAACAAATGCTAGTGATCCATAATATTCATTTCCAAAAAAAGCGGATATTAAGCATGTAAAAGTAAGCAGGGCATAATTTTTAAGTGTATTCTTCTTCCCCTTTTGTTTCATATTTTTAAATTTTTTCATAACTACCACCATAATATATCTAATTATATCAAATAACGTATTTAATGTAAATTATAAGTTATCATTTCTATAAATCACAACTCATGTAATCTAATTTTTTTATTTTTTTCATAAAAAGACTTGCAATTATTTTAAATATATTATACAATAATATTGTCATAATAAACAAGATATTATGACCAACCTTTTTACACTCACTACGGATTAATGTAGGAGTGTTCAACCAAAACCCCCTGAAGAGAGCGAAAGCTCTCATTTTTTTGTTTATTTATAATATTTCAGTTTCACATAACATCTAATAAATATATATTAGTCAAGAAACAATGGATAAAGGAAAAATAAAAATTTATGAATTAAAATGTCATAGTGGCATAATTAAAAGATAGAAAATTAAAATAACTTATGTTTATTTACTGAAATAAATGCACAGAAAATAAAAAAGTATGATATAATAAACGCTATATTCAAAAAGGAGATTTTGATTATGAAAAAATAGCTAAAAACTACATGTCAAAATTAACAAAACACACAAAAAATATTTGACATTTACAAAATGAATTTATTCACTTTAAAATACATGTCAGATAAGCAAAAAAATCATAAAGTATCGCAAATTGTAATTGATAGAGAACGAAAAAGAGGAGGAAAAATGATTATGAATATGAATAAAGAAATAAAAAGTTTCGTTGAAAAAAAATATAAAGGCACGTTATTTAGTCAATATATAGAAACTGAAGTAATAGAAAAAGATCCAATGAAAATTGAAAACGATGGTTTTATACAAGGTTTCCGTTTTTATGATAGAGAATTTATTACAGTTGAAGGAAAAAGATATGCAAGTGAAAAGTATAACTGCTCTAACTGGATTTATTTTGGTAAAAGATTAAGTTTGAACGAATTCAAGAACCAATATAGCAATAATTCAGACTATGAATCACTAATTAGTAATATAGAAAAAAGCGATTGTCAAGACGTTTGCCATACACAAGATGATTCTTTTTTACCGATGAATAAAGAAGATATGACTTTCAATGAATTCGTTCTTGAATCTATTTCGAAAAGAAAAGAACAAGAAAAAGCAAAAGCAAAAGCTGTGCTTGATAAATTAAGAAAGTATCTCTATGAAGAGGTATCATGTACATGGTGGTGGTATGGTACAAAACAAGAAATGACAGGTATTATAGATGACATTGAAGATTTTGTTTTTGTTGGCATCAATGGTACTATGATTCCATTTGTTGCTGCTAACATGGCACTATCTGAAATAACATCCCCAAATGGTGAAATATTATATTTAAATCCCTATATTGAAGATGGATATAATAAAGAATCAACTACTAGCATATACAAAATACAAAGATTAATATTTGGTAATGAAATACCATGTGCTGAAATTAAAAAAAAATGGGAAAAATATAAAGAAGAAGACAAGAAAGAAATTACATATATAAAAAATAGTATCTTACTTGCAGATTCATTAATGTATCTTATTAAAACTGAAATGATAGAACAATGGTCATATTTTGTTTATAATAATTGTAATGAAATATATTCAACATGGTTGGTTAAAGCAGTCTATGAAATGTTGCTTAAAATAGATAATTTTGTTCCCTTTGAAGAAGCTGAACAAGAAATTTATAATGAAAAGTATAGCCTTAGCGGATATATGATTGAAGCCGCCGCAAATGCTGTATCATATTTTTCAAAACGTGGTGAAGAATATAGAGCATATTGGAATGAACAATATAGTATCGGAAATTCAAGAATTAAAAGAAACAGAATAATCTAAATTACTAAGTATTTGATTTAAAAACGGCTTATGGCTTATTCTGAATATGATTTAAAAGAAAAATTATAACAAGTTAAATGCTATAAAATAACTAGATTTTATGATAGAATACTTATTAAAGATTACGTAGAGATAAGACATAAATACATATAATAATATAGTAGAAATTTAAAACAACCCAATTTTTATATTAATTTTTGTGATATAATCATATGCAATGAAAATGAATATTGATAAATTGTTAGAAAATATAAGGAGATGATAAATATGTTAGATAAAGTTTTAGAAACCAATAAATTTGTAGTCGATAATGCAAAACATGTAAGAATTAATTATGATAAAGCAACTCAATTAATAGATGAACTATTAAATTTTGAAAATGTTCATTATTTAACTAAAGTACCTTATGGCATATATAATATGAATACTAGAGATATAATTAATTTTTTACTTATATATGATGCAATAGATTTTTCTTTTTGGGGTAACCCTAAATGGACAATTGATGCTAATGGAAAAAATTTAGATGGTGGTATAGCCCTATTACATTGCATTTTCAACTTATTTAATGGTCGTAATAGTATAGAAGTTTATTATCAACTAGAAAATATGACTTTAGAAGATTTTAAAGATATATTAAAAGGAAATATTGATATTCCCCTTTTAGAAGAAAGATATAAAATAGTTACTGGTATAGCAAAAATAGTAAATACTAAAATGAATGGAAGTTTTTATGATCACATAAAAGATATGAATACAGATCAAGAAATATTTAAAACTCTAATTAGTAATTTTAATAATTTTGAAGATACTAGAACTTATAATGAAAAAACTATATATTTTTATAAATTAGCACAATTATTAACTTCAGATATTTTACACGTAATTGAAATTAAAGAAAAAAGAAATGTTAATTATTCTAATTTACTAGGTTGTGCTGATTATAAAATACCACAAGTAATGCAAAGCCTTGGCATTTTAGAATATGATACAAAGTTATTATCATTATTAGAAACTAAAACAGAAATTGAAGAAAATAGTGAATATGAAGTTGAAATTAGAGCAAGTATGTTAGTTGTCATAAATTATATATATGAACAAATAAATAAAAGTATTGATAGAATTGATATAAATGACTTTATCTGGAGTAAAAGTCAAGATAAAACTAAAAAATACAAACCTTATCATTTAACTAGAACAACATCATACTAAAAATCCTCAAAATTAACCACAAAAAAACAATAGCTAAATATCTTCGCAAGAAAATATTAATCTATTGTTTTTTTTATTTCATATTAAAATTTATTAACTAAATTCTTAAATTCTTCTCCTCTTACTGCAAAGTTCTTAAACATATCAAATGAAGCTGAAGCTGGACTAAACAATACTACTTCCCCTTTAGTAGCCACTTCATAAGCCTTATTAACTACTTCTTCTAATGAATTAAGTATAAATATTTGAATATCCTCATCTTTCTTCTTATCCATAACTGCCCTATATATCTTATCTTTAGTAGCTCCAAATAAGATTAACTTACTAACATGTTTCAGTATTGGTTCTGCTAATGGTGAATAATCTAAATTCTTATCATATCCTCCTGCTATAAGTACAATTCTCTCCTCATAAGAATTAAGACCTGCTATTGTTCTAGTAGGACTAGAAGATACAGAATCATTATACCACTTTACTCCATTTATCTCTCTTACGAATTCAAGTCGATGTTCTACTCCTCCAAATTTTTCAATTACCTTAAAAGATTTATCTATATCTACTAAATCACATATAGCACTCATACAAGCACATATATTCTCATAGTTATGTCTTCCTCTAATATGTAACTTCCTAGTATCAAATACTCTACTTCCCTTATAATAAATAAAGTCATCTATAACATAAAAACTATTAGTCTCTTCATATCTACTAAAATATCTTATTTCTCTAGAAGACTTAATATCTCTAGTAATTTCATTATCTTTATTTAAAACAAGTATCCCCGGACTATTTCTAAATATATTTAATTTACTATCTATATATTCTTGATAATCTTTATGTTTATCTAAATGATTTGGACTAATATTAGTAATAACTGATATATCTGGACTAACATCCATACCCATAAGTTGAAAAGATGATAATTCCAAGACAACAATATCATCACTCTTCATCTTACCTACTTGTGTAAATAAAGGTATTCCAATATTTCCTCCAAGCCATACATGGTATCCATTACCTTCTAACACTTTGGCAATTAATGTTGTCGTAGTAGTTTTTCCATCAGATCCTGTTACCCCAACAATTTTACAAGGAGCATTCTTAATAACTTCTTCTATCTCCGTAGTAATATAAGCTCCTCTTTCTTTCTCTTCTAATAGTTCCCTCTTACTAGGCAAACATCCTGGAGCTCTAAATATAATATCAAATCCCTTTAATTTATCTAAATATTTATCTCCTGTAATTACTTCATAATTATATTTACTTAAATCAATCTCTATTTCTTTATCATTAAATATTACTACATTACAACCTAAATCATTTAAATAATCTAATAAAGGAATATTACTAACTCCTAATCCTACTATTGCTATCCTACTCTTTTTAAGTTTCTCATTAAATTCATCTAATTTCTTATTCATATAAATTTATCCTTTCATAATAAATTATATCTTATTTTTCCAAGAATTTGCTTACTACATTGATTATTGTTATTTTTCCATAATCATATGTAAGTGATCCTTGCATATATGCTATATAAGGTTCTCTTAATGGTCCATCACAAGATAATTCTATAGAAGAGCCTTGGGTAAATGATCCTGATGCCATTACTATTTGGCTATTATATCCTGGCATATCTGAAGGTTCTACCATTGCCTTAGCGTCTATTGCTGAACTACTTTGAATAACTCTACAAAAATCAATTAGTTTCTCTCTATTACCAAATTCAATATTTAAAACAATATCAGCCTTAGTATCATTATATCTAGGACTTACTTTATATCCTAATCTTTCCATAATATAACTCATTAAAGTACTAGTTTTAAGACTACTACTAACAACAGATGGTGCCATATATAGTCCTAATAAGAACATTCTATTATTGCCTCCTGATGGTCCTACTTCTTTAGCCTGTCCAGGTACATTAAGTCTCTCAGCACATAACTCTACTAATTTCTTTTTACCACAAATATAAGCTCCATTAGTAGCTATTCCTGCTCCTAAGTTCTTAATCAAACTACCAACTACTAAATCAGCTCCTACCTCAGTAGGTTCTTTATAAGAAACAAATTCACAATAACAATTATCTACCATAATAATAACATTCTTATCTACTCTTCTAATTTGTTTAATAATATTCTCTAATTTCTCAATACTAATACTATCTCTATTAGAATATCCTTTACTTCTTTGAATTGTAACTAATTTAATCTTCTTAGCTAATAAAGCTTTATATATTTTTTCTACATCAAATTCTGAATTAATTAAATCTACTTGTTCATATTTTATTCCATAACTAATAAGACTACTATCATTATCTTCTATTCCTATTACTTTATCTAATGTATCATATGGTTTACCTGTAATTGATAGCATTGTATCGCCTGGTCTTAGCATTGCTGCTAATGCTACTGTCAAGGCATGTGTTCCTGATATTAATTGTCCTCTTACTAAAGCATCTTCACATTTAAATACTTCTTTATATACTTCTTCTACAGTATCTCTACCATAATCATTGTATCCATATCCCGTAGTACCATTAAAGCATCCTTCATTAACATTACATTTATGAAATGCTCCTAATACTTTCATACTATTATAAAAGCTTACTTTATCTATTTCTTTAATCTGTTCTTTAATCATTTCTTCACAGTCATATACATATTCTATTATTCTTTTTCTATCCATAATTTATCATCCTTTATATCTATTCTAATAATACTTCCACTCTCATAATTACTATTAATTATTTTATCTATTCCTATTACTAATTCTTCTATTTTAATTAATCTAGATTGTCCTATTCTTATAAGTTCTTCTAATAAGTATTCTTTATTCATACTTCTAGTACTATTACTATCTATCCAATTAGGACATATACATAATATTTTATTATTACTACATTTAGATATAGCTTTACTCATACATATTATTCCTGCTTTACTAGTACTATAATCTATACTATATTCACTATATGTATCTATCCCATCAGTACTACCCATATTAATAATTATTCCATTATCTATATATCTAGAATATATTTGATTACATAGAAACATTCCTACCAGGTTTACTTCTAATACCTTCATAAATTCTTCTTTTGTCTTATTAAGAAAGCTATTATCCATACTTATACTAGCTAAATTTATTAGTATATCTATTTTACCAAACTCATCTATTACATACTTAAATATTTCTTCTATTTCTTCTTTCTTAGTAACATCACACCTATAACTAATAACACCAGGAATATCTTCTTTATGTTTATTATATGATATTATTACTTTATTTCCTTTATCTCTATAATAAGTTGCTAAAGAAATTCCTATATCACAGCTTCCTCCAATTATTAATATATTCATATCTATTACCTCTTCTTCTTAATTATACTAAAATTTATTTAAAAAAGCTATCTTCTTCCTATCATTATCTCTATCTTTACATCTTATTTATCACTTTATTAACTTGATCTAATGCTACACCCATCTTATTAAGCATATTTCTAATTTCTGGATGTCCTCCTCCTAAATATTCATTCCAATCATTATTAAAAACATAGCTTCCATTACTACATAGAGTTTGTGCTACTAGCATTAGCCAGTTTCCTAAGGCATTTTGTTCTGTACTAGTTAAATTTTCTGTTAGTAGCATTCCAAGTAAGAAAGCTGCTATAGTATACAATCTAGATTCTTCTTGTTTATTAACATTACTATTCATACTAAATAATATGAAAAAAAGATAATATCATATCTATTTTCTTTTATAATTATTATCTTTTCTTAAAACTCTTTTCTTACATTTAATATTATCTTCTTCTCTATTATTATATTCTCTATCTACATCATTATCTCTATTAAGTATATCTACTTTATCATATTCTATATCTTTATTATCTATCTTCTTAGTTAACTCTACTTCTTTATTCATATCATTATCTATATTTTCATTTTCTTCTAAGAATACTCCTCTTATCTTCATATCATCATTAGCTTGAAGCATTTCTCTTAAAGAATTCATAAATGAATGGAAATCATAAAATCCTGTTACTGCAAAGATAATTCCTAAAAGATACCCTATAAATACATGTGTTGATAAAGTTATAAATGCACATCCAAGTACTCCTAAAAAGACAATTAATTCTCCTACAGCTAAATCTTTTACACCCTTAATAAGTTTCTTATAATAATTTTTCTGTTCATTCACAAGTTTTAAATAATCAGATCTATTATCTTTTAATAAGTCCATATCTAATTCTAATAATTTCTTCTGATAATATAAACCTACTCCTCTATGTTTTTGATACTTATAATAACTATATCCTCCCTTTAATAAGAAAGTTCCTCCTATTAAAGATATTAATAAACTAGTATTTATCTTCATAATACTACCAAATACCCCTATTGCTAAAGATATTAAAGGTACTATTACCATCTTACTAAAATACTTTTCTTTTATATTCTTCTCTGTATCTATTTTCTTTACTACATCATCTATAACCAAATTCTTATCCATAATATTCCTCCTAAACAAGTACTCCTTATTATAATCAATATCCATCTTTTTTGCAAGAATTATCTATCTATTATTATAAAATATTAATTAAAAAGACAATCTCTTAAAGATTATCTTTTACTAATTTAGCACTTCTAAATATTGGCATTAATTTCTTAACATTAACTTTTTCTTTAATCTTTTTCTTACCAATATCTCTAATAGCTTTCAATCTACCAGATTCATCATCTTTATTATAAGCTATATAGCTAACACTATCTATATTGAAATTATGATTAAATTTAATAAATTTTGTTACTTCGTTTAGCATCAAAGCCATATCTCCAATAGTAATCATTCCTGCATTAACTGTAATACCAAATGATTTATCATCTATTATCATTGGATTAAACATTCTACTATCATAGTTGTTATATTCTGATTCAAAACGATATATATATTCACTATTATATCTTTCATATAAATAGTTTGTTTTTAATTTATTATTTTGTACAAGTAATGGATTATTACTTTCAAAATCTAATTCATTTAACTTCTCATAAAGTAAATATGCTACTAATTTAATTTGTGTTTTTACATTTTCCGAGGGAACTTCCTCATCATCCAATGTAAAAGTATAAATCTCTTTCATTTAAACCTCTTCCTTCTGAGCAAAAAATATCATATCACTTTTCTTCATTTTTGTCAAATCAATATAAATTTTTAAATTCTATTTCCACCACTCCTTCTATTTTAGTACCAGGTTGAATATTTTGATTACTAGCATATCCATACCCAGTTAAATTATATGTAACTCCCATAAGATCTAGAACTATTTTACTCTCTTTATAAGATAGTCCTGTAAAATCTATCATTGTCTTATCATTATCATTAGTAACTAATACTACTAAATCATTATTAGTAAGTGTTGTATCTTTATTAGGATACTGATTTATAATCTTATTTCCTGTTCCTATTGTAATAACTCTTAGTTTATTATCATTAAGTTCTTTAATTATTTCCGTAGTTGTCTTATTAGTATAATCATTAACTGTATAATTAATCTTATTACTAGTACTATTATCTATATTTAAATATTTAGATAAGTTAACAACAATATCTTTAACTGCTGGAGCTAAATAATTAACTGTATCTTTAGGTTTCTTAATAGCCATATATATAATTATCTCTGGATTATCTCCTGGATATATTCCTGCAAAAGAATATATATAATCACTATTACCTGTTAAGTATTTTCCATTTTCATATATTGAAGCTGTACCAGTTTTTCCTATTAAATCATATCCTTCCATATAATATGCTGAACCAGTTCCTTTTGTACTATCAGGAGTAATTACACTTCTCATAAGTTCTTTTATCTTATCAGTAGTACTCTTAGAAGCTACTTTTCCTTTACTTTTTCTTGTATTTTCTAATGTCGTCTTTCCGTTTTCGTCTACTATCTTACTAACTACATAAGGTTCTAACATTTCTCCATCATTAGCTACTATACTCATTCCTTGTAACATCTGTACCGGACTAACCATAATACCCTGTCCATATCCTGCTGTAGCCGCTTCTACATCATAATTAAAACTAACATTCCCTTTAAGTTCATTATTTAAAGATATACCTGTCTTCTTACCAAAACCATATTTATCATAACAAGCCTTAAGCTCTTTCTTAGAAATAACACTCTCAAGTAAATTAGCTACTCCTATATTAGAAGACATCGCATAACCATGATCATATGTAATTAACCCCCATCCTGTTCCATTCCAGTCCTTAATAGTAACCGTATCATTAGCATCTCTTTCTGATACATATGTCTTAGATCCTGACATAAATGTATCATCACCCTTATATTTACCACTATCAATAGCACACATATAACTAAATGTCTTCATTGTAGAACCAGGCTCATATGTATAACTAACTAATGGATCCATATAATTAGTTAAATTTCTTATATTAGGATCATATGAAGGTGTTGAAGAATATCCTAGTATCTCTCCTGTCTTAGCATTCATAACTCCCATTAAAACCCATTCTGCTTGGCTATCTTCTTGAGCCTTTTTAACTACTTTCTCAATAAATAATTGTACACTACTATCAATAGTTAGATATACATCACTTCCATTAGTAGCATCTTCTACATATTCATTTGAATTAGCTATCTTATTACCTCTACCATCTTTCTCATAAGTAATATATCCTGCCTTACCAGTAAGTTCTTTATTAAAATATCCCTCTATTCCTAACTCTCCAACCATATATAGATTTCCATCTATCACCTTATTCTTAGTATATCCTAATAAATAAGAAGCAAAATCTCCATTCGGATAATATCTTTTAGTACTTTTAGTGAAATCTATACCAGGTAAATTTAAATTCTTAATTTCTTCCATCTTTAACTGACTTAAGTTCTTACCTGCTACTCCAAATTCTACTTGATAAGCATCTTTATTAAGTCTTTCTAATATTTTTTCATAAGACATATCTATATGTTCAGATAGTATTCTAGCAGTATTTTCTTTATCTTTAACGTGTCTAAGTTCTCCCCCATCTACACTTCTACTCTCTTCTAAGTAAGCTATCAAGGTATAACTAGAAACATCTTGTGCTAATACATTCCCCTTAGTGTCATAAATAGCTCCTCTTTCTGGCATAATTACTTCTTCTAAGATATTTCTATTTTTAATAAACTCACTAAGTGTTAAATCTCCTTTAGCTTTATAATCTACTAAACATCTATAAGTTAATGTACCCCCAAATATTAAGAACAAAAAAAAGACAAAAAGATATACTAACTTATTTACCTTAAGTTTATTCGTATTTATCTTTTTGTCTTTCATAATAGCCTCCATATATATTTACTTATTCTGAAACTGATTTAATATTTTCATTATTATAAGTAAGTCCTAACTGTGTACTAACAGCTTGTATTTTATCTAAAGAAACCATCTCATTTATTTTCATAACCAAACTTTGATTATCTTCAGTTTCATCTTTTATTATACCACTAAGTTCTTGAATTTCCAAATTAATTTTACTAAGCATTGCTCTACTATAAATAATTCCTACTACTAAAAATAGTGAAGTAATAACAAATGTCTTATAAATAAATTTCTCTATACGTACATTTTTATTTACTTTCTTCTTCTTTTTCATATTTATCAGTCCTTTATCTTTTCAACTATTCTAAGTCTAGCACTCCTAGCTCTATTATTTTCATCTAATTCTATATCGCTTGGTGTTATTCCTTTACTAATTATTTTTAATTTAGGCATATATTCTAAAGGTATATAAGGAAGTTTACTAAATTTACTATCTACTTCACTATACTTTCTAAATATATTCTTAACTGTTCTATCTTCTAAAGAATGAAAAGTAATAACACATATTCTTCCACCCACACGAATTAAATCTATTGCTTGTTCTAATGCACTCTCAAGTACATCTAATTCATGATTTACTTCTATTCTAATAGCTTGAAATGTTTTTCTTGCCGGATGTCCTTCTCTAAGTTCTCTCGCTGGCATACTTCTTTTTATTATTTCTACTAATTCTAAAGTTGTCTCTATTGGTCTTATTTCTCTTTCTTTAATAATATTCTTAGCTATACTATTAGCATATTTTTCTTCTCCATAATCTCTAATTACTCTAACTAATTCTTGATAACTATAATTATTAACTAACTCATAAGCTGAAAAATCACTATCAGTATCCATTCTCATATCAAGTCTTGCATCATTATGATAACTAAAACCACGATAATCTTCATCAAGTTGCATACTACTAACACCAATATCAAAAAGTATTCCATCCACCTTAGTAACACCCTCATCAAGTAAACATTCTTTCATATTAGCAAAATTACTTTTAATTATCTTATAATTTTTATATGCTTTTAGTCTCTCTTTACTATAGCTTATCGCTTCAGCGTCTTGGTCAAAAGCATATAAAAACCCCTTTTCAATTCTTTTTAAGATTTCTAAACTATGTCCTCCAAATCCCAAAGTAGCATCTACATAAACTCCATCTTTATTGATATTTAATCCATCAACACTTTCATATAATAATACACTCTTATGCTTCATCTTCAAAATCCCCATCAAATAAGTTTTCTGATATTTCATCCAACTTTTCATAATTTTCTTGCATTAGTTTATTTAATTTGTCTAATGCCCAAATCTCTAGACGATCATTTACCCCAATGATTGCACATTCTTTTTCTATTCCTGCATATAAAATCAAAGAGTTATCTAGATTTATTCTACCTTGGCGATCAAATTCGCATACAGTGGCACTAGCTAAGAAAAATCTTGTAAACGTTCTTGCATCTTTCTTTGTAAATGGTAGTTTTTTAAGTCTATTGACAATCTTTTCCCACTCTACTAAGGAATATACGAATAAACATCCATCAAGTCCTTTAGTAACTACGAAACTCTTGCCAATTTCCTCTCTAAATTTAGAAGGTATTATTAATCTTCCCTTTTCATCAATATTATGATGATATTCTCCAATTAACATATTATCCCCCACTTTCTACCACTCTTCACCACTTGCACTTTAATTTTATAATAAAAAAAACTATTTGTAAATAGTTTCAAATAGTTTTTCATTAACTTTACACTATATCTTACATTTTAATATTCATATCTAGTATATTATCTAAATCTACTCCCGTAATTATCTTTCTAATAGCTTTATTTTTAAGTAGTTTTTCCAATAAACTATCTTCATCTATAACTATATCTTTATAACTAACTGCTGTATCTGTGTCTACTTCATCAATCCCTATACTAGTATCTATATTATAATTTAACTTAAGCTCTAGTTTATAATTATCTTCTAGTGAATTTACTACTATTAAAGCACTCGTATCTTTATCATTATTCTTTATCTGAACACTACCAGAATACATCAAAGTATAATCTTGACTATATTCATAATTATACTTATCTATTGCTTTAGTAATCTTAAGTTGTTCATTACTATCACTCATATCATTCTCTTCAAACATTAAAAATTCATTATTAAGTATTCCTAAATAAATACTAAGTTCTATATCAGCATCTCCAAATATATCCTCTTGGGTAAATTCTTCTCCATATACATTCTTATATATACTAGTATATTTATTATCTTGAAGTAATGTCTTATTATATTTATCTCTAAATTCTTCATCTATAACTAAAGTAATCTTCTTAACATACTTATCATCTAATTTAACATACTCTTTTCTATAATTAGCATTATCTAGTCCACTCTTAAATGTATCTATATCTTTTTGAAATAAATATTTATAATCATCTATTGTAACACCACTATTATTACTACCATCTTTATCAAGTACTTTCTCTATCTTAATAGTCTTATCATATACCTCTTCTATATTTACATACATATCATCATCAGTAACAAGCATCTTAATAACCGGTAATAATTCATCATCATAAGTATTATTCATAACTAAAGAAGACATCTTCTTATCTTTATCATAACCAATTCTTCCTTTAAATCCTACTTTATTAATAATATTATATATTTTATTATCTTTACCCATTGCATCATTAATAGTAGCATCTATATCATATGTAATATTAAATTCATCATACCCATTATATTCTTCATAAGGTATCATCTTAGTAATCTCTTTAGTAAATACTTTAAAAATCATCTTAGGATTATCTAATACAAAATAATAATATATTCCTCCTCCTAATAAGATTACTAATAATAATATTAAAATAATAGTACCAGTATGTGTATTCTTAGGTTCTTTAAATGTATCATCATCCATTTCTCTATCAACTACAATATCTTTATTTTCTTCCATATCTTACTACCTCTCTTTACTAATACATTATAATTTTATCATATCTATTTCTATTTTACAAACAAATTATCTTATTTAGAATTATTTTCCATCAAAAACTTAATTTTTGTAAATGTCAACATCAAGACCTAAAAAAATTAGCAATACAAAATTAATGTACTGCTAATTCGTATTATCCCATTTTCATCATTTTATTACTCACAGGAACCTACTGTTTATGTATTTAATCACTTATGTGATTAGGAACTAAACCTCTACGATAATCCATATTTGTAATATCCTTGAATATTAAATACTGAAGACATAAGTCTTATATATTGTAGTCTAGGCCACCAACGAAGAACGAAATCCGCTGTTGTTGTTGGCATTGCCATGGTAGTTGCTAAAGTAAAACACGCCGACAGTAGAACCACCGCTATAGCCGCCGCCTCGCCTCAACCATGGGTAATTGGCACTAACAAAGCCCGCGTAATCACCATACCAACTACTAACCTCGGATAAACCATGTCCATAACATATTCCACCATTACAAGCAGTTAAGGCATTAGTCGTTGTATAATCATCATAATATTTACTATCTGGTTTACTATTAAACCCAGCACTATTTCCTCCCCATGTTGTACTTGCACCACTATAATATCCCATGACATATTCATATGCTCCTCCAGACATATCATATATTCCCGTAATATTTCCTGTGGTACTTGCTACTTTTGTTAAATCTCTTGTACTACTTTTGGTATTAGTACCATAATTTAATAAATATCCATCCCACGTATAATATCCATAACTATTGTATTGTTCTGTTGAAGTTTGAGCTGTATATGTTTTATTTATTGGAGTTTGGTAGCCAACATTGCCACCACTTCTTCCAGTATAATATGATGATGAGTTATTAATATATATTTCTCTATTTGCTCCATATTTTGAATGTGATAGATATGCAGCGGCTCCCCATTCATCATTCTTCATCATATGACTATCTGTGTTTGAAGTTATTCCGTATGTTGTACCACCTAGTAACTGTGCTGTAGTGAATTGTACTGATACTTTTTGACTTCTTAATGAAGATACATCTGGTAATATTGTAGGACTAGAAGCTGTACCTGTTGTTTCAAATTTTCCTACCCATATTCCTGATAACTCTTCTCCTTCATCTCTTACTCCATCACTATCATTATCCCACCAAAATGCTGGGTGAGTTATATATTCGCCAACTTGTGTTCCTTTTGATATTGTATCTTTATCTTCAAAAATTATATCTATTGTTTGTTCTTTACCATTTTCATCATTGTCAGCTATAGACCATATCTGATATTTATATCTTGGTATCCAGACATAATATGCAAGTATATCTGCTTGATTAATTTCTACTCCAGAATTATTTTTATAATAATCCCTAGTTTGAGTACCACTCTCTTTTACTAATACTACATTAGCCCATTCTTGATTAGAATAATTATACCAAGAATTATCTGTACTAGATATTGTTTTTATTACCGTACCATTTGATGTATCAAAAACTATTGGTATCATTCCATCATCAAGTACTGGTGCATTAGGTTCTTCTTTTTGGTCCACACAGCTTCCATTTAAAGAAAGTTCAAATGATTGGTTCATGGTATCTGAACTAGTTTCTTTAGCATCTAACCATATCCATAAATAATATGTTTCTGTTGTAGTACTGCTATAATCTTTATCTGTAAATAGTCTTACTTTATTATTTTTAGCAAGTCCTCCAAAATTACCAGAAATAATTACTCCAGTATCTTTATCAGTACTACTTGTATTTAATACATACATTAAATTACTACTGATAGCTAAATTATCTGAAATACTTTTTATATCTAACCATAAGTCCATATAAATAGTTTTACCTTCTTTAGTAATCGTAGGCATTACTTTTACTTCTCTTTTTATATAGTTAGCTGTGGTAGTATCGTTAACTTCTGTTGGTATTAAATTAATTGTACCTGATGTGATATCTCCACCACCATCAGCTGCACAACTAAAATCACTTTCAATGGTGAAGTTTACTACTGTCTTTTGTTCTTCGGTACTCTGCCAACGCCAATATGCTAAAGTTCCCCCAATAATTGCAATTACTAGTCCAAATATAGCAATTATTATCAATGTTTTCTTATTTTTTTCCATACATTTCTCCTTCAAAAAAGTCCTCAAGTATTCTACTTTATAGCTCTTTATTATGGTTAAATTATACTATAAATAAAGGAATTACACAAGATATATAGATAAATTTTGTAAGAAAAATTTCTAACTTTTATATTTTAATATTTTTAAATAAAGTCAATATTTTCAAGGGTTTATGTTACATTTATAAAATTATTAAGTAGAATACTTTATAACTTTTTTCTTTTATATTATTATAGATAAAGAAAAATCTTAAGTTTTTCTTCTTAAGATTTTCATTGTATTAATTATTGTAAGTAAAGTAACTCCTGTATCAGCAAATACTGCTTGCCACATTGAAGCTATTCCTAAAGCACATAGTATAAGTACTAATATTTTAACTCCTATTGCAAAAATTAAATTTTCTTTAATAACTTTCTTAGTATATTTAGATATATCAATACATTTAACTATACTATCTAATTTATCATTCATAATAACGATATCTGAAGCTTCTATTGCCGCATCACTACCAATACCTCCTAAAGAGATACCTACTGTTGCTAATGATATAGCTGGTGCATCATTAATTCCATCACCTACAAAAGCTATATCTTTATTATTCTTTAATTCTTCTTGTAATAATTTATATTTATCTTGTGGTAATAATTCATATAAAACATCTTCTATTCCTACTTTAGAAGCTATATCTAATGCATAATTCTTACTATCACCTGTATACATCTTAGGAGTTATTCCTAATTCTTTTAGTCCTTTAATCATTCCTTTAGCATCACTTCTAATACTATCTTTTAAAATTAATTTTGCTACATTCTCATTATCTATATTTAAATATATTGCTTCATCACTAACATCTGATTTACAAAATGCTGCTGATCCTATTAAGATAGTTTTCTTATCTACTTTAAAACTAATTCCTTTTCCTGATATTTCTTTAAAATCTTTAACTGATAAAGTAGACTTCTTATTAAATATCTTTATAATAGATTTTGCTAATGGATGGTTAGAAAGACTTTCTCCTGCTACATAATAATTAATAATATCTTCATCTTGATATTTATTATCTAATAAGATTAATTCATAATCTGTAAATTCTCCAGTTGAAATAGTACCAGTTTTATCAAATATTATCTCTTTAATATTACTAATTTCATCTAAGTAATCACTTCCTTTAATAAGTATTCCTTCTTTAGAACATTTACCTATTCCTGAAAAATAACTTAAAGGTACTGAAATAGCTATTGCACATGGGCATGATATTACTAAGAAAGTAAGTCCTCTATATAGTGCATCATTAAATGAGATATCTTGTGTAAGTAATAGGAAAATTACTGTAAGTACTGCTAATATTAATACTATTGGTGTATATATTTTAGCAGCTTTATTAACTGTTGTTTCTACTTTAGCTTTTCTATCAGTAGCATCATCTAATAAAGTAAGTATTTTAGCTACTGTACTATCTTCATATTTATTAGTAACTTCTAAATATATTAAATTAGAAGTATTAATAGTACCTGATATTACTTTATCTCCTACATCTACTTTTAATAGTTTACTCTCTCCTGTAATTGAAGCTGTATTTAGTTTTGTACTTCCCTTAGTAACTATTCCATCTAATGGTATTTTCTCACCTGGTTTTATCATAATAGTATCTCCTACTTTTACTTTTGAAGGTTCTACTACTAAAGTATCTTCTTCTGTCACTAAGTTAGCATATTCTGGTTTAATATTCATAAGTTCTTTAATAGATTTTCTTGAATTATTAACAGCTATTCCTTCTAATACTTTTCCTATATCATATAGAATAATTACCATTAATCCTTCATGTATATTATTTGTAAAATATGCTCCAATACAAGATATTGTAATTAATAAGTTCTCATCAATATTCTTCTTTATTAATAATTTAAATGCTTTAATAATAACTTTATATAATAATATAATATAAGAAGTTATTATTAATATATCTCCAACTATTCCTTTAAAAGCATACATTCCTAATAAAGCTAATATTATTCCTAAAGTAAGTCTTAAAACTTCTAATTTAGTATTATTTTTCTTATTATTATCATTACTTTCAAGTACTCTTACATCAGGTTCTATTTCTGCTACTATCTTCTCTACAAGTTCTTTAACTCCTTTATCTTTCTTTGTATATACTGTTACTGTTAATTTATTAAAGTTTACTATAGCTTTATCTATTTCTTCATTTTCATTTAATTTTCTTTCTATTTTATTAGCACAATTAGCACAATCTAATTCATTTAATATATATTTATATTTCATTTATATGTTCACACCCCATTTCAAATATTTTCTTTATATGTTCATCATCTAGTGAATAGTATATTGTATTACCTTCTTTATGATATTTAACTAATTTAGAAGCTTTAAGTATTCTTAATTGATGTGATACTGCTGATTGACTAGCACTAATTTGATTAGCTATATCTCCTACGCATAGTTCTGCATCAATTAAAATGTTAATAATCTTTACTCTAGTTGAGTCTCCAAATATCTTAAATAATTCTGATAAATCTATAATTTTATCATCACTAAGTAATTCCATTTTTATCTCCTTTCTTTCTTTTTTTAGATATATCTATATGAATACTTGTTCATATACTAATATTATATTAATTATTATTATCCCTGTCAATCAAATTTATTCTTTTTTTATAAATTAGTATTCATATTCATTATCTATAAATAAATCTTACATATTATATAAATTAAAAACTATATATTTTAATATTATAGCTTGACACATTTTTGTGTCAAATTTATTTTTTTTAATAAGTTTGCTTCTAGTAAACATTTACTCTTAGTTATATTTTTTATCTATAAAGTTCACTCTCACTTTAACTTTTTTCGTGTTTTTACCCATTTTCTTTACATCTTGTTATTTTTTCCCATATTCCCACTTAAGAATTAACCTCTTGATAATTTTGACAAGATATAAATTAATTGCTATTATGTCTTTTGGAAAGGAGGTGAAAAAATGACAGAAACTCTAAAAGAAGGAGAACTTATTCCTCTTACTTTTGATATCATGTTCACAGAAATCTTTAATAATCCAGATAATATCTGTATCTTGGAAGAATTTATCTCTAATTATTTAGATATTCCCCTAAATCTTGTTATTGGTAATTTAAAAATCTTATCTCGTAGACTTTCAAAAGAAGAACGTTATGATTCTAGAAAAGAAGTAGATCTATTGTTAAATTATCAAGGTAAAAAGATTAATATTGAAATGTCTAATAGTGCTAGTGATGGTGTTATTAATCGTAATGTCGTTTATTTATGTAAAATACATGGAAGGCAGCTTAAAACTAATGATATTAACTATTCTAAGATTAATGACACTATTCAAATTATGTTTAATAACTTTGATACTGATAATGATTTGAAGACTACTTGGTATTTACGTGATGATGCTGGAAATATTTTAACAAGTAAACTAAGAATCGACATTATTAATCTAGTCAAAGGAAAAGATTTATGTTATACTGGTAGTGAAAAAGTTGATTATCTCATTAACTGGTGTAAATTATTAACGACAAATAATAAAGATAATGTTAAAAACATTTCTTGCCAAATAATGAGCCATAAATCAACTAACACACTCATGAGTAATATGAGTATGTTAAGTGAGGAGAATGAAATGGTTAGATTATATACGAAATTAAGTCGTCGTGAAATGGAATATAACACTCTAATTGTAGAAGCTACCGAAAAAGGTCTCAAAGAAGGTCGTCAAAAAGGACTAGAACAAGGGATTAAAGAAGGACTAGAACAAGGCATTGAACAAGGCATTGAACAAGGCATTGAACAAGGTATCAAAGAAGAAAAAACAAACATTGCCAAAAAGATGATTAAAGAAAATATCGAAACAGAGACGATCTCTAAAATTACTGGTTTAACTAAAGAAGAAATAGCTAAGTTAAAATAACTTACTATTTCTTTTTCTTTATGAATAATAGAAAAAGAAGTATTTCCAACTTCTTATCCCTTAACAATCTTATCATTACCATACTTAACTGTATCCATATACTCCTGACAAGTACTCCTAAATAAACTAATATTCTTGTCTTTTTCCTGACCATCTTTAATTGTTTTATAAAACATTATCATATAAACATAATCTTCCCCATAAGACATATATACTTCATAGTACTCATTCGTATATTCCTTAGAGTTCATCATATAATTAACCGTATCAATACCATCTATTTTTGTTTTTCTAATCTCTGATAAATTGTATTTCTCTTTAATACTATCTAAGTATTCCGTAATACTAGTCCCTTCTTCATTATCTTCTGAATATTCACTTTGCTCTAACATAACTTCTTCTATCACACCATATCCATAATCATAATAATATTTATAATTATCACCCGTATCACTAAGAGAAAAAGATTCTGGTAACGTTATATATATATCCTTATAATTATATATCTTTAAAGGTATCTCTTCATAATTATTCTTATTATCATTATAATCATTATCATCTTCCTCATAAGTTAAAGTAATAACAAAAATTATTAACCCAATTATTAGTAGTCCTATAACTATTCCCTTAAAGAAAGATACCATAGAAGATTTCTTATAATTATTTCTTCCTCTATCACTATCTACTAAAGCTTCTTTATCAAAATATGACTTATTTCCTGTTAAAACCACTACTCCTTTTTTAACCATCTGATTAATTATTCCATTTTTATTTATTGCTTTGTTCATATCATTTATTACTAAAGAGATTGGAATAGCCCTATCTTTATCATATCCATCATACTTCTTATAAATATCTTCTACATACTTAACCTGCTTATCTATATCAAGTCCATCTATATAATCATCTTTATCTATTAAAGTATTATTCTTATCTTTACTATTCATATATACTTCTTTATTAATATTAGAAATTACTCCACTAATGCCTAATAAAGTAAATACTATTGATATTACATAGTCCCAAATTATTGATTTAACAAAACTACTATCTTGATATATTTCTCTAAGCATTTCTAATTGAAAGCTATATCCTTCTTTAATGATTAACCATATTGGTATAATTATAAATGTTGCTATTGTTATTGCTAATAATGATGAAATTGTTATAATTAATGGTGTCTTTTTATCTACTATTCCTCCAAATTTCTTATATAATAACAATGCTCCATAAGCAATAACCGAAGCCATAATAGCTACTATATAATTTCCATAAATATATATCATAACCCAAGGCAAACTAAATATTATTGCTCCAATTATGGCTCCCAATATTCCTTTTATATTATTATTCATACCCTACTCCTCACTCTTACTTTTACTAACTAATTGTATCAAAAAAAGATATTATTGTAAATTACTTAATAATATCTTTTATTATATTTATAAATTCTTCTTCTGATAAATTAACTGAACCAACATCAAAATAAATATTATCTCTATTAAAAAATCCTACATATTCACTATCATATAAAGAAACAATATTATTTACTATAACTACTTCTTGATTATCAATAATACTCTTATCTCTATCAAGAATTTCTTCTTGATTAATAATCTCTCTAGGCATCATTTTCATATTAAGAGACATAAATATATTTATTGATTTTTTATCTAAAGAATTAGTATATTCTAAAATATATCCTGATAAATCATTATATGTATATTTAACTGCATAAGTAAGATTATAATCTTCTAATTCATTAATTTTCTTTATTCTATCTTTTCCATATTCTAATTTATCTATAACCTTCTTATCTATTATTTCATCTATATAAGTTATCTCACCAGCTATATCAGTTACTCCTCCAGCTATACTTCCATTACCACTACTTATTTTCTCTTTATTAATAATTATCTTATCTATATTTTTATCTATATTATCATCCAATACTTCTTTATTAGAAAAACTTACTATTCCTACTACAACAATTATTAGTAGACAAGCAAATGAAAATACATATCCATATCTCTTTCTTATCTTATTCTTATTAATAATATTTTGATATATTTTATCTTTATCTATCTTCTTATCAAACATTTCCTTAATTATATTCTTATTCATTATTATTACCCCCTAAATAAATATTAAGTTCACTTAGTGTTCTATATAAATAATGTTTAACATTTACTTCACTAATATTAAGTATTACTGCTATTTCTCTTATTTTATATCCCATATAATAGTATAAATAAAATATTTTACTAATTAGAATTGATTTTCTTTTTAAGTATTTCCATACTTTATCTATATCACTACTAATTATAAAGCTATTTGATATATCTATATCACTAGGTATCTTATCATAAAAAGTAATATTATCATCATCTTCCTTATCTATTGATATTTCCTTCTTACGATATCTAAATCGATAGTAATCTTTAATTTTATGTTTAGCTATTCCCATTAAATAATTTTTATCTATTTCTTTCTTTTTCAAAGTTTTTAATACTTCTAGATAAATATTTTGTACTATATCACTAACGTCATCTATTTTCTTACAAGAACATACTACATATTTAACTATATCTTGATAAGTATCATTATATATTTTATTAAATTTAACTATCGTATTATTTTCATTCACTTCATCCACCTCACTATATATATCGTTATTTTTATGTAATTAGTTCCATATAATAGAAAAAAATACTGAAACTATGTCAATATTCTCATCTATCTTAATCTTTATTACTCTTCTTAGTCTTAATTGTCAAAGCTAATCTATAAGTCTTATCTTCATTTTTAGCAGGATATATCTTTCTATTTTTAATAATTTCTTGATACATTCTCTTAGTATTATCAGTCTTAAATTCACTTTTTTCATATACTTTTAAAAATTCATTTCCTTTATTAGTATCATTTTGTAAAAAGTATTGATAAGCACATAATAGTATCACTATACTACCTTCTTCTTCACTAAGTTCTAATTTAGAAATTGCACTCTCTATATCCAAATTATTCTTATTCAAATAATCTATAATCTTTCTAAAATCTAATTTCTGATAATTACTTTCTACTACTCCTTGTAAAAAGTCTTCTTCTCTCATTACAATATTTCTCTCATTCATACTTGTTTCAATACTTCTTACTAAATCTGTATAATCAAGTCTTGACCCTTCTAATCTACTAATACTAGTAGCTATAGTCAAATAATCCATTGCTATCTTTTTCTTTCCCTTTTTTAAATAAGCTAGTCCTATATGTGCATAAACAAATGCTCTAGGTTCTCTAAAGTATAAAAGTGGTAAATATTTATTAATACATTCGTCATAATCTCCGTTTTTATATGCTGCTGTTCCTTCATCTTTAAGCTTCTTAAAATGAACCATTCCTTTTACATAAGGACGATATCTTAAAGCTACTTGTTTAGGTTCTACATCTCCTATATCATAAGAAGCTACATCTTTATATTCTTTTATAATTTGATGTATCACTTCTCTTTTCTCTTTATTCATCTTATCAAGTAAAACTACTCCTCTTTTAGTAACTTCTCTATATTTTTTACCAATATACTTTCTTTCTTCTAAATAACTATCTTGCTCCATAAAAACCTCCCAAATTAATAATTTTACCTTATTATATCATATGAAGATAAAATTAAAAAGATTCTAATAAAAATATTAAAATCTTTCTATATTTAATATGGCGTCCCCACCGAGACTCGAACTCGGCCAAAACCAGACTTAGGAGGTCTGTGCTCTATCCATCTGAGCTATGGAGACAAGATAAATACATTTCTAATTATAGCACTTATCTTATATCTTGTAAATTAATCTGTTATTATTTCATCCATTTTTATATCATACTCATTATTATTAATATTCTCTACTAAACACTCTTTATATCCAAGCCCTATCTTATACATATTATTCTTCTGATAAAATCTATCATAATAACCTTTCCCATATCCAATTCTATATCCTGATAAAGAATAACATATTAAAGGAGTAATAGCTACCGTCTTATTAAAATCTACTACCATGTCATTTCCCCTAGGTTCTAATATATTATAAGTACCCTCACATAAATCATTCATACTTCTAATATAATAAAAATTAATAATATTTTCCTCTACTCTAGGCACCGCTACCCTCTTATTCATAAGAAAATAATTAATAAGTCTCCTAGTATCAATTTCTTCTTTCATAGATACATATATTAATACCTGTTCACTATCAATTACTTGCTTATTATTAATAACTTTATTATATATAATATTATCTTTCTCACTCTTATTATTTATCATCTTTCTAACTAAAAGATATTTTTTTCTAATCTCATTTTTCATAACAAAATTATATCAAAAAAATCTAGAATATTCTAGATTTTTTTACCATTTCATCATTTCTAACTAACATTAATAATTTTCTTTTGCCATCATTATTTAAATTCTTAGCTACAATCTCTTTTTCTACTATCATGTCTTTCTCTTCAAAATTAAATAATCTACTTAATATTGAAAATAATCCCAAAGTCATATCTTTTATTTCTTTTTCATCTAATTTAATATTAGGAAATCTCTTTATCTTATTATTAATAATTAATCCCATTATATATAAAGATTGATATAATTCAAATTCATGTCCCTTTTCTAAATAATCATTAATTACTTCATAAGAGAAATCTCTATTAAAAGCATATTTAATTAATTTATAAATAACTATCTTATCTGAATGTAAATCTACACTACCAACATTATTTAATGTAAGTCCAAATGATACTAGTATTTGTTCATACTCATTTTCTATATTAGGAGTAAATACTTTCATTAGTGAATAAGAAGTAAATCTTTTAGCTATTTCATATATAAGAGCTTCTTCTAATAATAACCATCCATTATTTACTAATATACTAGCTTTAAGTCTATAACTTCCTATTACATTAGCATATATTTTACTAAACTTTAATGTCTCTTCTGATTTAAAATTTAATACTTTTGAAGATAATGCTTCATATAAATAAAATCTTTGCATTTCTCTATCTTCTATACTACTATCTAGAAATATTCTATTACCAAAATCCATAAATGGTGGATACTTACTAGTAACTTTCTCATTATTCACAAATATACTTTCTTTAAAAGAAATATACTGAAGTACTTCTAAAGAATTAACTACTTTATCAAAATCATAATTAAAATCTATTACTGCCCTCAAATAATCTTCTATATAAGAAACAAATAATAAAGCATTTATACTCTGATTACCAAGTCTATTTAATTCCTTATCTGTGTTAAGATAAATTCTCTCTAAAAGTTTTTTAACTTCCGGGAACTCATCCCAGTCATATTTGTATTTCATTTTTCTTTTTCTCTCCTATTTTTCTATCATATTTAATAGATTAATTTTAAATATATCTTTCTCAGCATGAGACTTAGATACCATTACTCCTTTATATGTAGTAAGTTCTTTTTGATGTCCTTCTGTTAGGATATCATCAGGTGTAAGCGTATCTAACATAATAATTTTTTGATCATGATATACTGCATAATGCAAGATTATATCTCCATGCACTTTATTAAACATACTATCAGTAGGTAATTTTAATTCATAATTAGTAATATTCTTCTCTTTATTATGAGATACCATTACTCCTAGAAAATTACCATCTCTTAATGAAGGATAAAAATCAAATAATAATTTCTTATAAGCTAACATATTATATTTTTTTACTGCTCTTTCTCTTTTTCTAAACTCATTTTCATTTAGATATTCTATTACATAATTATTATTCATTTTATCCACCCCTCTAATTATATTTTATATTTTAATTTTTATGCTTTTATTTTGTTTTTGTCTTTGTTTTAGCTTTATCTCCAATAAATTCTACTGGTAATTCTAAAGCGTTATATATTTTTAATCTTTCACTCATAATTCTTAAATCATCTAAGCTAGCTTTATCCATAAAGTTAATATTGATTGCTTCAGGTACTAGTCCTTCTTCTTGTAAAGCTCTTTCCCCATCAAGAATTCTCTTTCCATCTTTAGATATATCTAAGATATTTGGATCATTCTCTATTGCTTTTGGAAATTCATCTATATGTTCTAAGAAGTCAGCATATGTTTCTATTTGTTCTTTATGGTTAGGTTTTACAAATAATTCATTAGCAGCAGCTCCTAAAGCACTAACTGCTGTTCCTCCTGCTAAACATATTGCAAGTATTTCTTGTTGGTAGCTATAACTCAAGTAACCAAAGCTTGCTAATAATAATGCTGATAATATTAATTTAAATGTAGCTTTATTATTAACTACTGTAGTCATATTAGCTATAACTTTTAAATATTGAGCAGTTAATCTCTCATATAATTTTTGTACCATTTCTTCATTTAATTGATAAGTATTAGTCTTATCTTTAAATGTTGGTATAATTTGTCCTTTATCTTTCTTACAATCAATACTAGTAATAAATACTTCTGGATATTTAAAATATTTTGAATAATCTTTCATAATATCTCTCCTTTCATAAGTCGGACATATATGATATCATACATCTGTTTATTTGTCAAGAAAAACCTATGAAATCATAGGTTTAGCGTCTTATAAATATATTAATATAGGTGCGTTATAAACATACACTATACTAAATTATAATATTGTGAATATACTTCCTTAAATGCTTCTACTGTTTGTCCTCCATAGTATTCTTCATTAAATAACACTTTTAAATATCCTTCATATTGTACTATCTTATCAAATCCCGAAATATCTTGGTATTTTTCTAACACTTGATTATACATATTATCTGCTGTAGCTTTATCATGAAAATCATAATAGAATTCTACTCCATTAACATTTTCTCCATCATGCTTAACAATAAGCTTGCATTCATTATTAACATTATATACTAATTGATTATCATTAGTAACTACATCATTATAATCAGGAAAATCATTATAGTCATTATCTTCTTGTGGTATTTCCTCTTGAGGTTCACTTACATAGTTATTATTATTACTTCCTCCACCACTATTATTTGTAATATTATTATTAATATCCTTATTATTATTTTCTTTTTGTTCCTCTTCTTTAGTTACTTGATTTTGTTTAATATCATTTACTATATCATTAGCTACTTTATCAGCCACAGTCCCAGTAGCTTCACCTAATCCAGTAATACCCATTCCTGCCATAGCTCCACTGATAGTAGAAGATAAATCTTTAGCATCCATATCTCCCATAGCATCTACTTTTGGTGCTTCAATATTAGCCTTTGTTTCTTCTTCTAATTGTGGTTGTTCTTGTTCAACATCTTTTATTTCATCAGCTGAAGCATTATCTATATCTTTTAATCCTTCTAATTGTTCTAAGTATCTCTCAGCTTCTGCTATTACTTCTTTACATAATTCAATAGCCTTTTCTAATTGTGGAATTAAAGGATTAGGTACCCTTACATATGTAGCATTGCCATCTTTATCATAACCAGAAAGTTCATCTACATACTCTGAAGCACTAGCTAGTGCTGTTTCTAATCCTTCTAACTGTGTTTTAAGATTAGTTATTTCTTGTCTAGTTTCAGGTATCTTAGAAGTATCTAATTCATCATATTGCATATACTCAAGAAGTTTATTATAAGCACTAATCATCCCCGTAATTAAACGTTCTGCATATTGTTGCTTATCTTGACATATCTCACTATATTCGTTAACTACTCCTCTAACTGTATCCCAAGCTTCTCCAGTTAAAGAACTAGTAGTTTCAGAAGCAAAATCCATAAGTTCTTTTTGTACACTATTAGTGTCATTTATATCTTGCATCAAAGCATTAATTAAAGCATTACCTGTAGAAGAAGCTTCTATTAGTTTAGCTCTACTTATTTTAATGTCTCCATCTGCATTCATTAATATATCTAAATTTGGATCTTTACTATAAAAATCACGATATACACTTAAATCAAGATTTTTCATCTCGTTAAGAGTAGCTTCCATTGTTCCTTCTCCAAGAGACTCTGCTAAATTATTATCAAGTTCACTCATTGATTTAGCAATAGTTAAAATATTTTGACATGTTGTATTTAATGAGAAAAGGAAACTCTTACTCATATCAGAATAATCTTCAAAGGCCAAGTTAGCAGCAGCAAATGTTTGTGATCCATCTGGAGGTATATATACTCCATTTTGAGATAATAAATTTGTATTTCCTATTGCCATTCCTATTGCACATACATATTCATCTACTAAATCATAATCTACTGATACAGTCTCTCCATCACGATCTGGTTTGTGTAAAGGACTATCTTTTTCTTTATCTTTATCATTATCATCATTTTTATCACTAGGTGTATTTTTTGATGAATTACGATCACGACTATATACTGTTTTTAAATATTCTCCAAAACTCGTCTCATAAAATACTCCATCTTTTAAATAACCCCATGTATACTCATCCGGATTAGTATTGAAATTAACATTAGTTCCTCCACAACTATAATTAGAAAATTGTCTATGTTCTGTTTCTCCATTTTTCTTAACATTAGGAACAACTACTTCTAAGAATAACTTTTCAGCAAAGCCATGATTATCATTAAAAGTACCCTGATCAGGAAACATCATCACTGCTACATTTACCCCAGTTTCAGAAAGTTTAACTAAATTAGTAGGTAAATAATATGTACCGTTTGTTCCATCTATATTCTGTGCTTCTACTGATGTAATACGTCCTGAAGGTATAAATGGACTTACTGTAGCAGAACTTGGATCAGTTATCGCTGGTTCTATTGCTACTACTGTTGTCCCATTCTGAATAAGTGTATCAATCATCTCTTGATTAAAAGCACTACCAGCTCTATCCCAATCTTCTTTTAAATCTATAGCATAAATAACTTGTGGATCACATCCTGGATGTTTCTCTATATAATCTTTAGTACTTTCAAAGCCAATTAAATCAGAAGCGCTCCAAAAACCTCTTATTGGATCCGGTGGCGTAATACCCGTTCCTTCATATAATTGATTAACAACACCCTCCATTGCTTCATTTATTTGTGCTGTATATTCAGGGTTTGCAGACGGATAAAGTACTACAATCGTATCAGGTTGATTATAATCCGAACGATATTCCACAGCTTCAGCACCACCTGATCCTGCATGATTAAAAACAACACTAGTGTCTTCTGTTATCTCCAAAGGGCAATATACAACTGTACCATCACCTAATGTATTCCATGCTCCTGGAGTTAATTTCTGTCCGTTAACTACCATTTATTTCACTTCCTATCATGTACTAATTATAATATATTTTTTTTATTTAGTAAAGAAAAAAGACATCATTTATAGATATCTTTAATATTATCAAGAGGAATATATTCATTATCTATTGTAACTACATTATTCCCTCTAATTCCAATAATCTTTTTTTTAATAATCTCATTACCTATCACTATATTTACCATAGTCTGATATATAAAAGAAGTAGAATTAATAATATCATTAACTTTCTTTCTAATATCATTACTATTCTTTATACTACTATTATTTTCTCTATCACTAGACATAAATACTTCTCTATTATTATGAAACTCTTTGTATTCTTTATTATGATATAATTCTGGTTTAGCCATATTCTTATCCTCCATTTAATAATATGGTATTATCTTCTCTTTTAGAAGATAACTTACTATTTCTATATATATTTATTTCTAAATGTGTTAAAATATAAATACAAGGAAAGTGATATATATGAAAAACATTTCTAAATTTAAAGTAGATTTAAGTATTCTTATTCCTATTTTATTATTCTTTATTATTAGTATTATTTCTATATATTCTACAAGAAAGTTATTATCTACTGATTTTAGTAATTTATATATTAAGCAAATAATTTGGTATAGTCTAGGTATTATCTTAGCTTTTACTATGATGGCTTTAGGTAATAAATTTCTTTATAATAATGCTTATATTTTCTATCTAATTGGCATTATTTCTTTAGTATTAGTTCTCTTTTTTGGAGTTACTGTCAAAAATGCTACTTGTTGGTTTAAAATTCCTTTTCTAGGTACTATTCAACCTAGTGAATTTATGAAAATATTCTTAATCATAACTCTCTCTAGAATGATCGGAGATTTTAATGAGAATAATCCTAATCCTGATATAGTTGATGAATTCAAATTCATACTAAAAGTCTTAATAATAGTCTTTATTCCTTCAGTTCTAACTTTTATAGAACCCGATACTGGTGCTGTTATTATGTATTTAATTATCACTTTCGTTATGCTCTTTATCGGAGGTATAAGAAAAAGATGGTTTATCTTTACTATTGGTCTAGGCATTATTCTCTTATCCATCTTTTTCAGTATGTATTATTTCAAGCAAGATATGTTTATTAATATTTTTGGTACCTCTTTCTTCTATCGTATGGATCGTATTACTAACTGGTCCACCTCAAGTGGTCTTCAATTAAGAAATTCTCTTATTGCTATTGGCTCTTCTGGTATCACCGGTCATGGCCTTAATAAAACTCCCATCTATTTTCCAGAAATGCAAACAGACTTTATCTTTGCTGTATTTGCATCAAATACCGGCTTTATCGGAGCTATCTCTTTAATAATTATCATGCTCTTCTTCGATTTAACTCTAATTAGTTATGTTAATAAAACAAGTAACACTATGGATAAATATGCTATTGGTGGTATCATTGGTGTTCTTCTATTCCAACAAATATATAACATCTCTATGACTATAGGACTTCTCCCTATAATGGGTATTACCCTTCCCTTTATCTCATACGGAGGTTCTTCCCTACTATCATATATGTTACTATTAGGAATAATCTTTAACGTATCTAATGAAAGTCTTCGTTATACTAACTAAACATATCTAATATCTTTAATTTATTACTATTTCATGATATAATTCCTATAAGAAATGAGGTACTTATGAATAAAATTAAAAATAATCTTAATATAATTATTACATCTATCTTTTTAAGTATAGCTATTAATATGGAAATACTTTTAAAAAATAATCCTGATACTATTAGGTTTCTTAGTAATACTAATTACTTCTACTTATTTATTAAATTTATCCTCTTTGGAACTATTTCTTTTATATTACTAAAGTTCTTAATTAAAACAGTAGAAAAAATAAATCTTAATACTTATAAATATAAAGATAAACATATAAAAAAGGTATTCTTAATCTCTTTCACAGCCCTATTCACTATCTGGATAATATCTTACTTAACCTTTTTTCCAGGTGGTGGAGATTACGATACCTTCTATCAATTAACTTCCCCTGGAGCAGCATCTAGCCAACATCCCATCGGTTATAGTTATCTATTAAATATCTTTACCATCAAATTAGGATACAATATCCTAGGTAATGGTATTATTGGTTTTGGAATATTTACTTTCCTTCAAATGATATTTATTATTTCTACATTATCTTATACTATGGCTTTTCTTGCTAAAAGAAATACTTCACCCATCCTCCTAAGTATCATTCTTGGTATATATACCTTTACTCCTATATATGCCACATATTCAATATTTGCAGTTAAAGATGTCTTATTTGCATGTCTATTAATATACTTATTTCTACTTCTTATCAAAGTTATAGAAACAAAAGGAGAATATCTAAATAATAAATTCTTTATTATCTTCTATATTCTCTTAAACACTTCCCTATTCTTAACCAGATCCAATGCTTTTGTAATCTATATCATAACAACTATCATTCTAATTATACATTACAAAAAATATTTTAATAAAAAACTACTTATCTTATTATTACTTCCCTTTATCATTAATACATCAGCAAATAAATTCATTCAAAAAAGATATAATGTAAAACATTATTTTCAAGAAAGCATGGCTATTCCCTTACAACAAATATCTGCTGTTGTAGCATATGATGGTACTTTAAGTGAAGGCGAAAAAGACTTAGTAAGTCATCTTCTAAGTTTTGAAGAAATAAAAAAATCTTATAACCATAGTACAGTCGATCCTATCAAGTGGCATCAAGACTTTGATAGAGAATATCTTCAAATAAATAAAGTTCGTTTTCTTAAAAACTGGACAACTATACTCCTAAAAAACTTTGATATTTATGTTGAAAGTTATGCTTATCAAACAGAAAGCTTCTGGAGTTTTGGTTTAATAACTACTGGTCATAATATGTATTTTGATGTCTTTAGTAATAAAACAGATGGATATGTAGAAAGTCAAAAAGAAAGATATAATCTATATCAAGAAGATCTATTCTCTGAAAACATTCAAGATAAATTAGAAAACTTCTACTATAAGTATTCACAATATTTATATCCAGGACTATGCATATGGCTTATCATAATAAGCATGCTAATAACAAGTTATAAAAATAAAGATTATACCCTTCTATATATTCCATATATTTCAATGTGGATTAGTATTATGTGTGCAACACCTCTATCATTCTCCTTAAGATACATGTTCCCATTCATTCTAATCTTCCCTATCCTTATAAGCATTCCCATCATAATACCTAAAAGAGATTATTACTTACAATCTAAGTATTAATCTCTTTAACTTTTTATATCACTTTACCTAAAAAATTAGCAATACAAAATTAATGTACTGCTAATCATATTATCCCATTTTCAACATTTTATTACTCACAGGAACCTACTGTTTATGTATTTAATCACTTGTGTGATTAGGAACTAAACCTCTACGATAATCCATATTTGTAATATCCTTGAATATTAAATACTGAAGACATAAGTCTTATATTGTAGTCTCAACTACCAACGAAGAACGAAACCCGCCGTTGCTGAAGGCATCGCCATTGAGTCTGTCAAAGTTGAACACGCCGGCATTAGAACCATTATTATAGTTGCCACCGCGACCCAACCATGGGTTATTGGCATTAACAAAGTTCGCGTTAACGGTTTAGTCCCTATATCAATGTTTAAAACATTAATACCATATTTTTTTGAAACCCCTCGTGTCACTTTTGTATTCACCAAAAATGACACTTTTTTAACCAAAACTCACCAGGTTCATTTTTGCAAAAAAAGAGGCAAAAATGAACCATCTTGTATCGTTATGTTGTCTTTATTCCTTATTTTCCTGCCCTATTTAAGATTACCTTTTTACAGAGCAAGTCGCTTACGCTCCATCGACCACCAACGAAGAACGAAAACCGATTTCGGTGGAGGCATTGCCCATGGTGGTGTGCCTGTCGAACACGCCGGACCCATATGAATCACCGCTATATACGCCCCCGCGACTGTACCACGAGACAGCGGCATTAACAAAATTTGCATTGTCATTATACCATTTGTTCGTTTCTGATAATGCATGTCCATAACATACTCCACCATTACATGCGGTTAAGGCATTAGTTGTTGTATAATCATCATAATATTTACTATCTGGTGCGCTACTAAAACCTGCATGATTACCTGTATTTGTGGCACCCCAACCCCATATTGTACTTTTGCCACTGAAATATCCCATGACATATTCTTGTACTCCTCCTGACATATCATATATTCCTGTTATATTTCCTGTTGTACTTGCTACTTTTGTTAAATCTCTTGTACTACTTTTCGTATTAGTGTTATATTCAAGTAAATATCCATCCCATGTATAATATCCATAATTAGTATATTGTGTTGGCAAAGTTTGATCTGTATATGTTTCGTATATTGGAGTTTCACCACCGACATTGCCACCACTTCTTCCAGTATATTTTGATGAAGAATTATTGATATATACTTCTCTATTTACCCCATATTTTGAATGTGATAGATATGCTGCTGCTCCCCATTCTCTATTCTTCATCATATGACTATCTGCATTTGTTGTTATTCCGTATGTTGAGCCACCTAGTAACTGTGCTGTAGTGAATTGTACTGATACTTTTTGATATTTTAGTGATTGTACATCTGGTAATATTGTAGGACTATCTTCTGTGCCTGTTGTTTCAAATTTTCCTACCCATATTCCTGATAGTTCTTCTCCTTCATCTCTTACTCCATCACTATCATTATCCCACCAGAATGCTGGGTGTGTTATATATTCTCCAACTTGTGTTCCTGTCGAAATTGAATTTTTATCTTCAAAAATTATATTTATTGTTTGTTCTTTACCATATTTATCGTTATCATCTATAGACCATATTTGATACTTGTATCTTGGTATATATACGTAATATGCCAAAATATCGGCTTGATTTATTGTTACTCCGGGGTTAGCTTTATAATATGCTCTAGTCTGGGTACCACTTTCTTTTACTAATACGGCATTTGCCCATTCTTGATTATCATAATCATACCAAGAAGTATCGGTACTAGATATTGTTTTTATTACTGTGCCATTTGATGTATCAAATATAATCGGTATCATTCCATCATCAAGTACTGGTGCATTAGGTTTAACAGAATTATCAGCAACACAACTACCATTTAATGATAATGAAAATGACTGGTTCATTGTACTTGAACTTGTTTCTTTAGCATCTAACCATATCCATAAATAATATGTTTCTGTTACTGTAGCACTATATTCTTTACTACTAAGTAATTCTATTTTATCTCCAGTACTCTTTCCATTAAAATTACCTGATGTGATAACATCTGTATCTTTATCAGTACCACTCGTATTTAAGATATACATCAAATTATTACTACTAGATAAATTAGCTGAAATACTTTTAATATCAAGCCATAAGTCCATATAAATAGTTTTACCGTCTTTATTAATCGTAGGCATTACTTTTACTTCTCTTTTAATATAGTTTGCTGTGGTATTATCATTAACTTCTGTTGGTATCAAATTAATTGTACCTGATGTGATATCTCCACCACCATCAGCTGCACAACTAAAATCACTTCCTATAGTGAAGTTTACTACTGTCTTTTGTTCTTCACTACTTCTCCATGATAAATATGCAAACGTAGTACCAATTATCAACATAATTAGTCCAAATATTACAATTAGTATCAATATTTTCTTATTATTTTCCATACATTTCTCCTTCAAAAAAAGTCCTCAAGCATTCTACTTGATAACATTTAAAAATAGTGATAAACCTTTGAAAATATTGACTTTATTTAAAAAAATCAAAATATAAAAGTTAAAAATTTTTCTTACAAAATTTATCAATATATCTTGTACAATTCCTTTATTTATAGTATAATTTAACCATAATAGAAAGCTATAAAGTAGAATGCTTTATAACTTTTTCTTTTATCAAAAAAATATATATTCATATTAAAAAGAACACCACTTTAAGTACTAACAAAAAGTAGATGTTCTTTTATAATTATTAAATAAAATTATTTTTTCTCTATTATCAATTTTCTTGTTATAAAATTATAAACCATTACTATTGCTGTTGCAAATAATTTTACAATCATATAATAAATATTAAGTTTATTTATTCCTAAATACATTATTAGTTGATTAATTCCTAGTCCTACAACACTAAGTAAAACAAAGATAACAAAATCTTTTAAAGTTTGCTTCTCTTTAGTACTAAATACCCACTTAGTACTTAAAATATAATTGAATATTACAGATACAGAAAATGAAATAACTGAAGAATACAATACTGGTATCTTTGCATATTCTGTTAAAACATATAATAAAGAATAATCTATTAAAAAAGCAATTCCCCCAACTACCCCAAACTTAAGTATTTGCTTAATTAATTTATTCATTACTTTTTCTCCAATCCAATTAAATATAATTCATATAATTGTTTATGTTTTTTAGTTATTACCTGTAAGATAATTCCTGTAATCCATAAAAGAATACTAACAAGTAATACAAAACATCCTACTATTAAAGATGGAAATCTAGGAACTAAACCAGTTTGATAATATTCTAAAAATACTGGTATCATAAATACTAAAGATATTAATATAAGTAATACTGATAATATATTAAAGAAGAAAGCTGGTTTATACTCTTTAAATAAAACAGCAATAGTCTTTAATACTTTAAATCCATCACTATAAGTATTTAACTTAGAAGCAGAACCCTTAGGTCTATCCCTATAAGTAACTGGTATTTCTACTAATTTAAAATTCTTATCAACTGCATGAATAGTCATTTCTGTCTCTATTTCAAATCCTTTTGATAAAACAGGAAATCCTTTTACAAAATCATAACTAAATGCTCTATAACCAGTCATAATATCTTTAATATTATTTTTAAATAATTTATTTATTAAAAAACGTACTATTTTATTACCAAAATTATGAAATGGTCTTTTATTTTCTGTAAAATATGTAGAAGAAAGTCTATCTCCTATTACCATATCTGCTTTTTCTTCTAATATAAGATTACACATTTCTCTAGCATTTTCTTTAGGATATGTATCATCTCCATCTATCATTAAATAACAATCAGCATCTATATCTTTAAACATTCTTCTAATAACATTACCTTTTCCTTGTTTATATTCATATCTTACTATTGCTCCTGCCTTCTTAGCAATCTTATCTGTTCCATCAGTAGAGTTATTATCATATACATAAATATCTGCTTCAGGTAATACTTCTTTATAGTCTTCTACTACTTTCTTAATAGTAATTGCTTCATTATAACATGGTATTAATACAGCAATTTTCTTCTTTTCCATAATTATCTACACCTCTTAATTTAATTGTATCATTTTTCCTCCTTAAAATAAAGTTATTATGAGAAATATCTAATTTTATCAAGAAAAAACCACTCTTTGTATATAAAAAGTGATTATTTTTTTACAATAAATCCTGTTGCTATTGGTCTTGTTTGTTCTTGTTGATACCAATCTATTGGTCTATTAACTATTTTATTATTAATAACTAATACTGATGAATTGCCTCCATCTAAGTTAGCAGCATTATAAGCTCCATATTTTAGCATTATATCGCTAACATCTTTCATTGAAGCTCCCATAGAATCTACTCTTCTTCCATCTATTACTAAGAATAATACTATTCCATCTTGTCTTTGTCCTATAGCAGATCTAGGATGTATTCCGTATCCTCCATTACCTAATATATTAGAAGATTTTCCATTTACTATTAGAAATGGTCCAAATTCTAAGGCATCTCTTACTCCCTTATTAATTGCTTCAGTAGCACTAACATATCCTAAGAATAGTTTATTATCATTAGTAAATCCTATAACTCCTTGACTACCACTACTTCCTTGTAATATCTTTCCATCTTTAATAATTATTCCTACTGCATTTCCTCCATTACCATTACCATCAGGATCTATAAATCCTCCTCCATTAATAGCAACTACTGCATCATTTTCCATAGCCATATCTACTAAGTATTCTCCTTTAGTACCTAAATACTTAGAAGTAACTACATGTATCCTAGAAGGATCATATATAACTGCCATATAAGCATCAAAATTATAACCTTCTACTTTAAAATATTTATAAATATCTCCTTTATTATGTTCTAATACTTGTTTATCATATTCATCTTTATATACAATATCACTACTCTTAGTATCATTTATTTCTATCAAATCTGTTTTAGTATCTTCATCAGGAGGTATAACTCTATTTTCTGCTAATACTTTATTAATAGTATCTTCACTATAAAACCATTTAGCTAAGTATTGATGATTTAATGTTGTCATTGCTGTTGTTATCCAAAAATCTCTAAATCCATGCCAAGGTCCATATAATAATGTAATTATCATCATACTAAAGCATATAAATATTATTCCTAATATTTTTAATGTTTTATATCTATCTTTCTTCTTAATCCGCTTCATTTAAATCTATTCCTTCATATTTTCCATCTTTATTATAATCTATATATTCTTTATATTCTATATTATATATATCTATATTTTTATTCATATAATCATTATAACCAGTAATTTTCTTATTATAATCTTTTATATCATATATATATAAGTTAATTAATTTTTCATATAATGTTTTATAACTATTACATATTTTATTTATATTTATATCATCATAAATAATATTACATCTTCTATCTATATTATCTATATTTTTAGTAATATTATTCATAGTATCTGTATATTTATTTAATATTTCTATATAATCATTATGTTTATCTGTATAAGTTTCATAAAAGAAATCACTTGCTAATTCTATATATTCTTCTCTTATTTTATTATAGTTATCTACTTCTTTAGATAATTCATTATAATTATTCTTTATTGTTATTTTATTTTCTTCTTTTAATGTATTATCTTTTCTTATTTTAATATTTATTACTATTGCTCCTGATATTATTATTAATGATATAATTATTCCTATTATTATTCTCTTTTTTTTATTCATACTACACTTCCTTTATTCTAGGAATAATTATATCATAGTTACTTCTTCTTGTAAATTGTAATTATGTTAGTTTTTTAAAGAAAAAGAATACTCTTCTTTTAAGGAATTGTATTCTTACATCATATCTTCTAAATCTTCTATCATTTTAGTTTTAGCTCTATTCATACTACGTATCATTTTTCTAAAGTTACCACTTTTAATTTCTTGATATAATAGTGTTCCTCCTATACCAAGTCCTATTAAACATAAACTATTTTTCATTTTCATATTTTCATCCTCCAAAATTATTATTATCTATTTATTAATTATTATACTTATTTTGGAGTAATTCTTTTAAAGTAGTTTTTCTATTTTCTACATAATCATTTTTTATTCCATTAATAAAAGCACTAGGTTCTCCTACTAGGATTAGTTTTTCTTTAGCTCTAGTTATTGCTGTATATATTAGTTTATTATATAGCATTCTATTAAATGATTTAGCAAAAGGCATTATTACCATTTTAAATTCTCCACCTTGTGATTTATGTACACTAATAGCATATCCATGGGTAATATTAATAAAGTCTTTTGGTGTATAAGTAACTCTATTTCCATCAAAATTAATAATTATCTCATTCTTCTTAGATTTAGCTCTATTCGCAGACACAATACTCTCTATATAACCCAAATCTCCATTAGATACTGCATTATCTCCATCATTAACTAACTGTAATACCTTATCTCCTTCTCTCCATACTATTTCTCCTGATACTATTTCATTCTTTAAAGGACTCTCTGGATTCATAATTTTTTGTAATACTTTATTTAAACTATCTATTCCATTTTGTGTTTTATACATTGGAGCTAATACTTGAATATCTTTTACATCATATCCTTTATCTATTGCCTTTTTAACTATATCACTAATCATTGGTAATATACTATCACTAGAACACTCTATAAAGTTATAATCATCATACTTAGCTAAAAAATTCTCATTAAGATCTTTATTCTTTACTTCATAAGCTAAAGAAGTAATATAACTATCTTCAGTCTGTCTATATAATTGTTTTAATTTTACTACATCTAAACAATCGGAATCTATTAAATCTTTTAATACCTGTCCTTGACTAACACTAGGTAACTGATAATAATCTCCTACTAAGATAATCTTTGCCTTATCGGTTATTCCTTTTAATAAACTAGCCATAAGTACTGTATCTATCATACTAGCTTCATCTACTATTACATAAGATTCTTTATTAGGACAATATTCATTAACCTGAAATTCATTCTTCTCTTTATCCCATCCTAAGTATTTATGTATTGTATAAGCTGGAAGTCCTGTTGTATCCATAAGTTTTCTAGCAGCTCTACCTGTTGGAGCTAATAAAGCTAACTTATCTTGTTTAAGTCCATTAATCTCTATTAGTAACTTAACTATACATTTAATTATTGTTGTCTTTCCTGTCCCAGGTCCTCCCGTTATAATAGTTAAATTATTATTAATAGCTTTCGAAATAGCATTCTTCTGAGATTCATCATAAGTTATCCCATTAACTAACTCTAATTGTTGTATTTTTAAATCTAACTTAGGTAATTTTCTTCTTTCTATATTATTTAATTGATATATTCTTCTAGCTATATAATTTTCATCTTCATATAATTCCCAAAGATAATATTTATCTTGTACTATTACTATTTGATTTAATTTAGATAATTTAAGTAATATATAATTAAATAATTCATGTGATATATTATCTGTATTTTTAAGCATATAATTATACATCTCATCAAAGTATAAGTATGTATCTCCCTGATTAAAAGTAATCATATTCATCATATCTACTGTCAAAGCCATTAATCTTCTCTCATCATTAAGTTCATATCCATTATTTCTAGCTATCTTATCTATCTCATTAAATGAAATATCTATATCATCCATAATATCATAGATATTATTATTAATAATATCCAAGGTCTTATTATTATGTTTCTTCATTATAGTAATAGCATTCTTTGTACTAAATCCTAGTTTACTTAATTCAAGTACTATATGTGATGTCATTTGATATTCATTTAATACTTCTACTATTTTATTTATTTTCTCTTTACTAAGTCTAGGTATTTCTAATAATCTATCTGGATCATTAACTATTATATTTATTGTATCCGTTCCTAATTTATTAACTATCTTTTCTGCTGTTTTTTCTCCTATTGGAAATAAGTCTGATGATAGAAAGTCCACTATTTCTTCTTCTTTTGATGGCATTACTAATTCATAACTACTAACTTGAAATTGATTTCCATATTTATTATGACTAACAAATTCTCCTTGCATAAGGTATGTCATTTTATATTTAAGTTCATCAAATATTCCTGTAAATGTTATAACTTTATTAATATATTCTGTCTGATCACTATCTTTTACTCTAAATAATCCTACTAAGTATCCATTACTAGTATTACTAAATATATCTTGAACATAAATTCCCTTTATATATGCCATAAATACACCTCACTACATATATCTATTTTATCATATTTTTTTCTATATCATATAAAGAAGTTCTTATTTCTTCTCAATAAGAACTTCTTTCTCGGTCTTCTTCCCTTTTTTAATAGGCTTTTCTTCTTCTATTATCTTTTCTTTATCTTCACTTATAGTTACTTCTTCTTTATTTACCTGATCTTCTTTTCTAGATACATTTATTGCCATTCCTAAGACAAATATATATGATAAGAAGAATACCCATACCATCATTATTATTAATGATGATAAACTTCCATATAAGATATCATATCTAGCAAAGTTATTTAAATAGAAACTAAATACAAATGTTGCTAATGCCCATACTATTGTTGTAAATGCTGCTCCATATGTTGTTTCTTCACTCTTAATATTTTTAGAAGGTGCCATAGTATATACTAATTTAATATTAAAGTATACTATTAACATTGTAAGTGGCCATTTAATAACATCAAATATTATTGTAAACTCATCTATAAAACCTTCAAATATTTTAGCTTTACTCATTAAAGATAAGATATTAGCACCAAATATTGGTACAACTATTAAGAATACAAATAAGATTATAATTATTATAAGTAAGATAATTGAACTAATTCTTTTCTTAATCCAATCACTATTCTCTACTTTATATAGTGCATCTGAAGTATTAATTATTGCATACGTACCATTAGAAGCTAAGATAAAAGCCATGATATTGAATACTCCAACGCTTCTATCAAAGCCTTTACCTGAAATAACTTCAATAATAATATCACTTGCTTGTTTAGGCATGATATTATTAACTAAATTAGCTACCATATCAATAGATATTCCAAAAGATGACGCTAATAATACTATTACTGTAAGTAAAGGTATTATTGCTAAGATAAGGTAAAAAGCAATATTAGCTGGTAATATTGCTAATTCCGGTTTCTTTAAAATATTTAATAATTTCTTTAAATACCCCTTAATTTTTTCTTTCATCTTCATCCTCATTATAATTTCTCTTTAGCAGCTCTCATTGACAAGGTTGCTTCATTAATAGCATCATCTATTGTTTTTATATCATCAGTTATCATACTATAACCAAGACTAGCTCCAAATTCATGAGGTAATTCTTTCATCTCTTTACTTATCTTTCTCATATATTCTTGAACTTTTTTCTCTTCATATCCTACCATATATATCAAAAATTCATTACCATCAGTTCTAATTATATCAGTATTCTCTTCTTGATTAACTATTAGTATACTAGCAGCTTTCTTTATAACCTCGTCCCCTTCAGCATGTCCATAATTATCATTAATATATTTAATATTATTAAGATCTATTATAACTATTGCCTGAGGATAAATAACATTATCCTCCCAGGTCTTAATATTATAATTCAAGTAATTTCTATTCTTTAAAGAAGTCATAACATCAATAAACTTTAATTTATCATCTTTCTTAATATCATTCTTCTTACCTTTATTAAGTACAAAATAAATACTTCCTAGAATTACTCCCATTATAACTACTATAATTACTATATATTTAATCATTGTTCCTAAATCTACTTTAGAACTTAATATATAATCAGTATTATATTTATATTTTATATTCTTATAATTAATACTTTCTATATAAAAACTATATAATTTATAGAATGTATTATTCTTATTAACATCTCTTATTGCAAAAGTATAATCTGTATTAAGAGTATCTTGATATACTACTTTATAATCTTTAAATTTCTTTCCCTTATAGTATTCATAAGTATCTAAATTAAGTATTACTATACTATCATTACCTATACTTCTAAGTAAATCATCTGTATTACTATATCCTTTAGGACTAACTCCATTTTGTGATAAATAATCATATAGATAAGTATTACTAACTGTTAATACTTCATTCCCTTTTAAACTTCTAATAGAATCTACTACTAAATCATTCTTACTAAGTATTACATAATCTTCTTTAAATGGACTAACAGTATTTACTGTATCTATATTTACTCCATTAGTATTAAAATTAGCAAATAATAAATCTACTTCTCCTCTTGAGAATGCCTGTTTAAGTTCTGTAATATTAGCATATTCTACTACTTTAAAATCAACATCTGCTATATCTTCAAATCCACTTAAATAATTTGATATTGTTCCAACAAACTCTTTATTAATAGTATTCTCATAAGGCATATTAGTAACATATCCATATACATAATTAGAAGCATTATAATTCATTCTCTCAGCTTCACTTATACCAGTAAACTTAAAGAAAGTATCCATAACTGACTTCTTATAATCTTCTTCATAATAATCTTTCTGATATATCATCATAAATTTATTCATAATACTCTTCAAGGTCTTATCCCCATTAATAGTAAGAACATATTTCTTATATAAATCATTAATATGATATACTACATGCATATCATTCTTTAATATATCATCTAAATATAGATTATAAGGTATTACCATATAAGATATACTCTCATTAGTCATTCCCTCTAATAATTCATCTATATCTTTACAAGTAGTAAATTTAATACCATTTCCATCATTCAAATAATATCTAATATTAGTAATATCCCCATCAAGTATTCCTACATTCTTATCTATAAGATCATTAATTCCATTTAAAGAATCCTCTTTAGAAGATACTACTACATAATAATCTTTATACATTTCTATATCTTTATCAGATAATTCATCATTATAATTAAGTATTCTAAATGTAACATCTTTATTATTTACACTTCCTGTAGATAAATAAGATACTTTATTAAATTCTATTCCATATGCATTAGTAAACTCTTCTAGATACGAAAATATTATTCCATTACCATCTTGTCCATATACTGGTATATCATTATATACTGAAACATCTATTACATTACTTTTATGATTATTAAGCCAATTTTTCTCTAATATAGAAAAACTAGATGAATCTTTTGTATAATTAAGAATAAATATAATAAGTGATACTATTAATATTAGTCCTATTATTGATAAGATTATTATTTTATTTGTTTTATTATTCTTCTTCATAATTAACTCCTAATTCTTAGTCCAACCAATATAATCATTATTTGGATGTTTTGTTCCTGCTATTACAAATGCTCTATCTTCTCCATCGTCTCCTACTATAGGCTTCTGTGTAAGAAAATATTCAAAATCATAACATTTAACTACATCTTCACTATAATAGCTATATGTATTATTAGCTATTTCTTTAGCTTTATCTTTACTAACGTTTTCTTCATATGTTATTGTTATATATATAATTTTTCCTTGAGTTCTAACACTAACATCATTTACTTCATCTTTACTTTTTAATTCTTCTATTAGTTTATCTGTATCAGACTTATCTATTTTAGCTATATTATTAAGTCTATCTCCATACTCTGAATTTCCTGATGAGAATAACATTCTTGCAAATATTGCTATCATCACTATAAGTAATACTAGTGCAAGTCCTCCAACTATTGCTAACCCCTTATGTCTTTTTATTAATTCCATTTTATACCTCCATTATGTTTTAATTATACAATAATTTTTCTTATTTGTAAATTACTATTATAGTATATTATTTTAAATGTAAGAAAAACACAGATAAGTTTATCTTACCTGTGTAAGTTTCTATATTTCTTGAATAACACTAATAATCATTGGTTTATTACCAGTTTCTTCATATAAATATTTAGATAATTCTTCACGAATAGAATTCTTAACTTTACTATAATCTAAATAATTATTATGTGTATTAGCTTTAATAATATTTAAACATATTTCTTTAGTATTATCTATAATATCTTGACTATCTTTTACATAGATAAAACCTCTTGTTAATATTTCAGGCCCTGCTAATACTTGTTTACTCTTCTTATCAATAGTAGAACTAATAATAATAATTCCATTATTAGATAACATCTCACGATCTTTTAATACTAATTCTCCTATATCATCTGAAGATTCTCCATCTATTGATATAGTTCCTGTATGAATAGTTTTATAATCATCTACTAATTTTCCATTTTCAAATGTAGCTACACTACCATTTTCTTTAAGTATAATATTCTCTTTAGGTACTCCTAAATTATAAGCAAGTTCTCCATTAGCTACTTGTTCAGAATATTCTCCCTTTATTGGAAAATAATATTTAGGATTCATTAAACTTATCATTTGCATTAAATCTTCAGATGAAGCATGATAAGATAAATTCTTCTTTGGATTTAAAGTTATTGCATTAGCTCCACTCATAGCTATCTTATCAAGAAGATTATAGAATGTTTTCTCTCTTCCTTCATATATTGGTGTAGCTAAAAATATAGTATCTTTCTTATTAATCTTTATAAATTTATCATATCCATCTAATATTTTAATCATATTCATATAAGGTTTTTCTCTTTCATTAGAGTTAAGTATAACTACATTATCATCATTTATATTAGATAAATCTCCTATTATTTTACTATCTATATGTAAGTAATTATTATCTATTGAATATCTTATAATATTTTGTAATCTTTTTCCCATTACTACTATTTTTCTATCAGTCTTTGATACTTCATTAAATAATTCTTGTATTCTATATAAATGAGAATTTAATACATTAAATATTACTCTTCCTTTAGCATTAGTAAGTGTCTCATTAATTAATCCTTGTATTCTATGATTAGGAGATGTATATCCTTTTTTATCTGCATATATTGATTCTGACATTAAGCATAATACATTTTGTCTTCCTATATAAGCAAGTCTTCCTAAATCTGTTTTATATGGTCCTCTCATTGTAGAATCAAATACGAAGTCTGATGCATAAAATATTACTCCATCCTTAGTATAAACTGCATATCCAAAATTATCTGGTATTGAATGTGATAAACTAATTGGTGTAATTCTGACATTTCCAAAATCTATTATTTTATTTTCTTTTACTATATTAATATTACTAGTATCTTTCTTATACGTTGTAAGTTCTTCATATACTATATTACAAGTAAATTTAGATCCATATATTGCTACATTATCAAGAGCATCTACTATATCTGTAATAGCTCCTACATTCTCATCATGACCGTGTGTTAAAAATATTCCTTTTATTCTTTCTTTATTCTCTTTTAAATAATCTATATTAGGAATACTATAATCTATTCCTAAAGTATGCTCATCAGCATACTGTAATCCAGCTTCAAAAACAAATATATCGTCATCTACAGTGATAACATACATATTCTTTCCATTTTCATTTAGTCCTCCAAGACCAAATATATTTATTTTACTCATTTTTCTCCTTTCTTTTCTTAATAAAGTATAAAGACTTATAAATTATATCAAAAAAGAGTGTTCTTGTCAAACACTCTTCTTAAATAATAAATCTATTATTCTTTATTCTTTTTATTATATTCATAAGCTACTTTATCTAGATCTTTAATTAAATCATCAGTTAAACTCCAATCAGTTAATCTTGCTCCTGAGGCATATTTATGTCCTCCACCGCCATAATTAGCAGCTACCTCATTAATAACAGGTCCTCTTGAACGTATATTAGCTTTAATAATTTTATTTTTCTTATCTTCAGAAAAGAATACCCATATTAATATTTCTTGTACAAACTTTAAATCATTAATCATATTTCCAGCTGCTGCTGAATCTACTGAGAATTCTTTCATCTTTTCTTCTGTAAGTTTAATATAAGCTAAGTTATTTTCTGTCAAAATTAAATTCTGATATATATATCCTTGAAATCTAACTTCTGATATTGGTCTTGTATATAATGGTTCATATAATTTTGTAAATTCTATATTAGTCATATCAAGTAATTTACTAACTAAACTAAATGTTTCATTACTAGTATAATCATGTAAAAATCTATCAGTATCTCCTACTATACCTATATAGATATTTTCTGCTACTTTAGAAGATATCTTTAATTTATTATCTATTGCAAATTTAAATACTAATTGACTAGCACTACTTGCATTATCTTCTATATATTCTATCTTAGCATAGCTTTCTACATATGGGTGATGATCTATCTTTATAACATAGTCAAAAGCAGACACATCATCTATTCCTTCAATTCTTTTTTTATCTGGAGTATCTAATACTATTAATAGTGCTTTTGACAAGTCTACTCCATCTATTTTATCAAGGTTCCCCATAAAACGAAATCTTTGTGCTATTGTTCCTACTGCATAAATTTTTTTATCTTTAAAGTTATCTAAAATAAGTTCTTTTAATGCAAATTGACTTCCTAAGGCATCTGGATCTGCCCCTATATGTCTAGCAATAACAATAGTATCATATTTTTTTATTTGTTTTAATATATCCTTAAATAATTTCATTTTCTATTAATTCTTTTTCTTTTTCTTTTTGTTGATACAATGCATATGTATCTCTAGCAATCATCAATTCTTCATTAGTAGGTATTATATAGCAAGGAATTGTTGAATCTTCTGTTGTAATTAACCTTTCTACGCCGCGACAATCATTAGCTTCTTCATCTATTTTTACTCCCAATACTGAAAGCCCATCTATTACTTCTCTTCTAGTATGAATAGAATTTTCTCCTATACCTGCTGTAAATACGATAGCATCGCATCCTCCAAGTTCAACATAGTATTTAGCTATATAATCTATAATACGATTAGTAAACATTTTTTGTGCTAATGTACATCTAGGATTACCTATCTTCATACCATCTTCAATATCTCTTGAATCACTACTAATACCACTTATTCCTAGTAATCCACTTTGTTTATTTAAGATTTCATCCATTTCTTCTGGACTACACTCTAATTGACGCATCATATATGTAACTACTGTTGCATCCATATCACCACAACGTGATCCCATCATAAGGCCTGCATTAGGAGTAAGTCCCATTGAAGTATCTATACATACTCCTTCTTTTACAGCTGAAATACTAGCTCCATTACCTATATGACAAGTAATTAACTTTGTATTATATCTTCCTAATATTTCATTCATTCTAGTAGATACATATTTATGACTAGTACCATGTGCTCCATATTTTCTTACTTTATATTTATCACACCATTCATATGGTACTGGATATAAGTAATTTTCTTCTTCAATAGTTTGATGAAAAGCTGTATCAAATGCTCCTGTTTGTAATGCATTAGGAATAACTGCTTTAGCGGCTTTAATTCCCTTAACTGCTGCTGGGTTATGAAGCGGAGCTAAGCTAGATAATTCACGAACTTTCTTTATATTTTCATCAGTCATCTCTACTGTTCTATCAAAGTATGAACCTCCTTGAACAATACGATGTCCTATTGCCTTAATATCATCAAGTGACTCTACTATCTTATTTTCCATTAATTCATCCATAAGAATTTGTAAAGCTTCTTCATGATTCTTTAATTCAACTTCTTTTTTTATTTTTTCTCCATTTAATTTAATTGTATAGGAACTTTCTTTCATTCCAATTCTTTCAAATAATCCTGATATTAAAACTGTTTCATCAGGCATATCATAAGCTTGAAATTTTAAAGATGAACTTCCTGCATTTACTGATAATACTATCATTTCACACCTCTTTCTTTAGTAATTATATCAAATTCATAATATTTTTCAAGTAATTAAATAAATTTATTATTTAATTTCTGGCATATCCTTATCAAATGCAACTTCACTAAATACTTCTTTTCCTTGTTCATTGCATAATTCTCTATATTTATCATCCCAAGAAAGACGATAACTATTATTTATATCTAAGTTCATCTTCTTAGTCCAATCAGCTACTACTTCCATAGGATCTTTATCAGTACTCTTATTCTCTATTTCTAATGCTAATCCAAATGGATATTCATCTATACTAATTTCTATATCTTCATTACTATAAGTAGTTCTATATCTCTCATAACTTTCTACTACAGGAAATTTCATTACATTACTAACTATATAAAGAAAATTATCTACCTCATCCTTTTCTATATTTACTTCCTTCTCTTCTTCTTTATTTACATCATCCATAGTAGTATCTTTAAGTCTTCTTTTCCAACTTAATTTGCTTTTTGTTTCTTCTTCATTTGATGAAATTCTAAAACGAAATCTTCCATCTATCTCTTTACTATAGAAGTTATATCTCTCATCACAATGATTAAATTGTATTGTCTTTTCATATGTTCTAAGACTTTTTTTAAGTTCTTTAAATTTAGACAATATTTCTTCTATTTCTTTCATCTTACTAATAGGATAATAATATCTAACTTCGTATTCCATTTTATCACTCCTAATCTTGTATTAATTATACTATTATTCTAATATCAAGTCTACTTATTTAATACATTTCTCTCTAATTTATAGTGTTTCTCTTGAACAAGTTCTAACATTTCATCCAAAGTATTAGTCTTACCTATTCCCTCTATTTCCATATCTATTAATTTAGATAATCCTATCAAACATGTCTTAAGATTTCTAAGCATATCCTGTTCTTTACCTTTATCTTTATCAATACTAATAAAATGTTCTTCAAAGTCTATTAATTTTACTATATCTTCGTGATAAATAAAATTATTCGCATGACAATCTGCATAAACTATTCCATTTTGAACTAATTCTTTTAATATCTTTAACATATCTATATAATAACTAGTAGCTATCTTACCACCCATCTGCTGATTTCTAAATAAATAAGCCAAGGTTTTTCCCCCTTCATAATAAGGTATCTCTTGTCCTATTATAGACTTTCCAATAGTAATTATTCCCATAGGAAATGTTGTTAATTTAATCATCTCTTGTTTATCTTGAAGTTTTGCTATAAGTCTAGCATCTTCTTCATAAGAAACAAATAAATAATCAGCAAAATCTTTATATATTCTTAATGCTATATCATCTCTATCCTTACTTTTAAATAGATATACTCCATTATTCAATCTATATTCTGGTGTATTAAACATATTATCTGAATAAGATGTTTCTCCTACGAATACTCCCTTATTATTTCTTAAATCAGTCAAATCTTCATAATGAATATTTCTAATATTTTTATATTCTATTCCTTTTTTATTGGTAAAACCTTGTCTTACTTCCATATCTAGTTCACCATTTCTATTTTGTATATTTCTTTATCTTGACATTCTCTTTCTTATTAACTAAATCATATGTATCTCTTAAAATCATATATTCTTCATTAGTAGGTATTACATATACTGGTATTTTAGATTCTTTAGTAGTAATCATTCCCATCTTATCAGGTAAATAACTTGCTATTTTATTATTCATCTCTTTATCAAGTTCTATTCCCATAATATCTTTAATATGATCTATAATACTCTCTCTAACAGACATAACGTTCTCTCCGCATCCTGCTGTAAAGACTATTCCGTCTACTTTTCCTCTTAATTGGAAATAATATTCAGCAATATAATTTGTAACTGAAGATACAAACATATCTAAAGCTAAATATGCCTTTTTATCTCCTGCTTCACATAACTTTAATATATCTCTAAAGTCACTCTTTCCACATATTCCAAATAATCCACTTTCTCTATTTAAATCCATTGTTATTTCTTCTGATGTTTTTCCTTCTTCAAAACTAACATAATCTACTACTGAAGCATCTATATTACCACATCTAGTTCCCATAACTAATCCATCTAGTGGAGTAAGTCCCATTGACGTATTATAACAAATACCATTTCTTATACAAGATATACTAGCTCCACTTCCTAAATGACATATTATTAAATTAATATCATCCTTATTCATCATCTTCATCATTACTTCTGTAATATATTTATGACTAGTTCCATGAAATCCATATTTTCTAACTCCATACTTACTATACCATTCATAAGGTACTGCATAAAGATAATTAACTTCTGGCATTGTTTGATGAAATGCTGTATCAAACACTCCTACTTGTTCTACATCAGGCATTATCTCACTAATCTCATGAATTACATTTAATGATCCTGGAATATGTAAAGGTCCTAGTGGTGCAAGACTATCTACATTCTTAATAACTTCATCATCTATTACTACTGATTCTTGATAGTATTCTCCTCCATGTAGTATTCTATGACCAATTCCTGCTATTTCACTAAAATTTTTAATAAAATTATTATCTACTAACTCTTTTAGCATTATTTTTACTGCATCTACATGATCTTTAACATACTCTTCTTTCTTAATCTTTCCGGCAGTTGTCTTTATCGTATAAAAACTATCCTCACTACCTATTTTTTCGATATAACCATTTGCAAGTTCTACATAATTATCCATATTCTCTACATCATATAAAGCAAACTTTAATGATGATGAACCCGCATTAATTACAAGATATTTTTTCATATACAAAACATTCCTTTCTTTTTTGCCATTATGCTAACATAATTGATTCATTTTGTCAATATATCCAGATACATCTGTTTGATATGTATATAAGGAAAAAAGAACTAATATATCCATATTAGTTCTTATTATTAAGCATTTTTCTTAGCATCGAATTTCTTACGTTGTTCTGTATTTAATATTTTCTTTCTAAGTCTTAAGTAATGTGGTGTAACTTCAAGAAGTTCATCAGAATTAATATAATCTAGACAATACTCTAGTGTTATTGGTCTAGGTCTTTTTAATACTACTGTATGATCTGATCCAGCAGCACGTGTATTTGTTAATTGTTTTCCTTTAACTACATTAACTGCTAAATCATTTTCACGATTACATTCTCCTACTATCATACCCTCGTATACTTCATCTCCTGGTAAAATAAACATTGTACCACGATCTTCCAAATTACCAATAGCATAAGCAGTAGCTTTACCATTTTCCATAGATACTAATACTCCTAGTTTTCTTTCCCCTACATTAATATCTTCTACTGGTAAGAATTCTTTAAAACTATGATTTAGTATTCCATATCCTTTTGTCATAGTCATAAAATCAGTTGTAAATCCTATAAGTCCACGTGATGGAATAGTATAATTTAATCTAACTAAGTTATTAACATTAGTCATATTTTCCATCTTAGCACCACGAAGTCCTAAAGCTTCAATAACATTACCAACAGATTCTTCTGGTACTTCTATTTGTACATCTTCATAAGGTTCACACTTAATTCCATCTATTTCTTTAATAATAACTTCTGGTTTAGATACTTGAAGTTCATATCCTTCTCTTCTAAGATTTTCTATTAATATAGATAAGTGTAATTCTCCACGTCCAGATACTACCCAAGAATCTTGTCCTGCTGTTTCTACTTTTAAAGATACATCTCTTTGTGTTTCACGATATAATCTTTCTTCTATCTTTCTTGCTGTAACAAATTCCCCATCTCTTCCTACAAAAGGACTATCATTAGTCATAAATGTCATCTTTAATGTAGGTTCATCTATTCTAAGAATAGGTAATGCTTCATGTTCTCCTACTTCACAAACAGTCTCTCCTACTGATATATCTGGAAGTCCTGCTATTGCAACTATATCTCCTGCATGAGCTTCCTTTATTTCTATTCTCTTAAGTCCTAAAAATCCAAATAATTTTTGTATTCTAAATTGTTTTATTGTTCCATCTAATCTAATACAAGAAACCATTTCATTCTCTTTAATAGTTCCTGCCTTAACACAACCTACTCCAATACGTCCTACAAATTCGTTATAATCAAGTAAAGCTGGTTGGAATTTTAATTTATCATTAACATTTGCTTTAGGAGCTGGTATTTCATTAACTATTAAATCAAATATACAAGAATAATCTTCTGATTGTGTACTTAAATCTGGACTTAAAGATGCCGTTCCATTTAAAGCAGATATATATGCTACTTTAAAGTCTAATTGTTCATCAGTAGCCCCTAGTTCTATAAATAAATCTATTACTTCATCTACTACTGCTTGAAGTCTTGCTGTAGGTTTATCTACTTTATTAATAACTACTATTGGTTTAACATTTGCTTCTAATGCTTTCTTTAAAACAAATCTTGTTTGAGGCATAGTACCTTCATAAGCATCTACTAATAGTAATACTCCATCAACCATATTCATTATTCTTTCTACTTCTCCTCCAAAATCAGCATGTCCTGGAGTATCTAGAATATTAATCTTATAATCTTTATAATGAATTGCTGTAGGTTTAGCTAAGATAGTAATTCCTCTTTCTCTTTCTATATCATTAGAGTCCATTGCTCTAACTTCTACTTGTTCATTATCTCTAAAAGTTCCTGATTTTTGTAATAATTTATCTACTAAAGTTGTTTTACCATGGTCTACGTGTGCTATAATTGCGATATTTCTAATTTTTTCATTCATTAGTTCCACTTCCCTTTTCTTTTCACAAGGTATAATTATATGACAAAATATCTAAAAATACAAGAAAAATCTTTCTTTTTCTCTATATTTCAGAAAATTTTCTCTATTTATTAATTTTAAATCTATTATCATATACTGGTTTATAACTTAATCTATGGTATTTACATATTCCATATTGTTTAATTGCTTCAAGATGTTTCTTTGTTCCATATCCTTTATTATTTTTAAGATCATACATTGGATATTCTTTATCCATTTCATATAACATATGGTCTCTTGTTACTTTAGCTATTACTGATGCTGCTGATATTGTCACGCTAAGAAAATCTCCTTTTATTATTGATTTAGTAGGTATATCTATATCAAGTGGCATAGCATCTATCAAGATATATTCAGGTCTAGGTTCTAACTTCCTAATAGCGTCTTTCATTGCTTCCTTAGTAGCCTCATAAATATTTATCTCATCTATTCTCTTCTCATCTATTATTCCTATTCCTATAGCTATCGCTTTCTCTTTTATTATTTTATAAAATAATTCTCTCTTCTTCTCAGATAGTTTCTTAGAATCTGTAAGTCCTTCTAAATAAAAATCATGTGGTAAAATAACTGCTGCTGCTACTACCGGTCCTATTAAAGGCCCTCTTCCTACCTCATCTACTCCTGCTACTAATCCTATTCCTTCATTCCATAATTCATGTTCATATTTATAATTATCTATTTCTTCTTTTATCTTCTTCATAATACTCACTCTCTTCTATAATTATAAAAGAAAAAGAATAATAATGCAATTACTCTTTAAAAGAAATTATCTTTTGTAAGCATTAATAATTTATGTTATTGTATTCTAAAAAAAGAAAGACAATTTATAAACTTGATAATACAAGTATATATTGTTTTTCTTTTATACTTCATTAGTTTTAATTATTCTTCTTTAATATCAAGATAACTTCTTAGTTTAACATATGATATATTATCTATCATATCATCTATCATATCATCCAATAGTATATAATCTGGCATTATCTTATCTCCTTTACTTTATTAGATAATACCACAATATTTTTATTTTGTAATAAATTCGACAAAACTAGTTATTTATTTCTCGTATCTACTAGTATTATGTCATCTCCTATTTTAACTATTTGTCCCCATGTTATATTATATTCTTCTCTACTAAATCTTCTTCCTCTTCTCTCTTCTAATACTAAAGTTTTAATATAGCCTTTCTCATCTACTACTACATCTACTATTATTCCTATTCTCTTTCCATTTGATATATTAACTATTTCTTTTAATTGTAAATCTGATAATCGCATTATATCACCTAATTAAATATATTCTATTTAATTAATTTCTTGATATTTGTAATAGCATTTTTTTCAATTCTTGATATCTGAGCCTGACTAATTCCAAGTTCACTAGCAATCTCCATTTGTGTCTTTCCTATTAAAAATCTATCTCTTAGTATCTGTAATTCTCTTACTTTTAGCTTTTCCATAGCTCTTTCTATTGCTAATCTTATATCTTTATCATATTCTTCTTTAGGCATTGATAGTTGGTCACACAAATATATAGTGTCTCCTCCATCATTATATATTGGTTCATACATACTAACTGGTTCTTTTAATGAATTAATTGCATTAGCTATTTCATATTCTGATACTCCTAAATATTTTGCTACTTCACTATCAGTAGGCACTTTTCCATCTAATGTCATTAATTCTTCTTTTAGTTTTATTACTTTATGAGCCAAATCTTTAACACTTCTAGATATTCTCAAAGAAATATTATCTCTAATATATCTTTTCATCTCTCCTATTATTAATGGACATGCATATGTTGACAAGGTTACATTATAATTCATATCAAAATTATCTATTGCTTTAACTAGTCCAACACATCCTACTTGAAATAAATCATCTAAATTATCTACTTTATTATTATATTTCTTAAGTATAGACAATACTAATTTTAAATTTCCTTTAATTAAATCCTCTCTTGCAAATTTATCTCCCTGCTTCATCTTTATAAATAACTCTTTATTTTCTTCATTAGATAATGCTTTTAAACTACTAGTATTAATACCACATATCTCTACTTTGTATCTCGCCATATTTCTTTCCTTTCACATCTATATTGATATAAAAAGAAAGAAATTAAACAAATTATTTAATATCTTTCTTTAATAAGTCTATAATAAGACACATTTCATGATACATAATAGGATTAATAGGGTCTAGAGTAATTGTTTTGTTTATTGTTTCTTCAAAACTTTCTAGAGGAATATACTCTGTATGATAATTACCTTTCATTTCATAAATATCTAGGTTAGTTTTTGTTACATCTGGCACATAAGAACCATTAAAATAATAGTAATATATTAAATTTAAACGATTTTTACCAGTATTACGGTAATTTTTAGAATAATTCTTAATAAGAGCAAATGGTGTGGGAATATTAGAAAGCTCAATACCAGTCTCTTCCTTTACTTCACGTATAAGACCAGTAGTTAAATCTTCTTTCGGATTTAAGTGTCCTCCAGGAAATTGATAAGTATTATAGCATTTTCCTAAAAGAATTTCATTCTTATTATTAATGATAATAGCTTTTAAACGAATAACAGTCTCATCAATAGATGATTCTTTTATATTATCTTTATTATATATAATTTCCTTCATACATTCCTCATTTTAATATGTTTTTAATTTTTTCTTAGCTTTCTTCTTAATTGATTTATCTCCCACAAAAGTAATAACTAAAAGTAATACTACAATCATTATAATATCTATCATACTATAATCTTTATTCTCACTATTATTAGTAGTATCATCTGTACTCATTACACTACCCTGATAATTACTAGCTGCTTCAGTATCCCATATTCCTATTCCTTTAGCAGATGCTATTTCTTGCTTTTCTTGTAATCTTTTTGTATACTTATAATCCCCATATAAATAAGCTACTTTAGCATATCCATTTTCTACTAAGTCTTCTTGAAGTAAATTACCATCTACAAATACCCATGCTAATAATCTATCATACTTATCCATCTTATCACTATTATCATCATATTCAAGTTCTATCTCTTTAGCCTTAGTAATCTTATTACAAGTATAATCACTAGCTTCTTTTCCGTAGTATTCTACTCCCTTCTTAGGATGTACACTCTCAGGTGTATCTATTGCTAACATTCTAACAGTATATTCTTTATTATCTATTGATACCTTTATTGTATCCCCATCAACACACTTCAAAAATTCTACTTTATCATTAGCAAACACATAATTTATTCCACAAAAAAATATACTCAATATAATCATTAACTTCTTCACTACAATTACCTCACTATATTAAGTATATCATAAAATTATCTATAAAATAAACATTAAGTTAAGTATTCCTGCTATTATTAACCATATCAAGTATGGAATTTGTAAATTACCTGCCGTCTTACTAACCATTCTAAACTTATCTATCATTATTATTACCAATATCATTAATAGTATTATCCAAATAAATGCTAATAAGAATGCCCTAAAAGTAAAGAATATAATTACCCATAAATAATTAACTATAAGTTGTATTATATATACTCTAGGTATATATCCTAATTCATTATATACTATATAAGAAGATATTCCCATTAAAGTATATAATATTGTCCATACTATTGGAAATATATAACTAGGTAAAATACTATCTATATTACTTCCTTTAACCACTAATAACCCTAAGATAGTTCCTATTATTATTGGTATTAATATAAATATTGCTAATAGTTTATAATTAATTTTCTTCATATCTATCTCCTTCTAAAGATTAATTATCTCTATTAGTATTATATGTCTATATTTATTAATTATAATTATTTAATTGAAGAACTATCATTTATAAGTAATGTACTATATATAAATAAAATATCTTTATCTATAAAGTCTATATAATTATTAAGTATTCTAGGATTAACATATCTTGTATCTATCAAGGTTATTTTTTTATATCCAGATATAAGTAATGGTGCTAAACTACTTCCAAATGAATCTCTAAACATAATTAACTCTTTATCAATATTGCTATTATTATTAGTAATTGTTATTATTGGTACACTTCCTGATAGATAAATATCATATTTATCAAGACTATTTATTTTTGACATATCATATATACTACTATAACTATTAGTAAGATAATTATATCCATAAGCCGTATTAATATCTTTATTTTTAATTATCTTAATAGTGTCTTTTATTTTCTTATTATTAGGTATTCTTGATGCATAGGTTCCTTCAAAATCTATTATCTCTTCTTCTATATATTTATCATCTATCTCTATATTCATATAATTAGCTATCTTAGAAGCTACTTTAAATAATCTTTCTTCTTTCCAATGCTGATCTGTCTTATAATAATCATCTAATTCAAGTTCCCTAAATATATCTATATAATTAGCACCATCTATTTTACTTATAAAGTTATCTCTAAGTAAATCATAATCTAATTTTAAATTTCCATCATTAACAAAATAATTCTTATCAGGAATAATTGATATATATATCTTATTACTATTATCTAAATAAGTATCTTTAATATTATTAATCTTTCTTGCTAAAGATCTAACTGAACTATCATTAAGAGGATATATCTGTTCGATAATATAGTCATTATATATATATAAATTATGATAATTCTTATATATATTTAAATCAATATTAGCTTTAAGTAATCTAAATCCATCTCTATTATAAAACTGATCAGTACTATACTTATCAAACTTCTTCATAAATGTCCCATCTACTATATTACTTAAAGCTAATCCAGGAAATTGTTCAAGCTTTCTTCTTTCTGTTATTGATACCTCACAATCTTTCTTAATAATATTAATAAACATCATGATAATAAGAAAACTTGGAATAATTATTACAACAATTATATCTTTTAATCTATTATTCATTTTTCCTCCTTAGAACCTAAAATATAAAAATGGATTATATGATGAATCTATTAAATATGCGGTTACTATCACTAGTAGTAATAATAAAAATACTGGTTCTAATATATTTAATATCTTGCTAATACTCTTATTCTTACCTATCTTTATATAAATATTCTTAATAAGTGGTGTTACTCCAAATAAAGAAACTATTAAAAGTGGTAAATAACTTTTTAAATAATAAATTACTCCCTCATCTATAAACATTTCTGCTCTAAATAAATTATTGATTGTAAGTAATGCCCCGTTCATACTATCAGCACTAAATATAATAAAACTAATAAGTACTATAAATAAAGTATATATACATCTAAATACTCCTGGTATCTTTTCTAAATATTTCTTTACAAAAAGTTTCTCTATCAATAAAAGTATTCCAAAATATAATCCCCAAATAATAAAATTCCAACTAGCCCCATGCCAAAGACCTGTTAATGCCCATACTATAAGTATATTTCTAATAAGAATACCATTTCCTCTTCTACTACCACCAAGTGGTATATATACATAATCTCTAAACCATGAGCCAAGTGAAATATGCCATCTTCTCCAAAACTCTGTAATGCTCTTAGACATATACGGATAATCAAAGTTCTCTAAAAAATGAAAACCAAATATTCTTCCTAATCCAATAGCCATATCAGAATAAGCCGAAAAATCAAAATATATTTGCATCATATAACTAATGGCTTTTAACCAAGTAGCTACAATCGTTACACTAACACTACTATCAAGAATATTAACAAGTTCTCCTAAAGAATTAGCAATAATTACCTTCTTAGCTAGTCCTATAATAAAACGTCTAAATCCATAAGAAACATCTTCTAACTTTTCATCTCTTTTATCTAACTCTTTATTAATATCTTTATATCTCACAATAGGTCCTGCTATAAGTTGTGGAAATAAAGTTACATAAGTAGCTAACTTCAAAATATTTTCCTGTGGTTTCACTTCTTTTCTATATACATCTACCAAATAACTAATTATTTGAAAAGTATAAAAAGATATACCTATAGGCATAACTATATTTAATAAAGATATATGACTATTAAATATCTTATTAATATTAAGTATCAAAAAGTCAGTATATTTAAATATTCCTAATAACCCTATATGTATAATAAGTACTACTATCAAAGTAATATCTTTATATTTACTATTCTTATCTATAATAATAGCCCCAAAATATGCTACTAGTATTTCTAATAACATTAAAAATACATATTTTGGTTCTCCATAAGCATAAAAGATAATTGAAAATATCAATAAGACTATATTTCTATATTTTTTAGGCATTATGAAATAAGTAATTAATACTAAAGGTAGAAAATAATATAAAAACGGAATACTTGTAAATAACATAACACATCTCCTTATAGTAATAAAACTCCCCTAAGGAAGTCTTATCCATTATTAATTTAATATTATATTTTATCCTACTAATGATGGCATATTTAGGTCTCCACTTTCTCCTTCTTTATCAAGCGTCTTACCTATATTATTACCGACATATTTTTTAAATTCTTCATAAACTGGTTCTGCCCAATCATTAAATGCCATTACTGCAAATATTGTATTACCACTATTAGTAACGTATAATTTTTCTGCTGATACACATATCCAACGACTCATATCAAGATTATTAAGTAATTCTTCTTTAATCTTTTCTACATTTACATTATCATCCACTCTTAACATAATTGCTAAATAAGCCTGTGAAGACATAAGTGGTTCTGATACTACTAACTCTTTTACTACACTAGGATCACTTAAATATGTATAAGATGCTACTAATTCTTTATCTGAAGTATCAATAGTAGTAACTTCTAAACTAGGTAATGTATCTCCTAAATTCTTATTTATTGTCTTAAGTGCCACTTTCATATCTTTAGAAGTATCAAGTCCTGCTCCTTGCTTCTTATTATTATTTATTATAATTATACTAGTAATTAAAACTATAACTATAACTGAAGCAATCAAAATAATTGTTTTCTTTTTCATATCTATCTCCTCCTCATATGATAATTAGATTATATCATATTATTTTTTTAAATCAAGTAACTTTATTCACTTTTTGCTATCTTTAAGAATTCTTCTTCATTAATAATCGGAATATTTAATTCTTTAGCTTGATTATTTTTAGTGGAAGTAGATGTAATATCATTATTAATAAGATAATTAACTTTATTAGATATAGCTTTTACTACTTTACCTCCACATTCTTCTATATATTCTACTAATTCATCTCTATTAGTATAATGTTCTAAACTTCCTGTTATTACAAATGTTAATCCTGATAAAGTTTTATCATTCTTAGAACTCTCTCCTTTAGGAATAATTATCTCTTTCTTAAGATCATTAAGCTCTTCTATAAATATTGGATTATTAAATGTATCTATCCACTCTTTAGCAATAATATCTCCAACCCCATCTATACTACTAAGTTCTTCATAAGTAAGATGTGTTATTTTATCAAAATCATTCTTAAAATGATTACATATTAATTTAGCTCTTGAAAATCCTATATCAGGAATACCTAAAGCATATATAAAATTAGCTAATTTTGTATGTCTAGACTTCTCTATAGAACTAATTAAATTTTGATAAGATTTTTCTCCAAACCCTTCAAAATTAATAATTTTATCCCGGTATTCTTCTAAGTGATACAAACAAGATGGATGAGTAACTATTCCTTCATCTATTAGTTTTCCCAATATAGCATCTGATATACCATCAATATTCATTGCATTTCTACTAACGAAAAGACTTAATCTTTTAATTAGTTTTGCTATACAAAATTCATTAGTACAATATAAGTATGTTACATCATCGTTCTCTATTATCTTAGTATCTTCTCCACATACAGGACATTTCTTAGGTAGCTCTAAATTATTACTCTTAGTATCGTTACTAGCAACCTGTGGAATAATCATATTAGCTTTATATACATTAATAGTATCTCCTATTCCTAATTCTAATCCTCTTAATATAGAAACATTATGTAGTGAAGCACGTGATACGATTGTTCCTTCTAATTCTACTGGATCAAATACTGCCACTGGATTAATTAATCCTGTTCTTGAAGCCATCCAATCTACTTCTCTTAATGTTGTTTTTGCTGTTTCATCTTGCCACTTAAAAGCAATTGAATGTTTAGGATATTTTGCAGTCATTCCAAGACTTATTCCATAAGCTATATCATCATAAGTAAGTACTAATCCATCTGATGGAATATCATAATCTTTTATTCTTTCTTTAAATTCCATAACTTTATCTGCCAAATTATCTTTAGTAACTATAAAATGTTCTACTACTTCAAATCCTTGACTTTTTAGAAAATCAAAACACTCTTTCTTAGAATTAGATATTTTATCACTACTTTCAATTAAAGCGAAGATAATTAAGTTAACATTTCTCTTAGCAGTAATTCTACTATCTAATTGTCTTACTGATCCAGAACATAGATTACGTGGGTTCTTATATTGATTTTCTTCTTCATCTATTTCCCCATTCATTCTCTCAAAATCAGAATACTTAATAACAGCTTCTCCTCTTAATACTAAATGTCCTTTATAAGGTATAGTTAAAGGAATATTCTTAAATTTCTTAACATTTTCAGTAACTACTTCTCCTATTAATCCATTTCCTCTAGTAACTCCACTTACTAACTCTCCATTATCATAAGTAAGTACTATTGTTAGTCCATCCAATTTCCAAGATAAAAGTCCTACTTGATCTCCTAGAAAAGATATAAGTTCTGCTACTTTCTTTGTTTTAGATAAAGATAACATTGGTGATGGATGTTCTACTTTCTCAAGACTAGTAGATACTACTGGTTCTACATTATGGGTAGGACTATTAGATAAAGTCATCCCCGTCTCTTTTTCTAAAGCTACTAATTCATCATATAAAGCATCATATTCATAATCTGTCATTAATGAAACACTGTTTTGATAATATGAAATAGAAGCTTTATTAAGTGTATCAATAAGTTCTTTCATATGTTCTATTTTATTTTTCATTCTTATCTCCTTTAAGTATATATTCATCTTTATTATAACATATTTACTAAATGAAAAGAAGTAATTTCTCTATAATTACTCCTATAATTATTTAATCTTTTCTATCTCCTCTTTACTTAACCCTGATACTCTAGATATAGTAGATACATCTATATTCTCTTCAAGCATCTTTTTAACTATTTCAATAGTATATTCTTTAACGCCTTCTTCTTTTCCTATTTCTTTCAAAGTATTTACATATAGTCTTTCTTCATCTTCATCACTCATTAGTCTTATCATTTCATCATCACTATTTACTTTGATAGCTTCTTTCTTTAACTTATCCATATACTTATCACCTCAATATATACTTAATTTACATACATATCAAAAAATTATTTTTAACAGTAAAGAACCAAGAATTTAATTTTACCCCATTACTTCAATCATTTTTCTTTAATAATCTTTTCTATTTCTTCTTTACTTAGCCCAGATAATTCAGATATTAATTCTATGTCAAATTTTTTATCAAGCATCTTTTTAACCATTTCAATAGTATATTCTTTAACGCCTTCTTCTTTTCCTATTTCTTTCAAAGTATTTACATATAGTCTTTCTTCATCCTCATCACTCATTAGTTTTATCATTTCATCATCACGATTTACTTTGATAACCTCTTTCTTCAACTTATCCATATACTTATCACCCTTTATGTCTACTAATTCTTCATAATCCATATCAAGCATTCCTAGTAAACACATCTCCTTTTCACCATTATAACATAGTCTAGCCATTTCTGTTATATTAATTTCATATATTTTTAAGTTATCAATATAATCTCTATTTAAGTATTTATCATGTAATGTATACTCTGATACTAAAGGAAAATGAGAAGTATTTTCTTGTTCTACAGATAAATTTATTTGAATAATTCTTTCCATATCATTATAGCTTTCTCCTGAATCAAGTGAATCACTATATAGTTTAAATATAAAAGCTGCATTTCTTCTCTTAAAATAATTATAATTACTACTATTAATCTCTATATTAATTCTATCTTTCTTTGTTTTTACAATAACATCTAATACTTTTCTTCTAATTCTCACTCTATCATTATTAAGTTCACTTAATAGTATTCTCTCTACTTCTACTTCTTCATGAATTACTTCTTCAATAAGTCTCTTTAATAAATCCCAATTTTTCTTATTTTCAAATATAGTTTTAAATACTAAATCTCTTCTTATCTTATAAAATTTTTTCATCATATTCCTCCTTTCAAATCATTTATATCAAATAAATAATCATAAGTCAAAATACCATTTTTCAAAAAACTACAATTATTATTTTTTTAAAACTGCATATTTTTAAAATACTGAAATAGCTACAAAGCAAATATTAAAAAACTGCTAATTTTAAATATTCAAAAATTAACAATTATTCAAAATCTGCAAAATTAATATTTTTTATTATTTTACTAAAATTTAACGTTTTTAATTTTAATAAGTCAAAACAAATTTTATTACATAGCAAAAAATAACCCTGCTTCGACATATTGAAACAGAGTTTAATTATAATTATCTATTTTACAAGTTCTACTTTTTTATTTTTAATATCATATTTGTATTCTTTTATTAAATTCTTTGAATAACAATCAGACCAAAATTCTACTTCACCATCACATATTTTAAAATCTAATACATTGTCTTTTAAATACATGTTAAATTTTTCTTTAAATGTAGGTTTAGCAAACGCTGGTGATATACCATTTGTTTTTATAACATTATCATCTATTTTATTTCCTTCGTAATTAATAAAATATATCTCTTTATTATCATAGACTAATATGATATTATCATCTATTAATATTAATTCTTCATATCCTGTATTAATTACTTTCTTTTTATTATTTAAATCATATAAATACCATTTATTATTTTCTTTTACTTTTACATAATTCTTTTCTGAATAATATTTTTCACCATCATTTTCAGTTTTATCATTATCAAAGAAAACAGCCCAATCAGACCAAGATACATCTTCATATAAGTTATCTAATAATACTTCGTCACTACTTATTTTTTCAATACCATATTTATTATCTTTTACAGTAATTATATAATCTTTTTCTATATTATAAGAGTTAAGTGCTAAATAACATCCTTCATAACAACTAATCTTATAATTTTTTCCTTCTTTAACAACATTACCCATATAATCTACAATAAGTTCTTTCTTATTATCTCTACTCATTAAATGAATATATTTGCCAACACCTATATCTAAAACTTTAACTTTAGAATATCCTGTATATGTATTAAGCACTCCTTTACTAACATCAAAAAATACTATCTTTCTATTATCATCATCAAGCGCACCATCATATATTATCACTATATTGTTATCAATTTTTTTAGTATATCCATCATATCTTTCATTAGTACCACAATCACTCTTCTCACATTGATATTGATTAAGTTCTATACTCTCATTATAAAATTTTAATATATTTCCTTCTTTTTTATAAGATACTTTATCATTTACTTTAGTATTACCATTATTATCTTTATTAGTAATATTACCATTATTCACTACATTACCTGTATTATTAGTATTATTATCGTTATTAGTATTCTCATTATTACTCTTATTTAAATATAAAAGTATTCCTCCTACTAATAAACCAATCATCATAATACCCACTAAAACAATTATTAATACTTTTATTCTTTTTTTCTTTTCCATCCTTCTAACTCCTTACTTATTTTTATAAAGGTATATGTAACCTTCTAATCATTATTATAATATAATCTAAGTTAAAAAGCAATAATATATTTTTCAAAATCACACATAATTTAAATCTAAATATACAATACTCATTACCCTATTTTTTTATATTTTTCTATATAATTATTGTTCTTTACCACAATATAAACAAAACTTTGCATCTGTTGGTATTTTCTTTCCACATTCTATACAATATTTAGTATTCTTATTATCACTTCCACTACTAAGACCATCTTTAATAGCTTTAGTAGTTATCTCAATACCTTCTTTATTAATATTAGCTTTTCTAATAGTATTATCTCTTAAAGTATCCTCATTCTTATCAAGAATAGCTTTTTCTGTATCTATTCCCATACTAGCAGTAGTAGTCATAAGATCCTGCAAATCTTCCTTAGTATAATCTAACATATGTTTAGTAGCTTTAATCTGTTTGCTCATCATTTTTCCTCTTAATTTAGGACTTAAAAACATTGCTAATACAAAGATAAACATCCCTCCTATAAATATTGGTACTACATAAAATAAAATATCCATATTATTCACTCCTTTTATTATTTTTGACATTTTAATATTTTATAATCCTTAGAATATTCTGAATTAGTAAAACTTATATTTCTAAATCCAGCTAATTCTAAAATCTCTTTTTCAGTATCTACACATAATGGTGTATCACAATGTGCTTCTTTATGAAAATTCTCTTTAAAATAATTCATAAATTCATCTTCTTCTAATAATGTATTAACGTATCTATCAGCACTTATAAAATACTTTTCTTCTTTTAGACATTCATATATTTTTTTATAAAGAATTAATTTATCTTCTTTAGTAAAATGATGTAATGCTGAAGTAGATATTACTGCATCATATTCACTACCAAATGATACTTTAAAAAAGTCTCCACAAACTAATTCTACTTTATCAGCAAATGGTCTTTCTTTAATTTTATTTAACATCTCTTCTGTTATATCTATTGCTGTTACTTTAACATCTGGATATTTTTCAAAAAGATATATTAGTTCTAATCCTGTTCCAGCTCCTAAATCAAGAACTTTTAAAGGCTTATCTTCTAATTTTGAAATTGCCTCTTTCTTTGTATTCATAAGTACTTTATGTACTTCATCATATACATCTGCTTTTCCTTTAAAAAAGCTTTTATTATTTTCATTTCTTTCTTCTAAATTCATTTCTTATACCTCACAATTCTTTTACTAAAGCTAAATTCATGCCTCTTTCATTTTCATATTCATGAGTAACTTTATAATTATTCTTAATAAGATTATTAATACTATATATATTATCTTTATGTACTTTAGTAAAGATATACTTCTTATTAATACTTAAACAATATTCATCAAATACTTTTAACATCTGATTTTGAAGATTATTTCCTTGATAATCAGGACTAACCATAATTGGTCCAAGTGATCCTGTAATTATTTCTGAAGATAAGATATTATGTTTTCTTAAAGATTTATCATTAGCAGGTATATAAAACATTGAACATACAAGTTTATCTTCATCATAATAAAGCCATATTTTTCCATCATGATTTAATATATCTATTATTTCATCTTTAGTAAAAGTACCTAACCATAAAGGATTAGTCATATTTTCTCTAACATATTTATATAATTTTAAATAATCATCAAGTTCTACATTAGTTGATATACAGGTTAACTCACTTAAGTCCATCTTTACCTCCAATAAACATATATCTATTAGTATTATATCATAGAAATATATTAATTAATATCAAATAAGAAAAAGATACATATATATTTATTCTTATATGTATCTTATAGTTTTAAAATAATATATCGTTAATAGCATGCCAATATTTCTATAATTTTATCTAATCTAATTTATTATATTCTTCGTAAGATACTGGCTCACACCGTTAATTAGATATATCTTCTCCAGGTACTTCAATAGCTATATGACTAAACCAAGAATTTTTCTTAGCTCCATGCCAATGTTTAACATTAGCAGGAATTGTTATAACCATACCTGGCTCTAGACTAATAGCATCTTTCCCCTCTTCTTGATACCAACCATATCCTGCAGTACATATAAGTATTTGTCCACCACCATTACTTGCATGATGAATATGCCAATTATTTCTACAACCAGGCTCAAATGTTACATTTGCTAAAAATAAATTACATTCTTTAGGATTAGTCAAAGGATTAAGATAACTATTTCCAATAAAATATTTTGCATAATCTAAATTAGGCTCTCCCAAACCAAAAACATTCTCTTTATCAAAAATTTCTTTATTCATAATGTACTACTTTATTTATACTATCTATCCATTTATCTATTTCTTTTTCGCTAGTAATTAACTTATCTCTTTCAGTAGAACTAAAAACAACATTTAAACAATCATCTATAACATTGCCTTGATGAAGTTTAATAAAATCTTTAAATGTATGACCAAGCCATCCGGCATTAGTAGCATACATATATACTTTCTTATTAGATAAATCATATTGTTTTAAGAAAGTAGTTACTACTGGACACATCGTATACCACCAAACAGGAGTACCAATAATTATTTCATCATATTCATCTATTTTAATATTTATATCATTAATAGCTACTTCCTTATTATCAATAGAGTTATTCTGATACTCTGCTACTACTTCATCGTAATCAGTAGAAAATGGTACTCTAGGAGATAACTCTAAAATATCACAATCTAATTTTTCCTTTATATAATTAGCTATTCTCTTTGTATTTCCTTTATAACTATAATAAACTATAATTCTTTTCATATTACCACTCTTCTACATAATTTTTTATGTATTTACATTATAATGTTTTTAATAAATTTTAACACACAAATATTATTTAACTGTTAATTTCTTTAATTCATTTATACTTTCATTAAGCATCTTAAAAGCATCATCAATATATTCTTCATTCTTTAAGTCAATATCAAGATATGCTAATGCTTCTTTTATAGAAACACTATTTCCTACTGATAAAAATTTAATGTATTTATTTAAAATTTCTGGTTCTTTATTTAAAATTCTTCTACCAATATTACATGCTATTGCTACTCCTATTGAATATTGATATAAATAGTAGCTATCTTGCATAATATAATGTTGAATTTTACTCCAACCATATTTAATATTATCATCATAAATCATTTCATGACCATTATATTTTTTACTAATATTTAGGTATATCTTATTTAAAGTCTCATTGTTAATTATTTCATTATTTTCTATTTTCTTTACAATTATATCTTCAAATTCAGTAAGCATAACCTGACCAAACAACGAATTTACTAAACTTCCTATAATATTATTCAAAATATATATTTTCTCTTCTAAAGACTTACAATTATTTATCATATAATCATTAAATAATAATTCATTTACTTTAGAAGCAATTTCTGTCAAAAAATAACTAAATTCAAAATATTCAAAATTATTATACTTCTTTGAATAATAGACATTAAATGCATGTCCAATTTCATGTGCTAATGTTCTAACAGAATTAATTGTGCCATCAAAATTACTTAATATATAAGGAACACCAGAATAAGATATACATGTATATGAACTACTTCTTTTATCTTTTTTTGGAAAGACATCTACCCAACCTTCATTAAACATTTTATCAATAATTTGAATGCGTTCTTCTCCTAAAATATTTAAACTATTTTTTATTAATTGAATTGCCTCTTCAATACTATATTCTATTTTAGGAATGGAACATAAAGATAAAGATGAGTCATAAAAATGTAATTCGTCTAATCCTAGAATTTCTTTTTTTAGCCTTATAGAATTATGCATAATATCTAAATTTCTATTCACTTTTTCTTGTAATTTTTCAACTATATTATCATCTAATTCTAATTCAAACAATTTCTTAGATAATAAAGAATTATACCCTTCTTTCTTAGATAAAGCTATATCATTTTTAAGCTTATCTAAATATAAACTAGCTAAGGTTTTATTACATTTTTCATACTCTTTAGTATAAGCATCAAATATAATTTTACGATGATTTTGATTTTTATCTAGCATTAAATCATTATAATTAAATCTATTTACATTAACAGTTTTATCTCCAAGTGATAATTGTTCTAATTCAAATCCATTATTAAATAAAACTTGGTATTTATTTTTAACATCTTGTAGTTTAGTTTCGTAATTTAATTTATAATCTTTATCTTTTAATATATGTTTTTTTCTACGTAATATCAAATTTATATATCTTTTATGAAATAAACATCTCTCATCTTTCAAATATTCATTAACTATTTCATAATTATCCATTAATTTATTTTCAAAATTATTTATTAATTTTAATATTTCTTGATATAATTCTAGAGCTTCTTTAAACATTTCATTATATTTTTCATTATCTAAATCTATATCTAAGTTTCTTCTAGGATAACAATAAACAACTTCAATTTCTTCATTAATTTTAATATATTCATTTATAAATTCTAAAAATGAATCTATATTATTCCAAAAATTTTCAATTTTTCTATTAACTATATTAATATTTTCTTTTAATTTATCATATTTTTCTTTCCAAATTTCATCATTACAAAGTAAGGAAAGATTCCAACTATATTTCATATCATCACTTTCTATATAATTTTACCTCTCTATTTATATATTTCTTTTGCCATATTAAATACTGCCCATGCTTTAGGCCATCCTACATAAAATGCTACATGGGTAATAATACCTGCCATCTCTTCTTTTGTTACGCCATTCTTCTTAGCATTTTCTAAGTGGTATTTTAATGAATTATCAGTAATACCTGATGGCATTAAAGCTACTACAGTTATGATACATCTAGTCTTTATATCAAGACTTGAATCATTCCAATTTTCTCCAAATAAGATATCATCGTTGTAATGGGCAAAAGGCTGGAGCAAACTCTCCTAAAGCATCTCTTCCTGCTGTTTGTTTAATCATGATTACACCACGCTCCTATTTTGTCTTTAGAGTTTTTAGCATTACTTCCACGAATAGCTAATCCATTTTTTATTGTAGCATTCTTATAATATTTTTCTACATCTTTCATAATACTTCCAAGTCCTGAACCTTCATGTGTTGAAAATGGCATAACTATCTTACCAGTAAAATCAAGGCCTTCTAATACTGTAAATAAAGTACAAGGATAATGTCCCCACCATATAGGCCCACCAACATATATTACATCGTAATCATCTATTTTATCTATTTGCTTTCTAACTTCAGGTCTAACATTATTATCAATCTCTTCTTTAGCTACATCACAACATTTATGGTATTATAAGGATATTCCTTAACAGGATCTACCTTAAATAAATCAGCTCCCGTAAGTTTACTAATTTCTTCTGCTACTACCTCAGTATTTCCCTTATCAATATTTTTCCATATAATTCTCTCCAGTATGAGAAAAATAAATAACTAAACTTTTCATAATAAACCCACTATCCTTACATTCTCTTACCTAAAAATATTCTTAAATTTGGATAAGTATCTTGTAAATCTTTAGTAGAATTATCTAAACTTGTACCTCCTGAAGTACAAAATGTAATTATTTCTTTATTAGTCAAATCTACTCTATCTAAAAATGTCTTTACTACATTAGGAGCTAAATTCCACCATATTGGATATCCTAAATAAACAGTATGATAATTATCTAAATTAATCGTAATATCTTCTATTTCTGGACGACATGTACTTTTCTTTATTTCAATACTAGACCTACTATTTTTATTAGTCCAATCCAAGTCATCATCTGTATACAATTCTCTAGGAACTATTTCTAATAAATCTCCTTCTACTTCTTTAGCTAACTTAATAGCAGCTTCTTTTGTTACTCCTGTAGCACTAAAATATACAACTAAATTTTTATTCATATTTTTAACTCTCTTTCTTTATTTTTCCATACTATTAGTTATATGTATAAATAACACTAAGTAAGATACTGATAATAAGTATCCTCCTAATACATCACTAGTATAATGTACTCCTAGATAAATTCTACTAATACCTATCAAAATTATTAGTATTGATAATACTACTATTAGTATCCATTTTAAATATTTATTCTTTATATTTTTATATACTAAATATATTAAATATCCATAAAATGCCATACTAACCATTGAATGTCCTGATGGAAAGCTATAACCTGATTCATCAATAATTCTAAATTCTGTTGGTCTAGATCTTTTAAATATATGTTTTAATATTTGATTAATAATTGTTACTATGCACAAATTAGTTCCTAATAAGATATTCTGTCTTTTATTTCTAATTATTACAAACAAAATAATTGTAAAGATAACTATCCAAGTAGCACTTCCAAAAAAAGTAATTATTTTCACAATTGGAGTTAATGAATTACTTATAAAATGACTTGCTATAAATTTATAAACTATATCATCTATTTGAATTATTTCTTTTGTAAAGACATCTTCTGCTAATAGTAAAAAGCAAAATAAACAGATAAAACAAATAAGCCATTTATAATTTTTTAAGAATATTTCTTTAATTTTATTAAACATACTAACACTTCTTTTCTTTTTTATTTTAGTTCTTGTTAATTATTTATCAGTTTAATCGTAGCATAATATAATCTTTTTAGCAATATTTTTAGATAATAAAAGATAGATAATGTAAAATTAAATACATATATCTATCTATGTTAATACTAGTTATTTAAACCAATTCCAAGTATGCCAAAAATCAATACTAGAAGATAATGCCATACAGATAATTAATGATAAGATTACGAAAGTAATAAAACATATAACAATAATAATAGTTATTTTTTGAAATAATTTATTTTTAGTAAGATTTGAAATATTCTTTTTAGAAACAATACTAGTACTATGTAATACTTTATGATGAAATTCTTTATATATATTTATAAGAGTACACATTAGATATGTAAACCAAATAACTCCTATTAGGGATAAGGCACTAAGAGTTATTAGAGTAAGAACTACTACCATTCCACAGCCATATGGCATTACTGGTATTATATTACTAAAGTTTATATTAGCAATAAGGCTAATTGAAATTTAATTCATTTATTATATCATGAAAAAAGCAAATCTTGTTATAGATCTACTTGGTAAAAATTAATTAATTTATTTAATTAAATAGTAATGGTATATTTCCATATATTGTTATTCTTAATATTCCTATAATAACTAAATGTAATGGATAATATATATAGAAGAACCATTTCATCCATTTTAGTTTGCCTTTTTCTCCATTGTAAAGTTTTAATAATGGATATACTAATATGACTGCTAGTGTAATTAATCCATAAGTTTTACTTACAAATAAATATGAAATAATTGCATAAATTAATATCCAAAAACTCATACTTATAATCTGTTTTTTTAAATTACCTCTATTTGAATACATCGATATAATTGCCATTACTGCTATAGAACTCCAATCAGCAGAAAAAGTTACAATATTTATTAATATAATTAATATCCATTTTTGCCATTCTTTTAAATTATTTTTAGAATTTATAATATAAAGAGCTACTACTGACCAAGCAAGAGACCACATAATACTTGTTTGATTAAAAATATTTCCTGAACTAAATGGTATATAATTTATTCCAAAAGCAAAACAATATGCAAAATGAGATATTATTGCAAAAATAAATAATCTTGAAATATATTTTTTTAAATTCTTGGTATAATAGAAGCCTTCACAAATAAAGAAAAACATAATAGGTGCTGTTAATCTACCAATTATATGTAAAATATTTGAAATTATATTATTAGGCATTCCTGGATAGATTATGTCTGCTATATGATCAATTGTCATAGCTATAATTGCTATTAATTTTAAATGATTAGAATTTAGTTTTTTCATCATATTACTCCTTCTTAGTTAACTGTTAAATCGTTAATAATTAAATATACTTAATCATTTCATTTATATTTTTTCTTTGATTATGCATTGGATTTTCTGGACAATCATCTGTCTTATATCCTAAATTTATTATACATACAGGTTCTAAATTATCATCTATTTCAAAGATATCTTTTGCTTCATTTTTATCAAAAGCCTCTATCCAAGTACTATCAATATTTAAATTAGTTGCCTCCAAAATCATATGTGTAGCAACAATTGTAGCATCTATTTCAAAAGTTGAATATTCATCTTTATGAAATGCTTTATCTTTATCACTACAAACTAATAGACAACATTGTGCATTATATCTACAAGGAGTTATCTTATCAATCTTTTCTAATCCTTCTAAAGATACAACTACATATATAAATTGTGGTTGAAGATTTTTAGCAGTTGGTGCTAAATTACCTGCTTCTAATATCTTAGAAATATCTTCTTGTGATATTTTCTTATTGTTAAATTTTCTTGTTGCAGTTCTTTTTCTTATTACATCATTAAATTCCATTTTAATCCACCTCTTTAATTTATTTCTAATTACTATGTTGTAATATTTTTATAATATTTTTAATAATTGTAAAAATTGTTGCAGACACTAAGATACCTAATAAATTTAAAATAATATCATTAACATCAAATGACCTACCAAAAACAGGTTGCAATATTTCAATAATTAAAACGAAGAGAATTCCTCTTAAAACTATATTCTTCCATTTTAATTCTTTTATTCTTTTTTAGATAAAGGATATAAAAAGCCAAAAGGTAAAAATATTAGAAAATTACCTATAGTTTCACTACCAATATTATTTATAAAATCTAATGTAAAATCAAAATCTCCATTAAACAAATTTATTGAATGTCCTGAATTCATATGATAAAGTAATTTATATCAAAAATTAATCATTAAATCTAGACAAAGAATTAAGCAAACTAGTTCTGTAATATAACAAACAAAAATACAAGAGAATATTTTTTTACTAAGCGATATTGTTTTATCATTCTTTAGTTTTATAAAAAAGTAAACTACACTCCACTATTAAAGCAATTGGAAAATACATTTTATTTAATCCTCCTAACTAATAGATTACTGTTTTCTTAATTAGTTATTAAGTTGTAATTGTTTTTACTTTAATAATGAAATGGCATATTTATCATAACTGTTAAAATCAGAATAACTTAGTTGTAAAAATTCTTTATAGTGTTTTAGATAATCATTTGCTGATTCAAAATTATATTCAAAATTTTTATTTATCTCTTTACATAGTAATGCCTCAATATAACTTTTTAGTCCATTATCAGCATTAGTTTCAATTAAATCTTTAATTGCATATTCGAATGTTTCTTTTGGATGAACTAATAGTTCATTATATTCTTTTTGACTAGTTTTAATATAATCAAATGGATTAGATGATGTTTGAGGTCCATTGTTAACTATTGAATCTATTTTACTAGATACATTAAATGTTTCTGATGTAAAAACTTCACCTTGCTCAAACTTTATATATTTTGAATTTACTATATTTTCCTTAAACCATTTTTGTTCTTCCAAACTATTATCAACTAGTCCCACAATAACAACTTTATTTTTTTCATCCACATAATTGTAGCTATAATTATTATACATTTCTGTACCATTTTGTTGAAAATAATCAATTATTTTATTATTAATGTCATTTAGCTTATCAATACTTACATCTGTTTTTGTTTCACATCCTGTTAATCCTAAAACCATAAAACCACATATTAAAATAGTTAAAATTATTTTTTTCATAAAAATCCTCCACTCGATAGGTTATTATTTATTAAATAAAATTCTAAATTATAATTCTTAATTACTTGTATAATCTTAAAACTTGATACTGATATACATCATCATTTTCTGTATAACCAATAGAAATACCTTTTCCATTATTTGCTGTTTTACCAGAATTAGGTTTTGTTTTAACTTCTTCCAATAATGTATTAATTTCTGTATCAGTAATTTCACTATTATTTGCTTTAATTAAATATTTTATATATGAAGTAGCATATTCTTTATATTTACTAGACTTTTCTACATATAAAAATGTATAATTTACAACTTCTGTTGTCTTATCATTGGTATATTTTTCTGGAACTACTACTAGGTAAATGCCTTCGATTAATCCATACCAATATTGATTATTGCTCTTTGTTAAATAATCAGTTGAAGCCGGATTCAAAGTACTGTTATCCACTACTTCTGTATTAAATTTTGCTACTAATGTATCAACTGTTTCTTTTTCTACCCAGCCATTTTTTTCATATGATTCTTCCAAATTTTTTTTAGCATCATCTACCTTAGACTCACCACATCCAGTAAGTCCTAATACCATAACCCCACATATTAAAATAACAAATAATTTCTTTTTCATAAACTCCTCCATTTCAATGAATTACTATTTCTTTTCTAAACAACTATAAGTATCAAGTATAATTTCTTTTAAAACATCTTGATTGTCAACATCACTTACCAAGTACATTGGCTTAGCATTCACATAAGGAATAGACTCTAGCATATTGTATTTTTTATTACTATCTACAATTTTTACAAGTAACCTATCATCATATATACCTCCGAATAATACTTTATTATAATAAAGTAAGTACTCTCCCATCATACTTTTACAAGTTATATTATCTAGTAAACTTAATTGTTCTAAGATAAAATCTTTATATTCTTTAGTAGTAGCCATATTTATTCCTTTCTATATAAATATACTTATATTATAACATGATGATAATATGAAGTAAACTCACATAATAAAAAAGATTCATTAAGTTAATCTTAATGAACCAGATAATAATTATTATTTTGACAGTATTTTTTATAAACAAGATAATTATTTATTATTTTTATCTTGTTTTGAGATATACATAGCAGTTAATATAATACCTAATAAGTTTATACCTATAGACATTCCTAGTAATAAGCCACTAGTAAATTCACTAAAAGTGCTTGTCTCTCTACCACTAAAGTAAATGTATACTAGATATAAGATATTTCCTAATATTATTAAGGATAAACCACTTGATTTTAATTTTTTCATATTTCCTCCTTCTTATATAAAATTAATTATTTTTAGTATATTTTAAAACTCTTTTTTTAAATATATTTTTTTAGATATGCAATATGATATATAAAGAAATCCTGTAAATAATATAGGAACAACTATATACCAATATGTTTCAAAGAAGTTTACTATATTAGTAGATATATTTATATTTGTGGCTTTTTTTATAAAACTAATTACTCCTACGATAACAAAAGATCCTATAAATAAACCTATTCTTCCTTTTTCAATACCATACTTAAAAATAAACGGATAGATAATTGCTACTGCAAGAATAATTCCAAAGAAGCATCCTAACATGGTAGGTAGCATACTATCAAGGTTGATATTATTATTAATTAGACCTACTATGATATTTAATACTATTGTAATTATAATAGAAATTGCTATTAAGATTAAGGTAGCTAAATATTTAGATGCCACTACTGATTTTCTTCCATTAGGTAAAGTTATGGCATATGCATCCCATTTGTTATATTCATCATAACTAAATGTTGACATAAATAACATAACAACGATAAATGGTGGAACAAATGATATATCAAATTCTCCTTGCAATGACATTATAAATAAAATAGCAAAGATAATAATTACTAATTTTAAATTACTCTTAACCATTAACAAGTCTTTTTTAATCAAACCAATCATTATTTTTCCCCCTTTATAATTAGAACCATAAGATCTTCTAAAGTTATTTTATCAATAACAAAGTCTTTATATTTCTTACTCATCTTAAAACGATTACTTACTAGGATATCATAATTATATTTATTCTTTTTATAACTTACAATACCCTCAAAATCTATTTTAGAAAATTCATCTAGATTACATTTCATAATACCATAGTTATCTAGTAATTCATCACGATTTTTGTTTAATACAACTTTTCCTTTATCAATAAATATTATTTCATCAGCAATATGCTCCAAATCACTAGTTATATGGGTTGATAATAAAATGGTATGATTTTCATCTTGTATGAAATTTAAAAAGATATCTAATATTTCATTTCTTACTACAGGATCTAATCCACTAGTAGGTTCATCTAAAATTAATAATTTGGGATGATGAGATAATGCTACAGCTATTTCTAGTTTTTTACGCATTCCTTTAGATAATGATTTTAATGGTTGATTTTCTGGAAGATTAAAGTCAGTTAGATATTTATGAAATAAGCTACTATCCCAATTTTTAAATATTCCTTGCATACTTATTTCTATATCATGAACATTCATTATTTCAGGAAAGAATATATTATCAAGAACAACACCTATATTTTCCTTTATTTCTAATTCATTAGTAGTTAAATCTTTATCAAATATTTTAACACTACCAGAAGATGGATTAATTATTCCTAAGATACTTTTTATAAGAGTTGTTTTACCTGCTCCATTTTCTCCGATTAAACCAATTATTTCTCCCTTTGGAATAGTTAAATTAATTTCTCCAAGTGTAAAGACACTAGAATATTTTTTAGTTAGTTTTTCTACTACTATTGCATTTTTCATTCTTCATTCCTCCCGTAAATATAATTAAATGTTTCAATAATTTCTTCTTTTGAAATATCATACTCTTTAGATATTTCTGTAATTTTATAAAGATAATCTTCTATTTCTTTTTGTTTTAATTCCTTGGTAAGTTCAATATTTTTAGGAGCCACATAACTGCCTTTTCCTTGTTTGGTAATGATATATCCTTCTTTTTCTAGTTCATCATAGGCTTTTTTCACTGTCATAACACTTATTCTTAAATCTTCTGCTAGACTTCTAATTGATGGTAATGGTTCAGAAGTTGATAATTCATCCGAGACAATTTCTTTAATAATAGCATTTTTTACTTGTTCAAATATAGGAGTATAACTATTATTACTAATTATTATTTTCATATATTACCTCCGCTTGCATATAACAGTATATAACAGTATAATACAGTTGTCAAGATGTATAAGAAAAAAACTATCTAAAATGATAGTTTATAGTAATTATTTATAAATTTGTAATAATTATTCTTTAATAGTTTTATTAATATAAATAGCATATCCTAGTGGTATAACAATTAATATTAATGAAGAAATGTATAGTGATATAGTACTTTCTACGTTAAATATAGCTAAAGAATTAATTACTGCATGAGTTATAATGCATGGCACAAGAGATTTGCTTTTATAAAATATTATAACAAAGAGATAACCTAATGATATAGCATAGCATATTTGAATTATCGTAGGAATAATGTCTGCTCCATTTAATAAGTTAACGATATGTCCAATACCAAAAGTAATAGCACTTTTTGGTATTCTCTTATTTCCATAATTACTCTCCATTCAATAACATTACTATTTATTACTATATCATAATCTCATTTTATTTAGTTAAATAAATATATGTGTTTAACCATTCAGTGAATGCTGTTATATCTTGATACTTATCCAAATCATTATCATTATTAGCATCTAAGTAAGTAATTATTTTCCCTTTACTTATAAGTATTACTGTTGGAGCATATTTTACTTTTTTATAGAAAGATGTTTTTTTATATTCATCAAAAGGAATAGATTTAATGGAAATATTATATAAAGACATAAATGAATTAAAAATATCCTCGCAAGGTACTTCTAGAGTACAATAATTATTATAAGTATATAAAAGATATGTATCATCTTTTAAACTATCCACTTCATTAGCAGTAATTGATATAAATTTACTATCTTTGTAATATTCATCACTTAGGTATACTTTAGTTATTTCTTTATTAGAGCATCCTGTTAATATTAGTAAAGTTATTAAAATGATTAAAGTAATATTTTTCATATATATCACGCTTTCGTTAAGGTATTAAAATCAATATCATGATAGGTTAACTTCCAAAAATCATAAGAAGTCTCTCCATTAATAGTCTTTTTAATAGTTATATTATTCTCTCCATTATAATACCAGTATCCACCAATATCATATATTTTATCGGCATTCCATCCAAGTGATACTAAAAGATTTTTAGTCATACCAGCATATCCACCGCCACCACACATAAGGAAAATATATTTATCTTTTGGAAAATAATATTCAAGATACTCTAAAGATTCTTTATAGTTAGCTGTATAAGTACCATCACTATTATGAGTAAATAATGTAGGCCCTGTATAAGACTCTCCCACTACTTCTGGTAAACCTTCTACTTTAGTTAAATATGGATATGGAACTACTTCAAAACCTTTTATAGTACCTGATAAGTAAGAATCTCCTCCAATAGCTTCATAATTACCTGGATCTTTTAACATACGCATATCACGATATACTGAATCACTTCTTCCAAGATACTTATCAATAGTTTCTTCATTAATATTTTTATCTATTCCAAGCATTCCTCTTTCTCCACCAGTTATTTCTGGTTTTGGTAATGATGACAATGAATTGTTATTAATAAGTGAAATAATAAGATAACTACATAATAGTCCTAAAATAAATATTAGAATACTCCAAATAATTAATTTTATTTTTTGATTTGTTGTTTTAATTTCTTTAAACATAATTTTATCTCCTTTCATCTTCATAATAGCAAATGTTTTTAAGAAAAGCGATAACTTAATAGTTGAAAAAACTCAACACATAGTTGAGTTTACATGGTTGAGTTAATATTATCTAAATATCTTAATTAAAAATATTTATTCAGTAGGACAATTATTATTTAAACTAAGTGGTATACGATAAGTAATTATTTTTTCATTATCACTAGTAGCATTTATTTCTAAATATAAACTATTATCATGATAATTTTTACAATTCTGACTATAATGGTCTATTTTTAAAGTCATATCTTTAAGATAATCTTCTAAAGTAATATTTTCTTTTTCTTGACAACTACTAATCTTAGTACTACTATCATCACTACTTTCATATAAACTACAAGTAATACTTTTATAAATAGTATCATCATTTCCACCACAATAATCTATATGGGAAATATAAATAGAAGATTTTATTTTATCGTAAGCAATACTTCCTGATACCTTAAATTCTTGACAAGTGGTAGATAATGTTTTGAAATCAAAAGTATCATTTCTATTATATCTACTAATTATTAGTATAACAATTCCAATAATTACTAATACAGTAACTATAATAATTATATATTTTTTATAATTATTTTTAATATTATCTTGAGATACTTCTCCATCTAGTAATGATTCTATACTAATATTAAAATCTTTACTCATCTCTTTAATTAAAGAAACTTCTGGAAGGTTTATACCACGTTCCCACTTACTTACTGCTTGATAAGTTACTCCATATTTATCGGCCAATTCTGCTTGAGTTAAATTATTTTTCTTTCGAAGTTCTTTAATAAATTTACCAACCTTCATAGGATCCATACTACCATCTCCATTTAATTATCATATTACTAATAAAAATATATTTTAATTATACACAATATTAATTAAATATGCAATTTAGATATTTAATATTATTAAGTTTTTATAAAATAAGTTTTCTTTCTAAATTAATAAATCTTTCTTCTTAATCAATCTATCTAGTAAGTGTTCTAATAAATGGTTTTGTAATCTCTACTTGAAAATCAGCAGGCTCAAGAAATTTAACATTATTTCTTTTCTGAAAATATGCTATTGAATATATAATATTTCTTAAATCATTATCATAACAAGCAAAAGGAAATTCTAAATTACAATTATCTACATAACTATAATTTACTTTTTGATTAACTAGTTCTGTTCCAATCATCTTTATATATGGTGAATATAAAAAGTTTTCTCCATTTTTAATTCCTACTATTCCTAATTTTTGTATTTCACATTCTAAATCATTAGTATAAGGAAGTTCAAATAAATTATGATCATTTAGTTTAGCTATTACATTAGGATAAATATAATAATCATGATATACATAATTACTTCTATAAGTCCTCATCATAGTAGTGTAATCAAATTTTTCATTCTTAATTGTATAATACTCTTTAAGTAATTCACATAAACTTTGAATATTAATTTTAGAAAACTCTGCTAATGGATGAATACCTTTAATATATTTTCTAGTAGGATATTCTTCTAATAAATAAAAATTCTTACTAGTATCTTCTTCAAAAAACTCTATTGCCTCTTCTTCTAAATTCATTGTCGTATTTTTTAAAGAATCATTAGCTTTTTCTATATCATATAATATTTTTTTACGCTTTTCTTCTAATTTTCTAATACTCTCCATTGAAGACATTCTATTTCTTCTAATAAACAATTTCTGTCCTATCGTTAACTTTTCATAATTAATTTTCATTCCTTTTACTAATGGAATTAAGTTATTAAATTCATCAAATAATAGTATTATTTCTTCTTCACAAGAAAATATATTTATATGATAAACTCCTGCTAATAAAGCATCATAATTATCTTTAGAAATATATTGATATATTTCATGTCCACTTCTGATATCATAACCAACTTTTACTTTATAAACTATATCATCTTCAAAGTAACGATTATCTCCCATTAGTTCTATCTTCCACTTATCAAAATGATTTATTATTTTATCTTTTCCCATATTCCCACCTTAATTTTCTAATATTTCAAAAAACATTGCTATATATTATACTACTTTTTTATCTATTTATTGCATTTTTCTTATATTTTAATATATTCACTTTTTCATAATCTTACAATAATTATCTATTTTAAAATAGCACTATTAATAAATATTCTCGCATTATCATAATCTATTGTAGCTTCTGCATCATAAGGTATTATACATCTAGGAAGTGCATGTCCAAAATTAACATTAAATAATACTGGTGTATTTAAATTACTAAATATATTTCTATATACTTCTTTATATTCTTCATAATATTTCTCATCTTGAGGTTTACCTACAATAATTCCTTTTACTAATGATAATATTTTTCTTCTTTTAAATTCAAGAAGCATCTCTGTAAGCTTTTCTGGTGTAGGTTTTTCCTCAGAAGTTTCTAAAAATAATATTTTTTCTTTCCACTCTTCATCAGTTGGAAATATTTTATATTTTTCAAAAATCTGTGGTTGTCCATCATATCTATAACAAGTAAAGTCATTATATATACTTTCTATGCAGCCTCCATATAGTCTACCAGTAACTATACCACTGCCGTTAATTACTTCAAATCCATGTTCTTCTTTTTGACTTATTCTAGGTACTCCTATTTGTGAAACATCAAAACTCTCTCTTTCTTTATACCATATAGGACTTGATATAATTTCATACCCCCTTTTATTAGAAAAGAATTTACAAAAATATTCTTTTGTATATGGTAACATATCATTCTCAAGTTCTGCTAAATCTGCTATTAAACAAGGACCATAAAAAGTAGATAAACCTAATTTATTTAGCATTAAATGATTATTAGTAGTATCTGAAAATCCTGTAAATATTTTTGGATTATTTTTAACTGCTTCTATAAACTCTTCATCTTCCATCAAATAAGGAATAGTCTTATATGTATCATCTCCTCCTATAGCACATATAATCCCTTTTATACTATTATCCATAAATGCTTGTTTTAAATCAGCCGCTCTAGCTTCTGGATGTTTTTCTATATAATCTACTCCTTTTAAAGCATTAGGCATAATAACTGGAACTAATCCCATTTCTTTAAGTCTTTCCAAACCTATTTTTAGTTCATGTTCACAATATTCCATTCCAAGTATCCCACTTGATAAACTAACTATTGCTACCTTATCTTCTTTATTTAATTTTCTTGGTATATTCATAATAATCACTCCAATCCCATTATATCATTATATATAAAAAAGAACATATACATAATATCATTATTTATAATATATGTTACTTTCTAATCTATATATATTATTAAATATGTTTTATTAACTTTTTAGTATCTTCTAAATTATCTAATTCAATTATTCCATAATCGTGTATTGCTTCTACATATTGCCCATTTGTATTATAGTATGTCTCCCATTCATTAGAATTAGTAGCAATCTTTATTGATATATCACTATTTATTCTTGCTCCAATAAAATTATTAATTGTTTGTATTGATTGAACAGATACTCTTTCTTTCTTATCATATATAACTCCAAAATATGATTGCATATTCATACATCTCTTATATCTACTAACAAACATCTCTAAATTTAAAAATGGAATATTTATCTCATTAATAGAAATCTCTTTAATTAATCCTTTAGTATATTTAATATAACTATCATAATAAAAATTCCTAGATTTTTTCATCTCATCAAGTAATTCTGATACTGATACTATATTATCACAATTAGAACTCTTATTTATTAAATGAATTAATCCTGATAATTTATCATTTAAAATAGTCTCATCGAAGTAATTACTCTTCTCTAAAATCCTAGTAGCTACTAAAAATGATAAGTATTCACGACACATCCTATAAATTATATAATTATCTCTATCTTCTAAATCAGTATCTATATGAGGTAACCCTAAAGAATTAAAATATAATGCTATTGGTGAAGATAAATCATCTGTAACAGAATAATCTTCTTCAAGATTTTGTAAAAATTTACTTCTATCATCACCACTACATCCATATATAAATAAATGTCTACTTTGTCCCATTATTCTTTCTTTCAAATATTCTTCATTCTTATATTTTCCCATAGATTTGCCTTTCTAAGTTTGTCATATTTTATAATAAACAACTAAGTATCATATTTTTACTTTTACTATTTATATATACTCTCAATTACTAATAAGTATATATTTTTTTAAATTATTAAATATTTATTTTAAACTATTATTGGTTAACTTATAAAATTTAGTTATTTAAGTAGTGTTTTACTATTATGCTTAAGTTTATTTCTTATAATGATTTTATTTTCAATATCTAAATTAGTCATATTAGCAAGTAGTAACATATAATTACTATTGGCCATAATATTATTTGAAGAGTTACTTAATTTTTCATTATCTGTCAAAGTAGTAAAATACTCATCTTCTATCTCAAAACAATTCTTATATGAAGATATGATAATACCATCACTTATAATTATATCATTTGGATATTTATTTAACCCATCATCTCCAAAAGTATCATAATCACACTCTAATAAATGATATCCACTAACATAATCATCACCAGTTATCATAAATCTATCTATATTATAATATTTATCAAGTGCCTCTAATAAAACTTTATTATTAATATTTTTTCTTCTTACATAAGAAAGAATTTTCCACACAGTAAATGTAGGTAATTTTCTTAATTGAATATTACATTTTCTTCTTTCTTCAAGAAGTTCTATTGAATAATTAAATGCTTCTAAATAATCTTTATTTAATTTAACAGCTTCAATATGTTTATATAAATCTAATTCTTTCATAATGCTATCACTAAATAAGAAATTTTCAAACATTAATACAATGTCATCATTTACATCATACATTAAATAATATTTCTCGTTATCTATTTCATCTATATAATTATCAATATATTTTTTTAATAATTCTGATATTTTTTCATCACCTTTAATACTTAAATTTTTCTTTAATAAATTTTGATATTGTTTTATCTTTAATAATATTTTTTGTTTTTCAATACCTCTATCAATACATAATGCTAAAATTAATTCTTTATTTTCATATAAATATAGATATCTTTTCATTAATTCTTCTTTAATCTTTTCATAATCCATATCTATAACCTCCATAAATACATCTTTTTATTCTTAATTTGTCTTTTTATGATTGATTGTTTTTAAGAATAACTTATATATCTTATATAATTTCTTGTATTATTTTTTAATATTATCAATTCAATATCTCAATACATCCTTTGCAGAATCATATTGTTTTTTAACAAGCATTTTTCCTTTTTCAGACATTTTGTTATAACTTCTATCAAGTTTATTCATAACAAATTTACTTCCTTCATCAATGGATAAATTTTTTTCTCTATAAACCATGCTTAACAGTGATGGAATACTATAAAAGTGTGCCATTGAATCTGAATCAGCTATACATATTTCCTCAGGTGTAGTTTTTTCTACTAATATACTTCCACGATGATTTAAAATACATCTTTTAATTAATACTATTTTATCTTCTGGATATTTTTCTTTTAATAAAAGTTCTTCAGCTATTTGTGCACCTATTATATGATGTTCTTCAGTATAATTTACATCAGTAACACTTGCTACATCATGAAGAAGTGCCGCTAAAGCTACAATTTCTACACTAGCACCATATTCACTTGCATATTTTTTAGCAAGTTCATATACAACTTTTATATGATGATCCCAAGCACCTATTCCATATGCATTAGTTGGAAGTTCACATCTATTTTTTACTTCATTATATATTATTTCTTCGATTGTCAAACAAATCACCTCATTGTCAAGTAATTATTATAGCATAATTCTTTTTTATTTAAAATAACATAATCATAAATTACAAGTATTTCATTATAATCCTATATTAAATTATTTTGATTTTGTACTAGCACTAAATTTTCAATGTTTCTTAAAAAAGAATTACCCTCTTTTTTATCTTTAAATTTCATCATATCAATTTTTTCTCTCATTCCATTGATTATTTTCCCATACCATTGTTCTTTATTAACAAATCTAGTTAAAAAATGACATGATATTTGCAAACTGAAATGTTTGAATTATTTTATTATCATAGCTTTCTACATTACCTTAAACTAACTTATTTTTAGCTAATTTAAAGCCCACTAAAATATTAAACACAGCATTTACATCTCAAACCTAAATTAATTGTTTTTTAAACACCATTTACTTGGATAAAAATATTTTATTCTGTCATTTTTTGCAACATATTTTTTCTTTATTTTAGTCCTATTAGATTTTAAATTTGGTAATGCCTGTCTACAGTATTTATCTAATTCACAAAATATATTTTGACAATCCATTAATTGTAGTGGTCTATTTCCAATTTTTTTAAAATCTAAACCTAATCTTTTAAATTCTTCATCTTGGTGTTCATACATATATCTAATGATATCTTCGTTGCTCATTTTACCCTTATCTATAAAGCATTTGTTGATACCTCTTAAAGAACCTGGTCCAGCTACTGTGAATTCATCCTCTCGCCAATTTACAACATTACTATAATTAATATCCGTTACTAGCTGATAAGCCATAAAGTTTCCAATTAATGGGTAACTTTTTATTATATTAAATCCTTCTTCCATTGTTTCAGCATTTAATATTTTTAAATGTGCTTTATCTATATTGAAAATCTTATTTAATAATGCTAAATGATTATCATGTTTCCTATCATAACCAAATGCTTTATTAGCACAACTTATATAAGCGTCATTATATATTTTTAACCCATTTGAAATAGCACTTTCTAAAACTTTAGAATATTTTTTTATATCAAATGTTTGCAAAGTAATATCATCAAAATTATCTAGTAATAATTCCCAAGTTGATTCTTTATTAAATAATTTAAATAAAAGTATTCTAAAAATTATATCCTCATCACTATATCTTTTTCCATTGTAGATAACATTTTTAAGTAAATACTGACTAACTCTATCATTAACTCTATAACTATTACAAAATTTATATATTTGTAATATTTTATCTTCTGTCCATGGTGCTTCTTCACCATTTATTTTTTTCCAAAATATATTTTGCCTTTCACAAGCAAAATACCAATATAAATCATAAACTTCTTGTCTTTTCTTCATATCTACCTCATACATTTAGGATCTCTAGAGTTAATACACCTTCTTAATACTTCTACTTTATCTCCATCTTGTGTGTAGTTTGCAATTATTTTTTGTCCTATACATCCACTTTTACAAATACTATATTGTTTACAAGATGAACAACTATTACTTACATTTAAATTTCTTATGTTAGTAAAATATTCTGAATTATACATTTCACTTAAAGAATTTTCTTTTATATTTCCACTTATACCTAATTCAGTAAAATATTTTATAGAATCACAAGGATAAGCAATTCCATCAAAACCAATTATCATAATTTCATCTGCAATAATACATGGATTATTTTCTATTCCTAAAATATTCCAAGGACTTCCCAATCTAATTCTAGATTGATAACTATTATTTAAATATAAATCTTTAATTGATAATAGTTCTTCTCTAGTCAAATCCATATCATTAGTTCCTTTTCCATGTGGAACAAATCTTAATAAACTAATTTTATCAAAATATTTTTTATTATCAAATATTTGAATAGTTTTATTTACAACTTCATTTAATCTATCAATAGAGTCTTTAGATACAGCATAATGAAAACCTAAAGTAGCATTACTTCCATCAAATACTTTATCAAAGAATTCTTCTTTTTCATATGTAGACAGCTCTTTTTCATTAGATAAAGTATCTGCTAAAGAATATATAATTTTATTTAAACCATTTTCTATTAAAGTTCTATATTGTTTTAGAGTTTGGTCATTTCTATATGCAAAAGAATAAATTGTTGATTTCATATCTAGACTTGATGTTAATTTAACTAATTCATGAAGTCTATCATACATTAGTGGTTCTCCTCCAGTAAAAACTATAGTTTCTACACCCATAAATTTTGCTTCTCTTATAATTTTAGAAACGTAATTAAAATCTAGTACTTTTAAATTCATATTATCACTTGTAGCACTACTAGAACAATGCTTGCAATTTCTTGAACATTTATTAGTTAATTCTATTTTTACTTCTTTCAACATATTAAGGTACCTCCCAAATATACATAGATATTATATAACAATTTTGATATCTTCCGGAAGAATCAAGAAATTTAAAGTATTATAAAAGCTAATATAACTACTGACTTATTTTGATTACATAACTTAATCTTTTTATTATAAGGCTGATAAATTTTGCGTGCATAACTTTTAAATTCATGAACACATTTTGCACACAAAAGTGTATTTTTAGGCAAAAAATTGTTATTTTTATGAATTCTTTATCTTTTTAAAATCTTGCAATTCTTATAAAACAAGCTATTTACCGCAGCATTGCTTATACTTTTTGCCGCTTCCGCATGGTAATAATTTAAAACAACTAAGTATTTTTTCCCTTTTAAATTGGTATTTTTTATTTTAAATTAATAATTTTTTGCCCAATTATTGCAAGTTTTTATTCAACAACTTATCTAATAACTTATCTAAAAAATATAATTTATCATTATAAAGTTTTTCTTGATTCTTCTGATATATCTATTTGAGAAGGATCTACTGTAAATCCCTTTCTAGAAAAATATCTTATCCTTTCGGCATTTTTATATTGTTCTAATAGTTCACCTGGAATAATTTCTTCATATGTTCCAGTAAAAACTAACCTTTCAAATTCTTCTTCACCATATAATTCTTTCAACGTTCTACAGATACTAACATTATTTAAATAATATAGTGCTGGTAAATGAATTAATCCATACTTTTTTGCAAAGTCTAATGCATGCATTTCAACAAGCCCTTCGTTAAGTATAGAGCCACCACTTGTTAATCTAGATTCCTTACCATAGTTAAAATGTTCTTCCTTAGTAACATTAATAACTAAATGCATTGTTTCATGTATCATAGAAGATAGCATTCTCGTTGCATTAGTTATACTTTCATCAGCTGATACTTCTTCTTGTTTACTTTCGGCATCAGGTGTAAAACAAATCATATCGTGATATTTAAATGCACCAACATCACCATTTATTCTTTCTCCAAAGCTTTCTGCATATATTTGCGCTTCACCTCTATCAAAAATCTTTATACCATTACCATTTGCTATATTAAGTAACTTAGAAACTAATTGTTCATCGGTTATTCCATATTCCTGTATCATTAATGGAATATAAGTCTGAGCAAACATTTTTGATACACCAATATAGAAATCTTTATTGGAAGAATATTGTCCTCTAATTGACTTCAATTGTTCAAATGTTTCTCTCATTTTATTTAAATAATACGAATCAGTAGCAATAATCTGTTCTGATTCTGGGTTCCCATATAATTCTACAAATTGTGGAATATATTCTTTTTTTTCTTCATCCTTTGATAATGTGATTTTATTGATACTACTTATTAGTGATTCATATCCCATACTTTATCACTCCTATAATAATTATAACATATTTGCTTGATTTTGAGGTTCATTTAGTCAAAAAAACTTATCTAAAACTTATCTAAAACTTATCCAAAAGCCTTTTTTGATGTAAAATTACCTAAAAATCGTAAATAGCAAAAAGCTCACAATCTCTTTATTTATAAGGCTTTGTGAGCTTATTTTCCGCAACACATTTTATACTTGCGTCCACTGCCACATGTTGTAGAAACTCCCATATTTATAATACTTATAATATTTATAATATTATTGATATTTCAAGGTTT
>CAKOQC010000002.1:0-324347 GCA_934101175.1 uncultured Bacilli bacterium
GGAGAAACTGGTGCAACAGGACCTACCGGACCTACTGGACCTGCTGGACCTGCTGGTGCTGCCGGAGAAACTGGTGCAACAGGACCTACCGGACCTACTGGACCTACAGGGCCTGCTGCTTAGTAAAACTAATTTTAAGAATTATGAATTCGTTCATAATTCTTTTTTTGTATATTAACAATACATTTGTTGCTTATTGTAGATTGTTATTATTGGTATTATTTGTTATAATTAGGGTATGATAAATGTAAGGAGGTGAAGAAATGTTAAAAAAGATAAATAATTTTATACTATCATCTATAATAGTATCTATCTTATTTATCTTAATAGGATTTGGAATGATTGTATTTCCTGAAATATCACTAGATGTAATAGCTTATACTTTAGCTACAATATTTGTAGTATTAGGTATATATCTATTTGCTCTTGATAATAAAGCTGCTTATCTATTCGATACAATGCTAATAGGAGTTATTATGATTATTATGGGTATATTACTATTTATATATCCTAAATCATTTAGTTTACTTATTCCAATCGTATTAGGTATTTGGATTATTACTGATAGTTTATTTAAAATTAGAATTTCTATTTCTCTTAGAGAATATGAGGATGTTCCATGGGTAATATCACTTATTTTAGCAATAATATCTTTAATATGTGGTATCGTGTTCTTAATTCATCCACTTGCTTCATCTTCAGTTATAACAGCAGTATTTGGATCACTAATTATTATTTATGCAGTATCTGATATTGTTGATATGGTTATGTTTAAGAGATATATTAGTAAGATTGTTAAGGTATTTAAAGATCATACTAAAGTTATTGAATTTTAAAAAAAGCATTAGCAAATTATTGCTAACACTTTAGGCTTCTATATTTATAGAGGTCTTTTTTTATTATGAATTTAATTCTATTACCTTGGTATTACAAGCTAAATCATGTAGACCACGATTATCTTTTCTTATTAGGACTAGGTAGATAATTAGGGCTTCTACAAAGCTGACTAGGAAACTTATAATACTATCACATTTTGTGAATACTTCTTTAGAAGCATAGTTTAATAATATTAGATTGATACCATTTAGAAAGACATTATTTACTATTAGACTTCTTAGTAGATAATTTAGGATAGTTATTTTTTTATCATTAGCAGATACTACTTTTAGATGTAGAAGTTTCTTGCCAATAGTTTGACCTTTTAGAAGATACTGGATAATTCCAAAATAGATTAAAGTTGTAGTAAGAGTAATTATAGAGTTATATATACCTTTCTTTTGAAGATTGTAACTATAGTCATTAATAAGAGATTTATAAGTAGTGTCTATTTCTTTTTTTAGAGCATTATATTCTTTTTCTTCTAATAATTCATCTTCATAATACTTAGAAATAATATCTTTATAAGTATTGTTTTCTATTAGTTTATCATATTCTTCTTTAGTTAGAGTTTTATCCTGATAGGAGTTATTTAATAAACTTGTAGTATTAGTGTACTCTTGGTATTTTTCTTGATATTCTTGATATAGAGTTTGATATTCTTCAAAATGTTTATTTATTAAAGGGATGTTAGTTATACTGGTAGCTATTATAAGAACGATAATTATATCTATCATATAAGCTCCAATTCTTTTAATTACTGGTTTTAAATTTAAATCTTTCATATTCTTTTCCTTTCTTTATATATTACTAGCTTTAGTAGGTAGTAAGTCTTCAACAAATTGATATTTTTTATTTCCTTTTATATAGAGATACGCTATTAGATTAAAAGTAATAGCTCCTAGAAAGTTTACCATTAAATCTTTCATAGTATCATTTAGGCCGATATCTAAATAACCACCAATAGTAGTTTCTATAAGATTACCATCTTTATCTTTAGAATATATCTTAGTATACTCTATGTTTTTTAAAATTACTGATTCATTTTTACCCTCTTCATTTAAGTATACTGATGAAATAGTAGTTATTTGATGGTCTTTTTGAGCATCTGTTAAGAAAACTTTATCCATAGTATATTCGGCAAATTCCCACATTACACCAATAGTCATTGAGAAAGCAAAAGATACTAATAAAAGGTATGATGGAGATAAATTTATCTTAGATGAATTTTTATTAAGAAGATTTACTAAAGAGAAACCTATTCCAGCACAGATAAAGCCATTAATAGTATGTAACATAGTGTCCCAATGTTTAAAGATATTAAAGAAATTATTTATCTCTCCTAGAATTTCAGCAGCAAAGATGAACAAAATAATTATAACTTCTAGGGTATCAGGTAATTCTATTTTAAACTTCTTTTCAATAATAAATGGGAGAGTTATTAGGATAAGAGTCATTAAACATAAGAAAGCATTATTCCATTCATGATGAATTATTTGCATAATTAGACATATTAAAATTAAGAAACGAATAATTATGTAGACTCTTACAGACTTTTTATCAGATGATGCAATTATTTTTTTAAACTTATTTATTTTTTTCATATTTTCCTCACTTTTTATGTATTATAGTTAATTATTTTATTTTAGTCAACTTATATTAAACAATATGGGAAAATATGATATAATTAGGTAGTAATAAGACAAAATATTAGAAGTTACAAGGAGGAAGTATGAATTTAAGTAATTTAAATAAACAACAAGAAATAGCAGTAAAACATATAGATGGGCCAATGTTAGTATTGGCAGGAGCAGGATCTGGGAAGACAAAAGTACTTACTAGTAGAATCGCTTACTTAATTGAGAATGGAGTTAGTCCTGATAACATTTTAGCTATTACATTTACAAATAAAGCAGCTAAAGAGATGAAGGATAGAGTTATAAAACTAATAGGAATGGATGCTAAGAGTATACAAATATCAACATTCCATTCATTAGGATTAAAATTAATAAAAGAGAATTATGCTAGATTAGGATATAAAAGTAATTTCGTTATATTAGATAGTGATGATACTTTAACAGTAGTTAAAAAACTGATGAAAGAAATGAATTTAAATCCTAAATTTTATAATGCTAGAGATATTAGAAATAAAATTAGTTCTGCGAAGAATGAACTTCTTAGTCCTATTGAATATACTAAAATGGAATTTGATAGAAATATTACATCATTATATGAAAGATATGTAAGTAAACTTAAAATTAATAACTCAGTAGACTTTGATGATTTATTAATATTACCAATTAAATTATTTAAAGAATATCCAGAAATATTAAAATATTATCAAGATAAATATAAATATGTCTTAATAGATGAATATCAGGATACTAATGAAGCACAATATATATTTAGTAAAATGTTATGTAATAACCATAAAAATATCTTTGTAGTTGGAGATAATGATCAAGCAATATATGCCTTTAGAGGAGCTAATTATAAGAATATATTGAATTTTGAGAAAGATTATCCTAATTGTAAAGTTATATTACTAGAAGAAAATTATAGATCTACACAGAATATTTTGGATGCTGCTAATAGTGTTATTAAACATAACAAGATGAGAAAAGATAAAAACTTATGGTGTAATAATGATATAGGAAGTAAAGTTAAATATATTAAAGCAGATAGTGATAAAGAAGAATGTGAATATGTATCTAATAAAATAAAAGAATTACATGATAATAATGTAAGTTATGAAGATATAGCTATCTTATATAGAACTAATGCACAATCAAGATTAATAGAAGAAGAAATGCTTAAGAATGGTATTCCTTATAGAATTGTAGGTAGTTTTTACTTCTATAATCGTAAAGAAATTAAAGATTTACTATGTTATTTAAGATTAATTAATAATCCAGATGATGATGTTAGTTTACTTAGAGTTATTAATACTCCCAAGAGAGGAATAGGAGATAAAACAATAGAAAATATATCTAATATAGCTAATGAGAAAAAGATTTCTTTATTTGATGCTATTAGTACAGGAAAAGAATTATGGTTTAAGAATTTGATATTAGAAATGCAGAAAGAATGTGAGAATTTAACTCTTACTGATATGGTAGAATTAGTTCTTAAAAGAAGTGGTCTTAGAGATGAATTAGCTAATGATAAGAGTTTAGAATCTGAAATTAGATTGGAAAACTTAGAAGAGTTTAAGTCTATTACTAAAGGTTATGAAGAAGAATATGGAGTTATATCTTTAACGGATTTCTTAAATGAAGTATCTTTAGTTAGTGATATATCAGAACATCAAGATAGTAGTAATAAAGTTAGTTTAATGACAATACATGCAGTTAAAGGACTTGAATTTGATAATGTCTTTATAGTAGGAATGGAAGAAGGAATATTTCCACATTATAACTCAATTAATGAAGGAACAATGGCTGCTATTGAGGAAGAAAGAAGACTATGTTATGTAGCTATTACAAGAGCTAAAAAGAACTTATGGATGCTAAATGCAAGAAAAAGAATGCTATTTGGAAATACCCAGATTAATATGCCTAGTAGATTTATGGATGAAATAGATACAAAATATATTGAATGTGAGAATAACAGAGTTAGCTTAGTAAATAAAGCTTCTAACTTTGTTAAAGGAAACATGTTTAGAAATGATGATGTGTATTATTCAGTAGGAGATCATGTTAAGCACGATGAGTTTGGAGAAGGAATTGTTGTAGCAGCTGATAAATCTTTAGTAACAATAGCTTTCCCACATCCTTATGGAATTAAGAAAATGATGGCTAAACATAAAAGTATTACCAAGATATAAGGTAATACTTTTTTAACATATATATAACTTTAGAATATAATATTATAGGTGAATTTAAATGAATTATCTTATGTTAGTTAATAAGAATAACTTTTTAGATAAGACCTATATACCAGAAGATTTAGTAGATAGTGAAAGTAAATATAAAGATAATGTTATGATATGTAAGAAAGTATTTGAAATGTTTAACCTGATGAAAAAAGATGCTTTAGATAAGGGATATTTAATTGATATTATGAGTGGATATAGATGCTATGAATATCAAGATAAAATATATAATAGATTAGTAGCAGAAAAAGGACTTAATTATGCATTTAGATATATAGCTAAAGCTGGAGCTTCAGAACATCAAACAGGATTAGCAATTGACATTTGTGTATACAGAGATAATAAATGTTATATAGAACATGAAATAGTAGATTTCGAAGAAATTAAATGGGTAATGGAAAATGCATATAAATACGGATTTATCTTAAGATATCCGTTTGGTAAAGAAGATATAACAGGATATAATCATGAGCCTTGGCACTTTAGATACGTCGGTAATATAGCCGCTAAAAATATATATATGAACAAATTGACCTTAGAAGAATATATTAAAAAAACTTGTAAATAAATATTAGAAGTGATATGATTATTACAGGTGATGTTATGAAAAAGAAGATAATAATTATTGTTAGTATATGTATAGTAATTCTAATAGGAGCTTTAATTGTAGATAATCATATTAATAATTCTTATTTAAAAGAACTTAGCTATAAAGAAGTAATGGAAAAGTTAGATAACAAAGAAGATTTTATATTACTAGTTAGTCAAACTACTTGTTTTCATTGTAAAGAATATAAACCAGTATTTAAAAAGGTTTTGAGAAAATATAAATTAACTGCTTATTATATGGAATATGATTTACTTAGTAAAGATGATAAAAAAGAATTTGTTAAACATATTAATTTTGATTCAACACCAGTAACGGCTTTTATTACTGATGGAGATGAGATTACTACTGCTAATAGAATAGTTGGTGCTAAGTCAGAAGAATATATTATAGCTAAATTAAAAAGTAATGGTTATATTGAATAATCATTACTTTTTTTATTGTCTATTATCTTTTATTTTGAATGCTATTTGTTAAGTATTCTTGATAACTAAAGTCTTTAAAGTTATCACTTAGTTTTCCTATATCCTTAACATTATTTTTACCTAGAGCTTGTATTTCATTTCCATATCTATCTTTATATGTACCATAGTTACTATTATCTAGAATATATAATTCATAATCTCCATAACCATCTTGTCCTTTTGTCATGGATACTGCTACTTGAGAAACATCATATAGTTCATATTTTTCTTTGATTACTTTATCAAAGGCTTCTTCATCATATACTGATAATAAGAATAAGTCATCTTGGGGATCTTTATGATGTTTTGCTTGATAGTATTCTTCATATAGATATAAATAATCGCCAGTTGTATTTGTGTCATAATAAGCACTTAGAAATTCTTCAGCCTTATTTTTGTCAGGTATTATTTTCATAAGTTCATTAATAACATCATCTTGGTAATTATCAAAAGTGCCAAAATTTACAAAACCATTTGCCACATCATAAGGAAGAAGTTTAAACAAAGTAATTTGATTATTATCATAGAAATTGCCTGATCCTACGGTGTTACAACTTGCATCGGAAGTACGATTATTTGCATAATCTTGTTTATTAAAATTTTTAATATTATCCAAGTCACAGAAATACATTTTTTCACTATCTACTTGATCAAATAAAACGCTACCATCGTCATCATAACCTGAAAACTTATAAAGATATTCTTGCGTACTTACGGTTACAGTCCAATCATTTCCTGCTTTTCTCTCATCAAAAACAATAGTTTTACCATAAGGTAGCTCATCAACAGTAATTATTGGATCAATGTTGCAGGCATATCTTACTTGATTTTTATCAATAGTTGATAAACAATATTGCATCATTAAGTCGGTTGAAATATCTTTGTGGTATTTTTCCATATAATATTCACTAACATTATTTTTAAATGTTCTTTCCATTTCATCTTTTGTAGTTATACCACTTGTATTTCTTTTCCATGGATCTAAACTATTTAATAATTCTTTTGACTTATCTTTATCAGGTATTATTCTTTCTAATTCACTAGCAATATTTTTAATACCATCATCATAATTAAAATCATTAAGAAAATCTGATCCAATTAGTTTTTCTATAGCTTTTAGATCTTTGTAATTAAAATAGAAATAACTTGGATTAACTTTTATATTTAATTCTGATAATTTACCGATTTTTGTAGTTTTTTTGGTGTCTCCTGTAACAGCATATACTTCATAATCTAATATATTATTTTCATTTTCACACTTAGACATAGTTATTTTAGTATCACTATCAAGATTATATTCTCTTTTTATTAATGAATTAAAGTTATCCTCATTAAAGATAGCTAGTAAGGCTAAGTTACTTTCTATTCCTTTTTGATATTTAGCTTGATAATACTTACTAAAAATAGATTTATATTCATTATCATAATTTTTATCAATTAAGTGTTTAGTAAAGTTATTGGCCATATCTTTATCATTAATTAGTTTTAATAGTTCTGATACAATTAAATCTTCTTGATACCCGCCATCAGGCGATAATGCTAAACTATCACTGGATAGAATCTCTTTTGCAACATCACTATAACCTAAATAGCCATCTAATGTATACCCTTTAAGATCTTCTACATTGCATAGAAATACTTTTTCATTATTATTTGTACTTACGTAAATAGCTAACTTATCATCATCAAAAATATTCATGTCATTAATGGTTAATGATTTATTGGCAGTAGAATCATTATTATAATTACTTATTTCACTCATATCAAGAGCGTATTTTATTTTGTTAAAGTATTCAGTATTATCTTTAGAGAAATAATATGTCATTATTAAATCATCATCCATGTTTTTATGATACTTTGCTTGATAATACTTACTAAAAATATTTTTTATTTCTTTTTGATACTCTTTTCTTTCATCAAGCCTATTATCACCATATGCTTCTTTACTATCTTGCATATAATTTATAAGTTTTAAAGCTAATTCTTTATCATCAATAATTTTCATAAGTTCTTCAATAATGATATCGTCATCTGCGTGGAATTGATATTTTCTTAGTGGCTCTTTACCAATAATATGTGCTAAAGCATTTAAATTTTTTCTTTCCTCGATATAACTAAAATCGTTACCAAAATAATTAATATTAAACTCACTATTAAGGGGTTCTTGTATTGCTGGTGTGTAATTTCCGAAAACACTAAAAGTATGACAAAGCTCATGAGTCATTACTGTTTTTCTCTGTTTCCCATCTTGAGTAGTGCCTGTGCTTATTATAATCTCTTTCGTTGAAGGAGACCATGCTCCGGCTGCTGTTGCTGCTTCTTTTTCTGTCGGTATTGCTGGCTCGTCTTGGTATCTGATAGTCATATTTTCAAAATTATCTAAAAGATGCAAAAAATCAATATATTCTTTATTTTCAGTAAATATTCTAGGATTACTTAAGAAAAGACTTTTTTCTTCTTCGGTAAGGCTTTTATTAGCTTCTAAATATGATGTTACACTTTCTATTATTTGTTCATCCGTCATTCTTTTGAACTTTGCTCTATCTATATTATCCATAGTTTCATGATAGGCATTACCAATTGCATTTGATATTTTTTCTTCATATTCATTAAAACTAAAAGGGCCAAGAAGCGTTGAAGAAACTAACCAAGAAGCAATATATATTGCTAGTAATGCACTCCCGTTTTCAATAACATATTTCATATACTTATTAGTGGCTGGTTTTTTATTATTTTTAGAATTATCTGCATCAGTATATACAACATCAGGGCTTAAATTGTTATATTTCATATTTAGATATATCAAGTCTTCACGAGGGGGCTCAGGTTTGAATATCTTAAAACCGGTTTTCTTATCAATAAATATTTGATAATTAGTTCCGTTATATAAAATATCATGATAATAAAATATGTCTTTAGAAGGAGTTATTTTATATAAAACATATTTTATTAAATCTATTTCTTCTTGTGTTAATTCAGTACTAATATTTTCTTCATTAAGATACCCATATTTATAAGTATCATTCTCTTTATAATAACAATATTCTTTATCATTTAATTTAAATTTTAAAAGTATTTCCATATAATCACCTATCTTATATTGATTATAGCATAGTAATATTTGAAAAGTAAAGAAACTAGTTAAAATATGATTTAAACTGATATATATTGTAAAATAAGACATGGAAAAAGAGATTTTAATATGATGATATATAAAATCTCTTTATCTTTCTATCATATGAATATTATCTAGAAGAACACCTGTTCCTTCAGCTACACATGTTAATGGGCTTTCTGCTGTAAATACAGGAACTTTTAGCTCTTGAGCTAGTAATTGATTAAAGCCATCTACCAAAGAGCCTCCACCAGTTAGAACAATACCTTTATCAATAATATCTGCAGATAATTCAGGTGGGGTTTGTTCTAGAATACCTTTAGCAGCATGAATAATTGTATAAACAGATTCACGAAGTCCTTCTTCTACTTCTTCACTAGTTAAAGTAATGGTATGTGGTAATCCTGTTACTAAGTCACGTCCTCTTACTTCCATACTTTCATTTCTGCTACCAGGGAAGACAGTACCGATAGTTATTTTTATTTCTTCGGCAGTACGTTCTCCTACTAGAAGTTTATATTTATCTTTAATATATTTGATAATATCGTTATCAAAAGCATTACCTGCTACTCTTATTGAAGCACTTTCTACTATGCCACCTAGGGAAAGAATAGCTATATCTGTAGTGCCACCGCCAATATCAATAACCATATTTCCTGATGGTTTTGAAATGTCCATTCCTGCTCCAATAGCAGCTACTTTAGGTTCTTCTTCTAAGAAGACTTTTCTTGCTCCAGTTCTTTCGGCAGCTTCTTTAATAGCATTTTTTTCTACTTGAGTAATATTAGATGGACAACATATCAATATTCTTGGTCTTTGAAAGAAACTTTTTCCATTTACTTTTTTGATAAAATAATTAAGCATTACCTCGGTAGTTTCAAAGTCAGCTATTACACCATCTTTCATAGGCTTTATAGCTTTTACCTTGCCGGGTGTTCTTCCTAACATTTCTCTAGCTTCGGTACCTACTGCTAATGGTCTTTTTGTATCTGAATCAATTGCAACTACGCTAGGTTCATTTAAGACGATGCCTTGGCCTTTGATGTAGATAAGAACATTAGCTGTTCCCAAATCTATTCCAATGTCTTTGTTAAACATAAAATCACCCTTTCATGTATATTTTACCATATATTGACAGTTTTTTATAGTGTAAGTTGTCTTTTTCTTAAAAATAGTTGTCTAGTTGACTCTCCCCCAAGTAAATGCCTTGTTTCTAAATGATTATTCATTATTTTTTTAACTTTTAAATATTTATCTTTGTCAATTAACATAAGTCTTTCACCAATATCTTTGTGAACAGTACTCTTACTAATGTTAAATATAGTAGCTGTTTTACGGATGGTATCCTCAGTGCTAATTATATGATTAGCAACATTAATAACACGGTTTATTATTTCTTTATTCAATATAATTACCCCTTTATTAAATTATATTATTTTATAAAAGGGCTTATACCTATAATTCATCTACTGATTTATTATAATATGATTCAGGATTTACTAGCTTTCCTTGATAAGTTAATTCAAAATGAAGATTATTATCACTACTATATAGTGGGCAAGTTCCACTCTTTGCTATTACTTGGCCTCTTAAAACTGTATCATTTTCTTTTACGGATACTTCTGATAAACTTTGATAAGTACTTATTAAATCATTATTATGTTTAATTTTAATAGTTTTACCAAGAATTTTATTATCTGTTACTTCAATGACAGTACCATCTAGAATAGATACAATATCAAATGTTTCTTTATTAGTATAGTCTATACCAGAATTTTGCATATAAGTATTTTCATAATAAATAATAGCATTTTCTTGACTAGATGATTCAGCTTCGTAATCATAGAAAGATTTACTTACTGTGATACTTGAAATTAGATATGGTCTTAAGATATAAGTATTTTGACTTACTACAGGAATATACTCGTTATCAGTTACTATTTCAGAATTGACATATTCCATCTTAGAATCATCTTTAAAACGATTAGTATTAATAGTCTTTTCAATTAGATACATGCTTGTACCTAGGACAAATAAAGTTACAGTATAGATAGCAGGAACTACTAGATTTTTCAATTTTCTTTTATTCATTTCACTCACCTACTTCTAATATTAACGTTTTTTAATTTTATATACTTAATTTTTTAATTTTGTAATATTAGTATTAGGATAGTAGTGTTTTAGTATTTCTTGATAAGTATAACCTTTTTTAGCCATACCTAATGCACCATACTGACTCATACCAACGCCATGACCATATCCTTTCATAGTAATCTTTATGTTATCACCATTTAATTCAAGGGTAAAATCTGTTGATCTTAGGGATAATTTATTATAGAGATCTGTTCCTTTAAATTCATGATCATTTATTTTTAAAAGAAGTATACGATTGGTACTACTTCTTTTTATTATTTCAACATTTAAATTTTTGCTATATGGGAGATTTAGTTTTTCATAAAATTCTTTTAAGGAGATGGTTTTGTTCGTAAGATATGCACTGGATACTTCAGAATCCCATGGACTATCAACACTTTTTAGATAATCACAAGGAAAATTAAAAACGTTTTGACTATCTTCAGTGTATCCATTACTAGTAGAAAAAAACATGGCATCTACGATGGAGTTATTGTATTCTAAGTATTCATCTAGGGTTTCATTGACGGCCGTTCTTAGTTTGTTGATATTTTTTACATAGTTATGTCCCCAGGCTTCTTTTAAATAATCTTCATCTAGATATACTTGATTCATAATAGAATCTACAACATCATAATCATTATCTTTATTATATTCCATTCTTTTTAGAGCGTAACTTCTTGATGCTACAGCCTGAGCTTTTAGAGCTTCCATATCAAAATTAATAGGCATTTCTCCTGCTAAGACACCAACAATATAGACTTCAAGAGGAATGGTTTCAATATTATTAGTATTGTTTCTCTTAACACGAATATACGTAGTAGTTATATAATTTAGTTCTATTTCTTTATAATTTTTGTTATATATTATGACAATAAAAAAAGGAATAAAAATTAGTAATGTTATAAAGATGATTATTTTTTTCATTATAACCTCCCTTAATTTGTACTTCCTTATTAATACTTATATATCTTACTTTAAAATCTCGGTAAAATCTAGAATAAAGTTAGTTGTTAGATATGTTAATGAGAAGATAATAATTATATATATTATTCTTGCTTGATATGGGCGATTCTTTTTAAAGATATTGTTTAAATTAATTGAATCTACTGCCCAGATTACAAGTATCATTATTAAGATATAGAGAATAAATTTAGGCATTTTCGATATCCTTAATCTTATTATTTCTGTTAATATATCTATCTATGTTAGAAAATGGTGTTTCAATAAAAGTTTTTACTACTTCAATCATTGTTTCTTTATCCATTTCTTCAGATATGGCCATGGCATTAGCATTGTTATGTGCTTTTGATAATGAAGCTTCACTAACGGTAGAAACCTTGGCACAGTATATACCTTTCATTTTATTTAGGGCAATACTCATACCTATACCAGTACCACAAATAGCTATTCCTAAATTTACTTCTTTTTTTAGAATTCCTTCTCCTAGTTTTTTGGCATAATCTGGAAAATCAGCTGGTTCCTCGCTATTAGTTCCATAATTTATTATATTATATCCTAATTCAGTTAAATATTCTGTCAAAAATTGTTTTGCTTTAACACCACGATGATCATTTGTAAGTCCTATTGTCATTTTATATCATTCCTCTCTTTATTTATTCATTATTATATTATACTTACCTAACTTAATCTTATGACAAGTAGATAATTTAGTCAATTAATTCTTCTTATTTTGACAAAAGTTTGACAGATAATGGGTATTAAAAAAAGAAGAATCTTAATAAAGTTTTCTTCTTTTAACAAGACTTTGACTAATTCTTTCAGAGAATTTTTTGTCTTTATTGCAATAGATATAGTTATTATAGTTACGAATACTTTCTTGATGCATGTTAACAATATCTTCTGTAGTAGCAGTTAAAAAATCTTTTTCAGAACCATTTACTTCTTCTAGATATGTCATATATTTAGTAATAGTATTAGGATTTTCTTTATATAGAGGATTAAATGTTTCTAAATCAAAAACATATTCACCCATTTTACCAGCTTTCATATAGTTTGCACTAGTATCTTGATAATTAGTATTTAGATATATTATTTCGACATTATTCTTATTTTTAGCATTAGGTAAGTGAGCATTATACATCTCTTTTAATAACTTTTCAACTTTTTCTTGTGCTTGACAATATCTCTTTTGGCTTTCTTTATCAATTAAGCCTAATAATAGTATAGCCATAGCTTTATTAGCGGGAACTTTTTGACGATAACTTAGACCTGGAACTTCTATGGCATTCTTAGAGTACTCAATTTCTTTATGGGATACACAGTCAATCATTATTCCATTTTCTAAAGTGGCAATAACGGGGAATGAGCCTTCTACTAACCAACTATTTTCTTTAATTGTAATGGTATCATCTAGACACATAAAATCTTCTTCAATAGTATCTAGATTTGATAATTCTTTTTTTAGAACACCTTTCATAACACTATGAGGACCATTTGCTACATAATGATAATCCTTATCAAAGCAACCATTTAGTAGTAAACAATAATATTCTTTCATTTTTTCTTTACCTCCTGATAATATAATTATAGTTAATTATATGTAGTTTGTCAATTAATTAGAGCAAAAAGAAAGAACCCTAAGGGTTCTAAAATATTATTTATCAAAGCCATATTTTTTATTGAATTTATCTACTTGACCTTTTCTTGCAGTATTGCTTTGTGTACCAGTATAGAATGGATGACAAGCAGAACATACTTCAACACTTATATTTTCTTTTGTAGATTTTGTTTTAAATGTATTTCCGCAAGCACAAGTTACAGTTGCTTCAACATAATTTGGATGTATATTTTTCTTCATCTTAAATCTCCTTTCGCCATGACTTAAGTTAAGTCATAGTAATAAATTTCGTTTTATATTATATCAATAATTTTAAAAATTTTCAACTATTAATTTAATTATTTCCTTTTTTCCTTGATTATTTAGATAAAAATTATCATTTTTTTGATAATATTTAGGATTATTTCTAAAAATACTATTTAAATCTAGGTAAATAAAATTATGATTAGCAGATATTCTTTTTAATTTATAATTTATATAAGTATAAATATCATCATGTTTATTAGTAGGATTATAGTATCCTAGTAGGTAGACTTTTTGATGATCATAACGATCTATTTCATCTAAGATTAATTCCATATTATTTATCATATCATTAGAATAAGTATAGATATCTTTAGTATCAGAATTTAGTTTTTGATAGATATCATTCATACCTACTGATAAGATAATTATATCAGATTTTTTTAATATTTGATGGATAGATATTAATTTATTATTAATTTCTATTTCTTCATTATATTTAATTATGTTTAATAAATCTATGATTCGATAATCATTATTAACAAAATAGTTATTATATGTAGATATATTAGTTATTTCTTTTAAATCTAAGTTGTTAACGGTATTATCTCCAATATATGTTAGATATAAATTATCATTATCTGTAAGTTCATAAATTATATAGCATGAGAATATAGTTAGAAAAAGAAATAATATAGGTATTATTTTTTTCATAGTTATCACTACTAAATAATATTATATTATTTCTATTTTAGCACCAACTTTAGTTAATTTTTCAATTATTTTATCGTATCCTCTTAGGATGTATGAGATATTATCAATAGTAGTTATGCCTGATGCGATTAAGCCTGCTACTAAGAGAGATGCTCCACCACGTAAGTCAGTGGCAGATACTTCAGTTCCTTTTAATTTTGTTGCTCCTTTAATGACAGCTTTGTGGTTGCCTTTTTTAACTTTAGTCTTAGCACCCATTTTATTTAGATATTCAAGATTTTGAAAGCGATTTTCATAAATAGTTTCTTCAATGGTACTACGACCTTTACATTGGGTCAAGAATGTAGCCATTATTTGTTGCAAGTCAGTGGCAAATCCTGGATATACTAAAGTTTTTATGTCAGTAGCTTTATATTTTTTCACTTCATTTACAATGATATTATCAAGACCTACTTCCATATCAACACCGCATTCTTTTAGTTTAGCAATTAAAGCTTCTAAGTGATTAGGAATCATATTATCTATTTTAAGATTTTTGCCAAGTAAAGCGGCAATTACTAAATAAGTACCGGCTTCAATACGATCAGGAATTACTTCGTGGAAACATTTATGTAAATATTTTACTCCGATAATAGTAATGGTACTAGTTCCCGCTCCTTTAATTTTAGCTCCCATATTGTTTAGATATGTGGCAATGTTAACTATTTCTGGTTCTTGAGCGGCATTATCTATAACGGTCTTTCCTTTAGCTTTAACGGCTGCTAACATGATATTGATAGTAGCTCCTACACTAGGAAAGTCTAGATAAATATTATTTCCTTTTAATTTCTTAGCATCTATTATGAAATGATTATCTTCTTCAGTAATAGTAGCTCCTAGTAGTTCAAAACCTTTCAAATGAAGATTTATGGGGCGAGCTCCAATGGCACAGCCTCCTGGAAAATACATCTCTACATGATTGAATTTTCCTAATAAAGCTCCCATGAAATAATATGAAGCACGAAGTTTTTTTGATAATTCTTGAGTAATTTCTTTATTGATGATATCACTAGAATTAATAATGACCTCTCCTGGCGTGCGATCTATTTTAGCATTTAAATGGATTAAGATTTTTTCTAAATCATCTACATCAGTGATATTAGGAACATTACTAATAGTAACTGTTTCATCACATAAGATAGCAGCAGGAATTAAGGCAACGGTACTATTTTTAGCACCACTAATAGTAATTGTTCCACTTAATTTATGGCCACCTTCAATTTTAATTTTAGGCATAATTACCTCCTTGTAATATATTATGTATAATTATTATTTTGGTTCAATATAACATGAATTTCTTTCTCATATACGATAACATAAAGTTTATTATTTTGCAAGTAATATTAACTTATTCACTTATTTTAAAGAGGAATATAGTTGATAAAATAAACACATGATATTAATACTTAATTATATTATACTAAATTTTAGTAAAATAATATTTAATAAAGTTTATGGGTTACCTTTATTTATTAGTAAAACTCATGTGTTTATTTGTATTTATTTATATTTTAATTAATTCAGTTTCTTTATTTTGAGTTGCTATAATAATATTTTTAAATGTTATGTCTTCTTTATTTAGACGTTCTATTAAAGTATTATATGCTAACTCTTGAGTATTATTTTCTTCAGATAAATGGGCTAATAAGATATATTTGGTTTTATCTCCAATAAAGTCTGCAAGATATTTAGCAGAATCATAGTTAGATAAATGGCCTTTATCAGATAGTATTCTTTGTTTTAATTCGAAAGGATATCTACCATTTGTAAGCATTTCAATATCGTGATTACTTTCCATAATATAAATATCTCTATTTCTTAGTAGATTAAAATATTTACGATTAATATATCCGGTATCGGTAATATATACGATTGATTTATCTTGATTATTTACGATATATCCTACTGAGCCTTCAGCATCATGCGAAGTTTTTATTACATTAATAGTAAGATCTTTAATAGTAATAATATCACTATCAATTATTTGATAATTCTCTAGATATTCTAAATATGGGTGCATCTCTTTTGTGATATAGACACATGGGTTTATTCTTTTTAATAAGACTGGTAGACCTTTAACGTGATCTACATGGGTATGAGTTATAAGTATAGCATCTAGATCACTAGGATATACTTCTAACTCAGCTAACTTTTCTAGAATATATTTACTACTATTACCAGCATCAATTAAGATCTTGGCTTCTTTTGATTCAATATAGGTAGTATTTCCTTTGCTACCGCTTGATAAGACTGATACTTTCATTAGTAGATACTAAGTGGATTTATATGGTAACCACCATTGTATGGAACGCCTCTCCATACACCAAAATCCAAGTGTGTTCCTTCATATGAATTTGAGCCCCATGCTGGTGTTGGGACAACATAACCAGTATTACCCATTGTGGCAATTTTTTGACCACGAGATACCGTTTGGCCTGGTTTTACTAATATAGTATTTAAATGCATATATTGTGTATAATAATTACCAATATTATGGTTTATGATAATGTAATTACCTCTAGTTTGATTACAACTAGTGTTACCTCTTACACAACCTGAACCAACAGCATATACTGTTCCATTGTTAGCGGCATATATTGGAGAACCAAAGCCGACATAAATGTCGATAGCGGCATGGAATGAACCCCAACGATACTGATAGTATGTTGTAATAGTATACGGTGTACTTGTAGGCCATGCCCAGTATGATAAATCAGCAACATTAGGAATATATTTGTCTCCTTTAACAAGAATTTTGCTCACAGAAGGCTTAATTTCACTACTTCCTACTAAAGCAACGTCTACTAATTGTCCATTAATATACTGATATTTACGGGTTACTTTATCAAGACCATCTTCACCTTCTCTTTCAACATAAGAGTATCCTACTACTAACTCATCATCATATTTTATTTCAGTTTGATATTTTTGTACTTCTTCTTGAACAGAGTGTTTTTCTACTACAATACTAATTATTGGATTAATTAAGCCTACTACTACTCTTTGTGATTCGTATAGTAAATTATTGACACTAGTAAATTCAGGGTTCGCTATTAAAAATTCTTGAGTATTTAACTTATTATCATTAGCAATACTCTCAATAGTATCTCCTTCTTTTACAATGTAAGTGCTTTGTTCTTTAGTAGTCCCATATAATAAATATTTTGTTAATAAGGATTTTTCAGTGAATATTTCTTCAGATGTAGGGATATATCCTTCTTTATATGTAACTTTTTCTTTTATATATATGTCTTCAATTAATTCACCAGTGTCTACGATAGCTTCTTGAGTAGAGTTCATAAATTTAGTGTATGAATCGTTATCTACAAAGGCTTTAACTATATCTACGATGGCTTCATCAAATATTTCTTTATTGATAACATTAATAGTTATTGTTTCAGTTTTCTTTTTATCTTCTTTTTCTTCTTGCTCTTCTCCATCATCAGATATTTCCTTTTCAATATCTATTATAATTCCTTTGATGGTAAAATTTTGTTGTTTTACTAACATGTTATATATTTCTTCATTAGTATTAGTTTTATTGTTATAAGTAACAACTTTTTTTATTTCAACACCTTTAGGAGTATATATTTTATCAACATTATATTTTTCTTTTAGTTTTTCTTCTTGGTGATTGATATATTCATTAAAGGCATCTTTAGACTCAACAGTTCCTATTTTTTTACCTTCTACATAGACAGCATATACTTCACTAGGGTTCTTATTAGTAGTTAACTTAAATCCTACTAAGAAGATACTAGCAATTGTTAGAACAATAACAATAATAAGACTTGGAGACCATTTCTTATTTTTCATTAGTACCACCATCCTTTTTAAGTGATAGGAACGTTGATGTTTTCTTTTTAAATAGCATATCAATTGTTGCTGTTGGTCCATTACGATGTTTTAGGATAATTAGTTGAATTGGTGAAGGAATTGAATCATCGGTAATTGGAACGTCAACATCAGGAGCATGTAGTGCTGCAACGATGTCGGCATCCTGTTCAATTGCACCAGATTCTCTCAAGTCACTTAACACCGGTTTTTTATCTTCTCTTTTTTCAACACTTCTGGATAACTGTGATAAGGCAATTACAGGAACATTAAGTTCTAGAGCCATAGTTTTTAATTTACGGGAGATTTCAGAAATTTCTTGTTGTCTTGCACCTTGATATTTTCCTGAAGAGTCAATTAACTGTAAGTAATCGATAACTACTAAGCCTAGGCCTTCACCTTGAGTAGATAGACGGCGACATTTGGCTTGAATTTCACTAGCAGTTGTAGCAGTGCCATCATGGAAATAAATATTTGTATCTGCTAACTGACTGATTGCTTCATTAATACGACGATAATCTTCATTTTCTAATCTTCCTGTTTGAAGTTTTTTATTATCGATTTGTCCTAGTGAACTAATCATTCTTAGTACTAATTGTTCAGCAGGCATTTCTAGTGAGAAAATAGCAATATTTTTCTTAGTAGACTTAGCAGCAGCGGCTGCTATATTTAGAGCAAATGCTGTTTTACCTACGGCAGGACGGGCTGCAATAATTATTAACTGAGTTTCATGAAGACCTTCAGTAACATTATCTAAATCTCTTAGACCGGTTGTTAGACCTGTTATTTTACCTTTATTTTTAACCAACTGTTCAATATCTTCTTGAGTTTTATTTAATACATCTTGAATTTTTCTAAACTCAGTAGTTCTTCTAGTTTTACCTACATTTAAAATTTCTTTTTCGGCTAATTCAACAGCTTCTGAGACATCAACCTCATTTTCATTAGCTTTTTTCTCGATGGCAGTAGCTGTTTCAATCAATTTTCTTAAAGTATACTTTTCTACTACTATGTTAATATAATATTCAATATTAGCACCAGTAGCAACGCTATTAATTATTTCTGATAAATATTCAACACCACCGATTTGACTTAAGATATTACGATCTACTAATTCGGTTGTGACAGTATTAACATCAATAGGACTTCTTTTTTGATACAAATCTTTTATTACCTCAAAAATTCTGGCATTACTATCTAAATAGAAATATTCTTTTTCGACATCTTCACAGCCTTTTTGAAGGGAAGATTTTGACCAAAACATAGAACCTATAAGGGCTTTTTCAGCATCTATATTATTTGGTAATCCTTTATTCATGTATTCACCTACCCTATAAGTCATCACATGACTTCTTATATATGATTATACTATAAAATAGAAAATATGTCATTATTTATATTGAATGTTATTTTAAATTCGAAGTTAGTGAATAAATGTTACTAAGATTTGAAAATGAATATTACTATATATTTATTTTCATCTAACTTACAATAAATAGATACTTAAAAAGACTATCATATATAGCTACTTTATATTTGTAGCCTTGATAGTCTTAATAATTACTTTTCTTTAATAGTTATTTTTAATTCAGCTTCAACTTCTTTATGAAGTTCTATTTTTACATGATGTACTCCAAGTAAGTTTAATGGGGTATCTAACTTAATTTTCTTTTTATCGATAGTGTATCCTAATTGTGTAAGTTTTTCTTCAATTTGTTTGGTAGAAATATTACCAAAAGTTTTGCCATCTTTACCAGCTTTTACTTCAAAGATAATGTTTTCTTTAGCTAGCTTTTCTTTTATTATTTCAGATTCTTTAACTGCTTTATCATAAGCAGCTTTTTTATTTTTTAAATCTTCAGTTAGTCTTTCATTACTTGTTTTAGTGTATTTAACAGCATAGCCATTCTTAATTAGATAATTAGTAGCATAGCCATCAGATACTTCTTTTATTTCTCCTGTTTTACCTTGTTTCTTTAAATCTTTGATAAAAATTACTTTCATAATATCACTTTCCTTTCATTAATTATAGCATAAATACTAATAAATTGCACTAAATGAACACTTTTTTGTGGCTTTCAACAATGATAATTTGATATTTGTAGTTATCAACAAATGCTGTTTATAGATAATTATAAAATTTTGTAAAGAAAAAATAAGCATAATAGAATGCCTATTTTGTTGTATATGGTATAAATCCCATGAATCTTGCTAATTTAACTTGTTCTGCTACATGGCGTTGGTGTTTAGCACATGTTCCAGTGAATCTTCTTGGTAAAATTTTACCTGAATCATTAATATATTTACTAATTATATCAACATTTTTGTAATCTACTGGTTTTCCCATGCACATATAGCATACTTTTTTTCTTTTCTTACGAAATTCTGCCATTTTTGTTCCTCCTTTTTTAGAAAGGTAATTCGCTATCACTAATTTCTACTTTTTCTCCAAAACTTGCAAATGGATCATTGTCTATTGAAGTTGTTTCTGGAGAAGATGGCATACCAACATCGAATGGGTTTTCATCAGCTTGACTTTGAACGGCTCTGCCTTGATCATTAGCTGATCCTAAAAATTCAACATTGCTAGCTATTACTTCAGTGACATATACTTTTTTACCTTCATTATTGTCGTAGTTTCTAGTTTGAATTCTTCCTTCAACTGCTACTTGACGACCTTTTGAAAGATATTTAGCAACATTTTCTGCTGCTTTATTCCAGATAGTAACATTTATAAAATCTGTTTCTGGTTCTCTTCCTTGAGATACTGGTCTTGATATAGCCACACTTATTTGACATACAGGCATACCGCTTGTAGTGTGTCTTAATTCAGGATCTCTTGATAATCTTCCAATTAAAAATACTTTATTCATTGTTCCTCCTACTTTTCAACATTTAGTATTAAATGTCTTATTACTGATTCATCGATTGATGCAATACGATCAAATTCTTTGATTGCTTTATCGCTATTTGAATCAACATTGTATAAGTAATAGAAACCAGACTTGAATCCTTTTATCTCATAGGCAAATTCTTTTTGTCCTAATTCTTTAGATAAAGTGATTGTAGCTTTGTTATCAGTTAAAGTTTTTTCTAACTTTTTAACAGTATCTTTAACAGCTTTTTCTTCTAAATCAGGTCTTACGATGAACATTATTTCATACTTTCTCATTTTTGCACCTCCTTATGGTCTTGTGGCCTTTTCAGGCAAGCAAGGTATAGAACTTTCGTTCAAGTGGTATTATAGCAGATTATTTTTAGGTTGTAAAGAAAAAATGATAATATTGATGGGAAAAAGCGATAAATATTAATTAGATGTAACAACGTTAGTTGCCTACTATTCAATCTGAGAAAGAATGGTACGAAAGGCACTACGTTCAAGAGCATCACCACCTCGATTACTAAAACTCAATATTCCCGCATTAGAACCGCTTGCATAACTTCCTCCTCGTAAAAGCCATGGATATGTAGCATTAACAAAATCTGCATTGTCATTATACCATTTAGTCGTTTCGGACAAACCTTGTCCATAACATATTTCATTATTGCATGCTGTTAAAGGACTTATCGAAGTGTCACTTGAAGCCTTATAGACATCATAATATTTGTCATCTGGAAATGCTACACCTGTATATTGGTCACCAGACGTTCCTATTAATCCAGTAAATCCAGAATTACTCGATATACTAGTACCACTCCATAATCGTCCATCTGAATTAGCAAATATCCCCATTAAATATTCCCATGCTCCGCCTGACATATCATATATTCCAGTGATATTTCCTGTTGTACTTGCTACTTTTGTTAAATCTCTTGTACTACTTTTGGTATTGGTATTATAGTTTAGCAAATATCCATCCCAAGTATAGAAACCATAATTATTATATTGTGTTGATGAGGTTTGACCCGTATATGTGTTATTTATCGAAGTACTACCACCAACGTTACCGCCACTTCTTCCGGTGTAATATAATGATGAATTATTGATATATACTTCTCTATTTATGCCATATTTTGAATGTGATAAATACGCAACTGCACCCCATTCACTATTCTTCATCATATGACTATCTAACTTTGAAGTTATTCCATATGTTGTACTATTAAATAGCTTAGCAGTAATATTTTGTGTTGAAATATTTTGACTTCGTAACGAAGATACATCTGGTAATATTGTAGGATTACTTGCTGAACCAGTTGTTTCAAACTTACCTACCCATATACCTGATAGCTCTGTATCCCCAAATGTAAATGCCGGATGAGTTCTATATTCGCCAACTTGTGTTCCTACTGATTTTTCTGTATCTTTAGTTTCAAATTCAATCTCAATTTCTTGTTCCTTCCCTACTGCACTAGTGCCTGTTTCCCATATCTTATACTTGTATCTCGGTATCCAGACATAATATGCTAAAATATCTGCTTGATTAACTTCTACTCCAGGATTAGCTTTGTAATATGCTCTAGTTTGTGTACCATTTTCTTTTACTAATACTGCATTCGCCCATTCTTGATTGTCATAGTCATACCAAGAACTGTCAGTACTAGATATGGTTTTTATTACTGTACCATTTGATGTATCAAAGACGATTGGTATCATTCCATCATCAAGTACTGGAGTATCAGATCCTTCTCCTTGATCAATACAACTACCGTTTAATGAAAGTTCAAACGATTGGTTCATGGTATCTGAACTAGTTTCTTTAGCATCTAACCATATCCATAAATAATATATTTCTGTTACTGTAGCACTATATTCCTTACTACTAAGTAATTCTATTTTATCTCCAGTAGATTTTTCTTTAAAATTACCTGATACAATAACTCCTGTATCCTTATCTGTACTACTTGTATTTAAAACATACATTAAATTATCACTATTAGATAATCCTGATGTAATATTTTTTATATCAAACCACAAGTCCATATAAATAGTTTTACCTTCTTTGCTTATCCTAGGCATTACTTTTACTGCTCTTTTTATATAATTAGCAGTCGTATTATCATTAACTTCTGTTGGTATTAGATTAATTGTACCAGATGTTATATCTCCACCACCATCAGCTGCACAACTAAAATCTCCTTCAATGGTGAAATTAACCACTGTTTTTTGTGCCTCTGTACTCTGCCAATTCCAATATGCTAATGTTCCGCCAATAATTGCAATTACCAGTCCAAATATAGCAACTATTATCAATGTTTTCTTATTCTTTTCCATACATTCTCCTTCAAAAAAGTCCTCAAGTATTCAACTTGATAATTTTATAGAAGTGCGATAACGCCTTGAAAACATTGATTTTATGTAAGTTTTTAAACAAATTTAATGATGATTTTTTATTACAAAAATGTGACTACAAATATTGCATAATTCCTTTATTTATAGTATAATTTAGTCATGATAGAGAGTTGTAAAGTTGAATACTTTATAACTTTTTTATTTAAAAACTCCACTAATGTGAAGTTCTTATTCATTATAATATTTATCAATATTATTTGGTACTTTATCATTTATTACGGCATTAATTATTTTATCCTCTTGTTCTTTTGACACCGGTCTTCCAGTCATTTCTGAGAGAGTACCAATTACCTCTTTTAAAGTCTTTTCATCTTTCATATTACCATTTTGAAGTTTACTAGCTAAAGAAAGAATAGTATCTTTATCAACCTTTGTTTTCTTTTCTACCTTTTTAAAAAAATTATCTGAAAATCCCATAATTCCTCCTTATGATAATAGTATATGTTAGTAAGGCTTGGATGATAAAAGAAAAATACTCTTTTTGGGAGTATTTATTTTTCACTACGATTTTTAAATTCTATTTCGATTGGTGTTCCTTCAAAGTCAAAAGATTCTCTGATTTTGTTTTCAAGATATCTTTCATATGAGAAGTGAACAAGATTTTTGCTGTTGACGCTGAAAACGAATTTTGGAGGAGTTATTCCTTTTTGAGCTACAAAATATATTTTTAGTCTTTTTCCTTTGTATGAAGGAGGTTGATTTAGAATAACAGCATCTCTTATTACGTCATTTAGAACACTTGTTTTGATTTCCTTTTTAGAGTTTTCATATACTTTCTTTATTTCTGGCATTAGGGTATGAATTCTTTTTTTAGTTTTTGCTGATAGGAACACTATTGGTACATATGATAAAAATTGAAATTCAGCACGCATTAATTTAGTATATTCAGCAATAGTTTTATCTTTGATAGTATCCCATTTGTTAACTACTAATACTAATGGTTTTCCTGCTTCAAGGGCATAACTAGCAATATGTTTATCATGTTCTATGATACCTTCTTCAGCGTTTATAACTACTACACAGACGTTACTTCTTTCAATGGCTTTCATGGCACGAATAACACTATATTTTTCGATGTTTTCGTATATTTTACCACTCTTTCTAATGCCAGCAGTATCTATAATAACATAATCTTCCTTGTCATATGTAAAAGGTGTATCAATAGCATCTCTAGTAGTACCTGCTATATTACTAACAATAGATTTTTCTTCATTAACAATAGCATTTACTAGACTACTTTTTCCTACATTAGGACGTCCTATTACACAGAATTTTATTTTATCATCTATAAGGTTAACTTCTTCTTGAGGAGTAAAGTCTTTAGTTATTTCATCAAGTAAGTCCCCTATTCCTAGATTATGTTCACCACTTATAGGTAGGATGTCTGGAAAACCTAATTCATAATAATTATATATATCATTTTTTCTTTTCTCATTATCGATCTTGTTAACTGCTAAAATTATTTTTTTGCCACTTTTCATAAGCATATCTCTTATTTTAAAGTCATTAGCATTTAAATCTTCTTTTCCATCGATTATGAAGATAATAACATCGGCTTCATCAATAGCTAGAGTTGCTTGAACGATTATTTCTTTATTAAAATCAGCATCTGATAAATCAATACCACCAGTATCTATAAGATGAAATTTATAGTTATTGTATACTACATCGCCATATATTCTATCTCTAGTTACTCCGGGAGTATCTTCAATAATAGATATTTTTTTACCTACTAATTTGTTAAAGATAGTAGATTTTCCAACATTAGGACGACCTACTAAAGCTACAGTGGGAATTCTCATATTTACCTCCTTATTTTTCAATATCTAGGGTTTCAATAAGCTTAGTGTATACCTCTTGTTTACCTAGTTTAGTAACACTAGAGAATAAAATTAAATCTTCTTTTGAAACATCTAGTGTTTTAGCAATAATACTTGAATTTTTATCATGATTACCTTTACTTATTTTATCAACTTTTGTACAAATAATAGTAACAGGTATATTATAATGTTTTAAATAATTATACATTAAGACATCATCATCAGTAGGTTTATGTCTAAAATCTACTAACATGAAGACCATTTTTAAGTTTTCTCTTTTTTCTAAATAGTCTTCCATAATAAGACCAAATTTATTTTTTAATTGTTTACTTACCTTGGCAAAACCATATCCAGGAGCATCTACTAAATAGAAGAAATCATTAATTAGATAGAAGTTTAGGGTTTGGGTTTTTCCTGGTTTTGCACTAGTTCTAGCAAAATTCTTTCTATTTATTAATGTATTAATAAAACTACTTTTTCCAACGTTTGAACGTCCTACTAATAGATATTCATTTTTGTTATCTGTAGGGAATTGACTGGCTCTTACGGCAGAAATAGTTAATTTAACATCTAAAATTTTCACACAAATCACCAGTATCATTATATAAAAAAAATAGAAAATAGTCAAATATGTGGTAAAATTAGAGTGTGATGTGTATGAATGAACTATTAAATTTATGTAAATTATGTCCTAGAAATTGTATGGTAAATAGGAATAAGGGAGAAATTGGCTTTTGTAAGTCAGGAAATAAAATTAGAATTGCTAAGGCTTATTTACATATGTGGGAAGAGCCTTGTATTACAGGAAAGAATGGATCAGGAACAATTTTTTTTAGTGGATGTAACTTAAGATGTATTTTTTGTCAAAACTATTATACTAGTGAACTTAATAATGGGGTAGAAATTGAGATAGAGAAGTTTGCAGATATTTGTTTAGATCTTCAGAATAGGGGAGCTACTAATATTAATTTAGTGACACCTACTCATTATGTTCCTTTAATAATAGAGGGGATTAAGATAGCTCGAGAGAAAGGATTAAAGATACCTATTGTATATAATTCTTCTGGATATGAGATGGTAGATACTATTAAATTATTAGAAGGAATTGTTGATGTATATTTACCAGATTTTAAATATTATGATAATGAGTATGCTTTAAAGTATTCTGGATGTAGAGATTATTTTGAATATACTGAAAAAGCGATTAGAGAAATGGTAAGACAACAACCTAAATGTATTTTTGATAAAGAAGGAAACATGATTAAGGGAGTTATTGTTAGACATTTGATTTTACCTGATAGGGAAGAAGATAGTAAAAAAATACTTGAATACTTATATAAAGAATACAAAAATAAGATATTTTATAGTATTATGAACCAATATACACCTGTTAGAAAATGTAAGTATGAAGAACTTAATAAAAAGGTTGATAATAGTGTATATGATAAAGTTATTGATTATGCATGGAATTTAGGAATTAGAAAAGCTTTTATTCAGGAAGAGGGTACTGTTAGTGAGAGCTTTATTCCTGAATTTGATTTTAAATTATAATTTAGTCTTGATTTTTAACTAATTCATATATATAATATGGAGTAATTAAGGAGGTATTATGTGATGGTTAATGATAAGAGAGTAGTAAGTAATGAAGAAATGATTGATTTATTAGATGATAATAAGTTACTTGAATATAGTAAAAATACTTTTGAGCAATATTTTAAATTAGGAATTATTTTAGAAGAAGTTATGGATGTTTTATCACAATACGATATTACTGTTGAAAAATATGATAAATATAGCTATTTAGAAGAAAGATTTTTATTTCTTAGAAAATTACTTGTTATTAGAGGATTAGAATTACCTAGTGAACCAAAAGAAATTAGTGTATCATTAGATGATTTCATTTATGTTATCGAAAATATTCGTGATAATGACATTGATAAGATTGAAAGTGAAGAAATATCTTATAATTTTGATGGAGATGAAGAATTTTATAATACAGATGCTGAAGATGAGTATTCTTTAGATTTTGCAATAATAGAAAGAAAAAAACTTTATGAACAGGCAATTGAAGAATTTAAAGAAAAATACCAAACTAATGATAGTATGACTAGAAAATTATCTTTATAGAATGTAGAATTTAAAAGCCCGTTTCTTATATAGAAGCGGGTTTATTTTTTTATTTTACGATTAGTTATCATCTCTGCCAATAACAATTAGAGCTAGTCTTAATATTTGAAGTAATGATGACATAAGTGAGGCAACATAAGTGAATGCAGCTGCTCTTAACATAGTCTTAGAATCTCCTGATTCATAATCATTTAAAATATTTAGACGTTTTAATTCTTTTCCAGCACGAGATGAAGCATTAAATTCAACAGGTAAAGTTACTAATTGGAATAGGAGAATGGCTAATAAGAGATATAGACCAAACTTAGCTAGACCAACAACGTTGAAAATTAGACCAATTACTACGACAATGTAACCAAACTTTGATGAAAAATTTACAAGAGGAACAAGAGATCTTCTTATTTTTAGAAAACGATATCCTGTTTTATCTTGAATAGCATGACCACATTCGTGAGCAGCTACAGATACTGAAGCAATAGAGTCTCCCTCATATATTTCTCTTGATAAATTAACAGTTTTTCTTTGAGGATCATAGTAGTCAGTTAATTCTCCAGGCACTTTATTTATCTTAACATTTTCTAGACCATTAGCATCTAGAATTTGTCTTGCTGTTTCATAACCAGTATTTTTTTTGGTTGTAGGAACATTTTTGTATTTTTGATAACTAATTTTAATAAAGATTTGAGCAATAAAGGTAATTATTATTCCTAATAGAGGAAGACCATAATCAATCATGAAATAATAATTATAATCCATTATTTAGTCACCTCATAGGTTGTTCCTTCACGAGTATCTTTTAGAATAATACCTTTATCTTGTAGTTCTTTTCTAATAGAATCTGCTAATGCATAATCTTTATTTTTCTTTGCAGTATTTCTCTTTTCAATCATTTCTTCAATATAAGATACTAAGTCGGCATCAATAGTGTCTGTTTGACTTAGATCTGCAGGTTCTTCTTTTAATAAGTCAAGAGATAGAACTTTATCAAATGATTCTACTAAAGATAATTTAGTGTTATCATTTAAATCGCTTTTTAGAACATCAAATAGGACAGTTAATGCATTAGAAGTATTTAAATTGTCTGATAATGCTTGTTTAAATTTTTCATTATATTTATCAAATTCTTCTTTAGAGATAGGACTATCATCTTTTTTAAGAGATCTTACTTTTGATAAGATTTTATTATATGTATTGTTAGCAATATCTAATGATTCATAAGTAAATACTAGTTGTTTTTTATAGTGCGATTGTAAGCAGAATAAACGATATGCTAATGGATTATATCCTTTATTTATTAATAGGTCTACTGTTAAGAAGTCACCGTGTGATTTACTCATTTTACCAGATTGGTCATTTAAGTGTTCAGTATGTACCCAATAATTACACCATTTGTGACCGATATAACTTTCTGTTTGAGCTATTTCATTAGTATGATGAGGGAAGATATTATCAACGCCGCCGCAGTGAATATCAAGATGTTCTCCAAGATATTTTAATGAAATACATGAACATTCAATATGCCATCCAGGGTATCCTAAGCCCCAAGGACTTTCCCACTTTAATTCTTGATCTTCAAACTTAGATTTAGTAAACCACAATACAAAGTCAGCCTTATTTTTCTTATTATCATCTTCTTCAACAGTGTCTCTTACACCAGATAATAATTCTTCAGCATTGTGATTAGTTAATTTGTAGTAATCATCTAACTTTGATGTATCAAAGTAAACATTACCTGAAGCTATATAAGCATAACCTTTATCAAGTAATCCTTGAATTACTTTGATATATTCAGGTATTTGAGTAGTAGCAGGTACAACAGTTTCTGGCCATTTTATATTTAATCTTTCACAGTCATGTTTAAAACAATCAGTATAATACTTAGCTATTTCAAGAACTGTTTTATGTTCTCTTTTAGCACCTTTAACCATTTTGTCTTCACCAGTGTCAGCATCACTTGATAAATGACCAACATCAGTAATATTCATTACACGATTAACATGATATCCTAGATAATTAAGAGACTTTTCTAAAATATCTTCAGCAATATAAGTTCTTAGGTTACCAATATGGGCATAATGATATACTGTTGGACCACAAGTATACATCTTAACTTCTTTTCCTTCATAAGGAACAAATTCCTCAATTTTCTTTGATAAAGTATTATAAATTTTCATAAACATTCCTCCTCGAATTACTTATAATTATACCATTTATTATATGTTATGTAAATAAAATCTAATTAGAAAAGTATGTTTTATTTTGGGATAATTATGGGAAGAATGAAACTAATATAGAAAGATATTTGTCAAATTGTTAAGATTATATTGATTTAAAAATTAATGATAGGTATACTAATAATAAGGATGTGAATTATGGAAAAAGGAAAATTTATCGTAATATCAGGGCCTTCTGGAGTAGGAAAGGGAACAATATGTAATAAACTTATAGATGATTCGTTAGCAGAATATTCTGTTTCTTATACTACTAGAGAACCTAGAGAAGGGGAAGTAGATGGTGTTAACTATAATTTTATTTCTAAAGTAGAATTTGAGAAGATGATAGATAGAGGAGATTTCTTAGAATATAATTGTTATAATGGAAACTATTATGGTACTTCTAAAGAATATGTGATGGATAAAGTTGACAACGGGATTAATGTTATTTTAGAAATAGATGTTAATGGAGCTAAAAATGTTAAGAAAATATACTCTGATGCTTTACTTATATATATAGCTCCACCGTCAATGGAAGAATTAGAAAAAAGACTTATTGGTAGAGGAACTGAAGATAAAGAGAAGATTAAGGCAAGATTAGAAATTGCTAAAGAAGAAATGAACCAAGTAAACATATATGATTATGTAGTAGTTAACAATGATTTAGATACTGCAATAAATGAAGTAAAAAACATAATACTAGGATGGATGAAATAATGGATAGAGTTATACAAATAGGAAAGAAATATAAACATTTTAAAGGGAAGATGTATAAAGTATTAGATATAGTTTATGATAGTGAGAGTAATAGTGATGATGAATATAAAAAAGTAGTTATATACCAAGCTTTATATGGAGATAAACTTAAATGGGCTAGACCTTATGATATGTTTAATAGTGAAGTAGACCATATTAAATATCCTGATGTTAAACAAAAATATCGCTTTGAAGAAGTAGATGAATAATTAAGAATAGTAATAATATTTAGTGATGAGATAAACGATATTCAATAACAAATTACATATAATAATAAATTATTTTTGACAATATTTAATAGATAATACATGATGGATGTTTTAGGAGTTAAATATGAAAAAGAAAACTATAATGGGAATTTTAAGTGTATTTCTTGTAATAATCTTAATAATAGGATATTTAGTAATAGTAGATTTAAATCAAGAAAAAAAATTAAAACAAGAACTTGAAGAAATTAATGACTTAGTAGAGGATAGTAATTCTTCTTTAGAAGAGATAGAGAAAAGATTAGATAAAACAGTTACTAAAGGGGACTACAAAATAGTAGAAAAAGCCTTTAAAAATTATTTAAAAGATAGTTTTAATAACGTTATTCTGATGATAGGATATTTATCAGATGAGAGAATTACTAGTATACTAACAGCTGATAATTATAGAATAGATGGTCCTGAATTTCTTAAAACTAAGAAATATATTATGGATACTAAAAAGGGATTATTAGAATGTATGGATACTTATTATGAAATGTTAACTGAGGAGAAGGCTTTATCTTATATAGAAGGTAAGGGACTAGATGATTATTATATTGACTTTTATAAAGAAGAAATAATTGCTAATATAGAAGAAGAAAAAGAAGATAGAACATTAGAAAACTCAATTAATGAAGTAGTAAAGATGCTTGATACTACTAATGATATTATAAATTTTCTTAGTGAAAATAAAGGTGAGTGGGAAATTATAGATAATAGTATTTCTTTTAGTAATGAGGAAGATACTAAAAAGTATAATCAGATGCTTACAGAGATTATACTTATTGATAGTGATAATTTACCTTTTAGTAAATAAATAGTCATTTAAAAAGATTATCTTTATAGATAAGTTTAGAATTATTATCGAGTTTTGTTATTTATTAATATTACTTGATAATAGTTTATATTTGTTTCTTAAATAGAAACTTTAACTTATTTTATATAGAGATAATCTTTTTTTATTATTTATTTATGTATTTTAACTCACCCATTTTTGATGTAGGTACGAAACCTGGAGCTGATGATAAAACGTCAGGAATACGATTTACAATAGCAGCACATGTTAACTCTACAGTAGATGGTCTTGTGATAACTAAATTAGTATTAGGTTCACCACAGATAGTCCAATCATTTTTATCGCAATCGTCTTTTCCATATACTTTACCAATACATTCAGTTTCTAATGTGATACCTTCTTTAGTAGTAGTAGTTACAACAGCACTCATACCAGTAGCGATACCACTTTTAATATCCATTTTTAAAGTATCTGAATGAATATCTTCATTAGAAAACATAGGAATACATTTTTGTGATTGACTAGTAACAGTTAATCCCAACTTATCACATAACCAGCCATTAACATTCCACATATAACTTGGTAAGAATGTACCATTATTTATAAGTTCATTTCTTTCTTCTTCAGAAATATTGTCAGCTGCTGCTACTTCTTTTTCAAATGCTTCCTTAGTTAGGCCTGCACCATGAGCTTTTGCTAAGGCAATACCATAGTCTTCAACATTATAAGAAGAACTCCCTTTTATTTTAGTGATTTTTTGAGTACTACCTGCTAAAGTTGAAATAAGATTGCCCCAGAAAGCATCCTGATAACCACTACCGGTAATAGTACAATTATTTTGTTTTGCTAAAGCGTCAATTTGAATAGTTACAGTAGGATTTGAATTCATTGGATAGAATGCTTCTTCACAAGTAGTAATAGCATTAACTCCATATTTAGCACATAACATTAAAGCATCTTTAACATCATTTAGTAAACTCATAGTAGTTACAATACAAATATCAGCAGAAGTATTTTTAAATAATTCTTCGGCTTCATCATTAGAAGTTATTTTTACTCCTATGGGAGAACCTCCTAATAATGTACTGATATCTTTACCAATAATATCAGGATTAATATCGATTGCCCCGACAATTTCATAACCATTTTCTAAAGCATAACGCATTGTATACTTAGACATTTTTCCACATCCATATTGGATAACTTTTATTTTATTCATATTTATTGCCTCCTTAGTTTAATAATAACATATTTTTATCAATTGTTAAGTTATTTCTATTAACTTGACATTTTTTTCTTAAATATTGTAATATTTTGACAAGAAATGACATTTATAATTTAAGAAAATGTACTTAGTTTGATATGATGAAATTTAGAAAAAATATTATTTATTTAAACTTGTGTCAATATTTAGAATATGTTACAATTAAGGAGAGTAATGGAGGTATTAATAAGAGATGAGTGTTGATAAACTAACCAATAATATGAAAGAAGTAGATATTGAGAAGTTACCTAGAAAAAAGACTTATGAATGGTTTAATAAATTTAGTAATCCTACTTATGGAATAGATGTTATGATAGATGTATCAGAAATTGTTAAAAGAGCTAAAGAAAAGAAAGAGTCATTTTTTATTTTAATGTTATATGTCGTTACTAAAGGACTTAATAATGTTCCTGAGATGAGAATGCGTTTTGTTAATGATAAACCAGTTATTTTTGAAGATATTAACCCAGCAATTACGGTTATAAGAGAAGATGAAACATTTGAAAATGTTAGATTTGAGAATAAGAATAACTTAGCAGAATTTTATGAGATTGCTCATGAAAAAATTGAAGAAGCTAAATATAAGAAAGAATTAGATAGTGATTATAATATAGAGAACTGTTATAATGAATATTATATAACTTGTTTACCTTGGATTAACTTTACAAGTTTATCACATCCTATTCCTGATGATAAAAGTTCTCTTACAGTACCGAGAATATGCTGGGGGAAGTATTCTTTAAATAATGGAAAATATGAAATGATGTTAAATATTACTGTTAGTCATGCCTTTGTAGATGGAATACATATGGCTAAAGCCTTTAAAGAAATTCAAGAATTAGCAAATAAAATATGGGAATTTGAGTAAATATTTAATAACAGATTAGATAGAAAGTATGGAGGAGAATATGAATAAGATGAAAGAAGAAAGAAAAAAAATTATCAATAGCTTTAAGTATGCTTTTGAAGGAATAAAGTCTTCTTTAAGAACTGAAAGAAATATGAAGATACATTTTAGTATGATGATACTAGTTATTGTAGCTGGAATACTTCTTGATATTAGTACATATGAATGGATGATATGTATCATTTTGTTTGGGATGGTTATTGGCGGTGAACTAGTTAATACAGCAATTGAAGAAGTTACAGACTTAGTAACAACCGAGATTAATCCTAAAGCAAAACTAGCTAAAGATATTGCAGCTGGAGCAGTATTGATAATGGCAATTACATCAGCAATTATTGGCTTTATAATTTTTATACCAAAAATTGTCTTGTTGTTTAAATAAGCTTTTATGATTTATAATTTATTTAATTTTTTATATAGTAAACAGTTTGAATTAAAGTAATTTTTTATAATTTATTTAAAACCTTATTTGAAATATATCATGACTATCTTATGATAGTCTTTTTTGTATACACATGTTTCTTATTTTTTTGCTATTAACTATTATTTTTCTATTTTTTTAATTTTATACATATTTTTTTGTTTCTTATTATTGATATGAGATACAAATAAGTAAGAAGCGTTTTACAGATATAGAAGTATAATTTGTCAGTTTGTAAAGAATTATTGATAGATAAAGACTCTTTTGTTATAATTAGAATAATAATATGGAGTAGAAGTATGAAAAAAGAAGTGAATAAAAAAGAAATAAAATTTAAAAAGAGAATTATTTTTTGTATAGGATGTTTAATATTTGTTTTGATAATAATAAGTTACTTAATAATTAATTTTATTAATAATAAAGATATAGGTAATAAGAATGAAGTTAATTTTGATATAAAGAATGAAGATATTTATATAGAAGGAGATACTAAAATATTTAAGGGAGAAAATCCTAATAATTATGTAGTATTTAATAAATTATTATTTAGAATTATTAGTATTAATAAAGATAATTCATTAGATATAATTAGTAATGATGAAGTGAATATTCTGATGAATAAAGATAATGATATTGATAAGTATTTAAATGAAGTATTTTTAAATAATATAGATAAAAAAGATTTAACTAAAGTAACTTATTGTAAAGATAATATTAGTAAAATAGAAAAAAGAGAATGTCAAAATATAGATAGTAGTAATTATGTTAGACTTCCTAGTATAGAAGATATTATTAATTCAATAGATGATAGTAAGAGTTATTTACTTAATGATAGAAAATATTGGTTAAACAACTACGATAATAATATGGGATATGCCGTTAGTAGTGGTAAGATAATTAAAACTAATAGTGATGAATTATTAGAAGTAAGACCTGTTATTAGATTAAATAATAATATTAAAATTATATCAGGAGATGGTAGTAAAGATAATCCTTATATAGTTAATGATTATAAAGATATTACGATAGGAGATTATGTAAAAATAGATAATGATATATGGAATGTATATGATACTAATAATGGGGAAGTAGGACTATATTTAAGTAATGGACTTACAAAAATGATGGCATTTGGTAAGAGTAATAAGTATAATCTTAGTGATAAAGATAATATAGGATACTATTTAAATAACAATTATTTAGAGGGACTATCTTATAAGAATATTATTAATAATCATAAATGGAATGTAGGTAATTATAAGAATAGTTATAAAGATATTTATAAAGAAACAGTTAAAGCCAAAATAGGAATGCTAAGCACTGCTGATTTAAAATTAAATAATGATAACGAATTATTCTATTTAATTAGTCCTAAAGATGATAATATAGTATATTTATATGATAGTGAAATTACTGATACTAAGATTAATTTAGTTAGAAAGATAGTACCTACAATATATATAGATAAAAATAGAATTACAAGTGGAGATGGAAGTAAGGATAATCCTTATGTAGTAGGAGTAGAATAATGAAGAAGTTAACAATAATTAGTGGAATTATTACCTTGATGATGATACTATTATGGGGAATTATTATAATATTTAAATCAGGGATAAGTGAATTATTAATTAAAAATGATAAATTAAGATTAGCTGCTACATTATACGGAGATGAGTTAGTTCTTAATAAGATTAATGAAAAGAATTATATTTCAATAAAAGATAGTTATGAAGTAGATACTAATGATAATAATGATAAAAATAATGAAGATATGAATAAATATGAAGAAGAAATTCTTACTAATGATGATAATTCTGAATATAAAATTATTAATATGGAAATTGATGGTTATAAGAGTTATCTAGTAGTAATATATGATGCTTCAAAAGTTAAACTTGTTAGTTCTAAGGCTTTCAATAAGAATAATACTGGTCAACAGACAGTTAAAGAAATATGTAAAAGATATGATGGGTTAGTATGTATTAATGGAGGAGGATTTGTAGATTGGGGAACTGGTTCAGATATTCCTCTTGGATATGTTATTGAAGATGGAAAGATTACTTGGGATAGTAAGGGAACAGCAAAATTAATAGGATTTAATAAAGAAAATAAATTAGTACTTCTTAATACTACTGGAGAAGAAGCTTTAAATATGGGAGTACGTGATGCTTTAGAATTTGGACCATTCTTAATAAAAGATGGTAAAATCTTGGTAGATGAAGATGAGAAAGTTGGAGGCTTTTTGAGAGCTTCACGAGTTGCTATTGCTCAAAGACAAGATGGAATTGTATTATTTTTAGTTACTGAAGGAATGCATGCAAAAGGACCAACTGTTTATCAAATTGCAGAAACTTTAAAGAAATATGGTGCTTATAATGCCGGAAACTTAGATGGCGGAGCTTCAAGTAGTTTAGTTGTCGAAGGAAAACTTATTAATAATCCTTTAAATATATATGGACAAAAAGTAAATGGGGGCGCCGGAAGAAGCGTTGTATCAGGATTTGGATTGATGAAATAAAGCTCTAGAATTTATCTAGAGTTTTTTTATAGAACATATAGTTATAAATACAAGGATTAATTTGATAAACTATTATAGAAAAAGAATATTACTTTTAAATGATGAGATAGTTAAGTATGCATCACTTATAGCAATATTCTATTTTTCGTTTGATTTTGTATCAAGTATGATAACTTTTTGTTATTAGATATTTTAGTCTAAATTTTAATTATCAAGCATTATATTCCTTGATTATCATGTGGTAAAGAAGAAATATTTGTAGGGTCAACTTGATTGATATTTTGATTTAAAATTGGTTGTTGATTTACTGGTTGTATTGGTTCTTGATAATTAGGAATGGCTTTTGGAGCTTGTATTTGAGTAGTAGGCATTCCTTGATTGATTGAATTAATTAATGGAGATGAATTTACTTCACTAACTTGCATTGGTTGCTCCATTTGACTAGTTGACACTTGTTGATTTATTGTATCAATAGAAGACTCTGAATTTACTTGATTAAAAGTTGCTCCAGGTATTGATTGGTTAACTGATGGCATTTGACTAGGAGATGAACCTATAGTTTGAGGCATTCCATTAGTCATTTGATTTACTTGTCCTGGAATAGTATTTCCAAAATTATTTGTAGAATTTATAACTTCTGGAGTTGGCATTTGTTGATATGGAAGATTTGGATTAACAGGTTGAAATGGATTACCCATAAGATTATCTTGTTGATTAGCTATATTATTTTGTTTTTCAACTGTTTCACTACTTAAATTAGAATTCTTATCAGATGAATTTTTCTTTTTACTTACGATAAGAACAACTATTGCAGCAATTAATATAATAAGTAGTCCTATTCCTATGTATACATTAGTCATATTATATAATTCAAAAGTAAACTCAATAGTTGATATTTCAGTTGAAGAAAGATTCCAACTTAATTTTTTGTTATTGTCGCTTGTAGTAGTAGCATTGTTACTTTTAGCTGAATAAGGAAGGTTTACATTGAAACTTAAATCTAAATTTGATGTTAAAGAAGATAGGTCCATGTCTGAAAAATCCATGTTTCCATCTAAATTGGTTTCTTCTTGTTTTTCTTCAGATAAAATAGTTTCTTCTTCTTCATCATTAGAGAAAAGGTCATTCAAATTATCAGTAGTATCAGTAGAATCAGAATTTATATCACTTTCTGAAGCATCAAAAGTAAAATTAGCTGTATAAGTATTCTTTAAAAGACCTTTTGTTACTTTGAAAATATAACTATTAGTAGCATTTGAATCTAGAAGACCTGATAAATCATATGAAGCATTACTAGTAGTACTAACATAATCAATATTACTAATTTTCTTAGTTAAAGTATAACCTTTCATTGTACCTTCAGAATAGTCGGTAATAGTAAATCCTTGACTTTCTAACTTTTGTTTATCCTCATCACTTAATAATTCTTGATCTTCAAATAAAGAAGTATCAAGAGCATAAATTATTGAAAAGTCCATAGACTTATCTTTATTTATGTTCATATTAGCATTATATTTAACACATCCAGTTAACATAAATGTTAATACACATAACATTAATATAAATTTATTCTTTTTCATTTTACATCCTTTCATAAGAAGAAAATATTACAATAAAAATATTATAATCTTCTTTATAGTTATGCTGATATCTATATTAGGATTATCAATCCTTAATACAGCACCTCCTTTATATAAGTATAGGATAATTAACAGATATCAACAAAAGTGTGTATCCTATTAGGATGATTATAACATATATGTATAAAAATATCTACATACAAAAAGTCAACTATTTGTAAAAAAGATAATAAAACTTTTAGAGAAAGTAGAATTATGATATAATTTAGATAGAGAGATAATTTGTGAAAGTAATTTTTTAAGAGTTATCTTAATTTAGGAGGAATATGGATGAATAATAAAAAGAAAAATATAAGTATGATTAATAAGAATTACCGAATGAAAGAAATGTATGAAGCAGATAATTTAGTAGTAGGAAAATTTAGAAAAATAACTGATAAATATATTGATGGAAAACAAGTAGATACAACTACAGAATTAAAATATATTTTTGAAATGATTATTGTAGATAAAGAAATTAAGTATCAAGAAATATTTACAGGATATATAGTAGATACTAAAGAAAATTGTTTTAATGTTCCTTTTCTAGTAGATATAGCAGAGTTTACAAGTTATTTTCCAAATATTAATGGAGTATTTATACATAAAGCTAATTTACTATGGTATTTAGATGGTGTTAATCAAAAAGAAAGAAATATTATTAAAACTAAAAAGAAATAAATACTATTTAATTTTTATAAAGTATAAGTTATTAAATTTAAAACATTAGATATATATTAAAATAATGATAGGTGAGGTGATAATAGATGATTAAGAATGTTACAGTTATGGGGGGCGGTGTTTTAGGAACACAAATAGCTTTTCAAGCAGCATATTCAGGATTTAATGTGACAATATGGTTAAGAAGTGAAGGCAGTATTGAAAGGACTAAACCAAAATTAGAAATGGTTAAAAATTCTTATATAGATGCAATTAAATTAATGGATACTAAGGAAGGTAAATCTTATGAAAACTGGTGTTTTGGAATAGCTGATTATGAAGATTTTGATAAAGATGAATGTTTAAAAAAAGTAGAAGAAGCATATAAGAGTATTAAATTAGAACTAGATATAGAAAAAGCAGTTAGTGATAGTGATTTAGTAATAGAGTCAATGGCAGAAGATTTTGACGCTAAGAAAGAATTATATTTAAAGATGGCTCCAATTCTTCCTGAGAAGACAATTGTAGTTACTAACTCTTCAACAATGTTACCTAGCAAATTAGCTAAATATACAGGAAGACCTGGAATGTTTTTAGCACTTCATTTTGCTAATTCAATATGGAAACATAATACAGCTGAGGTTATGGTACACAAAGATACTGAAGATAAATATTTTGAAGAAATTATCAATTTTGCTAAAAACATTAGAATGGTTGCTTTACCAGTTAGAAAAGAGAAAGCAGGATATTTATTAAATTCAATATTAATACCATTTTTATTTGCTAGTCTTGATTTATTAGTTAATGGAGTATCTGATCCTGAAAGTATAGATAAGGCTTGGAAACTTGGAACAGGAGCTCCAGAAGGGCCATTTGAAATATTAGATACTGTAGGTCTTAAGACAGCTTATAATATAGTGCTTATGTATACTAAAATACCTTCATTTTTAGCACCTTACAATTTTAAAGGAATGGAAAAATTATTAAAGAAGTATATAGATGAAGGTAAATTAGGTAAGTCTTCAGGAGAAGGATTTTATAGTTATAAATAAATTATTTAAAATAAAAAGATGCAGATATATAAACTATATTCTTATATTTATAATAAGATTTAGTTTAAGAATTTCTGCATTTTATTTTGATTTATATTTCTTAAAAGTATTATCAACAGAATTGTTGATATGAAAGTGTTTTAAACAAATTTATTATTTTCATAGATAATATTTGAATTTAAAATATTAGAAAGATATTCTTCCATATTAATACCATATTTAGGTTGATTAAATTCATAAATCTTTAAATGGCTTAATATATTAGCATCTATAATATTACCATTATTTTGATTGTTTTCAATGTGTTTTTCTTTTTGGTATTGTATTGCTAATTTATATGTATCAAATTTATGAATTCCACGATTATTATAATCAGAATGTTCAAAATAACAATATTTATTGGTTTCTTTATCTTTATATATTAAATAAGTATGAGTTGTATAGTTATTTGTTTCTTCAAATAAGAACCAGATAAACAATGTTTTAAATTCATACTTATGTTTAGTAAACCAGTCTCTTTCTAATTCAACTTGATCCCAACATGTTCCATAACCATATTGTAAATATCTTTTTGCATCACATAGAGAGTATTTTGTCTGACAAGCAATTTGAAATTCAGAATTAACGTCAGAATTCCAATTTTCATATATTTTATTGTCTGTACCATATATACCATATCTTAAATATTTATCCATAAATTCTTGTAGTTCTTCTGGAGTATTTACTTTATCATAGGCAAGTTTTCTTTCATTATAAGTCATAATATATCACCTATGTTTATTATATCATATGTTGTCTGTATCTGCTCAGTGGTATTTAGTATAAATAATTATGGTTTTTGCATTTATATTAAACATTTAATAAAGAAGCTTAAACTAGCTTTTAGTTAATGTTAGAATTTTTTGTTTTCTTAAATAATTAATTTGTTCATTAATTTTTTTTACAATCTCCATTTGAATATCAGTTATTGTTCTATTAGTCAATAAATAATTTAAAATTATTGTAGTTTCTATCTCATATTTTTCCGCAAAATCAGAACTTGTAGTGTTTAAATCTAAAACATTGGCTAATCTATCACAAAGTTTTAAATTTAAAACATCTTCTTCCATATTTAACAATTTGTCACACAAATAATTAGTTTTTCCCATTACATTTTTCATATTGTTATTATTTGTAACGCCGTTAACTAAATAAGCTACATATTCTCCAAATTTTCCTTTAATTTCATTTAATGTTGTGTCAGTATCTTCAATGATGTCATGTAAATAAGCAGCAGTAATAAATTCATTAATCTTAGAATGATTTGAAAAATATTTTTTAACAAGTTCTGCAACTTTGATAGAATGATAAATATAAGCACTTCCATCTTGTCTAATTTGTCCTACATGTTTTTGTTTTGCAAAATTATATGCCTCATTCATTTTATTGTATGGTGCAACAACATAATATGGTCTGTCTTCATTAATTTGCGTTTCTAAATCCATATCATAATTATAGATATTCAATATTTCTAAATTAGGATTGCATACATATTGAAATAAAATGTTTTTTATATCCTCATTTCTTTTCACATATCTTGTTAATTCTTCAGACATATAATTACTTCTATCTATAACAACAATTAAGTGGGAATGTTCCTTTTTATTTCCTTTGTTTAATAAATATCTTCTTCTTCTTTTTTCATCCATATTTCTCGCCTCCAATATCACTATACAACAAAAGTATAATAATTTAAAATACAAATATTATATATAGGCAATAACTTTTAGTTATGATATAATGGTGTTGGTGAGAAAATATGATAAATATCGAATTATACAGAATTTTTTATGTTGTGGCAGTTAATCAAAATATAACGAAAGCTAGTGAAAAGTTAAATATATCTCAACCAGCCATAACAAAACATATTAAAAATTTGGAAGATGCATTAGGAGTTATATTATTTAACAGGACAAGAAAAGGGGTGGTATTAACACCGATAGGTCAAAAAATATTTTTAGAAATTAAAAATGCATTAACTATATTTGATAATGTAGAAAACGAAATTAAAAATTACAAAGATAACGATTGTGGAACAATCAGAATTGGCATTAGTACTACCTTAGTAAGAATATTAATGAATTATATAAACGATTTTTATAAGAAATACCCTAATGTTAAAATTGAAATTAATACTGATACTACCAAAGACAATATTAAATTATTACAAAATGGTTTACTTGATTTCGTTGTTTGTAAACTACCAAATAATTTAGATAATGACTTGAATTTTATTAAAATAGGTGACTCTTCATATGAATTTGTAGCCAATAGAGAATTATATAACAATATTGAACAGCCTATAAAACTATCTAATTTACTAAAATATCCAATATTACTTCAAAAGGAGCCATCAAACTCTTATTTTAGTGCAAAAAGACTATTTAAGGAAAACAATTTAGAAGTTGATTCAAAATTAAATATTGGTAGTTCATCTTTACTTATCGATTTCACAAGAATAGGTTATGGAATAGGTTACGTAACAAAATTGTATATTGAAAAAGAATTAGAAAATAAAAGTTTATTTATCATTAAGACTATTCCTGAAACTCCTAAAATTTCATATGGTATTGTTACTTTAAAAAATAATGTATTAAGTAATAGTTGTAATAAGTTTATTGCTTCTTTAATAACTCAACAAAATGATTTAAAACTGTAATATGAATTACAATTCATAATAATATTAACTTGATTAGTTGCCTTTTTGTATATTGAAATCTATTAATTAAAAAGTCAAAGGTAATTTTTGAATAGTTATAAATTTTTTTAATTAATGTTTAAATATGCAATTAAAAGGTGATTTCATACCAAAAGAATATTGATATATATGTCAAAAATATGCTGATTTAACTTGTAAACATTTTCCTTCACATAAAGCATTAATATTTTAAGAGTAAAATCAATTGAGAGAAAAGAAATTATAAAATTAATAACAGAAAAAATAGAATGCTCTTGGATACTACTTGATTAAAATATAAATCATAACGGATAATGATAGTTTATATGTAAATTGATATAAATATAAATTTATGGTATTATATAACACATAATTTTTCTTGCGTTGGAGGTGATATAAATGTCAATTGAAGATAAAATTTCAAGTTTCATTAGAGATATGGGATATTTAAACAACGAACATGTTTTAGGCGTTTTCTTTTACGGTAGTTATTTAACAGGATTAAATACAGAGAATTCGGATATTGATTTGCATATTATATTTGATAATGAAGTTCCTAATCATTTGATTAGGGAAAATAAGATTGTGGATGGAACAAGGATAGAATATTTTGAAAAACCACTCGAAGATATCTACCAAACTGTCAATGAGGACTACACAAATCAAAATAATGCAACATTGACAATTTTTGGCACTTCAAAAATTATTTATGCAAAAGATAATCAACTACAACAATTACAGAACTATATAGTTAATAAATTTTCTAATCCTTTACCTCCATTAACTGATGATGAGGCTAGAGAACAAGTTTCTATCTTAAATAACAGAATGGAAAAATTAGAAATGTATGCAGAAACTAATAATCCATATTTTGAGCATTTATATCATTTGACAATCGATAAAATTAGAAGATTTTATCACAACCTAATGGGAATACCTAGGATAGAAACATCTAAAGGATTTAGATTATACACTGATGAAAAATATAGAAATGCGTTTCGCATTAATAAAATTCCAGAACAAATTTTTATAGAAATGTATTTTAAATTGATTTCAGATACCGGTTTAGATAAAATTCAAAAATATAACTTATTGAATAAAATGTATGAATTTACGAAACGTAATGTTGCTTTAGAAAATGATTATAGAATACCTATTAAAAGTAGAAACGACGGCTTTGAGATTTCTATAATTGAACCAACTGCAATTGAGAAACGAAATACTATTGAAATTCCATCAACCACTTTTAAAAAAATATTAAAATTTATTAAGGAAATGGATTATTTAAATAACGAGCATTGTTTAGGAGTAATAGTTTATGGTAGTAGTTTAACTGGTTTTAATACAGAGAATTCGGATATTGATTTACATATTATATTTGATAATGAGGACCTTAATCATTTGATTAGAGGAAATAAAATTATAGATGATACTAAAATTGAATATTTTGAAAAACCTATTAAAGATATTTATTTAGAAATTGAAAATGGTTATTTAAATCAAAATAATGCATCTTTTTCAATAATTGGTAAAGGTACTATAGTTTTTGAAAGAGATAATAAATTAAGTTTATTGCAGCAATATGCTTTAAATAGATTTTCAACACCAATGCCTTGTCTAAGTGAAGATGATGCAAGAGAACAAGTGTCTATTATAAATAATAGAATGGAAAAGTTAGAAAAATTTGCCATAAATAACGACTCTAATTTCGAACATTTATCACACTTAACAACCGATAAAATTAGAAAGTTTTACCATAAAAGTGTTGGCATTCCCAAAATTCCTACATCAAAAGTCTATAGAATTTATACTGATGAGGGTTATAGAAATTCAATTTATAAAGAAAATCCAGATTCAGGATTTATTAATATGTATTTAAATTTAATTACAACAAATTGTGTGGATAAATTGCAAAGATTAGAAATGATTAAAGAGTTTTATAACTATGCAACAAGAAATATAAAATTAGGAAATGATTATAGAATTCTTATAAAAAGTAGAAATACAGGAATGAAAAAAGATGATAAAAAGTGTTAGCTTTTATAATCATCTTTTTCTTTATTCAAATATCAATATTATTTAACTTATTGGTTGATAATGTTGATATCATTACTTTTTTACAATGATTTGTAAGATACCAAAAAATTATTCTTTCAAATGATTCATATATGTAAGTCCGGATTTTCTATACAAATCCTCAATGAAGTGATTACCAAATGGGTAATGTACACTCTCAATGAACCAATCATTTTTATTTGGTATATTATTGTATCGTATTTTTTAGTTTTATCTTATCTATGTAACCAAATAAGCAAAAAATTAATTGTTTTTATAATATTTTTGTTAATCTTGTGTTATAATAACAATCAATTATTTAAGGAGGAAACCTTATGAAAATTAAAAAAACTCACACACTTATATATAAAGTGTGCAAGTATTAACCTCATTAAGTGAATGGTGTAAATATCTACTACTTTTGTTAAAAAAGATTTACATATAAATCAAATAGAAAATATTCAACTAATATTTTTTATATTTTAGTGATAATTTTTGATTATTTAATTCTGTAAAATAATTTACGACATCTTCTAACCAAACATCACTCGGTTCTTGAATAAATTCAATATTCTTTTTTTTAGCTAGTAAATATCCAATTTCAAACATAACAGTATTTCCAACATATCCATTTTTATTACATACAATAATATTTTCTGCTTTTAAACAATCCTCAATGAAACCTGATTCTATTGTAATAGGATTATCACTTAAATCATCCTCAAAAATTATAAAACCATTTTTATCATTTTTAATGTTAGATATTTTGGGTGCCAAAACTTTATAACCATTTTTCTCAAATTGTAGTGCTTTTTCTTTAATAGTTTCTAATTGTTTTCTCAAACTACCTAACAATACAATTGTATTTTTTCTGATTTTTTGATTCTCCACTTGCAAATTAAATTCTGTATTTCTATCAACTCCAAAATTACCATCTTTAGTAACTATTAATTCGCCATATTTTCCAGGTGGCAAATTTGATGTTTTATCTTTAAATAAATATGGATATGCAAAGGTTCTAATCATTTCTAAGGGGAATTGTACAATTTCTTTATATCCATTATTATTTTTCTGAGAAATGCAAGACATTAACCACTCTGATTTATCTATGTCATTCCAAAAGAAAATTTCTTGTTCCATAGCCATTAAATAACCCAATATAAACATTATATATTTATTTAAAACTCCATCTGAATTGCAAACATAAACCGCATCACTTTTTAAGCACATATTTATTTGATTAATTATATCTGTTGCGAATAAATAAGGCATATTTGATGTTTTAGGTATTCTACCATTTTCAAATATTTTATTAAGTCCTTCATTATCAATTATTATTGGACCTCTTGTTCCAAAATAATATGCAACATTTTTTAAAAATGTTTCTTTTTCTTCATCTGCTGTATTGTATTTGTCACAATAATAAGAATTAACATTTTGTGATAAAAGTAAATAATGCATAAAAATCAAATCATAAGTATTATTTCCTAATAATGCAAAATTAGCATAGATATCAGTTGACTGGTTTCTCATAAGAATCATCTCTTTGGTTAAATATTATATCATATTTTAATACAATATAAAATTAATTGGATTTATTTAAGAAATATTTTATTATAACAAAATATTTAACCATATATGCATTTTGATATAAATACCAAAATTATCCTAAGGGATTTTTTATACAATTTAAAAATTAATCTTATTTCAGATTAACTTATATATTAAGTTCGAACAGATTCATCAATGGTGTACTTGATAGGAAGATTTTAAACCTTTTATCAAAAAAATATTCCTCACTTGTTAAATTAATCATATGATAAACTCTAGAATAAATCAATGCCTATATAGTAAATTTGTCTAAAATATGGTATAATTTTATTAGTTATTTGTCTTATCAAAAATGAGGTGGTTTTGGTGGAATATAAAAATAGTTATATCTTTTTGAAAAGAAATAAAGAAGAAAAAGAAGTAAAAAAAGATAAAAAAGACAATACTATTGTAATTTCTCTTTCTCCATCATTTAAGGAATTACTAAAAGAGACTTTTAAAAACATATCTTTTGATGAAAAAGAAGATGATTTTGATATTATAAATAGTGGTACATTTAAAATTAAAAACAATAATGAAAATGTAGATGTTTTGTTTAAATATCATAATGTATGGTCAAATTATTATTTAGATATAATTGTTAAATCAAGAAAAAAACAAGATGCAATAAATATATTAGAAGTTGTGAATGCTTCTTTAATAGGTAAAGAAAATAATTTTGATTCATCCTTTGTATCAATAGTATCTTATGATTATATATCAGAATACTACTGTAATAGATTATTTCCATATCTTAATGAATTTGAAAGAAAACTAAGAAAAATACTTTTTAGTATATATACTTTAAATTTTAATTTAGAATATTATTCTGCTACGACAAGCGAGGAATTTCAAAAAGGATTAAAGCAAAAATCAAATATAGCAAAAGATGACAATATTCCAAAGCAAGATTGTTATATAAAACTTGGTTTTTATTCTTTAGATTATAGTGATATTGATAAATTACTTTTTACTAAATCTACTACGTTAAAAGAAGAACAAAAATTACAAAAGTTTTTAAGTAAAAATCAAGATTTAACTAAATTAAGTGATTCTAAAATACGTGAAGCATTTAAGTTATGCAGTAATAAAACAGATTGGGAAAGATTTTTTGGAGACAAAAATTTTGATGATGATTTTCAACAAATTTTAAATGATATACGAAACTTTAGAAATAATATTGCCCATTGCAAGTTTATTAGCAAGGAACAATATGAAAATTGTATAGATATTTTAAAGAAAACGACTAAATCATTAGATGTTGCAATTAAAATAACAGAGGAAAAAGATTTTATAAATAAAAATCTTGAATTGCAACATGAATCATTTGAGAGATTGGCTAAAACTATGCGTGAAACTGTCTTAAATATATATAAGCCTCTTATGGAAAATATTGATGCTATAACTCAACCAATGAGAAACTTAAGTGAAAAACTAAATGAAATAGTAAAACCCATTACTTCTATGATTCCAAATATACCAAATATAGTTTTACCAGAAATTGAATTATCTAAATTTAATATTCCAAACTATTTTGACTTAATGAATGTTGAAGAAAATGATGTAGAGGAGAAGGATAACAATGAATAATTATTATGATAATTTAAATGACGAAGTAAAAGAATATTTTAGTATTCTATCACCAGAGTTTCCAGAATGGTTATTAGAATATATTGATACACCTGAAATGGAGAGAATAGGAAAAATTAGTATGAGTTGTGGAACTGATTATTCCAACTGTTTTAATGTAAGATATTGGTATTCTAATTTAGATCATAGCGTTGGTGTTGCACTTATTATATGGCATTTTACTCACGATAAAAAACAAACATTATCAGGTTTGTTTCACGATATTGCAACACCTGTATTTAAACATTGTATTGATTTTATGAATGGTGACTCTGAAACGCAAGAATCTACTGAAGAAAGAACGACCGATATTATAAGAAATTCAAAACAAATAATGTCGTTATTAGAGAGAGATGGAATAAAATTAGAAGAAGTAAATGATTATAAGATTTATCCTATTGCTGATAATGATACACCAAAATTATCTGCTGATAGATTTGAATATACCTTTTCAAGTGGACTAACTTTTTTTAGAGTTTGGGAATTAGATATAATAAGAAAAATGTATAATGATGTTGTAGTCGCTAAAAATGAAGATGGTATAGATGAATTAACATTTAAAGATAAAGAAATATGTGAGGAATATATTCATACTATTTCTAGATTATGGCCTGAGTGGGTAAGCGATAAGGATAGAACAGTTATGCAGTTTTTGGCAGATATGTGTAAATCTATGAATAATGCTGGATATTTGACTGTTGACGATTTATATACTTTATCAGAATGTGAGATAATAAATAAATTTCTAAATTGTAATGATGATTATTTATCTGAAAGTTTTAGAAAATTTCAAAATGCAGATGTTGTTTATCATAGTGACAATTATATTGATGGTAAATATTGTGTAAATATTAAAGCAAAGACGAGATATGTTATTCCACTAGTTTTAACTGAAAGTGGTACAGTTAGAATAAGCAGAATTTCTGAGAAAGCAAATGATGAAATAAATGCATATCTAAACATACCAAAAGGTGGTTATTATACATATTTTGATTTTGACTTTACTCCTTATGAAAAAAGTATTAATAAAAAATATAAAAGAAAATGCATGATGTGATTTGATATGGAACTTAATAGAATGGCTATTGAAAATATTGAGGATTTTTTAAGGCAAATATCAACAGATGTTGATTTTATAACTGATAATTATAAAGAATGGATAGAACCATTAAAAGACTATTGCCAAAATAATGCCGTTTATGCACTAGCCCCTGTTCAAATTGGTATTCCTAAAAGAATGATTTATTTTAGAAATACCACATCTGATATGACTAAAAATAAAGATTCAAATTATGATGAAAGTACAGTTCTTATAAATCCTGTTATAATAAAGGCTAAAGGACATACTAGATTTATTGAAAGATGTGCTAGTTGTCTTGATTATGTTGCTACAGTTGATAGACCATATTCGGTTGAAGTGGAATATTATGATGTTAATGGAAATAAAGTGCACGAAACATTTGAAGGATTTAAGACAACAGTATTCAGCCATGAATATGATCACTTAAATGGTATTTTACATATTGATTTATCAGATGATGTTAGACAAATGACTTGGGATGAAACAAAAACATATAGAGAAGCACATCCTTATGAAGTTTTATCTAAAGATGATGAATTTGATTTCACTGCAAGAAAAGTAAAAATTAAAAAGACAATTTAAGTCACATTGACCTAGAATTGTCTTTTTCTTTTTCGATATCTTTATCAAAATTATTAAGATTATTTTGTATGCCTTCTGCTCTTTTAGTTATTTCTTTGCAATACTTATCATACTTATTAAGTTCTTTGATTTCTTTCTTTTTGCCTTTGACATTCTTCCCATTTAGCACGGGATATAATAGGTTCTAGGTTTATTTGTTTACCAATTCTTTTATATTGTTCATAATCTCCCATATAGATTTTATTATCAATAATCTTTTGAATAGTAGTATCTTTCCAATTCTTTTTAGGAAATATTTTGTTTTCTTTAAAGTAGTTAGCAATTTGCTGAAAACTTTTACCCTCTAAATACATATCAAATATCTTTTCTACATAGGGGCGAGTAGAGTTATCTATAACCATTCTTTTATCTTCAGCACTCTTATAATCAAATGGTCGTTGTCCTGGAATATGACCTGATTCAATGGCTCCATTTAAGCCAAATTTAGTTCTTTCTGATACAATTTCTATTTCTAGTTGAGATAATACTGTAAGCATTCTTACAAAGAATCTACCATAGCAGTAGAGGTATTAACATCATCTCTATCACATAGTAGAAAACAATTATATTGTTCTAATACTGATATTAATTCTTCTAAATCTCTTACACTTCTTGTTATCCTATCTAGTTTGTAAGCAACAATATAATTAAGTTTTCCTTCCTTCATATCTTTTAGCATTTCTTGAAATTGTGGTCTATGTTCCATATCTTTTGCTGATATACCTGCATCTTTATAGACCTTATAAACTTCTAACTCCTTAAATTTACATAACTGAAGCAATTTTTCTTCTTGCTCTCCAAGTGAAAATCCTTCTCTTGCTTGATCTTCGGTACTAACACGAATATAAACTCCTGCAAATTTCCTTTCATTATCCATAATTATCAATCTCCTTTCTTTTAGTAATGAAAGGCACCAAAGTAAAAAGGTGTCACATAACAAGGACACCTTTGAATAATTGATTATTTTATATGACAAAAACAATCAATATTGTGGGAGTATATAAACTCACCAATTCATTAATGTCTTGCTATGTACTCTGATAATTCAGACAATGGGATTTTCTTCTTTAAATTCCCTATATAATAATATTTTTGTTCATTGAAGAATAGGTATAACTTATCTTCAATAATTACTTTATGTGGCTCTACATATGCTAGGTTGGTATGTTCCACAATTCTTAAGTATCCTTCAATTATTTGATAGGACTTCTTATTAAATTTGCAAGACCAATTAATTTTGGCTTTGAGTTCACCACTCATATTGATTTTCTTTTTTACGATATTAATCATACCACATCACACCCTTTCTTTGCAATAGCAACAAAAAAAATCAACTTGTGTTGATTTAATCATTAACATCGCTTGGTGCGACGATTTTATCTTTTGGAGCAGATGAGGGGAATTAGATTTAGGAAAGGAATCCGTTGGATTATTATATTATTTATGATAAAAACGATAATTTAATAGCTTATTGTGAAAATTTAGATGAATTAAGTGAATTTGTGAATCGTAGAAAAAAGGAACTTAAATATAGATTTAAAAATAAAAATAGATACTATATACAAATTCCTAATTTATTAAAAATTTATAAATTTAGTTAAAAAAAATTAAGCGAGGTCGTACCTCGTTTTTTTGTATGTTATTTTAATTATAAGAAAGGAGAGTGCGAGTATGAATGGTCAAGAATTCACATTAAAGGGCACAATTAAAAAGGCAACTTCCCAAAAGGGAAATGAATATGAATATTTAGATTTAAAGCTAACTGATACATATTCAAAAAGAGTTTTTTTAGATGAAGCAGAAAAAGTATTGTTAATGTCTAATAATACTAAGACATCTAATCCATTTGGAAAATAATATGGTAACGATATTAATTAACTCAATTCAGTCAAAGTGAGATGGTTAATATGTTATAGAAAAAAGAATAAAAAGGAGGAGGTAGGTGTATGTTATTAGCTGATGTTGCTACTGTTACTTTATCAAGTGTTTTAACCGACATTGGTAGTGTTTTTACTGCATTAATTGGTTATGTAGGTAATGTATGTACTACTATAGTTAGTCAACCATTACTTTTAATCGGTTTCTGTATTCCTTTTGCATTTGCAATAGTGTCATTTGTTAAAAGATTGTTTTAATTAGAGAGGAGAAAATTATGAGAAAAGTTAATATTTTATTGATTTTCACAATTTCTCTTTTCTTTTTTTCTTTTACTTCTGTAAAGGCAGCTACTACAATAATTGATAAAATTTTAACTGAAGAAGATTTTAGTTATATAAATGAAGATTTTTTATATTTTAGATCTAAAGCTATCGAATATGTAAATGATAATTATTCAGGTTATTATTATGTAATTAGTTATGATACTACAAATGATTTTTATAAATTAGGTATTTTAACTGAGGTAGATGATACTACGACAATTAAATTAGAACGTATGGGAACTGAATATTTTAGATACTATGTACGTTCTAGAATTGTTTACTATAAACTTGTTAATGATAATTTAGTTGAATTTTCTAATTCTTCTCAATATAGTGTATATTTTTATTCACGATCTACATTTTATTTTAATGAATATTTAGATTCAAATTTTGATATGTATACTGATAATTATATGGATAATTGGGAAAAAATAACTTTGAAATATAATGATAAATCTTTTTATTATTCTTCTAATATTAAAGCTCCTACTGTTTATGAGTTATATCAATATTTTGAAGTAGGAAATTATTTTGATTCACATGAAGAAGAAAAAAATATTTTATTAAATTATTTTGTTGTAGTTATAGATTCTTTAAAGTATATATGTAATGTTTTTGTATCTAATTATATTTATTTATCAATGATAGTTATTATTATATTTGTAATAGTTGTTGAATTAGTTAGGAGGTTATTATGAAGAAATGTTTAATTTTATTAATTGGAATTGTTTTTATATTTGGTATTAGTACTGTTAAAGCTGATACTTTTCAGGTAAGTTCTTTTTACGATAGATTTGATGAATCTGTAGAAATTTTAGATACATATTCTGATAATATTAGTCAATTAATTTCTATGTGGGAAACAAATCATACTAGTGAATATCCTTATTATGTTATTACATATGGTTATAATATAGATAAAAATATTAGTATTTATTTGATTTCATTAAAGTCTGTTAATGCTGTTTTAAGTGATAGTGATATGCAAATGATAGATTATGATTATGATAGTGCTACTGCTTTTAATTATTATTCATATGAATATTATTCTAAGACTAATTCGTATTCTGATAAAATTAATGTTATTCCTATTTTTTATAGGATAAATTATGGTTATTATTTATTAAAATCTAATTTTGTTCCTGTTTTTTATAAAGGAAATGGATCTTATTCACAAGATGGACAAGTTATAAAATATGATTTTGATAAGATAAGTGTTTCTAGTTATACTTCAACTAAATATAATATTACTTTTGATCCATTTGAAATAAATTTAAACAGTTATTTACCTACTATAGAAACATTACGAGGTGGTTCATATTCACCTTCTGATAATAATTATGTCGAAATTAATCTTAATAATTATGCTTATGTTGCACTTAGTTTAAAAGATTATACTAAAGAAATAAGTAATAATTATTCTGAATATTCTAATGTTTATGTAAAAGGACAGTTGTGTGCTACTCCGATTTATAATTATGGTCAAACGGAGAAGAAAGATATTATTACTGGATCTAAAACTCAAGCTTGTAGTCAATATTATAACGATTATGAATTGACTAGGTTTTATATATTGCCTAGTGATATAAAAAATCATGCTATATATTATTTAAAAGCTTATGATACTTCTAAAGAAAATTTAGTTAAAGTAGATTCTAAATATTTTGATATATCTTATATTACAGAAGAAGATAAGAATAATCCTCAAGTTAGTATTAATGGTAAAGTATACCCTACTTTATCTTATGATCAATTAACTGATACTTCTACTAAGTCGGAAGATGAAGGATATATTTCAGGTGTTTCATGTGCTGTAGGTGATTTTAATTGTTATGAAGAATATAATGAGAGCAATGTTTTTAAAGATATTTTTGATAAGCCTTTGGAAGCTTTAAAAAGTGTATGGTCTGCTATTATAAATGTATTTGAAATTATTAAGTGGTTTATTTTATTATTACCACCTACATTACAATCATTTTTATATTTGTCGTTTATGATAGCTATAATTTTAGGAATAATAAAAATTGTTTTATAGAAAGGAGCTAAATTATGTATGAAGTTGTTAAGCAATTAGTAGGAGATTTACCTACAGAATTTCAGTTTATTTATTCTATTCTTACCTTGTTGTTATCTTCTTTAGTTATTACTTTCTTATTTCAAGTTTTCTATATTCCTTTAAATTTAGTAAGAAAGAGGTAATATATGATAGATGTAATTAAGTTTTTATTTGAATACACTTTAAAGTTTTTATCAATGTTATTTACAATTGATGTTGGAAAAGGAATTAATTTGGGTACTATGATGTGTATTGTATTTATATTCTTACCTACTGTGTTATTTGTCGTTAATTTTTTAAAGACTTCATTAATTGATGAACTTGATGATCGTTATGATAAAAAAATAAAATATGTTGGTAAACATGAATATCGTGGCAAACATGAAAGGAGATAATAAGAAATGAGTATATTTTTACCTTATAGTGTAGAAGTTGTAATTAATTATTTTGCTACTAAGTTTGGATTAGATTTATCTACATTAAGTAGTTATGAGATGTTATCTATTACAATTTATTCTAATATATATTTTTTCATTTACTGGTTTTTTGTTATTTATATTTCATTAAAATTATTTAATAGAATTTGGGAGAGGTTTTTTTAAGATGAAAAAGAGAAATAAAAGATTTTATATTATATATATTTTAAATTTATTAGGGTTATGTGCCCTATCAAGTTTTTCATTTATTAATAATGAAAACTTATTAATTATTGTTAGTAGTTATTTATTAGCTTGTGAATTAACTAGAGGTGAATAGTATTATGTTTAAGAATGTTAAAGATATAAGTAAATATTTTATTTTTATGAGAGAATTTGTGAAAATAATAAATTTATATGCTGATTGTTGTGATGATTATTTTAAGTCAGAACAAAATCAGAAAGAACATGAAGATTTATATAATTATTATAAAAATTTAAAAGAAAATATTTTGAATTGTTCTAAGAAATATGGTGTTGTGAAATAATGAGTTTTTTGAATTTTATTTTTGGTATTTTATGTTTAATTAGTATTGATTCTATTTTAGGTTTTTCATTATATCTAGTATATAAGTTTTTAGATTTGAAATATTTTAGTCAGATGGAAATAACTATTTTAAGACAAGAGAATGAGTATTTGAAAAATGAAAATAAAAAAATTAATGGTACTAGTACTGATTTTTGGGAGAAATAATGGTTATTACAATTAATGGTATTCCTGGATCAGGTAAGAATGTTTTAGCTACTAAATTAGCTATAAAACATTATAAAAGAGAAAATAATATTATAAGAAAAATTATAAGAAAAATATTACATCAAGAAATTATTGTTAATAATGTTTATTCTACTTATCCAATATTGTTAAAAAAATATTCTAAAAGATCTAAGAAACAAGATATATATACTAATAGGACTACATTATATGATTTAGTTCCATATAATCGTTTTAGAAAAGGTGCTTTAATAATTGTTGATGAAACACAAGCATTTTATGATTCAGAAGATCATAAAGAATTTCCTAAAGAAATTTCTGTTTTCAATCAATTTCATAGGCATTTTGATGTTGACGATATTATTTATATAACACAACATCCAAGTAGATTAATGAAAAAATTAAGAATACTATGTTGTGAATATGATAAGGTTAAAACTTTTGTTATAATTCCAATAATAGGTTTGGCATTTATGCATATAGTTAAGTATTTTGAATTTGAAGATTATGGAAAATATAATCATCCTAAAAAGGAAGCTAAGACTTATGATGTAAAAAATCAATATATGTTATTTTTTACAAAAAGAATATTTAAATCGTATAATTCTAAATATTTGAATGTTTTAAATAAAGATCAACCTTTATATGATAGAGGAACTTTTAATTCAAAAGATTTGTCTATTGAAGAAATTAAATATATTTATCGAGATAAAATTTAGCCGCAATTTGCGGTGCAAATGCGGCTAAATGATAAGAAGGAGGTTGTTAAAATTGAATGAAAATTCAATTAAAGCCCCCTCTACTAATAGGGGGGCAGTAAATACAATAATTGTCGACTGGATACAGTTCACAATCTTTTATGAAGACTTGAAAATACTGGAAAAATCAGAATTTATTAGTCTTAAAGATTTTGCAATAAATTTGTTTATAAAATTGTTCAAAATTAATCCTTGTGAATTGTGTTTTGAAACTGGTGGAATTAATGGTTATGATTTTTCAATTTCATATAAAAATATCTATGCTTATTATTCAATTTCTAGACCTGATATGGGAATTAATTTTAAGTTATCTGGACAAGGATGTAGAGATTTTGAAGGATTAGGTATTGAGTGGATAGATTTTTTTAAAACTGTTAATAGATATACAGTTGGCTATAATCGTATAGATATAGCTATTGATGATTATACTGGTAAATATTTTGATATTAGAAAACTTCAAAATTATATAAAAAAAGGACAAGTTGTTTCAAAGTTTAAGTTTAGCTTAGAATTAACTAAAAGAAAATTGTTAGATGGATCTATTAATGGAGATACTTTACAATTTGGATCTAAAGCTAGTAGAGTTCAAATAACATTTTATAATAAATTGTTAGAAAGACAATCTCAAGGATATATTATTGATAATAATATAAAGTTCTGGGTTAGAACAGAATTGAGATTCAGGCAAGAAAGAGCGAAAGAGATAGTATCTTTGATAATACAAGATAGAAAATTTTCTTCAACGATAAAAGGTATACTTAAAAATTATATATGTTTTGTAGAGTACTCTGAAGATGACTCTAACAAGTCAAGATGGCCTATTGCAGAATTTTGGCAAGATTTCACTGATAATATCGATAAGATACAGTTATCTAGCATTAATGTAGAAAATTCGATTTCAAAAAAGAAAGACTGGCTATTGCATTCTATTTCTAAATCGCAGTTAATGGTATTACTTAGTGAAGTAGATAATATTGAAGTAGATAACTATACTAGTGATTATTTGCTTAAGATGTTACGATTCCCTACTGATAAAATATCTGATAAAGATATTCAACTAATTAACGATTCACGATATAAGCAACATAAAGAACCAATAACTAGAGAACAGATTTTAGACTATTTAAACGATATAAAGCAAGTAGTCTTTATGGCAGAAGAATTACCGTTTTAATTGAAATAAGATCACACTTCGATTTTAAGTATACTTCGATTTGTCAATTTTAAAACGGAATAATTTGATTTACCCACAGTTATACTTCTTTATGCCGGATTTAATATTGACAAATATTAGCAGTACATAATTGAAAAAACAAAGTCAAAACATTTTTTTGACTTTGGACAACCCCACCGGTTTTAGGTGATCGCCAGAGTCCAGAGACTAGTCTCTGGTGGGTCTAGGGCAAAGCCCTAATCTATAATAGTTCAACTATTCAATATAAAATAGAAATTATCTAAATTTCTGAAAATGACGATTTATTTTATGCATTTTACCCTCAGTCTGGTGGTAAGGGTGAGATGAGTGGTGCGGCTCCTCCCTTTAGGGAAAGGAGAACGGTCGCGTAGCGAGGTGCTCATCTCTTTAATAAAATCAATTTTGATTTTATTATTAAATTTTATTAAATTTATTTGAAGTATAAAGGAGATGTTATGGATAAAGTATTAATTGGTTTTGCATTAGGTATTATTTTTGAATGGTTTAATTGGTTTTCTGTTGAACCGATTAGAAGAAAATGGAGGAGACAATGCAATTATGATTGTTCAAAATGTAAAGTATGGGACTGTGAAAGATTTTTATGTTTAGCGCAAAAAGAAAAAGAGATTAAAAAGAAAGAGAGAGGGAGAAATATTAAGGAGATGGATGAATAATGAAAGATGATATATTTTTGTTTGTTATTATTTTTATCTTAGTACTTATTTATACTTTTTTTATTCAGAATTTATATTCGAATGATAAAAATATAGAATTAGAAACGATTAAAAAAGTACAAGAAGTATATGAATATGATTATTGTAAATTATATGATGGTAAATATTATTGCTACAATGAAGTAAATGATTAAATTAAAGGAGGGTTATTTATATGTATTCTTTTTTAGAAGCTATTAAGAGTATGTTAATTTTGACTATTTTAATTGGTGCATTAATTATCGCTTTTAACGATTTATCTGAAAATGAAGAAATAGATAAAAAAATTATCGAAAATACAGAAAATGTGTATAAATACAATAATTGTAGAAAATTTGATAAAATCTATTATTGTTACAATGAAATAAATGATTAAATTAAAGGAGGAAAAATGAGAGTTGAATATAAAGGTTATGTTATAGTACAAAGTGAATATAACAATCATATTTCAGTATATTGCGATAATGAATTAGTACTTCATATAGACACATCTGAAGAATATACTGAAGACGAATTAAAACAAATTGTAGAAATTTTTATGTTTGATCCTGAAGAATTATGATATACTATTTTTTGAGGTGGTATATGTTAAATTTGACAAAAATTGTAAAATAAGTATAATACATTCCTCGAGGTGAGGAAAATGAGCTTTGAAGAAGCTTACAAAAATTATTTAATCTATGCTTCAAGACGGCATAAAAAACAAAGTTTTGATACATTCACATATAAATTTAATCTTAGAATATTACCATTTTTTAAAGATTATAATTTGAATGATATTACATCTAGTGATATATTAAATTGGCAAAATTATATCTCAACTTTTAATTTTTCCAATAATTATAATTTTTCTTTATATTATATATTATGTTCGTTTTTTGAATATTGTAGTATATTTTATAATTTTGATAAAACTATTATTATGAAAGTTGGTAATTTCAGAAAAAAATATGAAGAAAATAAAAAAGATTTTTATAATTTAAAAGAGTTTAATCTTTTTATAAAAAATCTCGATAATAATATATATAAACAATTTTTTAATTTAATGTTTTTTACTGGAACTAGACCTGGTGAAGCTATGGCATTGAAATTTAGTGATTTACAAGATGATTATATCTATATTACTAAAACTATTAGTGAACATGGTAATCGTGAAATAGATACGCCTAAAACAAGCTCATCAGTTCGTAAAATTAAAATAGATCGTATTTTAAGAAATGATTTACTAAGTTTAAAGAAATATTATGATAGAGTGTATAATAAGTCTAATTACGATTATTTTATCTTTGGTGGTATGAAACCGCTTGCACCTACTACAATTAATCGTTATAAGTTTAAAGCTTGTCAGAGAGCAAATTTGAGGCCTATAACATTGCATCAATTTAGACATAGTCATGCTACTTTATTACTTCATAATGGAATAATAATCAATGAGATATCTCGTAGGCTAGGTCATAGTAATCCATCTATAACATTAAATATTTATACACATACTGATTTAAGCCAAGAAAAAAGAGTCTCAACCACTCTTAATTCTTTGAGATTTAATCTCTTTGATACATTCAAATATAAATTTAATCTTAGAATATTACCATTTTTTAAAGATTAATTTTATATATTATAACATGCTTTTTAGCATGAAATAATCATAATGGAGCAGATGAGGGGAGTCAAACCCCCGTCACAGCCTTGGCAAGGCCGTATTCTAATCGTTGAACCACATCTGCATATATATAACTAACGGCCTTGTTTGGCTGTTTGATACAGATAATTTCTGTGTGTAAATTAATTATAGCAAAAAATAAGAAAAATGCAATATTTTTATTTAAAAAAAATTTAAAAAATGTATATAATTATATTGGTGATGTTTTTATGAATAAAATCATTATAGGTGTTTTACCACAAATATTATTAAAAACTGATGATAATCCATATAATGATAAATATGAATTTTTAGATTTATATTGTAAGAAAATATTCTCATGTGGTGGTATTCCAATAGGAATTTGTTTAAATAATGGAAAACTTGATAAAGATGTTTTAGATTTATGTGATGCATTCTTATTACCTGGGGGGAATAAAATATGGGATTGTTATTATGAAGTAATTGATTATGCTATTAGAAATAACAAACCATTACTAGGAATTTGTTTAGGTTTTCAAGCTATTTCTATTTATAGTATGATCTTAGATATGGGAATGAGCAATTTTACAATAGACAATTTTATTAAATCATATGAAAAGTTAAAAGAAGAAAATGGTGGAATTGTTCTTAAACAAATTGAAAATAATAATCATCGAAAATTAAAAGTTAATTATGATAATGTTGATTTGGCTAGACATAAAGTTAATATTATTGACAAATCTTCTTATTTATATGAAACAATTAAAAAAGCAGAAATTAACCCTGTTAGCTTACACTCATTTACTCCAATAGGAGTTGGAAGTAATTTTAAAATAACCGCTGTAGCGGATGATGGAGTTATTGAAGGAATTGAATATAACAATAAAGATTATTTTATTCTCGGTGTTTGTTTCCATCCAGAGTGGGATGATGATAATAAAATATTTAAAAGATTAGTTATGGAGGCAAAAAAGAGAAATGGAAAATAAATATTTAATATTAGTTAACAAAGAAAATAAAATGGAAAATTTTGATGATTATGAAATTATTAAATGTAATTCTGCTTATGCTGACGATAGATATTTAGAAAGAAAAACTTATGATCAATTTCTTAAACTTAAAGATTATTTATATGAATTAGGTTATGTAATTGATGTAGAAAGTGGTTATAGAAGTGTTAACTATCAACAAATTGTGTGGGATGAAATAGAAAAAGAAAAAGGAATTGAATATACAAAAAAGTATGTAGCTATTCCTGGATATTCAGAACATCATACTGGACTTGCTGTTGACTTTTTATTATATGAAAATGGAAAATGGTATGCAGATCAAGAAATGAATAATCATCCAGTATTAAAAGCAGTTTATGATAATGCCTGGAAATTTGGTTTTATTATAAGATATCCTTTAGGAAAAGAAGATATTACTGGATATGGAGCTGAACCTTGGCATTTAAGATATATTAATAATTCAGAAATTGCTAAATACATTACTGATAATAATTTGTGTCTAGAAGAATATTTGAAATTAGGTAAAAAGAAACAATTATAGTTTTATTAGATTAATATTTTTTAGAATTATAATATTTTTATTGTATAATTAGATGTAGGTGATATAAATGTTTGAAAATTTAAGTGACAGATTACAGGGTATAGCTCATAAAATTAAAGGATATGGAAAAATAACTGAAGATAATATCTCTGATATGATGAGAGAGATTAGACTATCATTACTTGAAGCTGATGTTAATTATAAAGTTGTTAAGGAATTTACTAATAAAGTTAAAGAAAAAGCTCTTGGTGAAGAAGTTAATAAGAGTTTAAATCCTGGAGACTTATTTGTTAAGATAGTTAGAGATGAATTACAGGAATTACTTGGTGGTGATAGCGCTCCATTAGTTATAGATAAAAAACCTACTATTACTATGTTAGTAGGTCTACAGGGATCTGGTAAAACTACTACTAATGGAAAGCTTGCAAATTTTCTTAGAAAGAAACATGGTAAAAAACCTTTACTTGTAGCATGTGATGTATATAGACCTGCTGCTATTGATCAATTAAAGCAAATAGGTAAAGAATTAAATATTCCCGTATATAGTGAAGGTATTGGTAATCCTGTGGAGATAAGTAAGAATGCTATTAATTATGCCAAAGAGAATGGGTATGACTATATTCTTATTGATACTGCTGGTAGACTTCATATAGATGAAGAATTGATGGACGAACTTAAAGAAATATCTAAAGAAGTTAAACCTGATGAAATATTATTAGTAATTGATGCAATGATGGGGCAAGATGCTATTAATGTTATAACTGGATTTAATGATGCACTTAATCTTACAGGAGTTATTTTAACTAAGTTAGATGGAGATACTCGTGGAGGTGTAGCTTTATCTGTAAGACATCTTACTAATATTCCTATTAAGTTTATTGGTGTTAGTGAAAAGAAGGACGGACTTACAGAGTTTCACCCTGATAGAATGGCCAATAGAATTATTGGAATGGGAGATGTTATTAGTTTAGTAGAAAAAGTACAAGATGAGATAGATGAAAAAGAAGCTATGAAAGCAGCTAAGAAGATGACTAAAGGCACTTTTGATCTTGAAGATTTTTTAGCACAGCTTAATCAAATTAAGAAGCTAGGTCCACTAGAGAACTTACTTAAAATGATACCTGGAGCTAAGAAGATGGGACTTGATAATGCTAAAATTGATCCTAAACAGATGGCTCACATTGAGGCTATAGTATTATCTATGACTCCAGAAGAAAGACATAATCCTGATATTATTAAGGCTAGTAGAAAGCAAAGAATTGCTAAGGGTTGTGGACTAACAGTTACAGATGTTAATAGATTACTTAATCAATTTGAAGAAATGAAAAAAATGATGAAAATGATGAGTAATAAGAATTTTAAGATGCCATTTTAAAAGAATTCATTAGTTGAATTCTTTTGTTTTTTCCCATGGTAAGTCAAGATTCTCTCTACCAAAATGACCATAACTTGCTACTTTATAATATTCTACGTTATATAGATTTAATTCTTTAATGATGTTGTCTACGCTAAAATTAAAGTTTTTATTGACAAAATCATATATTTTTTCTATAGATACTTTATTTGTACCAAATGTATCAATACCTATATGGATTGGTTTATCATAGCCAATAGCATAGGATACGGATACTTCACATCTTTTTGCTAGTTTATTATGAACTATATTTTTAGCAACATATCTAGCATAATAAGCGCCAGATCTATCTACTTTTGATGGATCTTTACTACTAAAGCAACCGCCACCTACTTTAGCACTTCCTCCATATGAGTCTACAACTATTTTTCTACCAGTAGTACCACTATCTGCAAATGATCCACTAGTTATGAAAGTACCTGCTGGATTTATCATTATTTTAGTATTATTATCGATATATTTTTTAGGAATTACTGATTCTATTATTTCTTTTTTAATATACTTACGTAATTCTTCTAGTGAGACTGATTCTTTGTGAGAAGATGATACGATGATGGTATCTATTCTTTTTGGGGTATCATCAATATACTCTACGGTTACTTGACTCTTACCATCTGGTAATAGGATTGAATCTTTATTTTTCTTTCTTTCAATAGATAATTTTTCTGTTAATTTATTAGCCAATAAAATAGGTAATGGCATTAATTCTTTTGTTTCATCAGTGGCATATCCAAACATTATACCTTGATCACCAGCAGATATTTTTTCTTTATTTACAGCTCTAGATATTTCTTTTGATTGATTACTTATTTTAGTTATCACTTCATATTCTTCATTGTAACCAATTTCTTTGATTACTTCTTTAGCTATTTTTTCATATGGTATTTTTACTTTAGTAGAAGATTCTCCATAGATAAATATTAGATTATCTTTAATTGTACATTCTACAGCCATTTTACTTTCTTTATCTTGCGACAAGGCTGTATCTAAGATTTTGTCGCTTATTTGGTCACAAACTTTATCTGGGTGACCTTCTGTGACTGATTCACTTGTAATATATTTTTTCATTTACTCCTCCTTGCTTTTATCAAAAGAAAAAAACTCTTGAAAGAGTTAATGTTTTTGGTATTATCTCTCTCATCGATATTAGCGTTACCACCTTACTTTAGCAGGTTGGTATGAGTTCATAGAGCTAATCCTCTCCCTCATTCTTGATAAAAGTCAATTTAATATTATTATATTTTTTTCTATCTGTCAAGATAATTTGTGCATTTTACACAGTCATAATTTAAGCTCTTTCATATTATAAAAATAGATAGGAGGAACAAAGATGTTTTATAATGATGATTTTAGGCAAGATGGAAATTTCGGATATGGAGATGGTATAGATATTAATATTAATAATAGTAATATGAACACTAATATGAATACAAATACTAATACCAATATGAATGTTAATGAAAATGAAGGTATGAATTATGGAATGCAATCAGGACCTATTATTGAAGCAGGAAGAGAAAGATGCATTCAAAGAAATATCGTTCATGAAGTAAAACATATCTGTCCAATTAATACTAAAATAATTAATAATCATATATTCAGACATACTTATCAACCACACTATACTTGCAGTGAAGAGAATGTAGTTACTAATCAACAATGTGGTTCTTGTTGTCAATTTAAGTAATCTTTATTAGTGAAGAGACCATTACTTGGTAGTGGCCTTTTCTTTTTAAATTTGACTTATTTAATAAGATATGATATATTTTATTTGTAGTAATTCAATTAGTCCATTCGCGTTTTACTACCAGTAAACTTATAAGTTTAAAGGAATAATGATGAGTCTTAAGAATCTCTTCATGAATGACAATAACGATACACAAATTTTTGTGGTTAGTTTTTGTGTTCATGAAAGGAGGTTCTTTTTATATTATATAATATAACCACATAGTATAAATTATTAAGGAGAGTGAAATTATGAAAACAAATGAAAAAGAGTATTATGAAAAAGAAAAAAATTGGGATTTTAGTAATTTTAATTTTATAAGTGAAAAGTTAACTAATTAGGATATGTACGAAATATTAAATAATGTTACAAATAAGAATTCTAAAATATTAGACTTAGGTACCGGTGGTGGAGAAAAATTACTTGCACATTTTCCAGAAACAAAAGAAATACTAGGAACAGATTATTCTAGTGGTATGATTGAAACCGCAAATAAAAATTTAAAAATAAGCAAAAGAAAAAATATTTCTTTTAGAGTTATGGATAATTTAAACATGGATGTAGAAGACAATTATTATGATGTAATAGTAGCAAGAAATACAGTAATAGATGCTAAACAAATTTATAATAAATTAAAGAAAGATGGTTACTTAATTGTAAGAGGAGTAGATAAGTATGATTGTTATGAATTAAAGTTAATATTTGGTAAGGGACAAGGAATACTAGATAAAAAGCCAATAAGTATAATAGACTATGAAAATATTATTGCTTCTGGATTTAAAGATGTAGAACTAATACCTTTACATGTAAGAGAGTATTTTAAAACAAAAGAGGATTTATATAACTTCTTATTAAAAGTACCAATAATAGATGACTTTGATGAAGGGGTTATAAATCATAATAAAAATATTGATATGAATAAATTAAATTATTACATAGAAAGAAATACATATCCAAAAGGAATAAGACTTATTAGAAGATATTATGGAATAGTAGCTAAGAAATAGAATTATATATAATATAAGAAATCTGAATGGATTTCTTTTTATGTATAATTTTTGTAATATGAAGAAATAATTCTATATAAAGAAAATTTGTTATGATATAATAATTATAAGTAAGTATATGGATAGGTGATAGAATATGATTTTACTAAGTAAGGGAGGCTTTAATGAAGAAGAAACATTTAAAGCTTATAATATTAATAATGTAATTAAGGGAGATAGTTCTAATTTTGAAGAAATGATTAGTAAGATTAATCCTGATAGTAAAGAGAGGTATCTGATACAGATACCTAGTACTAAAGGGTTAACTATAGATATGATAGAAAAATTATCTCCAAATACTGATGTGAGAGTTATTGGTGGACTTACTGAAGAGTATGCTAAGAGTACTGCTTATAATTGGGATAATCTTAGAGAGAATGCAACGTATTCTAAGAGTGAACTTATCACTATTTTAAAGAAGATGGAAGAAATAGAAAAAGGAATAGATCCTAATTGGAATGATTATGAAAAAGCATTATATTTGTATGAGTATTTAAAATATGATATTACTTATAGGACAACTGAATCTAAAGGAAATGATGGTAAACCTCTTGATATTAGAGGAAATACTAATAGAACTAGAACTTGGGATACACTAATAGGTCTTACTAATCAATTATCTACTTGTAGTGGATTTGCGCATATATATCAAGAATTATGTACTAGACAAGGAATTGAATGTGATAAAATTGGAGGAAAATATTTACTTAATGGAGAAGGGAGTCATGCTTGGAATATCATAACAATTAATGGGCAAAACTTCTTAGTAGATACAATATGGGATGCACAAGATTATGAAAAAGGAATAGACCATGTTACGGCATTTGGAAATGCTGATAGTAATAAATATATAGCACTATGTAGTAAAGATAAACAACAAAACCTATCTAAGATAAATCCTGATTGGATTAAAATGGCACATGAGAAAGTTGCTAAAAATATTCCTAAAGAGCATTTACATCAAGAGAAAGTTGAAAGATTTATTAAAATGAGAGAAGAAGATAGAATAAGGATGAAACAATTAAGAGGAGAACAACTTAATAATAACATAATAGAAAATGACACTATTAATAATGGACTTAGTAGATAATTATAGGAGAAGATGAATGAGAGAAGAATTTATAGATAGTTTTAGTGTTTTGGATATTAATACTAAAAGAAATCAGATTAGTAATGAATTAATAATTATACATGAGTTAATTAAAGAGTTTGAAAATAAAAAGGGAATAGAACCTATAACAAGAGTAAAGAATTATGATACTAATAAGGATGCTAGTTTAACAGAGGGGGAAATGTTAACATTTATATACGAAGATATATATAACATTCAACAAGAACTTATATCATTACTAAACTTATGTGATTAGTAAATATTATAGTAGTATAAGATACAGTTTACAGATAGAAGATGGAAATTATTTTTATATAGTTTCTTTTTTTTAATAGTTATGATAGAATAAGATTTGTAGGTGATTATATGAAAAAATGTGCTATTATTTATAATCCTAATAGTGGAAGAAAGGCTAAATTTAAATATTTGCCACAATTTGAAGAGATGCTTCATAATTATGGTTATGATACTGAAACTTATTATACAGAATATAAAGGTCATGCTATAAAGATAATAGAGAATTTAAAACCAGTAGATTTAGTTTTATCTATTGGGGGAGATGGAACATTTAATGAATCAGTTACAGGTAATTATAGAAGAAAAGATCGTCTTGTATGTGCCCATATTCCTTGTGGTACTACTAATGATATTGGAGTGATGATGGGATATGGCAAAAATATGCTTACCAATCTAAAAAAGACACTTGAAGGTGTTGTTAAACAAGTAGATATATGTATGATTAATAATAAACCTTTTATATATGTGGCTACTGTAGGTAAATTTGCGGATATCCCTTATGAAACACCTAGAGAACTTAAGAAAAAAATTGGATATTTAGCTTATATTAAAGAGGGAGCAAGATCTTTATTTGATAAAACTAATCTTAATGAGATAGTGTATGAAATAGATGGAGTAGAGTATAGAGGATTATTTTCTTTCGTAATTGTATCTAATGCTAATAGAATAGCTGGAATTAATAATTTTTATAAAGATGTTAAATTAGATGATAATAAATTTGAACTTTTACTATGTAATATATCAAAGAAAAAAGATATTCTTAGGAGTTTATATTTCTTAACTTTATATGATGTACATAAAGTACCTGGACTATATTTATATAAGACAGATAACTTAAAAATCAAATTCATTGACAAGCCAAAAAAGCCTTGGTGCATTGATGGAGAAATGCTAGATCCTTTTGTAGATAGTTATGAAATAAAAATAGATAAAAGTCTTAAGATGATGATTCCAGATAAAAACGTAGATAAATTATTTGTTAAGAAGATATGAAATATGTAGCAATTGGATTAATTAAGGTATATCAGATGATTCCTGGTCCTTGGCATGGATATTGTAAATTTAGACCAACATGTTCAGAATATGCTATTGGAGTATTTAGGGAATGGGGATTTATTAAAGGTTTTTATTTGACTAGTAGAAGAATTCTTAGATGTAATAGTATAAATAAGGGTGGATATGATCCAATACCTTTGAAGGAGGATAAAGATGGAAAAAAAAGTTAATAAACAAAGAAAGGATTATTTAAGTTGGGATCAATATTTTATGGGAATTGCTAAATTATCTGCACTTAGAAGTAAAGATCCTAATACACAAGTTGGAGCATGTATAGTAAGTAATGATAACCGAATCCTATCAATAGGATATAATGGTACACCGAATGGATTTCATGATACAATATTTCCTTGGGATAGAGAAGGGAAACCACTTGAGACAAAATACCTATATGTATGTCATGCTGAGATGAATGCAGTACTTAATTATCGTGGAAACAGAAAAGAATTAGAGAATGCTAAAATATATGTAGATTTATTTCCATGTAATGAATGTGCAAAAATAATTATTCAATCAGGAATTAAAGAAGTAGTATATTTATGTGATAAATATGCTAATACAGATTCAGTTATCGCATCAAAAAAATTATTTGATTGTTGCGGAGTAAAGTATCGTAAAATTGAGCTATCTGCGCAAGAAATTATGCTTGATTTATAATATTATTTATAAAAAACTTTACTTTTTTCAAAAATGGGTATATAATGTATTTACATTTTTGATTTGCGCTCATAGCTCAATTGGATAGAGCGTTTGGCTACGGACCAAAAGGTTTGGGGTTCGAATCCCTATGGGCGCGCCATTATGTAGAACCATAGCACATTATGTGCTTTTTTTCTTTGTAAAAAGTGTTGTATATATAGAAAATATATGGTATAATTTAATTGTTCTTGACAAAGAGTGGCTGAAAAATCCACTCTTTATTGTTGATATAAGGAGGTAATATGGAAACAGAAATTAGAAAATTAATAGAAGGAGAAGTTAACAAATTAGGAATATCAATTGATAGTATTGTTTATGAAAAAGAAGGAAGTAACTATTTTTTAAGAATTGTTATTGATCGTGATGAAATTATTGATATTGATACGTGTGTAGAAGTTACTAATATAATTAATCCATTACTTGATAAATGTGATATGCTTACTGATAGTTATATTTTAGATGTTTCTACTAAAGAGAAGGGTGGTAAAGATGAATAGTAAACAAGCAAAAGAATTTATGAAAGCTGTTGATGAGATAGTTAAAGAAAAGGGAATAGATAAAGATGTTATTATCGAAGCTATGGAATCAGGAATGGCTAATGCTTATAAAAAGAACACTGGTATAGCTAATGTTAAAGCTAAAGTTAATCCTGAAACAGGACAAATTAGATTATTTACTTATAAGATAGTTGTTCCTGAAGTTACTGATGAAGAGACACAAATATCACTTGAAGATGCTAAGAAAATTGTAGATGATATTCAAGTAGATGAAACTATCGATACAGAAGTTAAAATTATTCCAGAAGAATTTGGAAGAGTAGCAGTATTATCTGCTAAACAAATAATTGTACAAAAAGTTAAGGAAGCAGAAAAAAATCTTGTTAATGAAGAATTTAAAGATAAACAAGATGAAATACTTATAGGTACTTTATCAAGAGAAGACTCTAAGAACTATTATGTTGATTTAGGTAGAGCTCATGGAGTATTACCTAAGGATGAAATTATTCCGGGAGAAAAATTAGTAATGGGATCTTCAATAAAGGTATATGTTTCTAAAATAGAATTTGGTACTAAAGGAATATTTATATTATTATCTAGAAGTCATTATGGATTTGTTAAAAGACTTCTTGAAAATGAAATACCTGAACTTAGTGATGGCACAGTAATGTTATATTCAGTAGCAAGAGATGCTGGTAATAGAAGTAAAATCGCAGTATATACTGAATATGATAAAGTTGATCCAGTAGGAGCTATTATTGGAGAAAAAGGATCTAGAATTAATAGAGTTCTTAACCAATTAAATGGGGAGAAAATAGATGTAATTTTATATGATAAAGATCCTGTTAAGTTTATACAAAATGCACTTAGTCCTGCTAAAGATGTAGAAGTTAGAATTATAGATGAAAAGAACAAAGAAGCTTTAGCTATCGTAAATAATGAAAACTCTTCTTTAGCTATAGGTAAAAAAGGACAAAATGTTAAGTTAGCATCTAGATTAACTAAATATAAAATTATTATTAAAAAAGCTGGAGAACTTGATGAAGAATAAAAAAATACCAATGAGAAGTTGTGTTATTACAAAAGAAAAGTTACCTAAAGGTGAACTGCTTAGAATAGTAAAATGTCCTGATGGCACTATTTGTGTTGATGAAACAGGAAAATTAAATGGTAGAGGAGCATATATTAAAAAAGATATTAGTGTCTTAGAAAAAGCAATTAAAAGTAAAATACTAGAAAGAGTATTAGAAACAAAGATTGACGATGAGGTATATGAAAAAATAAAAAATATAATTAATAATTAGGAGGTGTTTTATAATGATGAGTGTAATGGAATATGCAAGTGATGTTAATAAAAAGACTGATTATATTTTAGAATTATGTAAAAAGTTAGATATTAAAGTTAATTCTTTAGAAGATATGCTAACAGATGATGACATAATACTTCTTGATAATGAAATTGAAAACACTGATTTTAACGAAGAAGAATCTTTAGAAGAAGAAAACGAGAAAATAGATGATGATTTTGAAGATTCTTATGTAGAAGAACTTGAAGAAGTAGAAGTAGAAGCTACTATTAAGAAGAAAAAGAATAATAAGAGTAAAAAAGATAATAATAACAAGAATGAAAATAAGAATGAGAAGTTTGCTAAGCAAAAGAAAGAGATGTATAAACATAAGGAGAAATTACAATCTAATATAAATACACAAGATGATTCTATCGTGTTATATACTGAGGGTATGAGTGTAGCAGATTTGGCTAATAAACTTAATAAGAATGTTGCAGAAATTATTAAGAAATTAATGAGTTTAGGCAAGATTATGAATTTAAATGCAACTATTGATTTTGAAACAGCAGAAATCTTAGCTTTGGAATATGGAAAAACTTTAAAGAAGGATTCTACTAGAGATGAATTTAATTTTGAAGAATTGGAAATTATTGATGATGAGAATGACTTAATAGAAAGACCTCCAGTAATTACTATTATGGGACATGTTGACCATGGTAAAACAACACTTCTTGATACGATTAGAAAGACTAATGTAGTAGCAGGAGAAGCTGGAGGAATTACACAACATATAGGTGCATATCAAATTATATATAACGATAAGCCTATTACCTTTATTGATACTCCTGGCCATGCAGCATTTACTGAGATGAGAGCTAGAGGAGCTAGTATTACTGATATTGTTATTATAATAGTAGCTGCTGATGATGGAGTTATGCCACAAACAAAAGAAGCTATCGACCATGCTAAAGCAGCAGGCGTACCAATAGTAGTAGCAGTTAATAAGATTGATAAACCTAATGCTAATCCTGATAGGGTACTTACAGAGATGAGCCAAAATGGAATTACTCCTGATACTTGGGGTGGAGATACTTTGTTTGTAAATATTTCTGCTAAAACAGGAGAGGGTATTCCTGAATTATTGGATAACTTACTATTGATTGCAGAGATGCAAGAACTTAAAGCTAATCCTAATAGATATGCATCAGGAACGGTAATTGAAGCTAAGGTAGATAAAAATGAGGGTGTTGTTAGTACAGTTCTCATTCAAAATGGTACTTTAAGATTAGGTGATGCTGTCGTAGTAGGCAATTATGCTGGTAAGATTAGAACTCTTAAAAATGATAAGGGTGAGAACTTAGTAGAAGCTAGTCCTTCAATGCCAGTATCTATTACCGGTATTAGTGAAAGCCCATCAGCAGGAGACAAGTTTATGGCTTTTGAAAATGAAAAGAAAGCTAAAGCTATTTCAGAAGAAAGAATAAGACAAGCTAAAAAGAGAAGTCTTGGTAGCAATAATTCAGTTTCATTAGATGATTTATTTAATAGAATTGAAGCTGGAGAAAAAGAAATTAATGTTATTTTGAAAGCAGATGTTAAGGGTAGTGAAGAAGCTGTTAAGAATTCTTTACTTAAACTTGATGTTGAGGGAATAAGAGTTAATGTTATCAGGAGTAGTATTGGTGCTATTACAGAAAGTGATGTTGTTTTAGCAGCAGCTTCTAAAGCTATTATTATTGGTTTTAACGTTAGACCTAATAATAAGATAGTTGAATATGCTAAAGAAAAAGGTGTAGATATTAGACTTTATAATATTATATATAAAGTAGTTGAAGAAATGGAAGCTGCTATGAAAGGTAAACTTGAACCTATTTATGAAGAAAAAGTTCTAGGTCAAGCAGAAGTTAGGAAACTATTTAAATTTTCTAAAGTTGGAACAATTGCTGGTAGTTATATTATATCTGGAATTGTTAGAAGAGATGCTAAAGCAAGAATTATTCGTGATGGAGTAGTTATATATGATGGTAATATCAATTCAATAGCTAGAGAAAAAGATCAAGTTAAGGAAGTTAAACAAGGAATTGAATGTGGTATTACTATAGAGAATTATAATGATATTAAAGAAGGCGACATTATTGAAGCCTATGAAATTGTTGAGGTAAAGAGATAATGGCTGATAGAAGAAAACTTACAGAGAATGAATATCTTGCTAGAAAAATAGCAAGTATTGATTATGATATGATTGAACAAAAAGAAGGTACTTTCATGTACAATAACTTTTCAGGACATTCTTTTAGTTTTTCAACTTATGATATAGGAAGAAATTGGTTTAATGAAGGACATACTTTAGAAGAGTTTGATGCGCTTGGTGAAGATAGTAGCTACTATGAAATTAAGAAATATAAGAAAGACTATGATACATTTGTTATAGGTTTTACAACTGCTAAGCGTCAAAAAGGTATTAAAGATAGAGTTTATAATATTGGTAAAGCCGATTTCAACAAGGGAATAGCATTTGAAAATATTGCTGATATATATAAAAAGAATTCAGATTATTTAAGTGGATATTTAGAAGAAATGGGCAAAAATTGGTTCTTACAGGGAAGTAGTATAGAAGAAGCTGATGAGAAATTTAAGAATAATGGTAACTTCTTAGATGGATACTATAAACAATTAGGAAGAGATTGGTGTATGAACCAGAAAGATGTTAATGATAATGAACTTAATGCTTTTATACCTGGAGATAATAAATTAAAACAAAGATTTATAAGTAGTTTCTCTAAAGGATATCAAGAAATTTTAGGGGAACAACAAACTAAAACAACTAAAAAATAATAATAACTCTTAAGTAGATTTGAGGAGGTATGATTATGAGTGTTAAATTAGAAAGACTTAACAATACTTTTGTAGAAAAAATTAGTGAAATATTACATGACGAAGTTAAAGATAAAGAAGTTAAGTTTGTAACTATTACAGAAGTTAGAATTACAAATGATTTATCTTATGCGAAAGTATACTTTACAACATTAGATGAAGACAAGAAAAAAGTTACTGATTCTTTAAACAAAGCTAGTGGCTTTATTAGAAGTGCTTTATGTGAGAAAGTACATATTAGAAAGATGCCAGAAATACACTTTGTTTATGATGAATCTATTGAATATGGAAAGAAGATTGATGATATTATCGAAAGGATAAATAATGAGAAGTAAGATTAAAGAGTTAATCATGAAGAGTAATTCAATAGTCTTACTTACTCATGAAAATCCTGATGGGGATGCTATTGGATGTTCTTTAGCAATGAGTATTCTTTTAGAAAAGGCTCAAAAAGATGTAGATGTAATTATTTCTAAAATTCCTGAACTTTATAAATCTTTAGAAGATATAGATATTATTAAGAGGGATAGTTCTAAAGAATATGATTTAGCTATAGTACTAGATTGTGCTAGTAGAGAGAGAGTAGATCAAGGTAGTGATATTCTTAGTAGATGTAAGAAAATTATAGTTATTGATCATCATATTAGTAATACTAGATATGGCGATTTAAATTATGTATTAGGTGAAAGTCCAGCTTGTGCTCAAGTTTTATATGGTTTATTTAAAAGTTGGAAAGTAGATATGGATAAGAAGATTGGTACATATCTTATGATAGGGATACTTACAGATACTGGTGGTTTTAGAAATAATAATGTTAATAAAGATACTTATTTAATGTGTGCTAAAATGATGGAATTAGGTGTGAATATCTATAATTTATATGATAAAATGATAGCAAGAAAAAGTATGGCACAATATCTACTTACAAAAATTGTTCTTGATAGATTGGTATTTTTCTGTGATGGAAAGATTGCTTACTCTTATATTAATAAAGAAGACTTTTTAAAGTGTGGTGCAAAGTTAGGTGACCATGAAGGATTAGTTAATCTTGGTAGAAATATTCAAGGAGTAGAAGTATCAATATTTGTTAGAGAAGATGATAAATACTATATATCTTTTAGATCTAATGGATTAATTAAAGTTAATAAAATAGCAGCTTTGTTTGGTGGCGGTGGTCATGATATGGCTGCTGGGGCTAATTCAGAGATGAATTTAGATAAACTTAGGGAAAAATTAATAATAGAAACTACTAAGGTTTTGGAAGAAAATGATGGGAATACTATTAATAAATAAACCTACAGGATATACTAGTAGGGATATTGTCAACATTATTTCTAAAAAATTTAAAACAAGAAAGGTAGGTCATACAGGAACACTTGATCCTGGAGCTACTGGACTATTAGTAATATGTATTAATAAAGCCTTGAAGGTATGTGAATTATTAACTAATCATGATAAAGAATATATAGCAGGTATTACCTTGGGAATAGAAACAGACACGCTAGATATGGATGGTGTGGTCTTATCAACAGAAACTGTCGATATAGATAAACAGAAAATTATAGAATGTGTTAATTCTTTTAAAAAGACTTATTTACAAGAAGTACCAAAATATTCAGCAATTAAGGTTAATGGAAAAAAATTGTATGAATATGCTAGAAGTAATACTTATGTAGAACTGCCAAAAAAAGAAGTTACTATTTATGATATTCAGATTATTGATGATATATTATATAAAGATGGGAAAGTATATTTTAAGATTAAGTGTCATGTTAGTAAAGGGACTTATATTAGAAGTTTAGTTAGAGATATTGGAGCAAAATTAGGAGTAGTTGCTACTATGAATAGTTTAGAAAGAACTAAATTAGGAACTTTTATATTAAGTGATGCTTATACTTTAGAAGATATTATGAATGATAGTTATAAACTTCTTAGTATAGAAGAGGCTTTACCTGATATTTCTCATTTAGTTGTAGATGATGAAGTAGCCTTTAAAGTTAAAAATGGTGTAGCTATCAACAGATTTGTTGATACAGAAATGAAATTTATATTTGACAAAGATAACAATTTATTAGCATTATATAAAAATGATAATGATAAAGCGCGAGTTTACAAAATGTTTTAGTAAACTCTTTTTTGTGTAAAGTCGTTGTTTTAATAGGCTTTTAATATACTTATTTATAAAAAAATGCTATAATAATGGTGTAGATTGACATGAGGTGATATGATGAAACTTACAAGAGATGTCATTAAAGAAATATCAAATATCAAAAATGAACCAGAATGGATGAGAGAATTTAGAATTAAAGCATTCGAATGTTTTGATAAAATGGAGAACCCAAAATGGGGACCAGAACTAAATATTGATTTTGATACTATTACTTATTATAAGAAAAGAACAGAAGAGCTTACTAATGACTGGGAAAAAATTAGTTGTGCTATTAGGAATGAGTTTAGAGATTTAGGAGTAATCGATGCAGAAAATAAATATTTAGATGGAATTGGAGCACAATATGATAGTGAAGTAATTTATCATAATATGATTAAAGAATTAGAAGATAAGAATGTTATATTTATGGATACCGATAGTGCTTTAAAGAAATACCCAGAACTATTTAAAAAATACTTTAATAATTTAGTTAAATATGATGAAAATAAATATACTGCTTTAAATGGGTGTGTTTGGAGTGGAGGAACATTTATCTATATTCCTAAAAATACTAAATTAGATAGACCTTTACAAAGTTATTTTAGAATTAATAGTAAAAATATGGGGCAGTTTGAAAGAACATTAATTATAGTAGATGATAATAGTGAGCTTCATTATATAGAGGGGTGTACTGCTCCTACATATACAGAAGATGCTTTACATGCAGCAGTTGTAGAAATATATGTTGGTAAAAATGCTAAATGTAGATATACTACTATTCAGAATTGGTCTAGTGACGTATATAATTTAGTTACTAAAAGAGCTATTGTTGAAGAGAATGGACTAATGGAGTGGATAGATGGAAATGTTGGTGCTAAAACAAATATGAAATATCCTTGTTGTATTTTGAATGGTCCTTATGCAAGGGGTAGTTGTATAACAGTAGCAGCTGCTGGTAATGGTCAAATTCAAGATACAGGAGCTAAAATGATACATTTAGCTCCATATACAAAAAGTAATATTGTTTCTAAGTCTATTGCTTCAAATGGAGGTAATGCTACTTATAGAGGAACTGTTAGAATTAGTAAAAACGCCGTGCATTCTGTTAGCAATGTTAAATGCGATACTATTATATTAGATAAAAAATCTAAAAGTGATACAATACCAACAAATATTGTTGATAATGAAAGTTCTTATTTAGAACATGAAGCAACAGTATCTAAAATAGAAGAAGATAAGTTATTCTATTTAATGAGTAGAGGTATTGATGAAGATAAAGCTAAAGAATTAATAATCTTAGGATTTATTAGTGCTTTTAGAGATGAATTACCAATGGAATATGCTGTTGAGTTAAATAGATTACTTAAAGATAATATTAGTTAGTATTACAAAAATTTTTGGAGGTGAATATGAAGAAATTTTTAATTGTATTACTTATATTACTATTAGGATTTGGAGGGTATATATTATATGATACTAAAACTAAAGAGAAAATTCCTAGACTAGAAACTTTAGAGGATGTTGTTAGTATTGATGAACTATATGTATATGGTACTCATCTAAATATGCATGGAAAAATTAATAGTGATAAAAATTTAGAATTTGTATTATACAACGGAGAATTTATTGTTAGAAAGATTAATTTTGAGGATGGAGAATTCAATTTTTCTGATAAAGTTAATGAGGGAATATATTTAGATGATATTCCGAGAGGAAACTATTTCTTATTTTTAAGATACAAAGATACAAATGATAAGGGTGAAGAAATATACAAATATTATAGTTTAAAGAATGATACGACTTATAAAGAAACAACTTATTATACATTAAGTAATGTTAACAATAAGATTACTATCAATAGTGAAGAAAGTTATCCTACTATGATGATAAATGTTGTAGAGAATACTGATAGTAATGTATATGATATAGTACTTGATCCTGGACATGGTGGCATGGATGGTGGTGCTAGTAGATATGGATATAAAGAATCTGATTTTACATTAGATTTAGCCATGAAAGTTAAAAGTAAATTAGAAGAAGCTGGACTTAAAGTTAAGCTAACTCATGAAGAAGGACAATTAACTACTAATAGTAAACTTCCTGAATACGGAGTTCATGGTAGAGCGGTTATTCCTTATGAAGTTCATGCTAAATATGTATTTTCTATTCACTTTAATAGTAATAATTCAGCTTCAGTTAATGGACTTGAAGTATATACAGCCGATAATATCAACTATGATTATGCTAAAACACTAGCAAAAAACATTACTGATGCTTCTGGACTTAATTATTCTACTAATAAGATAAGTAAAGTTATGGATGGTATTTATACAAGAACATTTAAAGAAAGTGATATTGAAAATTCTGCAAAGGAAAATACCGATAAAGGCAGAGTTCCTTATGATATAACTACTAAATCTAATTATTATTATATTATTAGAGAAACTGGTGGTATTGTTACTGGGGCTTATGTAGATGATAGAAATGAAGAAATAACAGGTAATCCATATTATAATAGTAATATAGGTAGTGAAGCTTACTTATTAGAACTTGGGTATATTTCTAATAAAGATAATTTAGATAATTTAATTAATAATCTTGATAAATATGCTTTAGGAATAGCTAATAGTATTATACCATTATATAAAAAGGTAGATAATAATCAATAAATAGACAATATATTAATATTTAGAATACTTAATTATGTAAAGTATGTGTTAAATTTAAGAAAAATTAAAATTACAATTTTAACTTTTCTTTTTTTTGCATTTTTTGATAAATAGTATATAATTTTAGTATTTTTTTAATTATATTAATAGATAAAGATTTAAATTTTGACTAATTTTTAAATTTGGAATAGGTAAAAGAACTTTTTTTCAATTTTTCGATTTGATTTATATTATGACGATATGGTATATTTTTCCATGAAAGGAGGAAAATATGATTAATCAAATTACTTTAGTGGGTAGAATAGTTAGAACACCAGAACTTGAGCTTACTGAAAATGGAAAGAAAATTGGTCGCTTAACTTTAGCTGTTCCAAGGGAATACAAAAATATTAATGGTGAATATGATACGGATTTTATTGATTGTACATTATGGACAGGAGTTGCTGAAAGTGCTAATGAATATTGTAAATCTGGAGATATTCTCGGTGTAAGAGGAAAGGTTCAATCAAGAATTATAGAAAAAGAAGATGGAACTAAGTATAAGAAAATGGAAGTTGTTGCAGATAGAATTAGTTTCTTAGCTTCTTCAAAAAATGGTAAAGAAATTAGTAATACCGAGACAACATTGGAAAATACTGAAGATAATATTAAAGAGGATAATTCTAAGGATACAGATGAGATGGTTAAAGAACAAAATGAACGTGGTGAAAAAAGTGACAAACCTGGTAAAAAGAAAAGATAAATCTTTAATTTTTAAGAATTTATAGTAGAATTATTTAATAGAGAGGAATAGGAATTATGTTTTTAGGTTATAGATTAAGAGAATTAAGAGCAGAAAGAAATATTAGTCAAGGAAAACTTGGAGAAATGCTAGGAGTAACGAAGGTATCTATTTCTTGCTATGAAAAAGGGACAAGAGTTCCCAGTATGGATATTCTTGTTAAGATTTTAAATGCTTTTAATGTCCCAGCTGATTATTTGTTAGGTAGAGAAATTAATGCTGTATGCGAAGATGATGATGATGGTGTTATTTTAAAACTATCTACTGATGATATAGAAATTATTCGTGAAGTTAGAGGAAATCCTTCCTTATATAACTGTGTAGCAGCAGATCCTAAGAGATTTTTTGCTAATGCCTATAAGAATAAAGTTAAAAGTGAAAAAAAGTAGATATAATATTAAGGTTTTATGGTATAATATTTCTAAGAAAGAAGGAATATCATGATAGATGTATGTGATTTATTTAAGAAAGATTATATCGACAAAGATGTTGTTGTTTGTGGATGGATAAGAAATCACCGTAAACAAAAGGAATTTGGTTTTATTGACTTTAACGATGGAACTTGTTTTAAAAATTTACAAATTGTTTATGATAATAGTTTAGAGAATTTCGATGATATTCAAAAGTTACATATAGGTAGTGCTATTGAAGTTCATGGTAAAATTATCAAATCTGAGGGTGCTGGTCAAGCAATAGAAATGAAATTATTATCTTATAAGTTGTGTGGAGATTGTCCAGAAGATTATCCTATTCAACCAAAAAGACATTCAAGAGAATTTTTAAGAGAACAAGCTTATCTTAGAACTCGTACTAATTTATTTGGTGCAGTATTTAGAGTTAGAAGTGTTGCAGCTTATGCAATTCATAAGTTTTTTCAAGATGATGGATATGTATATTTTCATGCTCCAATAATTACAGCTAGTGATTGTGAAGGTGCTGGAGAAATGTTCCAAGTAACTACTTTGGATATGGACAGAGTTGCTAAAAGCGGAGAAGTAGATTATAGTAAGGACTTTTTTGGTAAGAAAGCTGCTCTTACAGTTAGTGGTCAACTTCAAGCAGAAACTTTTGCACTTAGCTATAAAAAAGTTTATACTTTTGGACCTACTTTTAGAGCAGAGAATTCAAATACAAAAACACATGCTTCAGAATTTTGGATGATTGAACCAGAAATTGCTTTTTGTGATTTAGAAGGTGACATGAATATTATGGAAAATATGCTTAAATTTGTAGTTAAGTATGTTTTAGATAATTGTCCTGAAGAAATGGAATTCTTTGATAAATTTGTAGAAAAAGGATTATTAGACAAACTAAAAAAACTACTTAATAGTAAATTTACTAGAGTTGATCATGAAGAAGTAATATCTATTTTAAAAAAGGCTCCAGTTAAATGGGAATTTGAACCAGAATATGGAGAAGATATTGCAAGAGAACATGAAAAATATATTACTGAATACTTTAATGGACCAGTATTTATTAAAAATTGGCCAAAAGATATCAAAGCTTTTTATATGAAGCAAAACGATGATGGTAAAACGGTAGCTGCTGTCGATTTGGAAGTTCCTGGTGCTGGAGAACTTATGGGTGGAAGTCAAAGAGAAGAAAATTACGATAAGTTACTTAATCGTATTCGTGAACTTGGTATGAAAGAAGAAGACTTTGATTGGTATTTAAATTTAAGAAAATTTGGTGGTTGTGTTCATTCAGGATTCGGTATGGGATTTGAAAGACTTATTATTTATTTAACTGGTGTTGATAATATAAGAGATGTAATTCCTTATCCAAGAACTCCTGGTAATTGTGATTATTAAAAAATTAAACTACATTAATTATTAATTAGTGTAGTTTTTTCAATATTTACCAATTATTATTTTGATTTATATGAGAATACTAATAACAAAAGGAGGTATGAAATGAAAAAAGCTTTATGTTTTTCTTTACTTGGAATTTTAGTTCTTACAGGATGTGGTGCTGGTGCTACTGATACGATGAGCTGTACTTATGAAAATACTAATGGTACTTTAACTACTAAAACTAAATATGATGTTGATTATGAAGGTAAAGAAGTTAAAAAAGTTAGAATTACCTATGATTATAAACAAGATAATACTACTGATACTGATAATGATGGAAAAAAGGATATTCCTGGTGTTGGTACTGGTACAGATGGTACTACTAATGATACACAAAAGAATGATGATGGTATTATCGATGGTGTTATAGGTAGTGCAATAGATCAGATAATTGGTGGCGTTACAGATACTATTTTGGATGTAGCAGGATTAAAAGATAGACATGCAACAGTACAAAATAGATATGGTAATATAGCTGGTTTCTCAGTACAAAATACTACTGATACTGATAACAATTATATGGTTACATATGTAATTGATTATGATACAATTAGTGATACTGATTTAGGTACTTTGAATTTATCTAGAAATATTGATACTTTAAGAGATAATTACACTAAACAAGGTTATACTTGTAGTAAGTAATAATCTCTTTTTTAGTTGAATAATACTTCTATTTGTTATATAATTATTAATGAATAGAGGTGTTTTTTATGAATAAATTTAAAACAATGGATGCTAATGAAGCGGTTAGTAATGTAGCTTATAAATTTAGTGAATTATGTGGTATATATCCAATTACTCCAGCTTCTCCTATGGCGGAGAAAATAGATATACTAGCCAATAGTGGTGAACTTAATTTTTTTGATAATAAAGTTAAAATAGTAGAAATGCAATCAGAAGCTGGAGCAGTAGCTTTGGTTCATGGAGCTTTACAGTCAGGTGTTTTAGCTTCTACTTTTACAGCTAGTCAAGGACTTTTATTAATGATTCCAACACTTTATAAGATGGCTGGAGAAATGCTTCCTGGAGTATTACATGTAGCAGCTAGAAGCTTAGCTACACATGCTCTTAGTATTTTTGGAGACCATCAAGATGTATATGCCATTAGATCAACAGGCGTATGCATGTTGTGTTCTGCTAATCCACAAGATGCTTATAATATGGCAGCAGTAGCACATCTTTCTGCTATTAGGGCATCACTACCATTTGTTAATTTCTTTGATGGCTTTAGAACTAGTCATGAAATAGATAAAATTAAATTAATGAATATGGAAAAAATTAAAGAATTAATTGATAAAGATGCTTTAAATAATTTTAGAGAAAAAAGTATGAGTAATGAAAATTATAATACTAGAGGAACTGCACAAAATGATGATATATATTTTCAAAATGTAGAAGTAAGAAATAAATATTATGAGGATGCTACGGAAATAGTTGTTGACTATATGAATAAGGTTAATGAAGTAACTGGATCTAATTTTAAACCTTTTAACTACTATGGAGATAAGTCTGCTGATAGTATTATTATAGCTATGGGTAGTGTATGTGATACTATTAGAGAAACAGTTGATTATTTAAATAGTCAAGGTCATAAATATGGAATGGTAGAAGTTCATTTATATAGACCTTTTAGTAATAAATATCTACTAGATGTAATTCCTGATAGTGTTAAAAATGTAGCTGTTTTAGATAGAACAAAAGAAATTGCTGCCGGTGGTGAACCATTATATCTAGATGTAGTAGCAGCACTTAAAGACAAGGATGTAGATGTTATTGGTGGTAGATATGGATTATCTTCAAAAGATACTACACCGGCACAAATTAAAGCTGTATTTGATTTTATGAATAGCGAGGAAAAACATCATAACTTTACAATAGGAATAAATGACGATGTTACTAATCTTTCATTAGATATTGATGATAGTTTTGTTATTCCTAATGAAATGACAGAATTCTTAATATATGGATATGGCTCTGATGGAATGGTATCTACTTCTAAAGATATGATTAAGATAATTGGAGACCATACTGATAAATATGTTCAAGGATATTTTCAATATGATTCAAAGAAATCTGGAGGAGTAACAAGAAGTCATATGAGAATATCTGATAAAGAAATTAGATGTCCTTATTATGTTAACAATCCATCTTTAGTAGTAGTTTCTAAAGAAGAATATATTTATAAATATGATGTTATTGATAATTTAGTTGATAATGGTACTTTATTTTTAAATACTAAATTAGATAAAGATACATTAATTAAGTCACTTCCTAATAAGATTAAATATTTATTAGCTAAAAAGAATATTAATTTTTATATAATTGATGCTTATAAATTAGTTAATGAATTAGGACTTAAGAATAAGATTAGTACTTGTATGGAAATATGTATATTTGATATTATTAAAATCTTAGATACTAATAAAGTAAAAGAAATTATGAAAGATACTAATGTTAAGAGATTTTCTCATAAAGGAGAGAGTGTTGTTAATGTTAATAATAGAATTGTAGAAGATGCAGTAGAACATGTCATTAAAGTAGATATTGATAGTAATTGGATAAATCTTTCATATAAAGAAAAAGATAATTTATCTTTTGATGAAACAATAGGCCTTCTTAAAGGAAATAGTTTACCTGTTAGTGCTTTTATTGATAGAAGATCAGGGATATATCCTGGTGGTAGTACTAAGTATGAGAAAAGAGATATTGCTGAGAATGTACCTTGTTGGAATAAGGAAAATTGTATTCAATGTAACCAATGTGCTTTTGTTTGTCCTCATGCCGTTATTAGACCTTATTTATTAGATAAAGATGATAATTATGATGAGGCAATTATTAGTATGTTTCCTAAAGATAAAAAATATGCAATAGGAATTAGTTATAAAGATTGTACAGGATGTGGTCTTTGCGTTAATGTATGTCCTGGAAAAATGGGAAATAAAGCTTTAGTGATGGAAAAATATGATAAGAAAAAGTTTAATAATGATAATTATGAGTATTTAAATAAAAATAAAGTTAATTACGAATCTCCAATTATCAATATTAAAAATATTGGCTTTACTGATCCTAAATTTGAATATTCTGGGGCTTGTGCTGGTTGTGGAGAAACAGCTTATATTAAAAACTTAACACAAGTATTTAATAATAATTTATTTATTGCTAATGCTACTGGATGTTCATCAATATATGGTGCTAGTGCACCTTCTACACCTTATTCTATTCCATGGGCTAACAGTCTATTTGAGGATAATGCTGAATTTGGTTTAGGTATTAAACAAGGAATTAACATAAAAAGAGATAAAATTAAAAAGTATATGGAAGATAATATTTGTCCTACTTTTGAAAAATGGATAAATAATATGGATAATTACAAAGAATGTGTAGAAGTATACAAAGAGATTAATTTTAAAGAACATCCTTACTTAGAAGAATTTAAAGATTATATTATACCAAAATCTATGTGGATTGTTGGAGGAGATGGATTTGCTTATGATATTGGATATGGAGGGCTTGACCATGTACTATCAACAAATGAAGATATTAATATTTTAATTCTTGATACAGAAGTATATTCAAATACAGGAGGACAATCTTCTAAATCTAGTAATATTGGTTCAATAGCTTCATTTACCGCTAATGGTAAAAATAATTATAAGAAAGATTTAGCTAGAATTGCGATGTGTTATCCACATGTATATGTAGCGTGTGTAAATATAGGATATAATAAGGAACAATATTTGAAGGCTTTACAAGAAGCTAATAATCATAGAGGTCCTTCAATTATCATTGCTTATGCTCCTTGTATTGAACATGGTATTAAAACAGGAATGGAACATAGTTTAAATGATGCTTATTTAGCTTCTAAATGCGGATATTTCCTAACATTTAGATATAATCCTGATACTAAGATATTTAGTTTAGATTCAAAAGATATTGATTATGAGAAATATGATGAATTTCTAGCTAATGAAAATAGATATGCTAATTTAAAGAAAGTTAATCCTGATGGAGCTAAAGAATTAATTGAAAAGCAAAAAGAATGGGCTAAAGATAGATATAACTATTATAGTAAATTATAATTATATATTGAAACATCTTTATTAGATGCTATAAGTCTTTAGAGATGTTTTAATAATTATAAATTTATTAGTATACTTTTGTTATAATAGTTAATAATAATAATGTCATATAGAAATATGGCAAGAGAAAGTCAGATATATTGTATTCTGACTTTTTTCTTTGTAAACTATGATACTTATAGTTAAATAATTTGTAAAATAAATAATTATATGATAAAATTGTGTTGGTGAAGAAAATGGATACAAGAAATATTAATGTCATTACTTTGGCATATCTAGGAGATGCTATATATGAGGTGTATATCAGAAAGCATTTAATAGAAAAGGGTATTGCTTTAGTAGATGATTTACAAAAAGAGGCTGTAAAATATGTATCTGCTAAAAGTCAAAGTAGAATTTTGAAATGGTTAGAAGATAAAGACATTTTTAAAGAAGAAGAGATTGATATTATTAAAAGAGGACGAAACTACAAAAGGGGAAGTCATCCTAAAAATACAGATATTATTACCTATAAGAATGCTACTGGATTTGAAGCCTTGATAGGATATTTATATTTAGAAAAAGAAAATGATAGAATAGATGAATTAATGAAACTTATATTGGAGGAATTTTATGAAAAAAATATTTAAATTGTTAATAATATGTTTACTAATTACTGGATGTGGTGGTAATAAATACCAAACGATAGATTCAAATAAAGCAATGGAGATCATTAATGATAATTCTGATACTATAATTATTGATGTTAGAGAGAATGATGAATATAATGAGGGACATATTGCAAATGCAATAAATATTCCTCTTAGTGAAATAGATAGTATTAATTACAATAAAGAGACAACTATTATTTTATATTGTGCTACAGGAATTAGAAGTACTGAAGCGGCTAAGAAGCTTATTAGTCTAGGGTACACTAGTATTTATAATCTAGATGGTGGATTATTAAATTGGGGATTTGAATTGGAGGATTAAGATGTATATATATGGAAAGAATGTAGCAAAAGAAAAGATTAATAGTGGGGAAAAAATTAATAAGATTTACTTAGCAGATAAATTTAATGATAGAGATATAATGAATTTAATTAAAGAAAAAAAGATTAAATATAACATTGTACCTATTAAATATTTAGATAATAAAGTAGATGGTTTACATCAAGGAATAATATTAGAGGTTGATGATGTAGAAACCTATGATTTTGATTATCTTAAAACAATTAAAAAAAATAATCCTATTTTAGTAATGCTTGATCATTTAGAAGACCCACATAATTTTGGAGCAATTATTAGGACATGTGAAGCTTTGGGAATAGATGGAATAATAATACCTAATGACAGAAATGTAGGAATTAATGCAACTGTAGTTAAGACCAGTGCTGGATCAATTTATAATATGCCTATAATAAGAGTAGCTAACTTATCAGCTTCAATAAATAAACTTAAAGATATGGGGTATTGGATTGTAGGTACTGATATGGATGGAGAAAACTATACTGAAATAGATTATAATATGCCTATTTGCTTAGTTATAGGTAATGAAGGAAAGGGTATGAGTAAAGTTATCGGAGACAATTGTGACTTTATTGCAAAAATACCTATGGTAGGAAAAATTAATAGTTTAAATGCTTCTGTGTCTTGTGGAATCGTATTAGCAAATATAGTTTCTAGTAGAAAGTAAAATAAAATGACTAATTATAATGAATATAATGACTATGAATTAGTATTTTTAGCACAAGAAGGAAATGAAGATGCTATTAATATTATTTATAAAAAATATAAACCTATTATTGTTAAAAAAAGTAAATTAGCAATATATTCAACAAAAAATAGTGGTTCAGAAATTAATGATGTGATGCAAGAAGCTTATTTAGGATTAGAAGAAGCAATAAAAAACTTTTCTCAAAACGATGAAGCAACCTTTTATACATTTGCTAATCTTTGTATAGATAGAAAAATATCTAATTATATTAGAAAAATGGCTAATAAGAAAAATATTTTATTAAATGAAGCAATTTTTATTGATGAAAATATGGAAAACTATTTAAAAGACACTACTGATATAGAGAATAATCTTATTAGAAAAGTGATGAAAGAAGAAATAATTAATAAGATATATGATAAATTTACTACTTTAGAGAAAGATGTTTATAATTTATTAGTTGATGGATATAGTTTAGCAGAAATAAGTAGTAAACTTGATAAAGATATTAAATCAATATATAATACTATTGATAGAATTAAACAAAAAGTAAAGAAATATAGGGATGAAAATGATAATTAAATTTTCATCTTTTTTTCTTGTTAATTATTATTGACTGTTAATATTTATATGATAATTACATGTAAATTGTATGGTAGAATTTTTGACAAACGAATGTATGAAAAAATGTTGACACAGATTTATAATTATGATATGATACTTTTTGAAAATATTATATGTAATATGGTTAATACTAGAAATAATTAACAATATGAATATGTAATATTTGGTTGTATTTTTTTAAAAAGTAAGTATAATATTTAGCTGGGAGTGAGAAGAAGATGGATAAAATAATTGTTAAAGGTGCAAGAGTTAACAATCTTAAAAATATAGATATAGAAATACCTAAAAATAAACTTGTTGTTATGACAGGTGTTTCAGGTTCAGGAAAAAGTAGTTTGGCATTTGATACTATATATGCTGAAGGACAAAGGAGATATATAGAAAGTTTAAGTGCTTATGCTAGACAATTCTTAGGTGGTAGCGATAAACCTGATGTTGATTCAATAGAAGGGTTATCTCCTTCAATTAGTATTGATCAAAAAAGCACTAACAAAAATCCTAGATCTACCGTAGGTACTATAACAGAAATATATGATTACCTTAGACTTTTATATGCTAGAGTAGGTGTTCCTTATTGTCCAGAACATCATATTCCTATTACTAGTCAAAGTATTGAAGAAATGACTAATAAAGTATTAGAAATGGATGAAGGCACTAAAATAATGGTAATGGCTCCTGTTGTAAAAGGAGAGAAAGGTACACATAAAGATACTTTAGAACAATTAAGAAAAGACGGGTATATAAGATGTAAAATTGATGGTGAAATCAAAGAACTATCAGAAAATATAGAACTAGATAAAAATAAGAAACATATTATTTTAGTAGTTGTAGATAGATTGGTTATTAAACCTGATATTAGAACAAGACTATATGATTCAATTGAAACAGCCTCTAAGTTAGCACATGGCAAAATTATTATTGATTTACCTAGTACTAATGAAGAAGTCTTAATGAGTGAAGATTTTGCATGTCCTTATTGTGACTTTTCATTACTTGAACTTGAACCTAGAATATTTTCTTTCAATGCTCCATATGGGGCTTGTCCTGATTGTAAAGGACTAGGGGTTAAATATAACATTGATGTTGATTTAGTAATTCCAGATAGAAATTTATCTATTAATGAAGGTGGAATTAAGCCTTTTAGTATTGATGATGATAACATTAATAGAACGCAATTAGAGGCAGTAGCTAAATACTATGATATTGACTTAGATATGAAAATAAAAGATTTAGATAAAGATAAATTAAATATCATTTTATATGGTTCTCCTGATGTATTAGAGTTTAAATATACTTCTAAGAATGGTAATACAAGAAATGCTAAAGATTATTTTGAAGGAGTTATTACTAACTTAGAAAGAAGATATATTGAAACAAAAAGTTCCTGGATAAGAGAATGGATAGAACTTTACATGAGAGAAAGTGTTTGTCCTACATGTAAAGGTGCAAGACTTGGTGAAGCTGCTTTATCAGTACTAATTAACAAGAAAAATATATATGAAGTTTCTTGCTTGTCTATAAGAGAACTTAGAGACTTTATTTCTAATTTAAAATTATCACCAGAAAAAAAGGAGATAGCCTCTTTGTTAATAAAAGAAATTAATAATAGACTAGACTTCTTAATTAATGTTGGACTTGAATATTTAACTTTAAGTAGAACTGCTGGTACATTATCAGGAGGAGAAAGTCAAAGAATTAGACTTGCTACACAAATAGGTTCTAAACTAACGGGAGTGCTTTATGTATTAGATGAACCTAGTATTGGACTTCATCAAAGGGATAACCAAAAATTAATCAATTCCTTACTTGAAATGAGAGATCTTGGCAATACTTTGATAGTAGTAGAACATGATACTGATACTATGTTAGCAGCGGACTATTTAGTAGATATTGGTCCATTTGCGGGTGAACACGGAGGAGAAGTAGTTGCTGCTGGTACACCACAAGAAGTAATTGCTAACGAAAATAGTATCACAGGACAATATTTATCTGGTAAAAGAAAAATATTAGTACCTGAAAAAAGAAGAAAAGGAAATGGTAAATTCTTAAAAATTATGGGTGCTAAAGAAAATAACCTTAAAAATATTAATGTTTCTTTCCCATTAGGCACATTTACTTGTGTAACAGGAGTATCTGGATCAGGAAAAAGTAGTTTAGTTAATGAAATATTATATAAATCTTTAGCTAATAACTTATATAGTTCTAAGGAAAGACCTGGTAAATGCAGAGAAATTAAAGGTATGGATGAAATTGATAAGGTTGTTCTTATTACTCAAAACCCAATAGGAAGAACTCCTAGAAGTAATCCTGCTACTTATGTTGGAGTATTTGATGATATTAGAGATATCTTTGCAGAAACTAAAGAAGCTAAAATTAAAGGATATGATAAAGGGAGATTTAGTTTCAATGTTAAAGGTGGAAGATGTGAGGCTTGTTGGGGAGATGGAGTAAAGAAAATAGAGATGCATTTTTTACCAGATGTATATGTTCCTTGTGATGTATGTCATGGAACTAGATATAATAAAGAGACACTTTCTATTAAATATAAAGGTAAAAATATATATGATGTTTTAGAGATGAGAGTAGATGAATTAATAGAGTTCTTTGAAAACCATCCTAAGGTAGTACATAAACTTAAAACACTTCAAGATGTTGGACTTGGATATATTAAAGTTGGTCAGAGTGCTCCGACATTATCAGGAGGAGAAGCTGCAAGAGTTAAACTAGCAAAAGAATTACAAAAAAAACCTACTGGTAAAAGTATGTTTATATTAGATGAACCTACGACAGGATTACATTCTTATGATATTGAAAAATTACTTAACATTTTAAACAGAATTGTTGATAATGGTGATACCGTTGTTGTTATTGAGCATAATCTAGATGTTATTAAAGTAGCAGACTATATTATTGACTTAGGACCTGAGGGAGGAAATCTTGGTGGTACAGTCGTTGTTACAGGAACACCAGAAGAAGTAGCTAGACATGAAACTAGTTATACAGGACAATTCTTAAAAGATTATTTAAAATAAAGAAAGGCATTATGAATAATAGAAATATTATTTATTAATGTTTTTTTATTTTATTTTTTGAATATATCTTAAATAATAACATATCTTTTATTGAAGAGAGGTTTTATATGGAAAAAATAGATGTTATTAAGAATATTGCATTAAGAACTGGTGGAGATATATATTTAGGAGTTGTTGGAGCAGTTAGAACAGGTAAATCAACTTTTATTCGACGTTTTATGGAGAATTTAGTTATTCCTAATATTCAAGATGAGTTTGAAAAAAAGAGGGCTTTAGATGAACTTCCACAAGCTGCTAACGGAAAAATGATTATGACAACTGAACCTAAATTTGTACCTGCTAATGCTGCTAAAATTAAAATTGATGAGTTTTCTGCTAATATTAAGATGATTGATTGTGTTGGTTATGTAATAAATAACGCGAAAGGTATTGATGATGAAAATGGTCCAAGATATGTAATGACACCATGGTATAGCGAACCGATTCCATTCGTTGAAGCTGCTGAGATAGGAACAGAAAAGGTAATTAAAGATCATTCCACAATTGGTATAGTAGTAACTAGCGATGGTTCTTTCGGAGAATTCTCTAGAAGTGATTATGTCGAAGCTGAAGAAACGGTTATAAGTGAATTAAGAGAAATAGGCAAACCTTATATAGTATTACTTAATTCAGCTAATCCTGCTGATGACAATACAATTAATATGGCTCAGGAATTAAAAGAAAAATATATGGTACCAGTTTTACCTATAAATGTAGAATTAATGCAAGAAAGAGATATGTATAATATCTTAAAAGAAGCTCTATATGAGTTTCCAGTAGTAGAAGTAAAAGTTAACATTCCTGATTGGATTTCTATTTTGAAGCCAGATCATTATGTTAAAAAAGTCTATGTTGAAAAGATTAAAGAAAGTGTTCTTACTATAGATAAAATAAGAGATGTTGATTCTATTACAGAATATTTTAAAGACTGTGAATACATAGAAAAAGCATATTTGTCTGATGTTGATACTTCGACAGGAGAAGTTACCATTAATTTATCGGCCCCTAAGGAGTTATATAGTCAAGTACTAAGAGATATAATTAATGTAGATATTACTTCTAAAGCAGATTTATTATGTTTATTCCAAGACTTTAATGAGGCTAAATTAGAATATGATCAGATTAAGGGTGCATTAAAAATGGTTAAACAAACAGGATATGGTATAGCATCACCTACTTTAGCAGATATGAAATTAGAAAAACCGGAGATTATTAAACAAGGTGGCAGATATGGAGTTAAACTTAAAGCTAAGGCACCTTCAATTCATATGATTAAAGTAGATGTCGAATCAACATTTGAACCAATTATAGGTAGTGAGATGCAAAGTAAAGAATTAATTAATGGTCTTACAGATGCTTCCAAAAGTGATGATATTTGGAAAAGTGAAATATTTGGACGCAGTTTAGACGTTATTGTTCAAGAAGGAATTCAAGCTAAATTAGCTATGATGCCAGAATCAGTAAGATATAAACTATGTCAAACATTAACTAAAATTATTAACAAAGGTAGTACTACAATGATTGCAATTGTCATATAGACATTTTATGTAAAATAGAAATTAAAAAGGCCAGAAAAAATGGCTTTTTTTACTTAAAGTATTGATTTTGAACTAAAAAAATGGTATTGTATTGTTTGTAAGCATAGATGTTGTTTACTTAAACTAGAAAATGGAGGTAATTAAAAATGACAAAAGCATGTTTAGTTGAATACATTGCTGAAAATGCTGACTTAACAAAAGCTGATGCTACTAGAGCATTAGAAGCTATGTTAGAAGGTGTAACAAAAGGACTAAAAGAGGAAGGAAAAGTTACATTAGTAGGTTTTGGAACTTTCACTGCTAAAAAGAGAGATGCAAGAACTGGTAGAAATCCTCAAACAGGAGAAGAAGTTAAAATTGCTGCTAGAGTAGTACCTGGTTTCAAAGCTGGAAACAAATTAAAAGATGCTTTAAATTAGTCTTTTATAAACAAAATAACTAATAACGATTTAATGTTATTAGTTATTTTTTATTATTTAATTTCTCTATGAATAGCTGTTACTTTTCCTAATATCATATCAGTAGAAATGATATTAACATTAATACTAGGATATTTAGGGTTCATAGCTTGAAGAATTATTCCCTTAGGATACTTATATAATTTTCTTACTGATAAAATATTACTTTTAGTAGCAATTACGATATCATCACCATTTTTATAATCATCTAGTCTTTCAAAGAAAACTTTATCATTTTTTAAATAATATGGATTCATTGAGTCATCTAATATTTTAACAGATAATTCTGATTTACCTACAAGAGGCTCATAAGAAGCATTTTTATATGTATTAATAATTTTTTCATTTTTAGCTGTTAGATTATTATCTATACGAGTACTTTTAACATAATTTTTAACAAACTTATTTTCTAAAAGTTGTTTTTCTTCTGAAGTTATATTAGCTGTGCTTAATATAGAAGTGTCTATGTTAAAAATATTACAAATTTCAAAGAATAAATCATATGGTATATTTAATAATCCTGTTTCATATTTATGTAATGTTTGACGATTTTTTTGATGATTTAAGGCTACAGATAAATCTTCTAGAGAATAATTGTATTTCTTACGATTTTCCTTTATTAAATTACCTACGAATGGTTTTAATTCATCACTTACTAATTCTTTCTTTCTAGTTCTCATACTAATACTCCTTACTAACTAATTTTATTGGCTATATAGATAGGAATTGTTCCTAGAATACCAATAATGGTTTTTATTATATATCTAATTACTATACAGATGATTAAATCAATAGTATTATATTCAAATAAGAATGATATTAAAGCAAATAAGGCACTATCTAATAGTTCTACGATGATTATGGAAAATATATTGCTTAAAATTATCTTATTCTGAAGTCTTTTTATTAAATAGTATAATTTACTGCTTAAATATGTTGATGATAATAGGGATACTATTAAAGCAATATATATACGAAGGTTATATTTAAAGATACTATCATATGATTTATTAGCTAGTTCATTATATTTACTACTCTCAATAAGACCAGATAAATTTAAGAAGCAACAACTTACTAAGGCTGTTATTAGAATTAGACTTAAGTATGTAACTAATTCTTGTGGGCCTCGCTTTTGAGTAATTAGATTTCCGGCTATAATTATGGAAATTGTTGTGGCTAGTCCAATAGAAATATTTACTCCCATTAAATCTATTTGCTTTAGGCTCATAATACATGATACAAGAGTAGCTATAATACCGTAAACATATAAACCATCTGTTTTATACTTTTTATATAATATTGTCAAAGATAAATAACAAATTAACATTTCTACTATTATTAATATAATATTTTTCATTCTTGCACCTTCTTATTGATAAGATAATTTATTATTAAGAGATTTATCAAGGTAACTAAGATGCCAATAATATAAGTAGATATACCAACAAATAAGGAATCTTTTAGTTCTAAGATATTAATATATGATAGAATGGAGAAGAGCATTGTTGGAATTAGACCAGTTATAATGTAAGTTAAACTGACATTTATAGAAATGTTTTTCTTTAGTTCTGACATTAATTTATATAATCTAATGACAATATATTGACTAATAGCCATAATAATAGGGTAGACAATTAATATTTTGTAATTGTAAGCAAATGTCCCTTGCATATTTATTGATATCGTTTCTGTTATAGCTGGTACAAAATAATTCATAGTAGCTATTAGTAGACTAGTTGACATATTAGAATACAAAGATATCAAGATAATATTTTTATTTTCTTTGTAGCCATATTTTGTTATAAATACATATATTATAGTAAAAACGGCAATTACAGGAATAATATTTAGATTAACATTTATCTTACTAATAGTTGCTACTTTGAATGATAGTATTAAGCCTAGAAGATTCATAATTACTAGTGAAAAGTAGTAACCTCGTTTATCAAGCATTTTGTAGATGCTGAAGGTTGTTAAAATTGTTAAAAATATTAATATTAAGAAAATTATCTCACTCATTTGTCCACCTTCTTATTCAATTAATATTATAACATAAAAATAAAAGATACAAAATATTTTCGTATCTTTTTCTTAAAATATTATATATAAACATTATTTAATGTCTTTTAGTATTAATCATATCATTAAAGGCTTCTATTTTAGTATCAATGTTAGCTATATTATTTTCGCCATCAAAACTTAGATATAGAATAGGGACATGATATTCTTCACTAATTTGACTTAAGATTGGCATGGCATTAATTTCAGGGACACAACTAAAACTTTTTATATGAATTATACCATCAACACCTTTTTCACAATGTTCTATGGCATGAACTACTGATTCAGTGCCATCTGCTCCAAGAGGGTATTTTATATATTTTTTTCCTTTTCTTAGTAAATATCTTCTTTTAAATCTTTTAATTATTAATAAATATGTAAGATTGGTATATCTTGTTATTTCTATTCCTTCTTTTATTAAGTTTCTTTCAATATTGTTACTAGAATTTAAATCCATAAGGGAAAATAATTCTCCAATTAAGAGGATCTTTTTTCTAGGTATATCTTTTAATTCAATTGATTTATAGATTCTTTTATATTTATGATATATTTTTATAATTTTAATAAGGCTTAATTTTGAATTTAAATATTCTTGATGCATATTTTTTTCAGCATTTTCAAATGAGTTTAGCTGTTTTTCAAAACCCATATTCTTTCTTAATATTATATCTAATTTATCCATAAATATCATTATTAGAAAGCCTTTTAAAAGACAATATGCATAATAAAAAATATTTAGTTTTTTATTTTGGGTTTTAGCAAACTTATATAATTTAATTAAAGAGACATGATTATCTTTTATTAGATTTACAAATGTAAATTTATATCCTAGATCTTTTAAGATTTGTTCTTGTAATTCGGCAAAATATCCATAACGGCATCCGCCTCCTGCTTGTATTAAAATTTCAGCGCCAGAATTTAGAGCATCTATATAATTACCTAAATTATATTTAAAAGGCATGCATATATCATCTGGACTATATTTTGAACCAAGACTAATAGTATGTTTATTATTTTCTTCAGGAATAATCATCTCGCATTTAGTGATTTTTTCAATAATATATTTTATAGGAATATAATATTTACCTAGATGAGGTAGAGATATTTTCTTATTCATTATTTGCACCTCTTAAAATATCAATAAAACTTTCTAGTTTTGTTTCTAGACTTAAATCAGTAATATTTTCATCAATTAATAAATTTAATATGGGAAGTTGTTTATTCTTTCTAATAGCTAAATTATTAACAAGAGAATCTACACCACAAGGATATGTTGAGATAAATATTAAACCATCTACTTGATGATAGTAGTAGTATAAGGCTCCAATCATTTCTTTAGAGTATTTCCAATATAATGTATTTGAAAAATATTCTGAAAATTTAGTAGCCGTTTTTTTATTCAAATAATTTGAGAATATTGGAGTGATATTATTTTTTTCTAGATAATCGATAATATATCCAGAAATATATTTATCTTTTATATTGTAGAAATGGGACATAATTAAAATTTTCTTATTAGACTTTGATAGCTTATTTTTGGTTTCTTGTTCTTTAGTAATATTATATGTTTTTTGTTTTTTTAAAGCATATATATAACTAGAAATAATTTTTATAGGATTTTTAGTAAATTTGAATCCTATTTTTAGCAGACTCATAAATTGATATTTGTGTTTAGTATGTTCAATATCAATATCTAATAGCATACTTTCTGGTAGTAAACATCTTAAATTATCATATATACCATTAAGTCTAGTACATACTTTATCTTTTTTACCATAATCACATACTCTTGATATAAGTAAATAGTCGCACTTTTCTGCAAGATATAGAGCATGTCCTATATATATTTTATAAGATAGGCAGCATTCATCAATAGTGTTATTAACTCCTAAATCTACTATTTCATGGTTTGTTTCAGGGCTTAAGATAACATTTACTCCTAAAGATTCTAAATAATTCTTCCATAATACACCATAGCGATAATATAGTAAAGCTCTGGGAATACCAACTTTTATTTTTTTCATATTTCACCTAATTAAATATATGTTGATATATTTAAAATATGAAGTGAATTTTTATTTATAAATTTAAATTATATCAAATAAAAAAGATAGTTATTCACTATCTAATTCATCTTCAGAAAGAATTGTTAAATCACTTAAATCTTCTTCGGCGTATTCACTTTCATCATCAATAGAATTGAATTCATCTTCTTCAGTCATTTCTTCATTGTTTTCTTCATCTTGATACTCTTCATCCTCGTCGTCTTTATCTTCATACAATTCATCCATGTCTATTTTTATTTTATGATTGGATTTTAAATCCCATTTACCATCTTCTAAGAGAATAAATTCTTTTGATGTAGTTAATGATTGGAAAAAATCAGCTATCTTATCTTGATACTCTTTATCTGATAATTCTAATAATGAACATACTTGTTTGAATAAGTCAGCAGTATTCATAGTTGTTTTATTTTCTTCTAAATATAATTTTGCAATATCAGTATATGATAATAATTCTAATTCTTCTTTACTCATTTTACTTAATTTCATTTGTGTTCCTCCTACATTTGTTCTCTTGGTATAATACCAATTAGATTTAAAGAATTATTAATAACTATTTTTATAGCTTGTAATAAGATCATTCTTTCATTTGTATACTCTTTGTCATCAGTAATGAATTTAACTTGAGAGTAATATGAATGGAATAATGATGCTAATTCATAGATGTAATTACATATTATGTGAGGTTGTTCTTTTTCAGCAGCAGTAATTACTGTATCTTCAAAGTTTATCAATTTATCCATAATAGTATATGCTAATGGTTCATTTAATGTATTAAATTTAGTTATTTTTGGTAATTCTTCTTTATAACTATTTAAAATTGATGAAATTCTAGCATTTGCATATTCTATATAGTATACAGGGTTTTCGTTACTATTTTTTATAGCTAGTGACATATCAAAGTCCATTTGAGTATCTAGGCTTTTTGATGCAAAGAAATATCTTGTAGCATTAATTCCTACTTCTTCAATAAGGTCATTTAGGGTAATTGTTTTTCCAGTTCTTTTACTGATTTTTATTTCTTCACCATCTTTTAATAATCTTACCATTTGTAATAATTTTACTTCTAGAATACTACTATCATATCCTAAGATATCAAGAGAGGCTTTTAATCTGTTAACATATCCATGATGGTCTGAGCCAAAAACGTCAATTAATTCATCAAATCCACGTGCTATTTTATGAACATGGTTAGCTATATCTGGTAAAAGGTAAGTATAACTTCCGTCATTTTTTACAATTACACGATCTTTATCATCACCAAATTTTGTAGTACGAAGCCACAATGCATCATCTTCGATATAACAATCATTGTTCTTTTTGAAAGAATTTAAGACATCTTCAACATAACCATGATCATATAGTGATTGTTCACTAGTAAATACATCAAAATTTACTCTAAATGTATCTAGGTCTGTTTTTATTTGTTGCATTAATCTTTTTAAACCTTCTTGTTTAAAGAATTCAATATCCTCATCAAGGCATTTATTTTGATGTTCTTTATAGATAGATTCTGCAATAGTAATGATTTCTTTTCCGTGATAGCCATCTTCTGGTAAATTGCATTCTAAGCCACATACTTCTTTATATCTTTCTTTTATAGATATACCTAAATTATTCATTTGATTTCCAGCATCATTTATATAATATTCACGAGTAACATCATAGCCACAAAAAGACATAATTCTTGATAAGTTATCTCCATAAGCAGCACCTCTACCATGACCTATATGAAGAATACCTGTTGGATTAGCACTTACATATTCAATATCTATTTTTTTACCATTACCAAGATTGTTTTTACCATATGATTTACCTAATTCAATAATCTTATTTAACTCTTCATATAATCTTTCTTTCTTTAAATAGAAATTTATAAATCCTGGCCTTGCTACTTCTACTTTAGCAAGAATATCAGAAGAAATATTATCTTTAATTTTATTAGCTATTGCTTCTGGATTTTCGTGAAGTTTTTTAGTTAATAGTAGGGCTATATTAGTAGAATAATCACCATTATTAGCATTTTTAGGAATATCAATAATGATATCACTTTCGGAAATATCAATGTCTAATTTATCAAGGCTCTCTTTTATTATTTTTATTATTTCTTTTTTTATACTCATTTATTATCACTCTCTTCTATATAATATGTAAATTCTTGATTACTATCAGTTACTAGATATGTTACTTTATAAGAATTATCTAGAATATTTATTTCTTTAGTTAAAATATTAATATATAGACTAATATTTTCATTAGGAAGGTAATACTCAGTATCTACTTCTTTGTCTTTAATGAATTTTATTTGATGAGAATATTCAGGATTTGTTCTAGTTAGAGTTAATGAATCTGGAGCAATATTCAAAATATTCTTTGTATCATTATGTACATATGTTATTTGATTTTCTTTTTTAATACCATAAGTATCAATAATTTCTTTAGTTTTATTAGTCTTGTTTTCTAAATATCCTTTAACTTTAATTTTCAGAAATAACACCTCCAATAAGAATTCACTAGACATTATATCATAAGTTATGTAAAAATAAAACTCATAATTTTACTTTTTTTAGAAATAATATAGATAGATATGAAATTCTTAGTAAAAATAAGGTGATTTGATGAAACTTTTAAAAAAAATAGGGAAGTTTTTGTTAGTTTTAGGAATATTATTTATACTTTGTAATGTTGGTATGTATATATATTGCTTAATTACTCCAAAAATTCAAATATCAAGAAATCAGTCATATTATATGTATGATAATAAAGGAGAACAGATTTTTAATAATTATAGTTGGGTAGATTTAGATGATATTAGTCCTTATTTAATAGATGCTACTTTATCTACAGAAGACAGACATTTTTACTATCATATTGGATTTGACTATCTAAGAATAGGGAAAGCAATTATTAAAAATATATCTTCAAGGAGTCTTGCAGAAGGAGCTTCTACTATTACGCAACAATATGCTAGAAACTTATACTTAAATTATGAGAAAACGTGGAAAAGAAAAATAGATGAAGCAATATTAGCCTTTGAGTTAGAAACTCATTATTCAAAAGATGAAATATTGGAAGGGTATTTAAATACTATTAACTATGGAGGAATATTTGGCATCGAAAATGCTTCTTTATACTATTTTAATAAATCAGCTAAAGATTTGACCTTAGCAGAAGCAGCAATGTTAGCAGGTATTCCACAATCTCCTTCTAATTATTCTCCTTTATATAATTTAGAATTGGCTAAAAAAAGACAAAATACAGTTTTGACTTTAATGGTTAATAATGAAAAAATTAGTGAACAAGAAAAAATAGATGCTTATAATACTGAACTTAGTTATGTAGGAAATAAAGGTTCTAATATTACATCTGGATTACTTTATTATAAGGATGCTGTTTTGAATGAATTAAAGGATATTCCTAGTATTCCAGACTCTTTGTTAACTACTGGAGGAATTAAGATATATACAACTTTAGATAGTGAGGCTCAAAAAGAATTAGAGAAATCTATTGATGAAAAGAAAATGAAAGATTTACAAGTTGCAGCAATATTAATGAAACCAGATAATGGGGATGTGTTAGCTTTAGTCGGTGGCACAGACTATAATAGTAGTCAATACAATAGGGCAATAAATGCTAAAAGACAAGTAGGATCTACGATGAAACCTTTCTTATATTATGCAGCTTTAGAGAGTGGTTTTACTTCAGCTTCTTCTTTTATTAGTGAAAAGACAACTTTTTCTTTTGCAAGTAGTAAGACTTATACTCCTAAGAATTATAATGATAAATATGCTAATGGTCCATTATCGATGGGAGCTGCTATTGCTTATTCAGATAATATTTATGCTGTTAAAACACATCTTTTTTTAGGAGAAAAAAAATTAGTATCTATATCAAATAGACTAGGAATTAATTATGATTTAGAAGCAGTTCCTTCTCTTGCTTTAGGTACTGAAGAAATTAGTATGATGGATATGGTTAGTGCTTATTCTTCATTTGCTAATATGGGATATAAAGTTAAAGGACATTTAATTAATAAAATAGAAGATAGTAATGGTAATGTTTTATATGAATATAAGGATGAAAAAGTTAATATTCTTAATGAGAGTTTAGTATATATTCTTAACGAGATGCTAACATATACTTATGATAAAGACTTTATTGATTATAATTATCCTACGGTAATAAGTTTACAGCCTAGAATGACTAAAAAATATGCTATTAAATCTGGTACTACTAATACAGATATGTGGATTATTGGATATAATAAGGATGCTGTTTTAGGTGTATGGACAGGTTATGATGATAATCGTAGTTTTGAGAGTAATGTAGCAGGATATCATAAAGACATTTGGATAGAAACGATGGAAGCTTATTTAAAGAATAAGAAAAACTCTTGGTATGATGCTCCTAATAATATTGTAGGTGTTATGGTAAATCCTATTACAGGAGAGTTAATAAATGGGGAAAATAAAAAAGGGAAAATCTTTTATTTCTTAAAGGGTACTGAACCTTATGAAGATTATAGTTATGATTTAGATTCTGTTTTTAAGCAAGATGAAGAAGAAAATTTAGATAATGATAATAGTAATAACAATAATGAGAATAATCTTACAAATGACGATGGTAATAGGAGTAATGGGGATACTAATAATTTTAATGAGAGTAATGAAAATAGTGGAAATAATATAAGGGATGGAGATTAAAAAAAATCATTAAATTGATATAATTATCAATAGAATGATTTTTATTTTGATTTAATTATAGTTCAATAATAATACAATGTCCTGTTTCATTACTATATAATTTATAAGGTATATTATTTTGATTTAATAGATTTGTAGTTTTTGTTAAATTATCTTCTGGAGTAGGTACTGAGGTATTATTCATCATAGGACTCATTACTGGTACTTCATATGTTTCTTGTGCTGGCTCTGGTACTGGAGCAATTGGAGTTTCTACTACAGGAGATGATGGTTGTGGTGTAGGCATAGGAGTTGGCTCTTCGGCTGTTATTTCTTCAAGAGATGGAATGCTATTGTTTACCGGCATTGGTTCTAATGAAGGTGATGTTTGAGCAGTATCTGGTACAGCAGTTGGTATTGCTGGCTCTACTATTGGTTGTGATGATACTTCATTTACTTCAGGAGTAGGAGCAGATGCTGGCATTTCAGTAACTTGTGGGAATGTTGGAGCAACTGGCTCGGCTGTGGTACTTGTTGTTTCATTCATTGGAGCTACTGAAGTATTTATATCAGGTGTAATATTGTTTTGTAAATTCATGTTAAATAATGGTTGAATTGGTTCAACTATAGGAGCTGTCTCTTCTATTGGTTGTGCTGGTACTTCATTTACTTCAGGAGTAGGAGCAGATGCTGGCATTTCTGGAGCAGATGGGAATGTTGGAGCTACTGGCTCTGGCATCTGATTAACAAATGGGTTAGCTACTGGGGTTGTAGTTGGTTCAGTTGGAACTGTAGGCATAACCATTTCTTCTGCTTGAGGTACAGGGTTTGTATTAATAGTTTGCATATTTAAATTATTTAATGACATATTTGTCGGTTGATTCATTTGAGTATTAAAATTTGGAAAAAAGTTTCCGTTATTCATATTATCACTTTCCTTTTCTTCTTTTCTTATGGAATTAGTTATATCACTTATGGATATTTTTATATCATTTTTCTCTTTGTTTATTAAATTATCTAACTCTTTAACTGTTAATTTTTCATTTATAATTTTATCTAAATACTCTTTTTGTTTTTTAGGTGGTACTGATAATAAGCTTCTAGCATGATGTTCACTAATTTGTTTTTTTATCAAAGCTTCTTGAATATTATCTGGTAAGAATAATAATCTAATTTTATTGGCTATTGAAGATTGAGATTTTCCAAGTAATGTGGCTAACTCTGCTTGAGTTATTTTAGATAAATTTATGATTTTTTGATATGATTTTGCTTCTTCAATGGGAGTTAAATTTTCTCTTTGAAGATTTTCTATTAAGGCTATTTCAGCCATTTTTGTATCATCAATATCTTTTATAATAGCAGGTATTTCTTTTAATCCTATGCTTTTAGCAGCTCGGTATCTTCTTTCTCCTGCTACTATTTCATAAATATTATTTTTCTTTCGTACTAATATAGGATTTAATATACCATATTCTCTAATAGATTCAGCCAATTCTTTAATAGATTTTTCATTAAAGGTTTTTCTTGGCTGATATGGATTAGGAATTAATAAATCAATATTAATATTGACAATACGTTCCTGTTCTGTCAAAATACCACCTCTCATTCTTCTTTACCCTATATTAATATAATACACGAATTTATGTATTTTTTCAAGTAAATTTAATGAATTTGTGCTATACTTTTGGTAGTGGTGAGATAATGAAAATTAATAATGAAGAAATAAATATTGAAAATGTAATAAATGATATTGATATTGATGATATTATTTTAAAGAGAAGAGAAAATAACTTTTTACTTAGTGATTATCAAATAGGAGTTCTTAACAGATATGGTATAAACTATTTAAATTATAGTGATATTAGAGATTTGCTATTTGATATTGAAGAAGCTTTATCTGAATTATATGATGATGAAGTAGATAACGTTGGTAAGCAAATTGCAGAATACATTTATTATAATGATACAAGAAAATAATTTTGAATAAAAAAATCTATCTAGCTATTAATTCAATAGTAAGATAGATTTTTGTTACATTTTATAAATCTTTTTTCTTTATTTGTGAATATTGACGTGGGTAGATAATATCTGTTTTTGCTGTTTTTTTTACTTTATATATTGTTCTTAAGCTATTTTCTTTTGGAAGAGTGAACTCATAAGTAATAGGTTCTTCTAGATGTAATTTTTTATAATAGTTACTTATATTTACTAATTCATCAGTAAGATTAGACTTTAAAGCAATAAAATAACCATTTATTTTTAGCATTGGAATAGAATACTCTAAAAGATGCTTTAATGGAGCAACAGCTCTAGATGTGACAATGTCATATTTTTCACGATTTTCTTTAGCATAATCTTCAGCTCTAGCATTTATTACATTAATATCATTTAATGAAAGTTCTTCAATGATTTGCTTTAAGAAGTTGCATCTTTTAGCAGTAGAATCTAATAAGTCTATTTTTATATTAGGAAAGACTATTTTTAAAACTAAACCAGGAAATCCTGCTCCGGAACCAACATCTAATATTTTTTGATTATCAAGATTTATAGCTTTTGTAATTGTAAGGGAGTCATAAAAGTGTTTTAAATATACAGAAGTCTCTTCAGTTATGTTTGTTAAGTTATATTTTTCGTTTTCAGTTATTAATAAATGATAATACTTATCTAATTTAATTAATATATCACAAGAAATATTTATATTTATTTTTTTTAATTCTTGAATAAATTCTTCTTTAGTCATATGTACCTCCTGATGAGATTAGTTATTATATTTCTTTTTCAAGTATATTAATAGAATAGAGATATCTGCTGGGTTAACACCACTTATTCTTAGAGCTTGTCCTATAGTTGTAGGGTTAACACGTGATAATTTTTGTCTGGCTTCACTTGCTAAATTAGGAATATCTTGGTAATCAATATCAGCAGGTATTTGTTTTTCTTCCTGTTTTAACATTTTTTCAGCTTCTTTGTTTATTTTAGTTATGTATCCTGCATATTTAATAGCTATTTCTACTTGTTCCATTTCTTCTTTAGAATACTCTTCTTTAAGTAAATTATTTTCTTTTAAAATATCAATGGTTATTTCAGTTCTTTTTAATAAATCATATAGAGAAATAGAATCTTTAATAGGAGTGCTATTGATATTTTTTAATAATTCGTTATTATCTTTAGTTGGAGTTAATTTATTTTCTTTTAAATACTTAGTAAAATTGTCAATATCTTGTAATTTTTCTTTAAATTTTTGATATCTTGCTTCTTTTATCAATCCTACTTGGTAGCCATACTCAGTTAAACGAATATCAGCATTATCATGGCGAAGAAGAAGACGATATTCAGCACGTGAAGTTAGCATACGATATGGTTCTATTGTACCTTTAGTTACTAAGTCATCAATTAAAACACCTATGTATGCTTCATTTCTTTTTAGAATCAAAGGTTCTTTATTATCAATTGACAAAGAGGCATTAATACCAGCAATAATTCCTTGGCCTGCTGCTTCTTCATAGCCACTTGTACCATTAATTTGACCGGCGGTGTATAGATTTTTTAAGACCTTAGTTTCAAGTGATCTTGTTATTTGAGTAGGGTAGATGGCATCATATTCAATAGCATAAGCATACTTATTGATAACGGCATGTTCTAATCCTGGTAAGGAATGAACCATTTTTTCTTGGATGTCACGTGGCATTGAAGTAGAAAAACCTTGAAGATACATATCATCATAGTAGATACTTTCTGGTTCTATAAATAATTGATGCTTTTCTTTATCTGAAAAACGTACCATTTTATCTTCAATGGAAGGGCAATATCTAGGTCCTACTCCTTTAATATCATCACGGCCTCCATACATGGCTGATTTGTGAAGATTATCAAGAATTATTTTTTTTGTTTCTTCGGTTGTGTATATTAAATGACATGGTATTTGCTTACTTGTATCATAGGAAACTGTTTCTTCTGTATTGAAATTATAGCAAATACTGTCTCCTGGTTCTTCTTTTGTCTTAGTAAAATCTATTGAAGACTTAGCAATTCTTTGAGGAGTACCTGTTTTTAATCTCAAAATATCAAAGCCATATGATTTTAGTTTATCAGATAGATGCATGGATGGCTTTTCGCCATGTGGACCACTTCTTGTTCTTTCACTTCCTACTAAGATATCTGCTTTTAAATATGTACCTGTTGTTAAGATTGTTTTTTTACTATAATATTTAGTACCATCTGATAATACTATTCCTAATACTTCTTGATTATCTACGATTAAGTCTTCAACCATTCCTTCTAATAAGGTTAGGTTTTCTTGTGAATTTAAGACTTTCAACATTTCTTGTGGATAAACTACTTTATCTACTTGGGCTCTTAATGATCTTACGGCAGGGCCTTTTGAAGAATTTAGCATTTTCATTTGAAGGGCTGATTTGTCGGCTACTCTTCCCATAGAACCGCCAAGTGCATCTATTTCACGTACAATAATACCTTTAGCAGAACCTCCTATTGAAGGGTTACATGGTAAGGTAGCTACATTTTTTATATTTGATGTTACTAAAAGAGTAGATTTTCCTATTTTGGCTGATGCTAAAGCGGCTTCACAACCGGCGTGACCAGCTCCTACTACTATTATGTCATAATTCATATATATCACTTACTTTCCAAGACAAAATCTAGAAAAGATTTCATCAATTAATTCATCTGTATATGTTTTTCCTATTATTTCTCCTAAAATAGACCAACATTCACGTAAATCCATTTCCAAGATGTCTACAGGATATTTATCTAAATTATCTAGGCATTCTTCTATTTTATTTAGAGATTTTTTTAATAAAGATATACTTCTAGCATTACTTAAATAAGTTAAATCACTACTTTCAATTAAATCAAGATTAAATAATTCACATATTTTATTTTTTAATTCTTCTATACCTTGATTATTTTTGATACTTATTTTAATTACTACTTCTTCTTTATTTATATAGTCTTGATAATTAGAAATATTTGGCAAATCTATTTTGTTTATAATAATTAAATGACGTTTATTTTTAATTAAATTTAATAGTTCTTCATCTTCTTTTGTAAATGGCTCATTGTTATTTATAATGAATAGTATTAAATCTGATGAAGATATTATTTGATAACTTTTATCAACGCCTATTTTTTCAATGACATTATCTGTTTTTCTAATTCCAGCGGTATCTACTATGTTACAAATGATACCTTTTAAAGTGAATCTTCCTTCAACTGTATCTCTAGTTGTACCTTCTATATCAGTAACAATAGCTTTTTCTTCATCAAGCAAGGTATTTAAAAGACTACTTTTACCAACATTAGGACGTCCTATTAAACCAATATTAATTCCTTCTTTTATTATTTTCCCATCTTCTGATTTGGTGATTATTTCTTGCATTTTATTTTTAAATTCAAGAAGGGAAGGTTTAATTTTTTCATTAGTTAGGACTTCAATATCTTCATATTCAGGATAATCTATATTTACTTCAATATTACTAATAATATTTATAAGTGATGATCTTAAATCTGTAATAATATTGGATACGTTACCAGTTAACTGATTAATTGACATTTTTCTTGAGATATCGGTTTTAGATTCAATAAGATTCATTATTCCTTCTGCTTCGATTAGGTCAATTCGGCCATTTAAGAAAGCTCTTTTAGTAAATTCTCCAGGAGATGCTAGTTTTGCACCATTTGTTAATAATAATTCTAGTACTTTATTAGTAGTGCTAATTCCTCCGTGACAATTAATTTCAATGATGTCTTCTTTGGTATATGTTTTTGGTGCTAACATGATACTTAATAGAACTTCATCAATAATTGTATCTTTATCTATTATATGCCCATAATGAATTGTATGACTTTTAGCATTGGTAATATCTTTATCAAATATTTTATTTACTATTTCTATCGCTTCTGGACCGCTTACTCTGATAATAGAAATTGCTCCTACGCCTAGAGCGGTAGATATTGCAGCAATTGTATCTTCCATATAGATCTTCCTTTCCTTTTTCTTACCAAGATATTTTATCACAGAATAAGAAAAAAAGATATATTTTTTTACTATATCTTTTATACTTCTTTTGGTTTAATTACAACGCATCTATTAGGTTCTTCACCAGTAGATTCAGTGTAGACATATTTATCTTCTGATAAGATACTATGAACAATTCTTCTTTCATAAGAATTCATACTATCAAGTTTTGCTTCTACTTTTGTTTTTGCTACTTCTCTAGCTACTTTTTTAGCAAGATATTCAATATTTCTTTTTCTTTTATCTTTATAATCTTCTACATCTAGAATAATACTAATAAAGGTATTTGTTTCATTTAATACTATTTGTCTTATTATTGTTTGAAGAGCTTCAATAGTAGTTCCATTTCTTCCTATTAAAACAGCATTGTGATCAGAAAAGATTTTAATTGTTATGTTATCTTCTCTTCTTCTTACTTCTAAATTAGCAGTTATTCCCATTAATTTAGTTATTTCTGTAACACTTTCTTTAATTAAATCAATAATATCATTATAGTTAATTACTTCTATTTTAACATTTTTCTTTAATAAAGTGTTTTTTTCTTCTAAAACATTTATGATTAGGTTATTTTCATCTAGATTTAGTTCTTTTTTTGCTAAGGCAATTGCTTCTTCTTTTGTCTTGGCATTAAATTCATATTTTTTCATTGTTTTACCTTCTTTCTTTCAACCAAATAATTCTGTAGTATTGTGAATAAGTTTGAAGTTATCCAGTAGATACCTACAGCTGATGCTATAGTGAATGAGCTATATGTAATTAATGCTAACATGAAGTATAACATGTATTTCATGTTCATTCCTTCAGTAGCCATAGATGATTGATCTTTTAAAGTTTTCTTGAATGAAAAATATGTTGCTAAGAAGATGATTACTACAAGAATGATGTAACCATATTCACCATGTGTTATTCCTACCCATGGAGTTTTTCCTAGATTGAAGAATAATAAGTTATCTTCAAATATTGCAGGGGTTCTATTAATGGCTTCATAGAAAGCAAATAATAGTGGTAATTGAATAAATGCTATTAAACATCCTGATAGGGGATTAATTTTATATTTTTGATATATCATAAGCATTTCTTGAGCTTTTTTATTTTGATCTTCTACAGAAGTTTTGTTAGCATATTTTTTTTCTAGTTTTGCTAGTTCTGGTTGAGCTTGTTTAATTAATTCTGATTGCATTGCAGTCTTTTTTGTGAATGGATATAGAATTAATCTAATAATTAAGCAAGTTACGATAATTGATAGACCATAATTGTGAAGTATAGTTCCTAGTTTGATGATTACCCATGCTAATGGTTTTACGAATATACTTGTCCATAGACCTTCATAATTAGCAAGTGGAGTAAAATTTTCACAAGATGGTAACTCATCTATATCAACATTATATTTTTCATATATTTCAATAGATGATTTTTCTGTTGGTTTACAGATAATATTTTCAGTTACGACTTGCCCGGTTTCTTCATTTTTTACTACTTTCTTATCATCTCTTAATGTTTTAGTACATCCTGTTAAAAGAAATAAGCATAAAATTACCAGCAAAATTTTTCTTTTACTTTGTTTCATTTAATTTCTCACTTTCTTTAATAAATTTAATAATTCTTGTTCTAAGCTTGTATAAGATAATTCTTTGGCAGCTTCTTTTATTATTATAACATAACTGATATTAGTTTGTATATCTTTTTCGTTTTGAATAATGATATTTTTTACTTGTCTTTTAAGTTTATTTCTAACATTAGCTTTACCAACTTTTTTAGGAACAGTTATTCCATATAGTGTTTTATCAGAATTTATATAAAAGACTGAGAAATATTTATTTTTTAAACTTTGACGACTACTAATAATTTTAGTAAAATCTTCACTTTTCTTTATTATTTTATCTTTATTCATATATATCTCCTTATATATATTGTTTAATTATTTTTTATATAACCTTATAAAATAAAACAAAAAACCACTGATAGTGGCTGTTTATTAAGCACAAAGTTTTTTTCTTTTTTTGGCTCTTCTCTTATTTAAAATATTACCTTTTATTCTGGCAAAAAAGCCGTGTTTCTTAGCTTTTTTTCTTTTATTTGGTTGATAAGTTCTCTTCATAAATTAACACCTCCAAGTTAAAATCTTCTTTATTATATAGAATTAAAAGAGGGTTGTCAACAAAAAAGTGGAATATTTTAAGTTTTTTCTTTTATTTTACATTTTTTTTTGATATAATTATTATGAAAGAATAGAGGGATAGTTATGTTTGAGAAAATATTATCTATTACGAAAAGCTATGCTATCGTAAAAATCTCTAACAATATTTTTGAAGATTTACTTAACTATAATGTCATTTTTGAAGACAATGGAAGAAAGACCTTGGGAGAAATTGATGAAATTATTGATGATAAAGCAAAAATTTCTTTTTTAGGAGAATTCATAGATAGTAAGTTTTATAGTGGAATTATTCGTAGACCAACTCTTACTGCTAATATCAGAATTATTAATAAAGACGAATTAGTAGAATTAGTTGGAGATAATGATAATAAAACTATGATATTGGGAATTAGTCCTCTTTATAACAACTATCCCATTAAAGTAAATATTAATGATATGTTTAGTAATCATATGGCTATTTTTGGTAATACTGGTAGTGGTAAAACTTGGGGAGTAGCTAGAATTATTCAAAACTTCTTTAATATGAAAGATAAAATTCCTTTTAATAGTAATATTTTTATATTCAATAATAGTAGTGAATATGATAGTGCTTTTAGAGAAATAAATAAGATTAATAATAATTTTAACTATAAACTATATACTACTGATAAGAGTGATCCTAGTGGTAATAAGATAACTATTCCTCTTTGGTTAATGGATGTAGATGATTATGCTAATTTATTAGATGTTACAGAATATATACAAATTAGGATGATTGAAAAAGTGTTAAGTTTAGTATCAATTCTTTCTAAAAATGATGCAGAATCTAATAAATATAAAAATCATTTAATTGCTAAAGCTTTAATTTCTGTTCTATATTCTAATCAAGTAGCAGCAAAAATGCGAGATCAAGTATTTAGTATTTTACAAGATTGCAATACACCAGAACTAAATTTGGATGTAGCAGTACCGGGAATAGGATATACTAGAGAATTTAGAAGATGTTTTGAAATAGATAATAATGGTGAATTTGTTGAAAGATTATTAGTTACTAAATACATTCAAAGCTTTATAGATAATACTACTAAATGGAATGAAGACTATGTTCCTACTTATTTTAATTTAGATCAATTAGAGAATGCTTTAGATTTTGCTTTAATTAGTGAAGGATTACTAACTAATGAGAAATCTTATAGTGACGCTATGGCTTTAAAAGTAAAACTACATACTATTAACAATAGTTCTAGTAGAGAATACTTTGACGTACCTAATTATATGACTTGTGAACAGTTTATTAATTCTTTATTAATAACTAATAATAATGGTCGTGTACAGATAGTAAATTTTGTTTTAGAAGAAATGGATGATAGGTTTGCTAAAAGTATTGTTAAAATTTTTTCAAGATTATTATTTAGATTTGCTAAAAGATTACAGCCTAGAGGAGCTATGCCTATTATTCTAATGCTGGAAGAAGCTCATAGATATGTACAAAACGACAGTGATAGAGAGATACTTGGATATAATATATTTGAACGTATTGCTAAAGAAGGAAGAAAATTTGGAATAATAATGGATTTGATAACGCAAAGACCTACTGAATTATCAGAAACGGTATTGTCACAATGTTCTAACTTTATTATATTTAAGTTAAACCATCCAAGTGATTTGGAATATATTGAAAAAATGGTACCAAATATTAGTACTGATGTAATAGAAAAACAAAAAACATTACAATCTGGTACTTGTGTAGCTTTTGGAAGAATGATGAAAATTCCAATGATTGTAAAAATGCAAGTTCCTAATCCAGAACCACAAAGTTCTAATGCTTCAATATATGATAAATGGATAGTGGAATGGAAAACACAATAATACCATTATAATTATATAAGAATTGTATATGGAAAATTAAATTAAGAATTATATCGAAATAGAGATATAGTTCTTTTTTTATGTAAAAATATTTCCCGGGAAATAAAAATATTTGTTATCAACAACAAAAATCGACAAAATTCGACTTATCAACAACCAAAAAGATGAAAAAATGCTCTATCAACAGGCTTTGTTCATAACTTTTTAGGAGTTTTCAACAAATACCTTGTTTTTCAACATGTTGAAAGCATTGTTGAAAAAAATTTCAACAAATAAAAAAAATGTCAAAAATTGTTGATAAGTCTAATATACCCTTTAAAATCAAACGATTAGATTGTTGATAACTTGTTGATAATTTGTTAATAACCTGTTGAAAACAAAAAAAAAGATAGACAAATATAATTAATATGGTAAAATAAAATTAAGACTTATAGGTGAGGTAGCGTTATGAATGAAAAAGAACTATGGGAAAACTTTTTAGATAACATAAAAAATGAAATATCTAACACATCTTTTGATGTATGGTTTGATCCAAATGATACTAAATTTTATTCATATAAAGATGATGTAATAACATTAGTAGTTAAGCAAGAACTAATAAAAAAACATCTAGAAAGTAATTATATGGATATTATGCTTGATGTAATTAGAAAAATTACCGATGAAGATATTACATTTAATATATTATTAGAAAGTGAAATGAAACAAATTGAAGAAGAAAACAAGGATAGACAATTGGAGCTTAACATAGATGATGTAAGTGAAAATCAATCATCTTTAAATGCTAATTTAAGACCTGAATATACATTTGAGTCATTTATCGTAGGAAATAGTAATAAATTTGCTTATAAGGCCTCTAGAGTTGTAGCAGAAGCTCCTGGAGAATATAATCCCTTATTTTTATATGGAGAAAGTGGCGTAGGAAAAACCCATTTAATGCATGCTATTGGAAACTATTTAGTAAAAAATACCAATAAAAAAGTATTATATGTAGCTAGCGACAAATTTGTGGATGAATATACTAAAATATTTAGGTCTAGTGATAAAAATAACTTTGAGAAAATAGATTCCTTTAAAGAAAAATATAGAAATATAGATGTACTTATAATTGATGATATTCAATTTTTGGGTAATGCTCCTAAAGGACAAGAAGAATTTTTCCATGTATTTGAAGAACTTCATAATGCAGGAAAACAAATAATTATTGCTTCTGACAGATCTGTTGATGATTTAAATTCGTTTGAAAACAGATTACTTACTAGATTTAATTGGGGACTTACAGCTAATATTACTACACCTGATTATGAACTTAGAGTTAATATTATTAAAAATAAGTTGGCATTTAAAGAAGCTGCTAGTGATATTCCAGAAGATGTAATTGAATATATAGCTAATAATTTTGATTCAGATATTCGAAAATTAGAAGGAGCGATTACTAGAGTTTTAGCTTATTCTTCAATGTTATATAAAGGAAAAATTACCCTAGATATTGCAAATGAAGCATTAAGGGAATCTTTAAAAGATAAGAGTTTGTATAAAAACGATGTTCAAAGAATTCAAAGAGCAGTATGTGACTACTATAAGATTAGTATTGAACAGATGAAGGGAAAAAATAGAAATAATGCGGTTAACTTTCCAAGACAAATTGCAATTTATCTATGTAGAGAACTTACTAATGAATCATTTCCTAAAATAGGTAGCTATTTTGGAGGAAGAAATCATTCGACAATAATTAGTGCTGATCAAAAGATAAGAAAAGAATTAGATACGAATGAAAAATTAAAAGAAGTAATAAAAGATTTAAAAAGGGAACTTACATAAATTGTCGAAACATGTAGATAACTTAAATATTATCAACACATATTGTTGATAATTAAAACCTTATAAATAAAGAAAAAATGGAAGTTATCAACAGTTTCAACAAACGTAATAGTATTAATAATTATATAAAAGAAAGAAGGAAAATTATGAAATTAATTATTAAAAAAAATATTTTGTTAGAAAATTTGCTTAATACATCAAAAGCGATATCTAGCAAAAATTTAATTCCTATTTTAACAGGTATAAAATTCGAATTAACAGATGAAGGATTATATTTATCAGCAAGTGATTCAGATATCTCAATAAGAACATTTATTGAAAAAAAGGATATTACTAAAATAGAACAAACAGGAAGTGTTGTTATAAGTGGAAAGTATATCGTAGAAATTATTAGAAAATTACCTGATACTGATATTACTATAGAAGTAATAGATGGATATAATATGATTATCCAAACAGCAGGATCTGAATTTAATTTAAATGGAATAGATCCTAATGAATTTCCAAATTTAGATTTGGAAGAAACAAAAAATCCAATTGTTTTAAATCCTGTTGTATTTAAGACAATTATTAACCAAACATTTTTTGCAACATCTTTATCTGAGACTAGACCTTTATTAACAGGAATTAACTTTAAACTAGCTGGAGATATATTAGAAGTATTAGCTACAGATAGTTATAGATTAGCTAAAAAAGAAATTAAGCTTAAAGATAGTTATGAAAATGAATTTAATTTAGTTATTCCAGGTAAAAATTTATTAGAATTGGCCAGAATAGTAGAAGATGATAAAGAAAATATTTATTTACATGTATTTAATAATAAAGTATTATTTAAATATAAAAATATTATCTTTTTATCAAGATTAATTAGTGGTACTTATCCTGTTAGTTCTAATATTATACCTAATGAATTTAAGATTGATATAGAATGTGATTATAGTACATTATTTGATATGATAGATAGAGCATCATTACTTACTTCAGATAAAGATAAAAATACTATTAAATTAGTACTTGCTAATAAAGAATTGACAATATCATCTAATTCACCAGAAATAGGTAAAGTAGAAGAAAAAATTAGTATCGATAATAGCTCTAATATATCAATATCATTTAGCTCTAAATATATGCTAGAAGCTATTAAAAGCTTTAATAGTGAAAAAATACATATATTAATGAATGATGATAATTCTCCAATTATTGTTAAAAGTGATAAAGAGACGTCATTAGTTCAATTAGTATTGCCTATAAAAACATATTAAAATATATAAAAAAACGAGTAAATATATTAAATTATTTACTTTTTTTTATGAATTCTACAAATTTTGACAAATTTCGACATTTAAATATGCTTTAATAGTCGGACTGAAAGGGGGATATTATGTACGAAATTGATTTATCAACAAATATGTTGATAGGTATTTCTGAAAAACATACAAAAGTGATTACTTCTACAGAAGAATTTGTAATAGAGGAAAATTGCAACCATATTATCAACAATTCTTGTCAATATTTTGGAAGTACATTGAGAGAAAGAATAAATTTTACAAATAGAATAGTGAAAATGAAAAGTAAAGCACCAATTATAATAGAAGATACCAGAAATATAATATTTTTTCCAATAAAATCTATTAAAGAAGATACTAATATTTGGATATCATATAATAATTTAGAAACTTATGAAAAAATAGATAAAAAAACAAGACTGATTTTTAAAGATAAATCACACTATATTCTTGATTGTTCATATTATATTATTGATAATCAAGTAACAAGAAGTTTAATATTGGATTATGAAATAATTAAAAGAAGAAAAAGTTTAGAAAAATGAACTTTTTCCTTTTATTTCAAGGGTTTTTATGGTATAATTATATTGTTATTAAATGAATATTTAATATTTACGAGCGTGATATATAATGAGTAATAAAAAGTATGAAAATTTTAAATTTAACATTAAAAAATTTTAGAAATTATGATAAATTAGACATTAGTTTTAATAACAAATTAAATATCATTATAGGAAATAACGCTCAAGGAAAAACAAATATTTTAGAAGCTATTTATTTTTTATCAATAACTAAATCTTTTTTACCAGTAAATGAAAAAAATGTCATTAAAAGAGGAGAAGTATTTTCTTCAGTTAAATGTACTTTAGATAATAAAAAGAAATTATTTTTATCGCTTAATGATAATGGTAAAAATTTAAAATTAAATGATTTAGAAATAAAAAAACATAGTGATTTTGTAGGTAATATTAAAACTATTATATTTAGTCCTGATGATTTAAGAATTATTAAAGATGGACCAATTAATAGAAGAAAATACTTAAACATTGAAATAAGTCAATTATATAACAGATATATTAATGTTTTAAATGAATTTAATATCGTATTAAAACAAAGAAATGAATATTTGAAAGTTATTAAAATTGGTAATTATAATAAAGTATATTTTGATATTTTAACGGATAAGTTTGTTTCATTAGCTAAAGAAATATATGGATATCGAAATAATTTTATTATGATGATTAATAATTATATAGGTAATATATATAAAGAAATATCTGGATGTGATGGATTATATTTAAAATATGTTACTAATATTAATTTAGATGATGATAATATAGCTAATAGTTTAAGAAATAAATTAGATAATTGTTTTGATAGAGAAGTTATGTATGGTAATACCTTAATAGGACCTCATAGAGATGATTTCTTATTTAGAATAGAAGATATTGATTTATTGATAAATGGGTCACAAGGACAGCTTAAAATGGCTATAATAGCCTTAAAATTAGCTGAGATTAGTGTTTTTTATGAGGTATGTGGAGAAAATCCAATACTTTTACTTGATGATTTGTTTAGTGAATTAGATATAGAAAAAAGAAATAAAGTATTAAAATATTTAGATAGAGATATTCAAACTATAATAACTACTACTGATTTAGATAGTATTGATGATGAATTGGTTAAAGATTCATATGTATATAAAATAGAAAATGGAGCAGTAATTTATAAAAATTATGACTAAAGGAAGGATACGTGATAATAATGGAAGAAATAAAGAAAGAACATTATGATGCTTCGGATATTCAAGTATTAGAGGGACTTGAAGCTGTTAGAAAAAGACCTGGTATGTATATAGGTACTACTGATATTAAAGGACTTCATCATTTGGTTTGGGAAATAGTAGATAACTCAATAGATGAAGCTTTAGCTGGTTATTGCAAAAATATTGAAGTAGTTATTAACAAAGATAATTCAATAACAGTTAAAGATGATGGACGTGGTATACCTGTTGATGTACATCCTAAGACAAAAATGTCTACAGTAGAAACAGTTTATACAGTACTTCATGCAGGAGGTAAATTTGGCGGAGGCGGATATAAGGTATCAGGAGGACTTCATGGTGTTGGTGCTTCTGTTGTTAACGCATTATCTAAATGGGTAGAAGTAAAAGTATATAAAAATTCACAAGTGTATTTTGTTAGATTTGAAAATGGAGGTCATACTGTAGAACCTCTTAAAGTAATTGATAAATGTAGTCCTGATAGAACAGGTACAACAGTTACTTTTAAACCAGATCCTGAAATATTTGATAGTGAAATATATGATTATGATACTTTAAAGGTTAGAATTAGGGAATTAGCTTTCTTAAACAAAGGATTATCTATTACTTTAAGAGATGATCGTGATATGGAAGATACTACTGGTGAAACTTTCTTATATGAAGGTGGAATTAGTGAGTATGTTAGATTTATTAATCAAGGAAAGACTCCTATTCATGATAATATAATTCATTTGTCTGGAGAAGAAGATGGAGTATTCTTTGAAGTTGCAATGCAATATAATTCAGGCTATAATGATAATATTTATTCATTTGTTAATAATATTAATACTCATGATGGTGGAACACATGAAGAAGGAGTTAGAAGAGCTTTAACAAGAGTTATTAATACATATGCTAGAAAGAATGGTATTTTAAAAGAAAAAGACGATTCATTAACTGGAGATGATGTTAAAGAAGGACTTACAATGATAATTTCTTGTAAACATCCTAATCCACAATTTGAAGGACAAACTAAAGGAAGACTTGGAAATTCTGAGGTTAGAAAATTGGCTGATAATGTTTTTTCTCAAGGATTTGAAAGATTTTTATTAGAAAATCCAGATGAAGCTAAGACAATTGTAAATAAAGCAATGCTTGCATGTAGAGCTAGAAATGCTGCTAGAAAAGCCCGTGAAATTACCAGAAAAACAGATTTAGCTACTACTAACTTCTTTGGTAAATTATCAGATTGTAAAAGTAAAGATCCAAAAATATCAGAAATATTTATAGTCGAGGGGGATAGTGCCGGTGGAAGTGCTAAGAAAGGAAGAGATTCCTTAACGCAAGCAATATTACCACTTAGAGGTAAGATATTAAACGTTGAAAAAGCTAGATTAGATAAGGCTTTATCTAACGAAGAAATTAGAACAATAATTACTGCATTTGGTACAGGTATAGGAGAAGAATTTGATTTAAATAAACTTAGATACGATAAAATAATAATTATGACCGATGCCGATGTCGATGGGTCTCATATTAGAGTATTATTATTAACTTTATTTTATAGATTTTTTAAACCTATAGTAGAAGCAGGTCATGTTTATGCAGCTCAACCACCATTATTTAGAATAATGCATGGTAAAACACGAAAATATGTTCTAGATGAAAAAGAAAAAGAAGAATATTTAGCATCATTACCTGAAAGCGTTAGAAATAGGGCAGAAATAGCTCGTATGAAAGGACTTGGTGAAATGGATGCTGAAGAGTTAAATGAAACTACTATGGATATAAATAAACGTATTTTAAGAAGAATTACTGTTGATGATTGTGTAGCAGCAGATAAAGTATTTGAAAAACTTATGGGTGATGATGTTGAACCTAGAAGAAGCTTTATAGAGAAAAATGCAAGATTCGTTGAAAATCTTGATATATAGGGGGTGTAGTAATGAACGAAGATAATAATAAAAATTTAGATGAACTTGTTGATAGAGCAATGGAGGATATGAATAATTCTTCAAGTAATGATGTTGAAGAAAATCTTGAAAATACTGCTATTAATGATGAAAATGCTGATGAATTTAGTGGAGTATTTCATGAAAGAGATAGTTTATCTGAGAACAATATTGTTGATGAAGTAGAAAAATCATTCTTAGATTACTCAATGAGTGTTATTACTTCACGTGCAATTCCAGATTTAAGAGATGGATTAAAACCTGTTCATAGGAGAATATTGTGGAGTATGTATAATTCAGGTTATACTCCTGATAAGCCTCATAGAAAATCAGCTAAAACAGTTGGTGAAGTTATGGGTAATTATCACCCTCATGGTGATAGTTCAATTTATGAAGCAATGGTTAGAATGGCTCAAGATTTCAATCAACGTTATTTACTTATAGATGGTCATGGTAATTTTGGTAATATAGAGGGTGATGGAGCAGCAGCAATGCGTTATACAGAGTCTCGTTTATCAAAATTATCATTAGAATTACTTAGTGATATTCGTAAAAATACTGTTGATATGACTAAAAACTTTGATGAAACATTAGATGAACCAGTAGTTTTACCGAGTAGATTTCCTAATATTTTAGTTAATGGTACTATGGGTATTGCTGTTGGTATGGCTACTAATATTCCACCACATAATTTAAGTGAAGTTATAGATGGATGTGTTGCTTATATTGATAATCCTGAAATAGATACACTTGGTTTAATGGAATATATAAAAGGACCTGATTTTCCTACTGGAGGTATTATTTTAGGTAATTCAGGAATTAAGAAAGCATATGAAACTGGTAGAGGTTCAATTACTTTAAGAAGTAGAGCAGAAATTGTTGAAAATAATAATCATAATTCTATAGTAATTACAGAAGTTCCTTACGGTGTTAATACAATGGAACTTAAAAATAAAGTAGCAGAACTTGTTAGAGATAAGGTTATTGATGGAATATCTGATTATCATACTGATTTAAAAGATGGCGTTAAAATTACTATTACTTTAAAGAGAGATGCTAATCCGCAAGTTGTTTTAAATAATTTATATAAACATACTAATTTTCAAATTCAATATGGTATTATTTTCTTAATGATAGATGCTGGTACTCCAAGAACATTAGGTCTTAAGGATATTATTGCTAAGTATATTGATTATCAGAAAGAAGTTATTATTAGAAGAACTAAGTTTGATCTTGATAAAGATGAAAAACGTGTTCATATACTAGAAGGTTATAAAATAGCACAAGATAATATTGATGAAGTTGTTCAAATTATTAGAAATGCTAAAAGTGATGTTGAAGCAAAAGAGAAGTTAATTAATAGATTTAATTTATCTGATGTTCAAGCTGATGCTATTTTGGAATTAAAATTACGTCGTTTAACTGGTTTAGAGAGAGATAAAATAGAAGCTGAATTAAATGCCTTGTTGATAGAAATTGAAGAGTTAAAATCAATTTTAGCATCAAATCAGAAGGTGTTAGATATAATTAAGAAAGAAATGCTTGAAATAAAGAATAAATATGGTGATGAACGTCGTACACATATTGATATGACTGCAATTGATTATATTGATGATGAAACTTTAATTCCTGAAGAAAAAATAGTTATTACTTTAACTAAAAAGGGATATATTAAACGTTTACCTGTTGATACATATAAGACTCAACATCGTGGTGGTGTTGGTATTAAGGGTATGACTATTAATGAAGAAGACTTTGTTGAGCAAATGCTTAATTGTTCTACTCATGATTATGTATTATTCTTTACTAATAAGGGTAAAGTATATAGAGTTAAGGGATATGAAATTCCAGAATATAGTAGACAATCTAAGGGATTACCAATTATTAATTTACTTAATATGGAACAAGGTGAATATGTTACTTCTTTATTAAATGGTTCTAAAAATGATGATTGTAAATATTTAGTATTTGCTACTAAGAGTGGTTTAATTAAGAGAACTGATGTTTCAGAATTCTTTAATATTAGATCTAATGGTAAGAAGTTTATTACTTTAAAAGAAGATGATGAGCTTATATCTGTTAAGAATACTAATGGTAAATGTGATATATTAATGGCTGCTTCAAATGGTCGTATGGTTAGATTTTCAGAAGATCTTATTAGAGTTATGGGACGTGGTGCTTCAGGTGTTAGAGGAATTAACTTAGATGGTAGTATTCTTGTTGGTATGGAGATAGCTCTTGAAAACGAAGATATACTAGTTGTTACTGAAAATGGTTATGGTAAAAAGACTCCGATTGATGAGTATCGTATTACTAATAGGGGCGGTAAAGGAGTTAAAACTCTAAATGTTACCGATAAGAATGGACCTATTACAGCATTTAAGACTGTTGATAATACAAAAGATTTAATTATTATTACAAATGAAGGCATAATTATTAGGCTAGCTGTTGATAAGATATCTGAGATGAGCAGGGTAACTCAAGGTGTTAGGTTAATAAACTTAAGAGAAGGACAAAAGGTAAGTTCTATATCAATTGTTGATGCAGATAATGAAGAAGTTACAACTGAAGAGGATTTAAAAGATAGTATTTCTAATTAATAAAAATAGGATATAATTTTTAAAAAAACATGAATTAATCATGTTTTTTCTTTTATTTTTAAATTTACCTGTTGATAGAGTATATTATGTTAGTATTAATTATTGGTTTATTTTAGTTCCGACTTCCAGAATTATGTTAACTTCTATGTTTAATTTTTATGTAATTAATATATTTTATATATATCCCTGTTGATAGAATGTTTTCAATGTTCCACGTGAAACATTGAAAACTATTAACTAAGTAATATATTATTGAATTAAAAATATAGTTAAATTATTTCCCGGGAAATAAAATATACATATTATGTTAACATTAGTATAATATGTATATATATTATTATTATATAATTTTATAACTATTGATTTGTTATTTATTCTTTCTATAATTAAAATATTTAAACCAATGTTCCACGTGAAACATTGGTTTAAATTTAAATATAATAGTTGTTTATAGTATTATTTTATCGTTTGTAATATATTTATTAAATGATAGGTAAGCTATATTATTAATATTAACTAATATTAACTAATATGTTTTTTATATAGTTCCACGTGGAACATAGTAATACAATTATACTTAATTTTATTTCCCAGGAAATAATTTTATTACGATTTTAATATAGAATATATTTGAAAAGATCAATCGTTATAACAATGTTTCACGTGGAACATTGTTATATAATATTATAAATATCATGTTATATTATTTAATATTAGTCATTAATTTAATTATATTTTTTCTATTATTTATAAAAGATAATGTATTGATCTTATTGTTTTTAAATATAATTTCTTTATTAATGTTTCACGTGAAACATAGTATTTAATTCTTTTGTAAATTACGTATATGTATTCTATATAAATTGTTTTATAAAAATTTTACTGATTTTATTATATATTTAATACATTAATTTTTCATTTATTTTGTGTGTAATAAAAACGTTTTGCCAATGTTTCACGTGGAACATTTGATTAACTATTCTGATTATTACTTAATTTTTGTTGTTCTTACATAGATTTATTAAAATAAAATTGTTATTAATATTAGTTTATATATTTTTATATAGTTCCACGTGGAACATAGTAATATTATTACACTTGATTTTATTTTTCAAAAAATATTTTGTTGTAATATAAAGAACATTAGTAAAATAATCATTATAACAATGTTCCACGTGAAACATTGTTATAAAAATGTTGATATATATCATGAGTTGCTGTATAATTAATTTGTGCAACAATAATGTTAAGAACCAAGTCAGGATCGGAAGATAGCAGCTTTAATTAATTATTATTGTGTGCACTTTTTTTATGCATAATTATTATGACTATTATAATGTTCCACGTGAAACATTGAACTAACTATTATGATTATTACTTAATTTTTGTTGCTTTTATATGGATTTATTAAAATAAAGTTGTTATTAATATTAGTTTATATATTTTTATATAGTTCCATGTGGAACATAGTAATACAATTACACTCAATTTTATTTCCCGGGAAATAATTAAATTATGATTTTTGATATGGATTATACATGGTAAATAATTATTATAACAATGTTCCACGTGAAACATTGTTTATATTTTTTATGTTTTATATGTATAAATGCTTATTTTATCTATTAATTATTCTATATTATTATGTTGTTGTAACTTTATGCATAGTTCCACGTGGAACATTGAAAATATTTTTGCTATAATAAATATGGATGTGATACTATGAAGAAAGAATTTGTTGATAGAATTATTCAATTATCTAAAAAGGCGTATGATAATGATGAAATACCTGTGGGGGCTGTTGTTGTTAAAAATAATATGATTATAGGTGAGGGAATTAATAGTAGAAATGAGTACTCTAGTGTGATTGGGCATGCGGAAATTAGTGCAATTGAAATGGCTTGTAGACATATTAATGATTGGCGACTTGATGAATGTGAGCTTTATGTTACGTTATTGCCTTGTATGATGTGTACTGGAGCTATTATTGAAAGTAGAATTAAAAAGGTATATTATTTATGTGATAGAACAAATGTTTGTTTTAACTCAAAGGAATACTTGAATGTTGAAAAAATAAATGATGTTGATTATAGTAATAATTATCTTAAATTATTGCAATTATTTTTTGAAAATAAAAGAAATAAGCTCTAAATTGTGATATAATGGTTATGTATGTTGATGGGAGGTAATTATGGGATATTTAGCATTATATAGAAAGTATCGACCTAGTGAATTTGAAGAGATGGTTGGCCAAAAAGAAATTAGAAAAATATTAGCTAATGCAGTAAAAAACAACACTATTTCACATGCTTATTTATTTTCTGGTCCAAGAGGAACTGGAAAGACAACTACTGCTAAAATATTAGCTAAAATGGTTAATTGTGAGGCTCCTGTTGATGGACATCCTTGTAATAAATGTAATAGTTGTTTAAATATTTTAAATAGTAGTGATGTTATTGAGATAGATGCAGCTTCAAATAATGGTGTTGATGAAATTAGAGATCTACGTGAAAAAGCTAATCTTGTTCCAAGTAATAGTAAATATAAAGTATATATAATTGATGAGGTTCATATGCTTACTACTCAGGCTTTTAATGCTTTACTTAAAACTTTAGAGGAACCTCCGAAACATGTTATTTTTATATTAGCTACGACAGAATATTACAAAATTCCATTAACTATAACTTCTAGATGTCAAAAATTTCAGTTTAATAAGATAGAAGTAGATGATATTGTAAAAAAATTAAAAGAAATTTGTGAAAAAGAGGATATTTCTATTGAAGATGATGCTTTATATGAGATAGCAAAGATATCTGATGGTGGAATGCGTGACTCTATTAATTTTTTAGATCAATTAAGATCATTTAATAATGAAAAAATAACAATAGATGATGTTTATGAAGTATGTGGTGATGTATCTGGTCGTGAAATTTCAGATTTGTTAAAAAATATGAAGGCCGAGAATATTGAAAAAGTTACTTGTTTTTTTGAAAAAATGAGTGTTGATGGAAAAAACTATAATAAGTTCTTTGAAGATTTAATAGGATTTTTTAAAGATGTAATTTTATATCAAAAAAATGTTGATAAAAAATTGATTAAAAATAATGTGGAATATTTAAAAGTTGTATCAGAAATTTATTCTGTGTCTGAAATTTATTATATGATTGACTTTTTAAATACATTGTATGATAAGCTTAGATATGTTTCTAGACAGGGAGTATTTGTTATTGCTAACTTTTTATTATTAATCAATAAAATTAAAAATATAAATGAAAAAGAGGATAATATTCCTAAGAAAAATAATGATAAAATTGTAGAAAAAAGCAATTACGAATTGGCTTTTGAATTTACGTCTAATAGTAAGTTAACTGATAATAAAAGTGATGACAATGTTGTAAAAGATGATGTTATAGTTGAAAATGAAAAAATACAAAAAGATAATGATAACAAAGAAATAATTATAAACAATACTTTTGCAGTAGCAGATAAAAAAATTAAAAGTGATTTACAAGAAAAGTATACAAAAGTTAGTGATTATTTGACAGATAAGAGATATGCTACGGCTGCTTCGCTTCTTGTAGATACTAAAATAGAAGTTGCTGGTGATGGATATGTATTAATGACTGGAAATTACGAGGCATTAGTAGGAAATATTTATAATAATTATCATATTTGTGAAGAATTAATTAATCTTTTATTCAATGGAGAGTATAAATTTGTGATTATTACTAATGATGATTGGGTAAAATATAGAGATGAATATATTAATAATATTCGAAATGGTAAAAAATATGTTTTAAAAAATATAGAAAAAACATTAATTGATAATGAAATAATGGATAATGAGCCAACTGTTGTTGATAAGTTGTTTGAATTAGTTGGCAATGATGTAATAGAATTTAAATAAGGAAAGGTGATAAAAATGAATATGCAAAAATTAATGCAAGAGGCACAAAGGATGCAAGCACAATTACAAAAAGATCAAAAGGAATTAGAAAAGACTATTTATGAAGGAAAGTCTTCAAATGTAGAAATTGAAATTAATGGAAAATATGAAGTTGTGAAAGTAAATATTGATTCTTTCGATAGTTTTAATTCTGATGATAAGGAAATGTTAGAAGATATGATTATGATAGCATTTAATGATGCAGTTAAAAAAGTAGAAAAGGATAAAGAAAAAAAGATGGGTAAATATGGACAAGGACTTGCAGGTTTGATGTAATATGTATCCGAATAGTATTAAGAATTTAATTGATTGTTTAAAGAATTTGCCTGGTATAGGAGAAAAATCTGCTGAAAGAATGGCTTTTTCTATTTTGAATTTTGATCATGATAGATTGGATGAATTTGGAAATGCAGTTTTAGCACTGAAAAATATTAAAAAATGTCCTATTTGTAATAATATTACTGATATGGATAAGTGTTATATTTGTAGTGATGATAATAGAAGTAATGATACTATATTTGTTGTGGAAAAACCTAAGGATATAGTATTATTTGAAAAAATGGGTAATTATAAAGGAAAATATCATGTTTTGGGTGGACTTATTTCACCTATTGATGGTATTAATCCAGAAGATATAAATATTGATAGTTTAGTAAATAGAGTTAAAGATAATAATGTTTCGGAGGTAATAGTAGTTCTTAAACCTAGTATTGAGGGAGAGACTACGATGCAATATATTAAGAAATTGTTATCTAAATATGATGTTAGAGTTTCAAAAATACCTATAGGTATTCCTATGGGAGCAGATATTGAGTATATAGATTCTATGACTTTAGAAATGGCTTTCGAGGATAGAAAAGAGGTATCATAATTTTACTTTTTTTAGCATAACTTTAACTGGGTGATATTATGCTTAAAAAAGTATTTAATATAATTAAAAAAATAATAGTAGCTGTTTTATTAATTTATGGTTATAATAAATTAGCATTACCTTTAAATGTTGTTATACCTTTAAATGTTATTACAATTTTTTTGGTATATATTGGTGGTATTCCTTCAATATTAATGTTAATATTATTCTCTTTAATATGTATTTGAATTTGAGGTGATGTATGTGCTTGATTATTATATGGACAAGCAAAAGGAAGCATATGAGATATTGCATAATGAACTTATTAATGATAAGATAAGTCATGCTTATTTATTTGTTATTAATAATTATTCATTAGCAGATGATATGATACTTTCTTTTGTTAAAGATATTATAGGACAAAATCATACTGTTTCTGAAAGAGAAATAATATCTAAAAGAATAGATGATGGTAATTATTCTGAACTTAAAATTATAGAACCTGATGGTTTATATATTAAGAAACAACAAATAATTGATTTGCAACAGGAATTTTCTAGATCTTCTTTAGAAGGAGATAGAAAAATATATATAATAAAAGATGCTGATAAGATGCGTACAGAAGCTGCTAATTCAATGCTTAAATTTCTTGAAGAGCCTGAAGGTAATATAGTAGCAATACTAGTTACAAATAATTATAATAATATGTTACAAACAATTATTTCAAGATGTCAATTAATAAAATTTCAGGATGATACAGTAGAAAATATGGATAATGATAATTTAGGTACTATTATTGAGTTTTTGTTTAATATTGAGAAGTATGGTAATAAGACTTTTCTTAAGACAAAAGAGTTATGGTATGATAAGATTGACAGTAAGAATAGGGAGTTACTTATTTTACTTGTTGATATTATGATAGACTTTTATTATGATATTTATAAATATAAAAACGAAAAAGTAATTAGTAATAAATATAGTGAATATTTAGAAAAAATAGATTTTATTAGGGATAATAATAGTGGAGAAAGAATATTAGAGAAAATAAACTATTTACTTGAGGTAAAAGATGTTATTAAATTTAATGTGAATATAAATTTATTTATAGATAATTTAATTATAAATATAGGAGGTAGTAATGAGAGTAGTTGGTGTTAAATTAAATGAAGCTGGAAAGACTTATTATTTTGATGCAAAAGATGTTTCTGTAAAAGTGTATGATACAGTTATTGTAGAAACAGAAAAAGGTCTTCAATATGGACAAGTAGTTTGCTTTATTCCTGAAGATAATCTTGATAAAAAAATTGAATATAAGAAGATAATTAGATTAACAAATAGAAATGATTATAAAAAACATCAAAATAATTTAAAAGATGCTCATAAAGCTTTGATTAAATGTAATGAGTTAATTCTTAAGTATGATTTAGAAATGAAAGTAATTGATGCTAGTTATACTTTTGATAGGGAACAATTAATTTTTCGCTTTTTAGCAGATGATAGAGTAGACTTTAGACAACTAGCGAAAGATTTAGGATCATTATTTAAAACAAGAATTGAACTTCGTCAGGTAGGAATTAGAGATAAGGCAAAAGAAGTAGGAGGAATAGGGCCTTGTGGTAGAAAGCTTTGCTGTAATAACTTCTTAAAAGAATTTGACAGTGTTTCAATTAATATGGCTAAAAACCAAAATTTATCATTAAATCCTTCTAAAATTAATGGTGTATGTGGACGTCTTTTATGCTGTTTAAAGTATGAAAATGATAATTATAAAGAGTATAAAAAAGATTTACCTGAAGTAAATAGTAAAATTAAAAATGAGAAAGTAGAAGGAAAGGTATTATCAGTAGATGTATTTAAGAAAAATTATAAAGTACTTACACCTACTGGTGATATTGTATTGGTAGAATTAAATAATGATAGTGAAAAATAGATTACTTAACTTTTCTGATAAAATAATATACCAAGATGATGATTGCTTCTTATTTTCATTAGATTCAATATTACTTCCAAATTTTGTCACGGTAAAATTGACTGATAAGAAGATTATTGATTTATGTTGTGGGAATGCTCCAGGACCTATGCTTTTATCTTTTAGAACGAAATCAAGGATTTTTGGGGTTGAAATACAAAAAGACATTTACGAACTAGGATTAAAGTCTGTTTTAGATAATAAAATGATGGATCAAATTACTTTGATATGTGATGATGTAAAAAATATAAGTCAACATTTTGATAGTGAAACATTTGATATTGTTACTTGTAATCCACCTTATTTTAAATATGAAAAGAATAGTCTTGTTAATACTAATGATAAAAAGGCTATTGCGAGACATGAGGTAATGATAAACTTGGAAGATATTTTAAAATCAGCTAATTATTTACTTAAAAATAAGGGAACTTTTGCAATGGTTCATAGACCTGATAGATTGATGGAAATATTTGATTTAATGAGAAAGTATAATTTAGAACCTAAGAAAATTAGATTTATTTATCCTAAAAAAGATAAAGAATGTAATATGATATTAATTGAAGGTATTAAGAATGGTAATGCTGGTCTTAAGATAATTAGTCCTTTAATTACTCATAATGAAGACGAAACTTATTGTGATGAAATAAGAGACATGTTTGGTAATTAATGGTTAGGAGGAGTATATATGTGGCAAAATAGTTATGATGGTAGTCCTAGTGTTTATTTAGTTCCTACACCAATAGGAAACTTAGAAGATATGACTTTTAGGGCTATCAAGATACTAAAAATGGTTGATGTAATATTTTCAGAAGATACAAGAGTAACATTACAGTTACTTAATTATTTTGATATTAAGAATAAATTAATTCATTTGGATGATCATAATGAAGATATAGTTAAAGATAGGGTAATTTCTTATTTGAAAGAAGGGAAAAATGTAGCTATTGTTACTGATAGAGGTACACCAATTATAAGTGATCCAGGATATAAAACGGTCAAATTTTTAAGAGATAATGGTTATAATGTTATTGCTTTACCTGGTGCTTGTGCTTTAGTGCCTGCAATAGTTGCTTCTTCAATAAGTTCAGAACATTTTACTTTTTATGGATTTTTATCTAGTAAAGAAAAAAAGATGTATGATGAACTTGAAAGTTTGAAAGATAATGAATATACTTTGATATTTTATGAAGCACCACATAGAATTCTAAAAACATTAAAAGCTATGTTAGAAGTTTTTGGAGATCGTTATATTAGCATTTCTAGAGAAATTTCTAAATTACATGAGAGTGTGTTTGTGGGTACTATTAGTCAAGCTCTTAACTCATTTAATGAAGTAAAAGGTGAATTTGTAATAGTAGTATCAGCTGGTGAAGAAATAATAGATAGTGAAATGTCAATAATAGATAATGTTAATATGTATATAAAAAGTGGGTTATCTAGTATGGATGCTATAAAAAGAGTAGCTAAAGAACGTAAAATACCTAAGAATGTTGTATATTCAGAGTATCATATTGGTGGTGATAAATAATGAAATTGATTGTAGGATTAGGAAATCCAGGTAAAGAATATGTAAATACAAGACATAACATTGGATTTATGTATTTAGACTATTTATATGGAAATGTTTTTCAAGAGAATAAAAAATTTAAGGCTTTAGAGTATATTACTACAATTAATGATGAGAAAGTAATAATTATAAAGCCACTTACTTATATGAATTTATCTGGAGAATCTGTAATTAAATATGTTAATTATTATAAGATTAAAACAGAAGATATTTTAGTTATACAAGATGATTTGGATATGGAAGTAGGAAGAAGTAAGTTATTATTTAAACATGGTGATGGTGGACATAATGGGATTAAAAATATTATTTTAAATATTGGAAGTAATGAATTTTTAAGATTAAAAATAGGAATAGGAAAGAATAGTAGTATAGATACTAAAGATTATGTATTAGGAAAATTTAGTACTAATGAGATAAAGATATTAGAAAATAAATTTACTGACTTAAATAATTTTATTAATGATTATATTATTATGAATAGAGATGTGTTAATTGGAAAATATAATACTAAAATAGATAAGTAGAAGGGATATAAATGAAATTTTTTGATCATTTTTTTGAGATTCCTGAATTAGATAATTATAGTATATCAGGACTTAATAAAGAATTAACATGTATTAATATATATGACACTTTTATTAAAAATAATAAAGGTGTTTTAGTAGTGGCTAGTAGTACTTATGTAGCTAATTTGTTATATCAAACTTTATTAAATTATACGGATAAAGTATTGTTTTTTCCAATGGACGACTTTTTAACATCAGAAGCTATTGCTATTAGTCCAGAATTTAAAGTAGAAAGAATTAATACTCTTAATGTAATTAGCAATGATGATAAATATATAGTAGTTACTAATTTAATGGGGGCTTTACGTTATTTACCTAATAAAGATTTATGGAAAAAATCACAAATATGTTTAAAAAAAGGAATGGATATTGATAGAGAAAAATTACTTAATTCTTTGTATGATTTAGGATATGAACGTGAAGTTTTAGTTAATGGAACTGGTAAAATAGGAGTTAGAGGTTATGTAATAGATATTTTTCCTACATCATATGAAAATGCCGTTAGAATTGAATTTTGGGGAGATACAATTGATTCAATTAAATATTTTGATGTAGAAAGTCAACTTTCATTGGACGAAATTGATGAAGTAATGATATATCCATTTACAGAATTTATTTTAGATAAATATGATGAAGGTATCGAGAGAAAACAAAAATATTTAGCACATTACAGTAATAATATATCATCTATAATGGGTTATTTTGATAAAGGAATAGTTTGTTATTATGATTTTGATATGCTTGTTAAAAGCTATGAATTACTTATATCTTCAATAGAGGAATACGATAATGAAAATAAGAGTAATATAGATACTAATTATATGTTTTCTTTAGCTGATATTCATGGCAATAAGACAATTAATTATTATCACTATGATGGTGGAATAATTAATAAGAAGAATAATTATCAATATAGTTATAATTCAATTAATAAATATAACGGAGATTATAATATTATAAAGGAAGATTTTAAAAAATATATAAATACTGGTAAAACAATAATTTTGTGCATAGATAATAAATCTAGTGCTAAGAGAATAGCAAATTATTTAGAAATAGATGATATTATTCTAACTGATGAGACGAAGATCATAGATAAGAGAATAAATCTTATTAATAAGAATATTTATGAGGGATTTATATATGGAAATTATGTTATTATTGGAAGAAATGATTTATTTAATCAGAAGGAAGAAATAATTAAATATAAGAGTAAATATAAGATAGGTACTAGAATACAAGCTATTACAAATATTGAAATAGGAGATTATGTGGTACATGAAGCTTTTGGTATAGGTATATATCAAGGTTTATTTTCAATGGATAAGAATGGATTAAAGAAAGATTATATAAAAATAATGTATGATGGAGGAGATTCATTATATATTCCTGTTGAAAACATAGATCGTATAAGTAAATTTACTGGTAAAGATGGTGTTGGAGTAAAGCTTAATAGTTTATCTAATGATAATTGGAAAAAGAAAAAAGGTAAAGTACGTGAAAAACTAGAGAGTATTGCTAAAGATTTATTGATGGTATCAGCAGAAAGAGAAATGACTCAAGGCTTTGCATTTTCTGCTGATGATGAGAATCAAGCACTATTTGATAGTGAATTTGTCTATACTGAAACGCCAGATCAGTTAAAGGCTATTAATAAAATAAAAGAAGAAATGGAAAAAGATAAGCCAATGGATTTACTATTATGTGGAGATGTTGGTTATGGTAAAACAGAGGTAGCTTTTAGAGCAATGTTTAAAGCAGTTAATGATGGAAAACAAGTAGCATATTTATGTCCTACTACTATTCTTTCTAATCAACAGTATAATTTGGCTAAACAAAGATTTGCTAGTTTTCCAGTTAATATAGTGCTTATCAACAGATTTGTTGATAAAAGTAAACAGACTAAAATAGTAGATGATTTAAAGAATGGTAAAATAGATATTGTTTTTGGTACTCATAGACTTCTTAGTGATGATATAGTATATAAGGATTTAGGATTATTAGTAGTAGATGAAGAACAAAGATTTGGAGTTACTCATAAGGAGAAAATAAAAAAATATAAAGCTAATGTAGATGTACTTACATTATCAGCTACACCAATACCTAGAACTTTACAAATGTCTTTGACAGGAATTAGAAGTCTGGCATTGATAGAGACACCTCCAAAAGAAAGATATCCAATTCAAACTTATGTTTTAGAAGAATCAGATTTAGTAATTAAAGATGCTATATATAAGGAATTATCTAGAGGAGGGCAAGTATTTATCTTGTTTAATAGTGTTGAGAAAATACAAGAAAAAGTGGTCGAAATTAGTAGATTAGTTCCAGAAGCTAAGATAGATTATGCACATGGAAAAATGACTAAGGATCAATTAGAGACTAAAATGAATAATTTTATTCAAGAAAAATTTAATGTCTTAGTATGTACTACTATTATTGAGACAGGTATAGATATGCCTAATGTTAATACTTTAATTATAATAGATGCTGATAGATTTGGATTATCTCAATTATATCAAATTAGAGGTAGAATTGGACGTAGTAACAAAATAGGATATGCATACTTAATGTATAGTAAACATAAATTTTTAAATGATATAGCTATAAAGAGACTGGATACAATTAAAGAGTTTACAGAATTAGGTAGTGGTTTTAAAATAGCAATGAGAGATTTGTCAATAAGAGGTGCTGGTGATATTTTAGGAAGAGAACAATCTGGATTTATTGACACTGTGGGAATAGATTTATATTTGAAAATGTTAAACGATGCTATTAGAAAATCTAAGGGTGAAGAAATAGAAGAGGATGATGATAGCAAGAAGATTGATAAACCACTTATTAATGTATCAACGCATATTTCAAATGATTATGTTATGGATACAGAACTTAAGATAATGATTCATAAAAAGATTAATGGGGTATATTCTTATGATAGTTTTTGTAAGGTAAAAGATGAATTAGAAGATAGATTTGGTAAGCTTAGTGAAGATATGATAATATACATGTATGAAGAATGGTTTGAAAAATTAGCTAAGAATTTAAATATTACAGAAGTATTAGAAGACAAGAATAGTGTCTCTTTAAAGTTACCGATGGAATTATCACAAAAAATACCTGGTAATGAATTATTTATGGAAAGCTATCAAATAAGTAAGAATTTTAGACTTAACTATAAAGATAAATCTATTATAATTATTTTAGATAAGAAAGATACTAGTAAGCAAAATATGATGTATTTGATAGGTATTTTAATTAAGATTAAAAATATGATATCTGAAGATAATAAACAATAATTGTTTATTATCTTTTTTGGTATATATATGTCTAAATTATCCAAAATAATTATGAATGGAGGAAAAAATGTCAACAGGAATTGTTAGAAGAATAGATGAACTTGGAAGAATAGTAATTCCAAAAGAAATTAGAAAGAGTTTGAGAATTAAGAATGGAGATAATTTAGAAATATTAGTAGAAGGAGATAATGTTACTTTAAGAAAATATTCACAAATAGAAAATGCTACTGATATGGCACAAATATATGCAGAATCATTTTATCAAGTTCTTAAATATAATGTTATAGTAACTGATACTGATAAGATAGTGGCGGTAGCAGGTAATTTAAAGAAAAAATATTTAAATATGGGAATTAGTGAAACGGTAGAAAGAATGATAGAGAGAAGAGATTCTTTTGTAGAAAGAAAGAAAAAAGAAATAGAAATTAGTCCAGGACTTAGTGAATTTGGATACTATACAGTGTCTACAATTATTAATAATGGTGATTCTATAGGGGCTGTTATTATTCTATCTTTAGATACACCAATGTTAGAGCAAGAAGAAAAATTAGGAATGATACTTTCTAATATGCTTAGTAATTATTTTGTATAATATAAAAACTAAAATTACAATGTTAATTTTGCTTTTTTTATATATATGTATGTAGTAGATATTAGTTTTCTGGTGTAGATCACTTTATGTATAAATATTTTTAAATTATGTAGAGTATAATTTCTAAAAAATAAATATCTTTTTAATTTTTGATTGCATGTAATAAAAAGCTGTGTTATAATACATGTATCGATTTTGAAGGAAAGAGTAATAATGGAATTTTTAAGAGAGTCTATGTTGGTGAGAATAGGTAAAGGAAATTATTATAGATGGTTCTGGAGTCGTTTAACTGATAAGTAAGTTAAACCGGTAGTTACGTTATAGCTTTAAGAGTATAATTATAATAATTATAAAATAAGGTGGTACCGCGGCTAATGTCGTCCTTAAGTATTACCTTATTTTTTTTGTTAGGAGGAATGTTATGCGAAAATTTGAAAAAATTAGTTTTAGGCAATTTGCTAAAGATGTAGAAGATGGTAATTACGATGAAATTAAATTACCTGTTAGGAAGACTACTAAGAGTGCTGGATATGACTTTATTTCTTTTATTGATATAGTTATTAAGCCTAATGAAATGGTAAAAATTCCTACAGGAATAAAAGTAGAATTGCCAGAAGGAGAATTTTTAGGAATTTTTGTACGTAGTAGTATGGGATTTAAGTATAATGTTCGGATGTGTAATCAAGTAGGAATAATTGATGGTGATTATTATAATAATTCAGATAATGAAGGTCATATTTGGATTAAACTTCAAAATGAAGGAGATAAGGATTATGTAATAAAAAAAGGGGATGCTTTTGCACAAGGCATTATCATGAAATATTATCTATGTGATGATGATAATGCTTTAGGCATTAGAGCTGGTGGAATAGGAAGTACAGATAGGAGAGATAATAATGGATAAGAAAAAGTTTTATATAAGTACAGCGATTGCATATGCTTCAAGTAAACCACATATTGGTAATACTTACGAAATAGTATTGGCAGATGTAATAGCTAGGTATAAGAGATTATGTGGATACGATGTTTATTTTCAAACAGGAACTGATGAACATGGACAAAAGATTGAAGAGAAAGCAATTAATGAAGGTGTAAGTCCTCAAGAATATGTAGATGAAAAATCAAAAGTAATTAAAGAGATTTGGGATGTAATGAATACTAGTTATGATAAATTTGTTAGAACTACAGATAGTCATCATAAAGAAGTAGTAGCGGAAATATTTAAGAAATTATATGATCAAGGTGATATATATTTAGGAGAATATAAGGGATTATATTGTACTCCTTGTGAATCTTTTTGGACGGAAAGTCAACTAGTAGATGGAAAGTGCCCTGATTGTGGTAGAGAAGTTAAAGAAGCTACTGAGGAAGCATATTTCTTTAAGATGAGTAAGTATTCTAAATGGCTTGAAGAATATATAGAAAGTCATCCTGATTTTATAGAACCAGAATCTAGAAAAAATGAAATTATGAATAACTTTATTAAACCTGGATTACAAGATTTATGTGTATCTAGAACTAGTTTTAAATGGGGTGTACCAGTTAGTTTTAATGATAAGCATGTTGTATATGTATGGGTAGATGCATTATCAAATTATATTACTTTCTTGGGATATAATCCTAATGGAGAGAGTAGTTTAGAATATAATAAATATTGGCCTGCAGATATTCATTTGATAGGTAAAGATATATTAAGATTTCATACAATATATTGGCCAATTATGTTACATGCTTTGAATATAGAGATGCCAAAACATATATTTGGACATCCTTGGATGTTGTTTGGTAATGATAAGATGAGTAAATCTAAAGGAAATATTGTATATGCTGATGATTTAGTTAATAAATATGGAGTAGATGCTGTTAGATTTTATATGATTCATGAAATGCCTTATGCTTCAGATGGCGTATATACAGAAGATTTACTTATTGAAACTATTAATAGTAATTTAGCAAATGTTCTTGGTAATTTAGTTAATAGAACTATAGGTATGGCTAATAAGTATTTTGATGGTGTTATTAATAATACAGATACTAAAGAAGAAATAGATAAAGAATTTATTGATGAAATACTTAAATTAAAATCAGAAATAGATAGTGATTTTGATAAATTTAGAATAGCTGATTCATTAGAAAGATTAATTGAAGCTTATCGTAGATGTAATAAATATATAGATGAGACAATGCCTTGGGTTTTAGCTAAAGATGATAGTAAGAAAGATAGATTAGCTACTGTAATATATAATTTAATAGAAGCTATAAGAATAATTACTGTATATTTACAAGCATATTTACCAGATACTGCTAAGAATATATTTACACAAATAAATACTGATATAACAGATTATGATAGTGTTTCAAAATTTGGAAGCTATGTTAGTGGTACAAAAGTTAATACACCAGAAGTATTATTTAAAAGAATTGAAATTGAAAAATAGTCGGATTTGATATAATTCGACTTTTTTCTTTTGACATAAAATGTAAAATATTTATAGATTAATAAAGTTTGTTTACAAAGAAACAATATTTTGTTATATTGATAATGTAGTGCGTTGTTATGAAAGGATGGAAGGCAATGCAAAAAGAAAAACACGAAGGGATTGCAGTGTTTATGTACTTGGGAGTTTTATTATTTATAACAATAATAAATTTATTTGATTTTGATAAGGCTTCATTTTTAGACATGGTATATTTAGTTGTAGTTTTGAGTTGTGTTTTAAAGCTTTTTCTGATTAAAAGGAAGTAACAAGCATTAGATAGGAAATGATTATATGTATATTGATACACATTGTCATATTACTCATGATGATTATGATAATATTGATAAACTAATATCTGATATAAAGGATAGTGGTATATCAAAGATAATTGTTAATGGCTGTGATATGAAAAGTAATTTAGAAGTATTAGACTTAGTTAATAAATATGATATTGTTTATGGAGCTATTGGGTTTCATCCGACTGAATTAGATAACTATAAGGATGAAGATATTGAATGGTTATGTAATAATATTAATAATGATAAGATAGTAGCTATAGGTGAAATAGGGTTAGATTATCATTATGATAATACGGATAAAGAGAAACAACTTAAAGTTTTTAGGAAACAATTAGAAGTAGCAAAGAAATATAATAAACCCGTTATAGTTCATGCTAGAGATGCTATTCAAGATACATATGATTTACTTAAAGAATATAAACTTACAGGAAGTCTTCACTGTTTTAGTGGAAGTTTAGAAATGGCTAGAGAGTTTACTAAATTAGGTTATTATTTAGGAATAGGAGGAGTTTGTACTTATAAAAATGCTAAGAATATTGTTAATGTTATAGAAAATATTGATTTAGCATATATATTATTAGAAACTGATAGTCCTTATTTAACTCCAGAACCATATAGGAAAGAGAAGAATAGTTCATGTTTTATACCAATTATTGCTAAGAAAATAGCAGAGATTAAGAATGTTTCTCTTTTAAAAGTCGTTGAAATTACTGGGAAAAATGCTAATAAGTGCTTTAAGTTTTAATATAAATACTTAAGGGGTGAATTTTTTTGAATTTGACAAAACTATGATATTGTGTTAGTATTATATTACCTAAATAAAATTATATGAGGTGATTATTTTATGAGAAAGACAGTATCTAGCTTATTAGTACTTGGCTCTCAAATGCTAATAGTAGGTCTATTTTTCACAACAGTATTTAGTAAGAATGTTAACGTTTCAAAGCATGTTAGCACAGTACATAATGATAATCTTAATAAGATTGCAACTTCAGTATCATTATTGTTTGAAGAAGATAGTTTAGCTAAGGTAGAAGATAAAGTTGTAAGTATGACTATTGAAGAGTTACCTTCAATTGCTAAAGTATCAGAAGATGCTTCTAAAATAGAGGAAGAAGTTAAAGTGGAAGAACCTATTAGTACACCACTTTATTCAATAGATGCTAGTAAGTATATCAGTAATGAAGCAATGGGCTTTGTTGTTACTGAAGATAATAAACATTATAATTTAGAAGGATATGAATTTGATGTTGTTGTTGCTGTGGTAGCAGGTGAGTTTGATAAAAATTTGAATGATGCTTTAGGAGTTGTATCAGTTATCTTAAATAGATGTGATTCAACTAAATGGCGTGGTTCTACTCCATATGAACAAGTTGTAGCTAAAAATCAATTTGAAGTTTATTATGGGGGATCATATATGAAATATATGCCAGGATATAGTCAATATGGTAGTAGTAAATATGAAGTAGCTAAGCAAGCAGTATTAGATGGCTTGAATGGAATTAGAAATAATAGTTATTTAGGTTTTAGAGCTTCATGGGTATCAAGCTATAGTGATAAATATATTGTTACTGGTGGAAACAGATATGGTTATAATTAAGAGCTTAAGCTCTTTTTTCTTGACATAAAATAGAAATATTTATAAAATAGAGTTATGTTTTGGAGGTATAAATGGATAAATTTGAATATAAAAAAGCGTTTGGACAGAATTTTATTAAAGATAATAATATTATTTATAAGATAGTTAAGGCTGCTGATATAGATAAAGATACTTTGGTTATTGAAATAGGGCCTGGTGCTGGTAGTTTATCTAAAAGTATTGTTCCATTATCTGGGAATGCAATTTTGTATGAAATAGATACTAGATTAGAGGATACTCTTTATTCTTTATTAGGGCAATATGATAACTATAAGATTATATTTAATGACTTTTTGAAGCAAGATGTGAAGAAAGATATAGAGGGGTATAAATATAAAAAATTGTATGTAGTAGCTAATTTACCTTATTATATAACTACTCCTATTATAACTAAACTTATGAAAGAAATATATCCTGATAAAATTGTTATAATGATTCAAGATGAAGTTGCTAATAGATTATCAGCTAAAGAAGGTAGCAAAGATTATGGAATGATATCAGTGTTATTATCTTCTAAATATGATATAAAAAAATTATTTAAAGTTAGTAGAAAGTGTTTTATTCCAGAACCAAATGTTGATAGTGCAGTTATATCATTAACAAAGCATGATAAATATAATATAGAAGACAGTAATATATTTGAAAAATTAATTAAAGATTGTTTTCAATATAAAAGAAAAAATTTAAGAAACAATTTAAAAGGATATGACTTATCTATTATAGAACAAGTTCTTTCTATGTATGACTATAGTTTGAATAATAGAGCAGAAGATATACCGGTTAGTGTTTTTGTAGAAATGGCTAATAATATTAGTAAATAATATTATAGTCATTTTTTTCATATTATTACATAAGATTAACTAGGTGAAGAATATGTTTAATATAGGCGATTATGTTACTAGAAATTCATATAATAATGATATTGTTTTTAAAATTATTGATATTAAAGGAGAAGTATATTATTTAAAAGGTGTTAGTGTAAGATTATATGCAGATAGTTATCAAGATGATTTAGTTAAGTGTGATGACGAAATGGATAAAGATACATTTAGGCCTAGTATAGATGAATATCGTAATCTTAATAGAAATGAATATTTTTATTTACCTGGAAGAATTTTACATATCGATGGAGATAAAGAGTATTTAGAAAAATGTATGGCTTTTTATAAGAAAAATAAAATTAAGGCATATGGTTTATATATGAGAGAGAATGATATGGCTAGTCAAGTACAGGGACTTTTAAAGAAATATAATCCAGATATTTTAGTATTAACAGGACATGATTCTTTTTCTAGGAGTAAAAGGCAAAAATATAAGAATACTACTAATTTTGTTAGTGCGGTAACGGAAGCTAGAAATTATGAGAAATCTCATGAGAAATTATTTGTAATAGCAGGAGCTTGTCAATCTAATTATGAAGATTTAATTAAGGCTGGTGCTAATTTTGCTTCTAGTCCTAAAAGAATTAATATTCATGCATTAGATCCAGCGATAATAGCTGCTTGTCTTTCTTTTTCTGATAAAAATAATAATATTGATATAATTAAAATACTAGAGAAAACAAAATATGGTGCTGATGGTATGGGAGGCATTATTACTAAAGGTTCCATGTATATAGGTTATCCTAGATAATGAATATTAAAAATATTAGAAATTTTTTAGCTAGTAAGATAGGAGCTAATATTACTATCATATATTATGGTAGTAGAAATCGTAAAGAAAGATACAGTGGTATTTTATATAAAGTATATAGAAATATTTTTACTATAAGATTATGTAATGGAGAGATAAAAAGCTTTAATTATATTGATATTTTAACAAAGACTATTAGAATTTTTATATAAAATTTAATAAAGTGTGTATAATAACTATCTAATAACTATAAAATACTTGACTTTTATGGTTAAAATGAATTAAAATGTAATTAGAAAATGTTATTTTCTAGAGGAGGAGTGTAAGTACATAATGAAAATTACTTCAGTTACAGTTAAAAAAATTGACAAAGAAAACTCAAGAATGAAAGGAATAGCTTCAGTACTTATTGATGATTGTTTTGCAGTACATGATATCAGAATTATCGAAGGCGATAATGGACTATTTATAGCTATGCCAAGTAGACAAACTTCTACTGGTGGATATAGAGATATTGCACATCCAATTAATTCTGAGACTCGTCAAGTATTTGAAAAAGAAATAATCGAAGCTTATGAAAAAGCAGAATAAACACCATATGGTGTTTTTTTCATGATATTTTGGTATATTAGTAAATTATTTACATATATTTAATTAGGTATTGGTAAGGTTGCTATTAAAATTAGGAAAGGTGATAATATGGATAAGGGTAGAGATCTTGAACTTAATTATAGTAGTGTTAAAGAAATAGAAGCTAGTTTTAATCATGGAATTAATTTATCGGAAAGAAAAAATATTGTGGTAACTGGTGTTAAAAAGATAGATAGTTTTGATAGTGAGGAATTTATGATGGATACGACATTAGGATATTTAAATATTAAGGGTAGTGATTTAGAGATTATTAAATTAGATACTTATCAAGGAAATGTATCAATAAAAGGAAAAATAGATAGTATGACATATTTAGATAATGTTACAGGTAAAAATAAAGAAGAGTCTTTTTTAGGTAAATTATTTAAATAATGATTTTAGAAATACAAATAGAGTCTTTTATTTATTCATTTCTTTTTGGATGTGTCTTTTATTTTCTTCTTGATATCTTTAATCGTATAACACAAAAAGGTAATATATTTCTTAAAATAGTGGGGGCAGTTTTGTTTACTGTGAGTTCTTCTTTAATATATTTTTTAATTTTGTTACATGTAAATAATGGTTATGTACATGTATATTTTCTAATTTCAATTTTGGTTGGTTATATTTTTGTTTATTTTCTTGTTAATAAGTGGTTTACACATAAGAAAAAAATAAATTAATGTTGATAATATTAATTTGTCAATTAGTATGTTATGTGTTATAATGTCTATGAATATAGTAAGAGATGTGTATCTTAGAAAGGAGTGATAGGGTGAATAAGAAAAAAAGAAAAAAATCAAAATTTAAAATTAAAATCTTTATTTCTTTAATTGTCTTTGGTGCTATCACTTTTAGTTTGGGATATAATTTGTTTAATAATCTTAAGAGTATTAATCAAATGAAACAAGAGAAGGTTAGTTTGAAAAATAAAATAACAGATTTAGAAAAAGAAAAGAAAGTTTTGGAGACAGATATTCAAAAATTAGAAGATCCAGATTATATTGCTAAATATGTTAGGGAAAAATATTTTTATTCTAAAGAAGGGGAATTGATTTTAAGAATTGATGAATAATTAAAAAGACGAAATGCTATTTTTCGTCTTTTTCTTCTTTCTTATGTTCTTTTTTTGTAGTTGTTTTTGTTTCGGTATTTTCTGATTTTTCTTCTTTCTTTTCTTTTGTTTCTGGAAGATGACCAGTTTCTACTAATGAATCAATTTCTTCTTTAGTAATTGTTTCTTCTTCAAGTAATGTTTCTGCAATTAGTTTTAATAAGTCTTTATTTTCTTTTAGAATTTTTTTACTTTTTTCGTAGCAAGTATTGATAATACTACGCATTTCTTCATCTATTTCATGAGCTACAATATCAGAGAAGTTTTTGTTTTTATTGTAGTCACGTCCTAAGAAAGTATTTTCAGATGGTTCATCTAACATCATAGGCCCTAGTGAACTCATACCATACTCAGTTACCATTCTTCTAGCGATATTAGTAGCTTTTTTGAAATCATCATGAGCACCAGTTGTTACTTCATTAAAGGTTATTTCTTCTGCTACACGACCTCCAAGTAGACCACAAATAGAATCTAGTAATTCTTTTTTAGTATAGTTGAAAGTATCTTCTTTAGGGGTCATCATAGTGTAGCCACCAGCATGTCCTCTTGGAATGATAGTGATTTTTTGTACTTCGTTAGCACCATCTAATTTAAGTCCTAGAACAGCATGTCCAGCTTCGTGATATGCTACTAGTTTCTTTTCTTTATCAGTATATTTTTTAGTTACTTTGGCAGGTCCCATTAATACTCTATCAGTGGCTTCATCAATTTCAGCCATTGTAATAGCTTTTTTATTTCTTCTTACAGTTAATAAGGCAGCTTCATTTAATAGGTTTTCAAGGTCTGCTCCGGAAAAACCAGGTGTTCTTTTGGCTAGGTTATCTAAAGTAACAGTTTTGTCTAAAACTTTGTTTTTAGCGTGTACAGCTAATATTTCTTTTCTTGCTTGTTTATCAGGTAATGATACGGTGATTTGTCTATCAAATCTTCCAGGTCTTAATAAGGCTGGATCTAGAACATCAGGTCTGTTTGTGGCAGCAATGATAATTATGCCTTCGTTAGCACCAAAACCATCCATTTCTGTTAGTAATTGGTTTAATGTTTGTTCTCTTTCATCATGTCCACCGCCAAGGCCAGCTCCTCTTTGTCTACCAACAGCATCAATTTCATCGATGAATATTAGACATGGAGCATTCATTTTAGCTTGTTTAAACATATCTCTTACACGTGAAGCACCAATACCTACAAATAGCTCAACAAAATCAGAACCACTGATATAATAGAAAGGAACTTTTGCTTCTCCTGCTACGGCTTTAGCTAAAAGAGTTTTACCTGTTCCTGGAGGGCCTACTAATAGGATACCTTTAGGAATTCTTGCTCCCATACTTTGGAATTTTTTAGGATTTTTTAAGAAGTCAATTAATTCTTGTACTTCTTGTTTTTCTTCAGTTAATCCAGCAACGTCTTTGAAAGTAGCAGTTTTTTCACCATCTACTAATACGGCTTTACTTCTACCAAAGTCCATTGATTTACCACCAGAACCTAGTTGACGAGTAAATAACCAAAGCATAGCTCCTGCTAATAAAAGCATTGGAACATATTCTAAGACAACATACCAAGATGAAGTATCAGAATCTTTTTCTACGGTTAATTTGAAGTTTTGTTTTTCTTCAGCAGCAAGGATTTTTTTCATAAATTCTTCTGATACTGGAATGTATAACTTAAAAACTTCATTATCTCCATATTCTTTTAATTTACCACTAATTTCATAATTTTCTGAACGTACTTTATTTATAATAGTCATTTCAGAAATTTTACTATCTTCAAGGGCAGTCATAAATTCACTGGCATTTAATTCATGAACAGTATTTCCTTTTAGATTAACTACTACCATACATAATACTATAAAGAATAGTAAGAAGACATATGGCATCAAATTATTGTTCTTTTTCTTCATTTATATTTCCTCCTTCATAATAACTAGTAAGTATTATATCACATATTTCATTTTTTTTAACATTATATTTTGATTTTTTTAGATTGGGTATCCAGATGATATTATCATTGTTATCTACTAGTAATGGATAATGGTTTCTTAGATTTTTAGGAATTTTATTTTCTATAAAAATATCACTTACTTTCTTTTTACCATTTAGTCCTAATAAGTAGATATAATCACCATTTTTTTTGTATCTTATATGTAACGGAAATACTATTTTACTTGAATTTAGTCTACATACATTGTTTCCGTTGTCTTCAAAATTAGAAATCAATTCTGGTTTAAGTTTACTAATGGTGAAACCATTATCTTGATAACTATCTGTAAATAATTCATCATAATCATTTTTAGAATTATCATTATTACTATTGTTAGAAATAATGATTTTATTATAAATTTTAGTAGCAAAGTAACCTTGTGGTAAATTGATAGTTAGATTAGGCTTAGAATTTTCCGTTAATTTAATAATGTCTTCAATATGTTTATTTTTAATAATATTGTCGTGATTATCATAAATATTACTTAGTAAATAAAAGATAATATTTTTCTTTATTAGTGGATGTTCTTTTCTAAAAATATCTATATTAATAGTATTGTTTTGATAATGCATTTTAATTTTATCTAAAGTAATATCTTCAAGATAGTTATAATATTCTTGAATGGTATTAGAGTATGTTAAGAATTTTTGATGAACGAGTGGATCTTCTTCTTTTAATAGGGGAAGAATGTTCTTTCTAATTCTATTTCTTTTATAAGTAGTATCTTCATTGGTAATATCAATATAATATTTAATATTATTATCCTTATTATATTTAAGAAGGTCTTCTTTAGTTAGACTAAGTAATGGTCTTATTATAGTATAGTTATTCATTTTAGAATACATTTTGATACCAGCATAGCCTTCAAGATTAGAACCACGAATAATTTTCATTAGAATAGTTTCAATTAAATCATCACCATGGTGAGCTAGAAATAAAGTATGTGAGTGGTATTTTTTTAATATTTCTTCATAAAAATTATATCTTTTATTACGAGCTTCATTTTCAAAATTATTTTCTTGATAATTATTAATATGATAGCATTCGAAGATAGTATTTGAGTTATGACAATATTCTTTTAAATAATCTTCTTCTTCTTGACTTTCTTTTCTTTTATTATGATTTACATGTGCACAGACAATTTTCTTATCAAGATTAGTTTTTAATAAATTTAGAAGAGCCATTGAATCAGGACCTGCAGATACTCCTACGACGATATATTCATCATCTGGTAATTCTAATGATTTAATAAGATTATCAATATACATAAAATTCCTCCTGACTTGTATGTATTATATCAAAATAATTATTAGAAGTAAATAAAGATAGATAAAGAGATTATGGGAAATAATGATAAAAAATGACTTGATTTCATGAGTATATTATCTTAATAATTTAGAAATTATTTAAGTGATTAAAATATATAATTATTTAATGATATAAAATAGAGTAAAATACCATTAGAATAGTTAGATTAGTTATGAATAGAAATTAAAAAATTTACAAAAAGTAGATTTTCTCTTTTCAAACAAGTAAAAATTTGATAGAATATATATGATTGTATATGTTATATGATATGTCTTATGAGATATCATTTTAATTCTTATAAATTATAATTGTCAGTAGAGGTGAAGTAAACATGGGAAAAATAATAGCGATTGTTAATCAAAAGGGTGGCGTTGGTAAAACTACGACAAGTATTAATTTATCGGCTTCTTTAGGAACATTAGGAAAAAAAGTATTAATGATAGATTTAGATCCACAAGGGAATGCTACAACTGGTGTTGGTGTAGAAAAAAAGAATTTAACTAAGAGTATTTATGAGGTTATGACATTTAAATGTCCAGTGGAAGAGGCAATAATACATACTAAGAGTACTAATCTAGATGTAATTCCCGCTTATTTGAATTTATCATTAGTAGAAATGGAACTTATTGAACTTGAAAGAAAGTATAGAGATACAGAACAGAAATTTAATAGAGTATTACGCTTAAAAGAGGAATTAGGTAAGGTTAAGGAGAAATATGATTTTATTATTATAGATTGCCCACCTTCATTAGGAATACTTACTACTAATGCTTTAGCAGCATCTGATTCTGTACTTATTCCAGTTCAATGTGAATACTATGCGTTAGAAGGAATAATGCAACTTATAAATACTATTATGTTAGCACAAAGAAAAGTTAATCCTAATCTAGACATTGAAGGAGTTCTTTTGACAATGTTAAGTGTTAATACAAATTTAGGATTAGAAGTAATTAATAGTATTAAGGAATTCTTTAAAGAGAGAGTATATGATACAATTATTCCTAGACTTATTAAGTTAGCAGAAGCTCCTAGTCATGGAAAGACTATTTTAGATTATGATCCAAGAGGTAAAGGATCTAGAGCTTATATTAACTTAGCTAAAGAAGTAATAGAAAGAAATACTAATCATGAACAAACTAATAATGTATAATATTTAGTAAAAATAATAAATAATAATGAAAATCTTTACTTTTGAAGGGAGAGATTAATGATGGAACAAAAAAATAAAGCTTTAGGTAGAGGATTGGAACAATTATTTGCTAGTGAAGTATTAGATTTTGATTCTTTTGAATCTAATATTTTAGATGCTGCTGATAAGGAAGATATTAAACAGATTAACTTATCAGAAATAAGATCAAATCCATATCAGCCTAGAAAGACATTTAATGAAGAAGCACTTAAAGAGCTAGCAGAGTCTATTAAGAACTATGGGGTTTTTCAACCTATTATTGTTAAGAAAAGTATCAAGGGATATGATTTGGTAGCAGGAGAACGTAGAGTAAAAGCTTCTAAAATGGCGGGTATGGAAACAATTCCTGCTATAATTAAAGACTTTTCTGATGATATGATGAGGGAAATAGCTCTTTTAGAGAATTTACAAAGAGAGAACTTAACGGCAATAGAATTAGCATGGGCTTATAAAGGTATTATTGATAGTTTACATATTACACAGGATGAGTTAGCTAATAAGCTTGGTAAAAGTAGAAGTAATATTACTAATGTTTTAGGTCTTCTTAGATTACCTGCTAAAGTTCAAGATATGGTTTTAGATGGTAGATTATCAATGGGACATGCAAGAGAGCTTAGCAAACTTGAAGATAGAGAACAAATATTAAAATATGCTAATGAGATTGTTAACAAGAATTTATCAGTAAGAGATGTTGAAGCATTATCTAAGGGAACTGATGTTAAGAAGAAGAATCCTATTAATAGAGATAAGAAAGATAATAAATATCATTATATAGAAAAAGAATTAAGTGAAGTTCTTGGTACAAAAGTAAAAATTAGTAATAAGAAAATGGAAATAAGTTTTGAAAATGTTAATGATTTAAGTAGAATTTTAGAAATTATGAATATAAAAATTAATTAATTTTATAAAGGATAAGAGATTTTAATAATTTCTTATCTTTTTACTTTTTTCTTAATTGTAGCAATTGGTCGATGTAATGCGATAATAGGGTTGTTTCCCATTATATTCAATTAGTTATGCTATCATTTAATTCGACAGGTCGGAAGGTAGCATGGATAAAGAGATGTAGAGATATGTCAAATTATTTGGTTTCAAATTTATTGTTAGTTTTACCTGTTGGGTAGTATAATGAGAATGTAAGTGATTACTAGATTGTGAGGTGTATGAGATGTTTGGAAACGTAAAGTGGTTTAATAATGAAAAAGGGTATGGCTTTATAGATTATGCACAAGATGAAGATATATTCGTTCATTATTCAGCAATTAAGCAAGATGGATACAAAACATTGTCTGAAGGTCAAAGAGTAGAGTTTGATTTAATTGAAACTCCAAAAGGTCTTCAAGCAATTAACGTTAGGCCAGCAAGTTCTGAAAAAGTTATGTAATATAACAACTTACTAAGAATTGATTTATTGATATGAAACTATCTGGATGTATCAATAAATTAATTCTTTTTAATTTGATATATACACCTTTATATAATGTATAAAGAATATTAATTAAGATAAATAATTATTATAATATATATTTTGTTTTGTTATATTTGCAATAATTAATATTTTTACTATTTTTCACTGGAGATTATATAAAAATCGCAACAATGCTTTTATTTAAAAAGTTTACTAAAAACATTGACAAATGCTAGGGAATGTGTTATATTTTAGTCAACACAGAAGTGTTTTTATTTTGGATTATTGTGGAGGGTAATATGAGAAAAGAAGAAAAATACATTGCTGAGAAGAAAAATGTAAAAAAAGAAAAAAAGAAAGAAAATATATTTGTTAGAATAGGCAAATACTTTAAGGGCGTTTCTAAAGAAGTAAAGAGAATTAGATGGACTAGTGGTAAAGATTTAGTTAAATATTCTATTGCTACAGTAGTATTTGTATTGTTTTTCGGAATATATTTTTATGGAATTGATTGGATTTCATTAATTATAAGGAGTTTAGTGAAGTAATGAAAAAAGAATGGTATGTAGTTAACACAGTTAGTGGTTATGAATATAAAGTAAAAGAAAAATTGGATATGATGATCAAGAATTCAGCAGATATTCAAGAAAGTATATTTAGAGTTATCGTTCCTGAACAAACAGTAGTAGAATACAAAGATGGTGTAAAGAAGGAAAGAGTAAAGAAAATGTTTCCTGGTTATGTTCTTGTAGAAATGATTATGTCTGATGAAGTGTGGTTTATTGTTAGAAATACTCAAGGCGTTACTGGATTTATAGGATCTTCTGGTAAAGGAGCAAAACCAATTCCATTATTACCTGAAGAAGTAGATAGAATACTATCAAATATGGGAATGTCTAGATTAGACTTAGCTAATGATTTAGCAGAAGGAAAACAAGTAAAAATAACTGATGGACCATTTAAGAATATGATAGGTAAAGTTAGTACATATGATTTAGAGAAGAAGAAAGTTGAATTATTACTAGACTTATTTGGTCAAGAAACTTCTGTAGAAGTTGATCTTTCACAAATAGAAAATGTAAAATAAAGACATTGTTATAGATAAATAAGTTGACAAATTGTATATTAGTGTATTGTAAAAATATGTTTTTATAATAAAATATGTTGATTTTTAAAAAAGAATATGGTATATTATTGACGCGACTGTGTATTATTATATAGTTAAAAGTTTAAGTGGGAGGCTGCGGACGGCTATTATGACCACTCGCGAAAGTATAACATTATTTATAGGAGGTGTTTTTCGTGGCAAAAGCAATTACAAAGAAAATAAAATTACAAATACCTGCAGGAAAAGCAACACCAGCTCCTCCAGTAGGAACTGTTTTAGGACCAGCAGGAATTAATTTACAAGAATTTTGTACAAAATTTAATGATGCAACTAGAGATAAAATGGGAGATGTTTTACCAGTAGAAATTTCTATTTATGAAGATAGAACTTTCGATTTCGTATTAAAGACTCCACCAGCAGCATTCTTATTAAAGAAGATTGCTAAAGTTAAATCTGGAGCCGCTAAAGGTGAAACTGTAGCTACTATTACTAAAGAACAACTTAAAGAAGTAGCTGAAACTAAGTTACCTGATTTAAATGCTTATGATGTTGAAGCAGCTATGAAAATAGTAGAAGGTACTGCTAAAAACATGGGTATTAAAGTAGAAGAATAATACTTATAAAGAATTAGTCCGCAAAACCACAATTAAAGTAAGTGCGATATGCACAACTAAGTGGGAGTGTTAGATACACGACCTCAGAAGGAGGAATTATGAAGAAGAGTAAAAGATATGCTTCAGTATTAACTAAAGTAGAGAAGAATAAAACTTATTCAGTAGAAGAAGCTATTAAATTAGTAAAAGAAACATCTAATACTAAATTTGATGAAACTATTGAAGTAGCTATGAATCTTAACTTAGATACTAAAAAGGCAGATCAACAATTAAGAGGCGCTATTGTATTACCTAATGGTACTGGTAAAAGTCAAACTGTATTAGTACTTGCTAAAGGTGATCAAGCTAAAGCTGCTAAAGAAGCAGGAGCAGATTTTGTTGGAGATATGGACATGATTGAAAAAATCGAAAAAGAAAATTGGTTTGGATATGATGTTATTATTGCTACTCCAGAAATGATGCCTATGCTTGGTAAAATTGGTAAGCTTTTAGGACCTAAAGGACTTATGCCTAATCCAAAGACTGGTACAGTAACTATGGATGTTGCAAAAGCAGTTAATGATACTAAAATGGGTAAAGTAAATTACAGAACTGATAGTTTTGGTAATATACACGGAATTATTGGTAAAGCTAGTTTTGAAGAAAACAAGTTATCAGAAAATTTACTAGCATTTGTTAATGCAATCATTAAAGTTAAACCTGCAACAGTAAAAGGTAATTATATTAAGAATATATCAATTTCATCAACAATGGGTCCTGGAATTAAATTAGATTTAAATTCTTTTGACAAATAAGAAATGATTTGATATAATACAAGTGATTTGAAAAAATTATACCTAATATATATTAAAAGTTATGCCCAAGACAGTAAGGACGAATGTTTAAAAATCTTACCGAGGAATAAAAAAATATAGTTTTTTAGTCCTCAGTAATGGGGACTTTTATTTGTGGTATAGAGAAAGGATGTGAAGATAGGTGGCAAATGCAAAGATTATTGAACAAAAAGCTTCTGTAGTATCTGAAATTAAAGAAAAATTTGAGAATGCTAAATCAGTAGTAATGTTCGATTATCGTGGACTTAGTGTTGCTGAAGTAACTGAACTAAGAAGAAAGCTAAGAGAAAATGATGCTGATTATAAAGTATATAAAAATACTTTAACTAAGAGAGCATTAGATGAACTAAATATCAATATGGATGAATACTTAGCTGGTCCTAGTGCTATTACTTTTGGTAAAGACGAACTTTCAATAGTTAAAGTATTAAGTGATTTTGCAAAAGATCATAATGCTTTAGAACTTAAAGCTGGTATTATTGAAGGAAAAGTAGCTGGCTTAGAAGACTTGAAGAGTTATGCAGCAATTCCATCAAGAGATATGCTATTAACTATGTTAGCAGCAGGTCTATTAGGAACTGTAAGAGACTTATCTATTTGCTTAGATTTATATTCTAAGGAGAAAGAAGAAAATTAAAATTAAAGGAGGAAATAAAAATGGCTAAATTAAATAAAGATGAATTTATCAGTGCTTTAAAAGAAATGTCAATTCTTGAAATTAAAGAATTAGTAGATGCTATGAAGGAGGAATTTGGTGTTGATCCATCAGCTGTTGCTGTAGCTGCTGGTCCAGCTGCTGCTGCTGTTGAAGAAGGTCCATCAAAGGTTAATGTTGTATTAACTTCTGCTGGTCCAAATAAGATTGCAGTTATCAAGATCGTTAGAGATTTAACTGGATTAGGATTAAAAGAAGCTAAAGAAATCGCTGACAATGGCGGAAATGTTAAAGAAGGCGTTGACAAAGCTGAAGCTGAACAACTTAAAGCACAATTTGAAGAAGCTGGAGCTACTGTAGAACTTAAGTAGTTTATAGTTAGAATATTAACCTCATTTCTTATTAGAGATGGGGTTTTTATGTGGCTGAAATTATAGTTCAATAAAATCTAATGTGGAGTTAAATTGAATATTATTTAATGCTTAATTTTACAAGACAATAAAATTTAGTGTGAAGTATAATTAAAAATTAATAAGATTTTATATAAAAAAGATAAGCTTATTTTCATTAGATTATAAAAAGCTTGACATATTTGTGTCAAAAAATAACGATATTTCTTTACCTTTTTTTTGATTATGGTATACTTGTATATAGAAAGATAGGAAGTGAAGTTATGTCAAAATGGGATAAAGAATATATTAAGCTTTGTAAGAAAATATTAAAAGAAGGTAAGGAAGTTGAGAATAGAACTGGAATAAATACTATTAAGATACCAGGATATTCATTTGAATTTGATTTAGGAAAAGAATTTCCAGCTTTAACTACGAAGCAATTATTCTTTAGACAAGCTATATTGGAAATGCTATGGATTTATCAAGTTCAATCTAATGATGTTAGATGGCTTCAAGAAAGAAATGTTCATATTTGGGATGAATGGGAAATTCATGAAGATGGTAAATGGTATGCTAATCAGTTAGTACCTGATGAGAATGGTAAACTAGTAAAAAAAGATATAGTTAAAGATTTTGGCGTAGAGTGGGCTCATACAATTGGAACTGCTTATGGTTGGATTAATAATAAGTTTCAAAATACACAAAGACTTATTAATACATTAAAGAATAATCCTAATGATAGAAGAATGCTTATGACTTTATGGCAAGATGATTATATCAAGACAGCAGTACTTCCTTCTTGTGTTTGGAGTAGTGAATGGGATGTAACTGATGGAAAACTTAACTGTTGGGTTCATCAAAGAAGTTGCGATGTTCCTTTAGGACTTCCATTTAATGTTACACAATATGCAACGTTACTTTGCTTGCTTGCACATTGTACTGGACTTAAACCTGGTAAAATGTATTGGTCTATAAAAGATGCACATATATATATTAATCAAATTGAAGGAATTAAAGAACAGATAGAAAGATTTGATACATTAGAAGATTTACCGGCTCCAGAATTGTGGATTAATCCTGAAGTAAAAGATTTCTTTGAATTTGATAATTCTAAAGAATGTAAAGATATTAAAGTTAAAAATTATAAACATCATGGCAAGATTAGTTTTCCACTAGCACAATAATTATGAGGTGGTAATAAAATGATTAGTATGATATGCTCTGTAGGAAGAAATTACGAACTTGGTAAAGATAATAAGCTTATATGGCATATTCCTAAAGATATGAAATTCTTTAAAGAGATGACTATGGGACATGTAGTGGTTATGGGTAGAAAAACTTATGAATCTTTACCGGGAGATTTACCGGGAAGACAAATGGTAGTATTGTCTTCTTCTAAAAATATCGAAAACGTTACAGTTGTTTCTTCAATAGAAGAAATACTTGATAAATATAAAGATAGTTCTGAGGAAATATTTATTATTGGAGGTAATACTTTATATAAAGAATTTATTAAATATGCTGATAAAATGTATTTGACTGAAATAGATGATGAATGTAATGATGCTGATACCTATTTTCCTAAATTTGATAATGGTAAATGGAATAAAAAAATAATTTATGAAGGCGTGTATAAAGATATAAAATTTAAGATGTGTGAATATATAAAAAAGTAAGAAAAAAGAATAAATTAATTTAATACTTAAAGAATCGAAAATAGTTTACTAAAAAGATGAAAAAAATATAGCAAATGTTTAATTATTTATTGACTTTTTACGTGTATACTGATAATATTATATATTGGAAACACGTCTTTTTGGCGTGCATGTCTTTAAAAATTTAGGTATTGGGGTGAAAAGTTAATGGCTTATAAATTAAAGCAAAGTGGCGATTATAGAATGAGAAGAAACTTTTCTATGATCAAAAATTCATTAGAACTTGATAATTTATTACAAATTCAAAAAGAATCATATCAATGGTTCGTAACAGAAGGAGTTAAGGAAGTACTTGAAGACTTTTCTCCAGTAGAAAGTTTTTCTGGAAGTTTATCTTTGGAATTCAATGATTATGCATTTGATACTCCTAGATATTCTATTAAAGAATGTAAAGATAGACAAATTACTTATGCTGCTCCATTGAAAGTACAAACAAGACTTTTCAATAATGAAACAGGAGAAGTAAAAGAACAAGAAATCTTCTTAGGAGATATGCCTTTAATGACTGATAGTGGAACATTTGTTATTAATGGTGCAGAAAGAGTTGTAGTATCACAATTAGTTAGATCTCCAAGTGTTTATTTTTCTCGTGAAGTAGATAAAAATGGTAAACCAGTATTTGCTTCAAAAATTATACCTACGAGAGGTACTTGGTTAGAATTCGAAACAGATGCTAAAGATGTATTATATGTAAGAATAGATAGAACTAGAAAAGTTCCACTTACAACATTACTTAGAGCATTTGGATTATCAAATGATAAAGATATTCTTGAATTATTCGATAATAACGAATATTTAAAAAATACTATAGAAAGGGATTCTACTAAGAATACAGATGAGGCTTTAATTGAAATATATGAAAAGTTAAGACCTGGAGAACCAACTACATTAGATAGTTCAAAGAATCAATTAATTACTAGATTTTTTGATAATTTTCGTTATGATTTAGCAAAAGTTGGTAGATATAAGTTTAACCAAAGATTAAATATTACTGATAGATTAGTAGGAAATGTATTAGCACAAGATATAGTAGTAGATGGTGAAGTAAAATTTGCTGATGGAACATTACTTACTAAAGATATAGTTCTTGAATTAGATAAGTATTTAAAAAATGGCTATGGTATGACAGAAGCTAAAATTAATACTGATTTAAATGATAAAAATATGATTCAAGTATTGTATGTATATTCACCAATTAATCCTAAGAAGAAAGTTAAAGTTATAGGTAATGATCAATCTATAGATGTTAAGACTTTAACTATATCTGATTTTTATGCTTCAGTATCATACTATTTAAATTTAATGGATGGTGTTGGACATGATGATGAAATAGATCATCTAGGAAACAGAAGAATTAGACAAGTAGGAGAATTATTACAAAATCAATTTAAGATTGGTTTTAGTAGAATGGAAAGAGTTATTCGTGAGAGAATGACTACTCAAGATATGGAAACAGTTACTCCTAAGACACTTATTAATATTAGACCAGTAACTGCAGTTATTAAAGAATTCTTTGGAAGTAGCCAATTATCTCAATTTATGGATCAGGTTAATCCAATTGCTGAACTTACTCATAAAAGAAGATTGTCAGCATTAGGACCTGGTGGACTTTCTAGAGATAGAGCAGGAGTAGAAGTACGTGATGTTAATGCTTCTCACTATGGTAGAATTTGTCCAATTGAATCTCCAGAAGGACAAAATATTGGTCTTATTACATCACTTGCTAGTTATGCAAAAATTAATGAATATGGTTTCATTATGACACCTTATAGAAAAGTAGAAAATGGTAAGTTAACTGATCAAGTTGATTACTTAACTGCTACTGAAGAACAAGATTTCTATATTTCTCAAGCTACAGTTAATGTAGATGATAATAATATGATTACTGATAGTACAGTAGCTGGTAGGTGTAATGGTGAGAATGTAATTATTCCTGTAGATAAAGTAGATTATATTGATGTATCACCACAACAAGTAGTTTCTATTACTACTAGTTTGATTCCATTCTTGGAACATGATGATGCTACTCGTGCTTTGATGGGTGCTAACATGCAACGTCAGGCATTACCACTATTGACAACTGAAGCTCCTTATGTAGGAACTGGTGTTGAATATGTAGCAGCTAGAGATAGTGGAGCAGTAGTAGTAGCGAAAGCAGATGGTATTGTAGAATATGTAGATGCTAAGAAGATAGTAGTTAAAAATGCTAAAGGTCAAGACATTTATGAACTTACTACATTTGCAAGATCTAACCAAGGCGAAACTGCTAATCAATTACCAATAGTAAGAGCCGGAGATAAAGTTAGAAAAGGACAAGTAATTGCTGATGGACCTAGTACTAATATGGGAGAACTTGCACTTGGTAAGAATATGGTTGTTGCTTTCATGACATTTAATGGATATAACTTTGAAGATGCTGTTATAATGAATGAAAGATTAGTTAAAGATGATGTTTATACTTCTTTACATATAGAAGATTATGAAATACAATGTAGAGATACTAAGTTAGGACCTGAAGAAATTACTCGTGATATTCCTAACGTTAGTGAAGAAGCAAGAAAAAATCTTGATGAAAATGGTATTATAAGAATTGGTACTGAAGTTAAGGAAGGCGATATCTTAGTAGGTAAAGTTACTCCTAAAGGTATGGCTGATTTGACTAGTGAAGAAAAATTATTACATGCTATTTTCGGAGAAAAGACAAGAGAAGTTAGAAATTCTTCACTTACAGTTCCACATGGTGGCGATGGAATAGTACATGATGTTAAAGTATATACTAAAGCTGATAATGATGAAATGCCTAGTGGTGTAAGTAAAGTAATTAGGGTATATATAATTCAAAAGAGAAAGATTCAAGTTGGAGATAAAATGTCTGGTAGACATGGTAATAAAGGTGTTATTTCATTGATTTTACCTCAAGAAGATATGCCTTACTTACCTGATGGTACACCAGTAGATATTATGTTAAATCCACAAGGTGTTCCTTCTCGTATGAATATAGGTCAGATACTTGAACTTCATATGGGTATGGCTTGTAAGAAGTTAGGTGTTTATATGGCTACTCCAGTACTAGATGGTGCAAAAGCAGATGACATAGCTAATATGATGGCTGAAGCTGGAATGGATCCAGATGGTAAGACAGTTTTATATGATGGTAGGACTGGTGAACCATTTGATAATCGTATAAATGTTGGTGTAATGTATATGATAAAACTTCATCACATGGTTGATGATAAATTACATGCAAGAGCTACAGGACCTTATTCATTAGTTACTCAACAACCATTGGGTGGTAAAGCACAATTTGGTGGTCAGAGATTTGGAGAAATGGAGGTATGGGCACTAGAAGCATATGGTGCATCACATGTACTTCAAGAAATTCTTACATATAAATCTGATGATGTAATAGGAAGAGTAAAAGTATACGAAGCTATTGTTAAAGGACAAGCATTGCCAGAACCTAGTATTCCAGAATCATTTAGAGTATTAATTAAAGAATTCCAAGCATTAGGATTAAATATTTCTGTTATAAATAATGATGATGAAGTAGTAAGCATTAGTGATCTTGAAAAAGAAGATGATGATGATGATACTCCACTTGCAGAAGAAATTCAAAAACCAGAATTATTTGGATCAGAAGATGATTTTGATGATGATGACTATGATGACGAGGACGACGAATTTGATGATGATGAACTAGATGATATCGATTTACCAGATGAATATGGTGATGGTATAGATAACTTTAATGATGTAGATGATATGGGAGGTGATTTCTAATGTTAGAAGCAAATAAATTTAAGGCTTTAAAAATAGGAATTGCATCACCTGATGATATTAGAGCATGGAGTTATGGTGAAGTATTAAAACCAGAAACTATAAATTATAGAACATTAAAACCAGAAAGAGATGGACTTTTCTGTGAAAAAATATTTGGACCAACTAGAGATTATGAATGTAGTTGTGGTAAATATAAAAGATTAAGATATAAAAATATTGTTTGTGATAGATGTGGTGTAGAAGTTACTAAGTCTAAAGTTCGTAGAGAAAGAATGGGACATATTGAACTTGCTACACCAGTAAGTCACATTTGGTTTGTTAAAGGTATTCCTTCTTATATTGGATTATGTCTTGATATGTCTCCAAGAGATTTGGAAGAAGTAATTTACTTTGTATCATATGTTGTACTTGATCCAGGAGCTACTACTTTAATTAAGAAGCAAACATTGTCTGATAAAGAGTATAGAGCATACTATGAAAAATATGGAAACACATTTAGAGTAGGCATGGGTGCTGAAGCAATTAAGGAATTACTTAGTGAACTAGATGTAGAAAAAGAATTAGAAACACTACAAAAAGAATTAGAAGGTGCTACTGGTCAAAAGAAACTTAGATTAGTAAAAAGATTAGATGTGTTAGACTCTTTTGCTAAATCAGGAAATAAACCAGAATGGATGATATTAGAGGCATTACCAGTTATTCCTCCTGAACTTAGACCAATGATTCAACTTGATGGTGGTAGATTTGCTACATCAGATTTGAATGATTTATATAGAAGAGTTATTAATAGAAATAATCGTTTAAAGAAGTTAGTAGAATTAAATGCTCCTTCAATAATTATTCAAAATGAAAAGAGAATGCTTCAAGAAGCAGTTGACTCATTATTTGATAATGGCCGTCGTGGTAGAAGTGTTACTGGTGCTGGCAATAGAGCATTAAAATCACTTTCTAGTATGTTAAAAGGTAAACAAGGAAGATTCCGTCAAAACTTATTAGGAAAACGTGTTGACTATTCAGGACGTTCAGTTATCGTAGTTGGACCAGACCTTAAGATGTATCAATGTGGTATTCCTAAAGAGATGGCACTTGAATTATTTAAACCACATGTTATTAATGGTTTAGTATCAAAAGAAATTGCTAATAATATTAAATCAGCTAAGAAAATGATTGATACTAGGGATCCTAAAGTATGGGATGTAGTTGAGGAAGTTATTAAAGAACATCCAGTTATGTTAAACCGTGCTCCTACATTACATAGGTTAGGTATTCAAGCATTCGAGCCAAAATTAGTATCAGGTAAAGCTATTAGACTTCATCCACTTGTTACAACAGCATTTAATGCTGACTTTGATGGAGACCAGATGGCAGTACACGTACCACTATCTGAAGAAGCTAAAGCAGAAGCAAGAATATTAATGTTAGGTGCTAATAATATCTTATCTCCTAAAGATGGAAAACCTATTGTTACACCTAGCCAGGATATGATTTTGGGTAACTATTATATTACAATGGAAAAACCTGGTAAAGAAGGAGAAGGAAGAATATTTAAGAATTCTAATGAAGCTTTAATGGCTTATAATAGAAGAGAAATAGATTTACATACAAGAATTGTTGTACCTGTAAATTCATTTAAACATAAAGTATTCTTAGATTCTCATAAGAATCAATATTTAGTTACTACAGTAGGAAAATTAATATTTAATGAAATCTTACCTGATTCATTCCCATATGTAAATGAACCTACTGATGAGAATATTGAAAAATATACTCCAAATAAATACTTTATTGCTCCAGGAGAAAATATTCCTGAGAAGATAAAAGAAATACCTAAAGCAGATGCCTTTAAGAAAGGTACATTAGAGAAGATAATCGCTCAGATGTTTAAGAAATATAGAACTACTGAAACTTCTATTATGCTTGATAAACTTAAAGATCAAGGATTTAAATATTCAACATATTCAGGTATTACTATTGCAGCTTCTGATGTTGTAACTAGTAAACAAAAAGAACAAATAATAGAAAATTCAGAAGCAGAAGTTAAAAAAATTAATAAACAATATCAAAGAGGTTTAATTACTGACAAAGAAAGATTTGATCTTGTTATTGGTATTTGGGATAAGGCTAAAAAGGACATAGAAAAAGAACTTGAATCATATGCAAAGAGTGAAGAATATGAAGATAACCCAATTTTCATAATGATGAATTCAAAAGCTCGTGGATCTATTTCTAACTTCGTACAGTTAGCTGGTATGCGTGGTACAATGGCTAAACCAAATGGTGAACCAGTAGAAATACCTATTAAGTCTTCATTTAGAGATGGATTATCAGTATCTGAATTCTTCTTATCTACACACGGTGCTAGAAAAGGTAGTGCAGATACAGCTCTTAAGACAGCAGATTCTGGTTATATGACAAGAAGACTTGTTGATGTAGCTCAAGATTTAATCGTTAGAGAAGATGATTGTGGTACTACTGAAGGAGTTAAAGTATCAGCATTTAGAGATGATAAAGATGGTATAATTGAACCACTTTATGATAGAATTTTAGGTAGATTTACAAATAAGAAAGTAATTGATCCTAATACTAAAGAAGTTATTGTTGATAAAAATGAATTAATTACAGAAAATATCGCTGATAAGATTATTGCAGCAGGTATTGAAGAAGTAGAAATTAGAACAGTTCTTACTTGTAGAACAGATCATGGTGTATGTTGTAAATGTTATGGTAGAAACTTAGCTACAGGTAATATTGTAGAAATAGGAGAAGCAGTTGGTACAATGGGTGCACAATCTATTGGTGAACCAGGTACACAGCTTACCATGAGAACATTCCATACTGGTGGTGTTGCTGGTGGCGACGATATCACTCAAGGTCTTCCTCGTGTTGAAGAATTATTTGAAGCTAGAACTCCTAAGGGAAAAGCATTAATAGCTGAAATAGATGGTGTTGTATCTAAGATTGAAGATCAAAAAGGAAGAACAAAGATATTTATCAAAAATGCTAATGAAGTTAGAGAACATTTAACAGCATATGGTGCTAAACTTAGAGTAGAAAAAGGAGATAAAGTATCGGCTGGTGATAGATTAACTGAAGGTAATATTAGTCCTAAAGAATTATTAGCAGTAACTGATCCTAATACTGTTCAACAATATATACTTAAAGAAGTTCAAAAAGTATATCGTTCTCAAGGTGTTGATATTAATGATAAACACGTTGAACTTATTGCTAGAAGAATGATTTCACAAATTAGAATTATGGATTCTGGAGATACTAATTTCTTACCTAGTACAGTAGTTTCTATTAACAAATTTACTGAAGGTAATAGAGATGTTATTTTACAAGGAAAGAAACCAGCTATTGGACAACCAATTTTACTTGGTATTACTAAGTCTTCACTTCAAACTGATTCATTCTTAGCATCTGCATCATTCCAAGAAACTACAAGAATTCTTACAGAAGCAGCAGTTAAAGGTAAAGTTGATAATTTACATGGACTTAAAGAGAATGTTATTATTGGTAAACTTATTCCTGCTGGTACTGGTGCTAAAGAATATATGGATATTGGATATTCATTAGAAAAAGAATTCTTTGATGATGAACCTGCAGAAGTATTAGAAGAAAAATTCTTAGATTAATTTAACTATATATCAACAGGCTTTGTTGATAATAAGAGTATTGAATACTATCAATACTCTTTTTTTTAATTCTGGTTATAAAGTTGTTTATGTAGTATAAATACTAATATATATAGTATAATTGTTGTATAATAAATCATGAGTCTTAATTAGTAATTTATGTTAAATAATTGAATAATTATAATTTACTTAATTTATATCTTTATGATATAATAATGATTGGTATTTAAGGAGGGATAGTATGGCTACGACGGGAAATAAGGGAAAATTTACTGAGAGATTAAGAAATATTGCTTTAGGTAGGAAAAAGAATGATATAAATTTGTGTGATAATAAAAATATTTTAGTAGAGGATGCTAAAACGACATATAATAACTTTTTAAAAGTAGCAGCAGCTATACCATTGCTTGTGTATGATAATGTAATTAAAGATGATAGTTTACATAATGATAAAGCAAATGATAAGTTAGATGTAAATAATGAAACATATGATAGTAATAAAGTAGTTAATATTAATGATAATAATTATTCTAACGAAGTAGGGTATTTGAATAGCTTTAATACAAATCTTTCTAAAAATAGTAGTGTTCGTCGTAGAAACAATTCTTCTATTAAAAATATAGATGTTTCTTTAATTAAAAAGAAACAAAATGAATATTTTAATAACACTATAAATACTAATGAAATTGATAATAAAGAAACAAAAAATAATGTTAAAAATATAAATTCTGATAATAGGGAAACAAGTACTAACAATAAAGAAGTAGAAGAGTTAGAAAAGAGAATTATTAATCTAATAAAGAAAGATTTAATCAAAACAGTTAATGAATTAGAAATATTACAAAGTGAATTATACTTAATTAACGAAGTTAATGGTGATGAAAAAACACTAAAAGAATGTCAAAAAAATTTAGATGAAGTAAAGAAAATTTTATGCAAAATAGATATACTAAAAAAGAAATATGATTTCTTAAAAGATAATTATGATTTTGAATATATGTTAGAGACTAATAGCTATGAACTTGTAGATAATATAATAGAACTTAAAAATAAGTTTTCTACAAATGAAGTAAAAGCTACCGTTAATGATTATAAATTACTTGATGTATATAAATTTTTATATTTAAGAATTGATCAATTGAAGGAAGATACTTCTAAGTTTGAAGATTATAAAGAAACACAACTAGAATTATTAAAAGAACGTGATATAGATTTTGATAAACTTAAGAGTGATGTCTATAATGTTAGTAGAACTAACGAAGAATATAATAGCTTTGTTAAAAATCAGAATGAATTTTTGAATGATTTAGATAGTAAAATTGCTAAAATAGATTCTTATGAAGAAGTTAATTATAGACTTAAGGGCTTTAATCAATTTTTGTTTAATTCATTTAAGTATGTTGGATTACTTATGTTAAGTCCATTAAAAGGAGTTATTCCATCAATTGCTACAGAAACACTTATTACTAAAAACGTAGTAGGTAATTTATATAATAATATGGAATGGGAAGAAAATAGAAAAAGAGTATATAGTGCTATTGATTATTCAGGTATAATTAGTGGGGCAATCAATGATCTTGATTATACTTCTAGAATAGTTGATGGAACATTAGAAGATATAGTTAATTTAAAAATAAAATATAATGAAGAGTTTAAAAAATATCAAGGTGATTTTTTAGAATATGAAGAAGTAATTAGAAAAATTAATGATATGGAAAATAAAATTCTTGGTAATAAAATTAAAATAGAAATAATGCGTAAGAAGATGTTAGAAAAAGAGAAACAAAATAGTAAAAAATTAGAACTAGTAAAAGAATTAAATAATAAAAATAATCAAAATTAAGATAATAAAATGATTAGAATTAAATTGCTTAATAATTGTTAAAAATATTAAAACATTTTTAGATAGTTAATGTAGAGAAATTGACTAATATAAGAATGTTTTAATTTTTAAATAAATTGTGGTCTTTTGGTTCATTATGTAAGATTTTTCTTGAATATATCTGTTTTTTATGATATACTTACTTTAATAGTAGGAGTGTAGACAATGGTTATACCTATTGTTTACGTAGGAGGAAATATGGAAAGTAAGAATATAAAAATTGTAGATGAACATGGTATTGATCGTATAGCTGATGTAGTTTGTCCTATTGATGTAATGGGTAGTGATTATATAGTATATGTTATAGAAAGAGATAATGAAAATGATAATGTCTTTGTTTCTAAACTGATTAAAAATATAGATAATACTTCTAATTTAATGAATATAGAAGATACTATGGAGAAAGAAAGTATTTCTAATTTAGTAAAAGAATTAATTACATATGCTATCGATAATGAAAGTGATAAATTATCTTCTAAAGAAATAGTTTTAAATGGAAAGAAGATAGTTGTTACTTCTGCTTTAATTAATAGAGAACAAAATATCAATGTACGTAAGACTTATATTACTACTGTTAAGAAGTCTGTTTCTAAAGTAGCAAAGGATTTTTATGATGTAGATTTTAGTCAAAAAGAGAAGGAAGAACCAGTAGCAGATGTAAAACCTACTTTTGTTGTTCCTAATATTTCAGAACCAAAAGAAGAGGTAAAACCAGAAGTTGGTCCAATAAATACAATGCCTATTGAAGATATTAAATTAGATATTCCTAATATATTAGAACCAGTTACTTCTAATGATAGTCCTAGTGTTATGCCAGTTACTGATGAAGTTAAATTAGAAGTTCCTAATATAGATAAGGCTGTAGTGTCTGAAAAAGTAAAGGAAGTTCCTAAAATAGTACCAATTTTACCAACGCCATTGCAACCACTTCCTAAAAAAGAAGAAGTTTCAGTAATGCCAGAGCCAGTTATTCCTGAGCCTGTTGTACCTGAAATTAAACCAATTATTAATCCAGTATTGCCTGAAGCACCTAAACCTTCAGTAGAATTACCAAAAGAAGATAATAAATTGGTGTTTGATGGTTCAAAAGAAACAAACTTAAATGAAGCATTAGAAGAAACAGATGTTTTAAAGGTAGTTCCTGTTGAAGATGTAAAACCTATAAGAGAATTTGGAGTTGATGAAGTTAAGCCAGCAAATTTAACTACACCAGTAGAAGAAGATAAAAAAAATGAAACGGTAAATACTTCAAAAAGTACTCTTAAAAATGGCGGATTTGCTAATAATAAGTTCTTTACAGTAATAGTTATTACGTTCTTCTTAGCAGCTTGTATATTTTTAGGATATGAAGCTTTTAGATACTTTCAAGCAGTAAAATAATAATATTAATAAATAAAGATTTGTAAACTAGATTGTTTACAAATCTTTTTCTTTTTTTTCTTCTTCAGCTCTTTTAGAATATTTACATCCACAATAATTTTGACGATATAAATTATATTTCTGTGATAATTCAATTGATGTCTTATAGCCATTTTCTTTTTTAAAATCAGATACTAACCAATTTACTTGATATTTTTTTTCTAAATTTTTACCAATTTCATTAATTAAAGGAGCATTTTTATATGGACTTACAGTTAGAGTTGAGCAAAAGAAATCGTAATTATTTTCTTTAGCCATCTTAGCTGTTTTTTCAAGTCTTAAATTAAAACATATAGTACATCTAGCACCTTTTTCAGGACATGATTCATAACCCTTAATTTTCTCTTCATAAATATCATTATCATAATCACAATCTAGAAAATCGATTTTGTTAGGACTATTTAATGTCTTTATCAATCTTATTTGTTCTTCTTTTCTTTTTTCATATTCTTCTTTGGGAGATATATTAGGATTATAATATAATATAGTTATGTTGAAATAAGGTGATAGATGAGTTATAACGTAAGAACTACAAGGAGCACAACAACTATGAAGAAGAAGACTTTTAGGCTTGCTAATACTATTTAGAATATTCTTTTCTTCATTTAATAATTCTTTTGACATAATATCACCTCTTTGATAGATAATATTATATCACTTACTTAGAAAAAATACTATCAATATTTATATTATCATTATTATTAATAATATTATCAATAATGATATTTTCTATATGATTTTTAATTATTTTATCAATTTTACGAGCACCATATTCTTGATAGTTGGCTTCTTCAGTTATTTCTTCAATTATATTTTTTGACATAGTTATATTTACATTTTTAAACTTATTCTTAAGATTAGTTATTTTATTTTTGATAATTTTATGTATATCATCAGAAGAAAGATTATTAAATCTTATGATATTATCTATTCTATTTAAGAAAGCTATATTAAAGAATTCTTTTAATTCATTGTTACTTTTTTTATTAGTAAAACCAATATTATTATTTTTACCAATATTAGTAGTCATTATTATGATATTATTATTAAAATTTATTAGATTATTTTTGGCATCAAGAATTTTACCATCTTCTAGTATTTGATATAGAAGACTTATAATTTTGGGATGAGCTTTATCTATTTCATCTAAAATAATAACAGCATTAGGATTATCTTTGATTTTACTTAGAATATACTTATTATCGTCATATCCAACATATCCGGCAGTAGTACCCATAAATTTACTAATAGCACTAGAATCAGCATATTCAGCCATATTTAGTTTGATAACTTCTTGTTTAGAAATTATTTGACCATAAATGGTAGCTAATTTAGTTTTCCCAACGCCAGATGGACCATAAAATAATAGAGAAATACATTTATTTTCCTTGTATCCTAATTTTATTCTTTTGGTTATATTAATTAAACTATTTATAGTTTCATCTTGACCAATAATATTTTCTTTTAATTTCTTTTCAATACTATCAATAGCCTTTTTATTATCTTTTAATATTTCATAAATAGGAATATTTATTTTATTACTTATTAAAGATGCTATATCGTCTTTGGTTACTTCTTTTCTTGATGGTGAAACATTAATTTTTCTTTTAAATTCTGTTTCTTTAATTTTATATTCATAAGCTTTTTTAATATTATTTTCTTTAATATATAATTCTTTTTTGTTTCTTAATTCTTTTAAATTAGTTTCTAATATAAGATTGCTTTCATTATTTTTAATGTTTACTTTACTGCATACTTCATCTAAAATATCAATTTGTTTATCAGGGCGGTAACGATTATATATATACTTTTCAGTTAAATTGATTATTTCATTAATTATTTCATCTTTGATTGTTACATTATGATATTCTTCATAGATAGGCTTTAGTTTGAGCAATATTTCTTTAGTTTTATCTAGAGAGGGTTCTTCAATGTTTACTATTTGAAAGCGACGATCTAGAGCTTTGTCTTTTTCAAAATGTTTTTTATATTCGTCGTTAGTAGTAGCACCAATACATCTTATTTTGCCACGTGCTAAGGCTGGTTTTAGGATATTTGAGGCATCAATAGCACCTTCAGCTCCGCCGGCTCCAATTAAGGTATGTATTTCATCAATGAACAATATAATATTTTTATCTTCTTCAATTTCTTCAATTATTTTTTTCATTCTTTCTTCAAATTCGCCACGATATTTTGTACCTGCTACTGCACTTGCCATATCAAGGGAAATTATGCGTTTATTTTTTAGATTTGTAGGTACTTTGTCTTCTGCTATTAGGAGTGCTAATTGTTCTACGATAGCGGTTTTTCCTACACCAGGTAGACCGATTAATAGAGGATTATTTTTAGTACGTCTACAGAGAATTTCTTCTAATTTATTTATTTCGTCTTCTCTTCCTATGACGGGATCAATTTCGTTATTTTTAGCTTTTTCTGTTAAATCGATACCAAGTTCTTCCAGGATGCTCTTTTTTTCTTTTTTGTGGTTATTTTCATATATTTTTTCAGTAAATTCATCATACATATTATCTAAATCTAAATTCATGCTAATTAAAATTCTTATAGCTATTCCTTCACCAACATCTAACAATCCTGAGAATAAATGGCTAGTAGTTACTATACCATTATTATTATCCTTACTATCCATAATGGCGTTTTCAATTACTTTTTTTAGTAGTGGGGTATAAAGAAAAAATTCACTTTTTTTAGAACCTTTTCCTATAATATTTAATATTTCTTTTTTAAATTTATTATAAGTTAAACCATAATTGGCTAATTTTTCAGTTAATTCATTTTGAGTATGTAAAATTGCTAAAACTAAGTGTTCAGTTCCTACATAAGGATGCTTTAATTCTAACATTTCTAATTTTGCTTTAACTAGTATTTCTTGTGCTTCTTCATTAAAATTGCTTATCATATTATCACCTTTCTATGTATTCTATGAATATTATGTGGTAATAATGATTTTTTAAAACACAAAAAAAGCAACTAATTTTTTAAATTATTAATTGCTTCATTATAATCAGATTTATTTGTAATATAACTGCCAACGACAGCTATATCAATACTATCTTTTAATAAATTAATATTAGTGTTTTTTATTCCGCCATCTACTTCAATAATTAGATTAGGATTTAATTCTTTAATTTCTTTAATACGATTTATGGTATTAGGAATAAATTCTTGACCGCCAAATCCTGGTTCAACACTCATTATTAATATTAAGTCAATATCTTTGATATAAGGAATTAACTTCTTTATATCTGTTTTTGGTTTGATAGCAATACCACATTTATAACCTTTATCTTTAATTGTTTTAAGAATACTTTTAATATTTTTTGTTATTTCTAAGTGAATGGTTATATTAAAGATATTGGGATAGTTTAAGATATCAATATATTCAAGAGGATTACTTACCATTAGATGTATATCAACAGGTTTTGTTGATAAGGGTAGTAATGATTGTATTTCTTCTTTTTTAAATTGTTCATTGGGAACAAAGTTGCCATCCATAATATCAATATGTATATAGTCAGTATTTGTTTGATTTAACTTGATAATACTATCAGAGCGGTTTTGAGCAGCTAAGATAGAAGTGGAGATTTTTAACATATTAGCACCTTATTTCTTATTTATACTAGTTATAAAGTTAAGATAATTTTGATATCTACTTGATAATATTTTATTTTCTTTTACCATTTCTTTAACATAACATTGATCTTCTTTTTGATGTAGACAGTCTTGATATTTACATTTTTCGAGGTTATCAAACATTTCTTTCATGTTATCTCGAATGTCTATAGGGGTCATGTTATGAAAATCTATTTTGGAAAATCCTGGTGTGTCGGCAATGTGAGCATTTGCTGTTTTGAAAAATTCGGTATGTCTTGTTGTATGTTTACCACGTCCTAAAGCGTAAGATATTTCATCAGTTTTAAGTTTTAGAGTTGGATCTATTTTGTTTAGGAGGGTAGACTTACCGGCACCACTTTGACCTGTTAATACTACGATTTTGTCTTTAATTAAAGGTAAGAGTTTATCAATACTAGTGGCTGTTTTGTAGCCAATACTTTGGTAGTATTCGATATATTTTTGTATTTCTTTATTTTCTAATTCATTTAATAAATCTAATTTAGTGAAATATATTATGGGTTCAATGTTGTTATAGGAAATGATTGTTAATTCTTTATCTAGAAGGGTAGTATCAAAGTTTGGATCTTTAACACTAGTTACTATAATAGCAATATCAATATTGGCAATACTTGGACGAATTAGTTCGTTTTTTCTAGGATGAATATTTAAAATATAATTGTTTGTTTCATCAAAGTCAACAATATCTCCGACAAGTGGTGTTAGATTATTTAGTCTAAATTTGCCACGAGGTTTACAAGTAAAAAATTGATTGTTTGTTTCAATGGTATAGTCATTGCTAATATTTTTAATAATTATGCCAGTCATAAATCACTTCCTAATATATATTTATTCTGTCTTTTCTTCTTCTTTGTCATTACTTTTATATACAGTATTTAACATTATTTTTTGAGTAACATTTGTTAGAATGCGGTCGCCAACTTTTCTAGATTGACTAATAATTATGGCACTTCCTAAATTACTATATTCACTTTCTGGAATAGTAGTACCAGTGCTATCTTGAATGATATAAGTTAATTGATATTCATCAGCAAATGCAAGGAAATCACTTAAAGTCCAACCTTCATTAACCATATCAGGATATTCATCAACAATGTTTGGTATATATAATGTAACGGTATCACCTTGTTCTAATATTTTCTTTTCATCACCTTCAGTGAATTTTGGTGATTGATCAATAATGATATTTTCTTTATCTTTATATTTTTCTTTGTCTTCAACATCTTTCTTTTCTACTAAGACATTAATTTTTAATAATTCTAATTTTGCTTTAATTTCAGTATAGTTTTTGCCAGTATAGTCTTCTAGGTAGTTATAATTTCCTCCGATGGATTCAATGATTGTAATAGTATCACCTTTTTTTCTGGTACTACCGGCTTTAGGTGTTGTTTTAATTACTTTTCCAGCTTCGACGGTGTCACTATTTTGTGTTTCTGTGGTATAAGTAAATCCTTCTTTTTTAAGCATGTCAATAGCATCTTCTAGGGTTAAGTTCTCAACATTAGGAACAATGACATCTTGAACTTCTTTGGTAGTTATGAGCCAGAATACTCCTAAACTAATTAGTAATAGAAGTAAGAATGATGTTAGTATAATTATTAATGTATTTCTTTTCTTAGGTTCTTCAAAACTATCATCATCATTTTCCATATCTTCGTTTTTAATTTCAGTTACTAGTTCATCAGTATCTTCCATTTTTTCTTCCTCTTTTTTAGGTTTTTCAACTTTTTTCTTAGGTGGAGGGGTTACTGGAATTTGACTAGTGTCATCAAAATCATTTTCAGGATATTCAAAAGTTATTTTTTTATCATTAGCATGTTTTTCTTCAAGACAATGTAGTAAATCTTCGTGCATTTCTTTAGCAGAATCATATCTATTACGTGGATTTTTAGCAGTAGCTTTAAGTAAAATGTTTTCTACTGATTGAGGAATAGATGGATCTTGCTTGCGAATACTAGGAATTTTATCTTTCATGTGCTTTAAAGCTATTTCAACAGCATTGTCTCCTTTGAAAGGAACAGTTCCAGTTAATAATTCATACATAAGTATTCCCATGGAATAGATATCGCTTTTTACAGTAGCTCCTTTACCGCTAGCTTGTTCAGGTGGCAAGTAGTGAACACTTCCCATTACGGAGTTTGTTTGAGTTAATTGAGTAGCATTTAATGCCATAGCAATACCAAAGTCAGTTATTTTTATACGTCCATCATCTTCAATCATGATGTTTTGTGGCTTAATATCACGGTGGATAATATATGATTCATGGGCATGTGCAATACCATCAGTTAACTGTGTCATGATGTCAATTACTTCTGTTAAGGTCAGGTATTCACGTTTTTTTAATAGCTGTTTTAGGGTTTTACCATCAATATATTCCATAACAATATAATATTCACCATCTTCTTCACCAACATCATATACTTCAACAATATTTGGATGTGATAAATTAGATACTGATAATGCTTCTCTTTGAAAGCGACGAATAAATTTTTCATCACTAGATAGATCACCACGCAATACTTTGACTGCTACTTTTCTGTCTAATATTTTATCATTTGCAAGATAGACATTTGCCATACCACCTTCGCCAATTGATTTAATTATTTCATATCGGTTATTTATTTTTTGCCCCTTTGATAACATATTGTTACTCACTTCCTTATCAATAATATTTATTATTCATTTAATTTTTATTTATTCTTTTTATAAATTATAATTCTTGACTATCTTTTTTTAAATAGGCGATAGATATATTATCTGTACCGCCACGAGAATTAGCTTTTTTAATTAATCTTATAACAGCTTCTTCAATTGGCAAGTCACTATTTAAAGTTTTTTCTATTTGTTCTTCAGTTAACATGTTTGTTAGACCATCGCTACATAGAAACAATCCTTTTACTGATGTATCAACATCAAAGATGTCAATTTCAATAGGATCATTAGCTCCAAGTGCTCTTGTTAAAAGGTTTTTACCAGGATGGTTTTTGGCAGATTCTTCAGATAGTCTACCATTATTTAGAAGCATACTGACATAAGTATGATCTTTAGTTACTTTATGAAGAGTATTATTTTTGATTACATATCCTGAACTATCACCAATATTTCCATAAAGAATATAATCGTTAGTTTTAATAGCTATAACAAGCGTTGTGCCTAAACCTTTACTTTCTGGGTGTTTATCAGCGTAATCAAAAATTTTATTATTTATTTCTTTAACAATTGATCTTAACCATTCAATAGCATCTTCTTTAGTACCAATAGTATCTAATTTGTAGAAGCTTTCTCTAATATGTTCAATAGCAATAAGAGAAGCAACTTCTCCAGCTTTATGGCCTCCCATACCATCAGCAATAGCTAAGATGAATTCTTGTTTATCATTATTTATAATAGTAACACTATCTTCATTATGAGATCTAACTTTTCCAGGATCTGTAAAATAAAATGTTTGCATATTAGTTCCTCCTATTAGATTTGGCACGTAATTGACCACAAGCTGCGTCTACATTACCTCCAAATTCTTTTCTGATTGTTACGTTTATTCCACTTTTCTTAAGTATATCATAAAATGCTAAAATTTGCATCTTTTTTGTTCGTTTAAATTGAATATTTTCAGTTTCATTATAAGGAATTAGATTAACGTAACAATTCATTCCTTTAAGAAGATTTGCTAGTTCTTTAGCACAGCTAATAGAGTCATTTACATTTTCTAACATAATGTATTCAAAAGTAACACGTCTATTAGTAGTAGATAGATATTTCTTAATAACTTTAATTAAATCTTCTATCGGGTAAGCTTTATTAATAGGCATAATCTTATCTCTAATAGTATTATTAGGAGCGTGTAATGATATAGCTAGATTTACTTGATCAAAATCTTTCATGAATTTTTCAATACCAGGAATAACGCCACAAGTAGATACTGTAACGTGCCTTGATCCTAGATTGATACCTTTATTTGAAGTAATAATTCTTATAAAGTTCATAACATTGTCATAATTATCAAAAGGTTCACCAATACCCATTACAACGACATGGGTAATACGAGAATTAATATCTTTTTCAATCATTAATAATTGTTCTACAATTTCATAAGTTTCTAGATTACGAACTTTCTTTAATCTGCCACTTTCACAAAAACGGCAACCCATGTTACAGCCAACTTGAGAAGATACACATAGACTAATACCATAGTTATGATACATTAAGACAGATTCAATAGTGTTACCATCAGCTAATTCAAAAAGATATTTTTTAACATCAGTATCTTCTTGTTTAGTTATTAGCTTAATAAAAGAAAAATCAAAATCATTAGCTATTTTCTTACGACTTTCTTTACTAATATTAGTCATATTATCAATGTTATACATTCTTTTTTTATAGAGATAATCATAGATTTGGGTAGCACGATAATTAGATTCATTAATAGAATGAAAATAATTTTCTAATTCATTAAAAGTTATACCAAAAATATTTTTCATAGAAATCAACCTTTCATATAAATATAATAATATTATTATAACAAATAAGTTGATATTTTTAAAGAGTTGTTATTTACAAAATAATGAATAATTGTTAAAATGTAAATAGAAAGGATGATTTAGAATGAAGAAGGAAGAACTAAGAGTGATACCCCCTAAGAATTATATTATTTTAGGAATAGTTATTATTGTTACAATACTATTACAATATTATTTTTATATGTGGGTTAATATATACAATGAAAGTAAAATAAATAAACCAATATTAGATAAGTATTTAGATGTTATTAATTATAATGAACTTAATGATTATATAGTGGAAAATCAAGATGGAATTATATATACATCAATACTTATGGATGAAGATATACGTGATTTTGAGATTAAGTTTAAGAATAGAATAAGAAGTGGAAAACTTGATAAAGAAGTATTTTATATGGATATTACTAATGAACTTAAAGATAAGAATACTATTAAAGATATGCAAGGAAAATATTCTTTAGAATATGCTCAGATTACTGATGTTCCTTGTTTAATTATCTTTGAAGATGGTAAGTTAAAATCAATATATAGTATCAAAGATAATGAATATGATGTTGATAAGATGATAGAATATATTAATAATATTAAATTTCAGGATGAGGAGATAAGTAAATGATAAATGTAGTATTGTTTGAACCAGAAATACCAGAAAATACAGGAAATATAATGAGGACTTGTGCTGCTAGTGGAGCTAGACTTCATTTAATTAGACCATTAGGATTTGCGATGTCTACAGGAATAATTAAAAGAAGTGCAGTTAATTATATTGATAAAGTTGATTATACTTTATATGATGATTTTTTAGATTTCATATCAAAAAATCCTGGTGAATACTATTTCTTTACAAGATATGGTAAGAAGCCTCATAGTGAGATAGATTATACTGATAAGAAGAAAAATATTTATTTAATATTTGGAAAAGAAAGTACAGGTATACCTAAAGAAATATTAAGAAAATACTTAGATAGATGTATTAGAATACCTTGCTCAGATAATGTAAGATGTTTAAATGTTTCTAACTGCGTAGCTATTGCAGTATATGAAGTATTAAGACAACAAAACTATAATGATTTACTTAGATATGAACCATTTAAGGGAGAAGATTGGTTATTAGAAGATTAAGATATTGGTAATAATACTAAATATCTTTTTATTTAGCTATTAATTTTAAATTCGAAATAAGATGCAAGAGAATAATTTACTTCTAATAAAAAAAATGATATAATTTTGGTAATAGGTGATTATATGGAATATAAATTAGGAAGTATTGTTACTATGAAGAAAGAACATCCTTGTAAGACAAATAGATTTGAAATAATTAGGGTAGGAGCTGATATAAAAATTAAATGCCTTAATTGTGGAAGAGTAGTAATGATGCCAAGAATAGAATTTAATAAAAAGATTAAAAAGGTGGAGAGTATATGAAAAAGAAAGATATAAGATTACATCCGGCTTTACTTTTATTTATTTTAACAATTATTATTATGATTGTTAGTAGTGTTGGAAGTATTTTGCATTTGGAAACAACTTATTACAATGTTAATACAGTTACGGGAGGACTTGAAACACAGGTTGTTACAATTAATAATTTATTTAATAGATCAGGTATTCAGTATCTTGTTAGTAGTATGTTAGATAACTTTATTAATTTTGCTCCTTTAGGAACTTTAATAGTAGGTCTTATGGGAGTAGGAATAGCTTATAAGTCTGGTTTTCTTAATGCATTTTTTAAGATGATAACAAAGGATAAACCTAAGAAGATGTTTACTTTTTTAGTAGTTTTATTAGGTGTTATATCTTCAATGTTTTATGATGCTGCTTATGTTATAATTATTCCACTTGCAGCAATATTATTTATGAATTTAGGAAGACATCCTTCTGCAGGAATATGTGCAGCATTTGCAGGAATATCTTTTGGATATGGGGCTAATATTTTAGTTAATGGAGTAGATAATACTTTGCTTACTTATACACAGAATGCTACTAAAATTCTTGATCAAAGTTATACTGTTAGTGCTAGTGGTAATATAATTTTTATGATATTTGCTACTTTATTAATATCTTATTTAGGAATGATAGTAACAGAGAAGCATGTTGTTCCTAAATTAGGAAAGTATACTTTGTCAGAAGAAGATGAGATTGATTTAACAGCAGAGATTACTAAAAAGGAGAAAAAAGGAGTATTAGTAGCATTACTTTCAACTGCTATTATAGTATTAATAATAGCATATTGTATTATTCCAGGACTTCCTTTTTCAGGTTTATTTCTTAATTTAAAAGAAAATACTTATATAGCACAATTATTTGGAGACGGCTCTTATTTTAAACAAGGATCAGTATTAATATTTGCATTTTTATGTGGATTTTTAGGAATAGTATATGGAATGAGAGTTAAGACAATAAAGAATAATAAAGATATTATGAATTGTATGAGTTATTACTTAAAAGGATTTTCATCTTTATTAGTATTAATATTCTTTGCTGCTCAATTTTGTTTAATATTTAGAGAAACTAATATGGGAGTATTTATAGTAGCATCATTAACTGAGTTACTTGGAAATCTTCAATTAACGGGAATAGTTTTAATAATATTTACCTTTATAATTATAGCTATTAGTACAATATTTGTACCAGCATTGGGTACTAAATGGGCTATTTTATCACCAGTAGTAGTACCAATGTTTATGCAAAGTTCATTTACTCCAGAATTTTCACAGGCAGTATTTAGAGCTGCTGATAGTTCAATGAGGGGAATGACACCATTATTTACATACTTTGTGATCTTGATAGGGTTCTTACAAATATATAATAGTAAGAAAAAAGATATTATTACACTTACTGATGCGATGAGTTTGATGGTTCCGTATGCAATAGCTTTTAGCATACTATGGCTTTTAATAATATTATGTTTTTATATAGTAGGACTTCCTTTAGGATTTAATACAGGAGTTATGCTATAAATAGAGTGGACTACTTATTATGAGTAGTCTTTTTATGAATAAGTAGTCTTATTGAAATAGTTTAGTAGAGGGGATTGATAGAATGAGAGTATTAAGTATAAGAGAACCATTTGCATCACTAATAGCAAGTGGAGATAAGAAAATAGAAACTAGAAGTTTTAAAACTAATTATAGAGGAGAATTGTTTATTCATGCTAGTGGAAAGAAAATAGATAAAAGTATAGTAGATAATACATTTATAAATAATATGATTAAAGATAAGAAAATGCAATTTGGAAAGATAATATGTAGAGTGAAATTAGTTGATTGTGTATATATGGATCAAGAATTTATAGATTCTATTAAGGATACTAAGGAGTATCAACTGGGATTATATAAAGAAGGAAGGTATGCTTGGATACTTGATAATGTAGAATTAATTGAATCAATAATAGCTAAAGGTAGACTTAATATATGGAATTATCAAGGAGATTATAAAATTATTAACAAGAAATGATGTGATTAAGAATAAATAAGTATAAATATAATATAAAAAATAGTAATATAATAGAGAATATTTAGCTAAACATAAACGAATGTTTACTAAAAAGATTGCAAAATATAGAAAATATGCTATAATATTGGTACTTTTTAGTTATTTTAGTGATTTAAAAAGGGGGATGTTTATGAATAATAATTTGTTTATAGAAGATTGGAAATTTCCTTCAGTATTATCAAAAAGTGAAGTTTATGAAGAATTTAGAAAATTTAAAATGGGTGATATGGCAGCAAGAGATAGAATAATAGAACATAATCTTTTGCTTATTTTTAACGAAATTTCTAAAAGGTTTTCATGTACTAAATATGAAACATCAGAATTAATGTCTGCTGGATTTGTTGGTTTAATAAAGAGTGTAGATGGTTTTGATATCAGTAGAGGTGTGTCTTTTTCAACTTATGCTATTGAATGCATTGACAATGAGATTTTGATGTTCATGAGGAAAGAAAAGAAACATGTTGGTAATATTAGCTTTGAGACACCAATTTTATTAGAAAATGGTTTAGATATATCAACATTTAAAATAGAAGATATTATTGATAGTACTATTAAAGATGAAAATGTGGATTATGTTTCTGAATATGAAAAGAGAGAAGTATATAGAATAATAAGAGAAATAGTGTATGAGTTACCAGAACTTGATAGAATTATTATAACTAGACAATTTGGGTTTAATAATAAAGATGAATTAGCAACACAATTAGAATTGGCAAATGAACTTGGAATAACACAATCTTATGTATCTAAAGTAACAAAAAGAGCATTAAAGAAAATTAAAGAGGAATTAGAAATGTTAGATATCTTAGATGTAGTAAGAAGAGATACTAGTAAGAGAAAAAAACGTCAAATAAGGAATTAAATGTAATTTTAATAATACCTTGAAAGGATGGAATGTAATTTTAATAATAACTAGGAAAAGAAAAATATAATTATTAATAATACCTTGAAGGAATTAAATGTAATTTTGATAATACCTTGAAAAAACAAAATAGATATTGTTAATAGAGATTAAATATATTATAATAGTATATGTATTAGAAAGAAGTGATATAGATGAGTTTGACAGCAGGAATAGTAGGACTTCCAAACGTAGGAAAATCAACATTATTTAATGCTATCACAAAGAAAAATATTTTAGCAGCTAATTATCCATTCGCTACAATTGATCCTAATGTGGGAGTAGTAGTAGTTCCTGATAAAAGAGTAGCAACATTAGAAGAGATGTATATGCCGGAAAGAGTAATACCTACTACTTATGAATTTACAGATATAGCAGGATTAGTAAAAGGAGCCTCTTCTGGGGAGGGACTTGGAAATAAATTCTTATCACATATAAGAGAAGTAGATGCAGTAGTAGAAGTAGTAAGATGCTTTGATGATAAAAATATAATACATGTAGATAATAGTGTAGATCCAATTAGAGATATAGAAGTTATTAACGTAGAGCTTATTATGTCTGATTTGGAAATTATAGAAGGTAGAATTAATCGAATTGGTAAAAAAGCAGAAATGACTAAGGATAAAAAAGAATTATTAGAAATAAATACTTTAAAAAAATTAAAGTCTAATTTAGAGAAAAATATACCGGCTAGAAAGATAGAATTAGATGAAGATGAACTAGAAGTAATTAAATCATTTAATTTAATTACTTTGAAACCTATTATATATGTTTCGAATGTTAGTGAAGAAGATATATTAAATGGAGGAAATGATTACTACAAAGAAGTATGTGATTATGCTAAGAAAGAAAATAGTGAAGTAGTAATGATCTGTGCTAAGATAGAAAGTGAATTAGCAGAACTTAATGATGATGATAAGAAAGAATTCTTAAGTGAATTAGGAATAGAAGAGTCAGGATTAGATCAATTGATTAAAAAGACATACTCATTATTAGGACTTGCAACATTCTTTACAGCAGGTAGTGATGAAGTTAAGGCTTGGACATTTAAAAAAGGAATGAAAGCTCCACAATGTGCAGGAATTATTCATACTGATTTTGAAAGAGGTTTTATTAGAGCAGAAGTAATGTCTTATGATGATTTAATAAAATATGGATCAGAAAAAGATGTTAAAGATAATGGTAAGATGAGACTTGAAGGTAAAGAATATTTGATGCAAGATGGAGATATTTGCTACTTTAGATTTAATGTATAATTAACTAGAAATAGTTAAAATAAGAAGAAGGGAGGGGAGTTATGCAACAACCTAATAGAATAGAAATTAAACAAAAAGCAAGAGAGAAAATTAAGGATAACTTGTGGAATATATGGAAGCCTTTAATAGTAGTAGGATTAATAGGGATATTAGCTAGTTCAATTATAACAACATTATTTTATAAAGAGATAGATTGTACTGTTCAATATAAAGAAATGTTAGATGTTTTTGGATTTGATGCTAGTGTTTTAGGAGAATTAAAATGTACACAAACTACCGGAATAGGTGGATTACTTAACTTGGTTATGACATATGCAGAAGCAGTTTTAGGAGTAGGAGTGATATGCTATATTCTTAAGTTAGTAAGAGGAGAAGAATTCAAATTAAAAAACATCTTTAAATACTTTAAAGAAAACCTATGGTTATGTGTTTTAACAGCATTTTTAGTATATCTATTTACAACATTATGGGCAATATTATTCATAATTCCTGGAATAATAGCAATGTATGCATATTCAATGTGGAAATATATAATAGTAGATTTAAAAGAAGATAATAAAAATATGACTGCTATGGATGTAATTAGACTTAGTAAAAAGATGACATATGGTCATAAATGGAATATGTTTGTCTTTAATCTTAGCTTTATTTTATGGTACTTATTATGTATAATTACATTTGGATTAGCAAGTATATATGTGGTACCTTATGTAAGTGCTGCTAATGCATTATACTATGAAGAATTAAAAAAATTGAATTAAGAAGAGCTTCTTTAGAGGACTTCTTTTTCTATATTATTAAGGAAGATAAAAATATAAAGAGAAGATTTAGGTATATAAATTAGAAATATAAATAATCTGAAAATAGAGAAAATCTGACTTTATTTTATGTGATAAATTTGATATACTTATTGTGGAGGGTCTTATATGAATAGAGAAAAAATAGAAGAGTGTTATAAGTGGGATTTAAGTAAAATTTATAGTAGTATGAATGACTTTAGAAGTGATATACAACTAGTTAAAGGTAAGATGAATGACTTTGATAAATATAAAGATATTAAATATGATGAAAATACTTTATATGAAGTAATTAGCTTATCTATGGAAGTATCTAGGATTATTTCTAAATTACAAGTATATACAAATTTACTTAGTGATGAAGATACAAGTATTAATAAGAATAGAGAACTTAAAGAAGAAATTAGTAATTTAAGTAGTGATTTTATTAATAAGACATATTTTATAGAACCTAATATATTAAAAATAGATTATAGCTTGATAGAAGAATATTATAAAAAGAATGAGAAACTATTAGAATATAAGAGATATTTATATAAGTTATTTAGATATAAAGAACATACGTTATCTGATAGTGAAGAAAAATTATTAGCTAATTTATCAAAAGTATTTGGTAATAATTATGAAACATATGAACTTATGAAAGATTCTGATATGGTATTTCCTAACTTTGTAGTAGATAATGAAGATTATGAACTTAATAATAGTAATTATAGTATATATATAGAAGATGATAATAGAGAAGTTAGAAAAGCAGCATTTGATACAATGTACGAAACATTTAAACAATATAAGAATGTATATGGTAATTTAATTACATCAAATATTAAAGAAGAAGTGGCTACTAGTAAAGTTAGAAAATATAAGAGTGCATTAGAAGAAGCGACTTATCATGATGAGATAGATGAAACAATATATAATAATTTAATAGATGTAATTAATGATAAGATTGGAGTATTACATAAATACTATGATTTAAAGAAAGAAGTCTTAAAATTAGATGAATTACATTTGTATGATGTATATGCTAACTTAGTGTTAGAAGATAGGAAAGAATATGACTTTGAAAGTTCTAAAGAGACAGTTATTAATGCTCTTAGTATCTTAGGAGATGAATATATTAGTATTTTAAAGAAGGGGATAGAAGATAGATGGATAGATGTATATCCTAATAAGGGAAAGAGAACTGGAGGATATTCATCAGGATGCTATGATACTAATCCATATATATTACTTAACTATCAAGATAGATATGATGATATGTCTACAATGGCTCATGAACTTGGACATTCTATGCATAGCTATTATACAATAAGTAATAATCCTTATCAGTATGGCGACTATGCAATCTTTGTAGCAGAAGTAGCATCTACAGTAAATGAACTTATATTAGCTAAATATGTTATTAAGAATAGTAATAATAAGAATGAGAAATTGTTTATATTAAATAGATTAATGGAATTATTTAGAGCTACAATATATCGTCAAACAATGTTTGCAGAATTTGAGAAGAAAATATATGAAATGATTGAAGAAGATAAACCAGTTAGTGCAGATACTCTTTGTAAAGAATACTATAAACTTAATGAAGTATATTTTGGTAAGAATGTAGTTATAGATGATTATATAAAATATGAATGGGCTAGAATACCACACTTTTACTATAACTTTTATGTATATAAATATGCTACAGGATTGTCAGCAGCTAGCTATATAGTTAATGGACTATTAGATGGTACTATTAAGAAGGAAGATTATATTAATTTCTTGAAGTGTGGAGATAGTAAGAGCCCACTAGAATCATTAAAAGTAGCAGGAGTAGATTTATCTAAAAAAGAAGTTATAATTAGTGCTACTGAAATGTTTAATAGTGTTATTGATGAGTTTAAAGAAATATATTTTAAGTAGTAGGTGATAGAATGAAGATGAAGAAGTACCTATATATATTATTATCTTTAATATATATGGATTTAGTATTTAATTTATTTGCATATGATAATTATTTAAAGACTTCAGTTATTAATATGACATTGTTTGCAGTACTTAATGCCTTTATAATACTAATATTAACTAGTATATTTAGTAAGAAAGTTAATAAAATAATTACTTATGTAATATATGGATTTATGTGGTTTTGGTATTCACTTTATTATATATTTTATAAAGTATTTATTACACCATTTTCAATTGCTTTATTTAGACAGAGTGATCAGACACTTAAGTTTGGTAAAAATATAATAATATCAATACTACAAAATATACATATAGTAATACTATTTTTAATACCATTAATACTACTTATTGTATTTAAGAAGAAAATTAATTATGATAAGAGTAAACTAAAAGATATAGGAGCATATATTTGTTTATTCATTATATCTTGTTCTATATATGTTTTAAATATTTTTGTACAAAAGAGAGAAGTTGGGGGAATATATAATTTATATTTTGAGACTAATAATGTATCTTTAAATATAGAGAGATTAGGAGTACCAGCAGCAATATATTTAGATGTATATAGATGTATATTTGGTATTAATGAAAAGATAGAACTTGTTAATTTACCTCAAGAAGATGATGATACTGAACTATTTGAGTATGATTATAATAAGACAGATATTAATTTTGATGGTGGTAGTGGTGATATTGCTAGAATTAATCAATTTATGAATAATGAAACTGGTAGTAAGAAAAATAAATATACCGGAATGTTTAAGGGTAAGAATTTAGTATTTGTAGTAGCAGAAAGTTTTAATGAGATAGCTGTTAGAAAAGATTTAACTCCTACTTTATATAAGTTAGTTCATGAAGGTTTTGACTTTGAAAACTTTTATACTTCAAATAATTTGTCTACTATAGGAGGAGAATTTCAAGCATTAACAGGATTATATGCTGATAATACAATTCTTAGTTCTTGGAGAGGCGGTAAGGCTTATTATCCTTATGGACTTGGAACGGTTTTCAAGAATTTAGGGTACAATACCTATGCTTATCATGATAACAGTGCATACTATCAAGATAGAAATGTATATTTAAAAAGTCAAGGATTTGATAACTATAAGGGTTGTTATAATGGACTTGAGAAACTTATTAATTGTGAACAATGGCCACAAAGTGATGTAGAAATGATTAATGCTACAGTAGGAGATTATATTAATAGTGATAAACCTTTTGCTACTTATTATATGACAGTATCAGGACACTTCTATTATACTTATGGAGGTAATGCTATTGCTAATAAGAATAAAGATTTAGTAAAAGATTTAGATTATCCAGAAGAAATTAAAGGATATTTAGCTACACAGATGGAACTTGATAAAGCTTTAGAAATTTTAATGAGTAAATTAGAAGAAGCTAATAAATTAGATGATACTGTAATAGTATTGTTAGCTGACCATTATCCATATAATTTACCAATAGATTATATTAATATGCTATCTGATTATAAGAGAGATACACTAATTGAAGCTAATAGTAATAGTTTGATTATTTATAATAGTAAGATGAAGAGTGTTAAAGTAGATAAGGTTGGTATGAGTATTGATGTTATTCCTACAGTATATAATTTATTTGGTATTGATTATGATTCAAGATTAATTATGGGTAAAGATATTCTTAGTACAAGTGAAGGTATAGCTATATTTAAAGATAAATCTTGGATAACTAATAAAGGAACATATTATGCTTCAACAAGTAAGTTTGTTCCTAAGGTAGATACAGTAGATGAAGATTATGTTGCTACTATTAATAGTGTTGTTAGTAATAGACTTGCAATTAGTAGAATGATTGTTGAAAATGATTATTATAAATATATATTTAAATAAATTAATAAGAAAAAGAGTTATGAATAAATCATAGCTCTTTGTTTATATTCTTAATAGTGAGATTACTTACTATTTTTTTTCATGCTTCTTGCTTCTCTAGCACTAGTTCTTATTTTCTTACCATCAGCAGTAGTGACTGTTTGTAAATTAACTTTTTGAGTTCTCTTAGTTATTTTTAGACAGTTAGGTCTGTTATTAACACTTTTTGCTTTTTTAGTTGTTATTTTTTTTGCCATAGTATCCCTCCTCAAATTACAATTCATAATTTTACTATAAAAAGGTAGTAATGTCAATTGTTTTATAGCTTTTTCTTTTGTTGATACGTTTTAATTACTGTTGTGTTGATTGTTGTGTTGGTGTTTGATTTGTATTATTTGAATTTCTATTTTCAAAAGCACTAGTAAGTTGTTTTTTGAAAATTATTTCTTCATCATTTTGTAGACCTAGATAATAAATTCTTTCTATTTGTTCATGATTAAATAGAGAAATTTTTTCTGTATTGATTATTCCTTCTGGAAAAAGACAACCACAATAATCATACATTTGATTATTGTTTTCTTTGTTGTACATACAGAAACCGGTTATCATTAATTTCTTATTAGCTCCTTTTAGAGATACTACAGTACCTATTGGTAAAAATTTTGTATTCATATATATCCTCCTTATATAGTTTTTTGTTTAGATTTTAAATTATTATATCATTGTTTGCATTGTTACTAAAATTCTTTAAGGTTTCATCAAATTCTCCATTGTTAACTTTAGTTTCAAAGTTTTGCATATCTTCTTGAATTGCTCCTTTTAAATTTTCATAACCACTACTTATAATAGGTTTTGCTCCTAATGCTTGCCTAATATCGTTTGCTGGGCTAAGCACTTCGCCAATTCCTGTACCTGGAAGTACAATACCTTGTTCAGCAACTTCCATTACAAGATTGTTACGTATGTTACCGACACTATAATCGTTATCGTTGATAACATCATTAATAGTACCTAATGCCATTTCTCTTAAATTCTCTTTGCTAAGTATATTTTTACCTACAGTTAATGCTGAATCGACGGCAAATTTCTTAAATCCTTGGGTTGCAATAGTAGTTCTTGCATTATTTATTGAATCAGTAATAATGGTTTTAGCTCCATTAATAAGGCCACCATTATCAGTAGCTATTTTGTGTATTTCTCTTCCAGCATCGCCTCCTAAATATCCTTCGATTCCACCACTAACTCCAGATAGCAATACTTCACCGGCGCCAGTATTAAGAGTAGCAGATTGATTAGTATTATAGATTTCTTCTGCTTTGTCTCCTATACTTGTGAGTGTTCCAAAAGCTGCAGATAGGCCAGGATGGACTGTTCCTAGAGCTACCTCGGCAACTCCGGTAGTAATGTTTTTAGAAGTATCTTGTATATTTTGCATATATTCACTGTCATATGAATATTTTGACTGTTCATTTAGCATTCTTCCCCATGAAGTATTGTTGTAAAAATCGTCATTAAGCATTCCCGTATAATCTTTAGCAATAAACTCTTTAGCACCAGTACGAGTTTCTTCTGCCATGTCTTTAAAAAAATCACTTTTTAAATCAGTTTCTGTGTGGTTTTCAATAAATCTTAATCCTTTTGCATATAAATCATAAAACCAAGCTTCAGCACTTGCGCCAACCCATACGGCTCCATCAACTAGATTTTCGCCGGTTTTTATTACACCGCTTACGCCACTATTAAAGGCCACAAATCCAGTTGCTATTCCTTCAACATCAACATCATATTCATCTAATAATGCGGCGTTTTCATCTGAAAAACTTTGAGCTCTATCTACAGCTTCTTGTAATCCTTTTGTTTTATCAATTAATGCATTAACTTCATCTAAAACAGGTTGTATAGCATCTAATACTTCTTGTAAAGCTGCTCTATCATAAACATATACGGTAGTTGAACTAATGACATTTCCATCTTTATCATATTCATATACGGTTTTTGTTTCTTCCATTTTTGCCATAATATCTGCTATGTAGTCTTTTAATTGTTTAGCATAAGTTTCTAATTCTGGTAAGTCATCAGTGTCCAAATCAACGTAGGGATCCATATATGTTTTTATTTCTGTTAAACTATTAATAATATTTTCTTGAAGTTCTGTACATACTTTATTTCTTTCTTCAATAAGTCCACTTATTTCTTCCATTTTGTTATTAAATTTTTCATAGGCTGGTCCTTTTAGAATATTAGACCTATTATTCATTTCGGTTTGAAATGTATTAAAAGTATCTTGATTTTCTATTAGATCAGTTTCAAATATATTATTAGTAGTTGTTATGGCATTATCTATTTCACTTATGTTGGCATAATAACGATCCATTATAATTCACCAGCTTTACTTTTTAATTCTTCATCTAATCGTTTCATTTCTTCACCGGCTTTAACTAATGCATCCATTTCATCTTCAATTTTTTGATTGAGCAAATTACTTATTTCATAATATCTATTTATATTGTTATTTAGATTAGTATATATATTAATATCTTTGCAAAACGATAGTTTTTGATTTTTTGCTTGATAAGTATAACTATGAAGCTTATTTTTAATTTTAGCTACGGATTCAATGATATAGTCTAAGTCGGATACTATAGTAGCTTCGTTGTTACCTGAAGTAGTAGCTGCATTCGAAATTGAATTTACTGGGTTTGTTACTTGAGTGGGATTACTTATATTTTGATTTATTTGACTGTTGTTATTTTGTATATTTGGTTGTTCTTGGTTAGTTTGACTAACTTGTTGTTCATTTTGTACTTGTTGTTCTGTGTTAGGTATGCCAGTTTGTGAGTTTTGAGTATTATTCAAAGTTGTTTCTTGATTTGAATTCACAGAATTTTGATTAGGTATCTGTGTAGTTAAATTATTATCTGGCATATTTACTGCCTCCTTTAATTATTTATATTTGAATTTGATAATAGGGGAATTATCTCTTTAAGTAAGCTAGCATTTTTAATTTCTACTAAAGTATCATTGTCTTGATAACAAAATTTTAAATTACTATTATTATTGATGTCTACAATATAATAATAATTTTTGTTTTGATAAAATAGTTTTTTGACGACGGCATATTCATTATGATCATCTAAAGTTATTGTACAATTGGTATTTATTTGCATTTTATCTTCCACCTCTTTTTAAATCTGTTTCTTTGTTTTCATTGATGAGATTATCTCTTACATTTATTAAGTCCTGTAAGTTTGTTTTCTTTTCAGTGGCATCAATAATATTGAGAGTTGCTATAACTCCAGATGCAATACCTAATACAAAAGTTATTGGATTTCCATATACAAAACCATTTACCATGAATGTAAGAGTATTCAAAGCAAAAACACCTGCTCCAATTGCCTGATTTCTTAAATTACTTTTTTCATCTGAAATGGTATTGTTGATTTCTTCAATTTTTTCAATTTTATATCTTTTTTCTGAGTCTTCCATTTTATTTACCTACCTTTATTATAATTTTATCATATATTAGTTGTTTTTCAAACCTTTTTGATATATTTTCTTTTATATTTAATAGCTTTTTAAATGTTAGAAAATACTTTATTTAGAAAGTTTTACAATAGAAAGATAAATTTAGAAAAAATATCTATGGTATATTGATAAGTGTTTGTTCATATGATATATTTAATTTGTTGGTGATATTAATGGATAGAGAAGACACTATTATTAAGTATTATTTAGGTAATAAAGCAATGTTTACGTATTTAATGGGTATTATTTATAATATTCCAGAGTGTAAGGAATGTATTTTAGATAGAGAATACTTAATTGGAGCAACTTTAGGTACTATTAGTAATATTTTATTATTGATAAAGGAAGATATTGTAGAAAAAGATAATAGTTCTGGTAAGATAGATTATTTTTCAAAGGTATTACTTCATGAATTAGAAAAATCAGTAAAATATATAGCTAGTGAGAAAGATGGAAAGTACCAAATAGGGAATAAGACTTTTGAAAATGCTAGTTTAGTAGTAGCCTATATTAGAAATGTTATGGCACATGGGTTATATAAAATAGATTTTTTACATAATAGAATAGTTGTAAAAGATGACTGTGGTGATGTGTACCTTAATATAGATAAGTTAGCATATTTTATAGTATCAGGTTCACTTAATAGATTAGAAGATGTAGTTAGTAATGAGAAAGTAAGATTTAAAATATTTAATGATAGGGTTCTTAGTGATAGAAAGGCATCTTTTAAAAATGCGAAAGATTTAGAGAATACTGTTAAAAATTTTACTAGTTTTAAGTTTGAAATAAGAAGAAAAAATGGAGAAGATATACCACAAGATGTAACGAGATTAGTTGAAGAAGTATTTAGAGAATGTAATTCAAAAGATAAGTTAGATTTACTTATTAAGTTAAAGAAACTATATAGTGATGAATATGATATGAAATGGGATGTAAAAAAGATTGATCCAAGGATAGCTCACGAAGTATCTATAGAAATGTTTCCATTGTTACCAGACAAAGAATATAGTAAACAGGTATTTATAGTAGGATCAAGAGTAAATGAAATAATTAATCCAGAAGTAAGTGAATATTTAGAAATTGCTTCAAATGTTACTAATTTAAAACTATTAAGAGCAATTTGTCGTTATAATTCAATAGATATGGATGTAATTAGAAAAGATTTTGATAATGGTGTTATATGTGATCATCATAATTTAGCAGTATCTATGATGGGAATGTTTAATTCACTATTCTTATATGGACTTGATAATATATATAAAAATAACAATATATATAAAGAAGGAGATAATACTGGACTTGATTTTGGTAAGATAGATTTATCTAAAATAAAAGTAAGTAAACTTACATTAGATCAAAATGAGATTAATATGGTAGTAGATAGATTAAAATCTGTTACGAAGAGTATAAAAGATATAGATGATAAACTTGATATAAGACAAGAAAATTTGAATAAAGTTATTGCTAGTGGAAAAGAAGAAGCATCAAAAAAGATTAGGACTTCAATGCAAGAACTTAATGAGAAGAAGATGGAATTTGGCAAGATGTTTATAGATTTAAGTTCTGAATATATAAGACTTCAAGAATATTATTTAGATAATAATGATTATTTATATAATTTAGCAGTTATTACAGGAATTAGAAATACAATAGCTCATGGTAATTATCAAATAGTTAATAAGGGTAAGGATTTTTTAGATACAGAAATCGTATTTGATGATATATATGAAGGAGAAAATACTTTTCATGCTATAGTTACTTTAAGAGATTTAGCTGATATACTTAATGAATCTTCTAAGGTTATTGATGAATTTTTAGACCATAATAAAAAAAGTAAGAGATGTGCTAATTAGCAAGATCTCTTTTATTTTTTATAAATTCACGTAATATTTTAGTAGTAGCTCTTTTTTCTAATCTAGAAACATAACTTCTAGAAATGTGTAATCTTTTAGCAATATCTTTTTGTGTTTCTTCATCTTTACCATTAAGACCATAACGAGATTCAATAATCTCTTTTTCTCTTGATGATAATACTTTAAGATATTTATTTAATAACTTTATATTATCATTTTTATAAATTTCATCAATGTAATCAGGATCACTTGTTTTTAAAATATCTAAAATAGTTATTTTATTACCTTCTTTATCATAACTTATTTCTTCATAAAGACTAACGTTTTTACTATTTTTCTTATCTGCTCTAAAGTACATAAGAATTTCATTTTCGGCACATTTGGCAGCATACGTAGCTAGTTTTACTTTTTTGTTTTCAGAATAGGTATCAATACCTTTGATAAGACCTACTGTACCAATACCAATTAAATCATCAGTATCATGATTAGTAGATTCAAATTTCTTAACAATATGAGCTACTAATCGTAGATTATGTTCAATTAATTTATTTCTAGCTTCTTTATCACCAGCTTTAGCTTTCTTAATATATTCATCTTCTAGTTCTTTGGGTAATTGTTCTGGAAAAACATTATTAGAATATGCTCCAGTAAAAAACATAAGATTACTAGTAAGATAATTTAAAATACTTAATAACATTAACTCCTCCTTAATTAACTATATGAGTTATGAGAGAGAATTATATTTTAGTTTACTTTCTTTTAAAAATATGGTATATTTTTGTATATGAAATGAGGGATAATATGAAGAAAATATTATTAACAGGACTTAAGCCTACAGGAAGTTTAACTTTAGGAAACTATATAGGTGCTATTAAACAAATGAAAGAGAGACAAGATAATTATTATAATTATTTATTTGTAGCAGATATGCATGCTATAACAGTACCTAATAATAGTGAAGAATTACATCGTAATATAAAGGATTTTTTAGCACTTTATTTAGCATGTGGAATAGATCCCGAAAAGAATGTAATATATCTTCAGTCAGATATTGAATATATTCCTTGTATATCATGGTTACTTGAATGTAACACTTATTATGGTGAATTATCTAGAATGATTCAATTTAAAGAAAAAAGTAAAAAGAATGCTAATTTTTCAGTAGGACTTTTAACATATCCAGTATTAATGGCTACAGATATTTTAGTAGTAGATGCTGATTATGTTCCTGTAGGAATAGATCAAAAACAACATGTAGAATTAACTCGTGATATTGCTATTAGATATAATAATAAATATGGAGAAACTTTTAAGATACCAGAACCTCTTGTAACAGAAGTTGGTACTAAAATAATGGACTTAGTTGATCCTAGTAAGAAGATGAGTAAAACAGAGGATAATCCTAAGGGAGTAATATGTTTGTTAGATAGTCCTGAAGCAGCTAGAAAGAAAATTATGAGTGCTACTACTGATTCTGAGATGAGTATTAAATTTGATCCTGAAAAGAAACCAGGAATATCTAATTTAATTAATATTTATGCAGCACTTACAAATGAGAGTGTTCATGAAGTAGAAATATTATTTGAAAATGCTAATTATGGAGAATTTAAAAGAGCAGTAGCAGATAAAGTATGTGAACTTCTTATAGATATTCAAAGTAAGTATAATAAATTAGTAGATAGTGAAGAAGTAGATGAAATCTTAAGAAATGGCGCTAATAAAGTAAGGGTATTAGCAAAAGAAAAATTTGAGATAATGAAAAAAGAAATAGGCTTATATAGATAAGGGGTGTGTGATGAATAATTTTATTCCAGATATGTATCAAAAAAGTATATATCATATTGATTATGAAAAACTTTTAGAAGATGGAATTAAATGTATATTATTTGATTTAGATAATACTTGTGTTCCTTATAAAGATAAAGTTCCTAATAAAAAACTAATTGATTTAATAGAAACATTAAAAGATATGGATTTTAAAGTAATTATATTTTCTAATGCTTTAAAGAGAAGAATTAAACCTTTTAAGGATGCTTTAAATGTAGATGCTGTAGCGAGAGCTGGTAAACCTAGAAAAGATAAATTCTTAAAAGTTATGAAAATATTTGGATATAATTTATCAGAAGTAGCTATTATAGGAGATCAATTATATAAAGATATTCTTGGAGGTAATAGAGTAGGAATAAAGACTATATTAGTTAATCCAATGAGTAAAGACGATATGTTTTTAACAAAGTTAATTTTTAGAAATTTAGAGAAAATTCAATATAAGAAGTTAGCTCATGACAAGATACTTATTAAGGGGAAATATTATGAGTAAGAAGTGTATTGGATGTGGAGTAGTACTACAAGATAAAGATAAGAATCTTGATGGTTATGTAGAAAATATTGATCATATGATATGTGAACGTTGCTTTATGATTAAGAATTATGGACGTAGTAAAGATATTAATAAAAGTAATGTTGATTATATGGAAATAATTAATAATATTAAGAGTGATGATTTAGTAGTATATGTATCTAGTATACTTACAGTTAATTTAGATTATTTAGATAGATTTAAGAATGTTATTTTAGTGTTAACAAAAAGAGATATTATTCCTAAATCAGTTAAAGATATGAAGATAATTAATTATTTAAAAAATAGATATAAGAATATTATAGATATTGTAATAGTTAGTGCTTATAAGAAATATAATTTAGATGTTTTATATAACGATTTGTTAGAATATGGAAAAAATAAAAAGATATATTTTGTAGGTATTACTAATAGTGGGAAGTCTTCTTTAATTAATGAGATGATTAAGAGCTATAATGGTACTAATGGAATGATTACTACTAGTAACTATCCTTCGACAACTTTGGGGGTAGTAGAAGTAGAAATAGGAGAACTTGTTATTAGAGATACTCCAGGATTAATTGTTAAAGATAGTATAGTTAATTATCTAGATAATGAAGATATAAAGATGATTAATTCTAAGAAAGAGATTAAGCCAGTAACATTTCAGATTAAAGGAAGTGGAGTAATACTTATTAATGATATTCTTAGAGTGGAATATGAGACAGATATTTCTAGTATGACTTTTTATATGTCTAATAATTTAACTATAAAGAGTATTAGTAAGAATAACCCTAGACTTAATAATTCAGAATATATAGAACTAGATGTTTCTGATAATCAAGATATTGTTATTGAAGATGTAGGGTTTATTAAATGTACTAATAAACTTAAAGTGAAAATTCTTTATAGAGACAAGATAAGTGTTAGAATTAGAGATAATTTAATTTAGTAATAGAGGTAATAAAATGGTTAAAAATTATAAAGTTATAACTTTATGTGGTTCTACTAGATTTAAAGATGATTTTATGAGAGTACAGAAAGAATTAACTTTGAAGGGGAATATAGTTATATCAGTTGGTTTATTTGGATATTCAGATGGTGATGATATTTGGAATAAAATGGATGAAGAAACTTTGAGTAAGACTAAAGAAATGTTAGATGATATGCATAAGAGGAAAATAGATATGGCTGATGAGATATTTGTTATAAATGTTGGCGGATATATTGGAGATAGTACTAGAAGTGAAATAGAATATGCTATTAATACTGGGAAGAAAGTTAATTACTTAGAAAAAGTATAGTAAAATTTTTAAAAATAATATAGTATTTTTTTACTAATGTTATTTATAATGCAACAAGTAGAATATAGGAATAATTTATAAATTGATGACAAGGATAGGTTGCTAGTGGTGTAGAAGTAGATACAAAAAATGTATTTACTTTTTTATTGATAATTATTATAAATTAGACTGTTTTTTATTAATAAATTGGTTATTTGTAGATGAGAAGACTGTTTTTAATTAATAATCTTACTTGATAATAGATTATCTTTAGATAAGCATGTATCTTTTTTCATAGATAAGAAGACTATTTTTAATTAATATATTTGCTTGATGATTGGATATCTTTTATGTTATGAAAAAAATTAGATAGATTAATATTTTATATAGCCATAATTTCCCATAATTTATACATAATAATTATACATTTTAAGATTATAATTAAGTAGTCAATTGAAAAATATAGTTAACTTTTTCTAAAAGATATGATATACTTTAATAGAATAGGGTGATGCTAGTGGTAAAAGAATTTAAGACAATTGACCAACAGATAGATATCCTTAAGAAAAAAGGACTTATTGTTGATGATGAATCAAAAGCTTATGATATATTGCTTAAAGAAAATTATTTCTTTTTGAATGGATATAGACATTTATTTATGAATTCTCCTTCAGATAGAACATTTATATCAGGAAGTACATTTTCAGAATTATATTCATTGTTCTTATTTGATAGATATTCAAGAAATATATTCTTTAAGAACTTATTAATAATAGAAAATAGACTTAAGTCAGTTATTTCTTATCAGATGTCTAAAAAATATGGATATAAAGAAAAAGATTATTTAAATGTAAGAAACTTTACTAATGATCCGGAGAAGAGAAGAAAAGTAAAAGATGTTATTGAGAAGATGAAAAGACAAATAAGAATTAATACATCAAGACATAACGCAACATTACATTATCTTAATAATTATGGCTATATTCCTTTGTGGATACTGGTAAAAGTATTATCATTTGGAATGGTTTGTGAACTATATTCGATACTAAAAGATGAAGATAAATTAGAAGTATCAGCAGTATTTGGATTATCAAAAGAATTCTTAGAAGATTTCTTACCAATACTTTCTAATTATCGAAATTTATGTGCGCATGAAGATATAGTATTTGATCATAAAACAGAAAGATCAATACCTGATACAGAATATCATAATAGACTTAATATATTTAAAATGGATGATGAATATATATATGGAAAGAATGATGTATTTGCGGTAATTATAATCTTTAAATTCTTATTAGAAGATGATGAATTTAGAATGATGCTAAAAGAATTTAATTATGAATTTGAAAAGTTAGATGCTAGAATAGACTCAATACCAGTAGAGAAAATATTAGATACAATGGGTATTCCTAAAAATTATATGGATATATTAGATATGTAGAGGTGATAGATATGGATAAAGATATTATAATAGAAGATGAAAATAGCAACAAAGATAATAAAAATAAAGAAAATAGTGTAGATAATCAAACAAGTAAGAAAGATGATAAGGATACTAAAGAAATAAAGAAAGAAATTAAGGAAGATAAAAAAGATACTAATGATGAGAAGATAGTTATTGATATGGAAGAAGATAAGCCTTCTAAGGATGATAATAAAAGTGTTAAGAGCGATGTAAGTTATAAGAAGAAAGATAAGAAGAAGAGTGGTAATAATACAGGACTTGTCTTAATAGTTAGTATATTATTATCTTTTGTATGTGGAATGATTGGTGCTTATTTGATATGTCAGACTGTTAGTGTAGAACAAGTAGTTAAAAATATTACTACTAGTGAATTAGTAGAAAATAGTATTTCTAGCTCAGTAGATAAAGTCTATGGATCTACTGTTGTAGTTATTGCTTCTTCAAAAGGAAAGACAATATCTACTGGAACAGGTTTTATCTATAAGAAAAAAGATGGTAAAGCTTATATAATGACAAATAATCATGTTATAGATGGTGCTGATAGTGTAGCAGTAGAATTTAATGATAAGAATGATACTATAGAAGCTTCAATAGTAGGAGGAGATACTTATGCTGATATAGCTGTTCTTACTATTAAAGATGATAATTATACAGCTGTTGAAATTGGAGATGTTGATTCTTTAAAATTAGGGGATACAATATTTACTGTAGGATCTCCAATGGGAGCTAATTATAAAGGAACAGTTACTAAAGGTATACTATCAGGAAAAGAAAGAATGGTAGAAGTAAATTTAACAGGAAGTACATCTGATTATTATATGAAAGTTCTTCAAATAGATGCAGCTGTTAATCCAGGAAACTCTGGTGGTCCACTTTGTGATGTATCTGGAAATGTAATTGGAATTATTTCTTTAAAAATAGTTAAAGATGAAGTAGAAGGTATGGGATTTGCTATTCCTATTGAAGATGCTTTAAAATATGCTTCTTTAATTGAAGATGGTGGAGAAATTGCTAGACCATATCTTGGTATTAGTATGTTAGATTTGTCAGAAGAATATTTATTATGGCAAAATAGAATTACTCTTCCTGATGGTGTTTCAGAAGGTGTAGCTGTTGTTGAAGTTGAAAATGGCACTCCTGCTAGTAAAGCTGGATTAAAGAAGGGTGATATCATTACTAAAATTAATGATGAAGATACTGGTACTTTAGCAGAATTTAGATATGAACTTTACAAGCATGATGTTGGAGAGAAAATTAAGGTAACATTTTATCGTAATGGTAAAGAACAGAATGCGGAAGTTACTTTAGGAAAAAATCCTAATAATTAGACTGCTTTTGTTGAGTAAAGTGTAATTTTAAAATGTTAACAAAAAATTTATAATTAAGAAAGTTAAAAGAAAACTTCTATACATGATTAGTGTAGGAGTTTTTTAATTGGAGAAATTTGATTATATGGCTTTTTATGTTTGATAGATTTGCTGTAGAATTATATTTTGTTAATAATTAAATTGATTTAATTTTGTTTGTTGATATGTCAAATGTAAATGAAAGGCAAAATATATATAAAAAAAGTGTTAAAATATTGTTAAAATATGTAGTTTTATAGGAAAATAATGATATTAATGATATAATTAATATGTAAACAACTTGGAGGTAGATATTATGATAAAAGGTAAGCCATTTGTAAAGTGGGCTGGTGGTAAAAGGCAGATTATTGATAAATTATTAAAATATGCTCCTGATGAATTTGATACATATTATGAACCTTTTGTGGGTGGTGGAGCATTGCTATTTGAATTGTCTCCAAAGAAAGCAGTAATTAATGATTCGAATCAAGAGTTAATGAATGTTTATAATGTACTATGTGATGAGGACAAGTTTAAGAAGTTGTGTAGTGTTTTAAATAGCTATGAAGTAAACCATAGTGAAGAATTTTATTATGAGATAAGAAATAAAGATAGAAACAAAGCATCTTATAACAGGTTGTCTGATTATACAAGAGCAGCAAGAACAATTTATTTGAATAAAGCTTGTTTTAATGGACTTTATAGAGTAAATAGTAAAAATGAATTTAATGTCCCTTTTGGAAAGAAATTAAAGGTTAATACTTATGATGGTGGTAATCTTATAACAGTAAGTAATTACTTAACAATGAATGATATTAAAATATTAAGTGTCGATTTTGAAGAGGCAGTTAAAGATGCTAAAAAAGGTGATTTTATTTATTTTGATCCGCCATATGACTCTGATACTAAAACATTTAATAGTTATACAGAAGATGGATTTGGTAAAGAGGAACAAATGAGATTGGCGAGAGTATATAAAGAGTTAGCTGATAGAGGCTGTTATGTGATGTTATCAAATCATAACACTAGTTTGGTAAAGAAAATGTATAAAGATTTTAATATTCATGTTATTGAAGCTAAGAGAAATATTAATTCGAATGGTAAGAAAAGAGGAAAAGTTGAGGAAGTAATTATTACAAATTATGAAAATGTGCGTGGCTTTGGAGATAAAAAGTTTGAAATATAGAAATTGATATTTTGTGATAGGTATATTGTGAATATAGTAAAGAAAGTTAATGCTTTCTTTTTGTTTGGATATGTATATTTAAGAAATTATAAATTTTGGTTAATATTTATATAAAAATAATGATTACAAATAGTTAATTTTGGTTTTACATGATATAATGTTTATAAAGAAGTGTAGGTGTTGGTATGTTTTTTTTCAAAACTAGAAATGAATCATTAGAATTTCAATCTTTAGAAGGTTATAAAAATAATATAGATAAATTACTGTCTTTGGATAAATATATATCTAAGAAAGATTATATGACTTTTTGGAATGCTAATGAAGCTATATATAATAAATTGATACTTATGAATAAAGAAGGTGTGTTGTTATCTTGGTGTAAAAATAATAAGACAAAGTATAGCTCATTAAAAGATTTATTGAAGTTTTTTTATAATACAGAAGTGATAATTTCTAATCATAATGATGCATATGTAAAAAAACATCTCTTAGAAGATAAACAATACTTGGATGAAATATTACTTAAAGATGATCCTAATGTTAAATTAGATGATGAACAAAGAATAGTTGTTTTGTCTGATGAAGATTATACTTTAGTTATAGCAGGAGCTGGTGCTGGAAAGACTACTACTATAGAGGCTAAAGTTAAATACCTAATTGATAAACAAAAAATATCTCCTGATAGAATATTAATAATTTCTTTTACTAAAAAAGCTACTAATGAATTACAAGATAGATGTAAAAAATTGAATTTAAATGTTAAGATTTCAACATTTCATTCAATAGCTAACACTATAATATCAAATAAAGAAGAAGAAAGGCATACGATAGCTACAAGTGATGTAATGTTTAGTTCAATAAAGAAGTTTTTATTAAATAATACTAATGATGAAATATTTCTTAAAAAAATCTTATTGTTCTTTGCTAGCTATTTACAAGTTCCATTTGATGAAAAAAATATTAATTTATTATTTAACGAACTAAATAAAGATGAATGTACTACTTTAAAGTCAGATGTAGCAAAATCCTTGGATAAATTTAACAAACAGCAAATGAGAGGTAAATACACTATTAAAAATGAAAAGGTTAGAAGTGTAGAAGAGTGTCAGATAGCTAACTTCTTGTTTATTAATGGTATTGATTATGAATATGAGCCAATATATAGATATGGTTTTAATGATACTACAAAACCATATTGTCCTGATTTTATAATAAGACAGTATGATAAAGAGATTTACTTAGAACATTTTGGTATTTCAGAAGATGGCAAGAATGAACGTTTTACTAAAGAAGAGTTAGAACTATATAAAAATCATGTTAATGATAAGATTAAACTTCATCATCAACACGGTACAAAACTTATATATACCTTTTCTAAATATAATGATGGTCGTGATTTGATTACACATTTGAAAGAAGAATTAATTAAAAATGGAATTTCATTAGAACCTAAAAATAGTAGAGAAATATATAATGCAATAATTCAAAATGTCGAAGATAAATATTTTAATAAATTTATTCAATTAGTGTGTGTGTTTATATCTAGGTTTAAAACTAATAATTTTTCAACATCAAAATTTGATGAATGGAAGATTTCTTTATCTGATGAAAGAACAAAACTATTTGTTAATATATGCTATCAATGCTATTTAGCTTATATGGCAGAACTTAAAAATAAAAATAGTATTGATTTTGAAGATATGATAAATAATGCTTCAAATGTACTTGATAAAATGATTGATAATGGAGAAAAATTACCATATGATTATATATTTGTTGATGAATATCAAGATATTTCATTACAAAGATTTGATTTATGTGAGAAACTATCTAAATGTTCAAATGCTAAAATAATTGCTGTAGGAGATGATTGGCAGTCAATATTTAGATTTAGTGGAGCAAAAATAGAATTATTTACCAGATTTGAAGATATGATGGGATATGCTAATGTTTTGAAAATAACTAATACTTATAGAAATTCACAACAACTAATAGATATAGCAGGTAATTTTGTTATGGCTAATGATGAGCAAATAAAGAAAAATTTGAAATCTAATAAGTCTTTAAAAAATCCAGTAGTTTTAATGTCTTATGATGATTCATATGAGGTTAATGAACGTAATGAAGGACCAATGAAACGAATGATGAATGCTATTGAAGAATCTTTAGATTTAATAGTTCGTGAGTGTGGTGAGAAACAAAAAATAGCTCTTATAGGTAGATATGGTTTTGAAGGGTATTTTTTGGAGAAATATACTGATAAATTTAATTATATTAATGGTATTTTGAAGTATACTAAATATCCACAATTACAAATTACTTATTTGACAGCACATTCTTCAAAAGGACTTGGCTATGATAATGTTATTGTTATAAATGGAAAAGATGCTGTGTTAGGATTTCCTTCTAAAATAGTAGATGATCCAGTTATGAAATTGGTAATTAAAGATGATGAGTCATTAGAGTTTGCTGAAGAGAGAAGACTATTTTATGTAGCTTTGACAAGGACTAAGAATAAAGTTTATATAATTACTCCTATTTATAAACCTTCAAAATTTGTATTAGAATTAAAAGAAAGATTTGATGAAGTTGTCTTAAAAGGAGAGAAGTTAGAACCAATAAAGGAATTTAGTAATATACTTAAGTGTCCATGTTGCGGCTATCCTTTACAACGAAGAGCTAATAGAAATTTTAAAATTAATAGTAAAGTTTGGGTATGTTCAAATGATCCCGAAGTGTGTGGTTTTGTTACTAATGATATTAGTGGAGGTAGGCTAGCAATATCTAAATGTCCTAAATGTGAAGATGGCTATTTAGTAGTTAAAACGATAAAAAATGGTCCAGATAATGAAAAAAAGATTTTGGGATGTACTAATTATAATAAAAATGGAACAGGATGTTCAGTGTATATGATGGATTATAATTTTTCTCAAGATAAAGAAGAAGTGAATATTAGATTTTATGATGAGAAGACAAATTTAGATACTGTGACTTGGTGTAATAGGCCATATAAAGAATTGGTTAATTCAATAATTGAAGTTGTTAATTCATATAAGAACTTATCTATGGCGATAGGGGTTAAGCTTTTGTTTTCTATTTTGTCTGGAGAAATGTCAAAGACTGTGTGTACATTTAAGATGAATAGAAATAGGAGATTTGGTTATTTAAAAGAAAGCGATAAAAGAAAATTTAATATGTTGATTAATGCTATGAAAGAGGAAGGGATTATTAACATATTAGAAAATGACTATGGTAGAATAGTTGTTCTTAAAGATAAGCTTAGTGAAAATGATTATAAAGTAGTTTATGCTAGTATAAAATTATAGATTTAGTATGAGGCTAAATATTAACACATTTATTAATTTAACATATAATTTATATAGGTGATATGTGTGAATAATATATTTGATGGCGTGATTATTGATCCCGGTCACGGAGGCGTCGACAGCGGGGCTAGAGGGAGTAATTTATTAGAAAAAGAATATAATTTACTTATTAGTAGATATATGTATGATAGATTTAAAGAGTTAGGAGTGCCAGTTTATATAACTAGGGATAGTGATACGACGTTAGAACCTACTGATAGAATTAAGAAGATTATGTCTTTCTATGGAAATGATCCGAATGTGGTGTTGGTGTCTAATCACTTGAATGCAGGAGGTGGTGAAGGCTCTTATGGTAAATTAACTTTCTTCGAGAAAAATGTATAGTTATATTAAAAATATGTTATAATTATTACATAAGATAGCAGTATCGTCTTATTTTAAGATGGATACTGTTTATTTTTTTGAAGTGAGGTGTAGTATGATTTTAAATTTAAATAATGGTTTTACTTATGAAGTTCCTAAAGAAAAAAGAATTCTATTATTTGGTGCAAATAGAACAGGTAAAACATTAATAAGTAAGGAAATTGACAATTATTATAATAATAAAGACAACTATTATTCATTATTATTTAATCGTGAAATATTATCCAATAATTTTATTTCAACATCTAAGGATAATACATTTATTGTAACTCCTTTTGCAAATGATAAAATAAAATTGGAAAATCAGGTTAAAAATTTTGAAAGTGAATTTGAATTAGATAAATTATTAAAAGATGTTTTTGATGAAAAAACAGCAGGTGCTTATTCATATTTTAGTGATATAAAAGAAATGTTTGAAAATAAAAGTATTGAGGAAACTATTGGATTTGAAAAAACATTTTCGCTTAAAAATCTTTTTTATACTGAAAAATATGAGTTTGATAATACCTATGATTTAGAATTTATAAAGAAAAGTATAAAGAAAAAAACTGGAATATTAAGACTATTAGATTTGATTAAAAAAATGAATGACGATAATATTTTTGAAAAGGTTTCTAAATTAGATGATATAATTCAAGGATTTTCTCCAGAAGAGTATACTATTAAAGAGAAAATTATAAAAAACAAATTAGAAAGCTGTCCAATTTGCTATTCAACAATATCTGATGCATGTAAAGAAAAAATATTAGATGATTTAAATAAAATAATATTAAATGAAGAACTAAAAAATTCCTTTATGTATTATTGTAATTTAGATAATTCATTTAAAGAAATATTCATTTCATTGGTAGATAATTATGAAAAAAATTATAGTTTATTTGTTGAAAAAATGAATAATTCCATTATGCATTATTTAGTTTCATCAGTAGACATTAAAAAAATGAAAGAACTTAATGACGTTATTGAAAAATATAGAGATATAAATAAAAAATCAGAAAAGTTCTATTTAACTCAGGAAAATATGAATAGTAAAATATATCTAAGCCTAGAAAATGAATTCAAAAAATTTAATAATTATACTAACTCAAATTTTACTTTTGAAATAAAAAGAGGAAAATTAGAAATCAATAATAAAAATAGAGAAATACAAACACTATCCTTATCTGAGCAAAAGCTTCTTCAATTTATATATTTTAGAATTCTATTTTTACAACATATTGAAGAAAAACAAGACAAAATAGTTATAACTATTGATGATCCTTTTGATAGTTATGATGATGTTTATGTTTACAATATGATTAATATAATATTTGAATTGATTAAAGTTTATAACAATAATATTGAAAAATTTGTTGTTTTATCTCATAATATGAATTCTCTTCAATTATTGAATAATGAATTTAATAAGAAAGGCTTTAATTTCTCATTTTATTGGTTAGATATAATTCATAATTCTAATGAAATATTAAATATTAATGATAAGTTTAAAATTATGCATAAGATAAAGCAAAATATTTCTAGTTTTGGATTACCTATAAAGTTAATTGAAAAGATGATAGATCCTTATTCTTTAATAGTTTTTTCATCAATTTTGAGAGAAAATAGTGATTTCAATTGTTTTATTTCAAAGGATGTCAATAAAGTGATGAAAAAGGCTTTAAATAATCATTTAAATTATTACAACATAATTTCTGAAAGGATAAATCATGATAGAAAAAATATGGATGTTTCATCATTATATAGCATGAATAAAAAATTGTATGGATATCCTAATTGTATTTCAAAATATAAGTCTATAAGAACAATATTTAATCATATACCTGATGAATATTATAATCTGGAATTAATTCAGTTAAAAGACAATCAAATCTTTAAAGAAAATGACTTGATTAATTTATTTGTTTGGAAATATATGTGTGTATTAAAAATAAGAAGAATGCTTGAAAGAAAATTATATATATTGCTTGGGAGACCACAGTATAAAACTCTAGGTGATTTAATAAAAATGATTGATGATACAAAACCTAATGTGTTATATGATTTTTATTTGAAACATAGTAATTTGTTTAATTCGTTTAATCATTCGTCAGCAGAAATGATTCCACCAATTTTGATATATCATGCATCATATATTTACAATACATTGGAAGAAATTAAAAAAATAAAATAATAATTTAGGTAAAGTGAAAAATTAAATTCCACTTTCATAAAGCAAAATAAAAATGTAAGAGAAAAGTCTATTTTATAGGCTTTTTTTGATGAAATTTAAATTGCTTTTTATAAAAAAATAGTTTAAAATAATTAAATGAATGGAAATTTATCCACAACGAAAAGACGAAATTAGGTCAAAAAATTTTTTCTGTAAGACTAAATTCCGTTTTGAATTTTGTATATTTAAATTAATATAAGGATGTTTCTATTTCATTATCTATAAATTTATGTGGGAATTATTTATAGATGTGTTTTATGAGATAAGGTTTTAAAATAACCTCATCTCTTTTTATTTGTTTAATATTTAATTTTTCAATTATTTCTTTTCCATATAAAAATTCCTGTAATTCATATGGTGTTTTACCATTTAATGATTCTCTTGGTGTTGAATTAATATGTGAAAAAACTAAATCTAAATCTTGTTGTGTTATGTTAGAGATATCTAATTCATTAGTAATAATATCTCTAACGTAATTATGATTGTTTTCAACTCTAGATTTTTGGCTAGATTGCATCGGGTCACAATAAAATATATTTGTTCTAAATTCACCAGTTTTAATGTTAAATTCAAATAATTCATGTTTTTCAAATTCAACACCTCTGTCAGTTAATATAAGTGAAAAATGTATTCTATATAATTCATAACCTAAATTATCTTCAATTTTATCTAATCCATTAGCCATAGATAAAGATGTTTTATCTTGATGAATCAGTCCAAACATAAACATTGTTTTTTCAAATAGAAATGTTTGAATATATCGTCCTGATTTGTTGTTATAAACAGTATCCATTTCAATTGTTGGAGTATTTGGATTTTCTTCTTTAAATTTAAGATAATCATTATATTTTCTACCATCATAATTAGCTATATTTTTTCTTTTCTTGTATTTATCTTTAAATTGTTTTCTAGATACTTGTTCTTTTAAAGAAAAAACATCAATTCCTTCATCTTTAAAAACACCCATTTCGATATAATTATAAATTGTTTTTTCACATTGGGTAATTTCAGGATGTGAAGATAGAACTTGATATATTGATTGTCCTTGTTTTAGTAAAGATGCCAAAATTTGTCCAATCTGTTTTTTCTCTGGAATAGTTAAATTAATACCAGTTCTAGTATTGATAAGTTCATTTAAATATTCTTGGTTAGATTTAGTAGCATAATAAAAATATTTATCTAGATGACAATTAGTTATTTTAGGATACTTGTTGCAAGTACCAGGAGAACGATCTCTTAGTTTACAGATGGGTTCTTGATATAATTCACATTTTTTAAAGCATGTACCACATTCTTTTCTATGAATACATATATTAGGATATAGTCTGACATTTCTAGGTTTAAACTCTCTATGTTTTCTAATTTCTTTAGCAATGGTAGTAGGGTCTTTACCAATAGTTCTAGCGATGTCAACTTTGTTACATCTGTTTTCAATTCCTTTTTGAATTATTTTTCTTTCGTCAAGTGATAAATGCTTATTATCACAAGTTTGTTTCTTTGACATTTTAAATCATCCTTTCCAATAAAGAAAAATAACAAATTAAATAACTGGAATTTATTGTAAGATTAAATTCAGTTTGGGTTTTATGAAAGTGGAATTTAATTTTTCACTTTATGAATAAAAAGATAAATCAAGATTTAGTATAAAATATGTTCAGTTTTATAGGAAAAAACCATTTTTAATGATATAATTGTTATTAGAGAAATATTAGCAGGAGGTAATGATAATGAGATATATTGGCAATAAGAATAAAATATTAAATTATATTGAAACTCTTATTATTGATAAAAAAATTAATAAAGAAAATTATACCTTTTGTGATGCTTTTAGTGGTACCGCAACCGTAGGAAATTATTTTAAAGATAAATTTAAGATAATAGCTAATGATAATTTATATACTTCCTATGTAATGAGTCAAGCTAGGTTAAATACACCAAGTTTAAAATTTGAATTATTAGGTCAAGATCCTTTCGAAATATTTAATGATGAGAATAATAAATTAAATGGTTTTATATATAAAAACTTTTCTCCTGGTGGTAGTGAAAGGAAATATTTTAGTAGTGATAATGCATCAAGAATTGATTTCATTAGAACAAAAATTGAATATTGGTATAATCAGGGAAAACTTACGAGTAACGAATATTATTATTTGATAGCATGTTTGATTGAGTCTGTTTCTAAAGTCGCAAATGTTGCTGGAGTTTATGGATCATATCTTAAAATGTGGGATCCTAGAGCCGTAAAACCATTGAAGTTCATTCATGTGGAACAATTAAAGAAAACGACACTTTATGAAAATGAGGTATATAATAAAAACATCGAAGAACTTATAAATGATATTAGTGGTGATATCTTATATCTTGATCCACCATATACTAAAAATCAGTATTCAATTCAATACCATTTATTAGAAACTATTGCATTATATGATGAACCTGAATTAAAAGGTAAAACAGGAGCTAGAGATACAAGTAAGCAAACTTCAAAGTTTTCAAAACCAGGAGATGTTCATATTGAGTTTGAAAAAATAATAGCAAAAGCAAAATTTAAATATATAATACTAAGTTATAGTTCAGATGGAATAATGTCAAAAGAATATATTGAAAGTGTATTCAAAAGATATGGTAAACCAGAAACATATGAATTTAGAAAATTTACGTATAAACAATATTTAAATTCAAAAGCAGAAAAAGATGAAAAACATTGTGAATTCTTATTCTTTATTGAAAAAAAAGATAATGTTGATGAGATTAATTATGCTTCACCATTAAATTATATTGGTGGCAAAGCAGATATGATTGATTTTATAAAGAAAAATTCACCTAAAAACATCGACAGATTTATTGATATCTTTGGCGGTGGATTTAATGTTGGGGTAAATTTCAATGCTGAACAAATTATATATAATGATTGTAATTTTAAAGTGAAAGAATTACTTGAAATGTTTAGAAATATTGAAACTATAAATTTATATAAGTATATAACAACTATGATAAAAAAATATAAATTGGAAAAAGGTAATAAAGAATCATATTTAAAAATTAGACAATTGTATAATTCTCAAGATAAGAATATAAGAGACCCAAGATTATTATATTTATTGATTTTATTTGGTTATCAGCAACAAATAAGATTTAATTCATCATATAACTATAACAATCCTGTAGGACAGGCTGGATTTAATGATAAAATTTTAGAAAAAATTATTTCATATTGTAGAAATCTTAAAGAAAAAAATGTTGTGTTTATGTCTGAAGATTTTGAAAATATGTGGGAACATATAAATCAAAAAACATTTATTTATCTTGATCCACCATATTTGATTACATTAGGTAGCTATAATGATGGTAAAAGAGGTTTTAATGGTTGGGATGAAAAAGAAGAATTGCGTTTGTTGAAATTTCTTGAAAAGTTAGATTCAAGAGGAATAAAATTTATGCTATCGAATGTATTAGAACATAAAGATAAAAAAAATGAAATTTTGCTTGATTGGATTAAGAAGAATAATTATAGGGTAATTGAATACGAAGAAAAAGCAAGAAAGAATAGGAAAGAGGTTCTTATTGTAAATTATTCTGAGGAGGGAATTAATGATTAAAGTATATTTGCCAATTAATAATGATAATATAGACATTTATTTTAATACACGTGAGGGTAGTAATGATTTATCAAAAATAAATAGAGAAGAATTAAATAATATTTTAAAATTATCATTAGGTAAACAAGTTGAGGATTATGAAATTGTATTTGAAAATAGAAGTAATGGACAATATATTATAGTTGAAACAGATAGTGAAAAGAAATGGATTACACTAAGTGCAGATTATACAAGAGTAGCTGGAGATGGTGGATCAACAAATGCATATTTTGTTCAGTTTATTCCTATGACTATAGCAGATTATTATTTGAATCAAATAGATAAGGCTAAATCTATGGAATTATATTTAAAAGGAACAAATCATAATAGAGCTAAAACTCCAGCACAGCAAATTTATTATAGATTAGCAAAGACAGTAGGAATTAAAATTTTAAATGAGTTTGAATTTGATACTGCTATCAGAAGAAACATAGCATTTCCTTTTGAAAGTGTTGAAGAATGGAAAAAAGCTAGGATGGAAATGGCTGGTGCAAATCGAGGCAATAAATCTTCATATATAATTGAAAATGATGATTCCTATGTTTTTTATGGCAAAACTTTTGGAGCCAATGGAAGAGAAAGTATTTTTTTGTTGTATGTACTTGCTAATCTAATAAAAGAAGAAAATAAGAAGATATATCTGTATGAGGTATCAGATAATGGTGCATTTAGATTTGAATCATCATCAAATGAAGAAGACCAAAAATTTAAAAGAGTACTTAAAGATTTAAATGTTATATATTATGCAGATTCAGTTAATTATGTTGAGAATGAGGAAGTTGAAACATTATCAGATGATAATAGAGATGCTAGATATCAAGCAGAATTTATGAGAAATCTGTTATATAAGTTTAATTCAAAAAAGGATTTAGATGGTAATGTTATTTTTGGACCAGATGGTAAACCAATAATAGTGGATGATATAAAAAGATGTTATTTGTGCAATTGCGATATTCAAAGATTAATAATAGCTTCACATATACATAGAGTTACTGATATAAACAAATTAGATATACCATTTAGTGAAAAAAGAAAATTGGCAGTTGATGGTGATAATGGATTATGGTTATGTGCTAATCATGATAAGTTATTTGAATATGGATTGATATATTTTGAAGATAATACTTTAAAAATATCAGATAATTTAACAGAAGAACAAAAGAAATATGTTAAGTATCTTACTTTTGATATCAAAAAGAAAATTCAGGAAATCAAAGATAGTGGCAATGCCTTTATGGTTGCAGAAGAAACAGTTTCATATGGATCTAATGATGGTTATGCTTTAGGTGAAAATACATTTATTATTAGTAAATGTGATTACAATGAAAATATGCATAATTATTTACAAATTCATAAAGAGAGAACACAAACAAATTCATACAATTAAGAAATTAATTTTAAAATTATATTTAAAAACTATTTAAAAAAAATATATAAAATGTTATAATATATTTAGATGATAGAGTATGTTTCGTCTTCTTTAAGATGGAGTGTGCTCTTTTTTTGATTGGAGGAATTTTATGGAAGAAAAATCTATAGAAGAAAAATTATATTTTCAAGATTTACCAGTAAATGATTATGAAGATGACTACGTGGGTTTTGAAGCAGAAGTAGAAATGATAAAAGAAAGTGTGGAATCAGATTCAAAAATAATAGGACTCATTTCCGAATATGGTTCCGGTAAATCTTCAATAATAGAACTTTTAAAAAATAGTTTAGATGTGGACAAGTATGATACAGTAAATATAAATTTATTAGATCCTAATGGTAAAAATGATGATTTAGAAGCACATAAAAGAATGCTAATTCAATTAGCTAATCATAAATATAATGATAAGAAAAATAAGAAAAAACTATCACATATTACTAAAAGATTAAATCCAAATTATAAATCTATTGATATATCAGCAACTAGCAAAATATCATCATTTTTAATTGGATTATCAATTTTTTTCTTTACTTTAAAATTTTTATATGGCAATGGTGTTTTATCGTATATAAACTTTTTGCCTTATTCAAAATATTCAGATTTTATAAATATTATTAAAGAAATATGCAATATATCTGGAGTCATTGGGTTTATTATTTTGTTCTTTACGATAATAAAAAGTGAATTAGTTTGTAACTATTTAAAAAATGGTGATAATCAATGTTTAAATGAATTTGATTTGATGGAAATTTCGAAACAATTGATTAATGAAGAAAAAACTACGGTTATAATAATAGAGGATCTAGATAGAATTAATGATCCTAATTACATAGAAGAATTCATAAAAGAAATTAATACATATTATAAAAGCATGGATAATTGTAAATTTATTATAGCTTTAACACCAGAGGAATTTTATAAGATGTCTTCTGATGAAAATATAAAAAAGAGAGCAGATAGTAAATATAAACCATTTAATATGGTTATAGATTTGCCAAATATAAAAAATAGTGACTATGAAGTAATTCTTAATAAATTATTATTAAGTAAAAAAGAAATATATAAAAAATCATTGGATATTGATATAGAGCAAACATTAGATAGTTGGTGCTGGCTATCATTTGGAACAAATATGAATATTAGAAGACTTAAACATAGGATTAATAGTGTAATACATTTATATAAAACATTAATTAAAAGATTTCCAGGAAAGTATATTGAATTAAAAACATGTATTGCTATTGTATATTTAAAAGATGAGTATGAAGAAGTATATGAACAGCTCATTAATAACGAAAAAAATGAATTTAAATTAAAACAAAATGTAGAAAGATATATAAAAAAAAATATCTTGCCAGAGAATTTGTCGGGAATAGAATACGATTTATATAAATTAACCAAAGGTGGATATATTGATTATAATTGTGAAATGTATTGTTTTAATTATAGTAAATATAACAAAATATTTGATATATATGAATATGAATTGGTCAATGCTTTGATGTATGATAGAAAACTTGATATAGACGATCTAAAAGTTGAAAATGTTATTAAAAATAATCCAGATTGTATAAAAAATATATTAGATAAAAGATTGATTTTAAATATGGGATTACCAATAAATATTTTTGATAGCAAACCATTGATTAATTATCTTTATAGCAGTAACAAAGAAATGGTTAAAGTGATGTGCAATGAACTACTTCCTATTGATAATGGCCATATTAAAAGTACAGTAAGTAGAATCAATAAAATTAAGGGTACAGCTTTTTTCGAAGAAGAAAATTTAATACAATATATAGAATATGCAAGTGCAAAATTACAAGAAAATGGTAATATTGAATCAATTAATCTGATTAGATTAAATTTATTAGATGTTGTTGATAATTCATTAAGCATAAAAGAATTATATAGAAACGATTATTCAATAATAACAAAGGAAGAAATGAAAAAAATAGGAAATCTATCTGATGTTATAGAATTAATTGATTATGATAAAATAAATCAAAATAATATTCCATATATTATTGAAATGATAGATGAATTGTATACTGATACTGAAAAAATTTTGATTATTAATATGGTTGATAATCTTAAAGATGAAGTAGTAGATTATTATTTTAAAAATTGCAAATCACTTGCGAAATTGACTAAGTTTGAAAAAGAGGAATTATTAATAAAAAATGAGCCTAAATTTAATTTGACAAATATGGAAGAAATCGAAAAAATAATTAATAATGTTAATTGTTCAACTGAAAAATTTGAAAATGCAATGATAGAACTGTTAAGTAATGGTGTTATAAATATCTCTCAATATAAAGACTTTGTAAATAATCTTCCTAATGTTCATTTATGTACATTAAAGAGAATTGAAAATGATGATTTTAATTTTAAAACAAACGAATTGATTGTAAATGAATTCGAAAAAAATAAAGAATACTATGGTTATGTAAAATGTAGAACAATTAATGATAGCATGGTACCAAGTGGTAATAAAAAGTATTATGCTCAATATGAGGCTTTATATTCAAATGAAAATCATTTATATGATAAATTTATAAAAAAGGACATTGCATTCTTGAAATATATAAGTGATAATAAAATATATGAAAAATACGATAATCACAAGTTTATGATTATGTCTAATTGTCCACAAACCCTAGATTTATTAAATTATGCATTTGAAAAATTAAATGATCAACAAATGTTGAATGATTATTTATTTAATATAAATAGTGTTATTTGCGATAAAGAAATGTTAAAAGATATAATTTCTAAAAATAGATTGAAAATTAAATCTCTTAGTCAGGAAGCATATAGTAAATTCGTTAGGTGCTGTAAAGATCGAAGCATAAAATCAAAATTGGCTTGGTCAAGAAAAAAATAGTAGGCAAAAATTAGCTTTATTATATATGATATGCATCAAAAAAAGAAGACAGTAGAAAATAATCATACTGTCTTTTTAGGTACCATTTGGGTACCAACACACTAATAATTACTAACTTATTAAGGTAAATGCGAGAATAGATAGGCGATAAAAGACACAGTTTAAAAGGAATTGCAAAACAGAACAAACGTTTAATAACTTTTTCCTGAAGAGAGCAGGCTCTGATGAATTTGATATATACTATAAACATTTTGTGGGTGGTGGTGCATTGTTGCTTGAATTGTCTCCAAAAAAAGCAGTAATTAATGATTCAAATCAAGAGTTGATAAATGTTTATAATGTGCTATGTGATGAGGATAAATTTAAGAAGTTGTGTAGTGTTTTAAATAGCTATGAAGTAAACCATAGTGAAGAATTTTATTATGAAATAAAGATAGGAACAAAGCATTTTACAATAGATTGTCTAATTATACAAGAACAACAAGAACTATTTGTTTGAATAAAGCTTGCTTTAATGAACTTTATAGAGTAAATAGCAAAAATGAATTTAATGTCCCTTTTGGAAAGAAATTTATGATGGTGGTAATCTTATAATAGTAAGTAATTACTTAACAATGCATGATATTAAAATATTAAGTGTTGATTTTGAAGAGGCAGTTAAAGATGCTAAAAAGGGTGATTTTATTTATTTTGCTCCGCCATATGATTCTGATACTAAAACATTTAATAGTTATACAGAAGATGGATTTGGGAAAGAGGGACAAATGAGATTGTCAGGAGTATACAAATAGCTAGCTGATAGTGGCTGTTATGTGATGTTATCAAATCATAATATTAGTTTAGTAAAGAAAATTTATAAAGATTTTAATATTCATGCCATTGAAGCTAAGAGAAATATTAATTCTAATGATAAAAATGAGGGAAAGTTGATGAAGTAATATTGCAAGTTATGAAAGTTTGCGTGGCTTTGAAGATAAAAAATTTGAAATATAGAATTGGCGTTATGTGAAAGTTAGATATATGTGGATATGATGAAGAAAGTTAATGCTTTCTTTTTTTGTTTGTATATGTATATTTAATTATAAGTGTATTGCTTTCTTGTTATTTTACTTGAAACTAATTTAATTAAATAATTGTGTAGGATATAAAATTATATATTTTTATTATTCAAGTATAATATTAACACATTTATTAATTTAACATATAATTTATATAGGTGATATTTGTGAATAATATATTTGATGGCGTGATTATTGATCCCGGTCACGGAGGCGTTGACAGCGGAGCTAGAGGAAGTAATTTATTAGAAAAAGAGTATAATTTACTTATTAGTAGATATATGTATGATAGATTTAAAGAGCTAGGAGTGCCGGTTTATATAACTAGAAATAGTGATACGACGTTAGAACCTACTGATAGAATTAAGAAGATTATGTCTTTCTATGGAAATGATCCGAATGTGGTGCTGGTGTCTAATCACTTGAATGCAGGTGGTGGCACTGGTGCTGAAGTAATCTATGCCTTACGTAATGACTCAAGATTAGCGAATTCAATTCTTAACAATATAGGTAATACAGGACAGTCTACTAGGAGAGTATATCAAAGAAGACTTCCTTCTGATCCTACTAAAGATTATTACTATATATTAAGAAATACTGATAAGATAGAACCTTTAATAGTAGAATATGGTTTTGTAGATAATGATAATGATGTAAAATTCTTAATGGATAATTATAAGAATTTAGCAGAAGGTGTTATTAAGGCAGTACTTGAATATAAGAATATTCCTTATAAAGCTCCAGAAACTATTACTACAGATACATATATAGTTAGTAAGGGAGATACTTTATATGGAATAGCTAAAAAATTAGATACAACTGTAGATGAGTTGAAGAAACTTAATAATATTACGAATAATATGTTAAGTGTAGGTCAAGTATTAAAGATACCAACAAAAACTGTTGATGTGGGAGATACTGATATATATCAGGTTAAAGCAGGAGATACTCTTTATAATATAGCTAAGAAATATAATATTAGTGTTAATGAATTAAAAGGACTAAATGATCTTGATAGTGATGAATTATCAGTAGGTCAAATTCTTAAGGTACCTAGTGGATTATCTTTAGTTAATACATATATAGTAGGTAAAGGAGATACTTTGTATTCGATAGCTAAAAAGTTTGATACTTCTGTGAATAAAATAAAAGAATTGAATGGACTTAGTAATAATATGTTAAGTGTTGGTCAGAAACTAATTATTCCAATAGGAGAGGAGACTACATATGTAGTTAAAGCAGGAGATACTCTTTATAGTATAGCTAGGGAATATAATATATCGGTAGATGAATTAAAGAGACTTAATAATCTTAGTGGTAATACTTTAAAAATAGGTCAAATTCTTATTGTAAAAGAAGTATAAGAAAAAGAATTAATACTTTCTATAAAGAGAGATTATTAATTCTTTTTTTCAGTGTTGTTAGATTCAATGAATTCTAAGATTTTCTTTTGATTTTTTTCGATAGCAGTTATTTTATCGTGTAGTTCTTCTAAAATTAATTCACTTTTTAAGTCAGTTTTATAATCGTTACGACTACGAAGACTATCTTTTTTTGCTTGTCTGTTTTGACTCATCATAATGATAGGAGCTTGAAGAGAGGCAATACAAGATAGAACTAAATTAAGTAGAATAAAAGGATATGGATCAACATTTTCAAAAGCATAAATATTTAATATAATCCATAGTATTAAGAAGAATGTGAAGAGGATGATGAATGTCCAACTACCAGCAACTGCAGTTATCTTGTCAGCAAGTTTTTCACCAAGCGAAAGTTTTTCTTCTTTATCAGTATCTACAGCAATAGATTCATTAATTAACATTTCTAATAAGTCATCATAGTTTTCTACTTCAATCTTTTTGTTGTTTAGAAGCATTTTTACTAATTCGTTTTTACTTTTCATATTATCACTCACTTTACTATTTAATTATATCATAAATAAATTAATATAAAAGAAAAAGAATAGTATTTGACACTATTCAATTTATAATTATTTGTAAATTGTGTGAAATAAAGGCTATTTTTGACATTATTTCATTTTTTTGTTAATTTCAGAAGTGTTTTTCCATATCATTAATAACATTAATGAACTTTCATATACTATTCTTAAAATAACATTACCAATTATTAGGTATAATAAGAAACCTAAAAAGTTTATACCTATCATGTTAAATGAAGATAAAGTTATAAATATTGCTAGAATAACATATGTAACTTTTAATATTGTTTCTAATAATAAATTTTTAAAACTTAGAAAATCTCTTAACCATACTAGGAATTTATTATCTAATTTGTTATTTTTATTAATAAATAAAACATAAGCTAAGATACCACCAATAATAGCTAAAATTATTGAAACAACAGTCCAAACTAATGATCCAGTAGCACTAGATGATATGCTTGGAGTATAATAATCAAAATCGTACATAAACACAACTCCTTTCTATATAAATGATATCATAATTTTTTGTTTTTGAAAATAAAATTTTATATTCTATTTGTTATTTAATCTTAAAATTATATTACTTTATTATGTAACATTTTGTTCTTATGTATTTATATAATTATTCATTTCCCTTTAAACTAGATACCATATCTATTTTATTTACCTTTTTAGATAGATGGTAGGATACTAATAGAGAGATTAAGAAGGTACCTAATGCTGCAATTATATAAGTGCTATTATCTATAATGACATCAATATCAAAATTAGCATCAAGACATTTATTATATAGCCATACTGTTAGGTAATAACCAGATGGTAAACCAATTATAATAGAAGCAATAGTTATCCAGATATTTTGTTCAATAAAGATTTTACGTATATTTTTATCTTTAAATCCTAGTACTTTTAGAGTGGCAAATTGATATGTCTTTTCATTATATGATTAAGATAATCATGTCACATTTAGATGAAGATATTGCTAAGATATTTCATGATAAAGAAATTATGACAACAGAAATAATAGTTAAAACTCTTAATAATTATGGAATAAATAAGGAAAATTTATTTGAGAAAGTACATATTATTATTGGTATTGTAGAAAATTATTGTCATGAAATAGTATATCATCATCATGAAGTAGTTAATTATGAAGTAATGAAAAATGAGGTTATAAAAATAATAAGTTCTATTCTTATGGGATAGAATTTTTATTTTATAAAAAAACGATTTAACTCCTGAAAGAATTAAATCGTGGATTTCAAATGGCAGGGGATGAGAGAATCGAACTCCCAACAGTGGTTTTGGAGACCATTATTATACCATTTAACTAATCCCCTAATTTTTTGGCACATATATAATTTAACATAAAATATAGAAAATAGCAATATTTTGGTAAGAAAAAATATAAAAAACATATAATTATATAGGTGATGTAATGATTGTTAAATATACAGATAAAGAGTTAGAACTATTAGCAAGGCTTATGAGAGCTGAGGCACTAGGTGAAGGTAATTTAGGAATGCTTATGGTAGGTAATGTTGGTATTAATAGAGTGCTTGCTAATTGTTATACTTTTAAAGATATTACTACTTTATATAAAATGATATATCAAAGTCCAGGAGGATTTTCTGGTACAAACAGTTCATTATTTTATGGAAATCCTACAGAAAAAGAAAAACTCTTAGCTAGAAGAGTTTTGCGTGGAGAATATTATTTTCCGGCTACTAATTCATTATGGTTTTATGCACCTACAACGGGAGTATCTTGTGCTAGTAGTTGGTGGGAACAGCAGTTTGCTGGACGATATAAGAACCATTGCTTTTATAAACCTGATCCTGGTGTATGCCGTGAATTACATTAAATATTCTCAATTTCTTTAATATTTTTAGTTTTATTAACAAGAAAATCAGTAATGATTTTTTTAATTTCTTGATTTCTTTCTCCTTTAAAACAGTCATGGTTTACTTTTTTCATATTAATTAATTTAACACTTTTAGAATTTAGATTATTATAGACATAGTCTGTACCTTCAGTAGGGACAATTGTGTCTTCTTTACCATGAATGATTAGAGTAGGACAGTTAACATTTTCAACATCATAACTATAAGTACTTACTAATTTAGTAAATTCTAACATGGTTGAAATAGGAGTTTTAGTTACTCTTTCCATAACAGTGTTGGCTCCCATTTGTTTTAATAAATCGGGCATATTCTTTATAGTTTCTTCAATATTCTTAATGTTGACTTTTCCATCTTTAAAATAGAAATAACGAAAGGCAGGTGCTACTAAAACGAGTTTTTTTATTTGAGGATAAATAGCAGCTAAGTGAGCAGCAATAACACCACCCATACTATGACCAATAACATATATTTGCTTATAATTATTATTTAGTAAGAAGTTAATTTGTCTTTCTGACTCTAAAATCCAATCTTGATATTTGACATTTTTGACAATTAACTTTTCATGACCAGGCAAAGTGTACGTAAAGACATCAAATTTCTTATTAGTTTGAAGCTTGTTAGGAAAATCATCATAATCATAATTACCTCCTACAAAGCCATGGATAAATAAAATTGCTATTTTTTTATTAAACATAAAATCACCAATATAATTATAACAAAGAAATACTATAATTGTCTATTAACTTCTTTACATTGATGGTAAGTTATATATATTTTGACACTTATTAGAATATAGAATATAAATAATGACATGGTAATGTATGGAAATATTTCTTTAATATAATTATTAAAGATAGTATTATTTTTAAATATATTAAAGATAATGATTAGGAATAAGATACTGATAATTATTGGAACAATATTACTTGGTTTTTCTTTTTTTTGAATAGATGAACTTAGATAGTAGATAATAATGGTAAGATAGAGATATCCACCAATTATCCACTGATTAGAAACAATATTTTCTATTCTTTCTAGAAATCCTAGAATAGTGACTTTTTTAAGTGCGATGTATTCTGGGTATTCAAAGATGTTTATAAGATATGGACCTAGGATACCATATAGAGTAAATATTATTATAAAAGATATTAGACTACTAATGAGATAAGTTTTAATAATATCTTTAGAGTATTTATCAGGATGAATTGATTTGTTACGTGGAATACATAAGATTATCATTAGTGGAAGAGTGTTATTAGCCATTAATTTTATAGAAGTTAATAAGATGTTATTAGGATTAGTTTTCAATAGTGGGAGATAGTTATCTAGACTAATTGATTTTATTAGTGATAGAAGACTAATTAGAAAGAGAAAAACATTAAAGATTGTTAGTAGAAAATTTACTCTGCATATGGAATCAATACCTTTACTTATATGATAAGTAGATAATGATATTAAGAGAATGGCAACAACTATCATTGGGGTGTGATAGAGAAGTTGTGATGTGATAAAATTACTAGAATTATAAAGAATAGTTATGCCAATTGTAGCAATTATTATATTTAGAACTATATTAATAAACTTACCAGTTTTAGGATAGAGAGTGTTAATTTTTTCTGATAGATGCATAGATGGTTCATATTTAGAAATATAGATAAATAAATATATTGGAATAAGACCTAAAATAATAGAAAGAAGAGATGCTAACCAACTATCAATACCAGTATTATTTTTAAGAAGAGTAATATTGATACAAGAATGAAGAGAAATACTTATAATGATTATTAAAGACATTATTTCTAAATTATTTATCTTTTTCATTAATTACCTCCAGAATATTTCCTTTTTCTACTAGCTGGATATTTGTTTTGACTGATATATCTAGATTTTGATAGGCTTCATCATAGTTATTTTTAATTTTTTGATAGTATGAATAGTCATGTTTATAGATAATATCTTTAAATTTATAGATATCAGTATGATAATTATCTCTTACATTCAAGATATCATTAGTGATTTCTTTGTTTAATTTTTCTTCAATTTCATGAGATATTTTTTTAATATTTTTATTTTTAGTTATATCGATATTACAGTGAGATTCATTGATATTTCCTTTTAAATTGATGTTTATAGATACTTTATTATTTTTAGTTTTTATAGAGGAATTACTATCAGTTATTTCAACAGCTAAATATTTATTTTTAGAACATTCATAGGTTATAATGGTGTTTTTAATATTATTTGTTAGAATGTTATAGTTAATACTTTCTTTATTATTTAAGTATCCTATTAGTTTGTTATTTTTAAATATGGCATAGCCTCCAAGAAGGTATTTATCTTTTACTTCAGTTTTTTCAGTGTTTTTATTGCTAGTACTATCAGATTCATTTTCTTCTTGATTAGATTTATTGTTTTTGTCTTCGCTATTATTACTTTTATTTTTATCATTATTTTCGTTGGTGTTTTTATCTTTATTATTATCATTGTTGTCTTTATCTTTGTTAGCATTTACATCTTCATTGTTATCTTTGCTTTCATTAATATTTTTATCTTCAGTGGGGGTATTTTTTATTAGTTCAATAGTAGGAAGAACTATTTCTTGATTAGGATTTAAGTTCATGTTAACAAATTCACTAAAAGTAGTACGACTTGATACACCATAGTATTTATAATTATTTTCAATACTTTCCTTGATACTTGCTGAAGATATTTCGTCAATAGGAGTAGTTATTGATAGGATATTATCATCTTTACTTATTAAGACATAGAATTCATTTCTAATACCAGGATTACGAATATAATAGTCTATTAAATCACTAATATTTTCTTTGGCTATTTTTTCATTTATAATTAATAAATCTAAATGATTAGAATACATAAAGCGAGATGCTGATAGAGTGATACTACGATAGGCTTCTTGAATGGTTTTACCAGTACCAGTATAGATTATGAATGGAGCTTGGGAATTAGTCGTTTTGTCTGGAGCTTGAGGATTTATGGCTTGAACTGATACTTGATATTCATCACCAATTTTATTTATTTCAGTAGCACTAACGATAGCAAGAGTGTTTATTTCACGGTAATCATAACATCCTGTTAAAGTAGTTAATATTATTATTGATAATAGAAATAGTTTATTAATTTTTTTCATGGGTATCCTCCTTTTTACTATGAGGTATGATAGAAGTGTTTTTAGTAATGTTATTAGTTAGAATAGGATTTCTTTTTCTAATTTTTACAGTAGGGAATTTGATGATACTATCTTTTAAACGAGATATATCAGGAGGAGCAAATGGGCTTAGATAAGGTAGACCTAAGAAATTATAACTGGATAAGTTTATTAAGAATAGAATTGATACGAGTAATATACCGTATATTCCTAAGATAGAAGCTCCTAACATAAAGATGAGTCTTTTGATACGAAGAGCATTATTAAATTCAGGTTCTACAAAGATAAGGGAAGAGATAGCTGTTATAGCAACGACAATAATCATTATTGGGGATACTATTCCAGCATTAACAGCGGCTTCTCCTAGGATAAGAGCACCAACGATTGAGATAGCAGAACTGGCAAAACTCGGTAGTTTTAAATCACTTTCACGAAGTATTTCAAAGGCAATAATCATAAAAAGACATTCAATAAAGGCAGGAAAGGGAACATTTTCTCTTTGAGCGGCAATACTTATTAATAGACTTATAGGGATAATTTCTTGATTATAGGTAGTTAAAGCTAAATATATGGCTGGAGTTAGAAGAGTTATAGCAAATGTTAGATAACGAATTATTCTAGTGATAGAGACATTAATGCTTTTATTATAGTCATCTTCTTCAGAGATAAAATTGTCATTAAGAGTAAGAGGTAAGATGATAGCAAAAGGATCATTATCTACTAATAAGACAACATTACCTAGTAAGAGATATCTTGTAGCAGTATATGGTTTTTCAGCACTTATGGCATTAGGAAAAGCATTTTTATTTTCTTTTTCAATTAGATTTCTTAACATTCCTGCTGCTACAAGACCATCAATATTGATATTATTAATAAGTTTATCAACTTTATTAACTAATTCTTCCTTAGCAATACTTTTAATATAAAGAAGAGCTACTGAAGTGTCAGTATATTTACCAATACGATATTTTTTAATCCATAAATCATTACTTTTAATTCTTCTTTTGATAAGACCTATATTTATTTCAATATTTTCAGTAAAAGAATCTAAGGCTCCACGTGGAGTGTTTTCAGTAATGGGAGTAGAGATACTACGAGTAAGATTTTTTCTAGTTTCTAGAGCAAGAAATTTCTTTTTAGAATATAAAATGATAGTAAAACCACTATTTAAATAATATATTAGATCTTCATAAGTATTAATTTCTTTATATTTAAAATTAGATATTTTATTAGTAATATTATGATATGTAGGAATAGTTATCTTATTTAAACTACGAATGATAAAATCACTAATAGAGTCAGATGAAGTAAGAGTTTCATTATATATGATGTATAGATTTTTATAAAGAATAGTTTTCTTTCTATAGATAATATTATCTTGATAATTAGTATCTTTTTTTAATTTATAGATTATATTTTTCATAAAATTCACCATTTTTAGTATGTTAATAAAGAGATAAATTATGTAAAATAAAGTTATTATTGAGAAAAATATTGAATAATAAGTTTTAGTGTGTTAGACTAAAAATTAGGAGAATGCATATGGATAAGAATAATAAAAAAATACAAGAAGCAAAAAAAATTATTAAAGAAGAAAAGAAAAAAATTAAACAAGAAAGAAAAAATATAAAGAAGAAAAAGCTAAACAATTTTAAGAAAACAAGACTTGGTAGATTTTTAGGTAAATTTATATATGTTTTTAGTGATGAGAAGAGTAGTTATTCTTTTTCAGAAGTATTTGTTATTACGATCATATCACTAGTATTAGGAGTGTTTGCATGCTTCTCAGTAATGATGATAGCTACTAAAGGAAGAAATTTAATATCATTATCTAAAGATTTAGGAAAGTTTTATGATGTATATGAAACTCTTATTGATAATTATAATGGTGATATAGATAAAGAGAAGATTATAGATGACGCTATAAATGGAATGGTATCTAATGTTGGAGATGTTTATACTAATTATGCTGATACTAGTACTACGGATAAGTTTAATGAGATGGTAAATGGTGTTTATGAAGGAATTGGTTGTACTATTCAACAATTAGAAGATGCTGTTAAGATAGTTGATATATATGAAGGTAGTCCAGCAGATAAAGCAGGATTAAAAGTAGATGATTATATTAAAACAGTAGATTCAAAAGATGCTTTAGAATTAGGAGTTGCTAAAATATCAGAATATGTTAAAAATGAGGCTAAAGGCAATATAGAAATGGTAGTTCTTCGTGGAGATGAGGAAATAAAAGTTACTCTTAAGAGAGATAAAGTAGAAATACCTGCAGTTAATGCTAAAACGTTTGAGAAGAATGGTAAAAAGATTGGTTATTTAAAAATCTCAATATTTTCTTCAGTATCTTCAAAGCAATTTGATAGTAAGATTAAAGAATTAGAAAAAGATGGAATAGATTCTTTAGTAATAGATGTTAGAGGTAATAATGGGGGATATTTAACGGCTGTTACAGATATAGCTAGTATGTTACTTCCTAGAGGTAAAAATATTTATCAAATTCAAAAAGATAATAATAAGAAAGCTACTAAAGATAAGACGTTTGAGAAAAGGGAATATCCAATAGCAATTTTAGTTAATGGAGAGAGCGCTTCAGCTTCAGAAATATTAGCAGGGGCAATTAAAGAGAGTTATAATGGATATGTAGTAGGTACTAAAACATATGGTAAAGGAACAGTTCAACAAGTAAAACAACTATCAGATGGTAGTATGATTAAATATACAGTAGAGAATTGGTTAACTCCTGATGGTAATTGGATTAATGATGTGGGAATTGAACCTACTGATAAAGTTGAACTGAACGAAAAATATTATGAAAATCCTACTGATGAGACTGATAATCAATTACAAAAAGCCTTAGAATTAGTTAGTGGATAAATTTTGACCGTTTGCAAAAGGTTTTAGAACTAGTTAGTGAATAAAAAAATGGACTTAGTTAAATAAGTGTATGTAATTGATATGCTTACAAATTAAGTCTTTTTTTTGACATTTTTGGTAATTATTGTACCAAAACAGATACTTTCAAGCATATTAGGGGTATAATTGTCTTGTTGGAGGACTTACTATATGTTAAAAATAATTATTTACGAAGACAAAGAAAGTTTTATGCAAAAGAACACGAATGCAATTTATAAAGCTTTAGCTAATACGGATATTGACTATAGAGTTTATAAATTCAATAAGTATTCTTCGGAATTAGATAAAATTATTCATACAAAAGGTATGGAGAAAATTTATATCTTAGATGTAGAGACGGATGATGTATCTGGATTAGAGGTTGCTTCAAGAATAAGGGAAGAGGATTATGAAAGTATTATTATCTTTGCTACGGCTTATGATAAATATCATGATGATGTGTTTTACTCGAGATTAATGGTTCTTGATTTTATTTGTAAATATAAGAATTATGATGAGAGATTAATAGATGATATAAAAGCGGCATCAAAGATTGTTTACAAACAGAAAACTTTTGTATTTAGTTATAATCATGTAGTTTATAGAATACCATACAATCATATTTGTTATATTGAGAAAGAACCTATTATTAAAAGATGTATTATCCACACTTATAATAACACATTCTACATTGTAAAACCAATTAACTGGTTAGATGAAAATCTTGAAGGTAATTTTATGAAAGTACATCAATCTTGTATAATTAATTTAGATAATGTTAAGGAGATTGATCGTAGTAATAATATTATTACTTTTAAGAATGGCGAGAGTACAGGTTTGTTGGCGGATAAAATGAAGAAGGAGGTGTTAGAACGTGTGGGCATTGATAAGTGATTATATTGGTACTATATTGAATGTAGTGTCTTGCATCCTTTTTGCAAGAATAGTATTATCTGAAAAAGTTAAACCAAAGAAAATTTATGTCGCATTAATAACTATTGCTTTTGCTGCTTGTTTACAATTATTGATTTATTTAAATCTTGATGTTATTAAAACAATATTTTGCTTTATAACAATTGTTGTTTTATATAATTATTTCTATTCACTTAAAATAATGAAGTCGATAGTTTTGACATTTATGTATTTTATTATACAAATACTTTCTGATATGATGTGTATTAAAATATTTACAATAATCTTTAATAAAGATTACTTCTATTTTAATATAGCTAGTAGTTTTGTTGGAAATCTGTTAGTGTTTGTTATAATGATATTGATTACATTTATACTGAGAAAACTGATATATAAAATTATAAATATTAAACTTAGAAATTGGTTGTTGGTCTTATTGATATTTACTATTATTTGTATATTGGCAACATTTTATTCAACATTTAAATATGGTTCATCTTCAATAGATAATTTTTTAGGCTTTTGTATTCTTTTGGTTATTTTGATATTTTTAGGTTATTCTTTTATACAAGTTTATAAAAATAATCAATTAACAACTGAATATGATAATCTATTAACTTTTATTAAGAAATATGAAGCTGAAATAGATAAACAAAGAACATTAAGACATGAGACTAAAAATCAATTTTTGATAATTAAATCAAAGATTATTGATAAAGAAAATGATAGTGCTATTATTGATTATATTGATGAACTTCTTAATGATGGTAGAAAAGTTAAACATTCAGAATATGCAAAGTTAAAATATTTACCTTCTAATGGTATTAGAGGCTTGTTCTATTTCAAGTTAGCTTTAGCTCAAGATAAAGGAATTAATATTAATGTAACTATTTCTGATAAGATGGAAAATAGTTTCTTAAAAGATATGGATGCTTCTAATTTTAATCAGATTGGTAAAATATTAGGAGTATATTTAGATAATGCTATTGAGAGTGCTGATTTGGCGAAAGAGAAAACTATTGAAGTAGAGGTGTATGAAGAAGAGGATGCAGCAGTATTTATTATTTCTAATTCATATAATCCAAGTATTAAGAAGATAGGAAGATCTTCAAAAGGGGTAGGACATGGTTATGGTTTATTGTTAGCTAAAAGTATAATTAAAAATAATAAAAAGTTAATGGCTGAAACACAAGCATCAGAAGACCACTATATTAAAAAATTGACAATAAAAAAATAGTTAATCAAAACTATTTTTTTATTTAGATGCTTATTTGTTTAGTAAACTCTTAGGCATTTTAGGTTCGTCGCAGATAAGCATACTGCATCCTTGAGTGCCTAATGTAGCAGCTAATGTACCAAGAACCGCTAATAAACTAGAAAGATATTTCATTATATTTCCTCCTTCCTTCCTTTTTATTCTTTTTGATTTATACCACCGTAAGTCTTATAGTTATTATATGGAAGACCATACAACTTGTAAGTTACAGGTAATATCATTATAGTAGCTTCAATGAAGCCAATTAGCATAAAATTAGAAAGATAATTATCATGGAGATATATTATAAAGAAAGTTAAGATTGTACTAGTAATAATACTTAGTATTTTAAATCGCTTTCTTTTTTTAGCATTTATAAGTGGTCTTTTTTCAGTATCAGCAGGGGCGTATATTATTATTAAAATTAAACATATTATTGATAAGATTACTTTTATTGGAAAACTAATATTTAGATATAGGGCTAAGTATGGACCTCCAATAAATAATAGGAGTGAGGTTACTAAACAAGAGTTACTGTTTTTTGCATGTAAACCAAATGCAAAGAATCTTACAATATTATAGAATAAAATCATTAGAACAGTATATTTAAAGATATTTAGAATAATAGAAAGTAATAATATTACAATAATTTTTACAGTAGTTAAATATAAACCTTCTAGACCGTATTCAATTACTTCTAATTCTTCTTCATTTAAATCAGGTTTATTCTTTTTGATGTTATTCATGAAAGTATTTAAAATTTTTTCCTTCACTTCCTACTCACCGTGTTCATTGTAATATATAAAAGAGGTAATTTTTGACATGTAATTTCATTTAGATAAGAAAGGTGCATATTTACTTTTTTGTTTACTTTGAGTTAATTATTAAAAAAGATATTTTGTAAAATTAATTAAATTATTTGTATTAGATTATGATATTTGATATAATTGATTATGAGGTAGATAATATGTGTGGATTTGTAGGATTTATAGATAAAAAGAAGAGTAAAAAGAAAATAATTAAAGATATGGCAGATATTATTGCTCATAGAGGACCTGATAGTGATGGATATTATATAGGAGATGAATGTGCTCTTGGATTTAGAAGACTATCTATAATTGATTTAGATGGAGGAACACAGCCTATTTATAATGAAGATAATAATATGATAATTACCTTTAATGGAGAAATATATAACTATAAAGAAATTAGAGAAAAGCTTATAAAGAAAGGTCATAAATTTAGGACAGAATCTGATACAGAAGTAATATTACATGGATATGAGGAGTATGGAGAAAAGATACTTGATAAATTAAGAGGAATGTTTGCTTTTGTTATATATGATACTAAGAATAAGACTTTATTTGGAGCAAGAGATTTTTATGGTATTAAACCACTTTATTATTATATAGATGATGAAGAATTTATGTTTGGATCAGAAATTAAAAGTTTTTTAGGTCATCCTGGATTTAAAAAAGAATTAAATAGAGATATGCTTAAGCAATATTTAACTTTTCAATATAGTGTAGGAGAAGATACATTTTTTAAGAATGTATATAAATTAAGACCAGGACATTATTTTAAATATCATGATGGTAAGTTAGATATTACAAAATATTATGAAATTAAAATAGAAAATGATGATAGTAAGAGCTTAGAAGAATGGAAAGATATTATTCGTAAAGAATTAAATGAATCAATTAAATATCATAAAGTTAGTGATGTTGAAGTTGGTAGTTTCTTATCTTCAGGAGTAGATTCTTCAATAGTGGCTACACTTAGTGATGTAGATAAAACTTTTACTGTAGGTTATGATAATAAAAAGTATAGTGAAATAGATTATGCTAAAGAACTTAGTGAAAAAATTAAAGTCAAGAATATAAGTAAGAAAATAAGTAGAGAAGAGTATTTTAAGAACTTTCCTAAGATACAATATTATATGGATGAACCATTGGCAGATCCTTCAGCAGTAGCATTATACTTTGTGGCTAATACAGCTAGTAAACATGTAAAAGTAGCTTTATCAGGAGAAGGGGCAGATGAAATATTTGGAGGATATAATATATATCATGAACCTTATTCAGTTAGTTGGTATAATAAAATACCTTATCCAATTAGAAGAGGTATTGGAGTATTAGCATATCCTTTAAGAAATCATACAGGATTTAATTTCTTAGTTAGAAGAAGTAAGAAGTTAGAAGATAGATATGTTGGTAATGCTTTTATATTTGAACCTGGGGATGCTAATAAGATACTTAGTTATACTGATAAACATGATTTTAGAGAATTAACTAAACCTTATTATGATAAGATTAAAAATTATGATGATGTTGCTAAGATGCAATATATAGATTTTAATTTTTGGTTAATTGGGGATATATTGCTTAAAGCAGATAAAATGAGTATGGCTAATTCTTTAGAGGTAAGAGTACCATTTTTAGATAGACCTTTAGTTAATGAAGTAATTAATATACCTTCTAAATACAAGATAGTAGGTAATCAAACCAAGTATGCTTTTAGAGAGGTATGTAAAGAAGAGTTACCTGAAAAATGGGCTGATAAGAAGAAATTAGGATTTCCTGTTCCTATTAGAGAATGGATTAAGGAAGAAGATATTTATAATAATATACGTAAGACATTTGAAGATGGTGGTGAATTCTTTAAGACAGATAGAATTATTAAATTACTAGATGATCACTGTAAGGGAAAACATGATAATAGTAGGAAGATATGGGCAATATATTCTTTCTTAATATGGTATCAAGAATATTTTATAAATAGATAATGTTTACGACTATTGACAGTTTTTGTCGATAGTCTTTTATTATTTTACAGAGAAGGTGTATGTTTGTATACAAACAAATGTATTAGTTTATATTGACAAATATGATTAATTATGATATCATGTTAATATGAGATAGATAAGAGTGTTATAAGTCTTTTTAAATACTTGGGAATTCTTTACAAAGTGTTAGAAGGGTGTTATAATTTTATCATAAAGAGAGGATGTAAAGATGGCTAAGAAGAAACAAAAAAAAGAAAAAGAAAAGTTTGAATATGGAAATGAAATAATTGGAGTTATTTTAATATTATTTTCAATTATAGGAATGCTTGGATATGGAAGAGCAGGTAATTTTATTAGAAGTTTTGCCGTTTTTTTAGTAGGTGTGGCATATTTTCCTCTATTATTAATATTTTTGATATTGGGTGTATATTTAATTGTTAAAAGAAATACTCCAAAGATGATATCTAGAACTTCTTTTGGTATATATTTAATTATTATAGCTTTACTTACATTACTTCATATGGAGTATACTAGTAAGGTTGAGGGAGTAAATGTTATAACAGAAACATTTAAAACAGTAATGTTATCATTTAAATCAATAGATGTAATTAAAAATTGTGGTGGTGGAATGGCCGGTGCTATTTTATCTTATGTATTTAATTGGGCATTTGCTGATGGAGTAATTATTGTAATAATAACATTAGTTATTCTAGGAATGATCTTAATACTTAATAAATCATTATTTGAAACAATATCTTCATTCTTTGCTAAAATTAAACCAAAGAGAGATAAAACTAAGAATAGTAGTATAAAGATAGAACAAGAGGAGGAGAAGTCAGAAGAAATTCCTGATAAGAGAATAGTTATATCTTCAATAGATGAACTTACTAATAAAAAAGAAGAGAAGGAAGAAGTTGTTGATGAAGATATTCCTATTAAAAAGAATGATGATAAGAATAGTGATAATGCATTAATTAATGCGAATGTTAATAGAGAAGAACAAGAGGTTGTTAAAAATACATCATATAAGTTGCCTTCAATTAATATGTTAAAGACAATTAAAAATATAAATAGTAAAGAGAATGAAATTAATGCTAAAAATAGTATTCAAAAACTAGAAGAAATACTTAAAGTATTTGAAATATCTGGAAAGATTGTACAAGTAAATATTGGTCCTACAGTTACACAATATGAACTTGATTTAAAGGCAGGTACTAAAGTTAATAAATTATTAGGTATTCAAAGAGAGATAGCTTTAGCAATGGCTGCTAAAGATGTGAGAATACAAGCACCAATACCTGGTAAGAACACTATTGGTATTGAACTTCCTAATAAAGTTAATGCTAGTGTATCTTTTAAAGAGGTACTTAGTAATATGCCAGAAGTTAATGAGAAGACTTTGCTTGCAGTAGGTCTTGGTAAAGATATTATGGGTAAAGTTAAATGGTGTGAAATTAATGCAACACCGCACTTGTTAGTAGCTGGATCTACTGGTAGTGGTAAATCAGTTTGTATTAACTGTATAATTGCTTCAATACTTATGAGAACTAAACCAGATCAAGTTAAATTAGTATTAGTCGATCCTAAGAAAGTTGAATTTTCTATGTATAATGGAGTACCACACTTACTTAGTCCAGTTGTTACTGATGCTAAGAAGGCTTCAATAGCTTTAAAAAATATTGTTGGAGAAATGGAACGTAGATATGAACTTTTAGAGCATACCAAGAATAAGAATATTACATCTTATAATAAGTTTTGTGAAACTCATACAGAGTATCAAAAGTTACCATATATCGTAGTTATTATAGATGAGTTGGCTGACTTGATGTTAGTAGCTGCTAAGGAAGTAGAAGACTCAATAATGCGTATTACACAGATGGCCAGAGCGGCAGGTATTCACTTGATTGTAGCTACACAGAGACCTTCAACAGATATTATTACTGGTGTTGTTAAAGCAAATATTCCATCTAGAATTAGTTTTGCAGTATCTTCACAAATAGACTCTAGAACTATTTTGGATATGGGTGGTGCTGAAAAACTTCTTGGTAAAGGTGATATGTTATTCTTACCAATGGGAGAAAGTATTCCTATGAGAGTTCAAGGTGCTTATGTATCAGAAGAAGAATTGCAGAAATTAGTTGATTATACAATTAGTCAACAGAAAGCTGTTTATGATGAGACACTTACTATAGATAAAAGTGAGGAAAGTGGTAGTAAGAGTGTACCTGATGATGATGGATATGCTTCAGCAGAAGAATATGATGATCCAATATATAATGAAGTAGTAGACTTTGCTGTTAGTACAGGTAAAATAAGTGCTTCTTTAATTCAAAGAAAATTTAGATTAGGATATAATAGGGCTGCTAGAATTATAGATTTACTTGAAGAAAGAGGAATTATTGGACCTCAAAATGGTTCTAAACCAAGAGAAGTACTAGTTAAATTAGAAAAACCTTCAGATGATGAATAAAAAAATATTGATGTTTGTTACATCAATATTTTTTTGGGTTGTATTATACTTTATTATAGTAATTAGAGTATACATCATTAAAGTCTTCAATTGTATGACCACCATAATAGCTATCATTAAATATTACTTTTATGTTACCATTATCTTGTATTACTTTATCAAAACCATCAAGATTTTGATATTTTTCTACTATTTGATTATACATGGAGTCTGCTGTAGCTTTATCGTGAAAATCGTAATAAAATTCAACGCCATTAACGTTATCGTTTTCGTGACTGATAATTAATTTGCATTCGTTATTAACGTTGTATACATCTTGTTTGTCATTGGTTGTAATGTCATTATATGCAGGAAATTCATTAACTTCAGTTTTTTCTTCAGTAACATTTTCTTCTTTAGTCTCTGTATTGCTTTTTAGTACATCACCAATTTCATTTACAGTAGTATTTTCTTCTGTAGCATTTTCATTGGTATTGTTTGAATTGTTATTATATGAAGTATCGTTTAACTCTTCAGTATCTAGATTTCCTGTTTCGCCAACTGGAGTTTGAGGAATGTTGGCATTTGTGTCTTCGACTATGTCTGGTTGTTCTGCTTCAGTATCTCTTATGCCTTCGGCGGCTTCGTTATCAGCATCTTTTAATCCTTCTAATTGCTCTAAATAATTTTCAGCTTCTGTTATTACTTCGTTACATAATTTGATAGCTTTTTCTAATTGTGGAATTAGGGGGTTAGGTACTTTTACATATGTAGCATTGCCATCTTTATCATATCCAGAAAATTCATCTACATATGCTGAAGCATTAGCTAGTGCTGTTTCTAATTCTTCTAATTGAGTTTTGAGATTGGTTATTTCTTGTTTAACTTCTGGTATTTTAGAAGTATCTAATTCATCATATTGCATGTATTCAAGAAGTTTGTTATACGCATTAATCATACTATCAATTAATTTACTGGCATAGTTTTGTTTATCTTGACATATTTCACTATATTCACTTACTTTATTTCTTACTTTATTCCAGGCTTCGCCTTCTAATTTAGAACTAGAGTCACTAATAAATTTATCTAGTTCACTTTGAATATCATATGTATCATTAATATCAGCCATTAAATTACTGATTAAAGCATTTCCGGTAGAAGCAGCTTCCATTAATTTTTCACGGCTTATTTTAATATCACCAGAAGTGTCAGAAAAAATATTTAATTCAGGGATATTTTGATAGAAGTTCTTATATGAACTTAAATCAACACTGTCAATGGCACTAAAATAGTCTCCAATAGAATTGGCTAAATCACTATCAAGATTACTCATAGATTCAGCTATTAACATGATATTTTGGTTAGTTGCACTAAGAGAACCTAGGAAGTTTTTGCTCATAGCAGAATAATTTGCGAAAGCTTCATTAGCAGCTGAAAACGTTTGTGATCCATCAGTGGGAATAGCTACTTTATAATTTGATAGGAGATTAGTTTTCATAATGGCATTGTTAATTAATGATGTGTATTCTTCAACGAAGGCGTAATCAACAGATATGATATTACTCATATTTTCTTTGTCATGATTTTTTCCTTTGATAATTTCTTCTGTCTTTTCGTATGATGTATCTTTTTTTCCGGTACCATCATTAGTAAAGAATCGTAGTTTTTCTTTGAAATCTTCAGGAATATCCCCCTTACCAATTAGGTAATTAAAATAATTACCTTGAGTATATGGGTTATGACAGTTATTATCATGACTTCCGCCATTATATTCTACCATTATATTATTTACGCCACCATTTTTACGGTATTCTTCCATGGTTTTAAAACAAGTTTTACCTTCTGAGTCGGCTAATCCAATTAGAGTAACATTGTTGTCAGCTAAAGCTTTGAATTGTTCATCTGTCGGACTTAGGGGCTTGCCACCTTGTTCAGTTTGCCATATTTGTTGCGATTCATTCCAAGCACAAGTATTTATGTTGATTCCATAATCGTTTGTATTAGCGGCAATTGTAACATCAAGAGCTCTAGCGCCACCAACACTTACGCCGGCCGCAGTGATATTATTCCAATCACCAGGAATATTTTTTGAAAAATCGGCTAAATCTTGACAAATTTTGTCTCCATAATAGCTGTTTACTTTAGGAACAATAATAATGGCATCAGTATTATATTCGCCAGCGGCCATAATTGGAGTTGCTTGAATTTGTTCTTGTCCTGGAATGTATACAATTACTGGGGTATTATTGTCTATAACATCTGGAGTATATATGTTATATGTAATATCGTTATCGCTAGAAGTTTTAACACAATTCCAATAATCTCCATATGGATGTTGGGTTTTAATACCATTTATTTCTCCAGTTTCAGCTACATTTAGGGAACGATTTAATTCATTTACATCAGTATTTTCTATATTTTCTGTATTCTCCATATAAGACCTCCTCATATTTTATTATAGGTAAATTTTATCATATATTAGAGAATTTATCAATCATATTAAAAATATTTGTTGTTTGAAATTGAAAACGTATAAATATAGTATATTTTAAAATTATCTTGAATATTATATTGTTTTATATATATTTAAATAAATTATTAGTAATTTTATAAAGGATGTGATACAATTATAGTAGGTGATTATTGATATGGATAAACATGAACTTGAAACAAAATATAATGAATTATTAATAACTGTTAAAGATATATGGAGGTCTCTTTGACTTAGATAATAAAATTATTAGAAAGAAAGAGATAGATAAGATTATTAATGAAGAGGGTTTTTGGAATAGAATAGATAAAGATGATATTCTTAAAGAGAATAGTTTTCTTAATACAATTATTGATATGGTTAATAAGATTATAAAGAAGATTAATGATAATATAGATATTCTTAAAGAAGAGGTGGATATTGAATTAATAGATATACTTATTACTGAATATAAAGAGTTAGAATCTGATGTAGAAAAACTTAGAATAGAGACTTATTTATCTCATGAATATGATAAGAATAATTGTATATTAGAAATTCATTCTGGAGCAGGTGGGACAGAATCTTGTGATTGGGTAGCAATGTTATATAGAATGTATACAAGATATTTAGTAAAAAATGGATATAGTTATCAAGAGATAGATAAACAAGAAGGTGAAGAAGTAGGACTTAAATCAGTGATGATATTGATTAAAGGAAGATGTGCTTATGGTTATTTAAAGGGAGAAACTGGTGTACATCGATTAGTTAGAATTAGTCCTTTTGATGCAAATAAGAGAAGACATACAACATTTGCTTCAGTATTAGTAACACCAGAATTTGATAATAATATTTCAGTAGATATTAATGATAATGATTTAAGAGTAGATATATATAGAAGTAGTGGACCAGGAGGTCAAGGAGTAAACACTACTGATTCAGCTGTTAGAATTACACATATACCAACAGGAATTGTTGTTACTTGTCAAAATGAGAGAAGTCAAATTAGAAATAAGCAGATAGCTATGGAAGTTCTTAAAAATAAATTATACGCATTAGAACTTGATAAGAAGAATAATGAACTTAATGGACTTAAGGGTGAACAGATGTCAATTGGGTTTGGTAGTGGTAAAAGAAGTTATGTAATGTGTCCATATACTTTAGTTAAAGATAATGAATCTGGATATGAAACAGCGAATGTTTTGAAAATATTAGATGGGGAAATTGGAGAAATGTTAGAGTGGAATATTAGGAGGCAGTGATGATACTATTTAAAAGAATGAGAGAAAAAAGAATTAACAAAATAATAGAAAATGTTAATAAGAAAAATATTTTTAAAAGATATTTAATGTTATTGTCAGGATGTTTAATTGTAGCATTTGCTTTTAATTTATTCTTCTTACGATATGATATAGTATGTTTTGGAGTTAGTGGTATTTCAATAGTTTTAGCTAAATTTGGAGTAAACCCTTCAATGTTTATTATGGGTGCTAATATATTTTTATTAATTATTAGTTATTTCTTTTTAGGGGTAGAAGATGTAAAAAATCAATTAGTTGGAGCAATAATTTATCCAATATTTGTATCGCTTACAGCGAAGATAACTGATTTAATTGATTTTGGAAATATCGAATTTATAATTATTGCTGTTATGGGAGGGGTTATAGCAGGAATAGGATATGGACTTATCTATAAAAGTGGATTTTCTACAGGAGGAACAGACGTAATTGGAAATTTAATATGTAAATATTCAAAGATTTCAATGGGAAATGCAATGATGTTTGTCAATGTTTCAATAATAGCTATAGGAAAAATAGTATTCCCTTGGAAGATTGTAATGTATGCAATTGTAGTAGCTTATTTAATATCAGTAGCTACTGATAGAATATTACTAGGAATTTCTAATAGTAAAGCTTTTTATATAGTAGTAGATAAAGAAAAAGAAGAGTTTGTGAGAGAATTTTTAACGTCATTACCTGGAGTAGGAAGTACAGTAATAGATGCTTCAGGAGGATATTCAAATGATAGACAAACATTAATATTAGCAGTGGTTCCTACTAAGATGTATTTTATTATTAAAGAAGGATTAAGTGAAATAGATAAGAATATCTTCTATTTAGTATGTGATTCTTATGAAGTAAGTAATAGGGATGAAGTATATGAATAAGATAGTAGATATTAATAAATTTATAGATGATTTGCACAAGAGAAATTTTGGCAAAAGATTTTTTATGTTTGTCATGGGGATGCTTATATCAGCAGTAGCTTTTAATCTTTTTTATGATAAATATGAAGTTATTCCTACTGGGAGTAGTGGATTAGCTTTATTAATAGGTCATTTTGTTAATATAGATAATTCAATAATTATATTTATAATAGCACTTTTATGTTTATTATTAGGACTAATATTTTTTGGATATGAATATGCTGCTAAGATGCTTGCAGTTACATTTCTATATCCATTCTTTGTAGCATTTACAGCGAAGATAACAGGATATATTGATTTAGAAGATACGTCGCTTTTCTTGATAATGGTTTTTGGCGGCGGAATGATGGGATTTAGTTCAGGACTTATTAGAAAAAGTAGATTTAATCCTGGAGGATTTAGTGTCTTATTTGATTTATTAGCAAAATATTTTCATATGAGTATAGGTATGTCTACAATTATAGTTAATGCTATCTTAATAGTAGCTAGTGCCTTTATATATGGAATTAATAGTGCTTTATATGCAGTAGTATCATTATTAGTAGCTTCTTATATAGTTGATAGAGTTATTATAGGAATATCTGATAATAAAGTGTTTTATATTATTACTAAAAAACCACTTGAAGTAAGAGATTATGTAATGGAGAAATTAAATTATTCAGTAACAGTAGTAAAAGCTAGAGGAGGATACACTAATAAAAGAGAAAAGATGCTTATGTGTGTAGTTCCTACAATAGAATATATTCAGTTAAAAAGAATAATTAAAGAAATAGATAAAGATGCTTTCTTCTTAATAGTAGATGTATATGATTCTAGTGTAAAGAAGAGAGTGTTAAGTAATTTGTAAAAATATGGGAAATATAAAAAAAATATTTAATCTTATAATTATATTTGATATAATAAATAAATGTGAGGTAGGTGTAGTTTATGGATTTAATTAGAATTACTGATGTCCAAAAAACATATAAAACTGGTACAGTAGCCTTATATGATGTTGATTTAACAATATCTAAAGGAGAATTTGTATTTATAATAGGAGCATCAGGATCTGGAAAATCTACATTAATAAAAATGCTTTATCGTGAAGAGAAACCAGATAAGGGTTCAATCATGATAGGGGGAATAAATGTTGCAAAATTAAAAGATAGAAAAGTATATATACTTAGAAGAAAATTAGGAGTAGTATTTCAGGATTTTAAATTATTACCTAGACTTACAGTATATGAAAATGTAGCTTTTGCAATGGAAGTATTTGGATATGATAAAAAGAAGATACATCGTAGAGTTATGGAAGTTTTAGAATTAGTAGGACTTAAAGGAAAAGTTAGACAATATCCAGACCAGTTATCTGGAGGAGAACAACAAAGGGTAGTAATAGCTAGAGCAATAGTTAATAATCCTAAACTATTGATATGTGATGAACCTACGGGTAATTTGGATCCAGATACTAGTATGGGTATTATGAAAGTATTAGATGATATTAATAAAATGGGTACTACAATTGTAATGACAACACATAATAGAGATATAGTTAATACTATGAAAAAAAGAGTAGTAGTTTTAAATGAAGGTAAAATAGTTCAAGATTATGAAAGAGGTAAGTATTATGAAGTTCTTTAGAAGTATTAAGAGATATTTTCGTGATGCTGGAAAGAGTGTTATTAGAAACTTTTCTTTATCATTAGCATCTATATCTTGTATAACAATTACTTTAATAGTAGTAGCTTTCTCAATAGTACTTTCTTATAATGTAGAAGAAATGACAAAACATGTTAGTAGTAATATATCAATAGTAGTATTTATAGATGGTGATGCTTCAAAAGAAGATTTAGAGAAAGTTAAAAATAATATTCAAAGACTTGATAATATAGATACAATAGATTTTAAATCTAAGCAAGATTATGCAAAAGAAATAGAAGAGATGGATGATAGATTTTCTCTTATAGTTAAAAGTTGGACAGATGATACAATACCACTTCTTGATAGCTATGAAGTAAAGGTTAAAGATATAGAGAAAATTAAAGATACAGCAGATAGAATTAAAAAAATAGAAAAAGTATCTTCAGTTAATTTTGGAGAAGAATATATAGAGTCAGTTATTACAATATTTGGAGTAATAGAAAAGATATGTATAGGGGGAGTAGTAGCTTTAGTATTAGTTACAGCTTTCTTGATTGCGAATACTATTAAGTTGGCAATATTCTCTAGAAAGACAGAAATAGAGATTATGCGTTTAGTAGGAGCTTCTAATATGTCTATTAAGATACCATTCTTAATTGAAGGATCTTTTATAGGATTATTTGGAGCAATTATTCCAATAATAATAACAGCATATGGATATAATGCATTATATAATTATCTAGGAGGACAATTATTCTCTTCATCATTAGGAAAGTTAGTAGCACCATATCCATTTATTCTTTGGATATCTTTAATATTACTAGGAATAGGCTTAGTAGTAGGTATGTTTGGTAGTTCTAGAGCAGTAAGAAAATATTTAAAAATATAAATATAAGAAATAGTGTCAAATAAATAGCAAATATTTATTAGATATACTATTTCTTTTTAAATGTATGATAAAATGATAATAGAAGGGTAATAATTTAGATATAAATATATATTTTTAAGAGAATATATGGTTAGGAGGATATAATGAATAAGACAATATTAATTAAATTATCAGGAGAATCTTTATCTGGTAGTATAGGACATGGACTTGATTTTGAATATATTAAAAAGATATGTATGGAGATTAAGAAAGTACATGATATGGGAATACGTATTGGTATAGTGTGTGGTGGAGGTAATTTCTTAAGAGGAAGAGATGCTCATGAGATGGATAGGGAAACAGCTGATTATGTTGGTATGATGGCTACGATTATGAATAGTTTAGTTCTTAAGGATATGTTTAATCAAATAGGATGTGAAGTATATAATCAAAGTGGACTTTATGTTAGTATTATTGATAAGGTAGATAGTGTTAAAGCTAGAGAAGAACTTGATAATGGGAAGATAATAGTATTTGGAGGAGGAACTGGTAAACCATTCTTTTCTACAGATACGGGGGCTTCTTTAAGAGCAATTGATATTGGGGCTGATATGATTATTAAGCTTACTAATGTAGATGGAGTATATGATAAAGATCCTAATAAGTATGAAGATGCTAAGATGTATAACAAGATTAGTTATCAAGAAGTCTTGGATAAAAAACTTTCAGTTATGGATATGGAAGCAATAGAGATGTGTATGAAAAATAAAATAAAGATAGTAGTTATGAATATTAATACTAAAGATGGTATTAAGAGAGTACTACAAAATGAAGATATTGGAACAATAGTTAGTTAATAATTAGAAAAATATTAAAATTATTTTGCTGATTGGGTATAAATTTATAAAAAAATGAAAAAAATAAGAAAAAAGTATTGATATATTCAAAAAAATATTATATAATGAATTAGCAATCAGCAAATAATGCCTGATTAGCTCAGTCGGTAGAGCACTCGGCTGTTAACCGATAGGTCGTAGGTTCGAGTCCTACATCAGGCGCCATTAGTGATTGTAAGTTCTTACTTCGGTAGGGACTTTTCTTTTTGCTAAATTATCTAAAAAATTATTGTTGAATTTTATTAGAAAATAGATTTTAAATAATTTATATAAAAATAATTATAAGATATGAAAAAAGCATATAAGTAAATATACCTATATGCTAATTTTTATCTTTTTTTATTAATATTGGCACTGTCATTTGCTATTCCGTTGTAATAAGATTTTAGTCCTGTATACATTTCTCTAGCATATGTAATGGCTTCAGAAAGTGAATTCTTTTTTACGAACCATTCAAGGTTACCTCTTTCATCTGTTTCATAAACAAAATATGATTTTGAACTGTCTTTTGCACTGGCAATACCTACGGTATCAGGTTCGGCACAACATTCATAAACAGCATCTAAAATATTGTTATTAAATAACATTTCATTAATTAAAATATTGTCTTTTTCCATGATTATTTTCCTTTCTTTTATTGACTTAGTATTCTAGCATATATTTTAGATGATTGCAATAACTTTATAAAAATAATTTAATTATTTTAGTATAGAAATTTAATTAAATATCAGGATAGTAATTTATTCTTTTTCTTGTATAAAGATGATTATTGTGATAAAATATTATCATAGGAGAAAAAGAATATGATAGGGAAAATAGTAAGTATAAAAGATGCCCATATATTTGTCAATTTGGCAGTCAATATATACAATATAGAGAATATAATTGGTAAGAATGTTGTATTTGACAATAAGTATATTGGGGAAATTATAAATTTATCTAATTCAACAGCAGAAATTACTTTAATTGGAGAAATTAATAATGGTTATTTTATACCAGGTAATTTAAGTATGCCAGCTTTTAATAGTGTTTGTAGATTAGTTACAGATGAAGAAGTAAAAATAATATATGGTGTTGATAGTAGTAAAGGTTATATTAATCTAGGACATTCTTTTTCTTATAGAAATTTTCCAGTAGCAGTTAATGTTAATTCCTTTTTCGCTAATCACTTTGCTATTTTAGGTAATTCAGGATCAGGTAAAAGCTACTTTGTAACAAGATTATTACAAGGAATATTTTATGATGCTAGGAAGTTACCATATAATGCAAATATATTCTTATTTGATGCTTATGGAGAGTATCAACAAGCATTTAATGCAATTGGTCAAGTAAATAGTAATTTAAATTATAGAGTAATAACTACTAATTTGAGAGATAATACTTATGAGAAATTATTTATTCCTTTTTGGTTTTTAGGAGTAGATGATATATGTTTATTACTAGATGTAGATGATACTAGACAAATACCAATAATAGAGAAAGCATTAAAATTAGTACTATACTTTTCTTTAGAAGATGCTTCAATTATAGAGAAGAAGAATGATATTATAGCTAGATGCTTATTAGATGTAATATTTTCTGGTAATAGTAGTAATGATATTAGAAATAAACTTACTACCATTATGTCTAAATTTTATACAAAAGATATTAATTTAGAGATAAATCTTACTAAAGGAGGATGGACTAGAAGTATTAGACAATGCTTATTTGTAGATAATACTGGAAAGTTTGCTGATATAGAAGTAGTAATTAATTATTTAGAACAGTTTTGTTTAAATAATTTTGAACTTACGATGCCAGATGGTAGTTATATGTATTCAATTAAAGAATATTATAATGCTTTGGAATTTGCCTTAATTAGTGAGGGAATATTTAGTAGTAATAAAGTATTTGATTATGCTAATATACTTAAGATAAGACTTAATTCACTTATTAATAGTGATTATGTTAATTATTTTAATTGTGAAAGATATATGACAAAAGTAGATTATATTAAGTATATATTATATAAAGATAATAAGAAGTATCAGATTATTAACTTTAATGTTAATTCAATAGATGATAGATTTGCTAAAGTTATAGTTAAGATATATTCGAAGATGTTATTTGATTTTATAACTAGTAATCCTAATAGAGCATCGATGCCATTTCATATAGTATTAGAAGAAGCACATCGTTATATTCAAAATGATATAGATAGATTAATTCTTGGATATAATATATTTGAGCGTATTGCTAAAGAAGGAAGAAAGTATGGAATATTACTAGGAATTATTAGTCAGAGGCCTTCAGAGATTAGTGAAACAATGATAAGTCAATGTTCTAACTTTGCAATATTTAAAATGTTTCATCAAGTAGATATGGGATTTGTTTCTAGTTTAGTGCCAGGAATAAGTGATAGTACAATACAGAAGATTAAAATGTTATCACCAGGAACTTGTATGCTATTTGGAAATGCATTTAAAATGCCAATATTGACAATTATAGATAAACCTAATCCAACACCACATAGTGATAGTTGTAATATAGATAATACATGGTATGTTAGTTAATAGAAGTAGACAATTATAAAAAAATTGTTCTACTTTTTCTTTTAATTAATAGTATTATAGGGGATGATAAACTAATTATAGGGTTTTTATTTGACAAATAAATGTTCTTGTGATAGAATACTACTCTGTCAATTTGAAAGACGAGAAATATAAAAGAAATGGAAAGGAATGTGATGTTATGGAGAAGTATTATATTCTTAGTTTAAATAACAATGTATATTCAGAAGTAGAGAATGGTAAAAGAATTAATTCTAGTTTTGATATCTTTACAAAAGAAGATGAGAATAGCAGTATTAAGATGCCAGGAATGGGACAAGGAATTATACTTGGAGAAGAACGTGATGGAGTAATGTATTCTTTGATGCCTGATGATGGAATAGTAATTAATTATGTTCCTCGTAATGAAGAGATGGTAGATGAAAATAATTATCAAGAAGTAGCTTATCCTGGACTTAGTTATTATGAAAAGAAATTTATACCAACATCATTAGCAGTATTAATTCTATCTAGATATACTAAGAAAAATTATCTTAAGTATGTTAATTGTATATTAGATTTATATAATAGAAATGTTTTAAAATATGGAAATATTGTACCTGATGATGAGAAGATATGTGATATAGATAAATTTAAAGATTCTTGTGAATATATGAGTGAGTTTAAGAAAAGAACAAAAAATATAAGAATTAAGAAATAAATAAATAGATAAAGATAGTTCTGGATATGAAGAATTATCTTTATTTTTATGGTATTTTGAGATATAATAATGTCTAGGTGATGAAGATGTTAATAATTAAGAATTTAGCTGTTAAAGTAGAGAATAAAAAAGTACTTGAAGATTTTAATCTAGAAATAGATGATGGAAGTATTCATGTAATAATGGGTCCTAATGGAGTAGGAAAATCTACTTTATCTAGAGTTATTATGGGAGATAATAATTATAAAGTATTAAAGGGAAGTATTACTTTTAATGGAGAAGATATTACTAAACTTAGTGTTGATGTTAGAAGTAAACTTGGAATTTTCTTAGCAATGCAATATCCACTTGAGATAGATGGAGTAAGTAATCAAGACTTTTTAAGAACAGCAATGTCTAGTAGAGAAGGAAAACAAGTAGGATTATATGATTTTATCTTACAATGCGAAAAAGCTAGTGATGAATTAAAGATGGATAAAAACTTAGTTCATAGATCACTTAATGTAGGGTTTTCTGGAGGAGAAAAAAAGAAGAACGAAGTATTACAAATAAAACTATTAAAACCTAAATTTATTATATTAGATGAAATAGATTCAGGACTTGATGTAGATAGCTTAAAGATAGTTGCTAATAATATAGTAGATTATAAGAAAGAAAATCCGGATACTTCTATTTTAATTATTACTCACTTGACTAAAATATTAAATTATATTAAACCCGATTATGTACATGTAGTTAAAAATGGAAAAATAATTCAAAGTGGAGATTATAGTCTAGCACAAGAAATAGAAGAAAAAGGATATACAGAATATAATAACGAAGAAACAAAGACAAATATTATATCTGGAGAATAAAAGCATGAATAAAATAATAGTAAAGAATAATATTGTTAACAATTATCAAGATGACACTATTAAAATAGAGGATAATATAATTAAAATAGAAAAAGATAGTGATTATGAAATAGAATATATAGATTGTGATAAAGTAGAACTTATTATTAATATTATTAATAGTAGAGTAAATATAATGGAAAGTAGTTTTGATAATACATTAGAAATTGATAATATATATAATATTAATAATGGGGGAGTTAAAATTAATAAATTTTATACTAATGAAGGAGTTAAAGAAAAGATAGTAGTTAATCTAAATAAAGAAAAAGATTATATCTATTATAACTTTTCTTCAATTACTAAAGGTATAGAAGAATATATAATGGATATTAATCATAATGCTAAAAATACATTAAGTAATATTTCTAATAAATTAGTAGCTCTTAAGAATAGTAAGATTAATTTTACAATAAATAGTAACGTATATAAAGAGTGTAATGGATCAATATTAGAACAAAATACAAGAATAGTTACAATGGATAAATGTGATGCTAAAATTCAACCTAATATGTTTATAGATTTAGATGATGTAGAAGCAAGACATGGATCAGTAATAGGAACATTTAAAGATGATCAGATATTTTATCTAATGAGTAAGGGAATTAGTTATAATGATACATTAAAATTATTAATAAAAGGATATTTATTAGGAAATGTAATGGTTAATTTTGATGTTAGGAAAAAGATAATAGATATTATTGATATGTATTGGAGGTGAATAATATGAATAGAGAAGATTTTTCAATATTTAAAAATAATAAGATGGTTTATTTTGATAATGGGGCTACTACTTTAAAACCAGATTGTGTTAGAGAAGAGATAGATAATTATTATAATAAATATACATCAAGTATTCATAGAGGAGATTATGCTACTAGTTTAAAAGTTAGTGAATTATATGAAGATTGTCGTGAAGAAGTTAGAAGTTTTATTAATGCTAAACATACTAGTGAAATAGTATTTACATCAGGTACTACTAAATCACTTAACGATATAGTTTTTGGTTATTTTAAATATCATTTAAAGAAAGATGATGAAGTAATTATTACGGAATCAGAACATGCTTCAAATGTACTTCCTTGGTTTATGTTAGCAAAAGAATTAGGACTTAAAGTTAAATATATTCCTTTAAATGAAAAGAATGAAGTAACAATAGATAATTTAATGAAAGTTATTACTAATAAGACTAAAGTAGTATCAATAGCACATATTACAAATGTAATAGGAGATGTTAGAAGTGTTAAAGAAATATCTAGGGTATGTCATGATAGAAATATTTTACTAGTAGTAGATGCTGCACAAAGTATAGCTCATGAGAAAATAGATGTACAAGATATGGACATTGACTTCTTAGCCTTTTCAGGACATAAAATATATGGACCTACTGGCATTGGAGTATTATATGGAAAGTTTGATTTACTTAAAGAACTAGTACCACTTGAATATGGCGGAGGAATGAATGCAATATTTAATAAAGATGGTTATGTTGAATTAAAAGATTTGCCAGATAAATTAGAAGCAGGAACTCCAAATATAGAAGGAGTATTAGGACTATGCGAATGTATTAAGTATGTTAAAAAAATTGGAATAGATAAAATTAAAGAATATGAACATAATTTAAGAAAATACTTAATAGATAAACTTAATGAATTAGATTTTATAGAAGTATATAATAGAGATACTGATGGTACTATTGTAGCATTTAATATTAAGGGAGTATTTAGTCAAGATACAGCAATATATTTAGATAAATATAATATATGTGTTAGAGCAGGTAATCATTGTGCTAAGATACTTAAAGAAGTCTTTAATATAGCTAATACTTGTAGAATTAGTTTAAGTTTTTATAATACTTATGAAGAAGTAGATTTACTAATTAATGTACTTAAGAATAGTAAGAATATTTGGGAGGAAATACTTTAATGGATAATGATATGAAAAGAAGTATTATATTAGATAATTATCAAAATACTAGTAATAGAATGATTCCAGAAGATACTACTGATTATATAAAAATTAATAGTAATAATGTTAGTTGTATTGATAATATAGATATCTATGTAAAACTAAAAGATAATATAATAGAAGATATTAAGTTTAATGGAGAAGCTTGTGTAATAGCAATATCTAGTACTTCTATTCTTAGTAAGATGTTAATAGGAAAGACATTAGAAGAAGCAAAAGAAATATTAGATAATTACTTTAATATGATTGAAGAGAAAGATTATGATAAAGAACTTCTTGGAGAAGCAACAGTATATGATGATATATATAAACAACCAGCTAGAAAGACTTGTGCTACTTTATTTGCTAGAGGAATAGGAAAGATGTTTCAAGATGAGTAATAGATAGTAAAAAATAATAATTATAAGTAAGTGTTAGAGTGAATATGATTGTATTTACTTTATGACACTTACTTTTTTAGTGAATAAATATTTTTGATAGGGTAGAATATTAGATTAATAGGGTATTATTTAAGTATATGATTATTAAATATGTTATTATTAAAACCTTATAAAATAGATGTAGATATATCTAAATCATTAAATAATATGAATGATAAATTATCTAGTAATAAAACGTATGATATGGTATTAGTAGATTCTAGTATAGATACACAAATAGAAGAATATAATATTAATTTACTTAGAAAGTTTGTAGGATATAAATTTAGAGCAATAATTATGTTATCTAAAGGGAAAGAAAAAGATAAGAAAGAATTTCTTGATCAAGGATATGATGATTATATAATTAAACCTATAAATAAGAAGAATATTAATGAGATATTAGTTAAATATTTAAAATAATGTATATTAATAAAATAAACTTGATGTATATTTTATCATTTAAATTAGATATATGTTATAATGATGATATGGAGGAACTAATATGGAATATGATATATATCAAGTAGTAAATATGAAAAATAGATATTTAGAATTAAAGAAGTATTTAGATAAGATAGTATTTGTTAAAAGAGATAAGAAAGATGTATTAGATGTAACTTCTTTAAATAGATGGTTAATTGAAGTAATGAAATTTTATAAGAAGTGTGGAATTAATCTAGATTATCGTGATTTTTATAATTTTCATAAAGATAATATATCGGATTATAAAAATAGAAATGATAAGATTAATAAATATATGAAGGTTTTTTTTGATAATATAGATAGACCTGATAGTGAAGAATTTATAAACACAATATTTAGTTTTAAAGATATTAGTTTAGATAATGATAATGATATAGATAATCCTATATATGAAGAGATAGTTGTTATGATAAATAATCTTAATAATAAATATAAGAATATATTTGATAGGATACTTATTAAGTTAGAAAAAGATTATCGTGATTTAGGACTTGATAAGGAATTATTTAGTTATCAGAGAATGGATGAACTTGATAATATTGTAAATTCAAGAATAAATATTACTCTTAATAAGATAAATAGTATGTTATTAGAACAAGAAAAAGCTAATAAAAAAAGATAAGAATTATGTCTATTAGATATAGTTCTTTTTATCTAGAATGATAATACCTTTTATTAGGGAGGTATTATGATAAATAATAATGGTCTTAGTGATGAAGAAGTAATTATTAATAGAGAGAAATATGGAGAAAATATATTTACTAAAAAGAAACAAGATACTTTTTTAAAGTTATTATTAGAAACATTTTCTGATCCAATAATAAAAATATTATTAATAGCATTAGGTATAAAAGTAATATTCTTATTTAAAGATTTTGATTGGTATGAAACAGTAGGAATAGTATTAGCTATTTTAGTAGCATCATTAATATCTTCAATTAGTGAATATGGTTCAATGAGAGCTTTTAATAAGCTTACAGATGAATCTTCTAAGATAAATGTTAGAGTAAGAAGAGGGGGAAGTGTTAAGAGTGTTCCTCTTAGTGATGTGGTAGTTAATGATATAGTAGTCTTATCAACAGGTGATAGAATACCTGCTGATGGAATTATTATAAATGGACATATATCAGTAGATGAATCAATGATTAATGGAGAAGCTAAAGAAGTGTATAAAGAAGTAGGTAGTGATAATACATATTTATATATGGGAACAGTAGTATATTCAGGAGATGCTTTAATGTTAGTTAGAAGTGTTGGCGATAATACCTTTTATGGAAAGATGGCCTTAGAATTACAAGAAGAAGATACAGAATCACCACTTAGAATTAGACTTACAAAGTTAGCTCAAGATATTAGTAGAATAGGATATATATGTTCAATATTTGCAGTAGTATCATACCTATTTTATATGATAGTTATTAGTAATAATTTTAATACTAATTTAATAATAAATACCTTAAAAGATGGTAGATTAATGTTTGGTTATATCTTAGATGGACTTACCTTATGTGTAACAATTATAGTAGTATCAGTACCAGAAGGATTACCAATGATGATTACTTTAGTACTTAGTTCTAATATGAAAAGAATGCTAAAAGATAATGTTTTAGTTAGAAAACTAATAGGAATAGAGACAGCTGGTAATATTAATGTTTTATTTACAGATAAGACAGGAACAATTACTTCAGGGAAACTATCAGTAGTAGGATTTATTTCTGGTAATGGAAAAGATATTGATTATAACTTAATTAATAATAATTATAGAGATATATTTAATATGTCAATGTATATGAATAATGAGAGTGTTTGGGATACTACAACTGGAAATATTATTGGAGGTAATATTACTGATAAAGCAATATTTGATTATGTAAAGAATCTTAATTTGAATTATGAAATAATTAAAAGAGAAGCTTTTGATTCAAAGAAGAAGTATATGTATACTAAGATTAGATATAATGGACATGTATATAATTTGATGAAAGGAGCATATGAAGAAGTTAAGAAGAAGTGTAATAGTTATTATGATAATTTAGGTAATAGGCATAGTTTAGGAGATACTAGTGATGTAGATAATATTATTAAGAAGATGGGTTTAAATAAGATGAGGGTTATTGCTTTAGCGATAAGTGAAGATAGAGAACTTATTGGGAATATGACTTTAGTAGGATTTATTATTCTTAAAGATACTATTAGAGATAATGTTGATATAGGGATAGATTTAGTTAGACATGCTGGTATTCAGACAATAATGATAACAGGAGATAATAAAGAGACTGCAGTAGCTATTGCTAAAGATATAGGACTTATTACTTCAGGAGACGATTTAATAATTAGTAGTGATAGATTACAACTTATGAATGATAAAGAGATTATGAAGATATTTCCTAAAATAAGAGTTATTGCTAGAGCAATGCCACAAGATAAAAGTAGATTAGTAAATATAGCTAAGAATTTAGGATTAGTAGTAGGAATGACTGGTGATGGAGTAAACGATGCCTTGGCTTTAAAGAAAGCAGATGTAGGATTTGCTATGGGAAGTGGAACAGAAGTAGCTAAAGAAGCAGCAGATATAGTGATACTTGATGATAACTTCTATTCAATAACTAATGCTATTTTATATGGAAGAACAATATTTAAAAGTATTAGAAAGTTTGTTATATGTCAACTGACAATTAATCTATGTAGTTTACTTGTATCAATAATAGGACCATTTATAGGAATACCAGTACCTATTACAGTTATTCAAATGTTATGGATAAATATGATTATGGATACATTATCAGGATTTGCCTTTTCTTATGAACCAGCATTAGTAGAATATATGTATGAAGAACCTAAGAAGAAGGGTGAAAATATTATTAATAGTTATATGATGAATCAAATAGTTATAACAGGAGTGGTATCATTTATACTATGTATATTCTTTTTAAAGAGTAGAATTACTAATACTATATTTCAAGATGATATATTGACAGCCTTCTTTGGTTTAATAATATTTATTAGTATTTTTAATAGTTTTGATGCTAGAACACATAGACTTAATATTATGGCTAATATAACTAAGAATAAAGTATTTATTGGAGTTATTACTTTTGTTATATTAATGCAAATATATTTAATTTATTATGGGGGAGAAATGTTTAGAACTAGTGGCCTTACAATTAAAGAATTTATTATTATGTTTATGTTTTCATTAATGATTATTCCAATAGATTTTATTAGAAAATTAGTATTAAAGAAGATGAATAAAACTTTAGGAGTATAGAAAATTAAATAAACTCTTAATGATTATGATGTTTACTATACATAGTTTATATCATAATTTAAGAGTTTTTTGCAAGAATTAAAAAAACTACTAACAAAAATGCTTTGTTAATAGTTTGAAACTTTATTAATCATTTTTATTATTTTATGTGTAACTTATGCATCTTTTTAGTTAAAGTTTTGCTTTGAACAATTAGGGTTTCAATTTTTTTATGATCTACAAAACCTAGTCTAATTAATTCATTTAATTCAGTAAAAAGATAGTTCTTTCTTTCAGTAATTGTAAATAGTTTTAACTGTTCATCAACATATCTATCTTCTAGATATTGATACATTCCGGCTTCCAAAAGATGAAGAGTACATAGTTTTTCAGGAAGAGTTAAAACATTAGTTAATTCTTGATAATCAATACCACAAGTACTAGACTGATGTAAATCACCTGGTAGGGTAAAACAATAATTTACTTGATTTTTAGAGTTAGATGTAAAGTAGACAGAGTCATTAGTACTAGTTAGATAAGTTTTTAATTTTTCTTTTCTTTCTAATAAATCATTATCAGTAGTAAAATAAGATTCTTTAGTTCTAATATAATTACCAGAACTTAAGAAGTTTTCATATAATGGAGTATCTTGATTTGGGAAAATAGGAACATTTTGATAATTATGAATATCATGGAAAAGACTAGATTTATCAGCTTTAGATATTTCTTGTTTTTTATAAGCAAGAAGTTTTTCTTTATCAAGCTCTAATTTATAAATCATACATCTTCTTGAAGTTGGTTCATATAAATACATAGAAATCTCCTTTCTTTTTCTGTGTATTATAGCATAAGATAAATTAATATTCAAGAAGTTTTGTAATTAAGTTTTTAGTAGAGATACCTAGATGTTTAAATAATAGAGGATACATAGATATATCAGTAAAACCAGGCATAGTATTTACTTCATTAAAATACAATTTTTTATTATTATAGTCATAGAGAAAATCTATTCTTGATAAGTTTCTAAGAGATAATACTTTAAATATTTTTAGAGATAGATTTTTTATTTCATCAGATAGTTCTTTGGGAATATCAGCAGGGATAATTAACTTACTATCTAGAATATATTTAGAATCATAATCATAGAAAGTATTTGAAGAGCGAATTTCACCTACTTCAGAAGGAATTAATTTTTTAGTTTCTAAGATGGCACATTCTAATTCACGTGATTTAATATACTTTTCAATAATAACTTTATTATCATAATTAAAAGCTATTTTAAGATATTTATTTAATTCTTTAAGATTATTAGCAATATTAATTCCAATAGAAGAACCACACTTAGCAGGTTTTATAATAACTGGATAGTCTAAGTCTATTTTCTTAAGAGATTTGTTTTCGGTTATTACTTGGTAAGGTATTTGAGGAATATTATATTTATCACAAATAATCTTAGTAAGTTCTTTATCATAACCTAGAATAGAACCTGCTAAGGATGAACCAACATAGTTTATATTGAATAAATCAAACATACCAGATAGATTACCATTTTCACAAGGATTACCATGAATGATAGGGAAGATTTTGTCAAATTTTTTTAAATACTCACAAATATTATTTATTTTAGTGATATTTCTGTTTGTCCAATCTTCTAAGAAAGATATATCATCATGATATTCATACCATATATTATCTTTAGATATACCTACAGCGGTTACTTCATAACGGGATGTGTCAATATTAGTTAAAATAGTTTTAGCAGATTTACATGATATAAGATGTTCGAAAGAATTACCTCCGAATAAGATTAGTATTTTTTTCATATTATCAGTCCTTTATATATATTAATTATAATTATAGTTAAGTATATTGTCAAATAATGTAAAATATGATATATTAGAATTAAATAAAGGAGGATATATGACATTAGTTATAATGGCTGCCGGAATGGGGAGCAGATTTGGTGGTTTAAAACAGATTGAACCAATTGATGAATATGGTAATTTTATAATAGATTACTCTATTTATGATGCGATTAAAGAAGGATTTAAAAAGGTTGTATTTATTATTAAGAAAGAGAATTACGATATTTTTAGAGATACTGTAGGCAAGAGAGTAGAAAAATATATTGATGTAGAGTATGTATTTCAAGAATTAGATAAGTTACCTTATGGATATAGTGTACCAGAAGATAGAGTTAAGCCTTGGGGAACAGGGCATGCGATATTATGCTGTAAAGATGTTGTAAAAGAAAATTTTGCAATAATTAATTCAGATGATTTTTATGGAAGAGATGCTTTTAAAGTAATAGCAGAATTTCTTAAAAATGTTAAAGAAGAAAAATCAATTAATGAATATGCAATGGCAGGATATAAAGTTAAAAATACTTTAACTGAAAATGGTGCTGTTAAGAGAGGAATATGTCAAGTTAAGGACGGATATTTGACAAAGTTAATTGAAAGCAATATAGAGAAGAAAGATGGAAAATTAATAGCTACTCCACTAGAAGGAGGAGAAGAATTTGAAGTATCTGAAGAAGATACAGTATCAATGAATATGTTTGGATTTACCCCAAAAATGTTTGATTATTTAGAAAAAAGATTTCCAGAATTCTTAGATGAACATAAAGATAATCTTACAAAATGTGAATACTTGATACCTACTATTATATTTGAAGAGATTAATAGTGGTAAGGCTAAAGTAGAAGTTCTTAAGACAGATGCTGTATGGCAAGGAATTACATATAGAGAAGATAAAGATAAAGTAGTAAAGGAAATTAAGAAATTAGTAGATAGTGGAGAATATCCTTTAGGTATATGGAAATAGACTGATTATCAGTCTTTTTTTCTTGGTAAAATTAGATTATTAACTTGACTTTAGATAAAAAGGACTATACAATAATATTGTATAGTTTAAATTTAAATAATAATTTTTTCTATAAATATATAAAAGAATGGAGGTGTTCACATGAATGATACTACTTTCTCCATTTTATTATTTATTCTTGGTTTAATAGTTGGAGTAATCTTACTACTAATAATAAATTATTTTAAAAATAAACAAAGAGAAAAGAAAGCAGATTCTATATTAGAAAAAGCTAAAAAAGATGCAGATAAGATAAAAAGAGAAACTTTATTTGAAACAAAAGAAGAAATAAATAAATTAAAAATAGATGCAGATAAAGAAATTAAAGAGAAAAAGAATGAAGTTAGAGAAACAGAAGAACGTATTTTGCAACGTGAAAAGAATTTAGATAAACGTGATGAAATTATGCAAAATAGGGAAAAAGGACTTGAAGATAGAGAAAAAAATTTATTAAAGAAACAAGATGAAATCCAAGAAATAAAAGAAAAAATGGAAGATATCAAACGTGAACAATTAGAAAAATTAGAACAAATAAGTGGTTTTACTAAAGAACAAGCTAGAGAATCAGTAATGAAAATCGTTGAAGAAAAAATGAGTAAAGAGATAGCAGCATATATCAAAGATCGTGAAATAGAAGCTAAATTAGATGTTGATTCAAAAGCTAAAGAAATGTTAGTTAATTGTATGCAAAAATATGCTGCAGATGTTACTAATGAACAAACAATATCAGTAATTTCATTACCTAATGATGAAATGAAAGGAAGAATTATTGGTAGAGAAGGAAGAAATGTTAGAACTATTGAATCAGTTACAGGAGTAGATTTAATAATAGATGATACTCCAGAAGCAATAGTTATATCAAGTTTTGATCCATTAAGAAGAGAGATAGCAAGATTAACTTTAGAGACTTTGATTAAAGATGGAAGAATACATCCTGCTAGAATTGAAGAAGTATATGATAAGATGTGTAATGAAGTTAATCAGAAGATTAAAGAATATGGTAAGAATGCGGTATATGAATTAGGATTATCTAAGATAGATCCAGAATTAATTACAATAATTGGTAAACTACATTTTAGAACAAGTTATGGACAAAATGCTTTAAAACATTCAATAGAAGTAGCAAATATCTCAGGATTATTAGCAGCTGAACTTGGAGAAAATATTAATTTAGCTAAGAGAGCTGGATTACTTCATGATATTGGTAAAGCAATTGATTTTGAAATGGAAGGCAGTCATGTTGACATTGGTGTTGATATAGCTAAAAAATATAATGAAAATAAGATAGTTATTAATGCTATAGCATCACATCATGGAGATGTACCTGCTACTAGTGTAATTGCTACAATTGTTAATATAGCTGATACAATTTCAGCATCAAGACCTGGAGCAAGAAATGATTCATCAGAAAACTATTTCCAAAGACTAGAAAAAATAGAGCAAATAGGAAATGATGTTAAGGGCGTAGATAAAGCGTATGCTATTCAAGCAGGAAGAGAACTTAGAGTTATAGTTAAACCTGAAGAAGTAGATGACTTAATGTCTTATCAAATAGCAAGAAATATTAAAGAACAAATTGAAGCAGAAGTACAATATCCTGGTATTATTAAAGTAACAGTTATTAGAGAAACTAGAGCAACAGAAGAAGCTAAATAAGAAGCTTCTTTTCTTTTTTTTACAAAAAGTTAATTTATGGTTGCAAAAAAATTAAAAGTATTGTATACTCTTCTTAGGATAGGTGATAGAAATGAAAAAATCATTGGGAAAGGTATTGATAACAGCTACAGCATGCTTTGCAATGATGGGTAATGTATATGGAGCTGCTAAACCTTCTTTAACATATGTATATTATAACGATCAAAAAGATGGTAATTATCGTATAAGAAAAGTAATTGGAAGTAATTCAACATTTATGGATTTTATTACAATGAAAGATACTACTGATAAAGTAGGATATTGTGTAGATGTTGGAAAGAATTTAAATAAAGATATTAGTTATACAGAAACACAAGATTTAGCATCATATTTAAATGCAACATTAAATAATAGTACTAAAGCTAAAAATTTAGCTGCTAAAATAAGTCAATATGCTTATTATGGATATACAACATCTGGAACTCGTAATACTAATAATTATTATGCTGCTACTCAAAAATTAATATGGGAAGAATTATATAAGAATGGATATGGAAGTTATAATAAAGATGCTTACTTAAGAGCAGATTCAGCAAATATTGAAGTAGATGTTTCTAAAGAAACTAATGAAATACTTAATGCTGTTGCTAATCATCTTAGAAAGCCATCATTTTGTAGTAGTAAAGATAAATTAGAAATAGGAGTAGGAGAAACAGCAACATTTACAGATAATAATAAAACTTTGAGTTATTATAAGGTAAGTTGTACATCTGATTTAAAATGTGAACCAAATGGAAATAATTTAAAGGTAACAGTTTTAAAGAAAGATGGAGATAAGAAGATTACATTTACAAAAGATGCAAAAGGTACTCCTGCTTTAGTTTATAAACATGCTAATTCTCAAGGAGTATTAGTTGGAGGAAAAGTAGAACCAGTATCTTGTTCATTCGGAGTAGATACATTTGAAAATATTCAAACAGCGGGGCCAAAAATGTTAGCAATAGTATCAATAGGATTATTATTTGGATTTATAGCATTCATGGTTTACTTTGGAAAAGAAAACTTAGGACAACAAAAATAGCATAGAAATATGCTTTTTTCTTTATATATAAAGGACCTGGAAAATAAAAATTAAAAAATATATCAATTTTTATTTTAATATGATATAATAGATAATGAATACTAAAGGATGGTGTAAATAATGACAGTAACTAATATACTATCAACATTGAAAAGTTTAATAGATGTATCTATAGTATGGATACTTATATATGCAGTACTTAAGAACCTTAAGAATAATATTAAAATGATAATGATATTTAAAGGAATACTAATAATTTTAGTAATTAAATATCTTAGCGATAAATTACAATTAATGACAGTAGGATTAATACTAGAATATGTATTAACATGGGGACCATTAGCATTAATAATAATATTCCAACCAGAAATTAGAAATGCTTTAGAACAATTAGGTAAAAAACAAATACTTACTAGACAAAGATCACTTACAATGGATGAACGTGAAAAAGTAGTTTATGAAATAATTAATGCAGTTGATTATATGAGAAAAGCTAAAATAGGCGGATTAATGGTTATAGAAAGAGAAATAAGCTTAAATAATTATATAGAAAAAAGTAAAGCACTTTATGCAGATATTTCTTCAGAACTATTAATATCTATATTCTTTCCTAGAAACCCATTACATGATGGAGGAGTAATAATACAAGGAAATAGAATTACTAGTGCAGGAGCAATATTCCCAATAAGCTTAAATAGCAAAATAAATAAAAAACTAGGAACAAGACATAGAGCAGCATTAGGAATAAGCGAAGAAAGCGATTGTATTGCTTTAGTAGTATCAGAAGAAACAGGAAAAATATCTATCGCAATAAATGGAATTCTAAATTATAATTTATCATTAGATGATGCTAGAATGATTTTAATAGAAGAATTAAAACCTAGAAAAGAATTATTATTAGATGATGAATTTGATGAAGAAAGTGAGCCTGATAATAATGAATAATAAAAAGAATAAAAATAAAAAAAGAATAAGAAAACCATTTATGTTTATTAGGGCAATAATTAGATTAATAGATAAAAAAATAATTACTCCAATAACAAAATTTATTTTACTTATATCAGAAAAGATGGGAAGAAGAACAGATAAATTTGAAAGATGGTTAGTTAAAAAGAATACACTAATATTTATATCATTAGTATTAGCAATAGTTACCTTTATAGCTGTTGATAATAAATCATTAGTACTTATAGATTCTTATGCAGAAGTACTTCATGATCAGAAAGTAGAAGCAATATATAATACAGAAACATATGTAGTAGAGGGATTGCCTGAAACAGCAGATGTTACACTTATAGGAAGAAAAATAGATATGTATTTAGCTAAACAATTATCTAAAGGAACAGTATCTGTTGATATTTCTAACTTAGAAGCTGGTACACATAAAGTAGCATTAAACTATGAAAGTAGTGTTAATTCAGTTAATTATAATGTATCACCTTCAAATGTTACAATTATTATATATCCTAAAGTATCTTCTACTAAAGTAGCTACAATAGATACTATTAATAAAGAAAAATTAGATAGTAAACTATCAATATCTAATGTTACAATAGATCAACAAGAAATAATAATTAAAGGAGCAGAACATACGATTAAAGAAGTAGCTACTGTTAGAGCATTAGTAGATATATCTAAATTAGTAGATCCAGAAGTTGGAGTAATGAACTTAGAAAATGTACCTTTAATAGCATATGATAATAATGGTAGAACAGTAGATGTAGAAATGGTACCTAGTAAGGTAAATGCTACAATTAGTATTGATTCTCCACATAAAGAAGTACCAATAAAGATTATTCCAATAGGAGAAGTACAATTTGGTAAAGCTATTAGTTCAATAACTTCTAGTGAAACTAAAGTTACAGTATATGGTAGTGAAGATAGTATTAATAAGATAGAATACTTCCCAATAGAAGTAGATGTAACTAATTTAAGTTCTAATAAAGTATTTAATGTTGCTTTATCAGTACCACAAGGAGTTAGAGATTTATCTGTTAAGAATACAAGAGTATCAGTTACATTAGGAGAAGAAAAGACTAAAGAAGTAAAAGATGTAATGATAGAAACGGTAAATCTAGATCCTAACTATAAGGCGGCGGCAATAGGAGTAGGAGCTTCGTCGATTAAGACATCAGTTATTGTAAAAGGTACACAAGAAGTATTGAATGCAATAGATGAGAGTAAGATTAAAGCAATAGTAGACTTATCTGAATATAAAGAGGGAGATCATGAAGTAACAATTACTGTTACAGGTGATGATGTAAAAGCAACATATACTCCTAAGACTACTAAGATAAAGATTAGAATAAGTAAAAAATAGAATAATAAAAAGAATGATTTCATAGTGATTATGTAAATCATTCTTTTACTTTATTTATGAGATTTTTTCTTTTTATCTTTATCTATATCGATATTAATATATTTGATTAGAGTGATTACTTGAGTGATAATAGTTATTATTGAAGAGATAAAGATTATTTTAATATTGGTATTAGGGATATAGACAAGTATTAGGGTTATTGACAAGAGAGTAGTCTTGATTTTACCTATTATGGTAGAACGGGGTTTATTACCTTTAGATTCTGATAAGAGATTAGTATAGCTAATGGCTAATTCTAAGATTAGATTAAATAGTAGGATATAACATTGGAAAGCAGCAGGTATTACTAAACTCATAGCAAATATCTTATCACAAACGGCATCTAACTTGATACCAAAATCTGAAGTAAGATTATAAGCTCTAGCTATTTTACCATCTAAAAAGTCGGTTATAGCAAAGAATATTAAAGCTATAATAGCTAATTTTATTTTACCTAGTAACATAGAAGGAATAACAATAAAGGGAGCTAAAGCTCTAGAGAATGTTAGTATATTGGGAATTTGTTTTTTGATATTACCTTCTTTTATATTTTTTACTTGAAGTAGAAAGTCTTTAAAGAAATCAGTTATTAGTTTTTTCATAGTATCATCCCCTTAATAGTAATTACTATTATTATATATCAATAATTAGTTAAAAACAATTATAAAAAAATATTTTATAAGAAAAGAGACTATTTGGTCTCTACGATAAGTTTAATGGCAGTTCTTTCGTCCCCATCAATTACAATATCTGTAAATGCAGGGATACAGATTAGATTTTTTCCAGAAGGTGCTACAAATCCTCTTGCAATAGCAATGGCCTTAATTGCTTGATTTAATGCGCCAGCTCCAATAGCTTGAATTTCTACACTATCTTTCTCTCTAAAAACATTAGCTAGAGCACCCGCTACAGAGTTAGGGTTAGATTTAGTTCCTACTTTAAGTGTTTCCATTATTTTATCATTCCTTTCTTTATACATTTAACTATATGTTATTACTTTAAAAAAGATACTAACAATTTACAAAACATTAAGATATATGCTATAATTAAATATAGAAATTAAGAGTTTTAAAGATATGGAGATGATAAGATGTATCGTAATACTTATGCTTATATAGATGATAAAATACTTACAAATAATATTAGGGAAATAGTTAGAAAATATTCTTTTTATAAATATTATATTGGAGTAGTTAAAGCTAATGCTTATGGACATGGAAGTTATATTGTTAATGATTTAATTAAAGGGGGGGTTAATTATTTAGCAGTATCTTCATTAGAAGAAGCAATAGAAATAAGAAAATATAATAAAGAGATACCTATTCTTTGTTTAGAACCAATAAATATAGAATATTTAGATGTTATTCTTGATAATAAGATAACTATTACAGTAGAAAGTATTGATTATGTTAGAGAGTTAGTTAATAAGAAGATAACTTCTAAATTATTAGTTCATCTTAAGTTAGATACAGGAATGAGTAGACTTGGTTATAAAGATAAAGAAGAATTAATTAAGAGTATTAAATTACTAAGGGAGAATAAGAATATCTTTATAGAAGGTATATATACACATTTAGCTACTAGTGGAATAAATGATAAATATTATGATAAACAAATAGATAAATTTAGGTATTTAACTGAAGATATAGATTTAAAAGAAATACCGATTGTACATTTAAATAGATCAATAACACTTACACATCATAAGATGTTACCTTTTGAGACAGGAACAAGATTAGGAATAATTATGTATGGTTTTAGTCAGAGTTTACCTGAACCTGTAGGTCTTAGAAAGATAAAAAGAGATATACTTAATAAGATTAGACATATTAGTCCTACAGTTATGAGTAATGATTTAAAACTTAAGACAGCATTTTCTTTATATTCAGAAGTAATGAGTATAAGATGTATTAAAAAGGGAGATTTTGTAGGTTATGGAGCTAATTATATAGCTAAAGAGGATACTATTATAGGGACTATTCCAATAGGATATGCAGATGGGATGAGTTCTTTAATGAAATATGTTTGTATAAATAAAAAGAAATATCCAATTGTTGGAGATATTTGTATGGATATGACTATTGTTAAATTAGATGATAGGGTTAAGTTACATGATAAAGTAGAAATATTTGGAGATACTATTAGTGTTAAGTCAGTAGCTAATAATATGCATAGTAATGCTTATCATGTTTTAACAGGAGTTACTTCTAGAGTACCTAGAGTTTATTCAGATGGTAAGACTATTAAATATTAGAGGTGTAATATGAAATATAATGTATTAATTATTGGAAGTGATGCTAATGCTTATTATATGGCTAGATGTTATCATGAAGCATATCATAAGAAAGCTTATGTACTTGCTAAAGGAGAGCTTCCATATACAAAATATTCAAATATATTAAATATATTTTATGACTTTTCTATATGGGATGAAGAAGGTTTTTTAAGAGCTATATATAAATTTAAAGAAGAACATAATAATTATAAGACTTTACTTATTAGTTCTAATGAGAGTTATGCTAGAATGATAGCTAAAAATAAAGAACAACTATTAAAAGATAATTTTATTTTTAATTATCCTAGTTTAGATATTATAGATTCTTTAATGATGAAAGAGACTTTTTATAAGAAATATCAAGATTCTTGTTTAAGTTTACCTGAGACATATTATTTTGATTGTAGTAAAGATAAAGTAATTAATAAGAAGATGAAGTATCCACTTATTCTTAAACCTAGTAATGTTATTATGTATAATCATCTTTCTTTTGAGGGTAAAAATAAGATATATCAAATATATAGTAAAAAAGAACTTGATGAAGTTATTAAAAGAATAGTAGATGCTGGGTATACGGATACATTAATTATACAAGACTTTATTCCGGGAGATGATACTTATTTATTTGATGCAGTTGCTTATGTTTCAAGTGAACATCAAGTAAAATTATTATCTTTAGCTAGAATAGGGCTTCAAGAACATAGTAAGAATATGGTAGGAAATGCTGCTGTTTTAATAAATGGATATACTGAGGGAATAGATACTAAAGAAATAGAAGAGGAAATGAAGACTTTTCTTGAAGATATTAAGTATCAAGGATTTTGTGAATTTGATTTAAAATATGATTATCGTGATAAGAAATTTAAAGTATTAGAGATTAATGCTAGACAGGGCAGGAGTAGTTATTATATAACAGGATGTGGATATAATTTAGTTAAAGTATTAATAGAAGATTTAATAGAACATAAAGATATGAAATATACTTTTCTTACAGATAGAGTACTTTTATCGTTTGTACCTAGAGGAGTAGCTTTAAAATATATTAAAGATAAAGAATATAGACAAGAAGTAATTAGGCTTTGGAAATATAGAGTTAATCCAGTTAATTATAGAGAAGATAGAAACTTTATGAGAAGATTGTATTTGATAAAGAAATATTTTCGTTATTATAAAGAATATAAGAATGGGTATTGGAAAGATAATCCATAAGGAGTGATTTAGAATGTGTGGATTTGTTGGTTTTGTAGATAAGAAAAAGAAAAAAGATAAAGATAAAATAATTAAAGATATGGCAGATGCGATTATTCATAGAGGACCTGATAGTGATGGATATTATACTGATGATAAAGTAGCACTTGGATTTAGAAGACTATCTATTATTGATTTAAAGGGAGGAGATCAACCAATCTATAATGAAGATAATAGTATGGTAATTACTTTTAATGGAGAGATATATAACTATCAAGAATTAAGAGAAGAACTAATAGAGAAAGGTCATAAATTTAAGACTAATACTGATACAGAAGTAATATTACATGGATATGAAGAGTATAAAGAGGAATTATTTCCTAGATTAAGAGGAATGTTTGCTTTTGTTATATATAATACTAAGAGTGGAGAATTAGTAGGATGTCGTGATCAATTTGGTATTAAACCATTTTACTATTATAAAAAAGATGATGAATTTATGTTCGGATCAGAAATTAAGGGGATGATACCACATCCTAATTTTGTTAAAGAAGTAAATGATAAGTCTTTGAAGATGTATTTAATTTTTCAATATTCTGTTTTTGAAGAAACATTCTTTAAGAATGTATATAAGTTAAAACCTGGACATTATTTTAAATATCATGATGGAGAGTTAGAGATTGGAGAATACTTTAATATTGTTTATGATAAAGAGAATAAACCTTATGAAGAATATAAAAAAGAGATTAAAGATGTTTTAGCTAATTCAATTAAATATCATCAAATTACTTCTGATGTTGAAGTTGGTTCTTATTTATCAGGAGGAGTAGATTCATCATATGTTGTTAGTGTGGCTAAACCTGATAAGACTTTTTCAGTAGGATTTGATGTAGCAGGATTTGATGAGACAAAAATGGCAAAAGATTTTTCTGATTTAATGCATGTTAAGAATTATAGTAAGTATATTTCAAAAGAAGAATTTTTTGAAAGCCTTCCTAAGGTAGAATATTATACTGATGAACCACATGCTAATCTTTCGACAGTACCTTTATTATTCTTATCAGAATTAGCTCGTAAACAAGTAAAAGTAGTATTATCGGGAGAAGGATCTGATGAGATGTTTGGAGGGTATAATGAATATTTAGAACCTTTACCAGTAAAGATATATATGAATATGCCAGGTTTTATTAAGAAGCCAATAGCAGGAATAGCTAAGAAGTTACCACATTTTCCTGGTAAGAATACTTTAATTAAATATAGTAAGCCTTTCTGTGAGAGATATATTGGACATGCTCAAGTAATGAATGAAGATGAGGCTAATGAGATACTATGTGATAGACTTAAAGATGATATGACTACTACAGATGTAATTAAACCTTATTATGAGAAAGTAAAACATGAGAGCGATGTTTTAAAAAAGATGTATATAGATATGCATTTCTGGTTACCACAAGATATATTACTTAAAGCAGATAAGATGACAATGGCTAATTCAATAGAACTTAGAGTACCTTTTCTTGATAAAGAAGTATGGAATGTAGCTAGAAAGATACCTACAAAATATCTTGTAAGAAAGAAAAAGACAAAAGAAATATTTAGAAGTGTAGCTGATGAAGTTATGCCAGAAGATTGGTCTAAGAGAAGAAAACTAGGATTTCCAGTTCCATTTTCTAAGTGGATAAGAGAAGAAAAATATTATAAGGAAGTTAAGAAATACTTTAATTATGATTATGTATCAAAGTTTTTTGATAAAGATGTAATAAATAAATTATTAGAAGATCATTATCAAGGAATATGTAATAATGGTAGAAAGATATATAATATTTATATATTCTTGATATGGTATAAAGTATATTTTTGTGGGGATTAATATGAAGAAATTAAAGAAATCATCTTTTTTAGAGGGAGCTTTTATTGCGACATTTTGTATTATTGTTACAAAGATATTGGGTGTATTATATGTAATTCCTTTTTATAAGATAATAGGAGAACAAGGAGGAACATTATATGGATATGCCTATAATATATATAATGTTTTTCTAATTATTTCATCAGCAGGAATACCTTTAGCAATAAGTAAACTTACTAGTGAATACAATACACTTGGGGAAATGGATAAGAAAACAAGGATGTATAGAATAGCTACAAATATTGTAATGATTTTCTCGATATTTGCTTTTGTAGTTTGTTTTAGTTTTGCTCCACAGTTATCTAATTTAATTATTGGAGAACTTGAAGGAGGAAATACCATAGATGATGTTACATTCGTTATTAGATTAATATCATTTGCATTATTAATTATACCATTTCTTAGTATTGAGAGAGGTTATTTACAAGGACATAGATATATTAAAGAACCTTCTATTAGTCAAGTTATAGAACAGATAGTTAGAATATTAGTAATTATAGTAGGTAGTTATTTATGTACTTATACTTTTAAATTACCAATAAAATATGGAGTAGGTATTTCTGTATTTGCAGCATGTATAGGAGGAATAGCAACATTTATCTATCTTAATAGAGTAGTTAAACATAATAAAAAACAAATAGGACTTGATATTAAACCAGTAACTACTAAAGATGAGGATAAGGAAATTATTAAAAAGATAATATGTTATTCAATACCTTTTATTGTTATTAATCTTGCTAATACTTTATATACTTCAACAGATATGATACTAGTAATTAGAACATTGCCTAAATTAGGATTTAGTGCTACTGATACAGAATTTATTAGTAGTGTATTTACTACTTGGGGAGTTAAATTTAATACTATTATTACTTCTATTTCTACAGGACTTATAGTTAGTCTTATTCCTAATATGGTAAAAGATTATACGGAGAAGAATATGTTAGCAGTAAATAGTAACTTTAATAAATGTTTAAAAATAATACTTTTAATAGTAGCTCCTTTAGCAATATATTTAAGTTGTATGTCACAAAGCTTATGGGATGTCTTCTATGGTAGTAGTGAATATGGTAGTAAGATAATTAAATATACGATAATAGTAACAATCTTTGACTGTTTATATATGGTTATTAATTCTTTATTACAGAGTTTAAATAAATCTAAATTAATATATGTAAGTGTTATAACTGGTCTTTTAACTAATTTAATATTAGATATACCTTTAATGTATTTATTTGCTAAACTTAATTTACCAGCATATTATGGAGCAATTACGGCTACTTTACTAGGTTTCTTATTATCTAATAGTATTAGTATTATTTATTTAAATAAGGAAATGCATCTTAATTATAGGGATACGATTAAGGCTATACCTAGATTTATTCTATCAGTAATAGTACTTATAGTGATGTTTAAAGGATTTAAGATGATTTTACCTATAGATAATCCTAGTAGAATGGTACAAGTATTTAATTTAGCTATTACAGGAATAGTATGTGGAATAGTGTATTTACTTATTAATTTTAAGTATTTGAAAGAGATACTTCCTAATAAGATAGTTAGAATGATACCACTTGTTAATAAAAAGAAAGAAATTTAGTAAGATAGTCTAGAAATATGTTATAATAAAGAAAAGGATGTAGATAGATATGGATAATTATAATTTTACGGAAGAAGATTTTACTCCTGGTTTTCATAAGAAACAAATACAAGGTAATGATGGCCAATATTATACAATGAGATGGACAGTTCCAGATGGTGGAATTGATGAAAATACACAGCCTTTATTATATGTTGGCGGCGGAGGCGGTGGACTAGATGGTTTTGATGGAACTCAACCGCAATATTTTCGTGATGAACTTACTAAAAATGGTAATGCTAATGCTTTTGTTGTAAATATACAAAGTGGTTATGGTAATAAAATAGCAGGATTATCTGATCAAATTAATGGACTAATTGATAGTGCATATAGTAATGCTTCAGTAGATGTTCCAAAGCAAACCAGTTATTCTGGGTGGAGTGCAGGAGCGAAGGGAGCTTTAGAAGCGGCAGCTTTAACTATTAAAGCAAATCCTGATAATAATAATATAAATGTAGTATATGCTGTTGACTGGGGAGATGATGTTTCTAATGGATCAGGACCTAATGGCTTTTCTGTTAATGATGCTAATAATTTAGAAATGTTAAATACCTTGGCTGATAACGGAACAACTTTTGTGGCTATTGAACCTAGATTATCAGCAGATACTGCTAATAGTGATGCATCTTTAGCAAATCGTTTAGAGGCACTAAAGATGGAAGTAACGCCTGGTGAAGAAGTAGATGCAGGCTTCTATGTTCCTAAGGAATATGTTAGATGGTCAGAAAAGTCTGATTTAACAATGGTTTTTGCTACTTATGAGTCTAGTGGTAATGAGGGGGATGACCATGCGGTAGCTCCAAGTGTTTTTGGTGGATCAATGATACCTAGTATTACCGGTGGGGATAAAAATAAGGCTGGAAATGTAGAAAAAGATATTTCTGGTTATAAGTTTGATTATAATTCATCTGCAGAAGAAGAATTTGAATATTATGCAATGAGTGATGGAATAGCAGTTCCAATATCTTATGATGAATATCTAGACTTAGTATCAGGTAAAAAGAGTGTACCAGATTATGTATCAGTTAAACGTGATTATTTAGCAAATCCTTTAGTGTCAGTAGATTATGAATTTATACAAGATGGAATGGAAGCTTTAAAGAGTTTAGCAGCTGGAATGAATATTAATAGTGTTAATAGATATATTCCAGAAGATAACGGATCAGCAACATTTAAAGTAGTTAGTGATCTTTATAATAATTATGCAGATGCTTCTAAAGGAATAATAGACGGAGTAATGAAGTCATGTGATAGTATTATTAGTATAGCGGAATCTATACAAAACTTGGATGCTAGAATGGCTAATACTATTTGTGGACAAATAGATTCTTCGTTAGCGGCAATGGATATAGATTTTGAAAAATATAAAGAGGCATTTATTTCTTCTACTACAGATATTAGTCAAGGTAATGAGATAAATATGACTATGGAATCATTACTTAAAGAAGTATCAGCAAATAATGAAATTATTAGTAACATGCACAAAGATATTGAGGAAACAACAAAGTTAAAGGCAGAAATAGATAAATTCATTGAAGAATCTAATGGTAAGCTTCAAGGTGAAGGCTGGGATTTAGTTAGAGATAAGATGGATGAATACAGCGAAATGTTACAGGAGAAGAATGATTATGCAATGGAATTTGTTGATAAAACAATAGAGTCATATAAGAAATTAATTGAATACTTTGAAGATAATGTTGTATTAGATACTTCAACAATTCCTGAAGTAAAGACTAGTATTGATAATTTAACTACACAGATAGAAATGTTAATAGCTCATATTGCTGAATTATCAGATCAATGGGAAGAAGTAACTGTTTATGGTGATGATGGTAAACCTGCAGGAACAATGTTACAAAAAGTAGATAATTCAGCACTTATAGCAGAATGTAATGAACAATTAGATGAATGTAGACAAGTAAAACAAGAAATGGAAGCTGTTCTTGAAAAATTAGAAGGATTAAAAGGATTTGATAAAGCACTTGCAGATACATTTACCTTCTTAGGATTAGCATCAATTTCTGCTAATAGTTTTTTAGGCGGTATGCTAGGAAGAATAGCATAATAAAAGAATAAATAAGTGAGAGGTGGCTAGAGGAATGAAAAAAAGATCAATTTTATTAATAATATTAATGGTTGTTTCTTTTACACTTACATATATCTTTGGATATAATGGATTTAATACTTTAGTTAAAACACTAATTAATTATAAAGAGAGTAGTAATGTAGAATATAGAGTATATTTAAAAGATAATAATATATATAAAAGTAATATACTTGATATGAATAAGAAATATATTACAGAACTTGTTGATTATATAGATATGGACTTTAATTATAAGATTAAGTTTGATAGATATATAAGTGGATATTATTCTTATCTTGTAGAAGCTCAAGTAGTAGCATATGAAGATGATATTAATGATCCATTATGGATAAAAGAATATAATGAATTAGATAGTAAAGTGGAAGTATTAAATAAAAATAAGATAGATACTATTGATATTAAAGATACTGTTAGAATTGGTTATAAAGAATATAAGAAAGTAATAGATGACTTTAAAGAAGAATATGGATTAGATATATCTGGTTATTTATTAGTTAAATTTAAAATGAATAAAACAGTAGACTTTAGTGGATTAACAAAAGAAGTTAATGATGATAGAATTATAAAAGTAATAGTACCACTTACTTATGATACATTTAAAATAAATGTAATAAATGATAATAATAAGAGTGATAGTTATTATGAATTTACTACTAAGAGTGATGTTAATTATTTATTCTTAATATTTGCAGCTTTAAGTGGATCAATAGGAGTGTCATTATTAATACTAGTAGTAAAAGAAATGATAGATGTTTCTAAGATGGAAAGTAATTATAATAAAGAACTTAAAAAGATACTTAAAGATAATAGAGATATAATAGTTAATGTTAATAAATTATACAATAAAAAGAAATATAACTTAATATATGTAGATAGTTTTATAGAACTTATGGATGTATATAATAGAGTAGAAAGTCCTATATCATTTAAAGAAATAGAAAAAAATAAAGAAGCAATATTCTTAATTATTGAGAATGATAATGCTTGGATATATCGTTTAGTTAATAAGAAGAAAGAAAAGTAGAAAAAATCTTTCTTTTTTCTTGCTTTTTAAAAATAATTATGATATGTTAAATACTGATACGGAGGAAATGCTAATAAATTACAGTCATTTTATACTTTATTTGGAAAGTTAATGGCTTTTTTTGCGTGTTAGGAAGGAGTATTTGTGGATATTATCACAGTAAATGGTCTTAGTAAAGAATATAAGATCGTAAAAAGAGATAGTGGATTTAAAAATGCACTAAAGTCTTTTATTAAGAGAGAGTACCGGATAGTTAAGGCAGTAGATGACATATCATTTAAGATTAAAAAGGGAGAAATTGTTGGATACATAGGTCCAAATGGAGCTGGAAAAAGTACAACAATTAAAATGCTTAGTGGAATACTTGCTCCGGATAAAGGGGAAATCAATATTTTAGGAATGAATCCAGTTGATGACAGAATTAAATATGTTAAAGAAATAGGAGTAGTATTTGGACAGAAAAGTCAACTATGGTGGGATATTCCAGCAGAAGATTCATTCGATTTACTTAAGGATATTTACAAAATACCAGATGAAGAATACGAAAAAAATAAAAAAGAATTAGTAGAAATACTACATCTAGAAGAAATAATTAAATCTCCAGTAAGGCAACTTAGCTTAGGAGAAAGAATGAAGTGTGAACTAGTAGCATCATTATTACATAGTCCTAAAATATTATTTCTAGATGAACCTACTATAGGATTAGATGCAGTAAGTAAAGTTATTGTTAGAGACTTTATTAAAAAAATTAATAAAGAAAGAAAAGTAACAGTAATACTGACAACTCATGATATGGCAGATATAGAATCATTAACAGATAGACTAATTGTAATAGGACATGGACATAAACTATATGATGGAAGTGTTAGAGAACTTAAAGAAAAATATTCAAATGAAAAAATAGTAGAAATTATTTATGAAAATATGAAGAAGATACCTAAAATAGATAATACAGAAATTATTAGTAATGAAAATGGAATAATTAGAATAAAGATAGATACTAAGAAATTAACAGTATCAGATATTACCTATAAGTATTCAGAAGTATGTGAAATAAAAGATATTAATGTAATAGCTTCTTCAATAGATGAAATAATATATAAATTATATACGGAGTTTCAAATATGAGACTATATGTAAATTATTTTAAGTTAAGAATGATGACTTTTCTTCAATATAAGGTATCAGCAATAGCAGGACTTACAACACAATTCTTTTGGGGACTTATGATGATAGGAATATATTTAGCTTTTTATTCGTCAAAGTCAGATGTAGGTATAAATTTAGAACAGATAATTGCTTATACATGGTTACATCAAGCTTGTTATGGTTTTTTGGCAGTAAGAGTAAATGATCAAGAAATATCTAGTGCTATTAGAAGTGGTAGTGTGGCATATGAGATAATAAGACCTTATAACTTATATTTATGGTGGTATATTAAATCAATATCAAAAAGAATAGCTAATGGTATGTTAAGAGTATTACCAGTAATAATAGTAGCTTTAATATTACCAGAACCATATAGATTAGCATTACCTAGTAGTATTAGTAACTTTATCTTATTCTTAATATCACTAGTATTAGGAATATTAGTAGTATCTGCTATTAACATGTTAGTATATACTATTGGATTTTATTCATATAATGATGCTGGTATTGGAAGTATAATTAATAGTATTATGGAAGTATTATCAGGAGGATTAGTACCAGTAATATTACTTCCTAATATAATACAAAAACTTACTTATTATTTACCATTTAGACTTATTAGTGATTTACCATTTAGGGTGTATACTAATAATATAGGTATTTATGAAGGAATGTTAGGAATAGGACTTCAGTTAGGATGGATAATTATTTTAGTATATGTAGGTAATATGATCGTTAAAAAATCTCTTGGAAAGGTATTTGTTCAAGGTGGTTAATATGAAGTTAATTAAGAAATATATAGAAATGTATTTAAAAAGTCAATTAGAATATAAATCATCATTTATCTTGACATGTATAGCTCAACTATTAACAGTATCACTTAGTTCATTTATGGTATTTATACTAATGGATAAATTTAACTTCTTAGAAGATTATAATGTATATGAACTTATGCTAGGAATAGCTTTAGTACAATTTGGATTTAGCTTTTCTGAATGTTTCTTTAGAGGATTTGATAAATTTTCAGAAGTTATTAAAAAGGGAAGTCTTGACTTGATGTTGATAAGACCTAGGAATATTTATATTCAGGTGTTTGGAAGTAATTTAGAATTTACTAAGTTAAGTAGAGTAATAGGAAGTTTAATTCTATTTATAATAGCTATTATTAATATAGATAATATATCATTCTTAGGAATAATATATTTATGTTTATTACTAGTGTTTTCTTCAATGATATATATAGCATTATTTATATTTTCTGCATGCTTTTGTTTTAAGACAATAGAAGGATTAGAATTTATGAATATATTTACAGATGGAAGTAGAGAATTTGGACAGTATCCTATGAGTTTATTTAAAAGAGAAATATTAATAGTATTTACATTCTTGATACCTTTAGCATGTATTAATTATTATCCAATTAATTATATATTAGGAAAAAGTGATAACTTATTATACTTACTTAGTCCACTTATGTGTATTGTACCTTTAGTAATAGCAATTTGGACCTTTAATAGATGTATTAAACATTATGAGAGTGCAGGTAGTTAATAATAATATCTATATCTTTATTTTAAGTCTGGTTTATGATAAAATAAGGATATAGGAGGAATTTATGGATAAAAAGAAAATTAATCTAGATAAAGAAAAGAAAGTAGCTAATGAGTTTAAAGAATTTATTTCTAAGGGGAATATAGTTGATATGGCAGTTGGTGTTATTATAGGATCTGCTTTTGGAAAAATAGTAACATCACTTGTTAATGATATATTTATGCCACTTATAGGAATAATTATTGGAGGACTTGATTTTTCTAAACTTACTTTAACTGTGGGAGATGCAGTAATTGCCTATGGAACATTTATTCAAAATATTGTAGATTTTCTTATTATAGCAATATGTATATTTATAATGATTAAAGTATTAGCTAAATTTAAGAAAAAAGAAGAAGTAAAACCAGTAGAAGTTAAAGAGAGTGAAGAAGTAGTTTTACTTAGAGAAATTAGAGATTTAATTAAGAAAAATATTTAATTATAAGTATTTTTCTTTTTTTAGGCTAAAGAATAGACAAGTAGGGTACTATGAGAATATACTAAAATGAAAATGGAGGTTAAAATGAAAAAAAATTTGGTAGGTTTAATATCTATTTTTTTAGTAGTTTTATTTGCTACTTTAGCAATAATTAGAATTAAAGAGGAAGAGAATAATGGATTAAAAAAAATAACTGTAGCAGAGGTTGCTCATAGTGTATTTTATGCTCCGCAATATGTAGCACATGGTCTTGGATACTTTGAAGAAGAAGGATTAGATGTTTCAATAGTACTTACTAGTGGAGCAGATAATGTTATGGCTGCAGTATTATCAGGAGATGCTGATATTGGATTTTCAGGATCAGAAGCTACAATATATGTTTATAATGGTGGCGAAAAAGATTATGTAATGACATTTGCAGGTTTAACACAAAAAGATGGATCATTTTTAGTATCAAGAGAAAAGTATAATAACTTTACTTTAAATGATTTGAAAGGTAAGAGGGTAATAGGCGGAAGAGTAGCAGGAATGCCAGAAATGACTTTTGAATGGGCGCTTCGAGAAAATGGAATAGATCCTAAGAATGATTTAGAGATTGATACTTCAGTAGCTTTTCCAGCAATGGAAGGATCATTTATAGGTGGTAATGGTGATTTTGTTACATTATTTGAACCGAATGCTACATCAGTAGAAAAGAATGGCTATGGTTATGTAGTAGCATATGTAGGTGATCTAGGAGGATTAGTTCCATATACAGCATATAATGCTAGAAAAAGTTATATTGAAAATAATCCTGAAGTAATTAAAAACTTTACTAAAGCTGTTAATAAAGGACTTGAATATGTTAATAGTCATAGTGCTAAAGAAATAGCAGAAATAGTAGTTAAATATTTTCCAGATACAAGTTTAAGTGATATGGAAACTATTATTAATAGATATAAAACTGGAGAAGCTTGGAAGAAAAATATTACAATAAATGAAGAAGAATGGAATCATATTCAAGAAATAATTGAAGCATCCGGGGAACTTCAAAATAAAGTTAATTATAATGTATTAATTTATGATAAGTACTTTAAAGATTATGAATAAGATAATTGAACTTAAGGAAATAAATAAGAAATATTATAATATGAAAGGAGAACTTACAGCAATAGAAGATATATCATTTTCAGTTTTTGAAGGAGAATATGTTGCAATAGTAGGACCATCTGGATGTGGGAAGAGTACCTTACTTAATATTATTGGTAATATTGATAAGAAAAGTGGAGGAGAAATAATACTTAATAAAGATACAAAGATTGGGTATATGCTACAAGAGGATTCTTTGTTTCCATGGTTAACTATCTTAGATAATTGTTTAATAGGCTTAAAGGTACGTGGAGAAGTTAGTGATGATAAGATTGATTATGTTAAAAAATTACTAAATATATATGGCCTTAAGGATTTTATGAATAGTTATCCGACTAGTTTATCTGGTGGTATGAGACAAAGAGTTGCTTTAATTAGGACACTAGCGATGAAGCCAGATATATTACTTTTAGATGAGCCATTCTCAGCACTAGATTATCAAACTAGATTAGCAGTATCAGATGATGTTTATAAAATAATAAAAAATACTGGTAAGACAGTAATTATGATTACTCATGATATAGCAGAAGCAATATCTATGGCAGATAGAGTAATAGTACTTACAGAAAGACCAGCAAAAGTTAAACAAATATATAATATAGAAATGGAAGGAAAGAGTACGCCAATTAATAATAGAAAATGTAGAGAGTTTTCAGAATACTATGATATGATATGGAAAGAGATTGATTATCATGAAAAGTAGAGAGTATAAATTATATTTAAGAAAATTAAAAATAGAGAAGATACTTATATATAGTGTACAAATATTAATAATAGTAGGATTTAATATACTATGGGAATATGCATCAAATAAAGGAATAATTAATACATTTATTTATTCTTCTCCAAGTAGAATGATTAAGACAATAATAGATTTATATAATCAAAATAATTTATTTAATCATATATGGGTAACAGTATATGAGACAGTTATAAGTTTTAGTTTAGCAACAATACTTGGTACAATAATAGCAATAATACTTTGGTATAGTAAATTCTTATATAGAGTATTTGATCCATATTTGACAGTACTTAATAGTTTACCTAAAGTAGCATTAGGACCAATTATCATAATTATATTTGGAGCTAATATAAAGTCAATTATTATAATGGCATTACTTATATCAATAGTAATTACGATTAGTAATGTATATTCAGGATTTATTAATACAGATAAAAATAAAATAAAACTATTAAAAAGTTTTGGAGCTTCAAAAAATCAAATGTTAAAATATTTAATAATTCCTAATAATTATCATGTGATTGTTAATAGTTTAAAAATTAATGTTGGTATGAGTATGGTTGGAGTAATAATGGGAGAATTCTTAGTATCTAAAGAAGGAATAGGATACTTAATAAATTATGGATCAGATGTATTTAATCTAAGTCTAGTATTTGCAGGAATAATAATACTTCTTATAGTATCTTATTTAATGTACTTGATAGTGTTATATATAGAAAAAGTGTTAATTAGAAATAATTAGCACTTTTTTACTAATGATTAAATTTATTTATGTGATATAATGAATATATAATAAGGAGATTGTATGAAAAAGAAAAAGAATAAAAAGAAGATTATATTATTATTATTATTATTAATATTATTATTAATAATAATAATTATAGGTATTATACTATTTAGAATTTATAATAATAAGAATAAAGATAATAATAAAGAAGAATTAAATATAAATGATAAGATAGTTATAAATGATACTAATGTTAATATATATAGTAATTTTTATGTGAAGCAGAATGAAGATAATATTATAGTATATAATTTTGATAATAATATTATATATAAATATGATGGAAAAATAGATAATTATGAAGTATTTAGTGATAAGTATATTTTAATAGATACTGGTAATGAATATATGGTAATAGATAATACTGGTAATATGATAATTAAAGGTACTAATGGTATGAGTGTACATGAGGTGGATACTAATACAAAATATATATTAGTAGATAATAAGATATATGATAATGAAATGAAAGAAATATATCAACTTCCTGATTACTTTGTAGAAGAGACTTTTGTTAATTATAATTTATATTCTTTAAATATTACTAATAATATACTAGCAATGGTATTTGTTAATAATGAACGTAATATGCTTGTTGATATAGATACTAAGAAAGAGATGTATTTAGGTTTTGATAGATATTTAAGACTTAGTGATAGATATATAGCTATTGGATATGATAATAAATATAAAATAATAGATACTGATAGTAAGAAAGTAATATATGATAATGTAAGAGTAGATGAGAATTTAATTATTTGGAATAATGATAATTATATGTATATTTATAATAATAAGATATATACTGATGGTACTAAGATAAATAATAAATATCATATGAAGAGTGAAGGATGCAAAGTAGGAAGTAAACTTGTTTCTGATAATGAAATAAAAATAGATGAATGTATGTTATATTATGAAGAATATGATAATGATATTATAATGGGATTTAATATAGATAATAGTGTATTATATATAAATGGTGATGTAAAGAGGGCTAGTCTTTTTAATAAGATAGGTAATTATATTAAGAGTTATCAATATAATGAAGGACTTACTACATATAATGTATATGATAGAGATGGTAAGATAATATTAGAGAATAAAGAATTATATTATTTAGGTAATGATATATATCAAGAATATGATATAGATGAGAATATTTCTTATTTTTTAGATAGTAACTTAAATATCATATCTGATAAATTTAACTATGCTAGTTGTAATAATAATAATGAATATTGTATAGTATCAGATAATAATTATAATAGAATGTTATATAGAAATGGTAAGTTAGTTACAAATAATATATATGATGATATAGAGATTAAAGATAATTATATTACTGCTAAGATGTTATTTAATTCATTTATATATAGATTAGGTAATCTTGATGAGATTAATATTGATTATATAGAAGAAGTTCGGATAGATACTAATGAAATGATAAATAAATATGAATTAAGTAACATTCACGATAAGATAGAGAATAATAAGATATTATTTAATAAATATGCTTATATAGTAGAGAATAATAATAATTTACTTGAATATAAAAAACAAGTTATGGATATGTTTAGTGTTGTTATAGATAATAAGGAATATTTAAATGAATTAACTTTACTTAAAAAATTAAAAGATCTTAATATAGAACATGTTCAAGATTTAGGAGCAGGAATAGCTGGTACTTATTCAGATTCATTTGGAGATATTAAGATTAGACTTAAAGAGAGAAGTAATAATACTTTATATCATGAACTTATGCATTTTATAGATTATTCTTTTAATAGTAATAATTTAGGAACTTATATATATGATTGTAATGGAAAATATTTAGTAGGGAAAAGTTATAATACGACATGTGATATAGTTAGTATTGATACTAATTTTATTGTTGAAGCAGGAGCAGAAGTATATTCAGGAAAGTATTTTACTAAAGAAGTTATGGCTTATCAACCAGCTCCGACGATATTAGAAGCTTTAGAATATATATGTGGTAGTGATGAAGTTAGAGAATGGTATTTTAATAATGATATATATTTTAAGATGTTATGGTTTGATATAGGATATTCGAAAGAGAAAGTTGATAAGATAATAGAAGCACTTACTAGTCAGACACAGGTTATTAGAAATGGTGATGATAATATACTTTTAATAGTAGATAGTTTAATTGATTTATATAAATATAGAAATGGTAATGAATTTCTTAAGGATAATAAATTTAAATATATTATTAGGAGTATACTAAGCTATAGAGATGATTTTAATTCTTCTAAATATAAGAATGAATTAGAAGAGATAATGAGTGATAAAGATACTATTGTTAATGTTTTTAGAGATAAGTTTAGTGAATATGGATACTATGACGGATATGGAAATATATTAATTATAGATAATCAAGTATATATATCTATTCCTTGTTATAAAGATAATAAATTAGGAGTATTACTTATAGAGTATGATTTTAATAATAATAGAGTATTAGATTATAGTTATATGGAAGTTAAATAATAATAAAAAAGCGTTAAGAAATTAGCGCTTTTTATGTTAAAAATAAATATGTATAATAACTTAAGAAGATACATACCATGATAATACCTTCAGTTCTTGTTAATTTACGGTCATCTTTAGCAAATGTATAAAGAATAAGACCAGATATTATCATAATAGACATATCTACTAGATTAAAATTATTAGTAGATACTCCTCCTAATAAGATTATTGGTAGTCCTAATACGAAACCAATATTAAAGATATTAGTACCAATAATATTACCAATAATTATATCAAATTCTCCTTTCTTAGCAGAAGTAATAGCCATAATTAATTCTGGCATACTAGTACCTACTACTAAGATTATCATAGTAATTAGCTTTTCACTAATATGAAGATATCTTGCAATAATTACACAATTATCAACAGCTAGATTACTACCGATAGAGATAGCTATTAATCCTAAAATAGAAATAATAATTGATTTAGATAAATTCCATTTAGGTTTTTCTTGAATTAAATCTTTTAAATGATGAGATTTTTTGTAATAACTAAAGATATAGTAAATAAAACATAGGAATATTACAAATAATACTAAAGCATCACTTCTAGAAATAGTATTAATAGTTTTATCAAAGATACTATCAAGAAGAAGAATAGAAAATACTAATATTATTAGAAAATGTAATGGTAATTGATTTTTAATAGTTTCATTTTTTATTTTAATAGGTCTTATAATAGCAGCAGTACCAATTATTAGCATACTATTAACGATAGTACTACCTACAACATTGGCTAAGACAATATCATTATTACCTCCTAGTAGTCCTTGAAAAGAGATAAATAGTTCAGGAGCACTAGTGCCAAACGCTACAATGCTTAAAGAGATGATTATTTTGGGAATTTTTAGGTTGGTTGCAGTAGAAGATGTAGCATCAACAAAATAATCAGCACCTTTTACAAGAAGATAGAAACCTATTATGACATAGATTATATTTGATATCATGTTTACACCTCTTTATTCTAATAATATGATAGCAAAAAATAGATAAATAAGCAATAGAAAACCACACTAAGTGTGGTTATTTGTAATTAAGCTAGATTACCATAACTAGCAATTTTTTGAAATACATAAGTACCAGTTGCTAATAATAATGCAACTATTCCAATAAATATGATATGTATATAGTTAATACCAGTTTGAGGATTAGTTTGAATGTTGTTAATACAGTTCATGTATACACTATTGTTCGCTCCATATATACCTTGAATTGTACCATCGGTGACTCTTGTTGTATCCATATCATTATTTTTTGAATAAAAGTCTATTAAACATTTATATTGAGCACCATTTAAATATTTATAGCTATTTTTATTATTAAGAAAATTGCTATCAGCAATAACATAAGTTTCATCATTTCTATCTGGTAATATAATATTATTAGTAGGGATACCTTGCATAGATAAAAAACTTAGTTTATTATTATTAATTAAATTCATGCTCTTGATATTTGTATTGTCAATACTAATTGTGGTTAAATTACTATTATTGCTTGTGTCAAGATTGGAAATTTTAGTATTAGATAGATATAAATATGTAAGCATTTCATTGTTAGAAATATCAATGCTAGGTATTGAGTTATAGCTTGCATCTAGATACTGTAAATTGTTTTTTGATAAATCTAATGTAGTTAATTTGTTGTTGTTAATCTGAAGTCCACTTAATTTAGTATTTTTAGAAACATCAATACTAGATAATATATTATTGTCAATTAATAACTCAAATAAATAAGTGTTTTTAGATACATCAATATTAGAAATATTGTTATAAGATAAATATAAGTCTAGTAATTCAGTATTTTTAGAAACATCAATGCTCGATAATTTGTTTTTCTTAGCTCTTAAAAATTTTAAATTGATTAGTGCAGAAACATCTATTTTAGATAGTTTATTACTATTTAAATATACAGTTTGTAATTTAGTGTTTTTAGATAGCTCAATGTTAGATAAATTGTTGCTATTTAAATTTAGCTCTGTCAATTCAGTATTTTTAGATAAATCAATGTTGGTTAGTTGATTATTACCTAAATATAGATTTTGTAATTTAGTGCTTTTTGATAAATCGATACTAGATAATTTGTTCTTGGCAACATCTAATTTAGTTAATTTAGTGTTTTCTGGTAAGTTAATACTAGATAAACTGTTATTTGCGGCATTTAATTCAGTTAATTCAGTATTTTTAGAAATATCAATGCTAGACAATTTATTATTGTTAATTTTAAATATGGTTAACTTAGTGTTTTTAGATACATCAATACTAGATAGACTGTTATTTGCGGTATTTAATTCAGTTAATTCAGTATTTTTAGAAACACCAATGCTAGACAATTTGTTATTGTAAATATCAAGTGTAGTTAACTTAATGTTTTCAGATATATCAATACTGGATAAATTGTTGTTACTTATATTTAACTTGGTTAATTCAGTATTTTTAGATAGATTTATTTTAGATAAATTATTTGCATAAATATCAAGTACAGTTAACTTAGTGTTTTTAGAAACATCGATAGTTGATAATTTGTTGTTAGCTAAATATAGTTTGGTTAGATTTGTCATCTTACTTAGGCCAGTGACATCGCTTACTTGTGGGCCAACAACACCATGGTTAATACCATTCTTAAGTACTACAGGCTCACAAGCAAGGCTAGTTAATTGACTTAACTCGTTATCAGTTACTTTGTATTCAGTGGTACGATTAGTTACATTATTAATTTTATCATTATTTAGAGTATTAATAATACATTCATAGAATACATCGTCTTTAAAAGCTGTATTAGCAGGAGTAGCTTTAACATTACTTGTAAAGATAAATGTACTTATTACTATGATAGTAAATAGTTTTAAAAATTTTTTCATTTCATATTCCTTCCTTATTATATTTTGATTGTATCATATAATTATTGCTTTTACAAGTAATTATAGTTTACTTATGATATCTCTTGCTACATATACTCCTGAAGCTGAAGCGTGTGATAGGGAATGAGTTACACCAGAACCATCTCCAATTATATATAGTCCTGGATATTTAGTTTCTAGGTTATTATCAACATCTACTTCAATATTATAGAATTTTACTTCAACTCCATATAGAAGAGTATCATCATTAGCAGTACCTGGAGCTACCTTATCAAGAGCATAAATCATTTCAATAATATCATCTAAAAGTCTTTTAGGAAGGACTAGACTTAAATCACCTGGAGTGGCTTTTAAAGTAGGAATAACAGTACTTTTACTAAGTCTTTTTTCATTAGTTCTTCTACCTCTTATTAGGTCTCCAAAACGTTGGACGATAACGCCTCCTCCTAACATGTTAGATAGTCTGGCAATAGATTCACCATAGCTGTTACTATCTTTAAATGGTTCTGAGAAGGTTTTAGATACTAAAAGAGCAAAGTTAGTATTGTTAGTTTTAAGAGAATCATCTTCATAACTATGACCATTAACAGTAATAATACCGTTAGTATTTTCATTTACTACAATACCATTAGGATTCATACAGAAAGTACGAACATTATCTTCATATTTTTCAGTACGATAAACGATTTTGCTTTCATATAATTCATCTGTTAGATTAGAGAATATTGGAGCAGGAAGTTCTACACGGACACCGATGTCTACTCGATTAGAGCTAGTATTAATATCTAGACTTTGACATAGTTCTTCAATCCATTTACTACCACTACGACCTGCTGAGACAATACATTTTTTAGACTTATATTCTTTATTGTTAGCAATTATATGATAAGTATTATCTATTACTTTGATTTCTTTAACAGGAGTGTTGAAGAAGAAATCAATATATTTATTTAGTTCATTATAGATATTTTCTAAGACAATATAGTTAATATCAGTACCTAGATGTCTTACAGAAGCATCTAATAGATTTAATTTATTTTGCATACATATTTTTTTGAAATTACTATTAGTAGTAGAGTATAGTTTAGTACCTTTACCACCAAACTTGACATTTATATCATCAACATAGTGCATTAGTTCAAGAGCAAGTTTTTGACCAATATGTTCATGAAGAGTACCTCCAAAATCATTAGTAATATTATATTTACCATCAGAAAAAGCTCCTGCTCCTCCAAAACCACTCATAATAGAACAAGTAGGACACTTAATACAAGATTTTATTTTTTCACCATCAATAGGACATTTTCTTTGATTAAGAGGTTTTCCTTTTTCAAATATAGCTATTTTAAGATTTTTGTTTTTTTGAATTAATTCATAAGCTGCAAAGATGCCACCAGGACCGGCACCGATTATTGTAACATCATACATCATTATCACCATTTTAATTATAACATGGATAAAATTAGAAGTAAAATAAAAATTAGATTATTTATTGCAATTTAAAAATAAATATAGTAAAATTAGATTAGGAAAGTAGGGATAGAAATGGAAGATAAAAAAAAGGAATTTTTAATACAAAATGGAGTAGATGTTGAAAAAGGAATAGAAAATACTATGGATTTTGAAACTTATAATGAGATACTTCTTGAGTTTTGTGATAGTTTTCCTACAGAAGTAAATAAATTTAATCAATATAAAGTACAAGGAGATTTAGTTAATTACGAAATAATAGTACATGCACTTAAGAGTAATTGTAGAACTTTAGGATTTATGTCAACGGGAGAGATGTTTTATCAACATGAACTAGCTAGTAAACAGAATAATAAAACATGGATAGATGAAAATTATAATGCTTTAATTACAGAAGTAAATAGAGTATATAAAATACTTATGACTTATAAAGGAATGGAATAAAATATGAAAGAATATAAAGGGATTATAGATGAAATAGTTAAGAATAACTTATATGAAGTATTAATAATAGATGTTACTTTAGATAAAATATATAAATATAAGATTAAGAATAATGATTATGTACTTGATACAGAATTATCTTATCAAGAATATTTATCTAATTGTAAAGATTTTATTGAAGAAGACGATATAGATAATTATATAGATTCTTTATCTATATCTAAATTAGAGAGTACTAATGAAAGAATAAATCTTGAATATAAGATGAAAGATGAGATGGGTAATTATATTCCTTTTAATAGTAATATTATGTTATATGAAGAAGATGGTAAGAAAGTAATAGTAGTTCTTACTAATAAAGATATTACTAATAAAGAACTTAAGAATAGGATAAGTAGTAAATCTAATATAGAAGTTAAATTAAAGAAGATGACTGACTCTGTAGGATTAGCTTTTCTTAAGATACATAATATTATTAATAATGATAGTAATTCAGCTTCAAAAAAAGAATATATAGATTCTATATTAGCTAGTATTACAACAGAATTTCCAGAATTTAATGAAGCTTTATCTAATAATGCAATGAATTTTTATGATAATGGTAAGAATACTATTATGATTATAGATGATGATAAGATGACTTGTAGTTTAATTAAGAAAATATTTGATAAAGATTATGATATAATAGTTGCTAATAATGGTAAAGAAGCAATAGATTATTTAGAAGATATAGATAAAGATTATAATTCTAAGAATAATATTTCTTGTATATTCTTAGACCTTTTGATGCCAGTATTAGATGGATTTAGTGTATTAGATTATCTTAATGATAATAATTATTTAGGTAAGATGCCGGTTATTATTATTAGTGGTAATTATGATAAAGAAACTAGAAATAAAGCTTATAGTTATCAAATAGCAGATATGTTAGAGAAACCTTTTAATGTACAAGTAGTAAGACATAGAATAGAGAATTTAATAAACTTATATAAATCTAGTAATGCTATTAATAGTATGATGTTAGAACAACATAAAGAACTTAGAGATATAGTTAATGCTTTGATAGTATCATATGAGATGGATTATGATAAATGTATGAAAATGATAAAGAAATATACAAGATTATTAGCAATGCAGGTATCAGTAGATTATCCAGAATATAATATTAATAGTAATATGATAGATAAATTAGCTAATTCAGCAGGTTATTTTGCTATAGGAAATTATACATTACCTAGAAGTATACTATATAAAAAGGGAATATATACAGAAGAAGAGAGAAGTCTTATAAAGATGGCTCATATTAATGGAGCTAGTATTATTAAACATGTACTTAGTAAAGATAATAACTTAATAGATGGAAAATATGCTTATGAGATATGTAAATATTATAATGAAAGATATGATGGAAATGGATATCCTGAAGGACTTAGTGGTAATAGTATTCCATTATCAGTACAAGTAGCTAGCATAGCAATAGAATATAGCAATCTAATTAATACAATTACACCAGTTGATTATGAGAGAGTATCATCACTAATCATAATGGAATCAGGTAGAAAGTTTAGTCCAAAAATAGTAGAAAGCTTTAAAAAAGTTAAAGGAGAATTTGAATCAATAACTAAACTAGGAGAATAATTTAGAATATTTAAGTAGGTGATAAAAAATGTATAATGATATAGCTGTACAACTTATTAGTTTCATATATATATTAGTATTATCATTAGTATATTTTTTAAAAAGAAAATATAACTTTTTAGAGAGTAGAATATATAAATCATTATTAATAATGGCAGGTATTACTCTTTTACTTGATATAGGAAGTATATGGTTAATAGATGATGGTAATATGTCTAAAATAGGATGTATGATAATTACTAAGACATATTTTATTAGTTTATTAGGATGGATAATATTATTTATATCATATGTACTTTTAAATAAATCTACTATTAAATATAAAAATATGAATGAACTTTTAAAACAAAGTTTAGGAGCAAGATTCTTTTTAGTATTAATAATAGTATTATTAGCTTTAATGATAATACTACCAGTTAATTATCAAATAAATCCATTTAGTTATTATGGAATGGGAGTAAACTTATTATATATAATAGCTACAATAGGGACATTATCTATGATGTTAGTACTTATATTTAGTAGTAAGAAGTTATCTAATGATAAGAGTTGGTCTACCTTTATAGCAGTAGTTATGTTTGCAATTACATTCTTATTACAATGGAAATTCTTAGATATAAAAGTATTAGGAAGTGGAATAGCTTTAGTAACATTATTTATATATTTTACCTTGGAAAATCCTGATTTAAAATATATAGATGAACTTAATGCTCTTAAAATAAGAGCAGAAGAAGCTAATCAAGCGAAGACATATTTCTTAGCTAGTATGAGTCATGAAATTAGAACCCCAATGAATGCTATTATTGGACTTTCAGAATCAATACTGCAAAGTGGAAATGTTCCATCAGAAATATATGAAGATGTTAAAAATATTAGTAGAGCAGGAGATACTTTATTAGAAATAGTAAATAATATATTAGATATAACTAAGATAGAAGAAGGTAAGACTGAAGTTAAGAATGAACCTTATAATTTAGCAGATACAATAGCAGAACTTAAAAATATTACTGAAATATCTCTAGCAGAGAAACCGATAAAATTTAATGTAGAAATAATAGGGAATGTTCCTAATAGATTAAGAGGAGATCAAGTAAAAGTATATCAAGTACTTATGAATCTTTTATCTAATGCAGTAAAATATACTCAAAAAGGAAATATTACCTTTAGTATAGAATCAATTAATTTTGGTAGTAAAGCAACACTTACATTTAAAGTTAAAGATACCGGAATAGGAATAAAGAAGACAGATTATGATAAGATTTTTCAGAAGTTTGAAAGATTAGATCAAGAACAGAAGAATATTCAAGGAAGTGGACTTGGATTATCTATTACTAAAAGATTAGTAGATATGATGAGAGGAAAAATTAGCTTTGAGAGTGAATATCAAAGAGGAACAACATTTACAGTAGTATTAGAACAAGAAATAATAAGTAAAGATAAAATAAGTGAAGAAGATACTAATAAAATTATTAAAAAGACAGTTTCAGAATACTTTGATGGAAGTAAATATAATATCCTATTAGTAGATGATAACTTATTAAATTTAAAAGTAGCAGAAAAATTATTACAAAAATATAAATTTAATATTACTAGTGTTACTAGTGGACTTGATTGTATTAATTATACAAAAAAGAAGAAATATGATTTAATATTTCTTGATCATATGATGCCAGAAATGGATGGAATACATACATTATATAATCTTAAGAAAAGAGCAGAAGGATTTAATACACCAGTAGTAGTACTTACAGCTAATGCCATAGAAGGATCTAAAGAAATGTATCTAAAAGAAGGATTTTGTGATTACTTATCAAAACCTATTAGTCAAGTAGAATTAGATAGAATATTAAGAGAACAATTACATATAGAAGATGAAAGTTAGGAAGTGTGCATATGAATATAGATGTAAATATACAATATATAAAAAAACTAGTTAAAAATACTTTACATTTTGAAATAACAGAAGATGAAGCAAAATATATTTTAGGAAATATTAAATATGCATGGGATAAAGAAATAGCTATGGGTAAATTTGATAAAGAAATTATTAAATATGCTAATCAAGTAAAAAATAGAGAATATATAGAATCTTATGATGAATTTGATAGTCTTATAGATATGTTTAAAACAGAGAATGAAAAATTTAAACAGAAAGATGAGAAGAAGAATAGTTCTTCAGTATACTATGATAAGGTATATAATTATATAATTAACTTGTTAGATAGAGTATCTAATATATTTGATTATAAAGGAAGGAAAGAGAAAATTGCTGAAGAGATATCTAGAGTATATATAGGAGATGAAGAATTATTTAAAGGAACTTATGATAATAAGATTATTGAAAATTTAGTTACAGGTATATATGGGAAAGAAGGATTTAGAGGAGTAGGATATCAAGATAGTTATAAAAAAACACAAGAAATAGTTAATGAATATGTAAGAGATTCAATGTACTATGATGATCTTATGAAGGCACATGGAAATATATATAATATAGTTTCTGGTATAACTTTAAATGTAGTTCTTAATAATATACCTAAAGATAAAATTGGAGAATATGTTAATGCTAGTTTATCAGTATATAATATGAAAAATAATTCATGCTATTCAGGATATGAAATTAAAGATATTTATGGAAGAATAAAAAGTATTACTAAAAAAGAAATGGTAGATGATCTTAAATTAGGAGCTTTATGTGCAGCGGCACTTAGTGGTAGTATTGTAGCACAACTTGGATTATTTTATGTAATAAGTAATCAATTTACTCAAGAAGGAGAAGGCCGTAATGGAAGAAGTTAGAGTATATACTTTTCCTATGGGTGAAGAATACTATGAAGTAGATAGATTATCTTATAAGAATAAAGAATATCTTTTATTAGTAAATAAAAATAAAGAATATATAGCTTGTATTAGAAAAATAGTTATGATAGATAATGAAGAGTATCTAGATAAACTTAGTGTTAATGAATATGAATTGGTTAAATTAAAATTTATTGATAAGAATAAAGATAAATTATTAATGTATGGATATATTTAAAAATAATAACATTGTATGATACAGTGTTATTATTTTTTTGATGGATTATTAAAAAACTTCATTCTTTTATGAGTGAAGTTTATTTTAGTTTGTTTTTAAGTTCATATAAGATATTGATAGCTTCGATTGGAGTTAATTCTAGAACATTTAATTCTTTTAACTGCTTTTCTATCTCACTTTCTTGTTTATCAAAATCTAGAGGTAGAGTTGTTTGAATAACAATATCACGTTTTTTCTCTTTATTTTCATAAACTTTTAATATTTCAGTAGCTCTATCAGTTACTTCTTTAGGAAGATTAGCTAATTTGGCTACATTAATACCATAACTTTTATCAATAGAACCATTTTTAACTTTATGTAAGAAAGTTATTTTTCCATCTTTTTCTTCAGCACTAACATGCTTATTCTTAAGCTTATCTAGAGTATTTTCTAGATCAGTAAGTTCATGATAGTGAGTAGAAAATAGAGTTTTACATGCTATTTTATTATTAATATATTCAAGGATTGCTTGAGCAAGACTCATACCATCAAAAGTAGCAGTACCACGACCTAGTTCATCAAAAAGAATTAGACTATTAGGAGTAGCATTCTTAATAGCATTAGCAGCCTCAGTCATTTCTACCATGAAGGTAGATTCTCCACTAACAAGATCATCACTAGCACCAATACGAGTAAATATTTTATCAAAGATAGGCATAGTAGCTTTCTTAGCAGGAACATAACAACCTATTTGAGCCATAATAGTAATAATACCTAGTTGTCTCATATAAGTAGACTTACCAGCCATATTAGGACCAGTTATTAGAAGAATAGAAGTATTATTATCCATAATAATATCATTAGGGATATATTCTTCTTTAATAACTTTTTCTACTACAGGATGACGACCTTCTAAGATTTCTAGATTATGATCTTTAGTTAGAGTAGGACGAATATAATTATATTTTTCACTAATAATAGCGAATGATGATAAGACATCTATTTCACTAATAATAGTAGCTATTTGTTGAAGTGTTCTTGTATATTCTTTAGTAATATCACGTATTTTAATAAACAAATCATATTCAAGATTAATTATTTTTTCTTCAGCAGATAGGACAAGATCTTCTTTTTCTTTTAGAATAGGGTTTATAAATCTTTCACAGTTAGTAAGAGTTTGTTTACGAATATAACCATATTCTTCTTTTACTAGAGGAAGATTTCCTTTAGATATTTCGATGTAATAGCCGAATACTTTATTAAAACCTACTTTTAAGTTTTTGATACCAGTTCTTTCTCTTTCTTCTAATTCATAACTACTGATAAAGTCTTTTCCTCCACTACGAAGGTCTTTTAGAGTATCTAATTCTTGATTGTAACCTTCTTTAATAAGATAACCTTCTTTTAGTGTTTGAGGGGGATTTTCATATAGAGATGATTGAAGAAGGTTATATAGATCTGTTACATTTGGTAATTCTTTATAGTTAATAGATTTTAGAGTGGTATTTATTTCAGGTAATTCTTTTAGGGAATCTCTTAGTTGAATTAGATCTTTAGCATTAGCAGTACCTAGAGAGATTCTTCCACATAGCCTTTCTAAGTCATAAACGTTATATAGATGTTTTCTTAATTCTTCATTTTGAATAAATTCTTCAAGAAGAGTAGATACGATTTCATAACGTTTATTTATTTCATCAATATCTATTAAAGGATTTTCAATCCATGTTCTTAGTTTACGTGAACCCATGGCGGTTTTTGTTTCATCAAGAAGCCATAATAAAGAGTACATTCTTTCTTTATTACGCATACTTTCAGTTAATTCTAGATTTCTTTTAGTATGAATATCCATAGATAGATATTCATTGTTTTTTCTTATGATGATAGGTTCTAAATGAGATACATTACGTTTAAGATTTATAATTAGGTAATTAATTAGATGCTTAATACCAGTAATATATCTTTTATCAGTTATATCTTTATAGATATAGTTATATGTTTCATCAGGATATAAATTATCAGTAATTGTTATAGGTAGTTTATAAACGTTCTTAAGAGAATTAATTATTTCTAGGGGAACACTACTATTGGCAATTATTTCTTTGATATTTAGATAAATTACTTTATTAATTAATAGTTCATTATTTTTTTCAATTATTTCTCCATAGCAAGAACCAGTAGTTATATCAGTATAAGTTAAAATATAGCAATAATCTAAGTGATAAATACTGGCAAGATAATTGTTTTCTTTTTCATTTAGAGAGTTACTTGAGATGACAGAACCAGAAGATATTACTTCTGTGATATCTCTTTTAACAATACCTTTGGCATTTTTAGGATCTTCTAACTGTTCACAAATGGCTACTTTGTATCCTTTTTTGATTAGTTTATCAATATAAATATCTACTGCATGATGGGGAACACCACACATAGGAACTCTTTCTTCTAAACCAGCATTTCGACCAGTTAGAGTTAATTCTAATTCATGGCTTACTAATTCAGCATCTTCAAAGAACATTTCATAAAAGTCTCCAAGACGATAGAGAATAATAGTATCCATGTTTTTCTCCTTTAATTCAACATAGTGTTGCATCATTGGAGCTAATTTTGTTTTATCTACTTCACATAACTTCATATATATCACAACTTTCATCTGTTATTATAACAAAAAATAACTATCATTATCAAGAAAATTGTTAATTTATAGTAAAAATATGGTAATAAAAGTATACAAATAGAATACATATATGATATAATTAAAAAAAGAATATTTATGATTATAAAGATACTACTACTTCATTTATAATATTATAAATATTCTTTTTTCTATGAATAGATATTTTCTTTAATAAGATTGGATAGAGGGATTATTTTATATCCTTTACTAAGAATATATTCAATAATAGTAGGAAGTTCTTTAGTATTATTTATTATGAAGATATTACCATTTTTAAGAGATGTTTTTATTTGTTGATAAGAACCTTTAGTAGGAATAAGAGATAACATTTTATTATTAGCACAAGTATCTAGAGAAGTAGAGTCTTTTTCTAAGAATAGACAGAAGTTAGAATTATTATTAGATTTATTATTAATAATATTATTTGTTATGATTAGATTATCTTTAGTATATTTGCCGGATAAGCCATAATTATATATTTCATTAGGAAGAAGTTTATTTATTATATTAATGTTATTAGATAGATAAGTGCTATCTATAAAGAAATTAATAGAAATATTATATTTATTTATAGTAGTTAGAATATTATCAAGAGTTTTATCATTATTTAGAATATATATTAAAGAGATAGATTTATTAGAAGAGTTACCATTAATAATATATTTATTATAATTATTATAGATAGATATTTCAGGATATACTTCTTTATATATAATATTTGATTCACTAAAATAACCATATTTTTTCATAAGTTTATAACTACTATTTATATCTACATGTTTACCAGTATTACCTGGGATGATGGTATCATTGTTAATAGTAGCATTAGTAGGATTTATATGATGACTTTCAGCATATTCTTTAATTTTAATCATTATTTCATCTTGTTCTATAGTTACATTAATTATCTTATCAGTATAAATAAAAGTAAAACAGAATAAACAGAATAGACCAATTATTTTTAAATATTTCATAGTACTCACCTAGTTAATGATATGAAGATTATTATTTACTTATACATTAATTTATGATAAGATTAATTTAATAGAAGGTGACTATATGAATAGAAAAGGGTTTACTTTAATAGAACTTTTAGCAGTAATAGTAATACTTGCTACAATATCTGTAACAGCTGTTGTAGGGATTAATGCTTCACTTGAGAAAAGGGATGTAAAAGATTGTAATGAACAAAAGGAGCTTGCTAAGAATTCTGCAAAGATATATTTTTCTTTAAATAATGTAAAGACTGTAAGCGTTGATACTCTTATAAAAGAGGGATATTTGAATGAGGATAAGGTTAATAGGCTTGATAAAACAAAAACGATAAGTAATACTAATAGTGGATATGTGTTTAATGGGGATTGCAAATAGAAGTAGATAGATTAGAAAGGGAAGTAGATATTTTATTTCTTAATTCTACTGATACAAGAGGATTATTATTTAGAAGATTTAGATATTTTAAAGTATTATCTAGATCTTCTTTTTTATGAGATGATAAATATTTTTCATAGTAGATATTTAGAAGAAGAATTTGAGATTGCTCATGATAATTAATTTGTTCTAATAGAGATATTGATTTATCTAGATCTTTAGATATACCTAGAGTACTAGAACCTTTATAATAGAAATAGTTTACTAGATTGATAATACACCATGGATATAGAGAATTCTTAGGAGAGTTAGATCCTTTTAAATAATATTTATATGAAATAGATAAATCTTTATTAGTACCTAGACCTAGACGATAGAATTCTCCAACTTTATTACAGGCCCAAGATTCTTCCATGTTAGCACTAATTAAATATAATTCTAAAGCTTTAGAATATTCTTTTTTTTCTTCATAAATCTTACCTAGATTATTATAAGCATATATATAATTATGATTTATAGCTTGTTTAAAATAAGATATAGCTTTATTTAGATTAACTTCTTTATTAGGGTTTAGTCCTGATAGATAACATAGACCTAGGGTATTTAGAGAAGAAACACTATTAAGAGATTTAGCTTTTTGGAGATATTCCCAGGATGTGAGAATGTCTTCATCAGATAAAGAACCAATCTTTTTAGTTAGAATCATATGAGAGAGCATCCAGCAAGAAGTAGGATGATTATAAGTAGCGGCTTTTTTATGATATGACCAAGCTAGGTTATAATTAGGAGTACCAGATATTATACCAAGATATTCTAGATTTCCTAGTTCATTTAGGGCATAAGGATTATTCTTTTCGGCAAGATTTCTTAAAGAAGGAATAAGATTTATACCTTCAGAAAATTTAAGTAATAGATATTCTCTTAGATTATCAACAGATATATTAGTATTTTCTAATATTTCATTAATAGTATTATTAACAATATCTTCATTATGTAATGGTTGCTTCTTTTCTAAAATAGTAAAGAAGAGGATATTAATAAGACATTCATAATAGTTTTTCTTATTAAGAAGAGATAAGTAGTTATTCTTAAAAGGAGAAGAAACATAATTATCATTCTTGATATAGGGATGCATAGATAGACATAGTTTTTCTAGTAGAGAATTAGAGTTTATAGAATAGATATCTTTATAATTATTAATAGTACCTGATAGGATACTAATAAGATTATTAAAAGTATCTAAAAAGATATTAGGGTTAGATTTATATTTTTTTTGATAATTTAGATATATTTGTTTATAATCATTACCAATAGAACGATAACCAGTACAATAATTATTTACTGTAGTATCAGATATAGTATCAATATTAAAAAGAATACAAAAGATTTCTGTTTGAATAGCAGATGTTTTATTAATAGAAATAGATTTTATTTCATTAAAGAGATTACCTAGAGATAAATGATAGGGGTTATTATTTAATTTTATATATGACATATATTATCACCTATATATATAATAACATATTATGTGGATATTGTGTGGATAAAAATATTAATATGTGGAATTATGTTAGTTATCAATTAGAGAATTGAATTATATAATGATACTAAGAGGAGAGGATGTAATGAAAATAATTAAGAATTATAGATCAATGTTGATATTACTAGGATCAATAATTATTGGGGGATTAGTTGGAGTTTTATGGGGAGATGGGGCTAAGGTACTTAGTCCGTTTGGAGATATATTTTTAAATATGCTTTTAATAGTAGTAGTACCATTAATATTCTTAACAATAAGTAGTTCTATTTATAAGATGAAACAACCTAAAAGAATTGGAAAGATATTAGTTTCAACATTTGTAGTCTTTTTAGTAACATCAATAGTAGCAGTACTTATTGGAATGATGGCAACTTATTCTTTTAGGTTAGTTAGTAGTGATGATGGTGAACTTATTAAAGAGGGAATGATATTAGAAGAAGATAGTAATAGTATAGAAGAATTAAATATACTTGATAGAACTGTTAATGCTATTACAGTTAATGACTTTGTAAAGTTATTATCTAGAGATAATATGATTGCTTTAATAGTAGTATCTATATTAGTAGGAATAGCTATGAGTATGAGTGGGGATAAAGCTACTTCAATGTATAAATTTATAGAGTCTGCTACTGATGTACTTCAAAATTTTATTAAGATAATTATGTATTATGCTCCGATAGGGCTTGGATGTTATTTTGCAGCTTTAGTAGGTAGTTTTGGTAGTCAAATTGCTTTAGGATATTTAAGAACATTTATTATATATTTAATAGTAGCAGTATTATTCTATTTTATTGTTTATACAATATATGCATATATTAGTGGAGGTATTTTAGGTATAAAAAGGTTTTGGAAAAATATAATTCCATCAACACTTACTTCACTTGCTACTTGTTCATCAGCTGCATCAATGCCTATTAATATAGAGTGTACTAAAAATATTGGTGTGTCTGAAGATATAGCAGATTCGACAGTATCACTAGGAGCAAGTTTTCATAAGGATGGTTCAGTAATAGGAAGCGTATTTAAAATAATGTTTTTAGTTTATTTATTTGATGGTGGTAGTAGTGTATCAATACTTCAAGTAATGGGAATAGCTTTAGTGGCAACATTACTTGTTACAGCAGTACCTATAGGTGGTGGTACAATATCAGAGATGTTAATTATTACAATGCTTGGATATCCAGTAGCAGCATTGCCAATACTGACAATTATAGCTACAATTATAGATCCACCGGCAACAGTATTAAATGTAGTAGGAGATAGCGCATCAGCGATGCTTACCAACAGAATTGTTGATGGAAAAAACTGGTTAAAATAAAGAATAACCTCATTTCTTAAATAGAAATGAGGTTAATTACGTAAGAAAAAATACTACCATATAGATAGTATTTATTTAAAATCTTCTTCATCAAATAGAAGCTTAATTTTAACATTTAGACCAATAGCTATTCTATCAACAGCATCTAAAGAAAAAGTTTTACCCATTTTGAAAGATTCAATTTCTCTAATATAACCATGTGATAAACCAGCAGCATCAGCTAATTCTTGTTGAGTTAAATTCTTTTGCTTACGATACTTTTTAATATTATATCTAACAGTATCATAAATGTTATGATTTGCAATATTATCCATATGTTATCTCCTTGTAAATATTCTCTCATAAACAAAAATAAAAATATGTAGATAAATGGTATACATATGTTCATAATAATCGACAATTTTTTTATATTAGTAGGCATATACTTAGTATGGGTGATAAAAATATGAATAAGTTATATATGGGAATAGATATAGGTTCAATATCTACTAAAGGGGTTATTATAGATGAATATGATAATATAATTGCAAGTAGTTATTTATATACAGAAGGTAATCCTATTAAAGCGGTTAAAGATGTAGTTAGAAATATGCGTGAAGAAATAGATTTAAATAGATATCAAGTAGTTTCAGTTGGAACAACGGGTTCTGCTAGAAAATTAATTGGTTCAATGTTAGGGGCAGGAACAATTAAGAATGAGATTACAGCACATGCTGTTGGTACAATAAGATTATATCCATCAGTAAGAACTATTTTTGAAATAGGGGGACAGGATTCAAAGATAACTTTAGTTAATAATGGAGTAGTATATGATTATGCTATGAATACATTATGTGCAGCAGGAACAGGAGCATTTATATCCTCTTTAGCTAAGAGATTAAATGTTAGAATAGAAGATGTAGCTAAAGTAGCAGAAGAAAGTAAAAATAGAGTAAATATAGCAGCTAGATGTACAGTTTTTGCAGAGTCTGATTTAATTCATAAAATACAAGCAGGATACTTAAAAGAAGATATAATAGCAGGAGTATGTAGAGCAGTAGCAATGAATTATATTAATAATGTAGCTAAAGGAAAGAAAATACTTAGTCCAATAGTATTTAATGGAGGGGTTAGTAAAAATAAAGCAGTAGTTAAAGCATTTGAAGAAATAACAGGAGAAAAAATTATTGTTAATAAGAATTCACATCTAATGGGAGCATTCGGTATAGCAATAATGGCAAAAGATAGTAAGAAAGAAAATGTATTTAACTTCGATATAGATAATTTAAAATTAGAAACAAAGATTGTTAGTTGTGGGAGATGCTCTAATAATTGTGAAGTAGTAATGGTAATTAAGAATGATGAAGTAATTGATCATTATGGTAATAGATGTGAAAGAGGAAATCTAATTAAGAATGCATAGGTATTCTTAATTTTTTTATAAAAATATTACTAGTTAATTTGAAAATTTATATTTAAGATTTATAGAATTTTTTAAGTCTATATTCTTGATTTTCTTTAAAAAAAATATTGCTATAATTTAGGAGATTTGCTATAATTATGTATATTAGATAATATGAGTAAAAATAGTTAAGAATGGAAGGGATATTCTTATGAAAAATAGAAATATACGATTATTTATATGCATATCCTGGAGGTAATCCGGGAACAGCTACTAATAATAAAAAATCATGGATTAGTATATCACTAGCAGAATGGCAGTTATCTAATTATAGTACAACACAAGCGAGATATGTGACAGCAAATGGAGATCTTACTTATGAAAGTCAGAGTAAATCATCTTATAATGTAAGGCCAGTAATGTATTTAAAATTAGACGTTAAATACTTATCAGGAGATGGTACGGAGACTAATCCTTATATTGTTAAGTATGAAGGAACAGATACTACTAGTAATATGTATGCTACTTGTAAGAATAGTTCTCTTGGTACATGCTTAATTAATAATAAGGATAAACTTGTAACTAGTGGTTTAGTTAATACATTAGATAATGATATGTCTTCAGAGAAAATTTATAGATATCAAGGAGTTCAAGTTGATGTTAATACACCTTATGTAGATAATTATATATGTTTTGGCACTAAAGAATGTAGTATAGGAGATGAAAATTCTTATCGTATTATTGGAGTTACTGAGTCAGGTATGCTTAAAATTATTAAGCAGAGTAATTGGCAAAAGTCTGCTTGGAATACATATAACTCAAATATTACATGGAATGCTAGTACATTATTTACTAAATTAAATAGTATTGGTACAGCAGATGCTACTGATAGTTATTATGGTAGTTTAAGTACAAAATATCAAAATATGATTCAAGAAGTTGACTGGAAATATGGAGTAACTACAATATCTAGTAAATATCTTGCAACTAATTTCTATACAGCAGAGTCAGCATTTACTACAAGTTTTCCAGCTAAAGTAGGACTTATGTATTTGAATGATTATTTCTATGCATATCCTGATGGTAATGCACTTAATGCTACTAATATTCCATATGCATGGATTAATAATAATAAAAATTCAGCAGCAATGGGAGTTAAATGGGTAATAACTAAAAATAATACTACTACAGCTAGAATGATTAATAATGCAGGAGATACTGGTAATAATAACTTAAATACAAGTTATATAGTAAGACCAGTATTCTATATAAAGAATAGTGTTAAATATGTAAGTGGAACTGGTAAGATAGATGATCCGTTCATAATAGCTTCATAGATAATGTATAAAAATATGTAAAGAAAAGGAAATTAGTTGTATTAATTTCTTTTTTTTAGTATAATTTAATTAAGAATTTTAGAAGGAAGGATATATGAAAAAGAGAACAATAAGTGCAATAATTTTATTAATAATATTAATAGGAAGCTTAATCATTAATAGTAAATTATTTGGATTAGTTATGATGGGAGTAGCTATACTAGGATTTAATGAATTTTTTGATATAAAATATCAAAATAAGAATAAAAAACTTAAATATATTCAATTATTAGGAATAATTAGTATGGTACTAATAGTACTTAATAAGACATTTTATCAAATAGAGATGAATATATTGATATTATTACCAATAATAATTCTTAGTTTACCTATAATTATATATAATGATAATGAATTATATAATATAGAGGATTGTTTATATACCTTGGGAATAGTTTATTTTTTAGGATTATCTTTTCAAAATATTATATATTTAAGAGAAATAGATATAACTAAATGTATATTTATATTTATAATAGCTTTTATTACTGATACATATGCTTATATAGGAGGAAGTTTAGTAGGTAGACATAAACTTACTAGTATATCTCCTAAGAAGACTATTGAAGGCAGTTTAATAGGAACAGTGATGGGAGTATTAATAGGAAGTGTATATTATTATAATATTGTTGGTAATATTACAATGTTTGAAGTAATAGTTTTATCTTTAATACTTACATTATTATCAGAAATAGGAGATTTAATGTTTAGTAGTATTAAAAGACATTTTAATAAGAAAGATTATTCTAATTTAATACCAGGACATGGCGGAATTTTAGATAGATTTGATAGTGTTATTTATGTATCATTAGGACTATCTTTAATTCTAAATATATTATAAGGAGGTGTGATTATGTTATCTTTGTTATGGTTTATACTTATTTTAGGAGCAATAGTAGCAGTTCATGAATTTGGACACTTTATATTTGCTAAATTATCAAATATTTATGTATATGAATTTTCTATAGGAATGGGAAAGAAGATATTTGGTAAAAAGAGAAAAGGGGGAGAAACAGAATTTTGTATTAGAGCGGTTCCACTTGGAGGCTATGTAATGATAGCAGGAGAAGATGTGGAAGATAAGAGTATTCCTAAAGATAGACAAATGTGTAATAAGAATTTTATTAGAAGATTTTTAGTACTATTTGCAGGAGCTTTTAATAATTTCGTTTTTGCTTTTATTATATTATTTATTAGTGCTTTAATATATGGAGCAGCAGTTACAAAACCTTATATAGGAGAAGTTACAAAAGGATATCCGGCTTATCAAGCAGGACTTGAAGCGGGAGATTTAGTTTTATCTTTAGATGGAAAGAAGATAAGTAATTGGGATAAAGCTTTAGTACAACTTCAAACTAGTAATGGAGACGCTATTACATTTGAAGTAGAAAAAGCTGATGGTACAATTAAAAAATATGTAATTACTCCAATTAAAGATAAAGATGATAATGGAAATGAAAGTTATAAATTTGGAATAGCTACAAAATACCAAAAAGAATATGGATTCGGAAAATCATTTAAATATGCATGTAATAAAACAGTATCATTATTTGGAAGTATGTGGGATACATTAAAATATTTATTTACTGGTAAAGTAGGAGTAAATCAATTATCTGGACCAGTAGGAATATATTCAATAGTAGATTCACAATCTAAAGAAGGATTTGAAGCAATATTATACTTAGTAGCATATTTATCTATAAACGTAGGTATTATTAACTTATTACCATTCCCTGCTTTTGATGGCGGAAGAATATTATTCTTAATTATAGAGAAAGTATTTAAGAAACCTGTATCTAAAAAGACTGAAAATATTATTCATTCAATAGGATTTATATTAATATTAGGACTTTTAGTATATGTAACTTTTAATGATGTTATTAGATTATTTAGGTAGAGCTATAGTATTAATAGTCATAAAATATTTTGAAAAAATAAAAAAGCTTAATCAGATTATGATTAGGCTTTTTAAGTTATATTAATATTCTTAGTAATAGTTTTTGGAATATCTTCTTTAGGAAAAGAAATAGTTAGAATACCATCTTTATAGATAGCTTTAATATCTGACTCTTTCTTGATACCGATATAGAAACTTCTTTTTATTTCACCATATAGTCTTTCTCTTCTAATATAGGTATTAGGATCTGATGAGAGAACAGTTTTAGAAGCAATAATAGTTAGATAACCATTATCATAATTTACTTTGATATTTTCTTTCTTAATACCTGGAAGGTCAGTTTCTATGATATAACGATTATTTTTCTCATAGATATCTGTCTTCATATAATCTTTTTCTTTACTATAAGGAGTATTAAAAAGATCAAAATAATCATTTAGATAATAATTCCTTTTAGGTAACATATAATCATCCTTTCGTGATTATTATTAACAATAATTAGTAAATAATACGTGTAAAATAAGAGATATAACTACTAAAAAGATAGGGATTATGATATAATTAAGATGGTGGTTATTATATGTATAACAAAGCGTTAGAAATATTAGAAATATTTGAACTTAATGGATATAAAGCTTATATAGTAGGAGGATATCCTAGAGATATGTTACTTAATATAAAGACTAATGATATAGATATATGTACTAATGCTAAACCAATAGAGATTCGACAACTATTTGATACAGATAAAGTAGTAGATAGTAATAGTTATGGATCAGTTAGAGTTATATATAAGAATTATAAGTTTGATGTAACTACCTTTAGAAAAGATATTAAATATGAAAATAATAGAAAGCCTATTAAGATAAAATATATAGATGATATAAAGAAAGATTTACTTAGAAGAGATTTTACTATTAATACAATGTGTATAGATAAAGATGGTAATTTGATAGATATGTTGGGAGCTAAGAAAGAAATAGATGAGAAGATAATTAAGACTGTAGGTAATCCTAGATATAGAATTAAAGAAGATGTTCTTAGAATACTTAGAGCTATTAGAATAGCTTCAGTACTTGATTTTGATATAGATGATAAAACTAAGAATTATATAATTAAATATGGATATTTACTTAAGAATTTATCTAGTTCAAGAAAAAAAGAAGAACTTGATAAGATATTTGCTTCTAAGAATAAAGAAAAGGGAAGAAAGTTAATTCTTGATATGGGACTTTCTAAATATTTAGGACTTGATAATCTTAGTGAGATTGTTATGTGTGATGATATAATAGGAATATGGAGTCAATTAGAACTTAGTATAGAGTATCCATTTTCTAAAGTAGAAAGGGATATGATTAAGAATGTTAAAAGGATGCTTCAAGAAGAGATAAATGATTATACAGTGTATAAATATGGATTATATGTATCTACAGTAGTAGGTTCTATTAAAGGAATTAGTTATAAAGAGATAAATAAGATATATCATGATTTACCTATATATAGTAAGAAAGATATTAATATTAAGGGAAATGAAATATTAGAATATATAGGAGATAGTCCTAAGAGTTATATTAGTTTAATATATGATGATATAGAGAAATTAATATTAGATAGGAAGATAAATAATTCAAAAGAAGAAATAATTAATTATATTAAAAATAATTATTAGTATTAGGAGGGAATATGGGTTTATTTGATAAGATTAAGAAAGCTTTTTCAGGAAAAGTAGAACAAGAGAAAGTAGAAAATTATGATAAGGGGCTTGAGAAAAGTAGAAAAGAGTTTGTTAGTCAACTTAGTAATTTATCTAAGAAATATAAAAATATATCAGATGATTATTTCGAAGAGTTGGAAAATATTTTGATTATGGCAGATATTGGTATTAATACAGTAATGACTTTTGTAGATAGACTTAAGAATAGGGTTAAGAAAGAGAAGATTACTGATAGTAATATATTAAAAGAAATTATAGTAGATGAGTTATTTGTAATGTATGTTGGCAATAATATTATCGATAATAAAATTCACTTTAGTGAAGAAGGACCTACAGTTATTCTATTTGTAGGAGTGAATGGAGTAGGAAAGACTACTACTATTGGTAAAATAGGAGCAATGTATAAAAATAAAGGAAAGAAAGTATTAATGGTAGCAGGTGATACTTTTAGAGCTGGAGCTAGAGAACAATTAGAATTATGGGGAGAAAGAACTGGTATTAGAGTTGTTAGTAACCCTTCTAGTGATCCGGGAGCAGTCATGTATGATGCTTTAGAAATAGCTAAGAATGAAGAATATGATTTAGTATTAGTAGATACTGCAGGAAGACTACAAAATAAGAGTAATTTAATGGATGAACTTGCGAAAATAAATAGAGTAATTAAAAAGATAATACCGGAAGCTCCACATGAAACACTTTTAGTAATAGATGCTACTACGGGACAAAATGGTATTAGTCAAGCTAAAGCTTTTAAAGAGATAACAAATATTACAGGTATAGTACTTACTAAATTAGATGGTACTGCTAAGGGAGGAATAGTCTTAGCTATAAAAGAAGAAGTTAATATACCAGTTAAATATGTAGGATTAGGAGAAAAAGTAGAACAATTAGAAGCTTTTGATATAGAAAAATATATATATGGATTATTTAAAGATTTATAATTAGTAAGAAAATAATTTTATATAGGAGGATAGAAATATGAAGAAGAAATTAAAAACAATGATAATTATTAGTATGATAATAACCTTAATATTAGGAGGATTAATATTTGTAAATGATGCTTTTTTACCAGCTTCAATATTATGGTTATCATTAACATCATTTGGAGTATGTTATTATATTAAAGATACTGATAAGAAAAAATTATATTATGGATTATTTATATTTGGAGTACTATTAATAATATTAGCAATATGGTATACAGTTAAGAGGGTTAGCTAATGGATGATTATGAATATTTAACAATATTATATGATTATTATGGGGAGTTATTTAGTGAAGTACAAAGAAATTATTTTGAATGGTACTATTTTGATAATTTATCATTAGCAGAAATAGCACAAAATGTAGATAAAAGTAGAAATGCTATTCATAAAATTATTAAGAATGTTGATAGTAAATTATATGAATATGAAGAAAAACTTAAATTATATGAAAAAAGTATTAAGATAAAAGAAATACTTAATAGTATTGATAATGAAAAAGTAAAAAATAAAATAGAGGAATTATTATGAAGAGAAGATTACCAGTTTATATAGAAAATTTAGAACTTCCAAAAGAAGAAAATAGAATGATAGAGAAGAAAGTTTCTTATGGATATGTTAGTATTATGTATATTTTGTCTTTACTTATAACATTTGGAAGTGTAATAGTTGTATTATTAATTAGAAAGTAGATGATATTATGAATAATAATGAAAGTATCTTAGAGAAATATGGAGAAGATTTAACTAAAGTAAAATATCTAGTTAATCCAGCAATAGCTAGAGATAAAGAACTTAAAGAATTAGTAATGGTATTACTTACACCAGAAAAGTCGGCTTGTTTAGTAGGAAAACCTGGTATAGGTAAGACGGCCATTGTAGAGGGACTTGCTTATAGGATGCAACTAGGAGATATGCCTAAAGCTTTAATGGGTTACTCTATATACAAGATTAGTACACCATCATTAGTAGGAACTACAACAGGAGAAAATAAAGTAATGAGCTTAATGAATGAACTTAAACAAAAAGATAAAATTATTATATTTATAGATGAGATACATATGCTAATGAGTACTAATAATGAAGGAATAGATTTAGCTAATATGTTTAAAGAAGGACTCGGTAGAGGAACTGTTAAACTAATAGGAGCTACTACAGTAGATGAATATGAAAGATATATCCTTCGTGATAAAGCATTTGTTAGAAGATTTGAAAGAATAGATATAGAAGAACCTACTCAAGAAATGTGTGTAGAAATACTTATGAGATCAATACCTAAAATAGAAGTACAAACAGGAGTTAAACTTAACTATACTAGTTTTATTAAAGAGAATATATGTAAATTTATAGTTAATATGACTAGTGAATATAAAAGAGTATATGAAATATCTAGTAGATATCCTGATATAGCTTTAACAGTACTTAGACAATGCTTCTCAGCAGCTTTATTTGATAATAGTGATGAAGTTAGATTTAAACATATATATGAAGCTATTAAATCTACTAAAGCAGTATATCCAGATGTAATTAGAAAAGAGTTAATAACATTTAAAGATAAGTTTAAAGAAGAATTACAGGATGAAGGAGTAGAAGTAATAATACCTGATGAGGTTACGAGATATAATTAGTAAATATATAAATATAATAGACTAAGGAGGATACAAATGAAGTTAGATAGTTTATTTGAAAAAATAGAATATGAAGTACTTAAAGGAAGTATGGATATAGAAATTCTAGATATAGCATATGATTCAAGAATGGTTAAAGATAACTATTTATTTGTAGCAATAGTAGGCAATGATCAAGACGGTCATGATTATATAGAATCTGCAATAGATAATGGTGCTAGTGCAATATTAGTATCTAAAGATATAGAGGTATCTAGAGATGTAACAGTTATTAAAGTAAAAAATACTAGAAGTATATTATCTAAATTATCTATGAGATTATTTAAGTTTCCACAAAATAAAATGAAAACAATAGCTATTACTGGTACTAAAGGAAAGACTACTGTTAGTTTTATGATTAAGAAAATAATTGAAGCATCTGGTAAGAAATGTGGTCTTATAGGAACTACAGGAGTATATATAGGTAAAAAATATTATCCAATTAAGAATACTACTCCAGAATCTTATGATACTTTAAAATATATGAATGAAATGGTTCATGATAAGATAGAATATATGGTTATGGAAGTATCTAGTCAGGCTTTAAAATATGATAGAGTTAATGATATAATATTCGACTTTGGAGTTTTTACTAACTTAACTCAAGATCATATCGGACCTTTAGAACATGATAGTATGGATGATTATATTGATAGTAAAGGAAAATTATTTAGACAATGTAATCATGGAATACTTAATATGGATGATGAACATTTTTATGATATGATTCAAAGAGGAGATAGTTCTATTAATACTTATGGATATGATGAAAAGGCTGATTTAAGAGTAGTTAATTTAGAATTATTAAGAAAAGGACACTTTGTTGGTATAAAGATGGATACTGATGGAGTAATTAAAGATAGTTTTAAAGTTAGTACTCCAGGTAAGTTTTCTTCATATAATGCAATGGCGGCGATACTTACATGTCATATGTTAGGAATAGATGTTAAGGATATGAAAGAGGCTCTTAGTAACTTTTCTGTTAAAGGAAGAGTAGAACCTGTGTGGGTATCAGATGATTTTACATTATTAATAGATTATGCTCATAATGGTATTAGTACAAAGAGTATTCTTAGTACGATAAAAGAATATGATCCTGGTAGAATAGTAACTATATTTGGTTGTGGTGGTAATAGAAGCAAAGATCGTAGATATGAAATGGGAGAGATGGCTTCTAAGTATTCAGATTTTTGTATAATTACAGAAGATAATAATCGTTATGAAGAATTTGATGATATTGCTAAAGATATTATGGAACACTTTGATAAGAAGTGTGAATATGTAATTATTCCTGATAGGAAAGACGCTATTAAGTATGCTATTGAGAATGGTAAAAAGGGAGATATCATTATGCTAATAGGTAAGGGACATGAAGATTATAAAGAGATTAAAGGGGTAAGGTATCCTTTTGATGAGAGAGTAGTTATAAAAGAAATACTTAGTGAACTTGATAGAGGTAAAAAAGAAGAAAAATAGATGATATAGAAGAATAATTTTAAATGTAAAATTTAGAATTATTCTTTTAAATTTATGTGTAGATTTTTTATAGATTTAGTTTCGTATTAAAGTTTTTTTCTTGTAATTTATTAGTATTTTTGATATATTTATAATAGGTGAATAATATGAAGAATAATAATCATGCATTTACTTTGGTGGAATTACTTGCAACAATAACAATACTTGGAATTGTGTTGTCTATTACAGTGTATGTTAGTATTAATGCTGTTAATAAAGCTAAAGAAAATAGTTATAAAACTACTAAAAGTAATATAGAAAAAATTGCTAGTACCTATTTAGAAGAGAATGGTGATAGATTATTTTATATATCTAAGAATGATGATACTGATATAGAATATCAATGTATAACAATAGAGAACTTAATAGATGGTGGTTATTTTAAGAATGATGTATTGAATTCTCAAGTATCTAAAGATAATAAAGTAAACAAAGGTGATTATATTTATGTAGAAAGAAATAGTATTACTAAGAGTGTAATAAAGAATGTATATGTACTTAATGGAGAGGATAATGGGGTATGTCCTGATACAGTTAAGGCAGAGAGTAATATCATTTTTTTAGTTAGTCCTTTAGAGTGGAGCAAGGCTAAAGAGGTTACTATTACTTATAAATTGAAGAATGCTAATAATATTAATGATTATCAATATGATTATAGTTATAGTAATGACAAGATAGAATTAATAAGTGATAATGGAGATTTAAAGAAAGTTAGAGTAATAGATAATGGTACTTTAACAGGAATAATTAATTATTTGGGAAAAGAAGATTATAGTAAAGAAATAATAATAGACAAGATAGATAATGCAGGGCCAGTTATCAGTTTAGGCAGTAATAAAAAGGGATATGTTAGAGAAAAGACAGAAGTATATTTAAAAGTAAGTGACTTTGGAATAGGAGTAGATGATAATAGTTTTACTAAGGATGATGTTATTGTTAAGGTTGGTGATAAAGAATTATCACAAAATAATTTAACGTTAACGGTAAATAGTAATGGTAGTGTTAAGTTAGCTATTAATAATAAAATACTTGATGGGAATGTTAGTATTCAAATTAGAGCAGGAGGAGTATTAGATAAATTAGGTAATGGCAATGATTATGTAGAGTTAAATACAGGAATTATTTTTGATAATACAGCTCCAAGTAAACCTGAAATAAATAATCCAAGTAATGGTAATTGGATTAATAAGAATATTAGCTTAAAGCTTCATACTGTAGAAGAGGGATCTGGAGTAAATTATTGGCAATATACTTATAGTGATAGTGCTAGTAGTACAGGAACTAATAGTAGTACTAATTGGGTGACATATGGTAATTCAAGTAGTGTTAATTATACGACAGGAGAATTTAGTCAAGAGAGAGGACAACTTGTATATGTTAGAGCATGTGATAAGGTAGGAAATTGTAGTGATAAGAGTAGTACTTATATAAAGATAGATAAGACGGCTCCGACATGTAGTTTAGGTGTTAGTGGTACAACGATTACAGCTACTTTTAAAGACAGTGTTAGTGGTATCAATGGCGATGCTACTAAAAAAGCTACAATTAGTGGTGCTAATGATTATACTTTTACTACTAAAGATAATGCTGGTAACTCAAAAAGTTGTAGTGTTTCGGCAAAGTTACCAACATCATATAACTGTAAAAGAGATTTTGATGATGCGTGTCCAAGTGGATATTCTAAAAGTGGTGATAAATGTGTTAAAACAGTAACATATTGTGTTGCAGAAGCATGTGTTTGGGGATGTGCTAGGCATGGTGTATCTGGATATGTAGAACAAGTGACTTATGATTGTCATAAGCCATGGGAAGCGTGTGGTTTTTTGTATCGTACATGTTATAATTGGGAAAGTATAAATTATACAGCTGAGCTAATAAGATGTGAAAGTGATACTGAAGGAAAAGATGGGTGCTATAAAAATGAACAAAGTACATGTTCTTCACCTTATAGTATAGCAAGTACAAATTGTAGTAATGGATATACTGCTACTTCTAATAATGCTTATTGTTATAAAATAAATGCAAATAAATAATAAGAAGTTATTTTAGATAGAGAGGCCTAATAAAGTTTAGTGTGAAAAAGAGATGACAAGTTGTCATCTCTTTTTCATATGTTGTTATGAAATAAGTAATAAAGATAGGAACATAGTTTGGATTTATTCTTATTGATATGTATAATAAAAGAAATAACAAAGTTATTTTAACTTCATTATTTCTTCTTTTGTTAATCCAGTAATTTCTTCGATGGCGGTTATATCAATGTTTTTGTCTAACATCTTTTTGGCAATGTTAGTTTTTTCTTCTTTAATACCTTGTTCAATACCTTGTTCTAATCCTTGTTCTAATCCTTGCTCTAATCCTTTTTGATGGCCTTCCTTAATAGCTTTTTCTTGAGCTTCTTTAAGTAAGGTATTAAATTCCATTTCATGACGACTTAGTTTTGTATATAGTCTAACCATTTCATTCTCCTCACTTAGCATACTCATATTATTCATGAGTGTGTCAGTTGAAGTATTACTCATTATCTTGGTAGAAATATCTTTAATATTATCTTTATTACTTGTTGTTAATAATTTGCACCAGTTAATGAGATAATCAACTTTTTCACTACCAGTATAACATAAATTTTTTCCTTTTGCTAGATTAATAATGTCGATTCTTAGCTTACTTGTCAAAATGTTTCCAAATTCATCACGTAAATACCAAGTAGTTTTTAAATTAGAACCTGTATCAAAGTTATTAAACATAATTTGAATAGTATCAAAAATTTCAGAGTAGTCTTTATCGCTTCTTTTAAGTTGACGACCATGAACTTTGCATAGATATACAACATTACGATTAATTACTCCTTCACTGTTATTGTTAGACATTTCAATATTAATCTTTTTACCTTGATAATTTAGTAGTAAATCAACTTCTTTTCTTGATTCATTTCTATCTTCTTTGGGAAGACGACGTGATAGAATTTCTAAATTACCAGTAACATCTATTAGGGGAATATCTAAATAATTAGAGATAAATTCTTCTAAGATACAGATATTATCAGGATTATTAAAGATTTCTGTGAACATGATATCAAAAGTAAGAGGAATAAGTTCACCTTTTTTTAGAGTTTCTGTCATTTTTCACCTCCTTTCCAAAAGACATAATAGCAATTAATTTATATCTTGTCAAAATTATCAAGTGGTTAATTTTTAAGTGGGAATGTGGGAAAAAATAACTTGATGTAAAGAAAATGAGTAAAAACATAAAAAAGTTAAAGTGAGAGTAAACTTTATAGAGAAAAATTATAACTAAAAGTAAATATTTACTAGAAGCAAACTTATTAAAAAAAATAAATTTGACAGAAAAATGTGTCAAATAAAGCTTTTTTATATCAAAAAATGTGTCATATAATATGACACATTAAAATATTAGAATAAATTAATTTTAAAAATTTGATTTTGAATAGTTTTTCTTACTATTATTTTTTTGATAATTTAATAATATTTATGAGTGATTATAATATTTTATCAATAATACCATAATTTAGAGCTTCTTTAGCTGTCATATAATAATCTCTATCAGTATCTTTTTCAATCTGTTTAATATTTCTTTTAGTATTTTTAGAAAGAATAGTATTAATTTTATTGCGTAGGGAAAGGATTCTTTTAGCCACAATGTCTATTTCAGTTGCTTGACCTTTGACACCACCTAATGGTTGATGAATCATTACTTCACTATTAGGTAGACAATATCTTTTACCAGGTGTACCACATGATAATAAGAAAGCAGCCATAGAAGCACACATACCAACACAAGTTGTTGATACATCACTCTTAATAAATTTCATTGTATCATAAATAGCCATACCAGAAGTGATAGAACCACCGGGAGAATTAATATAAAGAGAAATATCTTCTTGACTGATACTATCAAGATATAGAAGTTGAGCGATGATGACGTTAGCTAAATCATCATCAATTTCACCACTTAAAAGAATTATACGATTTTTAAGAAGACGTGAATAAATATCGTAAGCACGTTCTCCCATATTACTTTTTTCAATTACTGTTGGAATTAACATTTTTATCACCTAGTAATATGATAATACAAAAATATGAGTATTGTTATAGAAAGACATCGACAAATAATTTAATATTTGTGATAAAATATATTTATAGAGATAGAGGTGTTTTATGAAAATAGATAGTATTAAAGTAGGAAGACTTAGATGTAATTGTTATATATTAGATATAGATAGAGAAGTATTAGTAATAGATCCAGGAGATGAATTTGAAAAAATAGATAAAGTTATTGATAATAGGAAGGTAGTAGGAATTGTTATTACTCATCATCATTTTGATCATATAGGATCAGTATCAGAAATAGTTAGAAAATATAAATGTAGGATATATGATAGAAACAATTTAGTAGAGGGTAATAACGAGATAGGGAAGTTTAAGTTTGAAGTAATATATACACCTGGACATAAAGAGGATTTAATAACGATATATTTTAAAGAAGATAAAGTAATGTTTACGGGAGATTTTATATTTAAAGATACTATTGGAAGATGTGATTTGGAGGGTAGTAGTATAGAAGATATGTTTAATTCAATAGAAAAAATAAAGAAGTATCCAAGAGATATAATTATATATCCTGGACATGGTATTAATACTAAATTAGGATATGAAATAGATAATAATATATATTTTAGAGATGATGCAAAATATATTTGACAAGGTGATAAAGATAATTGCTTTTATAAATAATAGTTTTATGATATACTTATAGTAGATAGGAGGATTATGAAAAAGAAAAATATATTTAAAATAGTGGGGTTAGTAATTATGGGGTTAATTTTAATATTATTAGTAGATGGGATTTGTGCTAAATATTTTAAGACTAGACCACTTATTGCTAAGAAGGAAGTAGTAGCATATTATATTGATGGAGAGAAGAATACAGTGCCTTTGGAATCAGGAATAGTATATAAGTCTTTATTTGCAGATGTATATTATTGTGATACGACAGTAGATACTTATGATAAGGAATATCATATGGAAAGAGAACAGAAAGTAATTAGATATTATCTTAAAAAGGGAGAGAAATTTACTTGTAAGAGTTCTATTAGTTATTATCCAGGTGATGATGGGATAAGAGATTATGTTGATATGGATAATCCTAGTGATAAGGAATATATTAAAAGTATTGCTAAAGATTTATATAAACAAAAATTAGATGGGTTATATGATGTTAATAATAAGATGGGAGTTATGATATATAATTTCTTGGGGTATCCAATAAATAATGAATATAGAGATGTTTATATGTTTGATATTAATGACTTTAGTAAAGAACCAGTAAAGCTTACAATAGAAGGATTTGATATGGCATGGAGAAGTACTAATTATAAATCTTCTCCAAGTGGAAATATTCTTAGTTTTTATTATTCTTGTGGATATAAAGAATATTTAGGAACACAAGGAAAATATAGTTTAGAAGATTGTAATAATAATAAAGATACAACGGGTATATATGTATTTAGGATTAATAGTATAAATGATTATGAGAAGATTAATTTTTATAAGGAAGATAATAGTTATTTAGAGGAGTATCCAGAGAGTTATTTTAGTATTCAAGAAGTTATTAGTGATACTGAGATGATTATTAAATATGTACTTACTAAAAATAAACAGACAGAAGTTGATAAGATAATATATGTTAAATGGAATTTTATTACTGATAAGAGTGAGGAAGTAGAATATGAGTAAGAGTATCGGTGATAGAATATATTCTCTTAGAAAGAAGTTGGGGTTATCTCAAGAGGAATTTGCTAGGAGAATTGGTGTTAGTAGGCAAGTTGTTAGTAAGTGGGAGATGGATCAGGTTATACCACTTACTGATAAGTTAAAGAAAATTAGTGAAGAATTTAATGTTAGTTATGAAGAGATATTTAGTGATCAGGAAGTTATAGGAAAGAATAATAATATTATTAAATATTTGTTATTATTTTTAGGAATAGTTATTGTTGAAGTAGTTATAATTTTAATATATACTTATGTTTTGGACGAGGGAGATTATGAATATAAATGTGTTGGTACTAAGACATATTATGTTGATAAGATATATGATGGGGATGATGATAATTATAAGTATGTGACATTTGTTGATAAGAATAATCAAGTATATAATATTAGAGTTAAGAATGTTATTATTAATAATATAGAGGTTAATAATAGTTATGAATTTGTATATAGAAGTAATGATGGGGATACTAGTATTGATGAGATTATTAATAATAAGATAGTTAATATTATTAAGAATAATAAGGATAAGAAAGATTGGATAGATATAATTGATTGTAAATAGAACTATATAAAAAGATGATGTCTTCAAGATGGAGTTCACATCTGATATAGTTCTTTTTCTTGACTTATATTAGGAAATAGAGTATGATATTAAAGCAATTTAAGGGGTGTATTGGATGAATAACATATGATGTCTAATGAAAATATAGGAGCATTTAGGGAGATATATGATTTTGATGGAGCTTTAGTATTAGCAGTACTCGGAAGTGGAGATCAATATTTTAATAGTTTATTATATGGAGCAGAACAAGTAGAAGTATTTGATGTTAATTATATAGCATGGTTATTATTTAGAATTAAATTTAAAGCATTAAAAATACTAAAACATGAAGATTTTATAGCATTATTCTTATATAGAAGAATAGATGATATGGATATATTTGAGAAGATGTATAAAGAATTAGATTATGAATAATTAAACTATTATGTATATTTAATTAAGAATGGTGAATATAAAAATATAATTAATAATGCCTTTACTCCTAATATATTGGTTAGTAATAAAATTAGTTTTATAGAAAAAGTTAATCCTTATTTAGAAGAGAATAATTATTATAAATTACAAGAAATAATTAGAAGAATACAATTACCTAGATTTAGAAAAATAGATTTTATGAGAATGAATGTAGAAGAGAAATATGATATATTACTATTATCTAATATATATGATTTTATAGTAGAAGGACCAGAAGAATATATAAATAAAATAGAAGAATATAAAGCTAAAGAAGTAATGGGAAAATATAGCTTTAGTATAGATGATAATAATATAGAATTTGTAAATAAAGGATTTAAAATAGATAGAATAGAAGGAGTAATAGGAAGAGATAATTATATTTTATCTTTAAAAAGATAGGTGATACAGATGATTTATTATAAAGAAAATGGAGATAAAGTAAATATTAAAAAAGGGACTAGTCTTGGAAGAAGTGTATATAAAATAGATGATGATAAATGTATAAAAATAGGAATAGATCCAAGGAATGTTAGTTTAAATACCCTTAAATTAATAAGAGAATTAGACTTAGCAGGAATTTATAAGATATATGATATATTATTTGATAAAGATAATAATTTTACGGCATATACTTGTAAGATGTATCAAAAAGAAATGATAGATTTATACCTAATGCCTTCAGAATATATAATAGAGAATTATCTTAGATTGAAAAAAGCAATAGAAGAACTTACTAATAATAAAATATTTGTAGTAGATTTACATGATGAAAACGTTATTGTTAATAGTAGAGAAATGATAATAATAGATACAGATTTATATGTTATTAGTGAATATATTAAAAGTAATAAATTAGAAGAATATAATTATAAAGCTTTAAGAGAATTATTTATTAAATTATTTGAAGTATCTTATTGTAGATATCATCATATAGATAGATTATTATGGAAAAAAGATATAAGTGGTTTGTTTAAAGAAGAAGATGATAAGGAAATAGTTAAGACTTTAACTAGATGTAAGTATCCTATTGATTATGTATATAAATAGACAATATACATAATCTTTTTTTGCTATTTTAAACAATGAAAATATGATTATAATCTTGTATATTCTCTTTATTTATAGTATAATTTATTCATAATAGATAGTTATTGAATAGAATACTCAAGGAGCGTGTGTTATGAATAATAAGGAAAAAACATTAATATTATTTATATTATTTGGAGTAATAGCAGTATTAACAGGAACTTATGCTTTTTATATCTGGAATAGTCCTGAGGATACTAATACAGCTATAAGTTTTACTACTAGTAGTGATTTTAGTTGTTCTGCAAAGGGTAGTAATTTAGTATCTAGTAATAATATTACTTTGATACCTACTAATTGTAATAATCAAGAACATGTTATTAAGAAAAAGATTGTTACTAATTTGAATAATCCATCAGAAGGTAGTACATATTTAAGCTTGTGGTTAGATGTTAATTCAATTGGTAGTTATTTAGCTAATTCAGATAACTTTAAATATGCGCTTACAACAAGTGAAGATTCTTGTGATACAGGATTGGTTTATTCAGGTAATTTTAAAGATTTACAAGCAGGAGATAAATCTAATTTAATGATAAGTCAAGAATTTGCTACTGCAGGAAGTCAAACATACTATTTATGGTTATGGTTAGATGAAGCGGAAGTAGAAATACCTCCAGAAGATTTAGCAGCTAGATCTTTTGATTTATCTTTAAATGGAGAATGTTCTGATGAAGGGCCTGCTAATGCTTTTGAAATTACTAGTTTAAGTAATAATTATCAAATATTAAAAGCAACAGCAGTTAACTTTAGAAATGATGTAGTTAGTTATGCAATTACTACAACAAATAGTGTTGATAGTTGGATAGATATACCTAATGGTGAACAAGGAAATTTATATAATTTAGAGTCTATAGTAGATAATACAGGAACATATTATGTATGGTTTAAAGATAGTAGTGGTGAAACTGTTAATAAATCATTAACTATATCTACTATAGATACAACAGGACCTGTATGTACGTGGGGCAATTTTGATGCTAATAATATTAAAAATGGAGATAGTGCTTCAGTTACATTAACTTGTGTAGATCCTGAAGTAGGAGTAAGTAATGGAAGCGTTAGTGCTAGTGATATTACAGTAGCTAATAATAATGTTACAATTAAGAATGTTACTAGTGAAGAAGTTAATAATGGTTATAAATACACAATAACATTAGTAGGAACGGGTACTGATGGAAGTACAAACTTATCATTAAAAGAAAATACTATTAAAAATAAGGTTAATAGAGGAAATAGTACTAATAGTTCTGGAGTGATAAGTGTTTCTAATAAAGATGTATTTGATGGATATACGATAACACTTAGTAATAATACTTATACATATGATGGAACAGAAAAGAAACCTAGTGTTACAATTAGTAAAGATAGTAAAGTATTAAAGGAAGGTACTGACTATACTTTAAGATATGTAAATAATATTAATGCAGGAATAGCTACAGTAGTTATATCAGGAAAAGGAAGCTTTAATGGTGATACAAGTAAGACATTTATAATTAATAAAGCTGACTGTGTATGTACAATTAATAGTGTTCCAACATTAAAATTTAGTGACGGAGCATCAGGAGATATTACTTATAATTGTACAGGAGATGGTTCTTTAACAGTAACGAGTAGTAAAACAAATGTTGTATCTGTAGGAAGTGTTGAAAGTAATAAGGCAACATTATTACCTACTGGTATAGGTATAAGTAAAATAGTAGTAAAAAAATTAGAAGGGAATAATTATAATAGCTGTGCAGCATATAAAGATGTATCTGTAGCAGGAGAAATGTATACAATTACTTATCAAGACGAAGGTAGAGGAGAATTTAGTGGTATACATGAAGAGGAATATCCAGAAACATATACATCAGGTGTTGGAACAGTATTAGATATACCTACTAAAAAGGGATATAGTTTTGTTGGATATTATAAATCATATAATGCTATTGATGATCCGGTTACTAAGTTAACTGAAGAATCAGGAGATTTAACTTTATATGCAAAGTGGAAAGATGATATTCCATATGGAACAGCATTATTATCTACTGAAGGTGGTAAATTTACTTTAACCTTATCTAATTTTGGTGATGAAGGTTCAGGCCTTACTAATACATATGGATTTGCTTTAACTACGAATGGTAATTGTAGCTTGGCTACATATGAAGAACAGACGGCTTTATCGAAAGAATACTCGGAGGGTTATATTAAAGATGAGACTTATTATGGATGTATTAAACTTACTGATAATAATGGTAGTATTGCTTATATAAGATCTGCTGGTGTTGTATATACACATTTTGATGGAACGAATTTGTATTTTACTGGTGATGAACAAATATATACAGTACCGCAGACCGGAACTTATAAATTAGAAGTATGGGGAGCTCAAGGCGGAAATGCTACAGGTGGCACAAATGGTGGAACAGTATCAGGTGTCATAGGTGGATATGGTGGTTATTCGACAGGGAAAGTGTCATTAACAAAAGGACAAGTTCTATATATAAATATAGGTGGTCAAGGTAATTCAAATTGTGTTTCTCCAACTAATCAAACCAAAGTATTTTGTTCAGGCGGTTATAATGGTGGAGGAAGCGGTCTTTCATCAGATGCATATGGTTATGTTGCTGGAGGGGGCGGTGCAACTCATGTAGCTACTGTCAGTGGACTTTTATCAACATTATCTTCAAAAACTAATAATATATTAATTGTTGCTGGTGGCGGCGGTGGTGCAAGTTATTATAATTATAGTTCAGCTGGAAACAAGGGAATGGGTGGCGCTGGCGGTGGAATTAGTGGTGTTTCTGGATATAGAACCACAGTTGGAACTCAGTCATCTACCCCAGGAACTCAATCATCAGGATATGCTTTTGGAAAGGGAAATGATAACAGTTCTAATACAGAAAGTATTACTACAATGCCTGGCGGAGGCGGTGGATTCTATGGCGGTAACGGTGCACTTAAATCAGGTGGTGCTGGTGGATCAGGATATATTGGAAATTCATCATTGACTAGTAAATTTATGTATTGCTATAACTGTACAACATCTACTGCTACTGCTACTAAAACATATACTACTACTAACGTATCAGATACACCTACTGCTGATTATGCTAAAAGTGGTGATGGAGCAGTAAAAATATCTTTTGAATCTGTAAATGTAGAAGCATTAATGCTTAATTATGATAATCAGGGTGGATCAGGATGCTACTCTAAGTCTGTTGTAACAGGAGATACTTATGGAGAATTATGTACACCATATAAAAATGAATATAGTTTTTCAGGATGGTATACAGAAGCTAGTGGTGGAGCACAAATTACTTCAACAACTAATGTTGAAGCTACTGAAGAACAAACTGTATATGCTAAATGGGAAACTAGTACTAAACCAGTAATAACATTTAGTAATAATGGTAATATTAAATATGTAAATGGTAATATTAGTAGTGCAATAACAGTAAGTAAGGGAAGTAATAAATTAGATTCATCTAGTTTTAAATATATTTGGTCTACTGATAAAAATGCTACTCCAGATAAAAACTTTATGACTGGTAATATTTATACATTAGAGAATGCTTCAGGAGTATATTATTTAATAGCAGAAGCTTGCGATGTTACTGGGATATGTGTTAAAGAAGTTTCTAAACCATTTTATGTAGATAATGATACTCCATATGGTACTATTGCTTTAAATGGAGGAGAAAATTCTGTTACAGCGATTTTATCAGTAATTGATGATTATAGTGGAATAAAAGAATATGGATATTTAATAACTAAGAATAGTACTTGTCCTACTACTGGATATACTTCTTCAGCTAATTCAAGTTATACCTTTAATGTTTTTGAAGCACAAAAATATTATGTGTGTGTTAGAATTATCGATAATGCTGGTAATATTAAGTACCTTAGTGATTCAATTATGGTTAATATTTCGATAGATTATCAGCTTGTAGCAAATAATTATTCATGTGCTAATTCTTCGAAAGGTAATAGTCCAATATTTACATATACAGGTGATTGTGAAGTTGTAGACGAGGGAGATGGCAATTTTAAGATTAGATTTTTATCAAGTGGTACTTTTACATCAATTAATGCAATGCAAGTAGATGCCTTTCTAGTAGGCGGCGGAGGCGGCGGCGGTGCAGGTTGCTATTACTATGCATGTGGTTCAGGTGGCGGTGGTGGTTATACACTTACAGAAAGAAATATTGTAATTACTAAAAATACAGAATATGAATTTGTTGTTGGTGCTGGTGGAACATCTGGTACTGATGGTGAATCATCAACTGCCTTTGGATTTACTGCAGCAGGTGGATTACATGGACAATCATCAGGTGCTGAAAAAGCAGGAGATGGTGGTTCTGCAGGTGGTAAGGCTGCTCAATACAGTCCATCAGCAGGTGCGTCTGATGGTGGAGACGACCCCGGTGGAAGTGCAAAGGGACAAAGAAATAAACCTGGACCAAATGGAGAAACAGGTACAACTCGTGAATTTGGTGAAGAAACAGGAACATTATATGCTGGCGGCGGTGGTGCTAGTGGATACTATCATTCAACATCTGGAGCTGTTGTTGCTGGTGGAGCTGGTGGCGAAGGCGGCGGCGGAACTGGCGGAAAAGTATATGAATCTTCCGCGGATAAGGGTGGAAATGGAACTGCTAATACTGGCGGTGGAGGCGGTGGAGCTAGTAGTACTGGTGGAACAGGTGGAACAGGAATTATAATAATTAGAAATGCACGAAATGCAGTTAATATAGAAACAGAAGAAATTACATATACAGAGTTATCACAATCATATTCATGTGCTAATTCTTCTACTGGTACAGAACCATATATTTTATCTTATACAGGAAATTGTGAAGTTATTAATGAAAGTGGTAGTTGGAAAGTTAAGTTTTTAACTTCTGGAGATTTAACTTTAAATAAATCTTTGAATCTTGATGTCTTCTTAGTAGGCGGCGGAGGCGGCGGCTCAGGTGGTACATGGAATGGTAATGAATATAATATGGGTGCCGGTGGCGGTGGCGGATTAATTCTACTTAAAAATTCTATTCCAGTAGCAAATGGCTCTTCTATAAAGGTAACAGTAGGAAATGGTGGGGCAGGATGTTCTGGTAGGTGTGTTGCTTCTATTGGAGAATTATCATCATTTGTAGAAACGACAAGTTTAAGTGGTTTAATAAGTTTTGGTGTTAGCGGTGGTCTTCCAGGAAATGCATATAATGGCGGAGCTGGTGGAAATGGCGGCGGAGCTGGTTCTCATGGTGTCAATAGTTGGTCTTCTGGTTCTGTTGGTCAGTCTTTAAGTGATAATACTTATGAATTTGGTAATACGTCAGCATTTAAATATTCACTTGGTGGATGTGGTAATTGTACAGTTACTACAAAAGTAGCAAACACTGGTAATGGTGGTGATGGTAATGGTGTTGGCTATAATGCTAATGGATATAATATTGCTGGTGGAGCTGGCGGATCGGGAATTGTTATAATTAGAGATCATAGAGAATAGTTAAAAGTAGTGAATATGAAGAAAATATTCACTACTTTTTCATTATATAAATAATTAGAAATAAATGTGAAAGGTGTTGACAAAAGTTAAATATTATGGTATTGTTTATAGCAACGAAAGGGAAGATACGTATGAAAAAGAATATTAATTTATCATTAAGACGCCGCTTAAGACATACGCTTGGGGACAAACGGTAGAACCGTTTGGATACAAGTGTTTTAGTCTTGCTTGTATCCATAATGATTAAATTAATAAATTATTTATACGATTTATAATTTAAGACCTATGTATACAAACAAGTACATAGGTCTTTTACTATTTATATAAAATTATTAAGAAGGAGAAAGTTATGAAAAAAGAAATTATAGATACATTAAAAAAATTATTAAGTTATAAAACTTATGAAGAAAATACAGAAGAATTTGAAAAGTTATTTAATTATATAAAAGAAGAATTTAAAAATTTAGAAATTAATGAATATACATTTAAAGATAAGAAGGCAATGGTATTATCTAATACTGATAGTAAAGATTTAGATATTATATTTTGTACTCATATAGATGTTGTATATGATGATACATATGAATTTACTGAAGATGAAGACAATATATATGGAAGAGGTACTATCGATATGAAAGGTAGTGTAGCAGTATTACTTACATTATTTAAAAATATTAAGACTGATTTAAAAATAGCATTATTTATTACTAGTGATGAGGAAATAGATGGAAATTGTGCTTATGAATTATCTAAAATATATAATAGTAAATTAGCTATAGTACCTGATGGCGGATCTGATTTTGAATTAATAAAAGAAGAAAAAGGATTAATACAATTAGAACTTAGTGCTAAAGGAAAACCTGCACATTCAGCACAATTGTTTAATGGAGAAAATGCTATAATTAAACTTATGAATGTTTATAATGAGATTGTTTTAAAATATCCAATACCAAAATCTAGTGATGAATATATAACAAGTGTTAACCTATCAAAATTAAATGGAGGAAACTCTAATAATCAAGTACCAGATTATGCTTCAATGATATTAGATATAAGATATATTAATAAAGATAAAGATAATATAGTAGAATTTATTAAAAATATAGATAAAGAAGTAGATGTAAAAGTTTTAACTATAGGAAGTGCTTTTGTTACAGATGTTAATAACAAATATATAAAGAAATATATAGACACATGTGAGAAAGTATTAGGAAGGTCAGTAGTAGAAAAAGGATGTGAAACAACTTCAGATGCAATATTCTTTAGTGATAAAGGAATACCTACTATAATTATGAATCCTACAGGATATAATCCACATTGTAAAAATGAATACGTAAATAAAGAAAGTTTATATACATTATATAAAATATATGAGAGTTTTTTAGGAGGAAATTATGAATAAGAAAGAATTTTATAAAAATATATATAATAATAAGCAGAAGATTAAAGTATGGAAAAAGTTAGATAATGGATGTTATATTGCTACTATGGGATATTCAGAAAAAAATGTCTTTATCTTGATGAATTTATTAAAATCATTTGAAGAACAATATGGAGAAGAAATTACATATGAATCTGCAGCTGAAGAATTAAAATTATATAATACTAATGGTAAATTATTTATTTATCTAGATCAAGATATGAATCCAGTTTCTATGAATGGGGTTACTTATAATGAAGAAAATGTATCAGTAGATTTTAAATCTTATGATAATAAAGATGTTAAGAATGTTTACTTTTATGGATTATCTACTGTAAAGAGTTTTCGTGGAAGAGGAGCTTGTAGTGAATTAGTAACTTTTGCTATGGAATATGCATACTATAATGATTTTGATTTAGTATATGCTAGAACAGATTTAATAGGATCTAATTCAGAAGGAATTATGAAAAAACACGGAATGCAAGTATGTGAAGATGAAGATGGAATAATAGCAGAATGGGTAAATGTAACTGATGAAGTAGGAGATTATCGTTTACATTTATGGTTACCTCTTAAACAAGGACTTTACTTAGAGAAGAAAGAAGAAGCAATAGTAGCAGATGTTACTTCTAGAAATATTAAATCTAAATGTAGAAAATTAGTTATGCAATAAGTAACTTATGAGGATAAATTATTATCGAGAAAACTTGATAATAGTTTTTTTATTTGATATACTTATATTGTAAGGAGGTATATGAATGACAGATATAGAAATAGCTAGAAATACAGAGTTGAAAAAGATAAGTGAGATAGCTTTAGATTTAGGATTAGAAGAGGATGATATAGAATTATATGGAAAGTATAAGGCTAAGATAGATAATCATGTATATGATAAGAATAAAGATAAAAAGAATGGTAAACTTATATTAGTTACAGCAATTAGTCCGACGCCTTTAGGAGAGGGAAAGACTACTATGAGTATAGCATTAGCAGATGGACTTAGAAAGATTGGTAAGAAGGCAATACTTGCTCTTAGAGAACCTTCTTTAGGACCAGTATTTGGTATTAAGGGAGGAGCTACTGGTGGTGGTAAGGTACAAGTTGCTCCAATGGAAGATATTAATTTACATTTTACAGGAGATATTCATGCAATAACAGCAGCTAATAATTTACTATCAGCAATGATAGATAACCATATGTATTTTGGTAATAAATTAGGAATAGAGAAAGTTGTTTGGAAGAGATGTATGGATCTTAATGATAGGCAGTTAAGAGTAGTAGATACTGGACTATCTGGAGAAGCTAAAATAGTTCCTAGAAGGGATAAATTTGATATAACAGTAGCTTCTGAAGTAATGGCTATTTTATGCTTAGCTACTGATATGGAAGATTTAAAGAGACGTCTTGGTAATATAATAATTGGTTATAATAAAGAAGGTAAAGAAGTGTTTGCTCGTGATTTAAAGGCTGAAGGGAGCATGGCAGTACTATTAAAAGATGCTATTAAACCTAACTTAGTACAAACATTAGAACATACTCCAGCAATTATTCATGGAGGTCCTTTTGCTAATATTGCACATGGATGCAATAGTGTTATAGCTACAAAAATGGCTTTAAAATTAGGAGACTATGTAATTACTGAAGCAGGATTTGGAGCGGATTTAGGATGTGAAAAATTTCTAGATATAAAATGTAGAATGAATAATTTAGTGCCTGATGCTGTAGTATTAGTAGCAACAATTAAAGCTTTAAAATACCATGGTGGAGTAGAAAAAGATAAGGTGTTTGAAGAAAATATTCCTGCTATGGATAAGGGAATGGATAACTTATTTAAACATATAGATAATATAAAGAGGAAGTTTGGACTTAATGTAATAGTAGCTATTAATAAATATAGTCAAGATAATGATAAAGAAATTGATTATTTAAGAGATAAATTGGCAGAAAAAGGAATAGAGCTTAGTCTTGTTACAGGATGGGCAGATGGAGGAGAAGGTGCTATAGATATAGCTAAAAAGATTGTTTCCTTAGTAGAAGAATCAGAAGAGTTTAAGTTTATGTATGATTTAGAAGATGATATTAAGACTAAGATAGAGAAAGTTGCTAGGAAGATATATTATGCTAAAGGAGTAGAATATAGTAGTGAAGCTTTAGAAGAAATTAATAGATTAGAAGAATTAGGATATGGAAAATATCCAATATGTATAGCAAAGACACAATATTCTTTATCAGATGATCCTAAGAATTTAGAATGTAATGATGAATATACTATTAAAGTTAGAAGTGTAGAAATTAAAAATGGAGCTGGATTTATTGTTGTACTTGCAGGTAATATTATGACTATGCCAGGACTTCCTAGAGTACCAGCAGCAGAAGAAATTGATATAGATACTAATGGATTAATTAAAGGAATATTTTAAAACTTATCAGATAATGATAGGTTTTTTCTGCTTGAAAAATTTACTTCATAAATTATTTTAGATATAATATATATAAGAGTGTTAATTAAATAGAGGAGGGTATGTATGAATTATGAAAAGTTAACTGATGATATTATTAAATTTATTAGGGACTATTACGAAGAGAATAAGTTATATGGGGCAGTATTAGGTATTAGTGGAGGAAAAGATTCGGCAGTAGTATTGGCTTTATTATGCAAGGCACTTGGAAGTGAGAGAGTTGTTGGTTTGACGATGCCTTGTTATTCAAATGAAGGAGATATGGATGATGCTAAAAAATTAAGTGAATATTATGGGAATAGATTACTAAATATAGATTTAACAGAAATGTTTGAAGATTTTAAGAAAGAGATTAATAAAAATAATAATTATAGTTTGGAAGATACTAAAAATAGTGATATTAATATTAAACCTAGAATGAGAATGATGAGTTGCTATTATATGGCTGCTTTGTTATCAGAAGTAGAGAAGAGGCCTTATTTAGTAGTAGGTACTAGTAATAAGAGTGAATTATATGTTGGGTATTTTACTAAAGGAGGAGATTCTGTTCATGATATTGATCCAATAGGAGATTTGTTAGTATCTGAAGTAATAAAAGTTGGAGAAGTATTAAAGGTACCTAAAGAGATATTATATAAGACTCCTAGTGATGGATTATCTGGTATGAGTGATGAAGATAAGTTGGGAGTAAGTTACAATGATATAGAAAGATATATATTAAATGATAAAACACTTGATAAAGAAATAGCTTTAAAAATAGAGAGAATGCATAATAATAGTAGACATAAGTTTGTAATACCGATGTATAAGAGGGATAGAGGGTAAAAATGAGAGTAGGTATATATGTAGGTAGTTTTGATCCAGTACATAAAGGACATAAGATGATAGTTGATTATTTACTTAACAATGATTATGTAGATAAAGTTTTAGTAATACCTACTGGTGCTTATTGGGATAAGACTGGGATAATTCCAGTTAATTATAGAATAGATATGTGGAATTATTACAAGAGTGATAGTATTATTATTGATAATAGATATAATGATTTAGAATATACATATATGATTTTAAATAAGTTAGAAAGAGAATGTGATGATGAGTTATATTTAATTATTGGAGCTGATAATGTAATTAGTTTTGATAAATGGAAGAATTATAAAGAGATACTTAATAATAAAATTCTTGTTATACCTAGAGAAGGAATAGATATTGAGAAGTATCTTGATAAGTATGATAATAAGAATAACTTTATACTAGTAGATGGCTTTAAAGAGATGGATATATCTTCTACTAATATTAGAGATTTATTAAAAAGAAAAAGATATGATGAAGTAGAAGAGTATCTTGATATGGAAATAATAGAGTATATTAAGAAGAATAATTTATATTAAGGATTAACTGTCGTAAAAGTTATTCTTTTTTTCTAATAATAAATTAAAGAAATAAGAACAAATGTATGATATAATATTGACATTGTAATTTTGTTATGATAGTATGGTTATAGAGTTGTATATATCAATTATTAATTTGGTAGATTATTTTTTGATTTAAAGAAAATTGAATGTTTATCTTGTTTGTTTTTTAAAACAATGATAGAATACTAGTATAATTTTTTATATGTTAATACAATATAAATTACGAGTGAGAAAGAAACGTGTAGTGAAAAAATATTTAATTTTATAGTGATGGGACTGAACAAACTAATGTAGAAGTAATTTTACAAGATAAGAGTGTTTGGTTAAATGTAAATTCGATAGCGATACTTTTTAACATGATAAGAATGGTATTGTTAAACATATTAACAATATCTATAATGATGAAGAATTAGTTGAGAATAACACATGTGCAAAAATTGCACATATGGGAAACTATGGAAAACAAACTTATAACACTAAATATTATAATTTAGATATGATTATTTTTATTGGATTTAGAGTTAATTCAAAAAAGCAATTAAGTTTATAACTTGGGTAAATGAAATAATTAAAGATTATATGATGCAAGGCTTTGTACTTTATGATGATAGATTTATGAAATCAAGAAAATATGATTAAAAATATTTAAAAAAATTAATTGAAACTGAAAAAATAGGAAGTCATTAGAAATAATTATATTATGAACTGTAGTGAAGAATTAATTAGAGAAATATAGGAGGTATGATGATATGTTTAATTTAGTAAGTAAATATAAACCGAGTGGTGATCAACCTAAGGCAATAGAAGAACTTGTTAAAGGAGTAAAAGAAGGGAAAAGAGATCAGGTATTGTTAGGAGCAACTGGTACAGGTAAAACATTTACAATAGCTAATGTTATAAAAGAAGTTGATAAGCCTACTTTGATACTTGCTCATAATAAGACTCTTGCTGGACAATTATATAGTGAATTTAAAGAACTATTTCCAGATAATGCTGTTGAATACTTTGTCTCATATTATGATTATTATCAACCAGAAGCATATGTTCCTAGTACTGATACATATATAGAGAAAGATGCTAAAATTAATGATGAGATAGATGAACTTAGACATAAAGCTACTTCTAGTTTACTATCTAGAAGAGATGTTATAGTAATAGCATCAGTTTCTTGTATATATGGTATTGGTGAAGTAGAGGAATATAAAAAGAAGATGCTTACTATTAATAAGGGAGATGTAGTAGAGAGAAATAAAGTTTTAGAAAAACTAGTTGATATGCTTTATGAAAGGAGTACTTTTGATTTAAAGAGGGGTACTTTTAGAGTAAGGGGAGATGTTGTTGAATTAATACCAGCATATGAAAGAAAAAATGGTATTATGATTGAATTCTTTGGTGATGAAGTAGATCGTATATGTGAATTTGATACAGTAACGGGAACTATTATTAAAGAGAAGAAAAGTGTATCAATATTTCCGGCTTCACACTTTGTAACAAGTGATGATAAATTAAAAGTAGCAGTAGATAGAATAAGAAAAGAATTAGAAGAAAGAAGACAATACTTTTTAGATAATAATAAATTAATAGAAGAACAAAGACTTAGGGAGAGGGTTAATTATGATACGGAAATGTTACTCGAAACTGGTTTTTGTAGAGGGGTAGAAAACTATTCAAGACATTTAGCTTTAAGAGGTGAAGGAGAAACTCCTACTACATTAATAGACTTCTTTCCTAAAGACTTCTTATTAGTAGTAGATGAATCTCATGTAACACTTCCACAAGTAAGAGGAATGTATAATGGTGATAGAGCTAGAAAGATGAATCTTGTAGATTATGGATTTAGACTTCCTAGTGCACTTGATAATAGACCACTTAAGTTTGATGAATTTGAAAAGAAAATTAATCAAGCAATATATGTTAGTGCTACACCGGGAGATTATGAACTAGAATTAGTTAATAATAAATATGTAGAACAAATAATTAGACCAACAGGACTTCTTGATCCGATTATTGAAGTGAGAACTAGTAAAAATCAAATAGATGATTTAGTTAAAGAAATAGATGATAGAAAAGAGAAAAATGAGAGAGTTCTTATTACAACTTTAACTATTAAAATGGCTGAAGAACTTACAAGTTACTTGAAAGATATAGATATAAAAGTAGCTTATTTACATAATGAAGTAAAGACTTTACAAAGAATGAAGATTATTCGTGATCTAAGACTTGGAGTATATGATGTAGTAGTAGGCATTAATTTACTTCGTGAAGGAATAGATATTCCTGAAGTATCTTTAATCGCAATTATGGATGCAGATAAACAAGGATTTTTAAGAAGTGAGAGAAGTTTAATTCAAACAATAGGAAGATGTGCTAGAAATGAACATGGTAAAGTTATAATGTATGCAGATACAATAAGTGATTCTATGAAAGTAGCGATAGATGAGACTGTTAGAAGAAGAAAGATACAGGAAGAATATAATCAAGAACATGGAATAGTTCCTAAGACAATTATTAAAGAAATAAGAGAATTAATTTCTAATGAAGATACAGATGGTAAGAAAGAAAGAAAAGAAAAGATGAGTAAGAAAGAGAAAGATAACTTGATAGATAAACTTACTAAAGAGATGGAGCTTGCTGCTAAAAATCTTGATTTTGAAAAGGCGATGGAACTTAGAGATATAATTTTTGAGATGGAAAGTGAATAGAAAATAAGAACTGATTTTTTCAGTTCTTATTTTTAGATATATTTAAGAGAATACCAATATAAGTCATAGATACTAAGAGACTAGAACCACCGTATGATAGAAAGGGTAGAGTTACACCAGTAACAGGAATTAGACCAATTACTACCATAAGATTTAGAATAGTTTGAAAAGCTAGTGAGAAAGATATACCAAAAGATAAATATTTAGCAAAATTATCTTCTTGTTTTAAAGAGATAGATATTCCTTTATAAATAATAGTTATGAATAGAGAGGATACTATTAAGACACCAGCAAAACCTAATTCTTCACTAATGATAGAGAAGATAAAGTCTGTTTGGGGTTCTGGGAGATAGAAATGTTTCTGAATAGAGTTACCTAAGCCCATACCTAGTAGTCCACCAGGACCAATGGCATATAAAGACTGAATAATTTGGAAACCACTACCTAGAGGATCAGCCCAGGGATTTAGAAAAGATGTAATTCTTACTAATCTATATGGAGCAATAATTATTAATATAACTATACCAATGAGGCCTAGAATACCTATTTTTACAAAGAAACTCATATTAACACCGGATACAAATAATAGACAAATAATAGTCATAACTAGAATAACACCAGTACCAAAATCAGGTTGAAGCATAATAAGACCAAATATGAAAATAACTACTAATAAGATAGGGAGAACAGAAGTTTTAATATCTTTAATTTTATTAGTAGTTAGATACTTAGATGTGAAAATTATTAGACCTAGTTTAGCAAATTCACTAGGTTGAATACCAAACGAACCAATACCAAACCAACTTCTAGAACCATTTCTAATAGAGCCAATACCAGGAATTAGTACTAAGATTAAAAGAATAATACATCCAAGAAGAATTTTATTACTATATAATTTATAAATATTATAATTTATATTAGATACTATAAAGATTATTAGATATCCTACTAATAAGAAGATGGCTTGGCTTTTAAGATATTTATAGGGATCATTAAATTTATATAAGGCCCAAATACTTGAAGAAGAATATATCATTAAAAGACCAAACAATGATAAAATAATGACAGCGATTAATAAAGTTTTATCAATTTTTTTCATAATATCATCCTTATTAAAGTATATGTTTTAAATATGAAAAAAACACTTCAGTTGAAGTGTTATAACCATACACCATAGATTAAGGCTAATAAACATAATAAGAAACCAATAATCCAGAATAGTTTTACAATATCAGATTCTTTCCATCCTAATCTTTCAAAATGGTGATGAATAGGGGTCATTAAGAAGACTTTTTTCTTGAATAGAACTACTGATGTTATTTGAATAATAACGGTTAGGGTTTCTATTACAAAGACACCGCCAATTACAGCTAAGGATAGTTCGTGATTAGTTAGAATAGCAATAGTAGCAAGAGTTGCACCTAAAGTAAGACTTCCAGTATCACCCATAAATACTTTAGCAGGATTAGTATTATATACTAGAAATCCCATAACAGAACCTACTAGGATGAAACAGAAGATACCCATATCTTGATATCCTTCTATCCAGTAACTACCCCAAGATATTAAACCGAATGCTAGAAAAGCAATAGCAGATAAGCCTCCGGCTAGACCGTCTAGACCATCAGTTAGATTAACAGCATTAGAAGAACCTACTAATAATAGTAAGATGAATATTCCATAGAACCAACCTAAGTTCCATTTGATATTTAAAAGAGTTATTTCTAAGATAGAACTATTATTAGTATATTTACGATATAAAATATAGAATATTAAGGCTACTATAAATTGAAGAATTAACTTTTGAGTTTGAGTTAGTCCTTTATTTTGATTTTGTTTAATACTTAGATAATCATCAAGGAAGCCAATTAAACTATATGAAATAAAAACAAACATAACAATTAATAAGTTAACAGAAAATTCTATTTTATTAGTAGCAATTAAAATAATAGTAGTTATTATCGTAGGAATAATAAATATTAAACCACCCATGGTTGGGGTTCCAGATTTTCGTTGATGATTTTCAACATAAATGTTGATACGTTGACCAGCTTTAATTTTCTTTAATAAAGGAATAGCAACTAATCCAAATGCAGTGGCCATTAGAAATCCAATCATTAGAGCAAATAATGATTTTGTTAAAGTTAGCATAATTCACTTCCTTTTCATAGTTATTATAACATAAAAGATTATGTTAATACTTAAAATAATTAGAACTTTACATGTAGTTGTCAATCATCTAGTATAATTTAAATTATATGTCAATTGCCAAGTAGAACTTTAATAGTAGAGTTTTCGGGAATAATAGTACCAGGACTAGGAGATATGGCTAAGATATTAGAACCATTACCAGAATAGTTTACAGTAAACTTTTTTAATTCTTTTTTAGCATCATCAATAGAATAGCCAATTACGTTTGGTACTTTTGCATATTTAGTATCATACCAATTATAAGTTTTTTCTAATGTATATTCAGATTTTTCTATTTTTAATTTATCAATAATATCTAACATGATATTTTTAGCAATAGGAGCAGATACAGTACCACCATATTGAGTAATACCTTTAGGATTATCGATAGCTACGTATACTACTGCTTGAGGATTGTCAGCAGGGAGAAAACCAATAAATGATAGAATATAATTACCATGTAAATAAACACCATTTTGTACTTTTTGAGCAGTACCAGTTTTACCTCCAACACGATATCCTTCAATATAAGCATTACGACCAGTACCATATGCTACGACAGTTTCTAGAGCCATACGGACAGTTTCACTTGTTTCGTTTGAGATAACTTTTCTTACAACAGTAGATTTATTTTCTTTAATTATTTCTTTGGTATTGGGTTCAACTATTCTTTTTACAACATATGGTTTATATAACGTGCCACCATTAATGACAGCAGATACAGCTGTTATTTGTTGAATGGCAGTAACACTTATTCCTTGACCAAAAGAAGTAGTCGCAAGTTCAACAGGGCCAACATTATTTAAATTAAATAGAATACCACTAGCTTCACCATTTAGATCAATACCAGTTTTTTTACCAAAACCAAAATTATTAATATATTTAAATAGACGTTCTTTACCTAGTTTATTACCTAGGGATACGAATCCTGGGTTCAAAACAGTCAGTATAAGAACATTGAAATTGATTGTGGAAGTCTTGAAAATAAAGAAAAAAATGCTCTTTTATGTTCCAATGGTAACACCAAGATTGCTTGGTGTTACTACAAGAACATTTTTAAGTTCTTTAATTATCCTTTAAATGGTATTAAATCATTAGATATTATGGAAGTCTATACTACCAATGATTTTGCCTATGATGGTAATATATACCACCCAGAGCTTGATTTGGAACAACCAAAAGGATGTTTAAGCTATACTTCAAATCATATAAAGAATAGTAGAAAAATAAATAATCGTTCTTATGATATTAACACTAGTAATTATAAAAAATTAACTACCAACAAAGATGCCAAGGTAATAGAGTTATATGATGATTTAGAAGATTATGTTCTTAAAAAAGATAGAAAGATAATTAGGAATTATTTAGTTAAAGGAATATCCTTTAAGTATAGATGTAGAATTCTGGAAGTAACATTAAATGAACAAGAAATTATTCTATGTTTTTTAAAAGATATTAAGATATTTGATAAGAAAAATAGGTTAGGGATATGAAAAGTGTTCTTTAAAATATAAAATGAGGGTTGGGGATGAGAATTCCTTAAATTATGCCCAGTACCTTATTGATAAAGAAAAAATAATTTGTATTGATGATAATATTTCTGATACAGAATATTACTCTCAAGTATTTCCTATTAAAGATTATTTATATGCTGATTTATGGTTGAAAGGGGATATTAAATATGAAGATTATCTATCTAAGATTAAACAAATTGATAAGGAGATTTATTAATGCCTAATTGGACTTATAATAGAATTAAATGTAAAAAAAATTAGGAGATAAATTATTAACTATTAATGGTGATAATTATTCTTTAGATTTTAATAAACTAATACCTATGCCTAAAGATTTAAAACTTGATGCTGGAACAATAGAGAATAGATCTATATCTTGTTATTATTTATTTTTAAGTGATGAGGATAAATTTAAATTAATGAAACTTTTAAAAAACAAAAAGAAAAAAACATAAAATAAGAACAAGATGAAAAAAAGATTCAAAAGGCACTGCTTGATATAAAAAGAAAATATGGAAAAAATGCAATTTTAAAAGGTATGAATTTAGAAGAAGGAGCAACTGCTAAAGATAAAAATGAAGAAGTAGGAGGATACAAAGAATGAATAATTATGATGATATTATCAATTTAAATAGACCTATATCTAAACATCAGCATCTAGGAATTGATTCAAGGTCTGCTCAGATTGTGCCCCTTAGCTGCTTTAGTTGGTTATGATAAAGCTGTAAAAGAAACTGCTAGATTAACAGATAAAAGAATTGATTCAGTTAATGAAATAATAAAGTTTAGTGATAATAGTATTATAAAAATGAATGATGTAATTAATATAAGTAGTAAATATATGAATAAAATAAATAAATTTAATTAGTACAAAATCAAAGAGTTGTGGTATATCTATGTATCGGTCGTAGTTAGCCGATTGACTATATTTTGATTTTTTCATCATTTTTCTCTGAAATTATCAAAATAAAAAAGATTGGAACACCGTAATATATAATAAGTATCATATTATATATTATCCAATCTTTTTATTTTTGCTCTTTTTTAATTAATTTA
>CAKOQC010000003.1:0-180397 GCA_934101175.1 uncultured Bacilli bacterium
AGGAAGTTATGTCCGCTTTTTTTATAAATAAAAATTAGTGGACGTTTTATTTACACCCACTAAATATTATAGAACCATAATAACCATCTTCCTTTAGGAGGATGGTTATTTTGTTATAAGGATAAGTTTATTTCATTATAGGGAATAATTATTTCAGTAGTACCATAATAATAAGGGGCTATTTGATAATAATCAAAATATATTTTAAGACCTTCTTTAGTGAGAGTAAAGTTTTTAAAATTTTCTTTATTAGGAAGAGTACCTTCGTTTAAGAGAGAAAGGTCTAGATGAGATTTAAATTTTTCACTATTTTTAAGTTTATTTCTTGATATGGATGAAAGAGAATTTAATAGGGAAGGGTTAATCTTTATAAGGTCATCAATAGTAATAATTTTGTTAGTAAGGGTATTATAATTAATAGTTTTAATAGTATGATTAGGATGGGCTCCTCCGGTAAATTCTTCTTGATAGAATGAGATAGAGATATAGTCTTTATAATAATATTCATCATATAGAATATAGAAAGTATAATAAGTAACTTCTAATTTAGGAGCATCTTTGATGTTAGATTTGAAGGTGTTAAGAGATGTGTCTATGAATGATTTGATATTTCTATTTAGTTTAGGATATTTTGTTATAGGGAAATATATTTGAATTTTAGTTTTATGGGATTCATCAATATTATTAATTTTAGTTAGGTGAGAATTAGTGTTATTAACAATATAGGTAGTTTTATTATTCTTTATTATTAGATAGATGATAATTATTAATAAGATAATAATTAATAGATATGTCTTTTTCATACTAATATATATGCGTATAAAATAAAAAAAGAGCTAATTTTAATTATTAGCTAAGTGGGTAATACTAGTTTTAAGTTTAGTAAGATTATCTTTTTTCTCTTCTTCAGTCATATTATTCCATAATAATTCAAATAGAACTCCTAGACCGATTAGAGCATCTTCATCTTGAAACTTAATAGTAGTTTCAATAGAATCTTTTAATTTTTCTTCATTATCGTTTTTTAAATTGTCAATAATATATTTTCTAATATCAATATTTTCCATAAAATCCTCCAGTAATATTATTTACGTAAAATGAAAAAAAATACTAGTAAATTTAAGGATAATGATATATAATTATTTTAGGAGGAATGATATAATGGATACAAGTACAATTGTGATTATTGTAATTGCAGGTATATTAGTTCTTTTAGCTTTTTATGTTATTGGTGTTTATAACAGATTAGTTAATGCAAAAAACAAAGTAGCTAATCAATTCAGTCAAGTTGATATTCAATTAAAAAGAAGAGCTGATTTAATACCTAATTTAGTTGAAACAGTTAAAGGTTATGCAAAACATGAGGAAGGTACTTTAACAGCAGTTATTGAAGCAAGAAATAAAGCTGTTAGTGCTACTTCAATTAATGAGAAAGTTGAAGCTAACAATCAACTTACTGGAGCATTAAATAAATTATTTGCATTGTCAGAAGCATATCCTGAACTAAAAGCTAATGAAAACTTTTTGTCATTACAAAAAGATCTTAAAGAAACAGAAGATAAAATTACCTATGCTAGACAATTTTATAATGATTCAGCTATGGGATATAACAATCTTGTAGAAATGTTTCCATCTAATATTGTAGCTAATATGTTTAAATTTAAGAACTTTGAATACTTTAAGATAGATGAAAAAGAAAAAGAAGTACCAAAAGTAAAATTTTAGGATATACCTAGAAGAATTTAGACTTTTTGGTCTTTTTCTTTAGGGGGATATATGATATTAGAAATAGATAATATAAAATACGAAGTAGAAATAATAAAGAAGAATAATCGTAATACCTATATTAGAGTTAAGAATGGTAAAGTATTAGTAACTACTAATTATTTAACAAGTAAAAATAGTATTATGAAACTTATTAATGATAATATAGATACTATTAAAAAGATGATAGATAAAGATAAGAAGAGATTAGATAAACAAGAAGAATTTTATTATTTTGGAAAGAAATATGACTTGATATATGGATTTAATGAGATAGAATTTAGTGATAATAAGATATATGCTAATAATAGTAGAGATTTTAAGAAATATTTAGATAAAGAGATTATTAGAATATATAAGGAGAGACTTGATTATTGGTATAATGTATTTGAAGAAGATATACCTGTACCTAATTTAAAGATTAGAAATATGACTAGTAGATGGGGAGTATGTAATATAAAGAATCATAATGTTACTTTAAATTATCAATTATCAAAATATGATAGTAGTTGTTTAGATTATGTTATAGTTCATGAATTAAGTCATTTTATTCATCCTAATCATAGTAGAGAATTTTGGTCTTTAGTAGGAAAATATTATCCTAAATATAAAGAATGTAGAAAAATGTTAAAAGAATAATATATAATATTATTAAGGAGTGTACTTATGAAGAAAAAAATAATGTTATTTTTATTTATGATGTTAGTACCTATTCTAGGAGTTAAAGCTGATACTATTAAGAAGATTGATATGAGAATTAATATCTTAGAAGATGGGTCAGCAGAAATAAAAGAAGTATGGAATGTAAAAGCTAGTAGTGGATCAGAATGGTATAAACAGATGTATAACCTTGGAGAAATGGAACTATCTAATTATAAAGTTTTAATGGATGGAAAAGAACTTACTTATAAAACATGGAATGTTAATGAGAATTTAAGTCAAAAAGCAGGTTACTATGGAATTAATTATGTAAGTGAAGGAATAGAACTTTGTTTTGGCAAAAGTGATATGAAAGAACATACCTTTACGTTAACCTATAATTTATCTAATTTTGTATTTAATACAGAAGATAGTCAAGTAGTATATGTAACATTATTTCCAGAAGTAACTATGCAAAATTTTACGGTAGAAGTATCTAGTTATTATGAATTTCCTGATACATTAGATGTATGGGGATATGGATATAAGGGATATGCTTATGTAGAAAATGGATTAATTAAAATGAGTAATGAAGGGGAGTTATCTAATGATTATGTAGTATTATTAGCAAAATTTCCACTTAATACCTTTAAGACAGATTATACAATAGAAGATTATAATACTTTTGATGATGTGTATAATAAATCAGAAGATGGAAGTTTTGATTATGATTATACATATAAAAAGACCTTTTGGGATTATGTTATAATAATATTTAATATAATTATATGTGGAATATTTCCTTTATTAATAGTAATATTTGCTATTAAAGCAGTATTTGATTCAGGATATGGATATATTAATAATAAGAAGATAGATAAGAAAAATACACAAATGTTTAGAGATATACCATGTAATAAAGATATATACTATGCAAATGCTTTAATTAGTTTAAATAAGAATATATTTACTTATAAAGAAAGTAATATACTTGGAGCTATATTACTTAAATGGATTAGAAATGATAAAGTTAGACTTACTAATCAGACTAAAGGAATATTTAATAAAGAGACTAGTGTTATAGATTTAACAATGAATCCAACATTTGATAATGAGAATGAAGAGAAGTTATTTAAGATGATGTATAAGGCTTCAGGAGATGGGATACTTGAAGCAAAAGAACTTGAGAAATGGTGTCGCAGTCATTATGATGAATTTCTAAATATATTTAAGAAGTTTGAAAATGAAAAGATTAGTAGATTAAAGAATGAAGGACATATATATAAGAGAACTACTAAGGAAGAATGTAAAAAGAAGAATGTAATGGATGATAAGATTTATGAAGATAGTACTAGATTATATGGACTTAAATTATATTTAGATGAATTTTCTAGAATGAAAGAGAAAGACGCTATTGAAGTTAAGTTATGGGATGAATATTTAATGTTTGCTTATTTATTTGGAATAGCAGATAAGGTTGCTAAACAATTTAAAAATCTATATCCAGAAATTATACAAGAGATGAAAATGGCAAATGTAGATTATTCAACATTAGTATTTGTTAATAATATATCTTCAAGTAGTGTGTATGCTGCTAGTAGTGCTAGAAGTGCTGCTGAGAGTTATTCTTCTGGTGGTGGAGGATTTTCATCAGGAGGCGGAGGCGGCGGCTCGTTTGGCGGCGGCGGTTCTATGGGTGGACGTTAAAATAAAAATATAAAAGATTACTAAATAATGATATAGTTTTTAATGAGTATCATTTACTTGTAATCTTTTTTTGTTTATGCAAAAAAAATGATATAACGTATTGACAAACGATTGTTTGCATGATATATTTATATTGCCTACGATAAATTGATAATAATGTGGTATATAGAAATATTAAGAATAATTAATAGTTTCTTTTTCAATAGCAAAATGTTATAATATAGACAAGAAGAAGGGATACTATGACAATAACATCTGTTAATAATGAAAGAATAAAAGAATTAGTTAAATTAAAAGAAAAAAAATATCGTGATAAGATGGGACTATTCTTTATAGAAGGATTAGATATAATTGAAGAAGCTTATAAGAATGGATTATTAAAAGAATTATATATACTTGATGGATATGATAGTCCATATAAAGATATACCATATACTAATGTTAGTTATGAAGTAATGAAGAAGATTAGTGATATGGAAAGTGTTAGTGAATATTATGGTGTTTGTAAAAAGATACAAGAAAAAGAACTTGGTAAGAAGATAATTATTTTAGATGGAATACAAGATCCAGGAAATTTAGGGACAATTATTAGATCAGCAGTAGCTTTTAATATAGATACTGTGGTTTTAAGTCGTGGGTGTGTAGATTTATATAATAGTAAAGTTCTTAGAAGTACTAAAGGAATGATATTTAATAAGAATGTAATTGTTAGAGATATAGTACCTTTTATTGATAGTTTGGATAAGTATACTATATATGGAACTTCAGTTACTAATGGAGAAGATATTAGAAGCATAGAGTTACCTGAATATATAGCATTAGTTATAGGTAATGAAGGTAAGGGTATCAGTCAAGAAGTATATGATAGATGTAATAAATTTATCTATATTAAAATGAATGATAGATGTGAAAGTCTTAATGCTGGAGTAGCTGCTTCAATAATAATGTATGAGGTGAATAATAAATGAAATATGTTTTGATAGGTAAAATAGTTAATACTCATGGACTAAAAGGAGAAGTAAGAATTTTATCAGAATTTAGATATAAAGATAGAGTATTTGTACCAGGAATGAAAATATATATTGGAAAAGATAAACAAGAAGAAGAAATTGTTAGTTATAGACATCATAAAATATTTGAGATGATTATGATTAGGGGATACAACGATATTGATGAAGTACTTAAATTTAAAGGAGAATATGTTTTTGTTAATAAAGAAGATATTAAACTTAATGAAGGAGAATATTTAGATGAAGATATAGTGGGCCTTAAGGTAGTATGTGATGGAGAAGTAAAAGGGATAGTAAGAAAAATAGAAAAACATAGTAAAAATGAAATATTAGTAATTAAAAATGAAGATAATAACTATCTAATTCCTTATAATTTTGATATAATAGAAAATGTAGATTTGAAAAAGAGGGAAATGATTGTAAAAAATATTTTAGGATTATTCTAAAAGGTGGTGAAGGAATGAAGATTGATATCTTGTCATTATTTCCAGAAATGTTTGAGGGCTTTTTGGAAACTTCAATTATTAAGAGAGCTAGAGATAATGGATATGTAGAAATTAATATTCATAATTTTAGAGACTATTCATTGGATAAACATAATAAAGTAGATGATTATCCATATGGTGGTGGAGCTGGAATGGTTTTAATGTGTGAACCAATATTTAGATGTCTTGATGAAATAAAGACAGATGAATCATTTGTAATTATGATGAGTCCAGCAGGAAAAGTTTTTAAACAAGAAGTAGCAGTAGATTTGTCAAAGAAAAAACATATAATTATTTTATGTGGACACTACGAAGGATTTGATGAGAGAATAAAGAGTATTGTAGATATGGAATTATCTATTGGAGATTATGTTCTTACTGGAGGAGAAGTACCAGCAATGGTTGTTAGCGATGCTATTACAAGATTAATTCCAGGAGTAATAACTTCAACATCTTTAGATAGTGAGAGTTTTAATGATGGACTATTGGATTATCCTAATTATACTAGACCAGAAGAATTTAGAGGAATGAGAGTACCTGAAGTATTATTATCAGGACATCATAAAAATATAGAAGAATATCGCATGAATGAAAGAATAAAAAGAACTAAAGAAGTAAGAAAAGATTTGTCTGGTGATAGTGATGAATAATAAGAGTAGTTATTATGTTTCTAAAAATAAAGATAAAAAAGAAATAGTTTGTTTTGAAATAGAAAATGTGGTAGGTTATGAATTAAAACCTAAAGTTAAGAATAAAGATGGTATTCAAGTAAGTAAGATTGTAATTGTCAATCCGGAATTTAGTGAAAAGATTATCAGAAAGAAAATAGATAAGAAGATAACTTATTTATTAGATCAATTAAAAATTATTGATCAAGATGATAGTGGAGATAATGAAGGAGATATTAGAAGAAGCTTAATGGATGCTGAAAAGTTAAGATTACAAATACTTAATAAATATATTAAATATTTAGGACATACATATGGAAGCTTAACGATGAAGAAAATTCAATTAATTACGGAACAACTAAGATATAAACTATATTATATAGAAGTGATGAAAAGAGAAATGTATTTAAATCAGGTAAGTCAAGAAGAAGAGAAAGAAAGCCGTCGTGGAAGATAGGCTTTTTTATGTTGAAGTATTTTAAAGTATTCTTGATAAAACTAAAAAGAAATAATAGTTATGAGTATTATTTCCTTTTGGTTTTTCTTTTTTGATAGAGATATTCTTCTATGTGTATTTGGTGATAGGGATAGTTATATGGATAACATTCTAGATTGTAATAGAGAATCATGAAGGGTACATTATATGGATTATACCTACTACCATTGTTACGAATTCTGACAATATATGGAAATGAATTAAATTTTTTAGTATTTTTAGTTATCGTTATTAAAAAATTATCTTTCTTTTTTTCAATGATTAATCTACTGGCAAATTCAGTAGGAGTATCATCAGAATACCAATCAATAATGTTATCATGAAATGGTTGATTATAGATATGTTTTGGTAGTTTTTGATATTTTGAATTATCTTCATTATTAAAAATTTTTGAATTAATATATGGAGTACGATTTTTAATACTAGTATATAACTCTAGGAATAGATTATAGATATAGTAGTTTTCTTTAGTAATAGTTATAGTAATATTATCTTTAATATCATCTTTAGAATGATCAAAATAGAAGAATAAATCTTCTACATTTTTATAGTCAATAATTAAATTTTTATTATTATCTTTAAGAATATAAGTATTATAACCAAAAGAGTTAGTACTCTTTATTAGATCTATCATGTTACACCTCTTTAATTTGATATTTTAAGGTAATAAATATTTAAAGTCAATTATTATTCGACAAATTTTTAAGATAGATACTGATATAGTATTATTGGTGATAAAATGAAAAAGAAAATATTAGGAATAATCTTACCTTTTTTAGTAGCAATACTTTGTGGTTATATAGCAGGAAGATTTGTTTATAAAACTTATCTAGATGATATAAATGGAGACTTGAGAAGTAGTAGATTATATTTAGTAGAAGGTGGTAAATATAATAGCTATGATGAGATGAGACAGGATAATAATGGAAGTAATTATATATATTATAAAGATGATGATGGATATAAGACTGTAGTAGGTATTACTAAGAATTATGATAATATAGAGAAGATTAAAAAATTATATAGTTATGAACTTGATGTAGATGAATATTATGTTCCTTTAGAATATATGAAGAAAGAAATGGATGAATATGATGATAAATTAATGGGTACTAATGATATACAAGAAGTTAAGGAGGTGGTAGATAATATCTTAAACCTATATAGAAGTGATGAAAATATTAAGCTTATTGCAATAGAATAAGCTTTTTTTAAATATCATATTATGGTATAATTAATGTTGGGTGATGAAATGATGATATATTTAGATTATTCGGCTACAACGCCAGTAGATAAAAGAGTATTAGATACTTTTAATAAAGTATGTATAGAATATCCAGGTAATGTTAACTCATTACATAAACTTGGTGCTAAATCAGCTTTACTAGCAGATTATGCTACAGAAGAAATAGCTAAAATGCTTAAAGTTAATAAAAATGAAATAATTTATACTTCAGGAGCTAGTGAATCTAATAATACTGCTATTAAAGGAATATGTGAGAGATATAAGAGTAGAGGTAAACATATTATTACTACTAATCTAGAGCATTCTTCTGTTATAGCACCATTTAATTATTTAGCAGAAGAAGAAGGTTTTGAAGTAGACTTTGTTAAAATTAATGATAAGGGAATAGTAGACTTGGAAGATTTAAAAAGATTACTTAGCGAAGATACTTTAATGGTATCAGTATGTATGGTTGATAGTGAGATAGGACTTAAACAACCAATTAAAGAAATAGCTAAAATTCTTAAAGATTATCCAAAATGTTTCTTTCATGTAGATTGTACACAAGCATTAGGAAAGATAAATATAGATTTAACAGGAGTAGATTTAGCTAGTTTTTCAGGACATAAAATATATGGTCTTAAAGGAATAGGACTTCTATATAAGAAAGATAATATAGTTATTACTCCATTGATACATGGAGGTAAAAGTACTACTGTATATCGTAGTGGTACACCAGCATTACCATTAATGGTATCAATGATGAAGGCAATGGAATTAATTATTCCTAATGTAGATAAGAATTATGAATATATAAGAAAATTAAATAAAAAGATATGTGATAAATTAAAAGAATATCCATTAGTACATATTAATAGTACAGAAAATAGCATTGTACATACTATTAATTTTAGCTTAAAAGATGTAAAACCGGAAACTTTTGTACATGCCTTAGAGGAAGAAGAAGTATATATATCTACTAAAAGTGCTTGTTCAAAGGCTGATAGTATGTCTAGCTCAGTATATGCTATTACTAAAGATAAAGATTTAGCTAACCATAGTTTAAGAATTAGTTTATCTTATATGACTACTGAAGAAGAAATAAATAAATTCTTAGAAATATTTGATAAATTATATAAAAAATATTGTTAACTAAAGGAGAAATAGATGAAAATTATAAAAATAAGCGCTATGTGGTGTCCAGCATGCTTAATAATGAATAAAACATGGAAAAAGATAAAAGAAGAATATCCAGATATAGAAATAGTTAATCTTGATTATGATATAGATTCTTTAGAAGTAGAGAAGTATGAACCTGGAAAGATATTACCAGTAATTATATTTATAGATAAAGATAAAGAAGTAAATAGGTTAATAGGAGAAATACCTATAGAAAAGATTAGAAGTGAGATAGATAAACATGTTAAGTAAAATTAAAAAGATTACTTTAGGAATACTTATCTTTCTTATAGGGATTACTATTAGTAGGAATAATTATGTATTAGCAGAAGAAGTAGAAGAAAATAATATCGTTAATATATATTTATTTTATTCAGATACTTGTCCACATTGTGCAAAAGAAAAAATATTTCTAGATGATATTATTAAAAATAATGATAATGTTAGAATATATAAATATGAAATAAATAATAAAGATAATGGCTATTTATTAGATGAAATAGCTAGTCTTATGGATACTAATGTATCAGGAGTACCATTTACAATTATAGGAAATAAATTCTATAAAGGATATAATGAAGAGAATTCACCAGTTAGATTTAAAGCAGCAATAGAGTATTTTTCAAAATATGGATATGATGATATTGTAGGTAAATATATAAATAATAGAAATAATCTAAATATAGAGATACCTGAATATGATAATAATATAGATAATGATAAGAATGAAGATATACCTAGTGTAGATGAATATGCAGAAAATTATAATAATATTAGATTTAACTTACCATTAATAGGAACAGTAGAAACAAAGAATTTAACTTTACCAGTTATAGCTATTTTAATAGGACTTGTAGATGGATTTAATCCTTGTGCTATGTGGGTATTATTATTCTTAATTAGTATGTTAATAGGAATGAAAGATAAAAAGAAGATGTTTATCTTAGGAATTACTTTCTTATTATCATCAGCTTTAATATATTTATTATTTATGGTAGCATGGTTAAATGTTGCAGATTTACTTTTATCAATAAATTATGTAAGAGTAGGAATAGGAATAATTGCTTTAATAGGAGCATTAGTTAATTTAATAGATTACTTTAAGCATAGAAAAAATAATGGATGTAGTGTAGTAGACGATAAGAAGAGAAGTAAAATATTTAATAGAATTAAGAAATTTACACATGAGAAGAATTTATTATTGGCTTTAATAGGAGTTGTTTTATTGGCATGCTCTGTAAATATAGTAGAACTTGCTTGTTCAGCAGGACTTCCAGTTATGTTTATTCAAATTCTTAGTATGAATAATTTAACAATAATAGAAGAAATAATATATATAGGACTTTATATGTTCTTCTTCTTAATAGATGATATGATAGTATTCTTTATAGCAGTTAGAACAATGGAAGTAACAGGGATATCTACAAAATATGGACGTATTTCTAAATTAGTAGGAGGTATCTTACTTCTTGGAATAGGTATCTTAATGATATTTAAACCAGAATGGTTAATGTTTAATTTTTAGAAGAAAGAGATAATCTTTCTTTTTATATGAAATAAGTCATAAAAATATATATTTAGGGTTGTTATTATTAAAAAATAAAGATATAATATAGTATAATTCATCCAAAAGAGGGGATATTATGGAAAGAGAAGCTTTAGAAAAATTAAAAGAAAAAATTAGTGAATTATCAGAAGAGGAACAAAAATTAAGAAATTTATATTTAAGAAGAATATCATCAGGAGAGGTATATGGACCAATGACAGGATATGCTAGTATCGATAAGCCTTGGTTAAAATACTATGATGAATTTGGAATAAAGGCAGATATTCCTAAAGAGAAAGCTTATGATTTAATTTATAATAAGTATAGAAATAATAAAAAATTGATTGCTTTAAATTATTTTGGGGTAAAAATTAGTTATTATGAAATGTTTAATAAAATTGAAGAGGTGGCAAAATCATTTAAAGCTCTTGGTATTAAAAAAGGCGATATAGTATTAATGACAATGCCAACCACTCCAGAAATGGTATATATATTTTATGCTTTAAATAGAATTGGTGCTATTGTGGATAGTGTTGATCCTAGAATTAAAAGTGATAGATATGTAGAAATAATTAAAGAAACTAATGCAAAATATCTTGTTGCTATAGATTTATGTCGTCCAGTTATAGAAGAGTTGATTCAGAAAGAAAAATTATCTAAAGTAGTTTTAGTTTCTCCGACAGAGTCATTACCATTACCAGTAAAAATTTTATTATCAATAAAAGAGAAAAAAACTATAAATAAAACAAATGATAAAGTAATAGATTGGAATAATTTTGTCAAACTTGGTAAAAATTATTTAGGAAAAATAGATTGTGATTATGAAGAAAATATGCCGGTAGTTATTGTACATACAGGAGGAACTACTGGTGAACCCAAAGGTGTTTTACTAACTAATGAAAATTTTAATACTATGGCAATTACCCAAGAAATTTCAGGCTTTAATTTACAAGAAAAAGATAAATTTTTAACTTTTTTACCACCATTTATTGCTTATTGTTTAGTAAATGCTATTCATGATCCATTATATTTAGGTTTTGAAAATATATTAGTTCCTAAATTTGACGCAAAAGGTTTTCCTGGACTTATGTATAAATATAAACCTAATCATGTTTTAGCTGGTCCAATTTTATGGGATTATTTTATAAAAGATGAGAAAATTTCTAAAGAAGATTTATCATATTTGAAATCTCCTATATCTGGTGGTGATGTTTTAAATATTGAACTAGAAAGAGCAATTAATGATTTTTATAAGTCACATAATTGTAATATTCCTATTGCTTCAGGATATGGGCTAACTGAAGTATCAGCAGCTGCTATATATTCTAAAAGTATTGCATATAAAGAAGGACATGTAGGAATTCCATATATAAAGAATAATGTGTCATCTTTTATTCCTGATACTGAAGAAGAATTACCATATGATACGGAGGGAGAAATTTGTATTTCTACTCCTACAATGATGAAGGAATATTATAACAATGCTGAAGCAACTTCAAATATTATCAAAGTACATTCAGATGGATTAAGATGGGTTCATACTGGTGATTTAGGTACTATAGATACTGATGGTAGTGTTAAAATAAGTGGTAGAATAAAACGATTAATTGTTAGAAATGGTAATAAAATATTTCCTTCTTCTGTTGAAGATATTATTCGTCAAAATAAATTAATAACAGGTATTTCTATTGTATCAATGTCTGATGACAAAGAAAGACATGTTCCTGTAGCATATTTAACTATTGAAAATGATGCTATTGGTTGTGAAGAAGAATTAATTAATGATATAGAATTATCAATAAAAGAAAAGTTACCGGAATTCAATATCCCTATTAAATATATTTTTAAATCAGAACTTCCATTAACAAATATTAATAAAATAGATTTTAAAAAGCTTGAAGAGGAAGCATTAGAGTATATAAATAGTGAAAAAATAGTATTTAGATACGATGAAAATAATTGTAAGACTAAAGTAAGAAAAATATAAATTTCTTGCTTTTTTAATTGAAAATAAAAATTCATCATAGTATAATTATATTATGGTAGGTGATGTAGGTGAATAATAGCATATTGGTATCAATAGTATCATTATTTTATATTACATTATTATTAATAATTTTTTATATAAAAAGAGGAATTAAATTAAAGGAAAATATAATATACAATATATTAGTAATTGATAGTTTTTTTATGATGCTTTTTGAGATAACAAGTTATTATATTTTGAAAGCTAATATTTCTTATGATTCATTATTATATAATGTGTCATCGAAGTTAATATTAATAACATATTTAATATGGATAGCTTCATTCTTTATGTATATGATTACTATTACATTAGATGAAAAAACATCATTGTTGTCTAAATTAAATAAAATTACTATTATTATTTATGCAATAGTTTTTGGAATTGTAATAGCTTTACCTCTTGAATATATTAATATAAATCAATTACATATTCCTGCTGGTGTTCCAACATATTCTGTATATGGTATAGCTTTGGCTAGTGATTTCGCCTTATCAATAATAATAATCTTGAACTTTAAAAAAGTTAAAAATAAGAGATATATTCCACTATTAGTATTGTTTATTTTGGGTGTTGTTTCTTTAATATATCAAATGAATCATCCTACTTGCTTTTTAATGTCACATTTATTAACTTTTACAACTTTTTTAATGTATTTCACCATCGAAAACCCTGATATGAAATTACTTAAAGAAATGTATGAAGCTAAAGAAATAAGTGATAATGCTAATGAAGAAAAAGTGTTATTCTTATATAATATGACTCAAGAAATTAGAGCTACTACTAAGAATATTGATAATGAAGCTGATATAATTATTGATAGTGATGATATTGATACAGATAAAGAATCTGCTAGAAATATCAAGGGAGAAACTTCTAAGTTTAGAATGATGACTAATGATATCTTAGATGTATCAGCAATAGATTCATCAAATATAAAAATATATAATAGTAGTTATAATTTAAAAATGTTACTTAGAACAATTATCAGTAGTTATACTGATATATGTCATAATAAGAACTTAGAATTTAGAACTAATATTGATCATAGCATTCCAGAATCTCTATATGGAGATAATATTAGTTTAAAGAAAGCTATTAATTTATTACTTACATATAGTGTTAAATCTACTAAAAAAGGATATGTTGAATTAGATATAAATACTATTATTAAAAATGATATCGTAAGATTAATAATTACTATTGAAGACTCCAGTATGGGTATTAAAAGTAGTGAACTAGAAAAGATTAAGATAGATAATAAAAATATCTCAGAATCTTATAAATTAATAACTTTAATGAATGGTACTATGGTATTAACATCTAATTATGGATCAGGAAATAAAATAAAGATAATCCTAGATCAGAAAATAGATAAAACTCCAAATAAAGAAGAGAAGAAATATCAAAGTATTCTAGAAGATAAGAAAATATTAATTATAGATAATAGTGAACCTAGTATCAAGATAATAGAAAAACTACTTAAAGGAAGTAATATAAATATTGATTATTCATTAAATGGAAGAGATGCTTATAATAAAATTAAGACTAGAAATAGATATGATTTAATCTTATTAGATGAAGAATTAAATACAATATCAGGATATGAAATGTTAAAGAACTTACAAGGAATAAGAAACTTTAATATACCAGTAATCTTACTAAGTAAAGATAATAAATATGAATATAATGAAGAATACTTAAAGATGGGCTTTAGTGATATATTAATAAAACCTCTAAATAAAGAAATACTTCTAGAAAAAATTAATAAAAATGTTATGAATAGAGAAGATATTTTAAGTAAGAAGAAAATAATTAAATAAAAGATTAACCTATAAAGTAAATTTAAAAAAGGAAAATTACTTTATAGGTTTTTATGTGGTATGTATACTAATTGGTGACTAGATGTGATATAATTGATGTATTGGCGACTTAATATGGTAATAAATGTTTATAATAATAAGTTGTTTAAATGGGGGATATTATGGAAAGAGAAGCTTTAGAAAAATTAAAAGAAAAAATTAGTGAATTATCAGAAGAAGAACAAAAATTAAGAAATTTATATTTAAGAGAAATATCATCAGGAGAGGTATATGGTCCAATGACAGGATATGCTAGTATCGATAAGCCTTGGTTAAAATTTTTTAATGATGATTCAATAGAAGCTTTACTAAGATATAAAAAAGAAAATATAAGTATGTATGAACAATTATATAACTATGGTATTAATCATTTAGATGATATTGTTTTAGAATATCTTGGAAGTGAATATACATATAAAGATTTATTAAATAATATTGATAAAACTGCTAATTTACTTATAGAATTAGGTGTTTCTAGTAATGAGGTTGTTCCTATAATACTTCCTAATTGTCCGGAAGCAAGATACTTGATATATGCTTGTAGTAAAATAGGGGCTATTCCTAATCCAATAATGCCTACGATTAATCAAAAAGATTTAGAAAATATTATAGAAAATACTAATTGTAAAAGAATATTTATGATGAGTGGTTTATTGAATAACTATGATGAAAATTTAAAAAATAAAATTAAAGATTTAGTAACTGTTATTGAAGTTAATCCTTTAAGAAGTGCGGGAGGAATATATCAATTAGTATATTTTTTAAAAGGAAAGAATAATGATACTTTTAATAATCTTATGAATAAATTAAATGATAATTTTTGTGTAGAAGTAAAGGGTAATAAGAGTGATATTGCATTAATAGAACAGACTGGGGGAACAACTGGGATTATTACTAAAGGAGTAGTTATTACAAATCAGAATGTTTATGCTTCTAATTATCAATTATCAAATGGCGGTTTTAATTTTAACGAAGGAGATTCTATTTTAGACATTTTACTTCCATCAATATCATATGGAGCTGCTTTTGAACATCTTACATTATGTAATGGTATTAAAAATTATATGATTCCTATTTTAGTAAAAAAACAAATAAATAGTTATATATCAAAATATAAGCCTAATCATATAATGATGGGACCAATTCATTTTGAATTTATTGTAAAAGATAAATATAAAAGGAATTGGAATTTTATAAAAAATATTGTTTCTGGTGGCGATGAGATGAGTCTTACGTTAGAGCAAGAAGCAAATAATAGATTAAGAAAGAATAATTCATCTGTAAATTTAGAACAAGGGTATGGAGAGTCAGAATGTTTTGGGGCTTGTGCTTGTAATCATCAGAATATTATAAAAAATGGTAGTGTTGGTATTCCACATTTATTAACAACTCTTGCTACATTTAAATATGATGAAAATGAAGATGATTATACGACAGATGAAGAATTACCTTTAGGAGAGTTAGGAGAGTTATGTATAAGCGGTCCAACAGTAATGAAAGGATATTTAAATAATCAAGAAGCAACTTCATTAGTTTTAAAGAAACATTCAGATGGTACTATATGGTTACATACTGGAGATATTGGCTATATCAGTAATGATGGATATGTTTATATTACTGAAAGAATAAAAGATCTTATTTTTAGAAATGGTTTTAAAGTATCACCAAAAAGAATAAATAATATTATAAAAAATAGATTTGGTGATTATATAGATGTATCTTTAGTGTTAGGTATTCCTGATAAGATAGAAAGAAATGTACCAGTAGTATTTATGAAACTAAAAGAAAATACTTCAAAAGAGGAAGAAATAAAAGATTTTATTTTTAATAATTTTAAAGGAATAGAAGAAATAAAAGATGTAGTAATCTTAGAAGATATACCTAGAACATCTGTTGGAAAAGTTGATAAAAAACAAATTAAAAATGATTATATATTAACATTGAATAATAAAAATAAAATAAAGAAACTATTGTTGAGGAGAAAAAAATAGTTTCTTTTTATAATCTCCTCCAATTAATTTTACACTATCTATATTTAGGCAATTTGACTAAGTAATAGAAATGTGCTAGAATAGTACTTGTCTTTTTTGAAAAAGGGAATATTCTTAAATAAGAAATTGACAAAATTAGATAGTTATTTTATAATTATACTAGAGGTGATGTATATGTACCAGGATAAAATTTCACTTACAATGCAAGACATTCTTGAACATGAATTTAAGGTAGATGCAAGAGGGTATCGTATGCAAGAAGTAGATCAGTTTCTTGATGTTATTATTCGTGATTATAATGAATATAATAATATTATTAAGAACTTGAAAAAAGAGAATCAGATGTTAACTGATGAGAATACTTCACTTAAACAAGAACTTCGTAATTTAAAATCTAGTATCGAAACTGTAAAAGGTGGAGAGAAAGAAATAACTAATGTTGATTTGTTAAGAAGAATAAGCCAATTAGAAAAGATAATACTAGGAAAAGAAGAGTAAATTATCTGGACGAACGCTGGATATATTAATATATTTAGAGGAAAGTCCACACTCGCACTATCTGTGATGATAGTAGTGTTTGTGCTAAGGGAAAAAATAACCGAAGGCAAGTAGAAATACTTGACGGCATCTAATTAATCTAAAGAATATTCTATGATTAATTGGATATAAAGTGCCACAGAAACGAGTCTATTTAGAAATGAATAGAATGAAACGAGGTAAACCCCACAAGCGAGAAACCCAAATTATGGTAGGGGAATCATCTTAGGAGAATAAGAATCTATAAGAAGAATGGAAATATCCATAGATAAATGTTCGTCACCAATTACGGTACAGAATGTGGCTTATAAGATAATTTATTTTATTTATTTAGGAAGAGAGAACATGAAAGATATAGGTTTAAAATTAAAAGAAAAAAGGGAAGAAAACGGAGTCTCGGTAGAAGAAGCGGCTGAAGATTTAAAAATGAGACCAAGTCAAATAATTAGTTTAGAAAGTGGAAAAAAAGAAGATTTTAAGGATGTAGTATTCTTAAAATACTTTATTCGTGATTATGCGAAGTATCTTGGAATGGATGGAGAAGAATTAGTAGATGACTTTAATGAATTCTTATTTGATTTTACTTCAAAAATACCTGTAGAAGAAATAGAAAAAGCTAAGAATAATAATAGTACTACTAATAAAGAAGTAGCATCTCCATATACAAATGTTAAAAATGGGAATAAAGCAGTAAAAATGATAATTATATCAGCTATAGTAGTAATAGTTTTAACAATTATAGGATATTTTATTGCTAGTGGAATATCAGGAAATGATTTTAAAGATGATAACATTACCTATAAAATTAGGAGGTAGTAATGAATACAGCTAATAAGATTACAATGTCAAGAATATGTTTGACAATAGTTATGCTTATAATACTTTTATTTCCTTGGCATCAAGTAGGAATAGAAATGCCATCCTATATTGTTAATGGAAATATAACAATAGAACTTAGATATATAATAGCAGGAATTATATTTGTTATAGCATCACTTACAGATTTTATTGATGGAAAAGTAGCTAGAAAATATAATATGGTTACAGATTTTGGTAAAATGATAGATGCTATTAGTGATAAACTTCTAACAAATACCTTGATAGTAGTTTTAGCTAGTGATAATATGATTAGTCCAATAATAGCAGTAATTATCATAGGAAGAGATATCGTAGTAGATTCAATAAAAATGCTAATAGGAAATAATGGAAAAGCTGTAGCAGCAATAAAAGTAGCTAAATTTAAAACAGCTAGCTTAATGATAGGATTAACTCTTAAATTATTTTATGATTTACCATTTTCATTAATACCAATAAGAGTATCTGATTTCTTACTTATACTAGCAGCAGTATTATCAATAGTATCTGGAGCTAAATATTATATTATGGCTAAAGATTATATAACAGAAAAATAATTAAATACAGATAACTTTGATTATCTGTATTTTTTTCTATACTGGTTATAATATTATTAGGAGTGATAAAGATGGAAGAAATATATGAATGGATAATGAATTTAATTACTAATTTAGATAGTGCTGGATTAATAGTTAACTGTTTACTTATTACAATAGAATCAATAATACCACCATTACCATTAGCATTATTTATTACAATACTATTTACTAATTATGGAATGATATTAGGATTTCTAATATCATGGTTCTTTACAGTATTAGGATGTGTAATGTCATTTTACCTATTTCAAACAATATTTAAAAAATTAGTAGATAAAAAAATTAGAAAGTATGAATTTGCTAATAAATTACTTAAAATTATAGATAATATAAAATTTAATAACTTAGTATTAATAATAGCAATACCATTTACACCAGCATTTGCTGTTAATATAGTATGTGGAATATCAGAGATGAAAATAAAGAAATTCTTACCAGCAATAATGATAGGAAAACTATTTATGGTATTCTTTTGGGGATATATAGGTACTAATATAATTGAATCAATAAAGAATCCAATTATATTAGTTAAAGTAGTAATATTATTATTAATAGCTTATGTTATTAGTAGAATAGTTAATAGAGAATTTAATTTAGATTAAAAATGATAGGAAATTATTTATTTTTATGATATAATCTTTATCGATGAAGAAAAAATAGATATAAATATATAAGAAGAAGGTGAAGAAAATGTTTATAGATGAAGTATTAATGGAAGTATCAGCTGGACGTGGTGGAGATGGCTGTATGGCTTTTTTAAGAGAGAAATTTGTACCTATGGGAGGTCCTAATGGAGGAAATGGTGGTAAAGGAGCAGATATTATATTTAAGGCAGATGAAGGATTAAAGACTTTGATTGATTTAAGATATTTAAAGAATGTTAAAGGAGATGCAGGTCTTAATGGAGAAGGTAAGAATAAGAATGGAAAATATGCTGAAGATAAAATAATAAGAGTTCCTGTAGGTACTACTATTAAAGATAATGAAACAGGAATGGTTATTGCAGATTTGACACATCATAATGAAGAAGTAATCGTAGCATATGGAGGAAAAGGTGGTAGAGGTAATGTTACTTTAGCTACTAGAAATAATCCTTGTCCATCATTTGCAGAACGTGGAGAACCAGGAGAAGTTAGAAAAATAAAAGTAGAATTAAGAATGCTTGCTGATGTAGGATTAGTAGGAATGCCTAGTGTAGGAAAATCAACATTATTATCAATGATTACAAATGCTAATCCTAAAATAGCATCATATCACTTTACAACATTATCACCAAACTTAGGAGTAGTATCTACTAAAGATAAATATAATTACGTTATAGCAGATTTACCAGGATTAATCGAAGGAGCAAGTGAAGGAACAGGATTAGGGCATAAATTCTTAAAACATATAGAAAGAACAAAAATAATAGCACATGTTATAGATATGTCAGCTTCAGAAGGAAGAGATCCATATGAAGATTATTTAGTAATTAGAAAAGAATTAGAGAAGTTTAGTCCTAAATTATTAAATAAAGAAGAAATAATTATTGCTAATAAAATGGATTTACCTGAATCACATGATAACTTAATTAAATTTAAAAAGAAAATAGATAAAGAAGTATATGAAATATCAGCATTAAATAATCAGAATTTAGATAAAATTATTAATGTTTTATCAGAAAAAGTAAAAAATACTCCGGAAGAAGTATTATATGATGAAGATATACAAGAAAGTCATGTATTATATAAATTTAAAAGAGAGAAACCATTTACAATTATTAAAGAAGGTAATACTTTTGTAATTAAAGGAGATAAAGTAGAAAAAATATTTAAAATGATTAACTTTAATACAGAAGAAGCTATATCTAGATTTGCTAAGAAACTAAGAAGTATGGGTGTAGATGAAGAATTAGAAAAAATGGGAGTAAATGAGGGAGATATAATTAGAATTCTAGATTATGAATTTGAATATACTAAATAGATAAGTAAAACTATATAAGAAAACTAGGTTCTTTGTCAAATAGTGTTGGTAACAATAAAATTTGATAATGAATTGTTTTGGAAGAGTGATTTTATAATCACTCTTTTATCATACCTTTAATTAAGAATATTCTTGCAATAAAGTGATCATATTTTCTATATCCAAATGCTATTCTTTTTAAACATTTGATTAAATTATTGGTTCCTTCTATTATTCCATTATTAATATCATATTTAAATGAATTTTCTATATATTTAATATTCTTATTAAATAGTTTTAACGCTTGTTTCATTTTATCAGAAATATTTTTATTTTCATGTGTAATTATAGATTTGAATTTATTAAAATCTTTGTCATTTAGTGAGTTAATAATTCCTTGATAACATTCATACGTTGCTTCTAGAGTTTATCGGTGTTTATTAAGTATTGAACTATTTCTTTTTGAGATATATCCTTTTTGAAATGTTTTGAATATTTCTTTTTATCGGATAAATCTCGTTCATTTTTTACAATTAATTTCCAATAGTCTTTTAGTTTTTTATAATCAGGATTATTTTTATAACAAAGCTTGATTCTTGCATTATTTAATGCATTATATACTTGAATAATAATATGAAATCTATCGATGGAAATATCTGCGTTTTTAAACAATTTTTCAGCCAGTGAGCTATAACCAGAATAGAAATCGATTGATATATGTTTAACTTTATCTCTTTCCTTTCTAGAGTATCTTTTAAAATACTTTTCTAAATCATATGTTTTCCTTGAATCTTTAATATCAAATATATTTCCAGATTCATTATTTGTTATAATGAATGCCATTTTTCCTTTTGTATCTTTGGTTGCCTTAAACTCATCCCAATTCATTGATGTAGGTAATGTTTCATGTCTTAAAACTTTATGAGATGATATTTCATTAAGTTTTCTATCTATTTTTGAAACAGAAATATCAAGTCTTTTTGCAATATCTTTTTCACTTTGTTTTTGCATTAATTCAAGATTAAGTTGAAGTTCTGTATTATTGGATCTATTTTTATTTCTATCAATTAAATTTGTTTCTGCAATAAATGTATTATTACAATGTTTGCAGAAAAATCTTTGCTTGTGAAGAATTAATAAAGAATAGCAATTTGATATCTTAGGTATTTTAATTTTACAATTTTTTCTGAAGCCCCATTTAATAATATAGTTTGATGATTCATTGACGACACCACATATAGGACAACATTTAGGTTTATAGGTAAGAATACCTTCAATTATTTTATAATTTTTATTTTTAATTTTTCTTTCTTCTATATTATTTGTATTAATAAATATATTTTGGTCTTTTATATTTAGTAAATTTAGTATATAATAATTATTGTACATAAATTTGATTCCTTTCAGTGTTTTTTGTTCAATTACATTGTATCAAATTTTATGTACTTTTTATATATCAAAAAATAGTGTGATGATTTTTTCACCAACACTATTTATAATACAACCGAAAACTATATAAGTTTTACTTTTTTTTCTTTATATGGAAATATATGATGATTTAATATAAAAAATATTGACAAGTAAGAAATTTCATTTATAATATTAAAATCAGGAGGGATGGTATGGAGAAAACTTATTATAATGTGTGTTATAAAAATGCAAACATGGAAGGAGAACTTGAGATTTCTCGTGATGAGAGTAGAACTATAGGTTATACTCACGAACTTACTGGATTTTAGTTAAAGAATACGTAGAAGAAGAACGTTATCAAAGAAAAGCAGTTAAAACATTTTTTGGTTGGAAAGGAATAGATGAAAAATACTTTGTTACTGTACCTAGTGGATGGTTTCCAACTTATGTAGAAGAAGTAGATGGAAAGTATTATGATATAGTTACTGGTATGGAAGTTTTTGAAAGTAATGCTTCTGTAGAAAGATGGACTATTGAGGAAAATGAGGTTAAATATTATGAGATAGATAATTGTAATCGAATAAAAGAAATGCCAAGTGATAAACTTTTATTTAGTTACAAAAGATCTGTACCAATATCTGCAGTGTATTGTTTTTTAAAAGAACTTTCAGAAGGAGATATTGAACTATATCGTAAAAGTATAATGAAAGCACTGAATAATGTTGAAAAAATGAGAGATGAAAAGAAGTTAATTTTATTGAAAATGCAAAATGAAAGGACTATAGCAGAAGATTATATCAATAATTTTAGAGAGAAATATGTTAAGAAAAAAGAAAATAAATAATAAAGATGATATCTTAAATAGATATAGTAAGAGAATAGAACAGACAGACAACTTTAATTCATATTCAGAATTATTTATAAAAGATAATGAAGTAATTAAAATATATACTGATTGTTATGATAGAGTAAAATATAATATAGTTATATTGAAAGAATTATTAAAAAGAAAAAGAGAACTTAGTAAGATTAAAGAATTGGTTTTACCTAATAAACTAATAAATTATAAAAATAACACTATTGGATTTTCAATGAATTATATAGAAGGTTTAACTTTAGAAGATATTATAAATAAAAATATTTATGATAAAGAAGAGATAGAAAAAGTATTTATTAAAATATTAAGTATTATTAATAGAATATCTGAATTACCATTTGATTTTTGCTTAGCAGATTTACATGAGAAGAATGTTATAATAAATTCTTATGGGGATATTAATCTAATAGATTGTGATGGATTTGTTATTAATAATAAACAAACATTTATAGATGGTAATATTATTATGGGAAAATATTTAAATATGAATTATACTAGTGATAGATTAGTAAATATAAATGTTACAGGAGATTATTTTTGCTTATTTAATATGATTATTAATTATATACTTCATAGGCAGAGTGTTAGTATTCTAGAATTAGAAAGATTTAATAAATATTTAAATGATGAATATTTAGAACAAATTATAGATAGAACTAGAGATATAGAAAGTTTTAAATTAGATATTAATGATATTAAAGAATTATTTAGTAAAATGAATTATTATCAAGAAAAAATAATACAATATGATGAGGATTGCAATAAATTATTAGAAAAAGAAATTGTTAGAATTAGAAAATTGGGAGGAATATATGGAGAATAATAGTAGAAAGCCAAAAGAATATATGAGAGTGCGTTATAGAAATGGCGGAGATATGATGGGGGATGAAGGAGAATATAGAATAAGTTGTGGTATTTTAATTATAGAAATGGGAACAGAAATATATTATGAAAGGAAACTTGTAAGTAAATGGTATGGTCCTGCATATGTAAATATTCAAAAGGAAAGACCAAAAGTTGTAAAATCTTTTCCAACTTATGTTGAAAAAATAGACAATAAATATTATGATTTAATAACTGGAATAGAAGTAGTTACAGATTCTTATAACGATATAGTTCCAAAATTAAAGTATGGTTATTGTACTAAGGTAAATAGCGATGAAGTATATAGATTTTTAAAGGGTATGACTTCTAATGATATTTTGTTATATAAAAGAAAGTTTATTGAAGCTCATAATAATGCTGTAAGAGCATACAATGATGCAATTATTAAACAAAGATCAGAAGAAGATTATATTAGTAGATTTAGAGAAAATAATAATATTCAAAGAAAGAAACGTTAATAAATAGAGAAATTTCATTTATAAGAAGATGAAGTTTCTTTTTTTACAAATATTAACAAAACCCTTGACAACATTGATATTATCTTTTATAGTATTAAACTCGAAGAGAGGAGTAGCCACTAGTATGAAGTTAAGCAAAGAAGATAGAAAGAAAAGAAGAGAAAGAATTGAATTAAAAATATATCGATTTTTAGGAGTAAAACAATTTAGAGCATTAACATTTAAATTAGAAAAGTTAGTTCATATAAAAGATAAGAAACAAAATCATAATTATCATATTAATCCTTATTCTAGTAAATCATTAATTAACTGTACAATAGATGACTATATTAATTATTATAATTATGATAGAATTTAAGTAAAATTAAAAGGACTGTCACTTGTGAATTACAGGTTACAATCCTCTAATTAGAAATTGTTTATAAATGTCCAACTATTGAGGTTTAATTCATAATGTTTGACTATTTAGATATTTTTCTTTTAATTAATTTTACGATATTTCGCTTAGAGATATTTTTGATATCTTCTTGAACGAGAAGATTAAGTTTATTATTTAATTCAATAATACTATTAGTAATTATGTCTTTTTGAGCATTATTTATAATTAATTTATTAATATAAGTATTTATTAAAAAATTATTGATATTATTAATTAGAAAAGAATTATTATTATTATTATTATTATTATTGAGAAAATAAGATAGTCTGAAGTCAAAACGAAACTTCGTATCAAGATTTAGTAAGAAATCAATGATGTCATCCTTTTTAGCGTAATTATTTAATTCTTTTATTAGACCATTTAAATCTGCGTTGAAATATAAATCTGTCATCATTTCTTTACCAACAATATCTTCAATTATTTTAGCAATATTGACATAATAATTGTATGAACATATGAGGTATCTGTTTCCATTATTAAAATATCTTTCTGTTAACAATTGAGTATATCCTTCATTAATAGCATTGCCAATAAAGTTATTTCTAAAGCCTACATATGTGTTATTATTACTTTTACAATAAGAACTCATATGTAATAATTCATGATATATGATCAAGCTATACTTTTCAACTGATATATTATTATCATTGACGAAAATATTGTTTTTTCTATAATTATAATTACCACATATGCCTAAATGGGTGAGCAATTTAGTTAGTATGTTAGCTTCATCATAGTTACTAAAAGTAAAAGTTTTTAAATTATGATACATTATATATTTATTGTCTTTAGATAAATTACTTTCCATTATATTGATAAAATTATTAACAAAAATATAAAAATTTTTATATTTATCTTCTACAATAGGACAAGTATATTCTTCTTCTTTGATTATTGGTTTTTCATTAATTATATAATATTTATTCATATTTTTATATAGTTTGTATGCATATTTACTTTTAAAAAATATAGAGTTTTGAATATGTAAATTTTTAATAATTATATTTATTTTACTTTTAATAAAATTCTTAATCATAATATTCTTCTTCCTTTTGAATGTATATATTACTATATAATGTTAAAAAAGTAAATAGTATTAATAGTATTATATATAATGAAACTTGTAAAATAAATTGTAAATTATTGACATAAATATAAAAATGTTATATTATAAAGTTAGGAAAAAGGAGGAAATAGTATGTTTTTTTTAGATACTTGTTCAGATTTAGCACCTATAATTAAACTTCTTAAACATGGAGTTATTCCAATAATTCAAATAGGTATCCCTATTATCTTAATAATTTTAGGTATGTTAGATTTAGGAAAGGCAGTAGTTGCTTCTAAAGAAGATGAAATTAAAACAGCTCAAAAACTATTAGTAAAGAGATGTATTTATGCACTTGCAATATTCTTTGTAATAACTATTGTTAGAGTAGTATTTGGATTACTAGCTAGTACAGATGATAGTTCAATTAATAATCAATCTTGGAGTACTTGTTGGGATAAATATTAATTTTGATAAATGTATTAAATTAATAGAAAAAGTTCTATCTTTTTCTATTTTTTTATGATATAATGTATACGTGATATTTTACTTATGTGAAGAGAGGTACTTTATGAAATATAAAAAATATATAATTTTATTACTATTAGTAGTAGTTTTTGGATGTAATAAAGCTTATGCACTAGAATCTTGTGATGAAGATGATTGCTATTATAAATCTAGTAGTAATGATACATTTTTGTGTTACAATCCTGATAAGAAAAAAGTAACTATTTCATTAACTGAAGAAGAAAATGGAAAAAGTGATTCATTAATTAATTTTAATAAGGATAAAGATGATAAAGAGACAGGAATAACTGCTCCAAAAGTTGGCAACACTTGTCCGACATATCTTGTTTATAGATTTAAAGATGGACTTTTTACTTCAGAAGGAATATGGGGATTTAATGATTATAGTACAGCAAGTAAATTTGTTAGTGCTTCAAATGATATTAGCAAAATGTCAGCTTATTTAACGACTAAAACAAATAAAACTAATTATGATAATAAGTTGTCAGAAGTTTTTTCTGGTGGATTAGGCAAAACTAATATTGATAAAATTAAAATTGATTCTGATGTAAAATGTAGCGATCTTTTTGGAGATCCTAATGATAAAGATAGTATTAGATATCTTATAAATGAAATATTACAATACCCTAAAATAATTGTTCCAATTTTAGTTATTATTCTTGGAACTTTAGATTTTGCTAAAGCAGTAATTGCTGGTAAAGAAGATGAGATGAAAAAAGCACAAAAAACATTTATAAAGAGATTAATTATTGGTGTTATGTTCTTCTTTGTTCCAGTATTTGTAGATTTATTAATGGGCTTAGCAGATATAGTATGGGAAGGTTTAGGATATACTTCTTGTAGTATTTAGGAAGGAATGATAATATGCAAATTTTAGATTTGTCAATTGTAGAAGAAGCAGGAAGAGGTATTGCTGCATTTCTGTGTAAAGGAATATATAAGTTAATAGCATGGTTATATGAAGCATTTATGACAATAGCTAAAGTTAATCTTTTGTCATCAGATGATATTGCTCCAATATATCAAAGAATAACTATGATATTAACAATAGTTATGGTATTTTATGTCACATTTGAGTTTGTTAAATATGTTGTTCAACCTGATACAATAGGGGATAAGGAAAAAGGAGCAGGAAACATTGCATTAAAACTAGTATTAGTAATAGTGATGATTGCATTTGTACCAAAAATATTTTCTTTAGGATATAAATTGCAAGGAAGAATTATCGATACACAATTTATTTCAAAAATTGTTTTGGGAAATCCTGATATAGATGATGATATGGGTAGTTATGGACGTGGATTTTCTTCAGACGTTTTTTCTGTATTTTATAAAGTTAATGAAGAAGCCTGCAATGATTGTGATGCAGTAGATGTTGTAAATTACAACTTAAATAGATTAAGAGAAAATGGTGATTTAAAATATTTAACTATGGGATTGTATGAATCATCAAAAATAGATAATCCAGCAACCGGTAAGAAAGAAGAAGTGGCAACAATAGATTTTGATGGATTATTTGCAGTAGTAGTGGGTGGATTTATATGTTATATTTTATTACTTTATTGTGTAGACTTAGGAGTTAGATATGCACAATTAATATTCTTACAAATAGTATCTCCAATAGCAATTATGGGATACTTAGCACCAAAGAAGGATAATATGTTTGCAAAGTGGGGAAAACAATGCTTTACAACATATATAGATTTATTTATTAGGATAGTTATTATTTACTTTATATTATTGTTATGTCAAACTTTGAATGGAGCATTTACTAGTGGAGACTTATTCAAAGGATTAAATGTATCAGATGGTATAAAAGATTTTACTTATATTGCTTTAATATTAGGTTTGTTATTGTTTGCAAGTAGAGCTCCAAAATTATTGGAAGAATTATTTCCTAAAGGTGGGGCATCAGGAATTGGATTTGGTCTTAAAGGTAAAGACAGAATTGCTCCTATGGCAGCAAGAACAGCTGGACTTGCTGGTGGTTCTCTTGCTGGTGGGGCAGTTAGAACAGCGGCTAGAATTAAAAATGAAAATCGAAGAAGAAAAGATATAAAGGATAAACTAACAGAGGAAGGAAAGCCTACTGATAGACGTTCTTTGAATAGAGCTGTTAGAGAAGCTAAAAAAGCTGAAAGAAAAGCAAAAAATGAATATAGAAACAAGAGAAAAAGCTTAGAGGATGCTAGAGATAATTTGGTATCAAAACAGCGCGCTTATGAAGCAGCACTTAATAATGATAATATTTCTACTGAAGAAAAAAATCGTTTAAAAGAAGAGTATGATAAGGCAAAAAATGAATTTGATATGGTAAAGAGCGGTGGTCACGTTAGTGAAGCTACTAGACGTGAGTTGGCTGATATAGAGACTCAATTAAGTAGAAATGATATATCTGCTGATGAAAGGGCTCGATTAACAGCTAAATTAAAGGTTGCTCAAGATAAATATAATAAAGAATACAATAGTAGCTATGACACAGCTAAGGCTGAATTAAATTTAGCGTCAAGTGAACGTGCAAAGGCTGAAAATCAAAGTTATGGTTCAAATATTGCATTACAAGGTATAGGGGCATTTCTGCAAGGTTTTAGTAGTGGAGCTGTAACTGGATTTAGTGCATCAAAACCTGAGGAAATTAATAAAAAAATTAATGAATCAATAAAAAATAGCAAAACTGGTGAGTTATCGAGAGAAAAATGGTTGGAAGAAGGTGGCGGGGCTACAATTAGTGCAACTGTTTCAAAAACGATTACTAAATTACAACAAGCTGTCGGTGTGAAAACGGCTTCAGAAATTATTAAACAAGAAGTGAAAAATATGGAGGCAGCAGTGAAAATAAATGAAGCACAAGCTTCTATGGAAAAAGGTGTTAAGAGTGCTCAAGATAGTAGTGAGGATAGATCTGGCAAAAAAATTGAGGCGAAAGAACAAAATATTGCTGTAGCTAATGCTGCTGATGCTGAAAAATTAAATAAAGATATGAAAAATGACAAGAATGGCCTTGGCATAAAAGTAAAAGTTGGTCAATCAACTAGTGAAATTTATGGTATGTATGAAGCAGCAGCAAATTCTGCAAAAGCTATTTCTGATGCAGCTAATGCTGAATTGGTTAGAGCCGAAATGAATGGCGAAGCTACAGATGAAATGTATCAGATAGCAGCACAAAAAGCACAAGCTGCAGTAGATGCAGAAGAAGCTAGAGGACAAGCTTTAAAACATTTAAAACGTTATGGAATTACAAGAGCGTTGCGTGGAGATATAGGTAATGTTGATGTTGTAGTTAGTACAATTGATGAAAATGGTAACACTGTAGAAACAACTCAAAAACTTAATGAAAAAGCAGATGCTGTTTTGGCTTCTAATATTAATACAATGAGGCAAGCAATTGACAATGCTAGAAGAAGTACTAAAACAGTTGAATATTTACAAAGTGTTTTAGATCCAGAAACATTCACTGCATTTATTAACAATACGATAACAGATTTTGATACTTATGATGCTATTCAAGGAAAATTAACAAATCATTCTTCTCAATTAACTAACGAAAATAGTGGATTAAAAGAAACAGTTAGAGCTATTAATGAAAGCTCAGCTACATTTGCAGCTAATGCAACAGCAGAAGCGGCTAGTAGTGGCGGTAAAAAATAATATATTCGAATAAAAGGAGTGTGATACTTTATGAATAATAGTTTGGTACCTGCTAATACAAAGAAATCTATGTTAGTATTTGGAATGTTTAGACCAATGCCAGATTTAATAATATTAGGAACAGGAATACTTGTAACAGTAATACTATTATTAACTTTTTCTAATGCGGGAACGTGGGTATTATTAGGATGCTCACTTCCAATGCTTATAGCAGTAGTGTTAGTATTGCCAATACCAAATTATCATAATACACTTTGTGTAATACAAAGTGTTATGGAATTTAAAAATGGAAGAAAGAAATATATATGGAAGGGTTGGTGTATGCAAAATGAGTTCAATAGGAAGTAAATATACAGAAGATTGGATAACAGTTAAAAATATTACTAATGGAATGATAGAACTAGATAATGGTGGAAAAGTAACTGGAGTTAAAATAAGACCTAGAAATATCTTTATCCTAGATTCTAATACAAGAAATAATATTATAGCAATGCTTAAAACATTCTACGATACAATAGATTTTGAATTCTGGATGATATCAGCAGATAGACCAGTTGATATATCTAGCTATTTAGCAACATTACAAATACAATATAATCAAGTACAAGATCCAAGAATAAAGAAATTAATTAGTCAAGATATAGAAAAAGCTAATGATTTTATGAGAAATAATGTTACAGATACAGAATTTTATATATTATTTAAAGATAGAAATTTAGATATAATACAAAAAAGACTTAGAACATTGATGATGGGACTTGCTAATTGTGGACTTGATTGTGTACAAACATCTAATGCAGACCTTAGAACATTATTAGAAAGTTTTCTAAATGGGGGAATGAGAACAGAAAGTAAGGCGGTGTTGCCAAGTGAATATTAAATCACAAATAGCCCCTAAAGGGTTAGAATTTAATAAATCAGATTTTGTTATTAGTGATAAATATGCTACTGTATTAACAGTAATATCATATCCAAGATATGTAGGTGATGGATATTTATCTGATTTAATAAATATACCTGGAGTAAAGGTATCTATTAAACATGTACCTGTACCTTTATCAGTACTTACTAAGATGCTTAATAAAGAATTAGCTGATTTAAGAGCGAGATATCAAGTAGAAAAAGATAATACTATAATGGAAAGAATTAGACAAGATATAGATTCTCTTGAAACTTTTATTCAACAATTTACAGCTTCACAATCTAGAACTTTTGATTTCCAATTACATATTATGATTACTGCTGATACAAAAGAAGAATTAGAAAATAAGAAAGTTAATTTAAAGACTTATTTAGATTCAATGGAAATGGTAGCAATACCACTTAGGTTTGAACAAGAAAGAGTTCTTAAGTCTATGTTACCAATATTTGAGAAACAACCAATAGAGGATCGTATTGGTACAATTATGCCATCTCCAACTATAGCTACAATGTATCCATTTATTTTTGATAGTTTAAAAGATGATGGATTATCAACATTGCTTGGAGTAGAGTTTTCTGGTGGTGTAGTATTATTTAATCAATTCTTATATCAAATAAGAAAAGAGAATAATCGTAATAATGCTAATATGATTATCCTAGGAGCATCTGGATCAGGTAAATCTACTGCAGCTAAATTAATGATAAGAAGTCATATTAGAAATAATTACCAATTAGTATGTGTAGATCCTGAAGGTGAACTTACTGAAATGACTAGAAACTATGGAGGAGAAGTAGTAGATTTAGGTAAGGGTGGACAATATGGAATGATTAATCCACTTGAGATAGTTATGGATAGTGATGATGAACAAGTATCTAGTCAAGGACTAGGATATACAATACTTACATCAACATTACAAACATTAAAAGCATTTATGAAATACTATTCACCAAACATAGAAGAAGATGTATTAACATTATTTGGAGAAATGGCACTTGAGACATATGCAAGATTTGGAATAGCTTATAATACAAACTTTTCTCATTATAAGTCTAAAGATTTTCCAATTATGCAAGATGTATATATTACAGTTACTAGTAAGCTTACATCTATTACAGAGAAAACTCATGAAAGAGATGTACTTGAAAGACTAGAATTAAAATTAAGACCTTTAGTAAAAGAATTACAATATTATTTTAATGGTCATACTACTATAGATACTACTAATGATTATTTAGTATTTAATATTAAAGAGATAATGAATTCTGATGTTAATATTAGAAATGCATTATTGTTCAATGTACTTAAATATGCTTGGAGTTTATGCTTAAATCCTAATAGAAATACAGTATTATCAGTAGATGAAGCACATGTACTTTTAGGATCACAAAATGAACTTGGAGCAGAATTCTTAGCACAAGTACAAAGAAGAGCTAGAAAATATAATACAGGAACAATTATTATTACACAGCAACCTTCGGACTTTGTTGCTAGTAATATGATTACACATGGTAAAGCAATATTTGATAATGCTTCATACTATTTAGTTATGGGGCTTAGAAAACAAGCAGCTGAAGATTTAGCTTTATTAGTAGATTTAAATGATAATGAAAAAGAAAATATAAAGAGATATAATCAAGGTGAAGCCTTATTTGTATGTGGTAATAGAAGAATGCAAATAGACGTAACACTTACAGATAGTGAATTAGATTCATTTGGTAGTGGTGGCGGATTATAGGAATATATAGAGATTAGGTGTGGTAATTATGGGAAAAAAAGTAGACTTAAATCGAAAACATAGTAATACAAATAGTTTTAGAAAGAATACTCGTCCTGTTACTCCACGTTATGAGGAGAATTCTCAGATGGATGAGGATTCTTCTTTAGATTATTCAAATGAAGATTATGATGAATCACCAGAAATTAATGATGATGGAGTAGATACTAACAATTTAGGTATGAGTTCTACTAGAGAATTAATACAAAATAAAGCTTCTGAAATGTTTGACAAGATGGAAAATAAAACACAGAATGAGAAGTTTAAAATATTACTTAAGAATCCTGCTACTAGAAAAATTATGCTTGTGGCTATAGGTGCTCTTATTGTGGCATTATTCATATTATTTATAATATATATGGTGGCAGCATTACTTGGATCATCTGGTTCTAAAGGAAAAACAGCCATTGGTGGATACTATACGAATAGATGTAGTGAAGTAACAGTAATATATACAGATAAGACTGATGATTATGCTATTACAGGATCTGGAACTTTTGCTTTTGAAGATTATATAGCAGGAGTTGTTAGTGCTGAAGTTGGAATGTTTAATGATATAGAGATATATAAATCTCTTGCAATAACTGCTAGAACTTATTTTCTAACACATGATGGAGGTACTTGTACAATAGAATCTAGTGATAGAAAACAAGTATTTAGAGATATTACTGATAGATCATATATATATTCTGATAAAATATATGAAGCAGTAGAAGCAACTGCTGGACAAGTACTTTTATTTGATGGAGAACTTCAAAGTGTACAATATGATGCTTTTTGTAGTATAGATAAAGATGAAAATTACTATACAATAAAACAGAAAAATCAAAAGATTCCAGTTAGTTGGGTAGATAGTCAATGGGGTATTGCAGAATCTTGGAAACAAGGTACTTGTGCAGGTAACCATGGTAATGGTATTAGTCAGTGGGGATCATACTATTTATCATCAGTACACAATTATACTTATGATGAATTAATACATTATTATTTAGGTGATGATGTAGTAATTAGTGCTAAGGGATATTTATCTTCAATAGCAGGACTTGAAATAAAAGATACTACTAGTGCTACTTCTATTAATGAGCCACTTGGAGAATTTTTAGCAGATAATGGTAGTTCAATTGAAAATATGAATAAGTTTATTCATGATAGTGTTGTTTCAAATGGTGCTGGTACTAGAGCAGGAGTTGTTACAGCAGCAGTATCATTTGTTAATTACTTATATGATAATTTTAATGCTAAAATTCCATATTATTGGGGAGGTTATTATCAACAATATGGAGTATCTCCAGAATTTGGTGGTAAAACTAGACCAGCAACATCAGCTTCAGGAAGTTTATTCTACTATGGAGGACTTGATTGTTCAGGATTTGTTAGTTGGGCTATTAAAAATGGTGGTTATAATATAAGTAGACATACCACTCAAGGATTTGATGATATGTTTAAAGATAGTTGTAAAATAACTGATAAGAATTGTATTGGACAACCAGGAGATTTAATTAATGCAAGAAACTATCACGTACAAATGATAGTAGCAGTAGATGAAGAAGCGGGAAAATATATTATAGCAGAAGCTACTACTACAAATGGATATAATGGAGTAGTAATAAGAGAAGTAGGAATACATACAAGTTTTCCTATGCAAGATACCAAAATATTAAAATTAGATAGTTATTATAATAATAGCAATAATGCAGATGCTAATTATTAAGGAGATACTTATGAAAAAGATAATTAATGGGAAAGAAGTAGAAGTTACAATACTTGGAGGATTTGAAATAGAAGAACTTGGTAAAAGATATATAATGTGTTCTTATGATGATAATAAAGATAGTGATAAAGAATTGGTATTAATTTATGAAATAGATGAAGATAATAACTTAGTATCAATACCTAGTGATGAAAAAGAAATGGTATTAGACTTTTATAATGCTCTAAAAGAATGTTAGTAGAGGTGATAATATGGGAGAGTTTCCAGATACAATAATAATAGAAGAAAATAGAGAAGAAGTTAATAAATTAAAGGGAAAATTAGATAAAAAAGAGAAGACTTTTACTACCTTGGGAAAAGTAGGAAAATCACTTACAAACTTTGGAATGCCCGTGTTTATCGGATCAGTATTATCACCTTTTGATTTTGAAGGGCCTGTTATAGAGATGGTTAGTGCCCTTACTTTAGGAGTAGGAGCTTTAATTAATACAATAGCTAAGAAAGAATTAGAAGAAATAAAGGCTATTAGAACTAATGGATATAATAATTATGAAAAGATAAATTATGAATTAGATCAAGATACTTCTGATAAAATAAAGAATGCTATAATTAAGACTATGAAAGTAGTTAATAGTAAGAATAAAAGAAGTAGATAATAATGAGGGGAATATGAAGAAGAAAATATTATTTATATTAATAGGAACAATATTGTTAACAGGATGTACATGTCAATATAACTTGACAATAGATGGTAATACTTATAAAGAAGAAGTTATATTAAATGGAAGTAATAGTAGTGAGATGGAACTATTTAATAATAAATGGCAAATACCAGTAGATATAGATGACTATCAAAATATTGGAGATGATTCTTTAGATAGTAGTACTAATAACTATACAACATATAATTATCAATTATCAGGAAATAAATTAATTTTTAATCATGATTTTAGTATTAATAATATTAGTAATTCAACAGCGATAGCTAATTGTTATAAGATGGCTACAATAAAGAAAGTAGATGATACATTAGTAATATCTACTAGTAATAATAATTTATGCTTTGATAAATATCCTACATTATCTAGAATAGAAATTAATATAGAGACAACATTAAAAGCAGTTAATAATAATGCAGATAAGATTAATGGAAATATATATACATGGGTAGTAGATAAAGATAGTACTGAAGGAATAAACTTAGTATTAGATAATAGTGATAAAAAAGATAATGTAATTGATGATGGTAAAGGTAATAATAGTAATAATGATGATAAGCAAAATAATGGGAAAGATTATGCTTTTTATATATTTTTAGGAATAATATTAGTAATACTTCTAATAGGATATGCATTAATTAGTAAGATGAATAATAAAGATGATGATATTGAATAATCTTGATAGTTTATTAATGATATGCTATAATTTTATAGTGAAAGAGGTGGATTAGATGAAATTTAAAGCAGATTCTAAAGACTGGATAATATTTATATGTTTTTGTGTATTACTTTTGTATTTATGTGCAATAGCAGTACTTAATTTATCAACATTAGCAACAGAAGGACACTTTTATGGAATATTACCTTTTAAAGCTTTTACTGGAAAGTATATAGCTGCTACTTTAGTATTATTTATATTAGCATTAATTGGAGTATTTACTGCAGTTAATTCTTATATTTTTGATCGTGAATCCGGATTTGGATTTAGTATTGGTGGTAAAAAAAATAATGGTTATTCTAGATGGGCTAAAAAGAGTGAAATAGAAAAACAACTTAAGAAAGTAGATCCAACAGCTTATACAGCAGATGCTGCAGGACTTGTTGTTATTAATGATGGTAAGACAATGTGGGTTGATGATGGTGAAGCTCATAATATAGTAATTGGTGCTACTGGTAGTGGTAAGACTCAAGCAGTAGTATTTCCAATGGTTCAAAGCTTAGCTAAAAAGGGTGAATCAATGATTATTACCGATCCTAAGGGAGAAATATATGAAAATACTGGTAATATGTTAAGAGAAAGAGGATACAATATAGTTCTTCTTAATTTCCGTAATCCACAACATGGTAATGGTTGGAATCCAATGTCTCTTCCTTATAAATTATATAAAGAAGGAGATAATGATAAGGCAATAGAACTATTAGATGACTTAGCATTAAATATTTTGTATGAAGAGAAAAGTAGTAATGATCCATTCTGGGAAAAATCAGCAGCAGATTATTTTACTGGACTTGCATTAGGATTATTTGAAGATGCTAAAGAAGAACAAATTAATCTTAATAGTATTAACCTTATGTCTAGTTTAGGAGAGGAAAAGTTTGGAGGACCTAATAATAATTATATTAAAGAATACTTTAATGCAAAAGATCCTTCTAGACCTGCTTATGTTAATGCTTCAGGAGTAGTATTTACTGCAGAAGATACTAAACAAGGTGTATTAGCGACATTTAAACAAAAAATAAAATTATTTGCATCACGTGATAATTTATCAGAAATGTTATGTCATAGTGATTTTGATATGAAAGAGATAGGTAGACAAAAGACTGCCGTATTTATGATTGTACAAGATGAAAAAAAGACACTACATCCACTTGCTACTATATTTATTAAACAATGTTATGAAACTTTAATTGATGTAGCTCAAGAGTCAGGTGGAAAGTTACCTTATAGAACAAACTTTATTCTAGATGAATTTGCAAATATGCCACCACTTAAAGATGTTACTACAATGGTAACAGCAGCCCGTTCTAGATTAATTAGATTTACCTTTATTATTCAGAACTATGCTCAGCTTACACAAGTATATGGAAAAGAAAATGCAGAGACAATTAAAGGTAACTGTAATATAACATACTTAATTAGTAGTGAACTTGGGGCATTGGAAGAATTATCTAAATTATGTGGAGAAGTTAAATCTAAAGATAAAGATAAGACAGCTTCAACACCATTAGTTACAGTTAGTGATTTACAAAGATTACAACAATATGAAACAATTAGTTTACGTTTAAGAACGATGCCATTTAAGACTAAATTAGTACCAAATTGGAAGATGGATTGGGGTAGAACTTATGATAAGGCTACTTATCCAGAAAGACCTAGACAACAAGTTCAACTATTTGATATAAGAGAATTTGTTAAAGATATGAAAAAGAAGAAAATGGCAGAAATGATGGGTAATAGTAGTAGTACTAATACAGGAGGAATGCCAAACTCATTTAATGCTAATCCAATGATGGGAATGGGTGCAGGACCAATGTTTGGTAACAATCCATTTGCAATGAATAACCCATTTGCTAATCATCAATCTGAAGCATCTCAAGGAGGCTTTAATGTAGATGACTTAGTAAAAAGAATAGATGCTAAGATAGCAGAACTTGAAGAAGAAGAAAGAATTGAGAAAGAAAAACAGGAAAAAGAGAAAAATAAGACTATACCTACTACTATTGAAAATAGTACTGATGATGTAGAAATAGTTAAACCTAGAGAAGAAATAATTCCTGATAAGATTAACAATATTAATATACTTAATGATGAAGAAGATAAAAGAAAAACTATAGATATGAGTAATGTACAAGAAGTAATACCTGTTAATAAAGAAGAGAAGAAAGAAGTAGCTGATGAGAATAAGACAATAAATATATCAGAATTATCTAATACTAATGAAGCAAAAGTAGAAGATGACGATGATGATAATTTCTTTGATGATTTCTTTTCAGATGAATAATATAAATGAATATAAGTAATTATATAGAAATAGCTAAAGGAAAAATTAATAATAAATTTATTAAGACCTTGATTTTAGCTATATATGCAGGAATGTTTATTTCTTTAGCTGGATTATTATCTACGATGGTATCTTATAAGGTAGATAATAATAGTATATCTAAAATATTATTTGGAATAGTGTTTCCAATAGGTCTTATATTAGTTATATTATTTAAAACAGAATTATTTACAGGAAATTCGTTATTAGTAATACCATTATTGGATAAGAAAGTAACATTTAAACAGGTAATTAAAAATCTATTATTAGTATATATAGGTAATTTAATAGGAGCTTTAATAATTACAATACTTATATATAATACTCCTATTAGAGATATACTTAGTGATAGTTTTATTAAAATAGCTAATACGAAGGTTAATTATACTTTTAGTGAATGTATTATATTAGGAGTATTATGTAATTTCTTAGTGTGTATAGCTGTTTATCTAGCTTCAACAGTAAAAAGTGTTGGAGAAAAAATACTAGTAATATTTATACCAATATTTATGTTTGTAGTATTATCGTTTGAACATAGTATAGCTAATATGTTTTATCTTGGAATAGGGTATATGCTTGATAATAGTTTGACTATTAGTAAATTAATTATGAATAATTTATTGCCTGTTACAATAGGAAATATCATAGGAGGATGTTTCTTAGGATTAAGTATATGGTATTTAAGAGAAGAATCATAATTAAGTTTGAAATATAACTTTATGATTCTTCTTATATTTTTCTTTAAACCAATATTTAATTGTGGTTGATGCAACTTCAAAAATATAATTAATGATATAACCTTTCTAAATTTTAATTATTCTAATGAGATATTTATTGAAAACTTAAAATAAGATTGAAAGTAATGAAGCACTAAATTTAAGAATAAAAAAGTTTAAATGGTACACTTAAAGAGAGAGAATTTTGAAAAATAAATATTTAAAATATGTTAAAAAATATGTAAATATATGATATAATATTAAATTGCAAAAGGAGGTTTATATTTATGAAAAAATATAGTGTATATAGTCTATATGTTATAGAAGTTCAAAATGGTAATGATACACATTATTTAATTTGCAAGTATAATGAGTTAAGTGATATATATGAGGAAATTTTTACTAATGAAAAAATAAAATTAGATAATAATTCAATTGTAGAACCACTTTCTAATTATTATTGCGCTTTATCACAATGTAATTATACAACTGGGGAGTCACTAATGTTAGATAAAAAAGAATTATTAATAAAATATATTACAATTAATGGTGAAGCTAGTTTAGAAAAAGGTGAAGCACTTTCTCAAAACGATAACAATACTATTGAAGTAAATGGAATATTAGAAAAGGCAACATTAAATTTTTTTCCAAAAGAAGGAACATGGTATAGTGAATGTTTTAGACAACCACATGATTTAAATATGACAAATTTGCCATGCCATTTAAGAGATGACCTTTGGCTTGCTAAGATGTTAAAACGAAATCAAAAACTATTTTATATGAGTACTAATAGAGTTTTACAATTTGTAAAGACTTCTCCATTCTTTCAAGAAAAAAGACATGAATACGAGCAAGAAATAGTAAAATGTCAGATAGATTGGATGAGAAGTGATGGAGAAAATTGGATTATTGATGAAGATTATGGTGGAGATTTTGTCTTTCTTACTCCAGTATGTGATTTAGGTTTTAGAAAAGGTGTTGTTGATACTTTATTAAAGATTGGAATGAGTATTGAGGTTATTGAGGAAGGTATAGAAAAAAATGCTGATAGATGGAGAGATTCGTTTATGAGTAGTGCATTTTCTAACGAATATGAGCCAGTATTTTTAAACATAGGCCTTGGTAATTTCCTTGAAAAAAAAGAACATCAAAAAGTAGAAAGAAAAACTTTAGAGCCAGCTGATCAAGAATTTAAAGAAAAATGGTTACAAATGAGAAAGTATGAATATTACCAAAGACATAAAGATTCAGTAGATAAATATGGTGTTGTTGAGCCTGATATGATACTATCAGAAAATGAAGTAGAAGAACTTAGAGAATACTTGCAAAAAAAACATACTGAAAGAAAAACACAAATAGAACAGTATGAACAAGAAAGAAATGCAAATAAAAGTCAACAAAGAATATTAAGAAAAGATGCTAATAATTAAGGAATAAGGACTAGTAAAAACTTGATAATTAATATGAAGAATATTATGCTCTTTTTTAGTAAAACTTATTAAAAAGTATTTCATTTTATTAATAAATAGTATACATTATTTATTGTGATATGCCTAGGAAACTTTTGAAGTCCTAGGTCTTTTTTAGTTTTTTGAAAGATCTATTTGACACATTTTTGTGTCAAATTTATTTTTTTTAAGAAGTTTGCTTCTAGTAAACATTTACTCTTAGTTATATTTTTTCTCTATAAAGTTCACTCTCACTTTAACTTTTTTCATGTTTTTACTCATTTTCTTTACATCTTGTTATTTTTTCCCATATTTTCCCTTAAGAATTAACCTCTTGATAATTTTGACAAGATATATAATTATTGCTATTATGTCTTTTGAAAAGGAGGTGAAAAAATGACAGAAACTCTAAAAAAAGGAGAACTTATTCCTCTTACTTTTGATATCATGTTCACAGAAATCTTTAATAATCCAGATAACATCTGTATCTTGGAAGAATTTATCTCTAATTATTTAGATATTCCCCTAAATTTGGTTATTGGTAATCTAGAAATCTTATCTCGTAGACTTTCAAAAGAAGAACGTTATGACTCAAGAAAAGAAGTTGATTTACTACTAAATTATCTAGGTAAAAAGATTAATATTGAAATGTCTAATAGTGCTAGTGATGGTGTTATTAATCGTAATGTCGTCTATTTATGCAAAATACATGGAAGACAACTTAAAACTAATGATATTAACTATTCTAAGATTAATGACACTATTCAAATTATGTTTAATAACTTTGATACTGGTAATGATTTGAAGACTACTTGGTATTTACGTGATAATGACGGAAACATTTTAACAAGTAAACTAAGAATCGACATTATTAATCTAGTCAAAGGAAAAGATTTATGTTATACTGGTAGTGAAAAAGTTGATTATCTCATTAACTGGTGTAAATTATTAACGACAAATAATAAAGATAATGTTAAAAACATTTCTTGCCAAATAATGAGCCATAAATCAACTAACACACTCATGAGTAATATGAGTATGTTAAGTGAGGAGAATGAAATGGTTAGATTATATACGAAATTAAGTCGTCGTGAAATGGAATATAACACTCTAATTGTAGAAGCTACTGAAAAAGGTCTCAAAGAAGGCATTGAACAAGGCATTGAACAAAACAATCTCGAAGTAGCTAAAAAGATGCTTGAAGAGAATATCAAAGTAGAAACAATCTCTAAAATTACTGGTCTAACTAAAGAAGAAATAGCTAAGTTAAAATAACTTGCTATTTCTTTTATAAATATTAGTTATTATAACTTATCAGAAATAAGAATTATTAATATACTATGATAGGTGATATTATGAATGAAATTAGTATAAAAGAACTTAGTAAGATTAATAATCCTAAAATAATAGATATTAGAGACAATTATACATATAATATGGGGCATATAAATGGAGCAATAAATATACCATATTATAGTTTATTATCTAATTATTCAATATATCTTAAAAAGAATGAAATATATTATTTATATTGTGATTATGGTAAACAAAGTATGGAGATTAGCAATAGATTAAACTTATTTGGATATCATACTTATTATATAAAAGAAGGATATCTTGATATTAAGAATAATATTTCTGTAAAGTAGATGAGGAAACTTTTAAAATAGGTAAAATTATTGTATAATTATATATGGTGATAAGATGGAATATATAATAATAGGATTACTAGTAATAATAATAATATTACTAATTATACTTTTAGCTAGAGGAAATACTTCTTTAGTAGAAAGACTTGGTAAAGTAGAGAGTATAGTAGTTAGAGAATTATCTACATTTAGAACAGATTTATCTAAAAGTATGTCAGAAGATTTTGAAAAATTACAGGATAGAGTAGAGGGAAGATTATTACTTATTAATGATAAAATGAACGAAAGATTAGAAGAGAATTTTAATAAGACTAATAAGACATTTACTAATGTATTAGAAAGACTATCTAAGATAGATGAAGCACAAAAGAAGATTGATAGTTTATCTGGAGATATTGTTTCACTTCAGAGTATTTTAACTGATAAAAAGAGTCGTGGTATATTTGGGGAAGTGAATTTAAAACATATACTATCTAGTGTTTTTGGAGAAAATAATCAAAGAATATATCAACTACAATATACATTACCTAATACTACTATTGCTGATGCAGTAATATTTACACCTGAACCTTTAGGAACAGTGGCAATAGATTCTAAATTTCCATTAGAGAATTATCGTTTAATGGTAGATAAAACTAAAACAGCAGTAGAAAGACAAGGATATGAAAAACAATTTAAAATAGATGTAAAAAAACATATAGATGCTATTAGTAGTAAATATATTATACCTGGAGTTACTTCTAATCAAGCAATTATGTTTTTACCAGCAGAAGCAATATTTGCTGAAATAAATGCGTATCATAACGATTTAGTAGAGTATGCATATAAAAAGAATGTATGGATAACATCTCCAACAACATTGATATCTTCACTTACAACAATACAAGTATTACTTAAAAATATGGAAAGAGATAAATATGCTAAAGTGGTACATGAAGAATTAATTAAATTAGGAATAGAGTTTCAAAGATATAAAGAACGTTGGGATAAATTATCTAGAAGTATAGATACAGTTAGTAAAGATGTAGAAAATTTAAATATAACATCTGATAAAATAACTAAAAAATTTGAATCTATTAATGATGTTAAATTAGATAATAATAATTATTTAGAATAATAAAATACGGGTAATTAGAATACACTATTATAGGTGAGTGGTAATGACCCGTATCTTTTTCTTTTTATGTGGATTTGGATTAATGACATTAGGATTTGTATATATAATATTATATTTAAATTTAATTAATACTGGGTATAATTTCTTAGAATATGTTAATTTTATAACAGGAAGGATAGAGTGTTATTATACAATAATAGGTTTTATTATTATGAATATGGCAATGTATATTAAAGGAGATAAAAAATATGGATTATATCTATGATATTGTTTTAAATTTTCATGATAGTTATTATGAATTCTATGAATGGAAAAGGGAAGATAAGATTATTAATGTTAAAAGAATACCTATTTATAAGATATCTAATACAGATTATTTAAATATTAAAAATAATGAGGTAATAATAGATAGAAATAGTCTAGATAAACATAATAAAATGTTTTTGTTAACTTCTTCAATAGAAGTAATGGGGGTAATTATAGATAATGATGGTAAGGTAATAAAAAGAAGTAGTTTATTATTTGAAGAAGCAGATGAAATATTAGAAGATAAAGATAATATAAAGAAGAGTAATATTAAGTATAAAATTATTAAACATAATAATAATAAATATATTAGTAGATTATTTAAAGAGAAGGATAGTTATGTTAAGAAGTATTTAAGTAATAATGAACTAAAAGAGAATGAATATATTCTTAAATATATTTATTATGATATTTATAATATAGAAGAAGATAATACTGAGAAGATATATAAAGAATTAGTAGAATTATCTAAGAGTAATATAAATAAACTGTATGATGGTTTAAGAAGAGTAAATTTAGAGTTAAAAAATAACCTATAAGTATATAAACTTATAGGTTTAATTTTATTTATAACTATTGATATAGTCATTATATTCATCTTTTAATTTAGTATCAGTAATTTCTAATTTAGCTTCTTCTCTTAAGTTAATTAGAGCTTTGTAATATAAATTAGTATCATTGTTTTTCTTTTCTTTAGCTAATACTTCAATAACATCATCTTTAATATTATTTAATTCAGGTTTATCTTTTTGAGCTATTTTATATACAATATGATAACCATATGAGGTTAATACTGGAGTTTTACTATAAGAGCCTACAGCTAAATCTTTACATTCTTTTAGGTAAGCACTTTCTAATGAAGCGTTGAATGCTTGATATCCTAATTCTTCATGAGTAATTTTATCACCATATTCAGTAATAATGTCATCCCAAGAAGTACCATTATTTAATTTACCAATTATTTCTTCTGCTAAAGCTTTAGCTTCTGAATCAGTCAAACCATCAGTATCACTATCTTTTTTGATACTTACTAGGATATGTTTAGAATCAACATCTCCAAAAACATCATTTTCATAATATTTTTCTATTTCTTTATCAGTAACTAAACTCTTAGCATATTCTTCATAATATTTATTACGACGATAATCAAGAGATAGACTTTCTAAGAAATCTGCTTCAGTAGCAAAACCATATTCACTTAAGAATTTATCTTTGGTGTATCCATAGTTTTTTTCATATACTTGATAGTAGTAATCAGCAGTACTTTGAATTTCTTTTTTCATTTCATCAGTATCAGGATATTTTTCGTTTAAGATTAACTTATCAACATCATTTAAAAATACCTTAACGGAATAATAATTCTTCATACTAGTATATAAATCATCAGCAGTAATATTTTTACCATCTAAAGTAGCAACTGGTTGAGTACCATCTTTTAAAGTAGCAATTCTATCTGGCCATAATATACATCTAAATAATAGAGTAGCTACTAAGAAACCTACTACAAATAAAATAATACCAGTACGATGGTCATCAATTTTATTTAGAGCTTCAGTGGCTTTCTTACTAAAATTATTTTCCTTCTTTACTTTAGGGGCTTTTACTTCTTCTTTTTTAACTTCTTCATGAATTTCCTTTTTAGTAGTTTTAACCTCTTTTTTATTTTCTTCTTTGATATTCTTTTTATTACTTTGTGTCTTTTTAGCATCTTTTGCCATAACGATTCTCCTTTCTAACACATTAATTATCATAACAAAAAAACGATAAAAATACAATAGTTATCATTAAATATGGGATAAATACTGAATTTAATGGGTAGAAGTACACAACTTTAAATTATTAAAAATAAATTTTTTAAAACTAGCACACTTTTAAATAATTACCATAGAATATCTGTGAAAAGACAAAAAAAGGAGGATTGTGTATATGGGAAATTGTTGTGGATCATCAGCTGCTATCGTATTAGTTCTATTTATCTTATTAATAATCATACTAGGAGCATGGATCTAGTTAGGAGGTAGAATAATGAATACATGTACTGAAAATTGCCAAAGCAAACAAGTTAGAAGCTGTGGCAGTGGATACTTAATTGTATTAGTAGTATATATATTGTTAGCAATAATTTTAGGATCTTGTTTTAGATATTAAGCATATAGTAGCTACTTAAAAGATAACTATAGTTATCAAAAAGACAATTTAACTTTTTAAAAAAGATTACTCTTCAGTAATCTTTTTGAATGCCTCGTCTAAGCTAATAGTAGGATCTTTAACATATTTAGGTATTATATGTAAATGATAATGCTTTACTTCTTGAACATTACCATTATTTTGAATAATAGTATAGCCATCAGCATTCATCTTATCTACAACATGAGTACTTAAAATTTTAGCTCTTTTAATTATCTTAGATAATAATTCTTCATCAATACTTTGAAAATCTAGAGTATGCTCTTTAGGAATAATTAGAACATGTCCTGGTTTAAAAGGATTGATATCTAAGAAGGCTAACATATCATTATCTTCAAATATTTTCTTACAAGGAATTTCGCCTTTTACAATTTTACAAAATACACAATTATCCATAATTAATCACCAAAATAATTATAACAAAAATAGATAATATTGTCTATATTAAAGAGATGAAAGTATCGTACGGTTGAATATTATAAAGAATAAATAAATGGTTGTCAAGAGATAAATATGAGGAAAAATTTACCATGAAATTTATTTAAAATAAAAGTGTATAAAAAGTGTCAAATCTATTGATATATAACTAAAATAGGTTAAAATAAATAGTCATGAAAAGGAAGTGAACTGTTATTTAATTATTATTAATAATAATATAAATAATGGTTCGCTTTAATTATATACAGGAGGTGATTATCATGGTTGAAACTAATTTACCAGTATTATTTTTAAGAGATGTAGTATTACTTCCTTATAATGAATTAAGGATAGAGATTTCTAAAGAACTTGAGAAGAATATTCTTGATATTAGTGAGAGAAGACATGATAGTCATATTCTGTTTATTAATTTATATGATACTTTAGAAGAGAAGCCTAGTCTAAGAAAATTACCTAAAATGGGAGTGTTAGGAAAAATAAAAACTAAATTAGAACTTCCTAATGGAGTAATTAGATTAGTAGTTATGGGAATAGATAGAGTAGAAGTAATTAATTATATAGAGAATGAAGATAGTAGTTATGAAGCTTTTGTAATACCTACTAAGGAATATGATTATAATGAATTAGAAGCAAATGCTCTAAAGAGAATATTATTAAAAGATTTGAATGATTATATAGAGATATCTTCTTATATATCTAATAATGTATTAGGAAGAATTAGTGGAGTAAATAGTTTATCTAGATTATCAGATATTATATTAAATGAATTACCAATAGATTACATAGAGAAAGTTAAATATATAGAGATGCCTAATCCAATGAATAGAGTTAAATCTTTAATAGAAGATTTAAATAGAGAGATGGAAACGGTTAAATTAGAAAATGATATAGAAGATAATTTAAAAGAAAGACTTGATGAAGAACAGAAAAATTATATACTTAGAGAGAAGATTAAGTTAATTAAAGAGGAAATTAATGAAGTAGATATTAAAGATAATGATATAGAAAAGTTAAATAATAAGATTAATTTAAATGAATATCCTGATTATGTAAAAGATAGACTTACAGAAGAGATGAATAGATATGAACTAACAGCTCCGACTAGTCCAGAGTTATCAATTATTAGAAATTATATAGATTGGTTAGTTAGTTTACCATGGAATAAAGAAACTAAAGATAATAAAGATGTATCAGAAGTAATAGAAGAACTTAATAAGACACATTTTGGACTTGATTCAGTTAAAGAGAGAATAGTTGAATATATAGCAATTAATAAATTGATTAAGAATAATAAAAGCCCAATATTATGTTTAATAGGGCCTCCGGGAGTAGGAAAAACGACTTTAGCAAAGTCTATTGCTAAAGCTTTAGGAAGAAAGTTTGTTAAAATTAGTGTAGGTGGAGTACATGATGAAGGAGAAATAGTAGGTCATAGAAAAACTTATATTGGAGCTAATCCAGGTAAGATTATTCAAGGACTTAAAAGAGTAGGAGTTAATAATCCAGTATTTTTGATTGATGAAATAGATAAATTAACGAAAGACTATAAAGGAGATCCGGCTTCAGCTTTGTTGGATGTGCTTGATAAAGAACAAAATAAAGTATTTTGTGATAATTATATAGAACTTGAATATGATTTATCTAAAGTAATGTTTATTTTAACAGGAAATGATAAGGAGATGATTCCAGAAGCATTAAGTGATAGATTGGAAATAATAGATTTATCTAGTTATACTATGATGGAAAAAGAAAGTATTGCTCTTAATTATATTATTCCTAAGTTAGAATATGAATATGGAATTAAATTATATTTTAGTAACAATAATATTAAGAATATTATTTTGAATTATACTAGAGAATCTGGAGTTAGACAATTAGAAAGATGTTTGGATACTATTTTTAGAAAAGCAAGAATTCAAAATAGAGAAAATGAGAAAGTAGATATTAAAGAATATTTAGGTAGTTATAAATATCAAGAGTTAGCTAATGAGAAGGATAGTTATATTGGAGTAGTTAATGCTCTTGGATATACTCCTTATGGAGGATGTATTCAAAAAGTATCTTGTTTGAAGTATCCTGGTAATGGTGAACTTATTTTTACGGGAATGCTTGGAGATGTTATTAGAGAAAGTGGTCAAGTAGCAATAAGTTATATTAAAGGCAATAATCTTTTGATGGAGATTGATAATAAAGTATTTTTAGAAAATGATTATCATGTTCATTTTGAGAATGGGGGCATTCCTAAAGATGGGCCATCAGCAGGAGTAGCAGTTATTACAGCTTTAATCAGTCTTATTAAGAAACAACCAATAGATAGCTCTATTAGTATGACAGGAGAAATTACTTTAAGAGGAAAAGTCTTACCAGTAGGGGGAGTAAAGGAAAAAGTATTGGCTGCATTAAATAACAATATTAAAACGATATATTTACCAGTAGAAAATAAGGAAGATTTGAGAGATATACCTAGAGAATTATTTAAAGGTATAAAGGTTAAATATGTAAATAGTTATTTAGAGATATATAATGATTTATTTTAAAAGAACTTACACGGAGTGTGTAAGTTCTTTGTTTTATACTTGGTTATAGTAATTAGAATATACTTCTTTAAATGATGATAGTGATTGGTTACCATAATAGTCTTCATTAAAAACTACTTTTAGATAACGATCACTTTGAAGTATTTTATCAAAGCCTTCAATATCTTGATATTTTTCTAATACTTGACTATACATAGCATCAGCATTAGATTTATTTTGAAAATCATAGTAGAATTCAAAGCCATTAACATTTTCACCTTCATGTTTAATAATAAGTTTACATTCATTATTTACATTATATACTAATTGGTTATCGTTAGTAACTACATCATTGTAATCAGGAAAATCGTTATAATTACTATTTTCTTGTGGGGATTTAGTTTCTGTTTCGCTAGGAGGAGAATAGCTGCCACCGCCTCCTGAAGAATTATTACTTACGTCTTTGGTATCTTTGCTTTTTTCTTCTTCTTTCATATTTTCTCTATTTTGTTTTATGTTGTTTACCATATTATCAGCAATTTCATCTATTTTAGTTTTAGGCTTTTCATTAGGGTTAGGGAGTCCCATACTAGCTAAGGCACCATTAATTGCATTATTAACTGCACCACTAATATCTTTTACATCTAAATCGTTTGTTTTATTTACTGAAGGTTCGGCAATATCAGCTACGTTTTCTTCTTCAATTTGTGGTTTATTTTGTTCTGCATCTTGTATTTGATTAGCAGAATTAGCATCGACATCTTTTAGTCCTTCTAATTGTTCTAAGTAATTACTAGTTTCTGTTATTATTTCATTACATAGTTCGATAGCGTCTTCTAGTTGCTTAATTAGAGGATTGTCTTCTTCATGAGACATAGCATTACCATTAGCATCAAAACCATCCCAAACAATTATTTTTAATGGGGTAATAGCTAGGGTATTTTGTAATGCTTCTAATTGTGTTTTAAGAGAATCTAGTAGAGTTTTAGTTTCTGGTATTTTAGAAGTATCTAATTCGTCATATTTCATATATTCAAGAAGTTTACTGTAAGCACTAATCATACTAGTGATTAGATTTTCAGCATATTCTTGTTTTTCTTGGCATACTTCTCTATATTCATCCATTTTAGTTCTAACGGTATCCCAAGCTTCTCCGGTTAAGTTTTCTTTAGAGCTTTCAACAAAATTCATAAGTTCTTTTTGTACGTCACTAGAGTCATTTATATCTTGCATGATAGCACTAATTAGAGCATTACCTGTAGTTGATGCTTCAATTAATCTTGATCTACTTATTTTTATATCATAAGCATCATCAAAGAATAGTCCTAAATCTGGAGGAGTGTTATAGAATTTCTTATAAACATCTAGATCTAGTCCATTTAGGGCGCTTAAATATGTATCAATACTTCCAGCTTCTTCGGCTAAATTATTATCTAATTTATTCATTGATTCAGCAATTAACATAATGTTTTGAGTAGCTATATCAAGAGAGCCTAGAAAATTTTTACTCATAACAGAATAGTTTTCAAAAGCTTTATTGGCAGCTGTAAATGTTTGCGAGCCATCGGTAGGAATACTTATACCACTTTCAGATAAGATATTAGTTTTTAAGATAGCATTTTTAATAGCAGTAGTGTATTCATCAGCGAAAGCATAGCTAACAGATACGATTTGTCCGTCTCTAGTTTTAACATATTTATCAAATGCTTCTTGATATTTTTCTTCATCAATAGTACCATCTTCTTTAGTGGCTAATTTCTCAGCATCTTCTTTAGTAATTGAAGAATAATTTGTATGTGTAAATTGGCTTTGTCTTTTGACAGTACTAAAAGCTTCTTCTTCAGTTATAGGAATATATTCAACGAATGTGTTACCATTTTCATCAACACTAGCAACAGCTTTAGTAAAATCAACATTATAAGCATTACCATCTTTATCATAAACGGTATTTAAGTTATCTTTTCTACCAGCTACAACTTCGTTTAAGCCACTTTTATATGTCCAGTCTTGAGCTTCCCAGTGTTGTATTTCACTTCCATCATTTTTACTAGGGTGAACAACAACTACATCAATACCTTCTTTAACATAAAATTCTTCAAAGTGGGTTTCTACTTTAGCATTTTTACTTCCTTCAACTGCATAGATGGTAGTACCATTTTCTCTTAACATAGATCTTTCATCAATGTTTAATTGATATGTTCCACCACGAGAAGCTTGTTGACGTTGAGAATCAATCATAATAGCAGCTTTACTATTAGAATAAGCAGCCTCCTTAACAGAAGCCATAACACCAGCAGACCAGCCAGCAGGAATAACATCAAATTCAGGTTTTACACCGGTACTTTCTTCAACTTGATTACTAATATTTTCAATAATAGCTTGAGTAGTTCTATGAAATGATGTGGCTTGTCCAAAATTATATTGAGAAATATAATCACCACTACGAGTATATAAGCTACCATTTATGATAGTTATACCTTTAAGATTTTCATCACCACTGTTGATGTATTCCATAATTCTTCTAGTATCAGAGTAAACTTCAGATGTTTCACCACCACGTTCTCCAAAAACATATTCATATACAGGGATATTACCACTACTTAAGTCAACATCATTAGAAACATGAATAACACAATTACCACAACGATAGAAAGTACCATTTTCTCCTTTCATTATTTCCATGACTTTGACGTTTTGAGTAATATGATCTTCATAGTTTTTTCCATTTACGATTAGTTCATTTTCATCAAAATTAATCATTTAATCACTCCTTTATTTTAATTATCTATTTTAATATTATCATAAAATGAGAGTTATTTCAATTAAATGTTGATTTTAAGATATATTTTATTTATAATTTAATTAGATGTTGGAAGTGATAAAATGAGTAAGATTAAAGTAATGGATGAATTACTTGCTAATAAGATAGCAGCAGGAGAAGTAGTAGAGAGAGTAGTATCAATAGTTAAAGAATTAATAGAGAATTCTATTGATGCTAAGAGTAGTGAAATTATTATTGAATTAAAAGAGTCAGGTCTTAGAGAGATAAAGATTACTGATAATGGGGTTGGTATGGATAAGACGGATGCTCATAATGCTTTTTTAAGACATGCCACTAGTAAGTTATATGATGAGGATGATTTATTTAATATTAATTCATTAGGATTTAGAGGTGAAGCTTTACCTTCAATAGCGTCAGTATCAGAAGTAGAACTTAGAACATGCTATCAGAATGAAGATGTGGGTACTTATTTACATATAAAGGGTGGTAAAATAATAGATGAAGATAATATAGCTTCAAGAGTGGGAACTAGTTTTAAGATATATAATTTATTTTATAATACTCCAGCTAGACTTAAACACTTATCTAGTAGTTATGCAGAACTTGCTCAAGTTATTGAATATGTAGATAAGATAGCTTTGTCGTATCCAGAAATTAGATTTAAATTAGTAAATGATGAGAGAGAACTATTAAATACTTCAGGTAATGGAAATTTACTTAAAGTTATTAATAGTATTTATGGATTAGAAATTACTAAGAAGATGATTGCAATAAATGGTAGTAATAATGATTATGAAATATCAGGATATATATCTTTACCTGAAGTTACTAGAGCTAGTAAAAATCATATGACTACTTTAGTAAATGGAAGAGTAATAAAAAATAGTTACTTATATAGAATTATAAATGAAGCATATAGTAATTTTAAAGAAGATAGTAGATATCCAGTATGTGTAATAAAAATAGAATGTGATCCAAGACTGCTTGATGTAAATATACATCCATCTAAATTAGATATTAAATTTAGTAATTTTGATGAATTAACAAAACTAATAAAAGAAATAGTTAGTAAATCTTTAGCAGATAAATTACTTATTCCTAGTATACCAGTATCTAGAGGAGTAGAAGAAGTTAAGTATGAGAATTTAACACTAGATATAGATAGAAATAATTTAGTTAAAGAAGATAATTCTGAATATAAAAGTAGATTAGAAAAGTTAGTAAACTTTAATAATGAAGAAGAAAATTTAGAAGATATTACTAATATGGAAGAAGATAATAGAGTTAGTGATATTAAAGTTATTACTGAAGAGAAAAAGTTACCAGAATTATATCCAGTAGGGTTATTATTAGGAACTTATATTGTATGTGAAAATGAACTAGGAATATACTTAATAGATCAACATGCTGCTAAAGAGAGAGTTAATTATGAGAAAGTAAGTTATCAATTGAGTCATCCGAATAAGAATACGGTTAGTCCTTTAGTGCCAATAGTAATAGAATTACCTAAAAATGAATATTTAATAATAAAAGAAAATAATAACATATTAGAAGATATGGGAATAGAATTAGAAGAGTTTGGAGTATCTTCATTTAGAGTGTTAAGTCATCCTACTTGGTTTACCGAAGGAAAAGAAGAAGAGATTATGAAGGGGATAATAGAATTAATTATAAGTAGAGAGAAAGACTTTTCTTTAGAAAAATTTAGAGATAGTTTAGCTAAAATGGTAAGTTGTAAAATGAGTATTAAGGCTAATACATATATAGATAAACCTTCAATGGAATCATTAATTAATGATTTAAGAAAGTGTAAAAATCCTTATAATTGTCCACATGGAAGACCTGCTATTATACATTTTTCAATATATGAACTTGAAAAGATGTTTAAAAGGAGTATTTAATGGAATATATCATTAGAGAATTAGAAAAGTTTTATTATCTATATAAAGAATTAATAATAAAAGATAGAGCATATTACTTAGCAATAATAATTGATGATAATAAGATTATAATGAATATAGTTAAAAGTGGAGAAATAGAAGAAATAGTAGAATTAGTGTTTTGTGATAAAGAAAGAAAATTATATGAATACTTAGTAATAAGACTATTTTTAACTATATTAGGAAATGTTGTAATTCATAATGATAAGAATATTTTCTATAATGATAAACAAAGAGAGAATATTAAATTAATAGTAGGAGATATAGATATATATAAGATATTATTAGAAATAAAAGAAATACAAAAAGATATGATTATAAATAAAGATAGTAAATTAATAAGAGATATGTATAGAGATATTCCTATTAGATATAAAATTAGAAATAAGAAGTATGAAGAAGAACTTGAGAGAAGATATCAATTATCTAGAAAGATATTGAAAGTAGGAAAATAATTATGAAGATAATAGTAATAACAGGACCTACAGGAGTAGGAAAGACAAAACTTAGTATAGAACTTGCTAAGGAATATGATGGTGAAATTATTAATGGAGATGCTATCCAAATATATAAAGGACTTGATATTGGATCTGCTAAGGTAAGAGAAGATGAAAAAGAAGGAATACAACATCACTTATTTGATATAAAAGAAGTATGGGAAGATTATTCAATATATGATTACCAAAAAGATTGTAGAAAAGCAATAAAAGAAATACAAGATAAAGGGAAAACTCCTATAATAGTAGGAGGGACAGGATTATATATAAAGAGTGCATTATATAATTATACATTAGAAGAAAGTAGTAGTAATCTAGATAAAGATTATGAAGGGGTAGATACTGATACTTTGTATAAAAGATTAAAAGAGTTAGATAAAGATATAGAGATAGATAAAAATAATAGAAGAAGAATAATTAGAGCAATAAATTATTATATAGAGAATAATAGTTCTATTAAAGATAATGATAAGGGAAATGAATTATTATATGATGTAATATTTATAGGACTTACATGTGATAGAGATATACTTTATAAAAGAATTAATGATAGAGTAGATATAATGATTAAGAATGGCTTATTAGAAGAAGTAAAAAGCTTTTATGATAAAGATATTAAAACTAAACCATTACTTAGTGGAATAGGATATAAAGAATTATATAAATACTGTGATGGAGAAATAAGTTTAGATGAAAGTATAGAATTAATAAAGAGAAATTCTAGAAGATATGCTAAAAGACAATATACTTTCTTTAACCATCAATTTAAAGTAAAATGGATAAATGTAGATATAAATAACTTTAATAAAACAATAGAAGAAGCAAAAGAATATATAAATAATAATTGTTAAATATTGGTAAAAAATAAAACAATGTTGGTTGATAAATTACCAATATTTTTTTATACTGAAATAGATACTAAGAGTATCAGAATGGAGTAGTATAATGAATTTAAAAGAAAGAAAGAAAAAGAAGATCCTTTATAAAGACTTTGCAGTAGAATGGTTAAATAGAAGAAGGAACTTTGTAAAAGAATCAACATATGCCAATTACATACAAATAATGTATAATCACATAATACCAGAATTAGGAGATAAATATTTATATGAAATAGATAATCAGATGTTACAAGATTTAATAGTTAAAAAATATAGAAATGGAAGAATAGATAGAGGAGGAGGACTATCTAATAAGAGTGTTAAAGATATAATATCAGTATTAAAAGCAACTCTTAAATATGCATTTAAACTAAATTATATAGATTATATAGATTTAGAATTTTATTATCCTCGAAATATAGTTAAAAATAAAATAAATGTATTTAGTAAAACAGAACAGAAAAAAATATTAGATTATTGTATGAATAGTAAGAATTATAAAGATTTAGGAATAATACTAACATTATATACAGGAATTAGAATAGGAGAATTATGTGCCTTAAAATGGGATGATATTAACTTTAAAAAGAATTATATTATGATAAATAAAACTATACAAAGAGTATATATGAGAGATAAAAGAAGTACAAAAATAGTTATAACTAATCCTAAAACAAAGAATGCTAATAGAATTATACCAGTTAATTATGAGTTTATGAGAGTATTAAAAGAAAGAAAAAAAGAAGGAAGTTATTATGTCTTATCAGGAAAAGAAAAGTTTGTAGAACCTAGAACATTTAGAAAATATTATTATGATGTACTTAATAGTATGGATATACATAATATGACATTTCATGCTTTAAGACATACATTTGCTACTAATTGTATAAGACTTGGATGTGATTATAAAACAGTTAGTGAATTATTAGGACATGCTTCAATTAATATAACATTAAATATATATGTACATTCACAATTATCACAAAAGAAGCAGTGTATTAATATGATTTATAAAGATTTGATTTAAGTAATAAAAAAGCTACTATTTTATGATATAGATTTATCTCAATATATAAATAGTAGTTTTTTAGATATTTAAAAAGTAATAAAGTAGAATACTTTATTACTCTCTATATTCATTATAATGCCTTGAAAATATTGACTTTATACAATTTTTAAAAAAAATAAAATAATGATTTTTTCTTACAAAAAATAACTATGAATATTGCATAATCCCCTTATTTATAGTATAATTTAACTATAATACAAAATAATAAAGTAGAATATTCGAGGATTTTTTTGGATGGTGAAATGGTCTTATGAAAAATAGAAATATACGATTAATAATAGGGACAATATTATTAGGATTATTATTTATAGCAGGTACTTTCTCGTTATATATATGGGATGCAAATGATAATAAAGATGTAGTATTTAATACTAGTAAGAAATTACAGGAATATATAATTTATGATTCAGGAGAGTCTAAGTTTATTGGAGACTTTCAAGTAGGATCTAGTTATACTTCTGGGGTACATACTACAGTATCTATTAAAAAAGATAGTGAAGTAAATAATATTCCTTTATATGCTACTATTAATATGAAGGTAAAATCTATTGGAGATAATCTTAGTAGCGAAGCTTTAAAATGGATAGTTACTAAAGGTAATGCTACTAGTAATGGTGATGTGTTAGCAAGTGGTAACTTTTCTTCTTTAACTACCGATTCAGAATTAGCATTAATAAGTAATTTTGAAGTAACTACTACAATGAGTGAATATACAATATGGATATGGTTAGATGAGACATTGGCTAGTCCTTCTATGTCAGATGAAACATTAGATGTATCAGTATGGACACAAGTAGATCAAATTAAAGCTAATACTTTTGAAGTTACTACTTTAACTAATAGTTATCAAACTATTAAAGCTACAATAGTTAATTCAAATAAGAAAATAGTTAGTTATCAAATGTCTGATAGTAATACAGTACCTACAGTATGGATAGATATACCTACTAGTGAACAAAATAATATCTATAATGTAGAATATACAGTTAATAATACAGGTGTGTATTACTTATGGGTAAAAGATGAAACAGGAAAAACTATTAGTAAAAGAGTAGAAATTAATAGTATAGATGATACACCACCAGTATGTACATGGGGTGATAATACTAATATAAATACTAATAGTACAGGTACAATTATTCTAACTTGTGCGGATAATGAAATAGGAGTAGATAAGAGTACAGGTACAATAAATATTAGTAATATAACTTTATCAAATAGCAATATAACAATATCTAATGTTAATAGAGAAGAAATAAATAATGGATATAAATATACATTGACAATAAAATCAGGTAGTACTTTAGGAAATACTACGATGACAGTTCCTAGTAATATTATTAAGAATACAATGGGACTTGGTAATGAAGAAACTAGCACTATAGTAACTATAGCGGATTATTACACAATTAGTTATAAAGATGTTGGTAATACAGATTTTAGTGGAACGCATGAAGATGAATACTTAACAAAATATCTTCCGGGAGAAAATAATGTTCTAGATATACCTACAAGAAAAGGATATACATTTATGGGATATTATCTTTCATCAGGAGGAAGTGGAGATGTAATTACTAAATTAGAAAATCAAACTGGTAATTTAACTTTGTATGCAGATTGGAAAGATAATCCACCATATGGAACTGCTTCATTATCATTAGCTAGCGGTAAGTTTACTTTAAAATTATCTGATCAAGGTGATGATGGTTCAGGCCTAACTGGAACATATGGATTTGCCTTAACTACGGATAGTAATTGTAGTGTTGCAACATATACAGACCAAACGGAAATATCAAAAGATTATTCAGAAGATTATGCAGTAGGTGCAACATATTATGGATGCATAAAACTTACTGATAAATCAGGCATTATAACATATATTCGTTCTGCAGGTGTTAAATATAATCAAATTAATGTTAATCAACTATATACTACTGCTGGCGAGCAAACGTATACAATACCGGAAACAGGAACATATAAGCTAGAAGTGTGGGGAGCACAAGGCGGTGGAACTTCATCAATAATTGGCGGTTACGGAGCGTATGCTAGTGGTGAAGTACTTTTGAATGAAAATGATGTTTTGTATATTTATGTCGGTGAAAATTATAATGGACACAAAAGTAGTTTGAGTTATAACGGAGGCGGAAGCGGTTCATATGGTACTAGTGGAGACTCTGCTAATTATAATGGTGGCGGAGCTTCTGATATAAGATATTTTGGAAACTATGTACCAACAAAAGATGATTTATTATGGAATTCTACAATTGGTCTTAATTCAAGAATTATAGTAGCTGGCGGTGGAGGCGGATATGCAAGTTGGACTTCTGGCTCAAAAGGCGGAAATGCTGGAGGATTGAGTGGATATTCAGGAAATAAAGTCGGTTCAGTTATTGCTTCTGTTGGTGGAACTCAGGTTTCTGGAGGAAACGGTGCTAATAATCAATCATCAAGTCCGTTAGCAGGTGGATTTGGAATTGGCGGATATAATAATACTTATTCTACTGATTATATTTATACTGCTGGTGGAGGCGGCGGATACTATGGCGGCGGCGGTGGTGGAGCTATAAGTGGTTCTGTTGGAGCTGCGGCTGGAGGTTCGTCATATATTAGTGGTCATACAGGGTGTGTAGCAATAGCATCAAGTACTAGTCGTTCTCCAAGAACTGGAACGAATGGTGCAAGTTGTACTACTGGTTCTAGCGACAATTTGTGTAGTATTCATTATAGTAAAGTAAGTTTTACTAATACTGTGATGATTGATGGTTCTGGGTATAGTTGGACTAATACAATAGGAACTTTACAACAAATGCCTAATCCTAATGGTGGATATTATGGTAATGGTGTTGGGCAAAGTGGAAATGGTGCAGCGAGAATAACTGCTACATTTATTGCAAATGCTGCTTCTTTAGTTCTTACATATAATAATAATGGAGGAACAGGATGTTATTCTAAGTCAATAGTAAATGGTAGTACTTATGGGGATTTATGTACTCCTTATAGAGAAGGTTATACCTTCTTAGGATGGTATACTACAAATGGTGGTAGTACAAGAATTACTTCATCAACAAGTGTAACGGTTACAGCTAACCAAACAATATATGCTAAATGGGAAACTAGTACTAAACCAGTAATATCATTTAGTTTAGATGGTAATAGTAGTTATGTAAGAGGAAATATTACTAGTACTATTAATGTAAGTAAAGGAAGTAATAGTTTAGATGCTTCAACATTTAAATATTCATGGTCCACTGATAAGAGTGCTACAGCGGATAAAATTTTTATGACTGGTAATAGTTATACTTTAGAGAATGCTACTGGTAAATATTACTTGATAGCAGAAGCATGTGATAAAAATAATAATTGTACTAAAGGAGTATCAAATATATTTTATGTAGATAATGAAGCTCCAACAGGAACATTATCATTAACTTCTAATAGTGATGTCGGCCTTAATGTAACAATAACTGCCAATGATAATGGAAGTGGAATAAAAGAATACGGATATCTAATGCAGACTACTAGTGCTTGCCCTACTACAGGATATACAATTAGTAAAAATAAAAGTTATACTTTCAACGAGGAAAACCCAGGAACATACTATATATGCACAAAAATCATTGATAACGCTGGAAATGAAAGTATAATTTCAGATAGCATAGTTCATAGAGGAAAATCTGCTGAATATTCTCAAAGTGGAAAAGAATATACATATACTGTGCCAGTTTCTGGATATTATCAATTGGAAGTATGGGGAGCACAAGGCGGTGGAACAAATGGTGGCTATGGAGCTTATTCAATAGGAAGTGCTAGTTTAACAAAAGGTAACATTATATATATAAATGTTGGTGGCCAAGGTTCAAATACAACCGGTGGTTATAATGGCGGTGGAGCAGCAAGTGGTGGTACAACAAATAATTATGGAGGATCCGGCGGCGGAGCAACACACATAGCTACAGTTAGTGGTCTTTTATCAACATTGTCTTCAAAAACTAGTAATATATTAATAGTAGCAGGTGGTGGTGGTGGAGCTGCTGGTTGGGTTGGCAACTATACAGTGCATTCAGATGGCGGAGCTGCTGGTGGATTTCAAGGAAATAGTGGAATTGCTGGTAAAAATAGTGTAAGTAGTGGTAGTTATACTGTACCTGGTGGTGGTAGTCAAAGTGCTGGCGGTACTGCGGCAGTAGGTACAGAAGCTAATGGTAATGCCGGTTCGTTCGGCCAAGGCGGTGCTTCAGGAAATAGAATGTATGGCGGCGGTGGAGGCGGCTACTACGGCGGCGGCGGTGGAGGCGGCTCATATTATATTTCTTTATCCGGCGGCGGCGGTTCAGGATATATAGGAAACACACTTCTAACCAATAAAACAATGTATTGCTACAATTGTACAGCATCAAGTGATATAAATACTAAGACAGTATCTACTACTTGTACAAATGAAATTGCCACAGAAAAATGTTCTAAACAAGGAAATGGCTACGTTAAAATAACATACATAGGATAATTAAAAATATCAGAGATTAATCTGATATTTTTTCTTTTTTAAATACAATTAATTTACTTAATATATAATTTATAGTTATTATTACTACTTGACCTATCATTTTAATTACTGTGTCATTGAATTTTAGTACTGATACGAATAGAAACATGAAGCCCATGTCTATAAATAAAGAGGCTATTCTTGAAGCATAGAATTCAATCATTTCTCTAATTAGACTTTTATTAGTAGGAGCAAAAACATATTTCTTATTAGTGATATATGCAAATGTTACACAGGTTATCCAAGAGATAATATTAGCTATTTGTAATTCAATTGGATTATTAGCATCAAGAATAGTGAATACTAATAAATAATAGGTTCCTAGACTTACTACAGTAGTTAGAACTCCAAATATTAGATAATTAATTAGTTCTTTATATTTTAGGTATAGTTCTTTTATTTTTTTCATTAGATACTCCTTCTTTAATTAGAATTATTATATATATTGATACTCCTAAGAGAGATAATATTTTAGCAATATTTAACCATGGAGTAGTATATTTGATAGTTATATTATGATAACCTTTAGGTAGTTTAGTTCCTAAGAATGATTTATTAACTATAATAGTGTCTACTAATTCATTATCTATATAGATAGAGAATCCTTTATCATAAGGAATAGTAGTTATAAGATAACCATCGTTAGATGTATTGATATTACCATTAATAGTGTCATTATCGATACTAGTTATATTCATACTAGTTATATTATTATTTATATTTAAGAGATAGTTATAATCTAGAATGTAAGTATGAATATTATCAATAGTATAAGTTCCTTTATTTAGAGTTATATTGATAGTATCAATAGTTTTATCATTTATAAGGAAATGGAATGTATTATTCTTATTATTATATATCCATGTTTTACATGTTAGGATATTACTATCATTATTAATAGTCATCTTAATATTATCAATACTACAAGAATTAGCAGTTAGACCTTCTAAATCAATAAATAATAATTTATTTTCTAATTTTTCTTGTAGTTTAAGAGTGATATGACCATTATCATCTGATTTGATGATATAACCTTGATTATTTTTTTCAATAGTAACATTTTCTTTAGATAGAAGTTTATATTCAGGATATATTTCTTTTATTTGATTATTAATAGTAGTATTAGTATTTTCATTATCAATAATAGCTGATGAGAATAGAACTTCTAAGTTATAAGGATATTTGTAATTGTTATAATCTTTAGTATTAGTTATATTATTAGTTCCATAGATTATGGGCATAGAAGTATTATTCTTATAAATATTATTACTTATTTTAGTATATCCTAGACCTGGATTAGTAGTAGAGTAGAGATATTTAACTCCCATATATGAATTAAAGAGAATATTTTTATTGCTAGTAAGGAGAAAATAATTATAATTAATAGAACTAGTTATTAAATCGTTATGTATGAAATCTAGATAATATTTATTATAAGTAGATGAATAGATATTAGTTGTATAGTAATTATAATTATATATTTTATTCATAGTTTTAGTAGGATTATCTAGGTTATTAAAACGATAGAAGGTAGTATCAGTATTTAGAATTCCTTGAATATTAGTAGTTATATCTTTATTAAAGTATTCTTGATATTCTTTAATAGATACGATATCTTCACCTAGATTTTCTACTATACAGATGATTAGGCTTGCTAAGATGAGATAAGTGCTAATAATGATAGGTTTTTTATATTTTTTATATATGATAAGAAGAATTATTAGGCCTAGAAAAGTAAGATAACAATATTCTAATTTATTAAAGTAATATAAGAGAATAAAGATAACTATTAGGTAGATAGAGAAATTCTTTATATTTATTTTTGAATTATATAAGTCTTTTAAGAAGTATGCTATATAGTAAGATATTAGTGGTATAAAGGGAATGAAGCATTTTTCTCTTAGATATAAGCCACCATTTAAGATATAACAGAATATAGGAATAAATAATACTAATGATGTAAGAGTAGCAGGAATTATATTATTCTTTTTCTTAGTATAAAATAGATATAATAAAGAGATAAATCCTATGGTAGATAGACCAATGGCATAAGTACCACAAAATATCTTATGAAATTTTAGATTAGGAATTAATAAGTTTATTAGATTATAAGTAGTTTCACTAGTACCTCTTCCTATTAAGAGAGTATACATAGTAGGTACTAATAAGATAGCACTCAAAAGAATTGCTACTAATAAATATAAGATAAATTTTAATAGATGGGGTATAAATGTACGAAGATTAAATTCTTTATTTTGAAGGTAAGTATAAATATAATAGATACCAGTTACAATAATACCACCAACACTATAATAGTAACTAGTCATAATCATTAGAAAGACGCTTAGTATTAGTAGGGATGGTTTATTTTTATTTAGAAGATTATCTACTCCCCATAAACTCATAATAAGAAAAGGCATATAATTTACAAACATGATATGACGATGCATTTGAAAAATAAATGGGGCAGAAGTTATAAAAATAATAGTAGTAGTTAGTGATACTAGGGTGTTAAACTGATGTTTTTTAAGAAAACTATAGAATAATAGGCCGGATACTATTACTACTAAAATGTTTATTATTATGATATAAGTAGTCATACTTAGAAATGGTAAGAGGTATGAAGGTAGAATTAGAGGACTTAATAGTCCATAATAAGAGAAATTATAGATATTTTGTCCTCCACCATAATTTAAAGATAAGTTTGGTAATAATTTACCAGTTTGATAAAAGGTTTGTCTTAAATATTCTGGAATAACAGTATGTTGATTAATCCAATCAGTATTAGAACCAAATATGTTATTAAAACCAGTGGTGATAAATACTAAAAGTAAGGGAATAATAATAATTATTATTTGGGGATAATACTTTTTTAAGAAGTTTTTCATATTTATTTTTGCTCCATATTAGTATCTTTAATGATATAGATTGGTCTTTTTTTAGTTTCTAGGTATGTTTTTGATAAGTATTCACTAGTAATACCTAGGCAGAATAATTGGACACCACTTACGAAGAAGATGATACATACTAGGCTTGGCCAGCCAGTGGTAGGGTCTCCGAATGCTAGGGTTTTAACAATTATAACAATAATCATGATAAATGATACTAAGCAGAATAGAAAGCCAGCGATTGAAGCAATAGCTAATGGAGCAGTAGAGAAAGCGATGATACCTTCAATGGCATAGATAAATAGTTTCCAGAAAGACCATTTAGTTTCACCGGCAACACGTTCAATGTTTTCAAATTCAAGCCATTTAGTGTTATAGCCAACAAATTCAAATAGACCTTTAGAATAACGATTATATTCTTTTAATTCAAGAATAGAATTTACAACTTGTCTTTTCATTAAACGAAAATCTCTAGCACCATCAACCATTTCAATTTTAGACATCTTATTGATAATTTTGTAGAACATTCTAGCAAAGAAACTTCTTATTGGAGGTTCTCCTTTACGAGTTACTCTTCTAGTACCAACACTATCATAATCACTATCTTTATCTTCTAAGATACTAACCATTTCAGGAAGAAGAGCGGGAGGATCTTGTAAATCTGCATCCATAATGGCAACATAATCACCAGTAGATAAATCAAGACCAGCATACATAGCAGCTTCTTTTCCAAAATTTCTTGAGAAATTAATATATTTAACTCTTTTATCTTTTTCAGTGTATTCTTTAATAACACTTATAGTTTTGTCTTTTGAACCATCATTTACAAAGATGAATTCAAAGTCATATTTCATACCTTCAGCAACTTTAGTTATTTCTTTATAGAAATAGGGAATAGCTTGTTCTTCGTTATAACAAGGAACAATAATACTTATTTTTTTCATACAATTCACATCCTTTATTTATGATTTTTAAAATAATTATATTTAAGAGCTAAATCATTTTTCTTAGTAAGATAACTTATGTAATAGTTCTTTTCTTCTAGATATTCATAAGTAGCATTTTTATTGTTGGTAATTTCACCATTTTCAACATAGATAGATCCATCATACCATGAATAATCACTAAAGAAGACAATTCCTTCATAGTTAGGATCTAGAGCATCTTTGCCGATATAATTGTTAGAATTATAATTTATACCAAATAGGTTTAGAGTGGTAGGTAAGATGTTTAGTTGGGAAGTTACTTTATTTATATTAGTTCTTTTACCATCTTTACTCCAGATAAAGAATGGGGTTTTATTAATTAGGTTATTAGATGTATCTTTATAATTATCAAGAATAGATTTATCTTCAATAGTATATAGATAATGGTCTGTGAATACTACTAAGATGGTATTATCGATAAGTCCTTTTTCTTCTAAGTTTTGAAGTAGTAATTCAAACATGTAATCGGTTTCTTTAGCTTGTCTTTTTATACATTCTAATTCAGACATTTGAACAAATCCAGGAGTAGGTACTTCTTTTGATGTTTCATCATTTGTATTTGTTGTATTTTCTTCGATGCTTTTAGCAACATCTTCATCATATAGCATTTTGCAGACACCTTTAGTATTAGTAAATGGTAAGTGTCCAGAATAAGTAATTAAGTAATCTACAAATAACTTATCAGGATTATCAGTATGAAAGATTAGATTATTGAATTTTTCGTTTAGGATTAAGTTACGATCTAGACGATAAGTTTCATCTTTATAATCTTCAATGTCGATAAGACCATAATAGTTATCATATCCCCAGTTTTTATAGTTAGTAGTACGTGAATAATATTCTCCAGTATTCATATGGAAAGCATTAACAGTATAGCCTTCTTTTTTAAATAGATGAGCCATAGAGTATGGGAAATTATTTTTATTGAAAGTATAGGCATTTTGAGTATATGATAGTGGAGTAATAAAACCAGTATTAACAGCAAATTCTGAGTTGAAAGTAGAACCACCACCATTATAATAAGAATAATGATTATTAAAGACAATAGAATTATTTAACATATTGTATAGAGTAGGAGTAGTTTCTTCAGTTAGAAGCCAGTTATCTAGACCTTCTAATTGGATAAAGATAACGTTTTTGCCTTTAAAAATACCAGTATATTTATTTTGATTATTACTATCATCAGCAAATGAATTATCTAGAAATTCAATATCTTCACTATTTTCTTGCTTTTCTGTTTTAAAGAAAGTGATATAGAAATTTCTTACAGTATATTCATATATTCCACTAACTTTCATAGATTTATTATTATCATTAAAAGAAATGTAGACATTACGAGGATTTCTCCAAGAAGACCAAGTTAGTTCAGAATTAGCTTTACCTAGAGTTATTGGTATAAGAGTATGAATAATAGTGAAAGAGATAAGAACTATGAAGATAGATCTATAATTATTCTTAGTCTTATAAGGAATAGATTTAATACCTTTAATAATTAGAAGAATTATAAAGATAAAAGATAAGTATACTAAGAAGTTAGTATTCTTAAGAGTATCTATTATATAAGGAGCTCCTTCAGAAGCAGACTCTACTAAGTTAAAGTCAAAAAAAGTTTTAGTTAAGGAATAATAAACGTTATTAGTTAGAAAGATGAATAAAAAGATTATTGAAGTAAAGAAATAGATTATTCTACCAATACGTTTTTTAAAAGTTAGAGTAAGACCTAGAAATAAGAAAATCCAAGTAATAGTAAAGAGATTAGGAGGTAGTTTAAAGAAACTATAAAAACTAATATCTTTACCAAATATCCTAGTAATAATATCCATAGCTAAAAATGGAAGAGCCATATAAATTATATAGATATACTTTTGTAAAAAATCTAGAATAGTCCTTGAATATTTACTTAACTTAACTTTTATTTCATCTTTATTTATATTTAATTTTTTTAATACTTTCATGTTAATCACCATATGTCATTATTATAGCAAAAAGTTTAAGTTAAGTAAATATTAGTAGTAAATTTTGTCGAAATATGGTATAATATATAGTGAATATTTGAAAAAGGATAAAGATAATATGAAAAATAAGAATAAGAAAGAGAAAGTTGTTAAATTAATGAATACTATTAAGAAAGATTATAGAATAGAATTATTCTTTGTGATAGCTAATATAATTAATACAATATTACTTAGATTATTTACATCAGGTAATTTTGTAGTTAGATCAATATTCTTTGATTTAGGTTTTCTTTTAATTATAGTTAGTTTATCTTTTTTAGTTAAGAAGAAGAAATTATACTTTGGAATAAGTTCATTAATAACTGTAGCTTGTTGTGTTATTAATTCAATATACTATAACTATTATAATTCTTTTGTATCAATATCTTTATTAGCTACTTCAGTATTTGTTAAAGATGTAGGGGATGCAGTAGTAGATTTTGCTTTAAGACCTACCGATTGGATATATCTATGGGAATTTATTGGATTATATTTAGTTATTAAGAAAAATACTTTTAAGAATATTAAAGATAATTTTAAAAAGATAGTATTAATGGGAATAGTATCATTAGGAATAGGGTGTGCATTACCACCATACTATGCATTTAGTAGTTTTATAAAATTATGGAATAGAGTATTAGTAGCGGATAACTTTGGAATATATATATATCAAGTAGATGATTTAGTACAAAGCTTAAAACCTTCAATAAATAATTTATTTGGATATGATAAAGCTTTAAAAGAGACAAAAGAATATTATGAAGAAAATAGAAATAAGCCTAGTGTAAATAAATATACAGGAATATTTGAAGGAAAGAATGTTATAACAATACATGCTGAGAGCTTACAAGCATTTACCTTAGGATTATCATTTAATGGAGAAGAAGTAACTCCTAATTTAAATAAACTAGTATCAGAAGGAATATACTTTAATAATTTTTATGCACAAGTAGGAGTAGGTACTAGTAGTGATAGTGAATTTACATATGCTACTAGTTTACTTCCTTCAAATAACGGAACAGTCTTTGTCAATTATTATAATAACCATTTTAAAACAATTCAGAATATGTTAAAAGATAAAGGATATTACGTATTTAGTATGCATGGGAATGTAGGAGACTTTTGGAATAGAGATACAATGCATCTTAATATGGGATATGATAAATTCTATTCAAAAAATAGTTTTGTAATAGATGAAGAATATGGATTAGGATTATCAGATAAATCATTCTTTAGACAAGTAGTACCAATGATAAAAGAAATTAATACCTTAGGAAAACCATATTATGGAACACTTATTACACTAACAAATCATACACCTTGGAGAGGAGCATCAGAATATAGTGATTATCAAGTTATTACTAGTAAAGTAATTGATGGAGAGACTATTACTAATGATTATTTAGAAAATCAAGTAATAGGGAAATATATAAAGACAGTTAATTATATGGATGAGGCAATAGGACAATTTATACAAGATATGGATAAAGAAGGATTACTTGATAATACAGTAATAGTAATATATGGAGATCATGATGCTAGATTAGGAAAGAAACAATTAGAATACCTATATAACTATGATATAGTTAATAATAGATTATATGATAAAGAAGATCCAGAGTATCAAGAATTTAATGAATATGACTACGAACTTAGTAAGAAAGTACCATATATAATATGGACTAAAGATATGAATGAGGGAATAGTTAAAGATACACCAATGGGAATGATAGATACATCAGTTACAATAGGAAATATGCTAGGAATATATAATAAATATGCCTTAGGAAAAGATATAATGAATATCAATAAAGAAGAAGGTATAGTAGTATTTAAAGATGGATCATATATTACAGATAAAATATACTATAGTGCTAAAAATAATGAAGCATATACCTTAACTAATGGAATAATATCAGAAGATTATCTTAAAGATAATAGTAAATATGCTGATGAAATAATAAAAATATCTAATAATATTATTACTTATGATTTAATAGATGACTTAGAAATAACTACTAGTAAATAGTAGTTATTTTCATGAATAATTTTATTAAAAAAACTTTAAAAGTAAGAATAGATATGATACAATTAGATTGTCAATAGCCTTATGACAATATATAAATTTAATATTAATAATTCCAGGAATATTAAGAGTAAAAAGTGGGTTACTTATTAGAAAAAAATAAAAAATAGAACAAATGTATGAATTTATATTGACAAATAAAAAAAGTCATTATATAATTTAAATGTACTGTAAGGGAGGAAATAATGAGTAAGTCAGTAGAAAAAGATAAAGCCTTAGCTCAAGTTTTGGCTGATATAGAGAAACAATTTGGTAAAGGGGCAATAATGAAGTTAGGAGAACAGAAAGATATTGAGATTGATGTTGTTCCTAGTGGTTCTATTTCATTAGATATAGCTTTAGGAGTAGGAGGATATCCTAAAGGAAGAATTATTGAAATATATGGTCCAGAATCTTCTGGTAAAACTACTTTTGCACTTCATGCTATTGCAGAAGTACAAAAAGAAGGGGGAAGAGCAGCTTTTATAGATGCAGAACATTCTTTAGATCCAGTATATGCTTCTAATTTAGGAGTAAATATTGATGAACTTTTACTTAGCCAGCCAGATACTGGAGAACAAGCATTAGAGATTTGTGATGCTTTAGTTAAGAGTGAAGCAGTAAGTATTATTGTTATAGATTCAGTAGCAGCTTTAGTTCCTCAAGCAGAAATCGATGGAGAAATGGGAGACAGTCATGTTGGACTTCAAGCAAGACTTATGAGCCAAGCATTAAGAAAATTATCTGGTTCTATTAATAAAACTAATACTATTGTAATATTTATTAATCAGTTACGTGAGAAAGTTGGAGTTATGTTTGGTAATCCGGAAACTACTCCAGGTGGTAAAGCATTAAAGTATTATTCTTCAGTTAGACTTGATATTAGACGTGGGGAACAAATTAAAAATGGTACTGATGTAATTGGTAATAAGACTAATATTAAGGTAGTAAAAAATAAAGTAGCTCCACCATTTAAATCTGCTAGTGTAGATATCATGTATGGTGAAGGAGTATCTCAGAATGGGGAGTTAGTTGATTTAGCATCAGAAGCTAATATTATAGAAAAAAGTGGAGCTTGGTATTCTTATAAGGGAGAAAAATTAGCTCAAGGAAGAGAAAATGTAAAATTATTACTAAAGAGCAATAATGATTTTAGAGAAGAAATTGAAACTCAAGTAAGAGAATACTATGGAATAGCTAAAAAGGTTAAGAAGGAAAAAGCTAAAAAAGAAAGTTAATAATTAAAATAAACATCTAGTTATATTTGCTAGATGTTTTTTGATGGTAAAAAAAGAAAAAAGTAATAAAGTATTCTACTTGACAATTTTATAAATGTAACATAATTTCTTGAAAACATTGACTTTATCTAAAAATATTAAAATATAAAAGTTAAAAAATTGTCTATATTTCTTGTACAATTCCTTTATTTATAGTATAATTTAACCATAATAAAAAGTGATAAAATAGAATACTTGAGGACTTTTTTGAAGGAGAAATGTATGGAAAAGAATAAGAAAACATTGATAATAGCCATGATATTTGGATTAATTATTGCAATTATTGGTGGAACATTAGCATATTGGAATTGGCAGAGTACAGAGGCACAGAAAACGGTAGTTAATTTTACTATTGAAGGTGATTTTAGCTGTGCTGCTGATGGTGGCGGAGATATAACATCAGGTACAATTAACTTAGTCCCAACTGAAGTTAATGATAATACGACAGCTAATTATATTAAAAGAGAAGTAAAAGTAATACCTACGATAAATAAAGATGGTAAAACTATATATATGGATTTATGGTTAGATATAAAGAAATTAGATAATGGATTATCTAGTAGTGGTAATTTAATGTATGTTTTAAATACAAGTAGTACTGATAAAGATACGGGAGTTATAATATCAGGCAACTTTGGAGGACTTGCTAAAAATAATAGAGTAAGATTATTTACAGATAAAGATTATAATAGTACTACTACAGAAACATATTACTTATGGATATGGTTAGATGCAGAAGAGACTAGTTCAGATACAATGAACCAATCATTTGAGTTATCACTAAACGGAAGTTGTGTAGACCAAAAAGAAGAAACTAATGCACCAGTACTTGATGATGGAATGATACCAGTAGTTTTTGATACATCAAATGGTACAGTAGTAAAGACAGTATCTAGTACCGATAGTTCTTGGTATGATTATTCTAATCAAGAATGGGCTAACGCTGTATTAGTAAAAGAGAATGGTACACAGACTAGAGCATATTATAAAGCTAATCCTGGAATAGAGATTAACCAAGCAGATATCCTTGCATATTATGTCTGGATACCACGATATAAGTATCAAATATGGACAACAACTAATAGTGGTACAGGCAAAGAACAAACAATAGATATAATATTCGAAGATAAAAAATCAATATCTACAGGAACACAAGTTGGAGAATACATAACTCACCCAGCATTCTGGTGGGATAACGATAGTGATGGTGTAAGAGATGAAGGAGAAGAATTATCAGGAATATGGGTAGGAAAATTTGAAACAACAGGTTCAGCTTCTAGTCCTACAATATTACCGGATGTATCTTCATTAATAAGACAAGAAGTATCAGTACAATTCACTACGGCACAGTTACTTGGTGGTACAACATACGGAATAACTTCAAACACAGATAGTCATATGATGAAGAATAGTGAATGGGGAGCAGCAGCATATTTATCACATTCAAAATATGGAGCAAATAGAGAAATATATATTAATAATTCATCATCATATTATACTGGAAGAAGTGGAGGAAATGTTAGTGGAAAAACTCCAATAAACAAAACATATACCGATCAGACTTCAACGGTACAAGAGAATAACTATGGATATTATACCTGGGACGGATATTTATTAAATTACGGTACTAATACCAAAAGTAGTACAAGAGATTTAACGAAAGTAGCAAGTACCACTGGTAACATTACGGGGATATACGATATGTCTGGAGGAGCATGGGAGTATGTTATGGGATATTATAGTGCAGCAAGTGATACATGGGGTGCAACATCAAGCAGTAATTATGCAGGTTTTAGTAGCGCACCAGATAGTAAATATTATGATGATTATACAACAACTAATGCCTTAACCGCATGTAATGGAGGAATATGTTATGGACATGGTTTATCCGAGGTTAGTAGATGGTATAGTGATTACCCGTACTTTGTTGAAGCCTATTTCCCATGGTTCATTCGCGGGGGCAGCTATGGACAAGGTTCTGGTGCGGGCGTGTTCTACTTCAACGACTACTTCGGCGACAGCCACGGTAGTGCCGCAGTCGGCGGGTTTCGCGCCGTTCTTTCCCAGATTGGAGCGTAAGCGACTTGCTCTGTAAAAAGGTAATCTTAAATAGGACAGAATAATAAGTGATAAAGATAGTATAACGATACAAGATGGTTCATTTTTGCCTCTTTTTTTGCAAAAATGAACCTGGTGAGTTTTGGAAAAAGTGTCATTTTTGGCGAGTACAAAAATGACACAGATGGTATACAGGGGATATCAAGGAACATAAATAAGGTATTAATGTTTTAAACATTGATATAGGTATTAAACCGTTAAACGCGAACTTTGTTAATGCCAATAACCCGTGGTTCAAACGCGGGGGCAACTATAACAATGGTTCTAATGCGGGCGCGTTCAACTTCAACAACAACGGTAATGTCAACAACAACGGTTTTCGCGCCGTTCTTTCCCAGAGACTACAATATATAAGACATATGTCTTATATATTTAATATTCAAGGATATTATAAATATGGATTATCGTAGAGGTTTAGTTCCTAATCACATAAGTGATTTAACACATAAACAGTAGGTTCATGTGAGTAATAAAATGATATAAAAGTTAAAGAGATTAATACTTATTTAAATTGTAAGTAATAATCTCTTTTATAATTAAAAAATGACATGTAATGTGGTGTTATGTAATGCATGGTTTTGCGGCGGTATACATTACATGTGGTATTACATGTCTATTTCATTATATAAAATTATTTAGAAAAATGCAAGTATTTTTGATTAGAAACTTTATTTTAATAATCCAAATCCAGAAACAACATATCTTCCACCTTGTCTTTTGGCAATAGCAGGAGGGTTGTTGTATAATTTACCATTTATAGATAATGATGAGGAATGTCCACCATCAAGATTAGCTGCATTATATGCACCATACTTCATTAATACGTCTACGACATCTTGTAATGAAGCTCCATCAATATAGTTTTCACCATCTATTACTAGGAATAGGACAACGCCATCTTTTCTTTGACCGATAGCAACACGAGGAGATTTGCCCCATGGATCACCAACTATTTCAATTGGTTTACCATTAACGATTAAGAATGGACCAAATTCTAGGCCACTAACCATACCTTTAGCTAAAGCTTCTTCTCCAGTAGCATCTGATAATAATAATAGTTTACCATCTTTATTAAAACCTATTAAGTTACCTCTAGTACTATCCCAACCACTTGATGGCCATAATATTTCACTATTTTCAATAACATAACCAATAGGTATATCAGAACCTCTACCAGTATCATCATTGAAACCACCACCATTAATACATACAGAAGCACCATAACGATTACACATAGCAGTAACTTGTTCACCATAAGAACCAACATTAAAGTTTTTAGCTCTAATTAGAGTAACTTTTTTAGGATTATATATAGCTACTAGAGTACCTTTAGAAATACCTACTTTAATATTTATAACTTTGTAATCATCATTACCAGGATCTCTAGTTAATATTTCTTTATCATATTCATTATCATAGTGAGATTTAGGAGAAGTATCAATAACGATATCATCTAGAACTAAATCTTCTTTTATTTCTATAAAATAGTTACTATTCATAATTTTAGTAATAGCTTCATCACTATAGAAGATATTAGCAAAATACTGATGATCTTTAGTTTTCATAGCAGTATTTACATAGAGGTTTCTAATATATGGCCATGGACCGTACATCATTACAAAACCTGAAATAGCTAATATATCTAGAATAATGAAGACAATAGTTGATGTTTTAATTTTACTCTTATTATTCTTAACTTTTTTCATAATTTACTCCATTTCATAAGGACTATCTTTAGTACCAGTACCTTTTGTTAATAATGATTTATCTAAACTAATAGTAGGAACAATATTTAATTTTTGACTTACTTGTTTAGTATAAATATTATAATCATTTTGTATCATATATACAGAACTACTTTTTTCAGCAGTACCAGTCATAGTATAGTAATTAGTTAATTCTGGATTTAAGAAGATATTACCAATACTCATCATAGTTACTTTACTATTAATAGTATCTTTAAAAGAATAGGTATAATCATATTCTGTTTTTGAGTTATAGTAACCGTTTGACCATGATACTTCTTTAATTTTATCTTTATAAGATAGGGAATTTAAGTAGTCATGATTTAGATAGTAGGCAATTGAATTTCTACTGTAATCATCAAAGTATGAGTTCTTACTAGAATATTGGTATGTTAAGTTTGTACCGTTAACTTGTAGGTAGTTATTTAACATTAATCTTACTTCATTATCAATAACTTGATATATACGCCAGATATCATTATCTAATTTAACATAGCTTCCAAATAGACCATTGTCTTTTTCTATTTTGTATGGATTATCTTTAGTACCATCTCCTGATATATAATCAATATTAGCTTTAATAGTTATTACTGGTCTAATACCATAGATATCATCACCAGTACTTAGATTAGCTTTCCCATCAGAAGGTACATACCATACCTTGGCTTCATCTTCATTATTGTTACTTAAATAATAGTATTCATTATTATTTAGATAACTATCTTTACTACCAGCATTTAAATAATCTTTTACTGATAAGAGAGTAATATAATTATCTTTATCAGTTTTCTTACAAGGAGTATTAGATATTTCAGGTAGGGAATCATAACAAGATTCAGTTTTTTGAAGATATGTTTCTGGATCATGAAGAGATTTTTCTAAGATACCAGAATATTCTTCAGTAGTAGTATTTAACCACTTATATAAAGAAGATTCTTTATAAGATAAGTTTTTACCATAAGCTAGTGCTGATAGGGAGTGATCACTTATTACAGTAATAGAAGTATCACTATTAATTTTAATTATTCTAAATAAAATATTAGAATACTCAAGATAATTAGTATCAGCTTTATTAGTAAAATAGTTTTCACCATTTACTATTTCAAAGTATTGATTATCTTGATTGTTTTCTCTTACGACTTTAACTAAAGAGTTTTTTTCTAGTTCTTCAGTTTTATTATTTTCAATATATAACTTTAGAAATCTTGTACCATAATAGATACAACAAGAAAGAATAAAAAGAAAACTAATAAAACAAAAGAGTTTTTGAAAGTTTAATTTTTTCATTTTTGTTTACCACCTTTACTTACATTTATTCAATTATATCAAAACTAAAAATTTTAAGCAATTATTATTGTTATAATTTTAATTTTATAGTATAATTTACTAGAGGTGTGTAAAATGCAATGGTATCAATACGTAATAATTATAAGTATTTTGTTGATTATATATTTTGCGATTGCTAAGAGTAATCGTAAAGATTTAAAGTTAGAATTTAATAAATTAGTAGAATGTCTTGGAGGTAAGGATAATATCGTAGAGACAGAAATAGAAATGTCTAGATTTAAAGTTACTTTAAAAGATATAACTAAAGCTAATAAAGAAGGAATTATTAAACTAGGAGCTAAGGGTGTAGTAGAAATAGATGATCAGTTAAAGATTATCTTTGGAGCTGATGCTAAACAACTTAGAAAATTTATAAGTGAACTTAAGTAGTTATGAAAATAACTATTTTTTTTCGACAAAATAATCACTTTTCTACATAATTCGACAAAATTCGACATATATAGTAACTTATAATAAATATGGTGATAGAAATGAATTCAATTATCATAAATGTAATATTAATTATATTTCCAATACTAATGTATCTAGTTATTAGTTGTTATAATTTATTAACTACAAGAAATGTAGAGAGAGTTATCTTTATAATAACAGTATGTACATCATTATACTTGAGTTTAACTTATAATATAAATAATGAAAAAGAATTACTACTATTTTGTAATATCCCAATACTTATATGTTATTTTAAGAAAGAATATGGGATGGGATTAATACTTTCCTTAATGGTAATTATAGTTAGTTACTTTGAATATGATTTTAACTTATATGTATTAATAGTTAAATATATATTATATTTTATTACCTATATATTATTATTTAGAAGAAAAGATTTTAGATATTTATTTTTGAAAATTACTGCTATTATACAGGGATTCTTTATTACATTTGAATACTTTATTATTAGTAATAATGAAATAGATAAGATATTTTATTTGATATTAGATACTTTATTTATATATATTATTACTTTTGTATGTTTATATTTATTTAAGTTAGCAGATAATATAACATTATTATATTCAAATATGAATAAAGTACAAGAAGAGAATAAGCTTAAGAATTCTTTATTTAAACTTACACATGAGATTAAAAATCCTTTAGCAGTATGTAAGGGATATATGGATATGATTAATTTAAATAATGTAGATAAGGCTAATAAATATATTAAGATTGTTAAATCAGAGATAGATAGAAGTCTAGATGTTATGAATGATTTTATGGAGTATAGTAAGATTAAGGTTAATAAAGAGATATTTGATTTAAATATATTATTTGGAGAAATATATGATTCTTTTGATTTGTTATTAAAGGGAAGAGGTATTAAATTTAAGTATGTAAATGATTATGATGAATTGTATTTATGGGGAGATTATAATAGATTAAAGCAGGTATTTGTAAATGTTATTAAAAATAGTGTTGAAGCTATTCAAGATAATGGTATAATAGAGATGATTGTTAGTGTTAACAAGAATGGAGTAGAAATAATTATTCAAGATAATGGAATTGGTATGAGTGAAAGTGAATTAGAACATGTATATGAGATGTTTTATACTTCTAAGAAGAATGGTACGGGACTGGGAGTATCATTATCATATGAAATTATTTTAAGACATAATGGTAGTATGAAATATCAATCAGTTAAGAATGAGGGTACTAAATGTATAATAGAATTACCAAGATAGAATAATTATTATCTAAAAGATAGGAAGTTGATAATATGGATATATTTTTAGATAGATATCCAAGAGTAGATTTACATGGTTTTGATAGAGATAGTGCTAGAATGACAGTAAATGATTTTATTTTAGAAAATGTTACACTTGGAAATGATACGATTGTTATTGTTCACGGTAAGGGAATGGGAATATTAAAAAAAGAAGTACATGATACTCTTAAAACTAATAAATATGTATATGAATATAAGACAGATAATTTTAATGATGGTTGTACAATAGTAAAGTTAATAATCAAATAATAGTGAAAAAAAGAGGTGATTTTGAAAAGTTTTTTCAGTTAAATGAAAAAAACTTTACTTTTCGTCTATTTAGAGATATAATGATTATGAGGTGAGTTTTTATGATAGAAAGAACTTATTATTTGGATTTTTTAAAGAAACTTAAAGATAAACATATAATAAAAGTAGTAACAGGAATACGTAGATGTGGTAAATCTACTTTGTTTGAACTGTATAAAAATTATTTACTTACAGAAAATATAGATAATAGTCAGATCATAAGTTTAAATTTTGAAAATCCTAAAGATATGATATTTAATGATTGGAAAGAATTATATAATTATATAGATAGTAAATTAGTTAAAAATAAAATGAATTATATATTCTTAGATGAAGTACAAGTATTAGATAATTTTGAAAAATTAGTAGATGGATTATTTATACTTAATAATGTAGATTTATATATAACAGGATCTAATTCATATATGTTATCTTCAGAATTAGCAACTTATTTGACAGGAAGATATATGCAGATACATATGTTACCACTATCATTTAAAGAATATTTAGAATATTATGGAAAAGATAATGAACTAAAAAAATATGATAGATATGTTCAAGATGGAGGATTTCCATATTTACTTAATTTAAATAATGATGAAGAATTAATAAGAAATTACTTAGATGGAATATATAATACGGTACTTATGAAAGATGTAGTAGCTAGAAATAATATAAAAGACGTAATGTTACTTGAGAGTGTTATTAAATTTATATTTGATAATATTGGACAATTAGTTTCTACAAATAAGATAAGTAATACATTAAATTCTAATAATAGAAAAATATCAGTAAATACAGTAGAAAACTATTTAAATAATTTAATGGATAGTTATATAATTTATAAAATAGGTAGATATGATATTAAAGGAAAAGAATATTTAAAGACAGGAGATAAATATTACGTTTGTGATTTAGGACTTAGAAATTATTTATTAGGAGGAGTAAAAGACTACGGAAGTATTTTAGAAAATATAATATTTTTAGAACTTAAAAGAAGAGGTTATGAAATATATATAGGAAAATATGATGATTTAGAAGTCGATTTTGTAGTTAAGAACAATGATGGAATTAAATATATACAAGTAGCTTTATCTGTTAGAGATGAAAAAACTTTAAATAGAGAATTAGCACCATTATATGGAATAAGAGATAATTATCCTAAGTATTTAATAACTTTAGATTATGATACTGTTGATTATGATGGAATAAAACAAATAAGTGCAATAGATTTCTTGTTAGATGATAATAAAATATAATAATAAAAATATCCTTAGGAGAAGATAGTCCATGGATATTTTTTTGGTAATGGGATATCAAATGTAAGAAGTTCTTTAGTAATAGGATGATAAAAGGAGAGAGTTTTAGCTATTAGAGCAATATCTTCTTTATTATCATTTATGAATTTTGGATTATACCTGTGATCTCCGTATAAAGGAGCATTTCTACTAGAGAATTGTACTCTTATTTGATGATGTCGTCCGGTTTCTAGATGTATTTTTATGAGAAGAAGATTATCTTTTTTAGATATAACTTCATAAGAGAGAGTAGATAATTTACCTTTATCTTTAGTAGTTATATAAGAATTATTATTAGAATTATTCTTAATAAGATAGTCAGTTAGGGTATCTTTTTCTTTGATAGAACCCATAACTATGGCATAATAAGTTTTATTAAATTGGTGATTTTTAATTTGATTAGTTAGTCTTTCGGCAGCTTTACTTGTTTTAGCAAAGACCATAACTCCTGATACAGGACGATCTAGACGATGGACTAATCCTAAGTAGACATTACCTGGTTTTTGATACTTTTCCTTTAAATAAGATTTAAGAGTAGTTAATAAGTCAATATCATTTGACTCATCAAGACATACTGGCATATTAGTAGGTTTTACTACTACTAGAAGATGATTATCTTCATATAAAATATTAACGTTTTTCCACTTTTCCATAGATACCACACGGTAATTTTAAATTATTTTCAGTTACGGGTAGACCAATTTCACCAGTTTCAATATGACTATTAGGAAAAGTTAATGATAAGATATTTCCTAGGGAAGTAGGAGATGTACCAGTAGTATAACAACTTATTAAAAGGAATTTATAGTCAGGAGATAAGACTTGTTTGACCTTGTCTAGTAATTCTTGAATGTTATCTTCAAAACGCCATACTTCTTTATTAGGACCACGGCCATAACTAGGAGGATCCATAATAATACCTTGATATTTATTGCCTCTTCTTATTTCACGATCAAGAAATTTTAAGACATCATCTTGAATAAATCTAATAGTATTATTTTCTAAGTGAGATAAGTGCATATTTTCTTTAGCCCAATCAATAATACCTTTAGAGGAATCTACATGTACTACAGTACTTGCTCCAGCGGCAGAAGCTGCCATAGTAGCGCAACCAGTATATGCAAATAAATTTAATACTTTAAAGTCTTCTTGATTAGAATCTTTAATCATTTTAGTAATATAGTCCCAATTAGTAGCTTGTTCAGGAAAGATACCGGTATGTTTAAAGTTAGTAGGGCTTACTTTAAAAGTTAAATTACGATAATTAATAGTCCAGAATTCAGGAATTTGTTTACGGAAGGACCAGGCTCCGCCTCCTAAATTAGAACGTTTGTAGTAGCCATCCCAGGTGTTCCAAATGGGATTATTAGATTTTGACCAGATTATGCTAGGATCTGGACGATTTAGAATAATATTACCCCATCTTTCTAATTTATAACCATTACCAGTAGCTAGACATTCATAGTCAGACCATTTATCACTCAAGTTCATAAAATTACCTCCATTCGTAATTATTTTACCTTAGAATAATAAATTTGTCTACCTAAAGTTAAATTATTAGTAATGTGAGTGTCTAATAGATAAAAATAAATTGAAATATATAATAATAAATGATATAATCTATCTAAGAACGAGATTAAGAAATGGGTGAAAATTATGAATAGAAAAGGGTTTACTTTGACAGAACTTTTAGCTACTTTAGTTATACTAGGAATAGTATCTACAATTGTTTTGATAAGTGTTACAGGTACTTTAAATAATACTAAGGATAAGACAGAAGAAGTATTTATTAAGACTATTAGAGATGCTATGGATATATATACGGATAGTGATGGTAGAAAGCTTACTTATGGTACAAAAGCAGTATGTACTCTTAAGAAGACTCATGGCTCTGTTAAGTTATATAAATCTAATAATATTACAATGAAAACAGTTATTAATTCAGAATATAAACCACTTACAAAGAAAGATTTAGTTAATCCTAAGGATAATAAACAATGTAGTGAGAATGCTAGTGTTAGTATATATCGTGATGAAGATTATGTTTATTATTATAAGGTTTCAAGAGCAGGACTTAATTGTTTATCTACTGATGGTGGAGATATTACTAACTTACCTGAGGGGTGTTTAGGATGATTTTAATATTTACCACAATATTTTTTCTAATAGATATTAGTAGTAAATATATAATTAGTAAGATAGTTACTTTAGGTAATAGTATAGATATTATTAAGGATTTCTTAAGAATAAGTTATGTTAAGAATACGGGGGCAGCTTTTAGTATTCTTGATGGGAATACTTTGTTAGTAACTATTATAGGTATTGTTATAATTATTATGATTATATGGTATTTATATAAAAATAAAGTTAATAAGATGATAGATAAGATAGGATATTCTTTAATATTAGGAGGATCTATTGGTAATTTATTTGATAGAGTATGTTATGGTTATGTAAGAGATTTTATAGATATACAGATAGGAGAATATAATTATCCAATATTTAATTTAGCAGATTCTTTTATTGTGATAGGAGTAATCTTATTGCTTATTAGTGCTTGGAGGGATAAACATGGAAATTAGAGTAGAAGATAATGAAAATGTAAGAATAGATAAATATATAGCTGATAAGACTGATTATACTAGAAGTAAGATACAAAAGCTTATTAATAGTGGGAATGTAGTGGTTAATGGGAAGGTAGTTAAAGCTAATTATAAGGTTAGTCTTGATGATGAGATAGTTATTACTTTGGAAGAAGAAGATACTGATATAGAACCTGAGAATATACCACTTGATATTGTTTATGAAGATGAATACTTATTAGTAGTTAATAAACCGTCAGGAATGGTAGTACATCCAGCAGCGGGAAATTATCATCATACATTAGTTAATGCTTTGATGTATCATTGTAATAATAATTTATCTAGAGTAAATGGAGAAGTAAGACCTGGGATAGTTCATAGAATAGATGCTGATACTTCAGGATTGTTATTAGTAGCTAAGAATGATATGGTACATAATGATTTAGCTAAGCAAATAAGTGAGAAGACAGTTAAGAGAAAATATATATGTTTAGTACATGGAGTAATAAAAGAAGATAGTGCTACGATAGATGCTCCAATAGGAAGAGATAAATTTGATAGAAAGAAAATGTGTGTAACTGATGAGAATAGTAAAGATGCTATTACACATATTAGAGTAATAGATAGATATAAGGATAGTACCTTGATAGAATGTTCACTAGAAACAGGAAGGACACATCAAATAAGAGTACATATGAATTATATTAATCATCCGGTAGTTAATGATCCGATATATGGATATAATAAGTTAGATGATAAAGAATTTGGTCAGATGTTACATGCTAAAGAAATAGGATTTATACATCCAGTAACTAAAGAATTTATGGATTTTACAGCACCAGTACCTGATAGATTTAGGGAAATATTAGAAATATATAAGAATAAAGAATAACGTAGAATTAAGGTGATGATTATGAACAATGTTGTTATTAATGATAAAGACGTTATTGTGATGAATTTAGTTCATTATTTTGTAACTGAGAAGAATTATAATCCAGTAGTAGTACATGGTATTAATGATGAGATATGGTTAGAAAATATGAATAGTGAATATAAGATAGTAAGAATAGTATCTAGATATATTCATAATAATGAACAATTAGATTTTAATAAATTTAGATCTTTACAAATAACTAAGAAATTAAAATTAAAGACTTTATCTCTTAAGATGAATGTACTTAGTATTTATATAGATTATGGGGATAATGTTACAAAAACAGTACAAGAAGATAGTAAGAATAAGAATTTGGAAGTATTTATAAAGAGTTTGGATGATCTTAAGGATAATCCGGCAGTACTTAAAGTATTTCCTGATATTACTACTAAGACTTATCATGATGAGAAGGGGATAGAGTTATTATTTAAGATAACTGATGATATTAATGGTACTAATGAAAGGAAGAATGCTAAGATGGAAAAGATATTTTCTACAAAGAAGCCAATTGTTACTTTTGGAATTATTTTGATATGTATAATAATGTTTATATTATCAGGAGGAGGTTATAATACCTATAAATTGGTAGCATATGGGGCTAATTTTTCAGCATTAGTTAGAAATGGAGAAGTATATCGTCTTGTTAGTTATATGTTTTTACATGCAGGTATTTTACATATAGTTCTTAATATGTATTCTTTATTTATAGTAGGACCTAGGGTAGAAGACTTTTTTGGCAAGTGGAAGTATCTTTTAATATATTTATTTAGTGGTATATGTGGAGGATTACTTTCTATAGGTCTTACTCCAAATACAGTATCTGTTGGTGCTAGTGGAGCAATATTTGGGTTATTTGGGGCATTAATATATTTTGGGTATAGTTATCGTGGATATATTGGAGCGATAGTTAAAAGTCAAGTATTACCTGTAGTTATCTATAACTTACTTATGGGATTATTTATTCCTGGTATTGATATGTGGGGACATGTAGGTGGACTAATAGGAGGAATACTTACTGCTAATATGTTAGGTACAATAGAAAATAAAAAATATAATGTTAGTAATATAATTTTATTTGTAATATATTTTGCATTCTTAATATATTTAGGTATTTATAGATAAAGATATTATTAAAAGTAATGAAAATAATAGGATTATTAGAAATTCTATTATTTTTAATTGAGGCTTTTTTTAATGTCTTTTTTTGCTTGACTGGAAAGGCAATATTTGATATAATTTTTATAGTATGGAATAGTAGCAAAATATATGAGGTGAATGATAATGAAAAAATTATTAAATAGTAAATTTTTATTGATATTAGCATTAAGTATTTCAGTACTTATTATACTTACAGTAGGAGCTATTTATTTGTTTGATAATAGTGATGATACTTTTGTTAAGAGTGGATATGTTCTTAATCCAATGAGTGAAAAAGTAGAGAAATATTTTTTCAATGAGAATACACCATATCATACTAATTTATCTTCAATGGTAGAATTTAATGATGTAGATAATAAAGATGTAAGTGTACTTAAAGATAGTTTTCTTCATTATATGGATAATTCATTATCATTTTTAAAGAATGGAGCTATTCTTGATTTAAATTCAATTAAAGGTAAAGATGCAGTAACGTTTTATAATATTACTAATAAGTCTATTATTGATAAGGATGGTAATGGATATGTTATTAAGAATAATGGTAGTGATATAAAACTTAATAATTTTATGGGAAGAATTAGTGATAATAAATATATTGTAGTAGGAGATGTTAAAACTAAAATTCCTGGAAATTCTTCTTTAGTAGAAGGAGATTACTTTGAGATTGTTTATGTTGAAGAAGGAATTGTTAATATAGAGAATAAAGAAGTTAAATATCAAGTAGCAGCTGATGGTACAATTATGTATGTAGGTAATTTGACAATAGATTTTGGTAATAAGAAGATAAGTAAAGATAATGAAGATATTATGTCTATTACGGCTATTACAATTGATGGAGATGAGAATATAGAGATTATTCCTAAAGCTCCAGATGATGATAGTAAAGATAATCAAGGTAATAATGGTACTAATAATGGACAAGATGGAAATGGTCAGGGTAACGGGGGAAATGATGGTAGCTCTGATAATCAAGGCGGAAATAATGGCGGTAATGATAATCCTTCAGTTAATCCTGGAGAAGTAACTGATGAAGTAATAGTTTCTTTAAAAGATGCAGTAGTAGGTAGTACAAGTGTTTCATTAGTTTTTGATATTATTAATCAAAAAGAAGACGATACATTTATGCTTAAAGTTACTAATATTGATACAGGAAGAACTATCGATATGGTAGCGGAAGTAGTACCTGATGCTAAGATTAACGTTAGTTTATTATCACCACAAACAAAATATTTATTTACAGTAGTAGATAATAAAACAGGAGATAAATATTTTCAAAAGATATTTGAAACAACAGATTTTGGTATTAATTTAACAAGAAACTATGCTACTGATAGTTCATTATCATATAAGATAAAGATAGATGAGAATACAGATATTACTAATGCTAAATTATCTTTATATAAATTTAATGAAGAGACTATGCAAAATGAAATAGTAAAGACTAGTTATGTAGATAGTGCTAGTGGAGAGGTTAAATATATAGATAAAGTAGTATGGCTTAAAGATATTGATAAGAATACACAAGAAGTAGTATTTGATGGACTTGATAGTGATACTATATATACAGCAGTATTAGATGAATTCTCAGTAGCTTCTTCTAATTTTAAAGATATTTATAATATTACACTTACATCTTTAACATTAAAGAAGACACCAACATTTACAGATATGGTAGCTAATAAAGATATGGCTAAAGCTAGCTTTAAATTATCTTTAGAAAATATAATAGATGAAGATAATGCAATTGTTAGTTATACTTATTTGATATATGAAAATGATAATTCAGAGAATACAGCAATAGCTCCAATTAAGAAGACTAATGCTTCTCCAATAGAGATTAGAGTTGGAGATAATGAGAATGAACTTAAGAGTGATACAAATTATTATTATCAAGTAGTTATTGAATATTTTGATAATGAGAAGTATGTAGAATATATGACTAGTGATAGAATTAACTTTGTTATGGGTAGTGATCCACTTATTACAGTAGTTCCTCAAGAAGAACTTATTAGTTATAATAGTATTGGTGCTACTATTACTTTAACAGATACTAGTTGTTTAATAGGAATGCCTAATCGTAGTAAATGTGCAACAGATACTAGTAGTACAATTGTTACAGTTAAGAAAAATTCAGTAACAGGAGAAATTATTGTATTTAGTAAGATTGTTAATTTTGATGTTTTAGAAAATGAAATAAAATATGATTTATTTGTAGATGGCTTAGAAGAAGGAAGTTTATATAGTATCGAAGTTAGTGCTATTAGAAGTGATACAGGTAAACGTGATGAAATAATGCATTCAGATACTTCACAGAGAACAATTAAAACAAAAACATTATCTAGCTTTGTAGCGATATATCCTGAAGAAGATAAGCTTACAAGTAGTGCTAACCATGTGGTTAATCAAAGAGTTAAATTAGAAGCTTCTAGTAATAATACAGGGACACTTACTCCAGAAGAAAGTGCTAAAGCAATAAAGAAAGTAGTTATTAGTTTATATGAAGGAAATCATGTAGAAGATATAAAGATGCAAGATCCTTTAGTAGCTCCAAAAGTATTTTATAATAGTGAAGCTGCTAACTTAGCAGAAATGTTTTATAATAATTATTATCAAATTACAACAGATGGGACATTTGGACTTGATATAGATAAATTAAAAGAACTTAGTTCTACAGGTAAACTTAATCCATATTATACAATTATGATTAGAGCTTATTATGATGTAGATGAAGTTAACGAAGTAAAGATAGAGAATAATGTTATGTCTTATCAAATATTAGAGTCATTACTTCTTGAGAATGTAGAAGATCCAATTATTATTACTAAAGAAATTAAACATAGTGAAAGTGGTAAAGTATTTAGTAATTTAAAAGATAATGGTACAGTAGTAGGATATTCAGTTAATGCTGTATATGATAGAAGAGGATTAGTTGCTAATGGATTAATACCTAAGAATATTAATATTTATGTATATGATAGTAATAAGCAAAGAGTTAAATTCTATATTAAGAATAAAAATGGTAGTTTAGAGTTAGTAGATAAGATTACTGATTCTATAGCAGATTTACAAATAGGTAATTATGTTACAGAAATATTTATGGATTATGGTATTGAATATGGAAGTACTGATAATATAATGCGTCGTGGTAATAGTTATTATATAGGATACGAAATAGATGTAGATACAGAGAATGGTAGTATTCGTTATCCATCAAATATGAGTACTGAAGCTCCTAGCGATTATGGTGTTTATGAAAAAGTTAAGAATAGTATTAAAGAGACACCTAATGTAAAGATGTATATTGCTAAGAGTGATAGTAGTAGTATTACTTATAATTATGAAATAATAGATCCAGATAAAGCTTTATATAGAGAGAATAGTGATAGTGATTATGGACTATATTATAAGATTAATGATGTAGAAGAATTAAAATTAAAGATTACTAATACAGAAGTTAATACTTATACTGGTAGTGTTACTATACCGGGACTTAAGAAAAATGATATATATAGCTTATATTATAAGAAGAATATTACTAATACAGGAAATATAGATGAAGATGTGGTTAATTATCTTAATGAAGAAGATAATGGAGAAAGATTATTTGATGGTTATTATAAAGCATTAGATAAAGATAGCAATAATAATCTTGTATATAATTTTAAATATGAGATTATTAATAATCCACTTACAGATAATAAAGTAATATTTAAGATACTTACTAATGATGAATTATTAAAAAGAACAATTAGTTATAAGATACATTTTACAGATAGTAAAGGTAATACTTTAGATAAAGAAGTATGGAGTCTTAATACATGCAGTGAAGAAGATGAAGATAAGAGATGCTTCTATGTAGATTATGTAGATTTAAAGAATGCAGGTATGAAATCTGATAAAAATAGTACAAATAATATTTCAGTTTCAATAGAAGCTTACTATGATAATGGATTAACTGGATTTGAAGTAGTTCCAGAAAAATATGAATATATGATATTTCAAAATAATAGTACTAAAGAAGAGATTGGTAAATATTTAATATTTAATAATAGTGGTAAGTTGGCTTTGTGGAGTGAGGAATTAAATATTCCAATGGGATATTATACATATACACTTAATAATAGTATGAGAACATCAATTTATTATAAGAGTGCTTATAATACTAATCATAAGGGTAATATCAATAATATAACATTGTCTCCAATAGGATATACTAGTAGTTATGGAGTACTTAATCCTAAAATGATTGCTAGAGATATAATGGTATGTGATAGTAATACATTTTCATTTAGTAGTATAACTCCTAAAGTAAAGACTAGTACAAAGACAGGACTTATTAACGGATCTGTTCAGTTACTTACTTTATCAGGAGTAGACTTAGAAGATATTAAAAATGACGGAACGGATAAAAATCCAGAATATTACTTATATATTGATGTATGGAATAATAGAACTTCAGCAGTAAATAAGAGTAGTGATGTAGTTAGACCTAGATTAAAAGTAGCTTTATCTAATAATAATCCTAATGCTACATTACAAGCAGTAATTGATGGATTAGAACCACTTCCTGATGGAGAATACTATTATTATAATGTATATGCTTATATGTATAAAAATGGTAAGTATGAATTTACACAATTATTTGATGAAGGTATTAGAGATAGTTATCAAAGTAAGACTTATCAGTTTGGTACAAGAAGTGGAACTAGTTTATATACAAATAGAGAAATTTCTTATGAAGTATCAGAAGAAGTTTATGGAGATAGATTACTTAATACGAAGATTAATTTAACAGCATATCAAGATTATCCTTATAACTTTGATTTAATGTATATGATATGTGAAGATAATACTTGTACTAAAGATGAAGGATATATATTTAAGAAAGTAGTTCCTCAAGAAGAAGTTAAGAGTGCAATTATTTCTAAAGAAGATATATCAAAATATGATTTAGAGTATAATAAAGAATATTATATTTATATATATGGAATAACTTTATTATATGAAAAGAATGGAACAGGCTTTAATGAAACAGAACAATATATTAATATGATATCAGCAAGAGATATAAAATTTAAATTAACAGCTTTAAGAGAACCTAGTTTTGTAGTAGAAAGAAAAGCTGGTAATCAAGATGATACATATTATATAGATTTTAAGATTAATGTTAATGATCCAGATAGAACATTAATTAAGGGAAAATACTTTATTAAATTAATGGATACTGCTGGTAATGTAGTAGGAACACTTCAAGAAGTAGATGATGATGGTAATTATATAACAATAGATAATTATCAAGAACATGAATTTGATGCTACAGTACTTAATAAGAAGATTAGAATTACTAACTTAGATAGTAATACTAAGTATTCAGTAGTAGTATATAATGATGCATATATTAATAACTATTCAGAAGAAATACCTAAAGAAGATAGAACTTATGAAATAAAGAAAAGTCATACAATATATACAACTGATATATATGGAATTACTTTTGGTAAAGATAAAGATATATCATATTCAATAAATGATAATAGTTATATAGTATTATTCAGAAGTGGTACTAACTTTGATAATGTAGTTAAAGTTAATTATTCAGTTAGTTTAGATGATGAGTTTAATCCAGGACTTATAACTAGTGGCAGTGATGTTATTGGAGAAGAGCATAAATTTGAATTTAATGATGAATCTGGATATGGAATGTATATTATAAATAGGACTGATGGTATTAAAAATGAAGAAGGGAAGTATTATTTAATTACCTTGTCATTTGAAGTAAAAGATCCTAATGATCCAGAGAATACAGTAGTACTTACAGCAGCTTATAATTCTAGATTTACAGAAAGTGTAATCTATATTAAAGATGTTGAAAACAACAAATAATAATGGAGGATAAGATGAGGAGAAAATATGATTTAAGAAATAAAAAAAGTTTTTTGATAGTTTTGGTTGTAGCTATACTAGTGATTGGTATTTTCTCCTTGTTTATCTATGACTATAAAAAAATATCAAAAATAGAATATAAAATAGAAGCTGGATCAATAATTCAAGATGTTAATAAAAACTATATTAATATAGATGATGAAGCAATAATTAAATATCGATTTAATGGAAATTATTATCTAGTTTATCAAGATAAGAAAGTAACTTTAGGTAAAAAAGTAATAGTATATAATGCTATTACTGGAGAGATGAAACTATATGGAAAATTTTATGAAATAGCAGAAGATGGTAAAATAATAGAATGGAAAGATGAAACTATTTTAGCAAATCCTACTGATACAAAATTTTATAAAATAGATGATAGAGAATATCTTTTAGTAGATAGAGTTATTACTAGTGATGATAAGAGTATTGAAGCAAATAATTATCTATTAGTTGAATTAGATAAACTTGGTAATGCTAAATTATCTAATAATAAGATTAACCTAAAGACAATTACTCCAACAATATTAATTACTTCTAAATATAGATTTGATATTAATAATGAGATACTTAACTTTGGTAAGTATGATATTAATTTAAAGAAGATTATAGGAAGTTCTAATCAGTATGTACCTGAAGCAGTAGATGATAATAAAAATGGTGATGGTAATGGTGGAAATGGTAGTGGTACTGGTGGAACAAATGGGGGTAATGGTAATAGTAATGGACAAGGTGGTAACAATTCAAATGTAATCAATAATACTGGTGATGGAAAGAAAGATGAAGATATTGATGACATTAAAGATAAAACAAAGATGACTTCAGTAGTTAGAGTATCTGAAGGACTTACTAGTATAGATATAGATTATGTTATATATGATCCTTATAATGAATATAAATCTATTTATGCAGAAGTTATGAAGAGTGGTAAATTAGAAGTTATATATTTATCTAAGAATGATACACATATAGTTATTGATAATTTAGTACCTGATACAGAATATACTATTAATTTTGTATATACTACTATTGATAGTGAAACAGAAGAATTAGTTAGAAATACTTTTGATAGATTAGATTTAAAAACTAAGAAACCTAAATATAGTATAGAAACTTATAGTATTAGTAGTGTTAAGAAGAATATAGTATATAAAGTATACTTACAAGAAGGATACTCAATAAATAAAGTTAATGTAAGTTTAACATTTGATTATTATGAACTAGATATGGATACTAATGAAATGGTTAAGAAGAAAGCTAATATTAAGAGTAGTGTAACTATTACTAATAATAATAGTAAATATGTTATGGGTACAATGGATATAGCAGGATATAATATAGATACAGATACTTTATTAGAATTAAATATTGATAGTGTAGAAGGAGCTAATGGAGTAATACCTATTAGTAGTAGTTTTCCTTTTAAAATACTAAGGAGGTAATTATGAATAAGAAGAAAATAAAGAAATTCTTTTTAGAGAAATATAAAATATTAATACCAATAATGGTAGTATTTGTTCTTCTTATTACTTTATATTTCTTATATAGAGAATATAAATATGATAATTATCGTAATAAACAAGAAGAAGAAGTATATCAGTATTTTGGAGGAGTAAAGACAGAATATACAGCTATTGTTACTTATAACCTTAAAGATAGTATAGTTTTTGTTGAGCCTAAAAATAAAAAGATAGAATATGATGCTACACCAATATATTATAAGAATAAAAAAGAAGTAATATTTCCTAGTGAGATGTTAGTAGCATTTCCTTTGAAAGAGGGAAGTCAATATAAAATATATAAATATGCAACATATATAAATGATGATAGTATTCATAAAATTAAGAATGATACTTATATAGGAAAATATGATTATTTCTTCTTATATGATGGTGAAGAATTATTCTTCTTTCCTGATAAAGTAGAATTAAAGATAGATGATAAGGTATATAAAGAATTATCTTCGATGTCATATATATCTTTAGTTGGAGGATATACACTTACTTATTATGATTATGAAAGTGATACTTCTGAAATATTAGAAATAGAGGGGAAGAATGTTTCTGTTAGTTCTGAATTTATAAATGTATCACTTACAGAAAGATATTTTACTTCGTTTAATAATAGAGTATTGTTAAGTAGACCTTATAATTTGAAGACTTTATATAAAAATAATGATTAGAAAAAAATCTTGCTTGCTTGCAAGATTTTTTGGTTATTCTAAAAGTTATTTTAATTTAGTTATTTCTTCTTTAGTTAAACCAGTAATTTCTTCGATGGTAGTTATATCAATGTTTTTGTTTAGCATCTTCTTGGCTATTTCAAGTGTTTTTTGCTGTGTACCTTTTTCAATACCTTGTTCTAGTCCTTCTTTAATTCCTTGTTCTAGTCCTTTTTGGCGACCTTCTTTGAGACCTTTTTCAGTAGCTTCTACAATTAGAGTGTTATATTCCATTTCACGACGACTTAATTTCGTATATAATCTAACCATTTCATTCTCCTCACTTAACATACTCATATTACTCATGAGTGTGTTAGTTGATTTATGGCTCATTATTTGGCAAGAAATGTTTTTAACATTATCTTTATTATTTGTCGTTAATAATTTACACCAGTTAATGAGATAATCAACTTTTTCACTACCAGTATAACATAAATCTTTTCCTTTGACTAGATTAATAATGTCGATTCTTAGTTTACTTGTTAAAATATTTCCAGCATCATCACGTAAATACCAAGTAGTCTTCAAATCATTATCAGTATCAAAGTTATTAAACATTATCTGAATAGTGTCATTAATCTTAGAATAGTTAATATCATTAGTTTTAAGTTGCCTTCCATGTATTTTACATAAATAGACGACATTACGATTAATAACGCCATCACTAGCACTATTAGACATTTCAATATTAATCTTTTTACCTTGATAATTTAACAAAAGATCTACTTCTTTTCTAGAATCATAACGTTCTTCTTTTGAAAGTCTACGAGATAAGATTTCTAGATTACCAATAACCAAATTTAGGGGAATATCTAAATAATTAGAGATAAATTCTTCCAAGATACAGATGTTATCTGGATTATTAAAAATTTCTGTGAACATGATATCAAAAGTAAGAGGAATAAGTTCTCCTTTTTTTAGCGTTTCTGTCATTTTCTCACCTCCTTTTCAAAAGACATAATAGCAATAATTATATATCTTGTCAAAATTATCAAGAGGTTAATTCTTAAGTGGGAATATGGGAAAAAATAACAAGATGTAAAGAAAATGAGTAAAAACACAGAAAAAGTTTAAGTGAGAGTAAACTTTATAGAGAAAAAATATAACTAAGAGTAAATATTTACTAGAAGCAAACTTATTAAAAAAAATAAATTTGACAGAAAAATGTGTCAAATAGATATATAGATAAGAGAAAAAATGCAAGATATATTTTTTTGAGTATTTTTTCTGTTTTTCTAATTTAAATATTAGTAAATCAATTGACAAATATTAGAGTAAAATGATATAATTGATTGAGAATAGGGAAGTCCTAGAATAGAAGGAGTGAATAGAATGGAAGTTATATTATCAAATACAGCTTTAGCAATTGGAATTATGGTTGGACTATGCTTTTTAGGTATAGGTATAGGCGTTGGTATACTTGGAGGACGTGTTGCCGAGGCAATAGGAAGAAATCCAGAAACTAAGAATGACGTAGTACATTCAGTTATGACAATACTTATAATTACATCAGTATTCTTATTGTTCTTATTTGCATTTTGTTTCTTATTATTATTCTTTAATCCACTTGTAACATACTAAAAATGGCTTTATTATTTGTTATTGTTAGTTTGATTATTGCTTTTCTTATATTCTTGATGTTTATGATTCTTAGAAGGACAGTAAGAATTGTCAATTCTCAAACAAAGTCTTACTTTGTTAATAAATTACAAGGATATGACGATTTAATTACTGATAAAGAAAATAAATTAACAGAATTAGATGAATTAATTAAGGATAAAGAAAAGGGAATAAAGGAAGATAATAATAATATACAGGGAAATGTTCATTATGCATTCGATACTAATGTTATTGATTTGCTTAATGGAACTAAATACCAAGATAAGAATGTTCTTGAAATTAATAAACTTATTGATGAGAATTTTGTAGTTAATTATGAAGAACTAATTAAAGACTTTTTATCACTTTGTGATGAAAGTAAAGATTATGATTTTTGTCTTAATTTAAGGGGTAAGTTTAATAGTGATACAATATATAACTTGAAAATATTAATGCCTGATGATAGAGAAAAAAAATTAAAAGAAATGCTTGATAGTAGAGAATATAAAGTATATGAAGCTTTTAAACTTATGGTTAGTGATAATAGTATTGATAATTTTATTGATTATTTAGACCAATTAGTAGATTTAAATAATCCTGAAGTAAAGATACTAGTAGGTAATAAGAGTGAAAATTATGATCATCTAAGTAATCATATTGAAACAATATGGAACGATAAAATATACAGAGGAATTAAGATTATATATCGAAATAAAGTATATGATTTTAGTTTAAGTGAAAGGAATGTATAGATATGGATGATATGTTAACTAGTAATTTAAACGAAACAGTAGATAGTATTAAAAATAATAATAATATTTATAATACAGGAAAAGTTATTAAAGTTAATGAATATAACATTGAGGTTACAGGTCTTAATGATGTGGCTTTTTATGAAGAAGTTAATATAGCTGATAAAGCTTCAGGATATGTATTTGGAATATATAGTGATAGAATTATTGTAGCTTTAGTTAAAGTTAATGAAGAGATTAGACCTGGAGATATGGTATATGCTTTAAAGAAAGAGTTTAAATGTTTATTTAGTTTAGATTCTGTAGGAAAAGTAATAGATGTATTTGGAAATGATTTAATAGCGGGAAAGAAATTTGATAACTTAGTAGAACTTAGTGTAGAGAATAAGAATGTTCCTTTAATGGATAGAGGACTTGTAAAAAGAGAAATGCTAACAGGAATTACAGGTATAGATTTGATATATCCGATTGGTAAGGGACAAAGACAATTAATAATAGGAGATAAGAAAACAGGAAAGACACAACTTTGTTTGGATACAATAGTTAATCAGAAAGATAAGAATGTTTTGTGTATATATGTAGCAATAGGTAAGACTAAGAAAGAAGTTAAAGATATTTATTATGAACTTACTAAAAGAGGGGCTGCTAGTTATACAATTATTATTGCATCATTTCATGATGAACTTCCTACAAGAACTTATTTAACTCCTTATGTAGCATTATCAATAGCAGAATCATTTATGCTTCAAACTTATGATGTTTTAGTATGTTTGGATGATTTAAAGAAACATGCTGATATATATAGACAAATTAGTTTAGCTAGTAAGAAGACTCCTGGTAGAGATGCATATCCATCTGATATATTCTATACTCATAGTAGACTATTAGAGAAGGGATGCCAACATAAGAATGGAGGTTCTATTACAATACTTCCAGTAGTAGAAACTAAGGCAGGAGATATAACGGATTATATATCTACTAATATTATTTCTATTTGTGATGGACAGATAGTGTTATCTACAAAGAACTTTGCTAAAGGTGAAAAACCAGCAATTGATTACGGACTTTCAGTATCACGTCTTGGTGGTAATGTACAAGATAATGAAATGAAGAAGGTAGGTAGTAAAGTAAGAATAGAATTACTTAGCTATTTGGATGTTAGACAGATATATGAACTAGCTAATATAGATGAAATGAGTGAAGATTTACAAAGAAGATTAAAAGAAGGAAAGAAGATACTAGATAATTTGAAACAATATAGATTTTCACCTAAAACTAAACAAGAGATGATTGATAGTTATAAATTTTTAATGGAAAGAAATAAATAGATGTGAAAAGGGGAAGATACTATGGTAGTAGGAAAAATTATTTCAATTTTTGATATTAGTGTTGAAGTAATACTTAGTGATGAATCTATCAAAATTGGAGATATCCTTAGAGTAGAAAATAGTAAAGATTATGTTTTTGAAGTAGTTAATATTAATAATATTAGTGCTACTTGTATTAGTTTAAATACTACAAGAGGTCTTAAAAAAGGAAGTAATGTTATAAAGGCATCTTCTGGTATTGAATTTGAATATTCAGATAAAATATTGGGAAGAGTATTTGATTCTTATGGAAATCCAATTGATGATAAGGTACTTGATAGTATTAATAAGAGAACTATTAATCATGAGACAGTTAGTTTGAAAGATGTAGATGTTAATGCTCCAATATTATGGACTGGTATTAAAGTAATAGATTTCTTTGCACCACTTCAAAAGGGATTTAAGATGGGACTTTTAGGAGGTGCTGGTGTTGGAAAGACAGTACTTATTAAAGAGCTTATTCATAATGTATATTCCTCTATTAATGCTAATGCAGTGTTTGTAGGAGCAGGAGAACGTAGTAGGGAAGGTAAAGAACTTTATGAAGATATGAAAGAATCTAATCTTCTTGATAAGATGGGATTGGTATTTGGTGCTATGGGAGATAATCCAGTATCTAGAAGTACATCAGTATATGCTGGACTTACAATGGCAGAATACTTAAGAGATGAGAAAAGTCAGGATGTATTATTATTCATAGATAATATATATCGTTTTATTCAAGCTAAATCAGAGATAGCTACAGAATTAAAAGAATTACTTATTGAGAATGGTTATCCTGCTGATATGGCTAGTGAGATAAGTAAGATAGAAGAGAGAATTAGTTCTACTGATAAGGGATCTATTACATCTTTCCAAGCTATATATATTCCAGCTGATGATTATAATGATGAAGCAGTACAGACAATATCTTCTTATATGGATGGACAAATAGTTCTTGATAGAAAGATAGCAGAACTTGGAATATATCCAGCAATAGATGTATTTAAATCTACTAGTAGATTAGTAGATGTTGAGAGAATTGGAGAAAGACATTTTAAATTAATAGAAGAAGTACTTAGATATTTAACTCGTTATAAAGAACTAGAAGAAATTATAGCAATACTAGGTATAGAAGAACTTAGTGAAGAAGATAAAAGAATATTCTATAGATCTAGAAAACTTAGATATTATTTCTCACAACCAATGTTCGTAGCAGAACCTTTTACAAATATTCCAGGACAATTTGTTAAAATAGAAGATGTTTTAATGGATGTAGAAAATATATTAAATGGGGTTTATGATAGTGTTGATGAAAGTAAATTCTTATTTATAGGTAAATATCATGAATAATGGGAATGGAATAAAGGTTAGAATATTTGATTTAAAAAAAGGTTTAATAGAATATGAACATATTAAGATAATTAGAATTATTAGTAAAGATTATAATTTACTTATTATGGAAGATTATTTACCAATTATTGGAGAGATAGAAGGTAGCATAGATATAAAGAATGAAGAAATAGAACTTAATTATAAAGATATTAAAGCTTTTTATATGAATAGTGGGAATGTCTTTAACTTGATGATTAAAGAGGGTAATTAAAATGGATACGAATATAGATATACTGGGAAATATAGTTAATTTCCTAGTAGTAGCTTTAGTATTCTTAGGAGTATTAGCTATTACATTTAAAATAACTTTAAAGAATTATAATGTTAAAACTAGTAAGATTAAGTTTTATGGATTATTCTTAGGAATGAATAATAGATCAATATTAGCATTTAGTATGATTACGTTAAATTATATATTTATGATCTGGGCTACCGCTACCTTTAGTGGGATAAATCTTATATATATACTTATTATGGTAGTATTTATAATAGGAGCAGATCTTATTATGAAGATGTATGATAGGATACATATAGATTTAATATTTATTATGATTAATAGTTTATGTATCTTTGTTAGTAGCAAGATATATGAATATTTAAATAATGAATATACTTCATTATTCTTATTAATAATATTAGGGTTGGTAATTATATTTATTTTCTTGTATTTTACCTATATTACATTTAAACTTCTTAATAATATAGTACTTAAACAAGAGAATTTAAAGAATAAAGAATATAAAAAAATATAGAGAAAGGGGCCAATATCAATGAAGATAAAGAACGTTGTTAAAGTTATGAACTTTCAGGCTTTACTTAGAATGGATAAAGCACTTAAAGAAGCAGATAAATATCGTGATGTTGGTAAAGAGATAACAGATATCTTATCAAGAATTATGTATAATAAGAATTTAATACTTGATAAGAAGATATTGGTACCTGATAAAGAGAAGCCTAAACTTAATATATATATAGCTAATGATTATGGTTTTTGTGGAAATTTTAATTCTTCAATTAGTAGACAGATAAAGAAAGATAAAGATTGTTATAAGATTATAATTGGAAAGAAGATTAATTATAATGATGATTTAGTGTTACTTAAGATAGATAAAGAAGATTTTATAAAGAGATTTATTGAAATAGAGAAGTGTATAGATGATGCACTTGATAATGAGAAATGTAGTGAAATAAACGTTTATTATAATCATTTCTATTCCTTGACATCCTTTGAATTCTTAAAAATACAATTATTTCCTGTAGAATTTAAAGGAGAGTATTATGAAGGAGAAGATTTCGTTACAGAGACAGATGTTAGTAGAGTATTAAGTAGTTTAATGACATTTTATATATGCTATGAACTAAAAATGTGCGAAAGTATATCGTATGCAGCTGAAAATGTTTTAAGAAGTCAGATTACATCTTCAGCACTTGATAAAATAAAAGAAAAAGAAGAAGAGATGAAACACGAAGAAATGAAAGAAAGAAAAGAAAAAAGTATCCTTAAGAGTGTTGAAAACTTTAAGAAGATAATGTAATTTGGAGGTGTATAGAATGATAAAGCAAGGTTTTATTAATAATGATTCCATATTAGAAAAGAAATTTAAAATACTAAGAACAAGCATAATGTTAGGTAATTTAAAAGATCGAGAAGGAACTTTAAAAGAATATGAAGATACTGCTAGAGAAATAGATAAAATAAAAAAGAATGTTTACGAAGAAATATTATCCAGCAAAATGTATACGACTACAACATTAGAAGAAGAAAAAGAAAGACTAACAGAACTAATTAACTTTATAGAAAAAAGAATAGATGAAAGAAATGAATTTATAGATGATTATATAAAAATTACTAATAGATTTTTAGATGATCTAGATAAAGTATCTAAAGAAGAAGAATTAAGTGATTATAAAATAAGACTTGATAATATTACAGAATATCTAAATAACGTAAATGAAATTAATAATATTAATGGATTACTTAAAGAGAAGAAACATGAATTAGAAGAAAAATATGAAAATAAAGCTAATAATGAGATTATTAATAATAAATTAGAAGAAGAATTAATAGATGAATATAATAAAATTATTAATAGTGATGAATACTATAAAGGTCTTAATTATATAGATATAGATGCAGAAGTAGAAAAAATAGATAGTAGTTTAATAGATAAGAAAGATGTATTAAATACCTTTATGTCTTCTTATGAAGCACTTAAGAATGCAGGTATTAGTGGAGCAGAAAGAGAAGAATACTTATCATATGTACAAGATGCTAGAAACGATTACTATCATGAATTAGAAAAGAAATATATCTTAGAAATATATAAATTAGTATTAGATAAAGAAAATGATTATGATAGATTACTAGAAAAAAGAATGAAAATTAATGATATACTTACTAGTAGAAGTAAAGATAGAGAAGAACTTGATATAGATAGTAATGATATATTAGAATACTTTATTAACGTATGTAAAGAACAACTTAGTGTTATTAAAGCACAAAAATATAATATGGAAAATATAGATAAACTAATAGTAGATATATCAGATTATGAAAATAGATTAGAAGCATTAGAAAGAGCTAATAATAGAGAAGAAATACAAAGTATACTAAAAGAATATCAAGTAGATAGTCCAGTTATAGAAAAGATAGATTTACCAGAAGAAAAGAAAATATATGAAGATATAGTTAGTAAAAATATAGATAATGAAAAGAAACCAGATAATATGGTTGTTAGAATAGAAGATGCTAAAAAAATGAATATTAAGATGGCTAGTGATACAGCTAAATTAGTAATGAAGAAAGTAGTTATCGTTCTAGAACCTAAAAAATTTAATAATAAAAGAGATAAAATAAAAGAAGCAGAATTAGAATTAGCAGAAAGAAAAAGACAAGAAAAAATTAAAGAACAAGAAAGAAAACTAGAAGAAGAAGAGAAAAAGAAATTAGAAGAAATTAAGAAAATAGAAGAGGAAGAAAAAGAGGTAGAGAATACTACTAATAATGTAGAAGAAACACCTGAAGAAGTAGATAATAGTCATATAGAAGTACCAGTATCTGGAATGATTAATCTAGATGTTAAAGATGTATTTACTGATGATGATCCAGGAGAATCTAATTATAAAGATAATAGTAGTAAAATAGAAATTACTTTCCCTGAAGATAAGAAAGAAGTAACAGTTCCTACTGAAATAATAGTAGAGGAACCTGAGAAAGAAAAGACAGTAGATTTATTTAAAGAAACTGATCCATTCTTAGATGATAATGAATTTGAAATGAATGATAATAATTCTAATATAAATAGTGGTTCTTCTGATATACCTCTTATTAAGAATATTGGTACTGTTAAGCCTAATAATATGTTAAATAAAATAGAAGATATGGCTAAAGAAAATAATGATATTATACTTCCTACTATGGGACTTACTGATAAAGATAAGGAAAGTGTACCTATAGTTTCAGAGAATTATATTAACTAAAAAAAATAATTATAAAAATACAAAAAATATATTGCTTTTTGATTAATAATCTGTTATGATTATTATAGTAAAGGAGGAAAGAAAAAAATGGAAAACAATAATGGAAAGGGAATATTTTATGGAGTAATTGGTGTAGCTACTTTAGTAGTTGCTATAATCGGTGCTACATTTGCATACTTCGCATCTGCTACTAACGGTGCTGCTGGTGCTGCGGCTGCTAATTCAGCAAATGTTAGTGGTACATTGGAAATCTCTCAAGATGGACAATATGTTGCTCCAGACTTAATTCCAGCAGCTCCTGCTACAGTTTTAGCTTCATTTGCACAAACTGGTGATGCAACTTCTAATAAAGGTAAATGCCGTGGCGCTAGTGCAGCTAACCATGATGGTAACTATGGTATGTGTAGTTATTATACTTTTACAATTAAGAATACTGCTGATGTTGCTACTACAGTATATTTGTCATTAAAGACAGATACTAATACTTTTGATAGTAGTTTCAAATATTGCGTATATGAAGGTGATACAACTACTACAGTAACTAATGCATGTAAAGCAGTACCTGCAACTGAAGAACAATTTACTAGTGTAAACTTAGCTGCTACAAGTGGAACTAAACAATACACTGTTGTTCTATATTATGAAAATACAGATACCGATCAAACTGGAACTGGTTCTGGTAAAGCATATACTGGTACTGTAACAGCAAGTACATCTTCTGGTGAAAATAAAATCGTTGGTTACATAGCTGGTGCTTAATAGTATAGATGAAGAGGACGAGAAATCGTTCTTTTTTTCATGTCTTATGATTAATTTAGAAAAAAATGAAGAAATTTTAATAAATTAGAAGTAATTTGGTTATAGATTTGTAATAATAATAGTGAAAGGGATTTAATTTAGTTCTTAGATAGATGATGATTACATAGATTTGAAGTTGGCATAAGAATAGTTATTTTATGTAAAACGAGAGGGTATTTGTTTGACTACCTTTCTTTTATATGATAAACTTAAAATGAAGGTGATAAGTAATGAAATTAAATATAGGAGTAATATTTGGAGGAAAAAGCCTAGAACATGAATTATCTATTATTACAGCATTACAAGCAATGGATAATATAGATACAGATAAATATGAAATAGTACCAATTTATATTACTAAAGATTTAAAATGGTATTCCTCAGGATGCCTAAGATATATTGATAGTTTTAATAATTTTAATTTAATAGAAAAATATGCTACTAAAGTTAATCTAGTTAATAAAGATGGAAGATTTATATTACAAACAGCAGGACTAATAAAAAGAGAACTTAAAGAATTACACTTAGTTATACCAATGGTACATGGAAGAGGAACTGAAGATGGAACAATACAGGGATATTTACAAATGATAGGTATTCCATATGTATCTAATAACATATATTCTTCAGTAATATGTCAAGATAAAGTATTTTCTAAACAATTATTAGAATTTAATGAAATACCTACAGTTAGATATGTTTGGTTCTTTGATAATGAATATAAGAGAAATAAAGAAGAGTTATTTAAAAAGATAGATAAATTAGATTATCCATTAATAGTTAAACCTGCTACATTAGGATCAAGTATAGGAATTAGAACAGTTAAGCAAAAAGAAGAATTAGATACTATTATAAATGAAGTATTAAAATATGATCGTAAGGTAATAGTAGAAGAATTAATAGATGATGTACTTGAATATAATATTTCTATATTAAAGACTAATGATAAGTTATATATATCTTCAATAGAAGAAATAGAAACTGATTTAGATTATTTGGAATATAATGATAAATGTAATTTAGAGAACTATTTAAATGGAAATATAATTAGAAATGTACCTGCTAAGATACCTGAGAAAATGAGTAGCGAAATAATAGAACTAGCTAAAAAGACAATAAGTTTTCTTAATAATACAGGACTATCTAGAGTAGATTTCCTATATGATAAGAAAAAGAAAAAATTATATGTAGATGAAATTAATAGTATTCCTACTTGTTTTTCACACCATCTATGGGAAGATGCTAATATTTCTTATAAAGAATTGCTAAATATAATGATTAATGATACCATAAAGAATGTTAATAAAGATAGTGAAATGATTACCACTATGGATATGGATGTATTAAAAGACTTAAAAAATAGTGATATAAAGGAATATAAATAAGATGTATGGATATATAAAAGGTATTATTAAAGATATAGATTGTAATTATATTGTAATAGATAATCATGATATAGGATATATGATATATGTACCTAATCCTTATTATTATAGATTAGGAGATGTATATACAGTTTATACCTATAACTATGTAAGAGAAGATGAATATTCTTTATATGGATTTAAGAATAAAGAAGAATTAAATCTCTTTCTTAAACTTATATCGGTTAAAGGACTTGGTCCTAAGATGGCATTACCAATGTTAGCTACAGGATCTATTTCAGGAATATTAGATGCTATAGATAGAGAAAATATACTTTATTTAAAGAAGTTTCCTAAGATAGGAGATAAAGTAGCTAGACAAATAATACTTGATCTTAAGGGTAAATTAGATGGTGGACAGATGAGTTTAATTACTACTAATAATAATGAACTTATGGATGCATTATTAGCATTAGGATATAAACAAGGAGACTTGAAGAAGATAGTACCTAATATAAGTCAAGAATTATCAATAGAAGATCAGATTAAAGAAGCTTTAAAACTATTACTTAAATAAATATAGAGAGGAAGATATACATGAGAATAGGGATAGATATTGATGATACTATTACAAATACTTGGGAATGTATGAAACCAGTGTATGCAGAAATATTTGATATTTCTTTAGAAGAACTTAATAAAGCAAAATATCCTTATTATTATGCAGTTAAAGATAAAGTATTATCGTTAGATGATTTCTTTTCTATGATAGTTAAACATTATGATAAGATAGGATCTAATTTAAAAGTAAAAGAAGGGGCAGTAGAAGTTATTAATAAACTTCATAATGAAGGAGATAAAATTATTATTATTACTGCTAGAGGTAGAGGATATACTGAACCTTATAAGATAACTAAAGATTTCTTAGATAGAAATAATATTAAATATGATAAGATAATTATTGGAGCTAATGATAAGAGTATACCTTGTGTTAGTGAAAAGATAGATTTATTTATAGATGATAGTGTTAAACATTGTGAAGAAGTTAGTAATGTAGGAATAAAAGTAATACTTATGGGTACTCAATATAATGAAGATGAAAAACGTTTTACTAGAGTATGTGATTGGTATCAAGTGAAAGAATATATAGATAAGCTTAAATAGATAGGAATAGTGATAAGAGGTTATGGAAGGATATAGGGTTTTGTCTAATGAAGAGTTATATGAAGATGGAATGGATAATATTAGACCACAGACATTAGATGAATATATAGGACAAACGGAAGCTAAAGAAAATATAAAAGTATTTATTAAGTCAGCTTTAATGAGGGGAGAAAGTCTTGATCATGTTTTATTGTATGGGCCTCCAGGACTTGGAAAAACTACTTTAGCTTATATTATTGCTAATGAACTAGGAAGTAATATAAAGACAGCATCTGGTCCTTCAATTGAGAAGAGTGGTGATTTAGCGGCGGTTTTATCATCACTTGAACCTAATGATGTTTTATTTATTGATGAGATACATCGTATTCCTAGATATATAGAAGAAATATTATATCCAGCAATGGAAGACTTTTATTTGGATATAGTTATAGGTAGTGGAGAAGGTACTAGTAGAAATATAAAAATAGAGTTACCACCATTTACCTTAATAGGAGCAACAACAAGAGCAGGAGATTTGTCTAGTCCTTTAAGAGATCGGTTTGGAATTATTTCTAAACTTAATTATTATACTGAAGAAGAATTATACTTGATTGTTAAGAGAACTTCTAGGGTATTGAAGACAGCAATTACAGATGAAGCTGCCAGAGAACTTGCAAGAAGAAGTAGAGGAACACCAAGAATAGCTAATCGTTTATTTAAAAGAGTAAGAGATTTTGCTTTAGTAAATGGTGATGGAGTAATTACTGATGAGATATTAAAAGAAGCTTTAGATAGGCTTAAAGTAAGTAAAGAAGGTCTTGATGAGACAGACTATAATTTGCTTTTATCTATTATTGAAAAATTTAATGGTGGACCAGTGGGTATAGAAGCAATTGCATCTTCAATAGGAGAAGAAGTTACTACGATTGAAGATGTTTATGAACCTTATTTACTTCAGAATGGATATTTAAAAAGAACTTCTAGAGGTAGAATGGTTACTGATAAAACTTATGAATATTTAGGTATAAAAAAAGATTCAAATTAAGTGAATCTTTTTTTGTTTAATTAAAATTTTCGATATAAACCAATAGCCTTTCCTAGGATAGTTACATTGTCTAATATGATAGGAGCCATAGTATCATTTTCTGGTTGTAATCTAAAATGGCCATTTTCTTTGTAGTATGTTTTTAAAGTTACTTCATTTTCATCATTCATAGCAACAACCATATCACCATTTCTAGCGGTTTCACATCTTTCAACGATAACGATATCATTAGATAAAATACCTTTATTAATCATACTTTCACCATCTACTTTTAAAGTAAAAACTTCTTTTTGTTTTGGTATTAAATAAGATGGTAGAGAGAAAAATTCATTAGGTACTTCGATAGCTTCAATTGGAGAACCTGCAGTAACTTTTCCTAGAAGTGGAACATTTACAACCTCTTCTCCTTTATTTTCATATTCATTAGGTACTAATAATTCAAGAGCTTTGTTTCCTTCTTTACTTCTTTTTATATAACCTTTATCAACTAGATGATTAATATGTACATGAACAGTAGCAGGAGATGATAAATTTATAGCACTACATATTTGTCTAATTGATGGTGGGTATTTATTCTCAGCATGAAATTGTTTAATAAATTCTAAAACTTCTTTTTGTTTTTTAGTTAATCCATCAGTTTTTTGTCTCATAAAAACTCCTTTCAATTACATAATAACACAATAACGAATGTATGTCAAACATTTGTTTATATATTTTGTAGAAAAATTTAAAAAAAATCCAAAATAGGGGACAATTGACAGGTGATTTGTAAAATACAAACAAATGTTTATAAAATTTAATAAATTCTATTGACACAAACAATCGTATGTAATAAAATGTAATTACAGAAAGGGTGATTGAAATGGAATTTTTAAAAAATAATAAAGGAGCAATTATATTTTATTTAATTATTGTTGTTAGTTCATTAGCAATAATAAATGATGTTAAGAAAGATAATTTACGTGAAGAAAGTAAGTATGTTATGACATATATGGCAAAATAAAATACATATCAGTATTTAATTCCTTGATATGTATTTCTTTTTTTCATTTCTTTATCTATATCATTTAAGAGTTGACATTTCTGACACAACCATATAGGAGCTAATAATTGCTCTTTATCAGGATCAGAAGTTATACGATTGATTACTATTTTGGGATTTAGTAATTCTAATTGTTTGATTACAATATCAATATATTCTTCTTTAGTTAGAACATGAAAGTTAGTTTCTTTTAATAGTTTAGCCATATCAGTATCTTTGATAATATGTAACATATGAATTTTAATTCCTTGAATATCTAGATTGTTTAAATGTTTAACAGTATCTAACATCATTTCTTCTGTTTCAAAAGGAAGACCATTAATAATATGAACAACAACATTTATATTTCTTTCTCTTAATTTTTTAACCATATTATCAAAGCTTTCTAGGGTATGACAACGATTGATTAATTTAGAAGTTTTTTCATGAATAGTTTGAAGGCCTAGTTCTATAGTAAGATATGTTCTTTTATTTAAGTCTTCTAAATATGATAGACATTCATCACTAATGGCATCACATCTAGTAGCAATATTTAGACCAATAACATTATTAAGAGATAACACTTCTTCATATTTTTCTTTTAATATATTTACGGGAGCATAGGTATTTGTTCTAGCTTGAAAATAACCAATGTACTTACATGGAATGTGCTTTTTATTGACAACTTCTTTCATTTCATTAAACTGATTAGTAAGAGATTTATGAATATCTCCACCAAACTCACCACTACCAGTTTTAGAACAATATATGCAGCCTCCATAACCTAGAGTACCATCTAGATTAGGACAACTAAAACCACCATTTAGACTAACTTTAAATACTTTAGTACCAAATTTAGTTTTATAAAAATAATTTAGGGTATGATATCTTTTATTATCTAGAGTATATTTAAACATAATAATCACCACGAAGTAATTTTATCATAAAGAATGAAAAAAGACAAATGTATAAGTTTATAAAGAATAGATAGGATTGTTTTAATGTTTGGAAAATTTTGATGATGTGATATAATTAATGAGGAGGAATAAAATATGGAATTTAGAGAGTTTAGTGAATTTGATGACCCAGAAAGTGCTGATTACGATATTATTAGTAGTCTTAGAGAAAATGGAACTGCAAAGGAAAATAAACATACTGTTTTAACTAAAGAACAGAAAATGTTTACAGAATTATATTTCGATTTAGGTGCTCCTGAGTTATTTGAATTAGAACCTTATGGAATAACAGAAAGTGATTTTGAATCTCCAACAAAAGAAACAATAGAAAAACTAAAGAGATATGCAGAGAATTTTCAAATAACATATACACATAAAAGTAGATAATATTTAAAAGATGTGTTATGATATAAAAACGGGAAGTGATAGAATGACTTTTGCAATACATACATTTGGATGTAAAGTTAATATTTATGAATCAGAATACGTTATTAATTTGATGCAAGCACATGGATATAGAAAAGTAGATTTTGAAGATGATGCAGATATTTATATAATTAATACCTGTAGTGTAACAAATGAAGCAGATAAGAAAGATAGAAAACTAATACATACTACTAGAAATAATCATAAAGATAAAATACTTATAGTAATGGGATGCTTTTCACAATTAAATCCAGGTGTAATAGATGCAGATATAATACTTGGAAATAAACATAAATCTAAAATAGTAGAGTTAATTAAAGAGTATCAAAATAAGAAAGAGAAAATAATTAAAGTAGAAGATATTAGTGATACTAATTTTGAAGATATGTACATAAATAGATTTATAGAACATACAAGAGCTTTTGTGAAAATACAAGATGGATGTAATGCTTTTTGTGCTTATTGTACAATACCTTATGCAAGAGGTAATCTAAGAAGTAAGAAATTTTCTAAAGTAATAGAAGAAGTATCTGAACTTGTAAATAATGGATATAAAGAAATAGTACTTACAGGAATACATACAGGAAGATATGGAAAAGAACAGAATACTAATTTAGAAACTTTATTAAGAGAATTAGTAAAAATAGAAGGAATATTTAGAATAAGATTATCTAGTATAGAGATAAATGAAATAACAGATGGAATAATAGATCTTATTAAGAATAATTCTATTATGGCAAAACATTTACATATACCACTTCAATCAGGAAGTAATGAAATATTATCTTTAATGAATAGAAAATATAAAAAAGAATACTTTATAGATAGAATAGATTATATTAGAAAAGAGATACCTGATATATCTATTACAACTGATTTAATAGTAGGATTTCCTAATGAAACAGAAGAATACTTTGAAGAAACAATAGATACTTTGAAGAAGATTAAGTTTAGTAAAATACATACATTTCCTTATTCAAAAAGGAATGGTACAGTAGCAGCTACTATGCCTAATCAAGTAGATGGTAATGTTAAGAAATGTCGTGTTAAAGAAGTATTAATGTTATCAAATTGTTATGAAGAAGAATTCTATAAGAGTAAGATTGGAAATAATTACGATGGAATAGTAGAAGATAGAAAAGATGGAAAGAAAGTTGTAGTTACTTCAAATTATATTCCAGTAGTAATTGATGATAAAGAAGTATTAGCAAATACAATAGTTGATGTTAAGATAAAAGAAGTGAAAAATGGAATAGTCTTTGGAGAAATTATATAAAATTAATAATCAAAATAGTTATATACTGTTTTGATTTTCTTTTGTCTAATAGATGTAAAAATATTTTCTTTTTAAGATATATTTGTTATAATGACTATAGATAGTATATGATATGAGAGGAGATAATACTATGATGTCAGATGAACAAAAACAAACTTTTATTGAAAAAATTACTCCAATAGTTCAAAAATGTGCTGATGAATATGGATACAACCAAGAAGTTGTACCAGCTATAGTAGCACAAGCTTGTTATGAATCTAATTATGGCAATAGTGCACTTTCTACTTCAGGAAATAATTATTTTGGAATTAAATATGGAGATTATTATAATGGACCAGAAGTACATTATAATGGAAATTCTTGGAGAGCATATGATTCACTTGAAGGTGGGGTAGAAGGATACTTTAAATTTTTAGAACAACCTGATGTTACACAATATTATAGTAATAGATTGAAACCAGTAACAGATCCTAAACTATATTTAACATATATTGGTGGAGCTGGTTATGGTGGGGGTTCTTATGGTGAAAGAACTTATTATCTTATGAAAGATGAAGGAATAGATAATTATTGTGAAGAACATCCTTATAGTGCAATTAGTACATTTAGTGAAGAGAATATATTAGAAGATAAAGCAGTAGTAGATGAAGAAGAAAAAGAAGATGAAGAGAGTACTTCAAAAGAAAAAGTAGCTCCTTTACAAGCTATTATTACAGAACCTTTAGAAGCAATAATATCAGTAGAATATCAAGTAGTAAGAGATCATGTAAAAGCTATTACTGGGGCAATAAAGAAAAATAATTTATTAACTTCAAATAATGCAAGTATTCCAGAAGATGGATCACAGACTTTTAATGCTGCTAATAAGGCATATAATACCTATATGATAATGAATGAGAGTTTCTTAGCATCTTTAGATATGGCTTGTAAAAATATAATGTCAGTAGCAGAATTTATGAGTAGAGAAGATGCTAAATTAGCGGCATCTGCTTCAGGAGTAAATAGATATTTAAATATTATTACAGGACTTGAGTTAGATACTTATCGTAATTTTTATAATAATCCACCATCATTAAAAATTACAGATGTATCTGGTGATATTAAGCTAAGTAAAGCAAAATTAATGGAAGCTTCTTCTACAGGAAATGCTTTAATTAGTAATTTACTTCAAGATATTAATGATACAAGAACGATACAAAAAGAAATAGATGATTTAGTTAGTTCTACTAAAGAGTCACTTCAAGGAAGAGCTTGGAGTACTATTAGAAAAAAGATGGATGAATATAGTGAAATATGTCAGGAAAAGCAAGAATATGCAAATAGACTTGTCGATAGTATGATGGAGTCTTATAAACAGTTACTTGCATATATGAAATATGATGAACTTGATACTTCTAAAATACCAGAAACAAAAGATCAAGTAACTCAACTTACAATTCAACTACAACAACTTAAGGAAGATTTAGAAAAAGAACCACTTATAGTTAAAGTTTATGCGGGTACTGATAGTAATGGTAAAGTACTTTATAAAGAAGAAAATAATTCTATGATTCCTAAGTTAAAAGCTGCTATTGAGTTATGTGAACAATTATTAACAGAAGCAAAAGACTATTTAGATCAACTAGAAGGATTAAAAGATGTGGATAATAGAGCAGCTGGAGGAATAAGAGATGTACAAAATTCACAACCAGTGATAGATAAAGAAAAAGAAGTTAGCTTTATAGATGGAAAGATAAATAATTCTTCTGATTTAGAAGTTAAAGATCTTGATAATAGAGTAGATAATAATACGAATAATGTAAGTAATATAAATAACAATAGTAATAATAATAACGTGTCAAATATAGTTAATAATTTAGATAATAAAAATTATAATAATACTTCTAATAATAATGAAGATAAGAATAAAGATGAGAATACTAATTTAGATAATAGTAGTAATGATGTAGATAATGGTACTGATAAGATTAATGTTGATGCTAATAAGGGTGAATATATAAATCCTAATGGTAATGTTAAGAGAGAAGATAGTACTAATAATACAAGTAATAATACAAATAATGCTACTAATAACAATACTAATAATAATACGAATAGCAATGTTAAAGATAATAATAGTATAAGTGATAATACTAATACTAACATAGATAGTAAAGATAATGATATTGATAACAATACAAATGCTAGTACTAGTAATGCTAGTAATATCTTTAAGACAGTAGGAGTTGGACTTGGTGGTCTTGGATTAGCAGGAGCTGCTGCTTATGGAGCTAAGAAGTATATGGATAAACAGAATGAAAATAAAGATGTAAAGCAAGATTATTATGAAGATAAATCAGAATCAAATTCTTCAGTAGATGATACAGATTTAAATGATTTTGAATAATGAATAAAATATAAGAAAAAAATATTTAATACTAGTATTTTTTTCTTTTTTATGTTATTATAAGTACAAAAGAAAGGGAGAAAATAGAAATATGGATGAAATATTACTTAATGCAGAAGAAAAAATGGAGAGTACAATAAACTCACTTGAATATAAATTTACTAATGTTAGAGCAGGTAGAGCTAATCCTAGTATGTTAGATGGAATTACAGTAGAATATTATGGAACAGAGACACCTTTAAAACAATTAGCTAATATAAGTGTTCCTGAAGCAAGACAACTTATGATTAAACCATTTGATAGAGGAATACTTGGAGGAATAGAAAAAGCTATTTTTGAAGCTAATTTAGGAATTACTCCAAATAATAATGGAGAATGTATATTCTTAGTAATACCACCACTTACAGAAGATCGTCGTAAGGAATTAGTTAAACAAGTAAAAGCATTAGCAGAAGAAGCACGTATAGCTCTTAGAAATATTCGTCAAGAAGCTAATACAGGATTAAAGAACTTGAAATTACCTGAAGATACAGAAAAAGAAGGTAATGAAGAAGTACAAGAATTAATTAATAAATATAATAAAATAGTAGATGAAAAATTAAAGTTAAAAGAACAAGATTTAATGACAATATAATAGTCATTATAGGGGGAAATATGAAAAAGGTTTTTATGCCATCAATGGATGGTTTAAGAGAGATGCAGTCTCTTTCGGCAGATGTTTATTCATATATAATTATCAAGACTGTAGAAAAATTTATTATAGAAGGAATAACTTTTACAGCTATTGGTATTCTTAATGCTAATCATACAAATAAATATATTTTAAATGATCCAGAAGTGGTTATTCCTATATGTAGAATGTATCCTGAATTAATAGAAAGATTCGATTTTGCTAATAGTGATATGGCACTTTGTATAGAATTATTAAATAGAATACATCAAGAAAAATTTGTATCTTCTTTAGATAATCTATCATATTTTGATGGTTTAGCTATTAGTAATAATCAAATAATTGTAAAAGATACTATAGAAAAATTAGAAGAAGAATTGATTGCTAATCCAAAATATCGTTTTACTTATAAAGATAATGTGTTATTTGATCAAATATTTGCTACTACAATATTATCAGGTGATAATGGTTTGTATTTTAGACCTGAAGAAAAGAGAATGTTATTAACTAAGTTAGCAAATATTGAACCATATTATGCTATTAAAATAGATAAAATTGATGGTTTAGATCTTGACTATAGTAAAGAGGAATTGATAAAGTTAAAAAGAGAATTATTAATTAATAGTGTTAATGCTTATAAAGAAAGATATGGTATAATAGAAGATAATTCTTATAAGAAAGAAGATATTTTTAAGGAAGATAATAAAAAAGTAAAGAGATTAATAAAGAAGATAAAGAATGAACCTATGTTATTATATAAAAATAATGATTAATAAAACTATGATATGGAAATAGTAAATCTTATAAATAATTATTAAAGAGAGTTAGGAATGGTGGAAACCTAATATGATTAAAGATTGAATTCACCCATGGAGTTTTATCGTTAACTTGCGTTAAAAGTATGAGATGTATAACTAAAAGTTATAAATAAAGGTGGTACCGCGGGTAGTTAGTTACTCGTCCTTTAATTATAACTTTTTTTAATTATAAGGAGGAAAATTATGAATAAAGAAATAATTAATAAGATGAAAGAAGAAATAAAAGAAATATTTGAAGAGGGGATAAACCTAGATAAATTAAATGATTTAAAAGTAGAATATCTTGGTAAGAATGGAAAGATAACTGAATTATCTAAGATGATGAAAGAAATACCTAATGAAGAGAAGAAAGAATTTGGTAAAGCTTTAAATGAGATTAGAGATGAATTTACTAAATTATATGAAGATATTAAAAATAAGTTAGAGACTGAAGCAATTAATAAGAAACTTGCAGAAGAGAAGATAGATATTACTATGCCTGCTACAGAAATTAAGAATGGAGCTCCAAATATATTAGAGTTAATTATTGAAGAAGTAGAAGAATTACTTATGTCTATGGGATATGATGTAGTAGATGGACCAGAAATTGAAGAAGATAGATTTAATTTTGAATTATTAAATATTCCTAAAGGTCATCCTGCAAGAGATGCTCAAGATACTTTCTATATAGAAGATGAGAAAATATTACTTCGTAGTCAAACATCACCAGTACAAGCAAGAACAATGTTAAAGGGTGAGGGAAAAACACCAATTAGAATGATTTGTCCTGGAAAAACTTATAGAAGAGATGATGATGATGCTACACATTCACATCAATTTATGCAAATAGAAGGATTGTTAATAGATAAAGATATTAGTTTATCTGATTTAAAAGGAACATTTGATGTTATTGCAAAAAAACTTTTTGGAGAAGATTGTGTAACACGTTTTAGACCTAGTTACTATCAATTTACAGAGCCATCAGTAGAAACAGATATTAGTTGTTTTAATTGTCATGGAAAAGGATGCAGTTTGTGTAAGAATACTGGTTGGATTACAGTAGCAGGGGCAGGAATGGTACATCCTAATGTACTTAGAAATTGTGGATACGATCCAAAAGAATGGACAGGATTTGCATTTGGATTTGGAGCAGAAAGACTTGCTATGTTAAAATATGGTATTAATGATATTAGAACTTTTTATATGACAGATTTGAGAGAGACTAGAGCTTTTGATAGAAAGGATAGTGAATAAGATGATAAGTTTAAATTGGGTAAGTGATTATGTAGATTTAAAGGGAATAGATCTTAAAAAGTTAGCAGTAGATGTTACTAAAGCAGGAGTAAATGTAGAGAAAGTTATTACTAATCATATAGATAATTTAGTAATAGGAGAAATAGTATCTTGTAAGGATCATCCTAATAGTGACCATTTACATATATGTATGGTTAATGTAGGAGATGAAGTTAAACAAATAGTATGTGGAGCTCCAAATGTAAGAGAAGGACTTAAAGTAATAGTGTCTTTACCTGGAGCTATATTACCAGGAAATGTAGAAATTAAAGCAGGAAAAATTAGAGGAGAAGAATCTAATGGAATGATATGTGCTTTATTTGAATTAGGACTTGAAGAGAAGACAGAAGAAAATTATAATAAAGGAATTCATGAATTACCTGATGATGCTCCAGTAGGAGAAGATCCACTTAAATACTTAGGACTTGATGATACAATATATGAATTAGATGTACATAAACATCGTAATAATGATTGTTATTATCATATAGGATTTGCTTATGAAGTGGCTACTATCTTAAATAAACGAGTAGAATTACCTTCAATGGAATATAAAGAAATTGATAAAAGTGTAAAAGATCATTTTAGTTTAAAAGTAGAAACTAGTAAATGTCCTTATTATTTAGCTAAGATGGTTAGTGATGTAGAAATTAAAGAATCTCCAGAATTTATTAAAAGAAGATTAATATCTGCTGGAATGAGACCTATTAATAATGTAGTAGATATATCTAACTATGTAATGTTAGAATTTGGACAACCAATGCACTTCTTTGATAAAGATAAACTTGGAGATAAAATAGTAGTTAGAGATGCAAAAGAAGAAGAAAAGATAATTACACTTGATGGAAAAGATAGAGTATTAAGTGATTCTGATATCGTTATTACTGATGGGGAGAAAGCAGTATGTATAGCAGGAGTTATGGGAGGACTTAATACAGATGTAGACGATAATACAAAGAATATTTTAATAGAGAGTGCAATATTTGATCCTATTAGTATTCGTTATACATCAAGTAGACTTAATTTAAAAAGTGAAGCATCAATTAGATATGGAAAAGGACTTAACTATGAATATACTTTAATGGCTATGAATAGAGCATGTCACTTATTAGAAAAATATGCTAATGCTAAAATTTTAAAAGATATGGTAAGTTATGATAAAGTAGATAAAACTCCTAAAGTAGTTAGCTTTAAATCTAGTGAAATAAATAAGATGTTAGGAATAACAATATCAGAAGAAGATGTTAAGAAAGAATTAGAAAGATTAGATTTTAAATATACTAAGAAAGGAGATACATTTACTTGTACAATACCTAATAGACGTCTTGATATAGATCCATTTGTTAATGATATAGCAGAAGAAATAGGAAGATTATATGGATATCATAATTTAGTATCTACATTACCAGTAGTTCCTATTAGAAAAGGAGAATATGTAGGAGATGTTAAGTATCGTAAATTAGTTTCTAAAAGACTTAGAAGTCTTGGACTAAATGAAGTAAAGACTTATACATTAGTATCTCCAGAAAAAGCTAATATGTTTAATTATGAGGGTAAGAGCCAAGTAGTTTTACCTAATCCTATGAGTGTAGATAAATCTGTAATTAGAACTAGTTTATTACCTTCACTATTAGGAATATATGATTATAATAAGGCTAGAAGAGTGGATGATATATTTATTTATGAAATAAGTAAGACTTATGATAAGGATTATAATGAAGATACGAAAATTGGAATACTTATGAAAGGTACTTATCTTGGTGATAAATGGCAAAATAGTAAGATTAAGACAGATTTCTATTTAGCTAAGGGAATAGTAGAGAATATATTAGATTATTTAGGACTTAAGAATAGATATAGTTATGAAGTAGGAAATACTTTAGAATTACATCCTGGTATTAGTGCTAAAATTATTCTTGGTAGAGAAGAAGTAGGTATTATAGGTAGAATACATCCTAGTATTAATAAGGATGAAATATATTTAATAGAATTATCTTTGAATAAACTTATTAAGCCTATTAAGAAGATTAAATATAAGGAATCTAGTAAATATCCTGAAATAAAGAAAGATGTATCATTTATTGTTGATAAAGATATTACTTGTAAACGTATTGAAGATATGATTAAGAAAGCAGGTGGACGTTTACTTACAGATATTAGTTTATTTGATATATATCATAATAGTGATCAAGAGAAATCTTTGGCCTTTACACTTACATTTAAAGATAATGATAGAACTTTAACTGATGAGGAAGTAATGGTAGTATTTAATAAGATAATTGAAGAAGTTTCTTCAAAATGTCCTGCTAAATTAAAGAGTATATAGTAATAATTAAGAATTAATTATTATATGATGAAACATAAAGAAAAGTAAACACGGGAGGGATGTGATTTACTTTTCTTTTGATTTAAATAAATATAAAATAAAAGAAATAGCAAGTTATTTTAACTTAGCTATTTCTTCTTTAGTTAGACCAGTAATTTTAGAGATTGTTTCTACTTTGATATTCTCTTCAAGCATCTTTTTAGCTACTTCGAGATTGTTTTGTTCAATGCCTTGTTCAATGCCTTCTTTGAGACCTTTTTCAGTAGCTTCTACAATTAGAGTGTTATATTCCATTTCACGACGACTTAATTTCGTATATAATCTAACCATTTCATTCTCCTCACTTAACATACTCATATTACTCATGAGTGTGTTAGTTGATTTATGGCTCATTATTTGGCAAGAAATGTTTTTAACATTATCTTTATTATTTGTCGTTAATAATTTACACCAGTTAATGAGATAATCAACTTTTTCACTACCAGTATAACATAAATCTTTTCCTTTGACTAGATTAATAATGTCGATTCTTAGTTTACTTGTTAAAATGTTTCCGTCATTATCACGTAAATACCAAGTAGTCTTCAAATCATTACCAGTATCAAAGTTATTAAACATAATTTGAATAGTGTCATTAATCTTAGAATAGTTAATATCATTAGTTTTAAGTTGTCTTCCATGTATTTTGCATAAATAGACGACATTACGATTAATAACACCATCACTAGCACTATTAGACATTTCAATATTAATCTTTTTACCTAGATAATTTAGTAGTAAATCAACTTCTTTTCTTGAGTCATAACGTTCTTCTTTTGAAAGTCTACGAGATAAGATTTCTAGATTACCAATAACCAAATTTAGGGGAATATCTAAATAATTAGAGATAAATTCTTCCAAGATACAGATGTTATCTGGATTATTAAAGATTTCTGTGAACATGATATCAAAAGTAAGAGGAATAAGTTCTCCTTCTTTTAAAGTTTCTGTCATTTTTTCACCTCCTTTTCAAAAGACATAATAGCAATTAATTTATATCTTGTCAAAATTATCAAGAGGTTAATTCTTAAGGGAAAATATGGGAAAAAATAACTTGATGTAAAGAAAATTAGTAAAAACACGAAAAAAGTTAAAGTGAGAGTAAACTTTATAGAGAAAAAATATAACTAAGAGTAAATATTTACTAGAAGCAAACTTATTAAAAAAAATAAATTTGACAGAAAAATGTGTCAAATAGATATATAGATAAGAGAAATAAAAACATCCTTTTAAAAAAATAATTAGTGTGATATACTTAATATATAAGAAAGATATGAGGTGTATTTTGTGAAAAAAATAAAGATAGGATTATTATTAGTATCTTTATTAATAGGGTGTTTTGGAATAACAGAAGTAAGAGCTGACTGGGCAGATTGTTATACTAAAATGGATGAAGATGTGGCAGTAAGTATAGGAGATACTTTTACTTATAATTTAGGAATAGGTGGAAATACTTATGGCAATTTAGTATATGGATTACATTATGTTATTTTATATGATCAGGATATATTAGAACCAGTATCATTAGCAGACGGAGGAGTAGGCTCTTATTATAAATGGGAAAATATAAGTTCTAATATATATGAAGTAAAGGGGACATTTAATAGATTAGTAGTAGATATTAATACTAATGATAAGAGTAAATATTTAGATGATAATACTGATATAAAAGATTTGTTAAAGATAGGGTATGTTAAATTTAGAGTTAAAAATACTAAAAAAACAAGTACTAAAATTATGTTATATCAGACATATAAAGAAGATATAATTCAAGGAAGTTTTTATAATTCATCATCATCATTTTATTATTCATATAATGATTATATTGGTAATAAACAATCACCTTGTTATACAGATATTACAACATATATAAATTTATATAATAAAGATAGTGATGCTACATTAAAGAATTTAAAAATTAAAGAAGTAGATATAAGTCCTAAATTTGATAAGAATACATTAAATTATAAAGCAGAAGTATTAAATGAGATAGACACTATTAATATAGAAGCTGTTTGTAATGGAAGTAATTGCCAAGTAAAAGGAAATGGAGAGCAGAAATTAGAAGTAGGAGATAATACTTTTTCGGTAGAAGTAATATCAGAAAGTGGAAATTCACAAATATATACTATTAAAATAAATAGAAGAGAAAAAGTAGAAGCTTATTTAAAAGATTTAAAAGTTAAGAATAATAAATTATCACCTGAGTTTGATTCTTTGAATACGGAATATTTAGTATTTGTAACATCTGATATAGAAAAATTAGACTTATCATATATAACAAATGATGAGTTGACAAAAGTTAAAATAGTAGGAAATAATAAGTTTGTAACAGGGAATAACTTAGTAGAGATAATAGTTACAAATAATGATGATGATAGTAAAGCAGAAAGAAAATATCATATTAATGTTATAAAGGAAAAAGCAGAAGATACTACTATAATGGATAATAATAAGAAGATAATAGAAAGACAGAAAATAATAATTATTATAGTTAGTAGTATGCTCATTGTTAGTAATATTATATGGATTATAAAAGTAGTAAAAATGAAGAGAAGATAGGAAGTAATAGAATGAAGAAGAAAAATATAATTATAAGTATAGGATTAGTATTAATAGCTATTATATATACAGTACTAGTTAAAGTAGTAGATGTTTCTATGATAGGGCCTGAAAATTCTTCAGTAGGATTTTCACATATAAATGGATTATTTCATAATTTGATAGGAAGTAATATGACAATATATAAAATAACAGAAATATTAGGAATAATACCACTACTTATGGCAATGGGATATGCTTTAATAGGAGGAATGGAACTTATTAAAGAGAAAAGTCTTAAGAAAGTTAGATTAGAAATATATACTTTAGGAGGATTATATGTAGTAGTATTAGTATTATATGTATTCTTTGAGAAGTGTATTATTAATTATAGACCAATACTAATAGATGGAGTACTTGAAGCATCTTATCCATCATCACATACACTTATGGCTTTATGTATATGTATGAGTGCAGTTATCGTTAATAAAAGAATGTTTAAAGAAAATGTTGCTAATATCTTAAATAAAATATCAATAGGACTTATGATAATGATAGTACTTGGAAGATTATTATCTGGAGTACATTGGTTTAGTGATATTCTAGGAGGAATAATTATATCTATTAGTTTATTATATATATTTAATAGTATTATAATGATAATACCTAGTCATAATAAGAAAGATAAGAAGAATATAGATAAGATAAAAGAAGATGAATTATTAATACCTATTAAGGATGAATATATAAATAAAGAAGAAAGTTAGTAGAGATACTAGCTTTTTATTTAGAAAAATAAGTAAAACTATTTTACAATTAGAATAATTTATTATATAATTAAGATAATAGATGATAGTATAGGAGTGGTAATATGGCAAGTTCTTTTTTTGCAGGAACAGGATTAACGATATGTGCATTAGTATTTTTAACATTGATAATAATTCTTATAAGTAGTAAACTTCAGTCAGATTCAGCAGAAAGTAAAATATATTTAGCTAACTTATATTTAACGGTAGTTTTACTTATTTTAGAATTATTAACGACAATAACAATACCTAAAAGGGATAGTATACCTAGACTTAATGATATACTATGTGAAGGATATGTATTCTTATCGATTGTATGGGAAGAATTATTTGTAGCATATACATATTTTTTGTTACATAAAGATAAAAAAATGGTTTTTGATAAGAGATTTTATAAAAGAGTAATATTGTCAACAATAGGAGCATTAATGATACCAATATTGATAGTGGCATTACTTGATGTATCATATGATGGAGGAATGCCAGGCGAGCCTTGGGTAATTGTAGGGGGAGCAATTAATATATTACATTTATTTAGCTTTGTAGGAGCTATTAGTATTATAATGATATTTATTTCTAAGAAAGATGCTATTAAGAATCTTTATATATCACCACTTATATTTGCTTTTATAGTATTTTGTTTATCATTTGTATTACAAATGTTATTAGGATTTAAAATTAATGAATCTGCCTTTATGTTCTCACTAATAATGGTTATATTATACTTTACGGTAGAATCTCAAGATAGTAAATTAATGGAAGTAGTAGAAGAAACTAAAAAAGAAGCAGAACATGCTAATAAAGTTAAGACAGAATTTCTTATGAATATATCACATGAAATTAGAACACCACTTAATACAATACTTGGATTTAGTGAAGCATTATTAGAAGAAAAAGAATTAACATTTCAAAGAGTTAAGGAAGACTCTACTAGTATACATATAGCTAGTATTAACTTACTTAATCTAATTAATAATATCTTAGATATATCAAGAATAGAATCAGGAAAAGAAAAGATAGAAGAAAAAGATTATAGTATGGAAAATGTTATATTTGAAGTTAATAGTTATATACCTAGTAGAATTAATAAAAATGACCTTAAATTTTCAATAAATGTAGCAGAAGATATACCAAGAGATTTGTATGGAGATTCTAGTAAGATATATAAAATAATTATATCAGTATTATCTAATGCAATAGAATATACTAATTATGGAGAAGTTAAACTTGATATAGATAGTAAGATGTTAGAAGATGGATACTGTGAACTTAAATTCCATATTTCTAATACAGGACATGCTATGAAGATAGAGAATTTTGAGAAAGATTATTATGATTTTGTACAACTTACTCAAGATGATGAAACAACTTTTGATAGTACCTTGTTAGGACTTATTATAGCTAAGAGATTAGTTACTTTATTAGGTGGAGAGATGGAGTTTATTAATGAACAAGGAAAAGGAACACAATATATAATTAGAGTTAAACAAAGAGTAACTAGTGCAAATAAGATAGGAAATATCTTTGATAGTAAGAAATCATTAGTATCTAGAAGTATTGATATGATAGATTGTACTGGAAAGAAAGCTTTGATAGTAGATGATAATAAAGTTAACTTAAAAATAGCTGCTAGATTACTTGAAAGATATAACTTTGAAATAACAGAAGCTAATAGTGGAGCAGAATGTATAGAACTAGTTAAAAATAATAAATATGATATTATGTTTCTTGATCATATGATGCCAGAAATGAGTGGGGTAGAAACACTACAAACATTAAAACAATCAGGATATAAAATACCACCAGCAATAGCATTAACTGCTAACTATTATAACGGATTAAAAGAAGAATACTTAGCACAGGGATTTGTAGATTACTTGGCTAAACCAATTGAATTTAGAGAACTTAACAGAATTATAGATAAAGTATTTGAGAAAGATAATACGTAGGAAGGAGGAATATAATGTTTACATATGGATTATTAATAACAATAGGTAGTTTAGCATATACAATTGTTTTAGCATTAGTATACTTTTCTAAGAAAAGATTATCACTTATTAGAAATAAATTATATTTTTCCTTATTAGTATCAATTATCCTATTTGAATGTACAGAAATAATATCAATAGTATTACTAAAATATGTAAATATAGATATTATTACAATAGTATCATGGAGATTTCACTGGTTAATAGGAATATTTATATTTGGACTTCTTTATGTATATTGTAAGACCTATATTAGAAATATTAGAGTATATACATTAAAAGAATTATTTGCTAAGAGTAAAAAACTTCCTATTATGATGATATTTTTAGGTATATTTATGATAATATATATATTCTTACCATTTGAAGGATTAGATATTAATAATTTGACATTTATACCAGGACTTACAACATATATAGTAGGAGCAGCATTTATATTTATAGTAATACTAATAGTACATGATTTACTTAAATATCATAAATATACTAGTAATAAAATACAATTTTCAGTATGGATAATGTTAGTTATTACAGTTATTATTGTATTCTTTCAATTAATATTCCCATACATATCATTTGTACCATTTGGATTTACCTTAGAAGCATTATTTATGTATTTTATGGTAGAAAATCCAGATTTGGAAACGATTAATGAATTACAAAATTTAAAAGAAGATGTAGATAGAGCTGGAAAAGCTAAATTAGACTTTCTATTTAATATGTCACATGATATAAGAAGTCCAATGAATGCAATAGTAGGATTTAGTAACTTCTTATGTAAGATGACAACTTTTGATGAAAAACAAGTAAGAGAAGATATAGAAAATATTAAAGTATCAGGAAATAACTTAGTAGATATAATTAATAATATCTTAGATATATCAAAGATAGAAACAGGAGAAGAAAGCTTACAGTTAAAAGAATATTCACTTAATAATCTAGTAAGAGATTTACCTAATGTAATTAATGCTAGAATTGGAGAAAGACCAATAAAACTAATTATGAATGTAGATCAAAATATATCAGCTAAATTATATGGAGATTCTACTAAAATATATCAAATACTTATGAATATACTTACCAATGCAGCTAAATATACAGAAGTTGGTAGAATTAAAATGGAAGTTACTAGTACTAAAGATAGAGAATATGAAGTATTACATTTTAAAATATCAGATACAGGATATGGAATAAAACCAGAAGATTACAATAAACTATTTACTAAATTTAATAGATTAGATGATGCTACTAATAAAGAAATAGAAGGAACAGGATTAGGATTAGTTATTACTAAGAAATATGTCGATATCATGGATGGAAAAATATGGTTTGAAAGTGAATACGAAGTAGGAACAACATTCTATATAGATATTCCACAAAAAATAGTAGATAGTAGAACATTACAAGAAGCAGGTAATCAAATAGAACAAGAAATAGAAAATAAAACATTAGATTGTTCTAATTATAGAATACTAATAGTAGATGATAATAGACTTAATGTAAAAGTAGCAGTTAGATTATTAGAAAAATATAACTTTAAAATAGATTGCCTATATTCAGGAAAAGATTGTGTATATAAAATAAAAGAAGGAATACATTATGATCTAATATTTATGGATCATATGATGCCAGAAATGGATGGAATAAGAGTATTACATATAATACAAAAACTAGATGATTATTACATACCACCAGTAATAGCACTTACCGCTAATGCCATGAATGGAATGAGAGAAATGTATCTAAAAGAAGGATTTGCAGATTACATATCAAAACCAATAAAAGTAGAAGAATTAGAAAGAATAATAAACAAATACTTTGGAAATAGAAAATGACAAAATATAAAAAATAAATATAATTAAATTATAAAGATAATAAAAAGGAGGCAAGGATATGGATACTAAACTTAACGTTACAAGCGAAACAGGAGATAAAATAACAATAGATGTAATAGATATATTTAATAATGAAAAAGAAGGAAAAGAATATATACTATATACAATAGATAATGATATATATGCATCATTATTAGAAGAAACTAAAGATACATTCATGCTAAAGACAATTACAAGTGATGAAGATATGGAACTAATAAAGAAAAGAATTAACGAATTAGTTTCATAGAAGGGGGATATATAATGGAACAAGAACTAACTAATCAATTAAATAAAAAAATAATAGAACAATTTATTGATACACATAACGATATAAGAACAAAAATAGATGCATTAAATAGATTAAAAGAAAATACAAAACTAGATGATGATTTAACAAGTAGAATGAATAAAACAATTAATGATCTTAATGTAGCTTGTATAAAATTAGAAGATCAAATTAATATAATGAATGAAAAAGCTAAAAAAGGAATATCTTTATTTAGTGGTACTAAAAGTATATTAGAAGATACTAAATATGAAGGTAAAAATACAAAATTAGAAGAAAAATTAGATAATACAAAAGAAAAAATAGAACAATATAACAATATGATAGGTACTATTAATACATTAGGTAATGGAAAAATAGTTACAAGTATTAAAAATAGTTTAGAAAAAAGAGTAGAAGCTTTAAAAAAGAAACAAGGTAGAATACAGAATAAACAAAGTAAAATAATAGATAAAGCTACTAATAATAAGATAAATAGTTATCTTAATAGAACTAGATTTAATAAGAAGACTATGGCTATATTAATGGCTAATGAAAAGAATAATATTAAGAATAATAGTAAGATTGATGAATTACAAGCTAAAAAAGAAGAATTAGATAAAATTAAACAGACATTAAATGCTAATAGTGATTTATTATTTAAAGGACTAGGTGCTAAAGTAGCAGTAGATGAAGTAGCTTTAAATGCTAGATTAAATGCTTTAAAAGCTAAGAAGGGTATATTAGAGTTTGGTGGTAGAAAGTTAATTTTAAGTAGTGTACAACCAGATTTAATAACTAAGATGAAGAATAAAGCTAAAGGGTTTGGTAGTTCATTAAGAGCTGGAATAGAAGCTTATAAAATAGCTCAAGAAGAAGCTAAACGTACTTATGCTACTAGATAAGGAATGATTTTGATAAGTCATTCTTTTTTTGGAAGCTCGTTCAATTAACTGTGTCGAGCATAAAGATTATATAGAAAATTTACTACTAGACTTAGTAAATTTCTTTATAAATGTTTAAATAAAGAAATAAACTTCACATAGAGTGAAGCTTATTTTTCTTTTAAAAGGGAATTGAATTCTTTAGGATAAGGAGTTTCTAGATGGATAAGTTTTTTAGTAATGGGATGGATAAATTCTAAGATGTTGGCATGAAGACATAATCTTTTAAGGGGATTAGTATGGCAACCATATTTTTTATCTCCTACTAGAGGATAACCATGTTCTGAGAAGTGTACTCTTATTTGATTTCTTCTTCCAGTATCTATAAATACTTGAACTAGAGTATAGTTGTTATTATATTTAAGTACTTGATAATGAGTTATAGCTTCTTTACCTTGATTATTCTTAGAAGAATATACGAATTGATGATGATTTTCTAATAGATAAGAATGATAAGTACCATCCTTAGTACATTTACCATCTAATAGAGCAATATATCCACGTTTTTTTACAATATTATTCCAATTATCTTGCATCTTATCTCTAATCTTTTGATCTTTACAGAATAGAAGAATACCTGAAGTATCTTGATCTAGACGATGAACTACAAAAATATAATTACGTTTATTATTAGTCTTAATATAATCAGATACCATACGATAAGCAGTAAAGAATTTTTCCTTGTCATTAGAAATAGATAAAAGACCTTGAGGTTTATTAATAGCAATTAAATAATCATCTTCATATAAGATATCTAAATTATAATTAGGAATAACCTTTTTAGAATAACTAATATTAACAATATCATTAGTATTAAGAAGAAGACTACTGTTAGTTATAGTTTTATTATTTACACTAACCATACCATTCTTAATGTAAGATTTAATAGTTTTCTTAGATAGATCCTTCTTAAAATTATAGATAGCTTCTAATAAAGAAGTGGGAGAAGTTATTTTGATAGTTTGAGATTTATTCATAAATATATCACCGAATAAATTATAACAATAAATTAATTATTTGTAAAATAAAATAGGAAAAATAGTGTATAATAATTTTTGGTGATTTAAATGTTTGATAAAATAATTAAAGAGATATGTGTAGAATTAGATATTAAATATAATTATCTATCTAAAGATTGGATTATAAGGCTTGAGAAAGATGGAATAGTTAAGTTCTTAGCAGGGAATAAGTTTGACCTTAATCCACATGCGTTAGGATTAGTTATGGATGATAAGTATGCTTTTTATGATATAGTAAGTAATTTAGGAATACCTGCTTGTGAACATAGAATATTTTATAAACCTGGTAATGGATGTGAGTATGCTAAAGGGTGTAATAGTTATTTAGATATATATAGATGTTTTGATGAATATAAGAAAGATGTAGTAGTTAAGATAAATAATGGTTCTTTAGGAATAGATGTATATCATGTTAAGGATAAAGAAAGACTTAAAGAGATAGTAGATAAGTTATTTATAAAGAATTATTCTATTAGTATATGTCCTTATTATAAGATTAAGAATGAATATAGAGTAATAGTATTAGATAAAGATATAAAGTTAATTTATAAGAAGATTAAACCGGTAGTATATGGAGATGGTGTTAGTAGTATAAATACTTTATTAAGAAGATTTAATAGTTATTATTTTAAAGATAAGAATATATCAGAAGAGGTACTTGATAAAGATATGGAGTATGTATATGATTGGCATTTTAATTTATCTAAAGGAAGTATAGCTTCAATGGATATAGATAAGGTCCTTAGAAAGAGACTGGAGGATATTGCTAGAGAGACTGCTAGTAAGATGGGGATTGTTTTTGCTAGTATAGATATAATAGAAGAAAATAATGGAGAATTAAGAGTACTTGAAGCTAATAGTGGAGTTACAATAGATAAAGCTATTAATTTTATAGATAATGGATATGAAGTAGCTAAAAATATATATAAAGATGCTACTAAGATGATGTTTAATATTTAGAAGAAAATGATTTACTTATTTCTTCTTTTTTAGTATAATTAGTATAGATAGAGAGGGGATAAGTAAATGAAGAGAGAAGAATTAGAATTATTAGATAAATATTTTAGAGCTAGTAACTATTTAGCAGTAGGACAACTTTATTTATTAGATAATCCTTTATTAAAAAGAAAACTTACCTTGGATGATGTTAAGAAGAAATTAGTAGGTCATTGGGGAACTGTACCGGGACAAAACTTTATATATACACATTTAAATAGAATTATTAAGAAATATGATTTAAATATGATATATATATCTGGACCTGGGCATGGGGGAAATGCAATGATAGCACAAACCTACTTAGAAGGAACTTATTCGGAAGTATATCCTAATATTACGGAAGATGAGGAAGGGTTAAAGAAATTATTTAAACAATTTTCTTTTCCAGGAGGAGTATCTAGTCATGTAGCACCAGAAACACCAGGATCTATAAATGAAGGGGGAGAACTTGGATATAGTTTAGCACATGCTTACGGAGCAGTAATGGATAATCCTAATTTGATAGCAGCTTGTGTAATAGGAGATGGAGAAGCAGAGACAGGACCGTTAGCTACTTCTTGGCATTCAAATAAATTTATTAATCCTAAGACTGATGGAATAGTATTACCAATACTTCATTTAAATGGTTATAAGATAGCTAATCCTACTATAATGGGAAGAATGAGTGATAAAGAGTTAACTAATTACTTTAATGGACTTGGATATAAACCTTACTTTGTTAGTGGGGAAGATGAGATGATAATGCATCATGATATGGCTATTACTTTAGATAGAGTAGTTAGTGATATTAGGAAAATTAAAAAGGGAAATAGTGTTAAAAGACCAATATATCCAATGGTAATACTTAGAACTCCTAAGGGATGGACTGGACCTAAGATAGTAGAAGGTAAACAAATAGAAGGAACATTTAGAGCACATCAAATACCTCTTTTAGTAGATGGAGAGCATTTAAAGAATTTGAATGTTCTTGAGAAATGGCTTAAGAGTTATCATCCAGAAGAATTATTTGATGAAGATGGTAAGTTAAGAAAAGAAATTAGAAAGTTAGCTCCAAAAGGAAAGAAGAGAATGGGAGCTAGTCCTTATGCTAATGGGGGAATATTATTAGAAGATTTAAGACTTCCTGATTTTAGAGATTATGGAGTTAATGTTCCTTATCCTGGAAGTATTAATAAAAGTGATATGACAGAACTAGGAAAGTATATTAGAGATATTATTAGTTTAAATAAGAAGAACTTTAGAGTGTTTGGTCCTGATGAGACAGCTTCTAATAGACTTTCTTGTGTATTTGAGAAGACTAATCGTCGTTTTATAGATAAAAGACTTAAGACTGATGAATTTTTAGCTCCTGATGGAAGAGTACTTGATAGTATGCTTTCTGAACATATGTGTGAAGGATGGCTTGAAGGATATTTACTTACTGGTAGACATGGAGTATTTAATAGTTATGAAGCTTTTATTAGAATAGTAGATTCCATGGCTAGTCAGCATGCTAAATGGTTAAAGGTATGTCAAGACTTGCCTTGGCGTAGACCGATAGCTAGTTTGAACTATGTCTTATCTTCTAATGTATGGCAACAAGATCATAATGGATATACACATCAAGATCCAGGATTTCTTAGTCATATAGTTACTAAGAAAGCAGAGATATCTAGGATGTATTTGCCACCGGATGCTAATTGTTTATTATCTTGTTTTGACCATTGTATTAGAAGTAAGAATTACATAAATGTAATTGTAGCATCTAAACATTTATCAAATCAATGGCTTACAATGGATGAAGCTATTAAACATTGTACTAAGGGAGTAGGTATTTGGGAGTTTGCTTCTACTGATGCTGGAATGGAGCCTGATATAGTAATGGCTTCTTGTGGAGATGCTCCAACACTAGAGACCTTGGCAGCGATTAGCATTCTAAAAGAGAATTTTAAAGATATAAAGATTAGAATGGTAAATGTAGTAGACCTTATGAAGTTACAATCTAATAAGAAACATCCACATGGACTTACTAATGAAGAATATGATAGTATATTTACAAAAGACAAACCAATTATATTTAATTTTCATGGATATCCTGATTTAATACATCAATTAACTTATGATAGAGATAATCAAAATATACATGTACATGGATATATGGAAGAAGGTACTATTACAACATCATTTGATATGAAAGTTCAAAATAAGATAGATAGATACAATATAGTAATAGATGCTTTAAAATATTTACCACAACTAGGTAATAAGAGAGCTCACTTAACAGAAGAATGTAGAAATAAATTAATAGAACATAAACAATATATAAGAGAATATGGAATAGATATGCCTGAAATAAGAGATTGGAAATGGCAATAAATAAAGAAATTAAGAACATTTTATAAAAAAGACTTGCATAACTTAGAAATATAGTGTATTATTAAATTGTTCCTATTTCTTGGTGTTACGTACTCCTTACGGATACGAGGTAATAGGTGAAAATAAAAAAAGGAGGAAATAAAAATGGCTTTAACAAAAGAAAAGAAGACAAGTATTATTAAGAAATTTGCAAGAGATGAAAAAGATACTGGATCTCCAGAAGTTCAAATTGCAATCTTAACAGAAGAAATTAATGCTTTAACAGAACACTTAAAGAATAACAAACAAGATAAACATTCAAAACGTGGTCTTTTAATTAAAGTAGGAAAAAGAAGAAGTTTACTTAACTATTTATTAGAAAATGATGTTGTTAAATATCGTGAAGTTGTTAAGAAACTTGGTCTTAGAAAGTAATTTAATATTGATAAGTAGGCACTCTTTTTTGAGTGTCTTTATTTTGGAAAGAGGTAATATATGGAAAAGAAAGTATTTAGAAAAAACTTTAGGGGAAGAGAAATAGTTGTTGAATATGGGGAGGTTGCTAAGCAGGCACATGGAGCAGTATTAGTAAGATATGGAGATACTGTTATCTTATCAACAGCAGTGGTATCAAATAATGCTAATTTGTTATCTGATTTCTTTCCTTTAATGGTACTTTATAATGAAAAATTATATTCAGTAGGAAAGATACCTGGAGGTTTTATTAAAAGAGAAGGAAGACCAACTGATGCCGCAACACTTGCAGCAAGAATGATTGATAGACCACTTCGTCCTTTATTTCCAGAAGATTTTAGAAATGAAGTACAAGTAGTTAATACAGTATTATCAGTAGATAAAGATAATTCACCTGAACTTACAGCTTTATTTGGATCTTCACTTAGTGTATCTATTAGTAAAATACCATTTAATGGACCAGTAGCTGCAGTTAAAGTGGGAAGAGTTAATGGAGAATTTGTAATTAATCCAACAGTAGAACAAACAGAATTATCTGATATAGACTTAACAGTAGCAGGTACTAAAGAAGCCATTAACATGGTAGAAGCAGGAGCTAATCAAGTATCAGAAGAAGATATGTTAGAAGCTTTAATGTTTGGACATGAGGCAGTAAAAGAACTTATTTCATTTGAAGAAGAAATTATTAAAGAGATAGGTGTTCCTAAGATGGAATATGAAAAATTAATAATTACTGATGAATTAAGAAGTGAAGTAGATGAATTTTGTCGTGATAGAATAGATAAATCTTTAAGAATAATGGATAAGATTGAAAAATATGAAGCATTAGATAAAGTTAAAGACGATTTAGTTAATAAGTATAAAGAAAAATATGAAGATATAATGAAACCTGATGAATATAAAGAACTTATTACTAAAGTAATGCTTATATTTAGTGATATAGAATATGAAATATTTAGAAATATAACAGTACTTGAGAAGACTAGAGCTGATGGTAGAAAGATGGATGAAATTAGACCATTATCTACAGATATAGATTTACTTCCAAGATGTCATGGTAGTGCTTTATTTACAAGAGGACAAACTCAAAGTTTAGCTACAGTTACTTTAGGTGCTTTAGGAGAACATCAAGTATTAGATGGACTTGGAATTGAAGATGAGAAGAGATTTATGCTTCATTATAATTTCCCAGCATTTTCAGTTGGAGAAACTGGTAGATATGGTAGTCCTGGTAGAAGAGAGATTGGTCATGGTGCTTTAGGAGAAAGAGCATTGTCTTATGTTATTCCTTCTGAAGAAGAATTTCCTTATACAATAAGAGTAGTATCTGAAATACTTGAATCAAATGGATCATCATCACAAGCTACTATTTGTGCTGGTTGTATGGCTTTAATGGCTGCAGGTGTTCCTATTAAAAAGCCAGTTGCTGGTATTGCTATGGGACTTATTACTAGTGGTGAAGAATACACAGTACTTACAGATATTCAAGGATTAGAAGACCACTTAGGAGATATGGACTTTAAAGTAGCTGGTACAAGAGATGGTATTACAGCTCTTCAAATGGATATTAAGATTAGTGGTATAAATAAACAAATCTTAAAAGAGGCTTTAGCACAAGCTAAAAAAGCGCGTATGCAGATATTAGATGTAATTGAAGCACAAATTCCTGAACCTAGAAAAGAAGTATCTAAATATGCTCCAAAGACTTGTACATTTATGATTAATCCAGATAAGATTAAAGATGTTATTGGTCGTGGTGGAGAAACTATTACAAAGATTATTCAAGAATGTAGTGGAGTAGTATCTGTTAATGATGATAAAGCAGTTAAAGTTGATTTAGAAGATGATGGTAGAGTAATGATTTATCATATGGATCAAGATGTTATTAATAAAACTCGTGAGAGAATTGAAAATATAGTTCGTGAAGTTGAAATTGGTAAGGTATATAATTGTCGTGTAGTAGATATTCAAGATTTCGGGGCATTCGTAGAGGTATGGCCTGGATGTGAAGGATTAATTCATATTTCTCAATTAGATATTAATAGAGTTAATAAAACAAGTGATGTAGTTAAAGTTGGAGATGAAGTATTGGCAATAGCTACAGGATATGATAAGAAGGGTAAACTTAACTTATCAAGAAAAGAATTATTACTTAGAAATAAACCTAAGAAAGATAATATGAATACTAATAAGGAAGAGAAGAATATAGAAGAATAATTCTTCTTTTTCTAAAATAGAGAAAATTACTTGTAAAAAGAATTTTGTTATGATAAAATAATAATGTCTTTTGATTAGATATTGTTATTTTATTTATGGCCTGTTGGTGAAATGGTTAACACATTACCCTCTCAAGGTAACATTCATGGGTTCAAATCCCATACAGGTCACCATTTGATAATTAAGCCTTGATTTTGTAGGCTTTTTTCTTTTTGATGTTTATGTTAGGTATATGTTTTTATTAAAAAAATTTGCTTCTTTTTGGTAGCAAATTTTTTCTTTTAATATATTAAAACAGAAAAAAATAAAAGATTAGAATAGACCTTGGTGATACATATAGTGAATATTTGCATATAATATTATGGAAGTGATAGTATGAATTATAATGAATTTAATCAGATACCTAATAATATGATGCCAATTCCTAATAATCCAATAATGAATAATGATTTATATTATAAACTAAATGAGATAGAAAATAGAATTAGAAAAATAGAATTAAGACTTCAGAAATTAGAAAATTCTCAAAATGAGAATAATATAAATTATAATGAACCTGATACAGGAATGTATATGATATAAATATTTAGGCATAAATCTATACCAATAATATAGATGGGCATATCATAAGTATTGAAGAAATTAAAAATAATTTCTTGGGAGGAAGAATGAATAATAACTTTTATGATATACCAGTAGATTGGTATAAAGAATTTAATAATACTTTTAATCCGAATGATAATTATCTAACTAATATTAATAATAATATATTTAATGGAAGTAATTTAGCTAATCCAAAGACAGCACTTGATAGAGGAAACTTGTTTAATAATTTATATGATCCATATAAGAATTATCGTTATAGAGAATTAAAAGCTAGGAATAAGAAGGAAGAATTACTTTATAATTTGCTTAAATATAAGTTTGTTACTAATGAGATAGCACTTTATTTAGATGTACATCCTAATGATGTGGAGATGATAAAATTATATAATAATTATCTTCAGGAAGAAAAGAAGGCATGTAATGAATATGAGAAGAATTTTGGACCTATTACATTAGATAGTAATTATTTAAATGGTAATATCTGGAATTGGACTATGAATAACTGGCCTTGGGAGGGAACTAGATAATGTGGAAATATGTTAAAACTTTACAGTATCCAATTAATATTAGTAAGAAAGACTTGAAGATGGCAAAATATTTAGTTACACAGTATGGTGGAGCTAATGGAGAGTTGGCAGCAGCATGGAGATATTTAAATCAAAGATATACAATGCCTGATGATAAAGGAAAAGCTTTACTAACAGATATTGGAACAGAAGAACTTGCTCATGTAGAAATGATTTCTACTATGATATATCAACTTATGAAAGATGCTACTTTAGAAGAATTAAAAGAAGCAGGACTTGCTAGTCATTATGCAGAACATGGTAAAGGATTATATCCAACCGATGCTAACGGAGTTCCTTTTACAGTAGCATACTTTGCTACAACAGGAGATCCATTAGCAGACTTATCTGAAGATATGGCAGCAGAACAAAAAGCAAGAGCAACATATGAGAATTTAATTAACCTAACTAATGATCAAGATGTAATAGATGTATTATTATATTTAAGACAAAGAGAAATAATTCATTTTGAGAGATTTAAAGAATTATATGATGAATATAAACAAAAGGGATATAAATAGAATAAAACTACATATTTAAGATAAAACTTAGATATGTAGTTTTAATTGACTAATAGATAAAAATTAAATATAATTATCTAGAGGTGTATTATGAGACTTAAAAATGTTAAAGGAGCTAATGAAATAATTATTAAGGGGAAGTATTTTGTTAATAATCCTTATGAGAATATTGGAATATGGAATAAAGTATTTGATAATGATAATAGTAAAATTTATATAGAGATAGGTATGGGTAAAGGAGATTTTATTATAGAGAATGCTAAGAGATACCCAGATATTAATTTTATAGGAATAGAGAAATACGATAGTGTAATAGTTAGAGCAATACAAAAATCTAATGAATTAGAACTTAATAATCTTAAAATTATTAGAATAGATGCTTTAGAATTAGATAAAATATTTAATCATGAAATAGATATGATATATTTAAATTTTTCAGACCCTTGGCCTAAAGATAGACATGCTAAAAGAAGACTTACTAGTCCAGTATTCTTAAATATTTATGATAAAATATTTAAGAATGAGGGACATATAATAATGAAGACTGATAATATAAATTTATTTAATTATTCATTAGAAAGTTTAGAAGAGAATGGATATGTTATTAAGAATATGACTAATGATTTAGATTGTTTTGAGGAAGATAATATTATGACAGAATATGAAAGAAAGTTTAATAAATTAGGAATTAAAATTAATAGATTAGAAGGAATAAAAGATATTAGTAAAATAAAAATTCAATAAATGTAATAAATTTGTTGAATTTTATTTTATAGTATGATAAAATTATGATATAAGTATAGAATATAGAGGAGGTAATATTATGGCCTTTGGAAAAAAGATAAAAGAAATAATGACTGATGAAGAAGCTAATGAAGATTCATATTATACAGCAGAAAATATGACAATGACAGGTGGTACTGGAAAGATGATTTTACTTGAACCTAGAGCTTTTTCAGAAAGTCAACAAATAGCTGATCACTTGAAAAAGAGAAATACAGTAGTTGTTAATATGAAAAGAGTTACTTCAGAACAAGCTAAAAGAATTATAGATTTTTTATCAGGAACAGTATATGCAATTGGTGGAGATTTACAAAAAATAGGAGTAGGAATATTTCTTTGTACTCCTAAGAATATAAATGTTGAAGGTTCTATCTCAGATGAAGATAATAATAAAAAACAAGAAGAGATAGAAAACTAGTGGTGGAACATGAAAAGATTTAGTATTGTAGAACACGGTTATGATATAGATGAAGTCAATAGATTTATCGATATTGTAATAGGAAGATTAGAGAAACTTAATACTGAAAATGCAGCTTATGCCGCTAAACTAGAAAAATTAAATCAAAAATTAAGAGAACAAAATAATAACTATGATGTTAATAAATTAGAGAAGGCTATCTTAGCAGTACAAGAGACTACTGATAGGATGAAAGAAGTATCCAAAGAAGAAGCTAAAATGATAATAGAAGAAGCTAAAAGTAATGCTAATTCAATAGTACATGAAGCTTTAATTAGAGCGGAAAAAGTAGAACAAGAAAGAATACTATTAGAGAAGAATATGAGAGTATATAAAGAGAGAGTAAAATCTTTATTAGAAGCTCAATTAAAAATAGCAGACGATTTAGATAAGATAGAACTTTAATAGATAGAATATTATAGAGATATAAGACTAATTTACATTTAGTCTTTTTTTGTGTATAATTAGATTGAGGTGTTATTATGAAGTATTTTATGACATTTTCTTATGATGGAAGTAATTTTTCAGGATATCAAAAACAACCTAGAGAAAGAACTGTTCAAGCATGCTTAGAAAATGCACTAAAAGAAATAAATGGGGGAAAAGCAGTTAGCGTATGTGCATCAGGAAGAACTGATGCTGGAGTACATGCTATTAATCAGAAAGCACATTTTGAAATAGATAAGAAAATAGAAACAGATAAACTTCTTAGAGGAATTAATTCTTTATTACCAGAAGATATATATGTTAAGAGTATAAAAGAAGTAAGTGATGATTTTCATGCTAGATTTAATGCTATAGGAAAAGAATATATTTATATTATTAATATGGGAGAATATAATCCACTTGAGAGAAATTATGTATATCAATATGGGAAAAGACTTGATCTTAGTGCAATGGAAAGAGGACTTAAATATTTAGAAGGAGAACATAATTTTAAATCTTTTACAAAGAGTAATGATGAGATAGAAGATTATGTTAGAAAGATAAGCCAAACTTCAATAGTTAGAGATAGTAAAGATATGAATAAGATTATTATTACTTTTGTAGGTACTGGTTTTCTTAGATATATGGTTAGAAATATGGTAGGACTTATTATAGAGATTGGTGAAGGTAAGAGAAAGCCTGAAGATATTATAAGAATACTTAAGGAAGAAGATAGAACTTTTGCCGGTAAGACAGCACCAGCGTGTGGTCTCTATTTGAGAAATGTATTCTATTAACTTGATTTATTTGCTTAAAAGTAGTAAAATGTTTGTAGGAGGTAATTATGAAGAAAAGTGATTTTATATTAATAGGGATAGTATTAGTTATAGTAGTTATAGCAATATTTTCTACTAAAGGTACAGAAGCAAGTGCTCCAATTGAATATCCACTTACATTAACAGGAGAAGTTGGATTACATCAAATTACTTATGCAGATTATGAAGAAATGGTTTATAATGACAAAGCATTTGTAGTTATTATAGAAAGAGCAGGATGTGGATATTGTCAAAAATATATGCCAATAGTAGAAGAATATGCTAATGAAAAACAAATTCCTGTTACTTATATAGATACAGATACATTAACAGAAGAAGAATTTAACAAACTAAATACACAAAATACATATTTGAAGAAAAATCCTAGATGGGGAACACCAACAACACTTATGATGGTTGGAAAGAGGGTAGTAGGTTCTATTGGTGGTTATGTAGAAAAAAATAAAGTAGATGAATTCTTTAAAGATAAAGTTGTAATGGGAGAATAATATGAGTAATACATATAAGTTAGCTAAAGATTTTATGAAGAAATACCCGATGACAGTAGCATGGAGAATAAAGAAACATTGTGATATTATAGATAAACATTTAAATCCTGGAGAAAAAATATTATATCTTTTCTTAGGACAAAAGAATGATAGAGCAGTAGACCTTGTTAATACTAATGTTATAGCTTTTACTAATAAAAGAATAATGGTAGGAACTAAGAGAGTAGTATTTGGATATTTCTTTAAATCAATAACACCTGATATGTATAATGACTTATCAGTATCTAAAGGAATTATTTGGGGAAGAATAGTTATAGATACAATAAAAGAAGTTATTACTATTACGAATGTAGATGCAAGAGCATTAGATGAAATAGAAACTAATATTACAGAAATAATGATTAAAAATAAAAAAGAATATAATGCTAATATGAAGAAAAAAGAAAGTACTAAATAAGTATTTTCTTTTATTATGGGTCTTTTTTTAAAAACTATCATATCTTATTATGGGAGTGATTGAATTGTATGATACATATGTAGTAGTTAAAGGAGATACAATTGATAGTATTTCTTCTAAATATAATACTTCTCCAGAAGTGTTATATCAACTTAATGGATATGAATTTAGTTTAGAACCGGGAATGACCTTGATAGTACCTAGAGTAACTAGTAAGTATTTTGATTATTATACTGTTAGTAAAGGAGATACTTTATATCAAATAGCTACCAATAATAAAATAGATCCTAGATTATTAGCACAATTAAATGGAATTAATACTAGTGATTATATATATCCTAAACAAGTATTATTAGTACCTAAAGCAGGATCTATTTTATATATTACAGCAGTAGGAGATACTTTGGCAGAAGTAGCAGATGGACTTAAAACTAATATAACAGAACTAGTTAAACAGAATGATAAAATATATTTACAACCAGAACAATTAATAGTATATAAATATAAATAATTATGATATAATAAATGTATTAGGATAGGTGATAAGGATGGTACTTAGAAAACCATATGGATTTTTAATTAAACACTTTAGATTAATACATTTAATAATTACAACAATATTAGTATTAATAGCAGTTAAATTTAGAAGCATATATTTATTTTTAGGAAAAGTTATTAATGATGTAGTAAATAAATATGATGCAAATAATTATATTAATTATGGAATATTTCTACTAATAATATTAGTATTAGGATTATTCTTTATAATATATTGGTTATTTAAATATAAAGATAAACCTAAAACAATATATATAATATCCTTAATAGGATATGGAGTACTTGCAGTTATTTTATTTATAACTTATAACTATATGAGTGGTTTTAGTGGTAATATACTTGATCAGAAAACGATAAGATTATATAGAGATATAATATTTATATGTGATTTATTTCAATATCTTATTATAATTATTATGTTTATAAGAGGACTTGGATTTAATATAAAGAAATTTGATTTTGGAAAAGATGTTCAAGAACTTAATTTAACTGATGAGGATAATGAAGAGATAGAAGTTAATGTAGGAATAGATACTACTAATATAGCTAGAAAAATAAGAAAACAAGGAAGAGAATTTGGATATTTTTATCAAGAATTTAAAGGATATATAATAGCTATTATTATAGGACTTGTATTATTTTTAATATATAGAGGATATAAACAATTTAATATGAAGTATAAAGTATATAAACAGAATGACTTTGTAGGAGTTAGTAACTATATAGGAGTAAATAATAGCTATTATCAAATAGAAGATAATAAATACTATGTAATTATTAAGTTTGATACATATAACAATGGGCAGAAAAGTATACTTAATACTAGTAATATAGTTCTTACTATGGGAAAGAATAAATATGTTCCTGATAAGAATATTTGTTATAAATTTAGAGAATATGGTAATTGTTATAAACAACAATTAGTTACTAGTGAGAAAAATAATTATATATTAGTGTATGAAGTAGAAGAAGTTAATGCTAGTAAGAGTTATATTATGTATAATGAATCTTATGAGAATGTATATAAGATTAAATTAGAGTTAGAAAATATAACTAGTTAAAAGAAAGCTTTAGAGATTAAAGCTTTCTTTTATATATGTTTTATTGTTAAATTATAATTATTTTTGGAAATTAAAAAAGTTATAAAGTATTCTACTTTATTATTTTTTATTATGGTTAAATTATACTATAAATAAAGGGATTATGCAATATTTGTAGTTATATTTTTATAAGAAAAAATTATCATTAAATTTATTATGAAATTTAGACAAAGTCAGTATTTTCAAGACTTTATAACACTTTTTTGAAATTATCAAGTAGAATACTTGAGGATTTTTTAAGGAAGTGTATGATGAGTAAAAAGAAGATTATGTATGGAATTTATGGGGTACTTTTTGGGGTATTTATATTAATAGGAACCTATGCTTGGTTAACTTGGAAAAGTAAAGAAACAGCATTAGTTTTAACAATAGGCAATATTAATAATATACAAATAACTTTAAAACCTTATGTTATAGATGATGAATTATTACCAGTACTTAGTTATGAAAGTGGAGTAAGTACTAATGTAGATGTAGTTAACAATAGTAGTGTTAAGAAGAAGTTTAGATTATATTATAAAATTAATGATATAGCTGAAGAACTTGTTGATGAGGCTTTTAAATATACGATTACCAGAAGTGTGGATAGTGGCAATACTTATGAAATATATAAAGAAGGTAACTTTGTAGGTACTACTAGTAATAGTAATTTAGAAATACTAGAAGAAACAATAGTAAAAAATGATAACTATAAGTATAAAGTATATTTGTGGTTAGATGGTGATGGTAATAGTCAAGGTAATGTTCAAGGTAAAGTTTTTAGTGGAGAATTAAGAGCAGAATTCTTAGAAGATCCTAAAGATATTATGATAGATTTATCTGATGGTATGATACCTATAACATTTGATACAAGTAATAATAGTACAGTAGTAAAAACAGTATATAGTTCAAGAATAGAAGACTTATCAGGAAATGGTACAATTAGTAAGATTAATGGAGCTGTGTATAATGAAAATGGATTAGTATTTGATGGAGTAGATGATAGTGTTTTATTACCAGAATATTCATTATCTTCAATGAGTAATGGTTTTACTTTTGAAGTAATGATTAATGCTAATTCAGTTACTAGTACATCAGGGGAAATATATCTGATTGGAAATTGTGAAGTTGGTGGTGCTGCAATAGGAATATATCAAGGTAAGTTTGGAATGTATGTATATGATGAGGTTAATTCTAAGTATGTTGGAACTAGATCTCCAGACGCTTTAATTCCAAACAGAAAATATTTATTAACTGGAGTATTTGATGGAAAAAGTGTTAAGATATATATTGATGGTAAATTAATAACAACAACAGAATTTTCTGGGACGGTAAAAGAACCTAAAAAAAATACTCATTTCTTTTTAGGATGCAATCCTCAAAGTGATTATTGTCAAGTTTCTTATTATAATGGTGTAATGTATGAAGTAAGAATGTATGATAGAGCATTAACAGATAAAGAAGTAAGTGATAATTATAATGGAAATATAACTAGTAGTAATTTATTATTTAATTTTGACTTTAAAAATAAAAATACTTGGTATGACTATTCTAACAAAGAATGGGCAAATGCTGTATTAGTTAAAAATAATAGTACTACAATAAAAGCATTTGATTTATCAAATAATAATACAGATAATACGATAAATGGAGCAACATATAGTGATGGTGGCTTATTATTTGATGGCACTGACGATAGCATTTTGTTACCAGAATACTCTTTATCTTCGATGAGTAATGGCTTTACTTTTGAAGTATTAATTAATGCTAGTGCGATTACTGATACATCAATGCATATACTTGGTAATTATGAAGCTGGTGGTAGTACTATTGGAATATTTGCAAAACAATTTAGAATGTATGTATATGATGAAACATCTTCAACAGGAGTGTATGCTAGATCACCTGAAACTTTAGAACAAAATACATTATATCTATTGACTGGAGTATTTGATGGAAAAAATATTAAGATATATATTGATGGGAAATTAGTAGCAACGAAGGCATTTTCTGGAACAATGAAAGATACAAGTAGTAGTACACATTTCTTTTTAGGATGTAATCCAAAAGCAGATTATTGTCAGAATTCATATTATAATGGATTAATATACGAGGCAAGAATGTATGATAGAGCATTAACTGATAAAGAAGTTAGCAATAATTATAATGGAAATATAACTAATAGTAATTTATTATTTAGTTTCGATTTTAAAGATGGAAGTAGAGAAGAATATAAAAATAATAAAGGAGTTATAATACCAGAAGATGATATATTAGCTTATTATGTATATGTACCAAGATATGAATATAAGATATGGGAAATAGGTACTAGTGCTACTGGTAAAGAGCAAGAAATAGAGATAAATTTACAAAATAAATATGATAATAAATCTAGTGGTACACAAGTAGGAGAATACTTAACACATCCGGCATTTACATTTGGAGGAGATACAGAACTTAATGGTATCTGGGTAGGTAAGTTTGAAACAACGGGTACAGCAGATAGTCCTACAGTTAAACCTAATGTGGCTTCACTTAGAAGTCAAAGTACATTAGAACAATTTTCTACATCACAGAAGTTTAGTAGTGATACATATGGTATATCAAGTACTAGTGATAGTCATATGATGAAGAATAGTGAATGGGGAGCAGCAGCATACTTATCACATTCTAAATATGGTATAAATAGTGAGATAAGATTAAACAATAATAGTAACTTCATAACAGGATGTGGTGCAAATACAGCTAATGCTAGTTCTAGTACTAATTGTGAAATTGTATATGGAAGTGTATCAGAGTATCCTCAGAGTACAACGGGAAATATCTTAGGAATATTTGATATGTCTGGCGGGTCGTGGGAAAGAGTAATGGGAAACTATAACGATACGATAGGTAGTTCTGGTTTTTCTGCAATGCCTGATAGTAAATATTATGATAAATATACCACAACTGATATGTTAACTGCATGTAGTGGTGGAATATGTTATGGGCAAAGCTTATCAGAAACAAATAATTGGTATAGTGATACTAATGTCTTTGTTTCGTCAAATAGTTCGTGGCTTTTACGAGGAGGCAGGTATATTATTGATGTTGGGGCTGGTGCTTTTGGCTACGGGGACACTTCTGGAGGAGCTGTAAGCCATTATGGCTTTCGCAGTGTGATGGTTAATTAAAGTATATAGTAGGGACTATTCATATAAAACATGAATAGTTTTTTCTAATTTATAGTTTACCTTGGGTATACTTTGTGTTATAATATATTGCAGTTTGGAAGTGGTATAGTGTGAAAACAGATGATTTTGATTATTATTTACCTGAAGAATTAATAGCTCAAACACCATTAGAAAAAAGAGATGAATCTAGACTAATGGTGTTAGATCGTAAGACTGGAGAAATTACTCATGATAAGTTTTATGATATTATTAATTATTTAGATAAAGATGATGTATTAGTACTTAATGATACTAAGGTATTACCTGCTAGAATAATAGGTACTAAGGAAGATACAGGAGCAGTAATAGAATTATTGCTTCTTAAGAATATTAATGATGATTTATGGGAATGTTTAGTTAAACCTGCTAAGAGAGTGAAAATAGGAACAGTTGTGTCTTTTGGAGATGGAGTTCTTAAGGGAGAATGCGTAGGTATATTTGATGAAGGAATTAGACATATTAGATTTTCTTATAATGGAATATTTTATGAGATATTAGATAAGCTTGGTAGTATGCCTTTACCTCCTTATATAAAAGAGAAGCTTCAAGATAAAGATAGATATCAAACAGTATATGCTAAGAATATTGGATCAGCAGCAGCTCCTACAGCGGGACTTCATTTTACTAAAGATTTATTAAAGAGAATAGAAGATAAAGGAATAAAGATATGTTATATAACACTTCATGTTGGTCTTGGTACTTTTAGACCAGTTAATGTAGAGGATGTTACAACACATAAGATGCATAGTGAATTTTATTCAATGTCTAAGGAAGTAGCAGATACTTTAAATATGGCTAAGAAGAATGGTCAGAGAATAGTAGCAGTAGGAACGACATCTACTAGAACAATAGAGACAATAATGACAAAATATGGGAAATTTAGGGAGTGTTCTGGTTGGACAGATATCTTTATTTATCCAGGATATGAATTTAAAGGGATAGATGCACAGATTACTAATTTTCATTTACCTAAGTCAACGCTTATAATGTTAGTATCAGCATTTGCTTCAAAAGAGATTATTTTGAAGGCTTATGAGGAGGCAGTAAAAGAAAAATATCGTTTCTTCTCATTTGGAGATGCAATGTTGATAAAATAGAAAAGTGTCAAATTTGTGTAAAATTAACAAAAAGTTAATAAAAATAAAAGTAATCTAGGAGTTTCCTTTGAATATCACTATTGGAGGGGATAAAAAATGAATATCACCAATGAAATGATAAATGAAATAAGAAATAAAGTAGATATTGTTTCGGTTATATCAAATTATTTACCTCTAACACAACGTGGAAAAAATTACTTTGGAGTATGTCCATTTCATGATGATCATTCCCCAAGTATGAGTGTATCACCTGATAAACAAATATTTACTTGTTTTTCTTGCGGAGCAACTGGTAATGTATTTACTTTTGTTGCTGATTATGAACATATCGGATTTTATGATGCAGTTAGATTACTTGGTAGTAAAGTAGGATATAACCTAGGTAATAGTATAAGTAAGAATAATAATAAGTATGCAGATTACTATGATATTTATAATTTATCATGCAAATTTTATCAAAATAACTTGAATACATCTTTAGGTAAAAATGCTAGAGAGTATTTAGAAAAAAGAAAGATAGATAATGATACGATAAAGAAGTTTAAGATTGGGTTAGCTTTACCTAAAGTATCATTAACCGATTATTTATTGGCTAAAAAATATTCTTTAAAGAATTTAAATGATATGGGACTTAGTAATGATAATGGAATGGATTTGTTTGTTAATAGAATTATTTTTCCATTATATGATTTAGAAGGAAATATTGTAGCTTTTTCGGGTAGAATATATAATACGAAGGATAGTAGTAAGTATATCAATACAAAAGAGACAGTGTTATTTAAAAAGGGTACTATATTATATAATTATCATAATGCTAAAGAACAACTTAAGAAGAATGAAGCTATTATAGTTATGGAAGGTTTTATGGATGTTATTAGAGCTAATACAGTAGGTATTACTAATTGTGTAGCTACAATGGGAACTGCTTTAACTAAACAGAATGCTAATCTTCTTAAGAAAATGGCTAATAATATAATATTATGTTTTGATGGAGATAAGGCTGGAGAAGAAGCTACTACTAGTGCTATTAATGTATTTAAAGAAATAGATGTAGTTCCTAAGGTAGTAAGATTACCAGAAGATTTAGATCCAGATGAATATATATTAAAATATGGAAAAGATAGTTTTAAAAGTAAGATAGATAATCCTGATAATGCAGTAGAATTCTTAATGAGATTACATAAAAGTGATAAGAATTTAAATGATCTTGAAGATGTAGCTAAATATATAGATGAGTCTATTCGTGAGTTAGCTTCAAGTAATGATTTAATATTAGGAGATTTAACGCTAAATAAGATGGCTTCAGAATTTAATATTAATTATAATGTCTTAAAAGATAAATATGATAGTTTGAGAAATAAAGAAGAGAAGAAGGAAATACATTATGAGATTAAGAAGGAAAAACTTAATCAATATGATAAAGCTTCAAGAATGCTTATTTACTATATGTTAAAAGATGAGAAGATAATTAATATGGTTTCTAATAAAGTTACATTTTTTCCTAATCAAAATATTAGGGTATTAGCTAACGAGATTATTTATTATTATAGAAAATATAAAAGTTTTAATGTAGCAGATTTTATTAGTTATATAGCAGATAATCAAGAAGTATTAAATTTATTTAAGGATATAATGACAATAGATATAGATGGAACGTATACTGATGAAGAGATTGATGATTATATTAGTGTAATAAATTCTTATCCAGTTAAGAAAAAAACACAGGAATTAGAAAAACAAATGAAAGAAGAAAAAGATCCACTTAAGCAAGCGAAAATACTAAGTGAAATGTTATCATTAAAGGGAGTGAAACAATGATAGAAGAAATTAAAACATATGAAGATAGGAAGAAAGAATTAATTAAAAAAGGAAAAGCTTCAGGATATATTACTTATGAGCAATTGGCTACTTCATTAAAAGGACTTGATTTAGATAGTGATTCATTAGATGATTTATATAATAGTTTAATGGAAGCTAATATTCAAGTTGTTACAGATGAAGAGATGGCTGGAGAAGAAGATGGAGAAGATGCTACAGGAGATTTTGATGAGTTACTTAAAGATAGTACCTTGGCAAAAGAATTAACAATTAGTGATCCTGTTAGAATGTATCTAAAAGAAATAGGTAAAATTAGTTTGCTTACTTTGGAAGAAGAAACAGAATTATCTAAAAGAATTGTTGCCGGAGATGAAGAAGCTAAAAATAAATTAGCAGAATCTAATCTTCGTTTAGTAGTATCAATAGCTAAGAGATATGTAGGTAGAGGAATGTTATTTCTTGATTTGATACAAGAAGGTAATATTGGACTTATGAAAGCAGTAGAAAAATTCGATGCTACTAAAGGATATAAGTTTTCTACTTATGCTACTTGGTGGATAAGACAAGCTATAACAAGAGCAATAGCAGATCAAGCAAGAACAATACGTGTACCAGTACATATGGTAGAAACAATTAATAGATTATCTAGATTTCAAAGACAATTAACACTAGAACTTAATCGTGAGCCTACTGAAGAAGAACTTGCTAAGAAGATGCATTTATCATTAGATAAAGTACGTGAAGTAATAAAAATAGCACAAGAACCAGTTTCATTAGAAACTCCAATAGGAGAAGAAGATGATTCACATTTAGGAGATTTTGTTAAAGATGAGAGAACAATGTCTCCAGAAGAATATACTGTGCATGAATTATTAAAAGATGAAATATCAGATGTTTTACTTACTTTAACAGAAAGAGAAGAACAAGTATTAAGACTTAGATTTGGACTTGATGATGGATGTTGTAAAACACTTGAAGAAGTTGGTCAAATGTTTGGAGTTACTCGTGAGAGAATTAGACAAATAGAAGCAAAAGCTTTAAGAAAACTTAGACATCCTTCTAGAAGTAGAAAATTAAAGGATTTCTTAAATGATTAGATTATCTAAGAGACTAGCCGCTATTGCTAGTCTTGTTCCTAAAGATACTAATTTATTAGATATAGGGTGTGATCATGGACTATTAGAAATATATTTATGGCAAGATGAGAGATGTAAGAAATATATTTCAAGTGATGTTAATGAATCAGCACTAAATAATGCTAAAGAGAATATATTAAAATATAAAGCTAATTCTAAGATAGAAACTAGACTTGGAAATGGACTTTCAGTAATTAATAGTAATGATATGATAGATACAGTAGTTATATCTGGAATGGGAGCACATACTATTATAGGAATACTTAAATATCAAATAGATAAATTTAAGATAGATACTTTAATAATTCAAAGTAATACAAAATTAGAATTTTTAAGAAAAGAGATAACTAAATTAGGTTATTATATAGATTCTGAATTAATAGTAGAAGATAATAAAAAGATATATGTAATTATTAGATTTAAAAAAGGAAATAAGAAATATAATAGAAAAGAATTATATTTTGGGCCTAAATTGATGGAAGAAAATTCAGAATTATTTCAAGAATATAAAAGAATAGAATTAGAAAAATTGAATATTAGAAAGAAGTTAGTTCCTAAGAGAGATATAATACTTAGATATAAAATAAAAAGAGAGATTAATTTGTATAAATAATCTCTCTTTTATCTGTCTAGGTCTTTTGATAAGATACCAATATTTACAAGACCGGATATCATTACTAGAACATATACGATACGAGTAAGTAGAGAACCATCTCCGAGTAGATATTCAACTAGATTAAAATTAAATAGTCCTACTAGTCCCCAGTTAATACAGCCAATAATACTTAATACTAAAGTTGTTTTAAATAACGTATTCATAAATTTCCTCCTTGACACTAATATTTTTACCAGAAATTATATAATTATTCATCATATTAAGAAAAATGTACCATATAATTTACCATAAAGATAAAAAATGGGGTGAAGAGTGAAAAAAATATTTTTATGTTTAATTTTAATCTGTCTTGTTTTGACAGGATGTGGAAAGAAAGATGAAAAGACAGTATTAAAAGAATTTCAAGATAAAGTAAATAATACTAAATCATATTATTTAGCTGGTAATATGGAACTTGTTAATAATGAAGATATATATACATATAAAATAGCAGTATCATATAAACAAGAAGATTTTTATAAAATAGAACTTACTAATTCAATAAACGATCATAAACAAGTAATACTTAGAAATCAAGAAGGAGTATATGTAATAACACCTAGTCTTAATAAAAGTTTTAAGTTTCAAAGCGATTGGCCATATAATAACTCACAAGTATATTTACTTTCAAGCTTATTAGATGATATTACAAATGATGAAGAGAGATTATTTGAAAATACTGGAGAAGGTTATATCTTTACTTCAACAGTTAATTATCCAAATAATGATAAACTAATTAATCAAAAAATTTATTTTGGACATGATTATCTACCTACTAAAGTAGAAGTTATGGATAAGGATGGTAATGTTCAAATTAAGATGGTTTTTGATAAAATAGATTTAAAAACAGAATTTAATGATACATATTTTGATTTAAATTCTATATTAAATACTGAAGAGAATAGAGATATGGATAATAATAGTAGTAATGAGAATACTAATAGTAATAAGAATAGTAATACAAATAATAATAGTAGTAGTAACGAAGCACAAGAACCTAATAATGATAGTAAGCAGGATGAGAATAAGACTAAGTCTACTGCTACTATTGATGATATAATATATCCAATGTATTTACCAGTTAATACATATCTTACTAATCAAGAGAGAGTAAGCACAGAAGATGGAGAAAGATTAATACTAACATTTTCAGGAGATAGTTCATTTGTTTTAGTAGAAGAAACTGCTAGTTATAGTGATAGACCGGAGATAATACCAACATATGGAGAAGTAGAATTAATTGGAGCTAGTTTAGCGGTTATTAATGACAATTCTGCTAATTGGTTTAATAACGGAATAGAATATTATGTAGTTAGTGATGCCATGAAATCTTCAGAATTATTACAGGTAGTAAGAAGTATTAGTGTGCTTCCAGTAAGTAAATAAAAATTATAAAAATAGAAATAGCAATTATAAACTATTTCTTTTTTTGTGTGAAATGAGGATACTTTTAAAAAATATTAGAATAAATTCAAAAACACATTGGCAAACAATTGTTCATGTGATATATTGATGTTGTCATGGTAATTACTAATGAAAAACATATATAAATTTATAGTAGATGTATGTGTAGTGAAAGGGGTTAATAATAATGGAACAAGATAAGATGCATTTAGTAAATAAGATATTTAATAATGAAACAATAAGGACTGTTTGAGATGAAGAACATGAAAAATACTATATCAGTATTGTTGATTTAGTTGGGGTTTTAACTGAAAGTGATAGACCGAGAAAGTATTGGAGCGATTTGAAAAGTAAATTAAAACAAGAAGGAAATGAAGTGTCCGAAAAAATCGGACAGTTGAAATTAAAATCGCAGGATGGAAAATATCGTTTAACTGATGTTTGTGATATTGAGGAAATGTTTAGAATTATAGAGTCTATTCCTAGTAAAAATGCTGAGCCAATAAAACAATGGTTAGCTAAATTAGGAAGTGAAAGAATAGATGAAGTATTTGATCCATCGATAGCAGCAGAGCGAGCAATAGATTTATATAGAGTAAAAGGTTATGATGAGGACTGGATTCAAAAACGAATTAAAGGAATGCAAAATAGAAAGAAATTAACTGATGTTTGGAAAGATGGAGGAGTAACAACAAACACAGAATATGCAATTTTAACCAATGAAATATATAAAAGTTGGTCAGGAATGACTGCTAAAGAATATAAGGAGTATAAAGGACTTAGAAAAGAATCTTTAAGAGATAATATGAGTGATATAGAAGTTACACTTGCGGATTTAGGTGAACTTGCCACAAGAGAAATTGCTAAAAAACGCAATCCACAAGGATTAAAAGAAAATATTGAAGTAGCCAAACGTGGCGGTAGAATAGCAAATAATACAAGAGCTGATTTGGAGAAAGAAATAGGTGATAGTGTAATTACTAAAGATAATGTTTTAAGTTATCGATATGAAGAAGATAAATTTATAGAAAGTAAGTAAATATTAGATATCTATAATTAAGATTTCTAGATAAGAATTTTTGTAAAAGTATTTATTAGATACGTTATAAATTTTAAAATAGAAATAACATTATAAAATATTTCTTTTTTTTAATAAATATGATAAAATGTATTATAGGAATATAGTAAAGAGAAGGTATTAATTAGTATGAAGAAAGATCAAATAAAGAATACACATAAACGAATAGACTTTAAAGATTATTCAACTTCAATATTTACTACTAATAAGAATAATAAAATAATAGAAATACTTAGTAATAAAAAAGTTATTATGATAATGATGATATTAGCATTAATATTTACTAGTATGATAACATTTAAGGTATTTTATTTAAAAGATAAGGTAACAGAATATGAAAGTTTTTTTGTAAAAATAGAAGAAAAGCAAGCAACACAAGCAATTATAAAAACAGAAGAAGGAATTCCATTAGAAAAATTAAAAAAAGTAGCTGCTTTAGAATTAGTTAATTGTATTAATGAGAAAATAAGTGAAGAAGAGGTACCTGATAGTATTAAAGAAATAATAGAAGATATTAATAATTATTATAATCAATCTAATGATTATTTTGCTTTTGCTTATAAAGATATATATACAGGATTTATGGTTAGTTATAATGAAAATCAGAATATATTTACTGCTAGTACAATAAAGGCTCCAACAGATATTTATATATATGAAATGGCTAGTAAAGGGGATATTTCATTAGATGAAGAACTTGTGTATACAGGGAATTATTATAGTACTGGTAGTGGAGTGCTTAAAAATAAAGAATTTAATACTAAATATGATATTAGAACACTTCTTAATTATTCAATAGAACATAGCGATAATGCAGCACATAATATGCTTATTGATAGATATGGAAGAGAGAATATGCTTAACTTTTGGAAAGAAAAAGGAACTAATGCAATATTTACGGCTAATAATAATTGGGGAGTTACTAATGCTCATGATGCTGTAATATATATGAGTGAATTATATAATTTTTATATAGATAACAAAGAATATGGAGAAGAGGCAATGAATAATTTTTTGATAGCAAATCCAAAATTTATTAAAGGAAAAAATAATTATCAAGTAGCTAACAAGAGTGGTTGGAGTGGCACAGCAATACATGATGTATCAATAGTTTTTGCTAATAATCCATATATAGTAGTAGCTCTTTCTAATTTAGGAGAAACAGATTATTATCCAAATTATTTTTATAGAGCAAATAATTATGCTTATAGATTACATACGGCATATTGGAAATATAAAATGGATAAATGTGGAAAAATAATACAGTATTAGTATAGGAGAATTTAATGGTACGCATGAAGAAGGATATTCTGAAACATATACATCAGGTGTTGAAACAGTATTAGATATACCTACTAAAAAGGGATATACTTTTATGGGGTATTATAAGACATATAATACCAGTGATAATATCGTTACTAAATTAACTGAAGAATCAGGAGATTTAACATTATTTGCTAAATGGAAAGATGATATTCCATATGGAACAGCATTATTATCACTTAATGATGGTAAGTTTACTTTAACCTTATCTAATTTTGGTGATGAAGGATCAGGACTTACTAATACATATGGATTTGCTTTAACTACGAATAGTAATTGTAGTGCAGCCTGCATATGAAGAACAGACGGCTTTATCGAAAGAATACTCAGAAAGTTATACATATGATATAACATATTATGGATGTATAAAGTTAACTGATAAATCAGGTAATATCGCTTATTTATCTTCAGCTGGTGTTAAATATATTTATTCTAATAAAAAAGATTTGTACACTACTGCTGGAGAACAAATCTTTACGGTGCCAATTACTGGAACTTATAAATTAGAAGCATGGGGTGCACAAGGCTGGTGGCGGAGCTGGTATGAATGGAACTGGTGGATTAGGTGGCTCAGGAATAATCATTATTCGTAATGCAAGATAGAAAAGAGTATCAGAAATAAATTTATTCTGATATTTTTTCTATTTATGATGCAAAATAAATAAAAAAATATTAATTAATCGAAAGTTTATGATATACTAGAATATGTGAAAGAAGGAAATACAATGGATAAAGAAACATTAAAAATGTTAGCTAATAAACTTATGTTTACAATGGATGAAGAAGAATATGATACTTTATCAGAAGAATTTGAAGTTATATTGAAACAAATGGATTTGATAGAGAAGATACCTAATATAGATAAAGTAGAACCAATGATTTATCCTAAAAAGTTAGAAAATGTATCATTTAGAGAAGATGTAGTAGTAGATGAATTACCACTTGAGGATATACTTTCTAATAGTGGAAGTACTTTATATAATCAAGTAAAATTACCGAAGGTGGTGGAGTAAGATGGCAAAAAGTATTAAAGAAATGAGAGAAGAACTTGATAAGGAAAGTGTTAGTTATGAAGAACTTTTTGATGAAAGTGTTAAATTAGCAAAGAAATATCAAGATAAATATAATTCTTTTGTAACAATAATGGATAAGAGTGCGAAAGAAGATAGTGATAGTATCTTATCGGGAATACCCTATGCACTTAAAGATAATATATCTACTAAAGGGATACTTACGACAGCATCTTCTAATATTTTGAGTAATTATGTTCCAGTATATGATGCGACAATATATAAAAAATTAAAAGAAGCAGGAGCAGTACTTGTAGGAAAGACAGTATTAGATGAGCTTGCAATGGGTGGAACTGGTACAACTGGACATACAGGAGTAGTTAGAAATCCTTGGGATAGTGAAAGATTAATAGGAGGATCTTCTGCAGGATCAGCAGCAGCGGTAGCATTAGGAATAGTACCATTTGCTATTGGGAGTGATACAGGGGATTCAATTAGAAAACCAGCAGCATATGGAGGGGTAGTAGGATTTAAACCAACATATGGAAGAATATCTAGATATGGATTATTTGCATTTGCATCTAGTTTAGATCACCTAGGGGTAATAACTAGAAATGTATATGATGCAGCAATGGTTATGAATATAGTTAAGGGGCATGATGAACGTGATATGACTAGTTTACCTGATGATGATATAAATTATTTAGATAATATAGATAAGTCAGTTAAGGGAAAGAAATTATTTTATATTAAAGAAGTATTAGAGAATAAAGATAATGATAAAGATTTACAAGAAGTATTAGATAATTTTAGTGAAGTTAAGAAAAAATGTGAAGATATAGGAATAGAAGTATGTGAAGAATCTATTGATAAAGATTTACTTTTAGCAATGTATCCAACATATATGTCTATTTCTTGTGCAGAAGTTACTAGTAATGATGCTAATTTAACAGGTATTCATTTTGGCGTAAGAGGAGAAGGAAGAACTCCTAATGAAATTATTCAAGATGCTCGTACTAAAGGATTTAGTGAACTTATTAAAAGAAGATTTGTTTTAGGTAGTTATATATTACAGAAAGAAAATCAAGAAAAGTTATTTTTAAATGCTTGTCGTGTTAGAAGAATGTTAGTAGATAGAATTAATGAATTATTCTTAAAATATGATGGAATAATTATGCCAGCAGCTTCAGGAATAGCTCCTAAATTTGGAGAGAGTACAGATAAACTTAGTGATAAATATTTGATGTTAGATAATCATTTAGTTATAGGTAATTTTGGTGGCTTTCCTAGTATAACTATACCTTCAGGATTTATTAAAAAGATGCCAGTAGGAATAAATATAACAGGAAGATTTGGAGAAGATGATTTAGTACTAAATATGGCTAAGAAAATAGAAGATAAGATGAATTATGCTAATCAAGAGGCTAAGGTAGGTGAAGAAGATGTATAAGACAGTTATTGGACTTGAAGTACATTGTGAATTAAAATCTAATAGTAAAAACTTTTCTAGTGCTAGAAATAGCTATAGTACAATACCTAATAGTAATGTTTCAGTAGTAGACTTGGGAATGCCAGGAATATTACCAGTAGTTAATAAAGAAGCTGTCAAGAATTCAATTAAGATGGCTTTAGCTATGAATTGTGAAATACCTGAATATTTAACTTTTGAGAGAAAGAATTATTTTTATCCAGATTTACCTAAAGGATATCAGATTACCCAGTTTAAACATCCAATTGGGATTAATGGATATGTAATGATAAATGTTAATGGAGAAGATAAGAAAGTATTAATTCATGATACTCACTTAGAAGAAGATACTGCTAGTTTAGATCATTATAATACTTATTCTTTGCTAGATTATAATCGTTGTGGAGTACCACTTTTAGAGACAGTTACTGAGCCTTGTCTTAATTCAGCTGATGAAGCAGTAGCATTTCTTGAAGGGCTTAGAAGTATATTTTTATACTGTGATACATCTTATGCTAGAAGTGATAGAGGTCAAATTAGATGTGATGTTAACGTTTCTTTGATGCGTGAAGGGGATACAGAACTTGGTACTAAAGTAGAGATGAAGAATATTAACTCTTTTAGTAGTGTTAGGGAAGCTATTATATGTGAAGTAAAAAGACAGACAGAAATACTTAATAGAGGAGAAAAAGTACTTCAGGAAACTAGAAGATTTGATGAAGTTAAGGGAGAAACTTACTCTATGAGAAGTAAGGAAGATGCTATTGATTATAGATATTTTACTGATCCTAATTTACCTCCAATTAAGATAGATAGAGAATGGATTAAGGAGATAAAGGAGAGTATACCTAGACTTCATAATGAGAGATATCATATATATACAAAAGAATATTTACTTAATGAGAAAGATGCTTCTACTATAGTTAGAGATAAGAAGATATCAGATTATTATGAAGAATGTCTTAAATTAGGAGGAGATGCTGTAATAGTATCTAATTGGCTTACTGGAAGTGTAATAGCTTATATGAATAAGTTTGATTTATCAATAGAAGATATTAAATTAACTCCTAAGATGCTAGTAGATTTAATAGAATTAATTAATAAAGGAAAAATATCTGGAAAACAAGGAAAAGAAATATTAGAGAAAGTAATGGATACTGGAGAAGAACCTGAGGTTATTGTAGAAAAATTAGGAATATCTCAAATAGGAGATGAAAATACGATAAGGGAAATAGTACTAGAAGTAATGCATGAAAATGAAAACTTAGTAGAAGACTATAAAAATGGTAAGAGAGTATTTGATTACTTTATAGGACAAATAATGAAAAAGACCCGTGGTAGAGCTAATCCAGCACTTACTTCAAGAATATTAAAAGAAGAATTAGATAAATAAATAGAATACCTGGAAATAAGTATGAAATAATCATACTTATTTTCTTTTTGTCATATAATGAGAAGAAAAAACAATAGGAAAGTGAAAAAATGTTTGACAAAATGATAACTATGTGTTAGTATAGAAAACGATTTTCTTTAAAGGGGGAATTATTATGTACGAAGAAAATAAAAAATTTAGCTGGACGAATTTCTTTATTAAAGGAGTAATAGTAATTATATTTATCTTGTTTACAGTATGGTTATTATCATTATCTAATAAAGGAATATCTAACAAACTTGATGTGCTTACAGATACTATCTTTTCACAAAATATAGAAAAGATGAAACAAGTAGGAAAAGATTATTTTACAACTGAGAGATTACCACAAAAAGTAGGAGAAGTAAAAACATTATCTTTAGCTAGAATGTATGATGAAAATTATATATTAGAAATTAAAGATAAAAATGGACATGCTTGTTCTGCTAAGAATTCTTATGTTTCTGTAGAAAAAATGGAAACAGAATATCAAATGAAAGTATATCTAGAATGTGGAGAAGAAGCAGATTATATAATTGTTCCTATGGGATGCTACAACTATTGTAGTACAGATATATGTGAAAGAAGACAAGAAGAGAATACATCAACTGGAATGCTTGAATATGAATATAAAAAGACTACAGGTGGTAATTGGACAGATTGGGGTAATTGGTCTGAATGGTCAAAAGTATCAGTTACTAAGACAAGTTACCGTGATGTAGAAACTAGAGTTGAATATGAAGAATATTCATATGATAAGACTATTTATGAAAATGAATATGTTTCATTAGAAGTAGGATGTCCATCAGGATATAGTAAAACTAGTGATGGTACTAAGTGTTATAAAGTAGAAAAGACTAATGAATATGTTAATCCAGAATCATGTGCTAAGACATTAGATGGATTTACCTTAGTAAGTCAAAATGGATTTACTTGTAATTATAAGAAGACTTATAAACCTACTACTAATCCATTAGCATGTGCTAATAGTTATGATGGATTTACTCTATCAAATCAAATAGGATTTGAGTGTAAATATATTAAAACGGTTAGAGTACCATATACTTATACAGTAACAGTACCTCAAACTTGTTATAGTCAACAAATTACACAATCTTGTAGTACTTGTGCACCAGTAGTAGTAAATGTACCTTATGATTGTTCTTACTCAACAACAGAAACAGGATACAGAGATGAAACTAAGACTACTAGTACAACGGTAGGATGTCCATCTGGATATACTAAGAGTGGAAATAAGTGTGTTAGTAATAATAGTAAAACAGAAACTAAACAAACAACAGTAGGATGTCCATCAGGATATAATAAGACTAGTGATAATACTAAATGTTATAAAGAAGTAACTAAGACTAAGTATGCAAACTTTGTTAATAGTTGCCCAGCGGGATATAATAAGACTAGTGATGGATCTAAGTGTTATAAAGAAGTAGCTTCAACAGTTACAATAACAGGAACTAGAGAAGTAACATACTATCGTTATAGACTTAGAGAATATGTTGGAGGTACAGTAGATTATAAATGGAGTACTTCTAATAATGATACAAGTTTAATTAATGCAGGATATACACTTACAGGAAGAACCAGACAAAAATCTGGAAAATAGGGGGAATAAATATGAAAAATTTAAAAATTAATGGAAATAAGATTAAAGCAATGATTGGAACAATCATTCTTACAACAAATTTAGCAGCTTGTAGTTTTACAACTAAAGAAGATAGTAATACAGATGATAATACATATGTAGCAGAAGAGAGTTTACTAAATAAAGAAGGATTAGAATACTTATTAGTAGATAATACATTAGTACCTATTAGTGATGTTAAATTAATGGATAGTGAAGGAAATATCATATCTTCAGTAGATGGAATTATTGTAAATAATCAAATTAAAAAGATTAAGAATCCAGTAGAGATTATGTTTAGTAAAGATATTAGTGGAGTAGTTATTAAGAATAATATATATAATGTTAGTGACTTTACTCTAGTAAATGCTAAGACTAAAGAAGAACTTAAGAATATTAAGGGAGCATTTATTAATAATGAATTAGTATCTTTAGATGTAAATAATAATACTAATAATAATGTAGATAATGTAGAACATAAAATATTAACTGAAGAAGAATTCTATAATTTAGTAGATGATATATATACTAAATTAACAGATGAAGGATTACCTGTTACTTATGAAGAAGTTACTAAATATGTAATGATAGTTAATATAGATCAATTAAAAGAAGAAAATAAAGAATTAGTAAATACTATTATTGGGGATCAAGATCCTAATGAAGTAATTCTTGATACATATTCAGTATTATCTAGAATTATTACTGAAAATAATACTAGATGGTGTGCTAAAGGTATGGGTTGGGATAACTTACTTATGTACCTTGCACAAGATGCTATCTTTGATGAAGTTGAAAAAGCTAAATCAGATGATTTAGGTAAAAGAGTTAGAACTATCGTAGAGACTGGTAGAGCTGGGGATAATGCTAAATTTAATGAATTACTTAATGGTCTACTTATGGATATGTTAGATGCTAAAGAAGATAAATTTAAATTAGAATCTGGTAATGGATTTAATGATATGTATATTTATATTAACTTTATACGTATTAACTTCTTAAATGAATTAGATAAAACTAATGGAGAATTAATTAAATATTTCGTAGTATTCGCTGGAGATGGATTAGAATATGAACAAAATGCTAAAACATCAGAATACTGGGGTGGTATTAACTACTTAATTAACGAATGTAAAAATGGTAAAACATTAACTAAATAATAGAGAAGTCTACTTTAAAAAGTAGGCTTTTTTCTTTATATGTGATATAATTTTAGTGTGATATTATGAAAAAGATTATTAAGATATTTATAGGAATAATAATACTAATATTTATATTAATATTAGGAATGGTTAGAAATAATAATAAGAATTATAATAAAATGATTAAAGAGATAGAGAATAATACTTTAGTAAAAGAAGTAGAGTATATTAATAAATATAATAATTACTTCATAGTAGAAGATAATGAATACTTATATTTAATTAATGATAAATATGAAATAATTAGTGAAATAGATATTAATTTATTATATAAAAATAGTAAGAATTATGATATTATATATAAAGATGAAAGATTTATGTATATGGAAGATAATTATAAAGATGGAAAGTTATATTATAAATATTATGATATATATAATTATTCACTTATAGATGAAATTATGGTTGGAGGTTAGAGATGGATAGTAAATTAATTAGTTTAATTAAAGATAGACCAATAATAGTTCCTAAAGTATTATTTAATAATTATAGAAAACTTAATATTAATGATTCAGAACTTATTATTATTATGCTTTTAATGTCAATGGGGGATAAAGTTATATATAATCCAGATGAATTTGCTAAAGAAATAAATGGAAATAAACATGAAGTTATGAATACTATTAATAATTTATGTGATAAAAATATTCTTTCTTTAGAAATAGAAAAAGTTAACAAAAGAGCTTATGAATACTTATCATTAGAAATGTTATATGATAAATTATATAATTTAATAATAGATAGTGATAGTAGTGATAAGAAAGAGAAAGAAGAAGTTAATATTAAGATTTTTGATGTATTTGAAAAAGAATTAGGAAGAACTTTATCTCCGATGGAATATGGACAAATACAAGAATGGTTAACAAGTGGCAATAGTGAAGAGATTATCACTTGTGCTTTAAAAGAAGCAGTATTAAATGGGGTAGGAAACTTGAGATATATAGATTCTATATTAAATGAATGGAAGAAAAAAGGATATAAGAAGAGAGAAGATGTACTTAAGGATAGGGAAGTTTATCGTAGTAAAAAGAGTAAGGTTCAAGTTTTTGATACGGATTGGTTAAATGAATAAGGAAATAGTTAATTATTTAGATAAATTAATACCTAATCCTAAGTGTGAACTTAATTATAATAAAGATTATGAATTACTTATAGCTATTGTTCTTAGTGCACAGACTACTGATAAGAGAGTTAATAAAGTAACAGAAAAATTATTTAGTAAATATCCTGATTTAAAAAGTTTGAGTGAAGCAGATATTAGTGATATAGAAGAAATTATTAGAGAGATTGGTACTTATAAGAGGAAGAGTATATATGTTAAAGAGATAGCTACTAAATTAGTAGAAGATGGTTATTTAGTAGTTCCTAATGATAGGGAATATATTGAATCTTTACCAGGCGTTGGTAGGAAGACAGCAAATGTATTTCTTTCTAATATATATAATGAACCAGCAATAGCAGTAGATACTCATGTAGCTAGAGTTAGTAAGAGATTAGGACTTGCTAAGGAAGATGATGATGTGTTAACTATAGAGAAGAAACTTCAGAAAAAGATACCTAGGAGTGAATGGAGTAAGACACATCATCAATTAGTATTATTTGGAAGATATCATTGTAAGGCGATTAATCCTGAATGTGATATGTGTGGTATTAAAGATTATTGTAAGTATATGAAAAAAAGAACTAATATAAAAAGTAGATAATTATCTACTTGTGATAGTTCTTTTTTATTCTTCAGTTACTTCTTTAGTATTTTTTTCTGTTTTTTGTTCAGATACTGTTTCAGCAGTTTCCTTAGTACCTTCAGTAGCACCTTCTTGAACTTGTTCAGATACTTCTTCAATAGCACCAGTAGGACATTGTTCTATAGCTTCCTTGGCAGTTTCTTCTAAATCAGCAGGAATAGTAGGAACAATACATTCAGCAAGGCCAGCATCATTAAAATCAAATAATTGGCTTTCAGATAAAGCAACACAATTGCCACAACCAATACATTTATCTTCTATTACTTTTACTTTCATTTTTTAACCTTCTTTCTTTAGTAAAATTATATATGTAAATAGGAAAAAAATCAATAAAAATTATTTAAAATAATTAAATTATATGATAGAATATATATAGTAGAAGGTGATCTTTTATGAATACACGTATGGATAAATATCGAGAAGAACGAGAAATGGTTAATTCTAACGATATACCTAAAAGAAGTGATAAAAATAAAGAATTATATCGTCAAGTATATAATGCATATGATGAATTTGAGAACTTAATAGTTCCCTCAAATGTTAAAGAAATAGACTTAGATGATTTAAAAAAAGAAGTTACTAATAGAAGCGATTATCATAAAATGAAAGAATATCACGAGATAACTAGTGATGGAATAAGTGATAATAATAAGATAATTAGAAAAGAAAGAGTAAAAGAACAGCAAAGACAAGAAAATGAAATCTATGATATAAAAGAACTTCTTAATAAAGCTGTTAGTGAAAAAGGAGATATAGTAAATACTATAGAAGATAATACTCATGAAGATTATCTAAAGAAATTAAAGTTAGATAATGTAGATAGAGATATAGTTAATGATGGGAAGATTACTAATATAGAATTAATTAAAGATATGTATGATGAACAAGTAAAAGAATTCAATGAAGAAATAGAGAGTAGTCAAGATAATGAAGAACTTATGAAAACAGCTAACTTATCATTAGAAATACTATCAGACCTTAAAAGTGATAACGAAGGAACAAGAGTTAATGCTCCAATTAAAGAAGATGAATTACCTGATAGTATTAAAAAACAAGATACATTTTATAGTAGTACATATAAATTTAATAAAAAAGATTTCCTAGATAAAGAAGATAATGTAGAAGAAGATTTTTATGATAACGAAATGAATGATAAAGGAAATGGGAAATTCTTCTTAAAGATATTACTTTTATTATTTGGATTATCTTTGATAATAATAATAGGTATTTATATATACAATTATTTTAATAAATAAAAATCTATCTTAAAGTAGAAATATATCTTAAATAGATAGATTTTTTTTGGCAATATTTGTATAAGATTTATTAAAAATAACATAATATAATTGATTAGGAAAAGTAAGGAGGGATATACAATTTATTTATACGAACATTTTTTTAATAAAACAATATGTTTTAACTTGACAAAATAATATTATATGGTTATAATAGTAAGCCATATCTGGCATAGTATGCAGTACTATCAGATAAATAAAATAGGGAGGGTTTAGTTATATGAAAAAAATAACTGACAAATTTGTGAAAATTTTAATGCTTGTTAGTATGATTTTTTCTAGTCTTCAAACTCCAATACAAGTATTTGCTAAGGAGATAGCAAATAATGATAGTGAAATACCAGTAGGATCTATCAAACTTGGAGAGAATGGACAAATAGAAGAAAGCGGTAGTGCAAGCACAACAAAAGTTGAAAATGGTATTAGTGTAACTAAAACAGTATCTAAGACAGATACTTTAGGTAAATACCATGTAAAATTTGAAGTGAAAGGAACAAAAACAGAAACTAGTAGACCAGTATATGTCGTAGTTGTATTCGATAGATCTGGTAGTATGAAGGAAAATGCTAAAGGCAAGCAAGATATATCTAAATGGAATAATGCAGTAAGTGGTGCTAAGAGTTTTGCTAATTCAATTTTAACAAATATACCTAATGCTAAATTAGGATTAGTAACGTTTGCTAAAGAAGCTAGTTTAGCACGTGGTTTTGAAAATGCAAACTTTGATGATGTAAATAATAGATCATTATTTGGTAGTGCAAATGGTGGTACTAATTTAGATGCCGGTCTTCAAGAAGCACAAAAATTATTTCAAGATACTCAAATAGAAGATAATGCTTTAAAATATGTTGTAGTTATGAGTGATGGTAAACCAACATATTATAATGACACCTGTTATGGCCTTTTTGGTAATGAATACGCATGTATTCGTGGGGAGGGTGATGTAACAAATCGTGGTACGTTAGAAGCTACTTTAAAAACAGCTGATGAAGTTAAAAAGATTGCTACGGTATATTCAATTGGATATTCTTTAAAAAATGGATATGCTTATGAAGGAAAATATACTTACAATGGTACTACATATAATGAAAAGTTAACAGCAGCTGATATCTTAACAAAAGTAGCAACACCAGCAGAACAAGGTAAGAAATATTATTATTCAGCTGATGATAAAGATCAAATAGTAACAGCATTTACTGATATTGCTAAACAAATAGTTAAATCTGGAACTAATGCACAAATAATAGATAAACTAGGAAGTAATTTTAAATTAGTAAATGACGATAATAATAATTATGGAATAGAAAAAGCTAGTGAAGTGTATGAAGAATTATCTGATGATACGATAACTTTTGAATTCGATATAGAAATAGATCAAGATGCTAGTACTGGATGGCATCAAACAAATGCAGGATTTAGATTAGAATATATTGATAATAATGGAGTAAAACAAACTATAAATGGAGAAGAAGATCCATATGTATATTGGGTACAAAAGACTTATCAATATAAAGTAAGCTATTATAAAGATAGTTTTAATGAAGGCAATAAGATTGCTACTGATACAAGAGAAGCGGCTAATGGAACAGTTATTAATATAGATAATGTAGAAAAAGATAAATACTTATTTGGAAGATATCAATTTGATAGTATTGATCCAGAAAGTATTACTATAACTAACGATGGAAAAGTTAAAGAGATTAAAGTTTTATATACAGCAGAAGGAACTGTAACAGCAAGATATAAAGATACTAATGGAGTAGTATTAGCACAAGAAGAAACTACTACTGGAATAGTAGGTAAGGACTATACTACTAATAGTAAAAATATATATGGATATACATTAGTTAGTGAACCTACTAATAAAAATGGAGTATATACATATAATGAAGATAATGAACCAATATATGTAGATTATATATATACTAAGAATGAAGGAGCATTAGAAATTAATGATGTTATTAAAACACAAATTAATAAAATAACTGGTGCTAATTCAACATTTAAATATATTCTTAGTTATAATGGTAAATTAGATAATTACGTAGGAAAAGCTAATTTAACATTAGTAGATACATTACCTTATGATGTAGAAAGTATTGAATATGATGAGAGTATTTGTAGTTATGATAGTATAACTAGAAAATTAACTTGTAATAAAGAAGTTGAAATTACTGAAAATAATAAAGATACTATTCTTAATACACAAATAGAAGTAATAGTTAAATATAAGAGATTAACTAGTACAACTGATTTAAAAGTTAAGAATATTGTAGATTCTAAATTAGTATATGGAGTTAATAGTGTTACTGATAATGCTTCAGTAGAAGATACTATTAAAGCTTCTAAAGTAACAGCTATCTATGTAGACGAAAATGATAATACATTAGCTAGTAGTGAAGTTAGTACAGGACTTATTGATAATGAATATACAACTAGTGAAAAGACTATTTATGGATATACATTAAAAGAAGTACCTGCTAATAAGAACGGAGTATATACAGAAGAAGAAATTATAGTTAAATATGTATATACTAAGAATGATGGAACAGTTACTAAGAATGAAGTAGTTAAGACTGGACTAGAAAATGTTAATAGTATTGACGGAGTATTTAATTATACATTAAGTTATAATGGAGAAATTAAGGATTATGTAGGAAAAGCTAAATTAACTTTAGTAGATACATTACCTTATGAACTAGAAAATGGTTCTACTTATGAAGGATGTACTTATAATGTTCAAGATAAGACATTAACTTGTGTTAAAGAATTTGATATTACTGAAGAAAATAATAAAGTAGAAGCTAGTTTTGATTTATCACTAATATTTAAGAATGTTGATAGTGATAAGATTACTAATAAAGTTAAATCTACATTAGAATATGGAAATAATCATAATGAAGATGAAGATAAAACTGAAACTGAAGTATTTAAAGGAACAGTTATTGCTAGATACTTAGATGAAGATAAAAATGTAATAGCTAAACAAGAAACTAGTACAGATTTAGGTGGTAAAGAATACACAACTAATGAAAAGACTATTTATGGATATACATTAAAAGAAATGCCTACTAATAAGAATGGTAAATATATAGCTAAAGAAACTATTTATGTAGATTATATTTATACTAAAAATGATGGTGTATTAGTAGAAAATGATGTTGTTAAAACACAAATTAACAAAATAGTTGGAGCTAATTCAACATTTAAATATATTCTTAGTTATAATGGTAAACTAGATAGTTATGTAGGAAAAGCTAATTTAACATTAGTAGATACATTACCTTATGATGTAGAAAGTATTGAATATGATGAGAATATTTGTAGTTATGATAGTATAACTAGAAAATTAACTTGCAGTAAAGAAGTAGAAATTACTGAAGATAATAAAGATACTATTCTTAATACACAAATAGAAGTAATAGTTAAATATAATAAGTTAACTAGTACAACTGATTTAGAAGTTAAGAATATTGTAGATTCTAAATTAGTATATGGAGTTAATAGTGCTACTGATAATGACGATGTAGTAGATACTATTAAAGCTTCTAAAGTAACAGCTATCTATGTAGACGAAGAAGATAATACATTAGCTAGTAGTGAAGTTACTACAGGACTTATTGATAATGAATATACAACTAGTGAAAAAGATATTCTTGGATATACATTAAAAGAAGTACCTGCTAATAAGAACGGAGTATATACAGAAGAAGAAATTATAGTTAAGTATGTGTATACTAAGAATATAGGAACTTCAGAAGAAGATCTTAAGAAAGTTGGACTTGATGAAATAACTTCAATAGATGAAGCATTTATCTATACAATTACTTATAATGCAACAATAAAAGATTATGTTGGAGATGTTAAGTTAGTTATAGTAGATAAATTACCATATGAAATAGATATGGAAAAGTCAGTTATTGATACTAATAGTGATGATATAGAATGTAAATACATTAATGGAGAAATAGTTTGTGAATACAATAAAACTATTAATTCAGAAAATGATAATACAATTGATATTATTATTAACTTAGAATTATATTTTAAAAATATTGATAGTGATATGGTTATTAACAAAGTAGAATCTATGCTTACTTATGGAGAAGAAGAAAAAGAATCTAAAGATGAAACTGGTACAAAAGTATTAAGTGGAACAGTAATTGTTAACTATGTTACAGAAGATGGAGAAGAACTTGCTCCAAGCGAAGAAATGACAGGATTAGTAGGAGAAGATTATAAGACTACTAAAAAGGCATTTGATAAATATTACTTAAAAGAAGTTAAAGGTAATGAAACAGGAGTATACAAAGAAGATACTCAAGAAGTTACTTATGTATATAGTTTAATACCTTTACCTCCGCAAACAGGTTATGAAGGAAATAATACTAATTATCTTGGATTATTTATCTTAGGATTAGTAATGTTATTCTTCAAAAAGAGAATATAATTTATAGAAAAGAAGCAGATTGATTGAAGTGATAAAATAAATGTAGACAGTCAAAAAAGACACAGTCTGCATTTTTTTGTGGTCTATTTTTAGATAAATAGACATAAAATTAAGAGATAAAAATAAGATTAGTAAAATAAGTGTCAAGTGGGTTGAATTTTGTAAGCTGGGTGTTTATAATATTAAGTCAACTAAGAGAGAATATGCGGGTTAATGATATATAAGGGTGGTTTTATGGATAATAAAGAACTTAGAAAAATGAACCGAAAAGAACTTTTGGAAATTATATTAGCACAAACCAAAAGAATAGAAGATTTAGAATTAGAAATAAAGAAAGTAAAAGGAGAACTTAATTCTAAGAAGATTGAAATAGAAGAAGCAGGTAATATAGCAGAAGCAGCATTAAAACTAAATAAAGTATTTGAAACAGCAGAAATAGCAGCAGAACAATATAGAAAAGCTATTAAAAATAAAGAAGATAAAGATTATCAGAAAATGTTAAAAGAATATGAAAAAGAAAAGAAGAGAATGTTAAAGAAAGTAGAAAGCGATTGTCTTAAAAAGAAAGAAGAAGCTGATAATTATATAAAAGATATAGAGATGAAAGTAAAAGAAATGATAGAGGGTAATAAAGACTTAGCTAAAGAAATAAAGATTAGAAAAGGGAAAAAGAAAGCATGAAAGATAAATTATTAACAAAATCTTTTTCAGTAACAGAAATAGAAAATGAATTAAAAAGAGTATCATATAAATCTAAATATATAAAGATACTTAAAAGTACAATATATGGCTTAATAATAGTATTAGCAGTAGCAATGTTAGTAGTTACCTTAGTTATGCCAGTATTAGAAGTTAGTGAGTCTTCAATGAAACCACTTCTTAATGATGGAGAAATAGTTCTTACTTTAAAGACAAAGAATTTAAAAAGTGGTGATATAGTAGCTTTTTATCAAGGAAATAAGATACTTATTAAAAGAGTAATAGCAGGATCTGGTAGTTTTATTAATATAGAACAAAACGGGGATGTATATATTGATGGAAAGTTATTTGATAATGATAATGTTACTAATAAGATGTTAGGAGATACAAAATTAGAGTTTCCTTATCAAGTACAAGATGGTACATATTTTGTACTTAGTGATGAGAGAGATAATATGATAGATTCTAGAAATGAAGATGTTAGTTTGGTTAAGAAAGATAATATTATAGGGAAAGTAATATTTAGAGTATGGCCAATAAAAAAATTAGGTAGAGTATAGGGGTAAAAATAAGGAGGTTATGAAGTGAAAAAGGTTGGTAAAATATTCTTGTTATTTTTATCATTAGTATTCTTTATTAGTCCAATAGTTAAGGTATTAGCAGAACCTCTTGAAGGACACAAACAAGTTACTAATCAAGGAGGAAGTAATACTAATAGTAAAGATGGAGTAACAGTTAGTAAAACAATTAAAGAATCTAATATAGAGAATTATTTTGATATTACTTTAACAGTAGAAACAACAAGTAAGATTGAAGAAATTACTAAAGCACAAGACTTGGCAGTAGTAATTGTTATGGATATATCTAATACAATGAATTATGGATTAACTAGTGAGAATACAACCGGTGATACAAGAATTAGTGTTGCTAAAGATTCAGCAAAGAGATTTGTTGAAAAATTTTATAATTATTCAAAAAATAGTAATGCTATAAGACAGATAGGATTAGTTACTTTTAATAGAGATGCACATGATATATTTAGTGGTCTTGTGGATGCTAAGAGTACTTCTCTTGATACACTTAATTCTAATATAGATGGAATAAAAGCTCCAAGTGATAATAATATTAAATGGACTAATATGGAAGCTGGATTAAAAATGGCAAGTAATTTGCTTAATAAGACGTCAGTTAAGAATAAATATATTATCTTTTTAACAGATGGTTTACCTACAACATATATTAAAAGTAAATATACAGGATATACTCCTGGTACATCTAATCCAGATACAAGTAAAGGATATACGGAAGGAATTTTCTATAATTTTCAAAGAAAAGTGACTGTATCTGGTACCAATTATAGTGAGTTTGGAGCAAGAAAAGCAGAATTACAAGCTTATAATATGAAAAATAATGGAATAAAGATTTATTCAATTGGAGTAGGCATTACTGGCCAAAGTACATTATATAAATTACAATATAAAACAAATGCAGATGGATATGCACTATCTCATACAGTAGATACAGATACTGAAGCAAACAATCATACTTATACGAAGAATGCTACATATAAAGTTCCTAGATATTATACAGTACTTCCAGGAGTAAACTCTCCTAGTAAGAATGCTACTAGTAATAATAATATTAAGAAATTATATAATGATACATCTTATTATAAGACTTGGTTAAGTCAATATATTGGTTCTGATACAATAGGATCAAGTGAAAGAAAATATTATTATGATTCAGATAATAAAAAGGCTTTGGAGAATGCTTATGATAAAATATTTGAAGATATTAAAGAGATGACTAGTCAAGAAATAAGTGCATCATGGGTAGCAGAAGATCCGATGAATGCTAACGGGGTGGTAAAAAATATTCAATTCGTAGGATTATATGATGATAACTTAGAATTAAAAGATAATTTAAATATTAATAATGATAATGAAAGTGATACAGCTACTTATAACGATAATAAGGATACTTTATCATGGGATTTAAAGAATTCTACTAGAGAAGAAATAAAGAAGACTGAGAATGGTAAAGAGATTACTTATTATAAATATGAAGTTAAATATAGAATTCGTTTGCAAAATGAACTTACTGATTTTATAAAAAATAAGAGTTATCTTACAAATGATAAAACATCTTTAGATTATGTAGTAATAGAAAATGTCAATGGAGAGAATATTAGAACAGAAAAAAGAACAATAGAATTTCCTATACCTGAAGTTATGGGTTACTTAGGAGAATTAGAATTTAAGAAGATAAGTGAATATGATAATAGTCTTATGAATGGAGTTAAATTTAGATTAGTACATGATGATAAGTGTACTTGTATGAAAGAAAGAAAACATATGGATAAAGATTATTATATAGAAGAACTTTCTTCAGAGGGAATAGTTAAATTTGAGAATATTCCATCAGGACATAGTTATAAGTTATATGAAGTAGAGAATGATGGACTTCATGAGATAGATACTAATAAGTATGATGTAGATGTATCTTATGGAGATACGACTACTAATATTAAAGATAAGATAATTATTAATAAATATAAAAGAAGAGAATTAGAGATATCTAAAGAAGTTTCTGGAATAGAAACTGATAGAGAATTTAATTTCTTAATAGAAGCTACTTATAAGGATAAGAAAGTAGAAGAAACATATCCAATTATTAGGATAGATAAAAATAATAGAAGAGTAGAAGATACAATAACTTTTATAGATGGAAAGATTACATTTAATCTTGCTAATAATGAGAAGATTATAATAAAAGATTTACCATATATGATGAGTTATACAGTAAAAGAATTAAATACAGATGGTTATGTAGTTAAATATCAAATAAATGAAGGAGATATAGAATTATATGATCCAGATAAGCCTTTAGTAAATAATCTTACAGATAATATAACATTTAAGATTATTAATACTTCAGGATATGAACTTCCTGCTACTGGTAGTAGTAGAATGTTAATTTTGATAATAATAGGATTACTATTATTAATAGGACCTGTTATTTATATAGGATACGATATTTATAAAGGAAAGGTAAAGCTGACTTTCTAAATAAATAGAATATTCAAATTCAGAGGGAAAGGATGAAAATATGAAAAAGGTAATGAAAAAAATAATTAGTACATTACTAGTATTAACAATGGTGCTAGTACAAATTGTACCAACAACATTAGTTAAAGCAGATACCGTAAGTGGTAGAGGTGATAGTCAAAAAGGAAGTATTACAATAGATAATGCAATAGTAGATAAGACATATACTATTTATAGAATTTTTGACTTAGAGTCATATTCTTATGATAAAGATAGTAATGGAAATATTACTAATGCAGCATTTGTATATAAAGTAGCAAGTAAATGGGCTAACTTTATTAATCAAGATACTATTAAGGGAGTATACGTTTTAGTAGATGAAAATGGAAATGTTACATGGAAAGAAAATGCTTCAGTATCAGAATTTGCAAAATTAGCAATAGAATATGCTAAAGCTAATGGTATAGAAAATGATGGAGAACAAAAAGCAACTTCTAAAGAAGTAAAATTTACAAATTTAACATTAGGATACTATTTAGTAGATTCTACAGTAGGTAGTTTATGTGGATTAAATACTACTAAACCTGATGCAATAATTAAAGAGAAAAATGATATTCCAACTATTGATAAGAAAGTAGATAATAATGGTACATGGGATAAAGAAAGTAATGCACAAATAGGAGATAAAGTTTTATATAAGACAACTATTACAGTTAAGAAGGGTGCAGAAAACTATGTATTAACAGATACTATGACTGAAGGGTTAACTCCTAATAATGATGTTGTAGTAAAGATTGGTGATACTTTAGTAGAAACAGAAAAATATACTATTACATATGAAAATAATGGATTTGTATTAAAGTTTAAGAATGAATATATGGCTACATTAACTGAAAATACAGTTATTACAGTTACTTATTCTGCCACTTTAAATGAGAAAGCAGTTATTTGTAAAACTGATAGTTGTGGTCATAATGATAATAAGACTTATTTAGAGTATGGAGATAATAATAAGACACAAGAAGATGTTACAAAGACTTATACTTATGAATTTACTTTAATTAAGACTAATTCTAAGAAAGAACAACTAGAAGGAGCTGAATTTGAATTATATGATAAGGCTACTGGTGGAGAGAAGATTTTAGTATTTAAAGTAGAAGACGGAGTATATAGAATAGCTAAAACTAATGAAGAGAAAGCTAAAGCAGAAACTATTAAAGTAGGCAAGGCGATTATTTTAGGATTAGATAGTGATAAGACTTACTATCTAGAAGAAGTTGAACATCCAGATGGTTATAACAAATTAACAAGTCGTGCAGAAGTTAAGGTTAATCCAAAAACTGGTAATGGTGATGGGGTAAATGTAGTAGAAATTACAAAAGAAGTAGTTAACTTAACAGGAGCAGAATTACCATCAACAGGTGGTATTGGTACAGTATTATTTGTTAGTATTGGCTCATTAATAGTACTATCTTTTGGAGTATTATTAGTAACTAAATTAAGACTTTCAAAGATGACTATATAAATATAAAATAGCAGTAAAATCAGCTTATTATATTATTCTAAGGAGAGTGTTACTCTCCTTAGAAATAATATTATTAAAGGAGGTAAAATACTTATGAAAAAGCGTAGGACTACAATAATAATGGTATTATTCTTTTTCATGGGCCTTTTAATTCTTTTATATCCAACTATTAGTGATTTTGTTAATCAAAAAACACAAAGTAGAGTAATTACAGATTATGAAACAATGTTAGATAGACATGAAAAGATAGATTATTCGCATGAATTTGAATTAGCAGAAGAATATAATAGTAAGTTAAGGAAGATGGATAATCCACTATTAACTTATGAAGTAATTAAGAATTATAATGAAGTATTAAATATAAATAATAATGGAATGATAGGATATATAACTATTGATAAGATAAGGGTAGAGTTACCTATATATCATGGAGTAAGTAATGAGGTTCTTAGTATGGCAGTAGGTCATATAGAAGGAACTAGTTTTCCAATATCAGGAAGTGGTAATCATACGGTATTATCTGCTCATAGAGGATTGCCATCATCAAAATTATTTACTGATTTAGATAAATTAGAGATAGGAGATACCTTTACAATTACAGTACTTGATAGAGTATTAACTTATGAAGTAGATAAAATAACAATAGTTAAACCTAATCAAATAGATGATTTAAAAATAGAAGATGGAGAAGATTATGTAACACTTAGTACTTGTACTCCTTATGGAATTAATACACATAGATTATTAGTTAGAGGTAAGAGAGTAGATGGAAGTGATAAGAAGAAATATATTACAACTGAAGCATTTAAAATAGATAGTTTGATAGTAATGCCAATGGTAGCAATACCTATCATATTAGGATTATTAATACTAATTGTTATAAAACCAGTTAAGAAAGAGAATGTTAATATAGATAAATATATTTATCCTTTAAAAAGTAGGAGGGAAAAATAATGAAGAAGATTAAATACTTGTTAATAGGATTATTAATAATGATACCAGGAATGGTAAAGGCAGATACAGGAATAGTTGATTTTGAAGGTAGAGGAACAATAGAACTTTTACTTAAAGAGAGTACTGATGGGACGATGGTTTCAGGAGCAGAAATTAGTATTGTAAAAATAGCTAAGGCTATTGATAAGAATAATAATTTAGCTTTTGAATATGTAGATGAGATTAATGATTGTTCATTATTAGTAGACGAGATTAAAGATGTATCTAGTGAATTATTAGAATGTGTAGATAAGAGTAATTTAAAATATGATAAGAAGATTACTGATAAGAATGGAATGGTTAAATTTAATAATTTAGAATTAGGACTTTACTTAATTAAACAAACTAATAAATTAGAAGGGTACTCTAGTTTTCTACCATTTTTAATAATGATACCAGAATTTATAGATGATGAATGGAATTATGATATAGAAGCTACACCAAAAACAGATATTATTAAACTTATGGATATTATTGTTAGAAAAGAATGGAATATTAGTAGTAATAAGATGATACCTGAAGAAATAGAAGTACAATTAATTAGAGGTAATCAAGTAATAGATACAATTAAATTAAATAAAGATAATGGGTGGAAATATACCTGGAGGGAATTAGAAGCAAGTGATGAATATAGAGTACTTGAAGTAAATGTACCTGATGGGTATACGGCTAGTTACCGAAATGAAGATGGAGTATTCATTATAGTTAATACAGATACTTTAATAAAAACTAGTAGTAATACATGGTTAATTCAAGGATTAGCATTACTAGGAATTATAATTATTACTATAGGGATTATATGTGAGAAAAAGGAATGTCATGAATAAGATAGGGAAGTATTTAATAATAATAGGAACAATATTAATATTAGGAGCTATGATATTAGTAATTAGAAATATAATACTTAAGAATAAGGCAATTAATAGTAATAATTTAGTATTAGAAGTAATTAATAGAAAAGAAATAGAAGATGTAGAAGTAGATAATAAGATAGAAGAGATGAGAAGTGAAGAAGTAGATGGGTATAGTTATATTGGAATTATAAAGATGCCTTCTATTGAGATAGAACTTCCGGTAATGGAGACTGCTAGTTATGATAGTTTGAATATTGCTCCAGGACGTTATTATGGATCAGTATATACTAATGATTTAGTAATATGTGCTCATGATTATCAATATCATTTTGGACGTATTAATAGACTTAGGCAAGGAGATAGAATTATTTTTACAGATATATTAGGAAATGATTATGAATATGAAGTAGAAGTAATAGAATATTTAGAACCTACTGATGTTAAAGAGATGGTAGATAGTGAGTTTGATTTGACCTTGTATACTTGTACTTATGGAGCAATAAGAAGAGTAGTAGTTAGATGTAATAGAGTATAAAAAAGCAGAGTTTTTGATGGTAGAATACTTTGCTTTTTTGGCTCTTTAAATGTCAAAAATGATAGAAAAAGATGTATAGTTTGTTGAAATATGGGGGATTTTATGATATCATTAATCTAGGTGATAGGCATGAATGAAGAAAACAATAGAATACACGAATATGCACTTGAAGAGATAATGGGAGAACGTTTTGGAAAATATTCAAAGTATATTATCCAAGATAGAGCAATTCCTGATGTTAGAGATGGACTTAAGCCTGTTCAAAGAAGAATATTATTTTCAATGTATAAAGAGAAAAATACTTATGATAAACCATATAAAAAGTCAGCTAGAGCTGTCGGAGATGTTATGGGTAAATATCATCCTCATGGAGATAGTTCGATATATGATGCAATAGTTAGAATGAGTCAAGACTTTAAGATGAGAGAACCATTTATAGATATGCAAGGTAATAATGGTTCTATTGATGGAGATTCTGCGGCTGCTAGTCGTTATACTGAAGCAAGATTATCTAAGATTAGTAATGAAATGTTAAGAGATATCGATAAGGAGACAGTTAATTTTGCTCCTAACTATGATGATACTTTAATGGAACCAACGGTTTTACCAGCGAGACTACCTAATCTTTTAGTAAATGGTACAACAGGTATATCAGCAGGGTATGCGACAAATATTCCACCACACAATTTAAGTGAAGTAATAGATGCTACTATATATAGAATAGATAATCCTAATAGTAGACTTGATACATTACTTAATTATGTTAAAGGGCCAGACTTTCCTACAGGAGGGTTAGCTATTGGAATAGATGGAATAAGGCAAGCATATGAGACTGGTAGAGGAAAGATAACTATTAGGAGTAAACTTACAGTAGAGAAGAATAAGATAGTTATTACAGAGATTCCATATGAAGTTAATAAGCAATTACTTGTTAAGAAGATAGATGAGATTAGAATTGATAAGAAGATAGATGGAATAGTAGAAGTAAGGGATGAAACTGATAAGAATGGTTTACAGATAACAATAGATTTAAAGAAAGATGCTAATAGTAAGAATATATTAAATTATTTGTATAAGAATACAGAATTACAGATAAGTTATAATTATAATATGATAGCAATAGTTAATCGTAGGCCAATGCAACTTGGATTAATACCTATACTTGATGCTTATATAGCTCATCAGAAAGAAGTAGTTACTAAGAGAAGTCAGTATGATTTAGCACATGCTAAGAAGAGATATCATATAGTAGAAGGTCTTATTAAAGCTATATCAATACTTGATCAGGTTATTAAGACTATTAGAGCTAGTAAGAATAAGGCTGATGCTATAGTTAACTTGGTACGTGAATATGACTTTACGGAAGATCAAGCTACGGAGATTGTAATATTACAATTATATAGATTGACTAATACAGATATTGTTACTTTACAAGAAGAGAAGGGTAACTTAGAGAAGATTATGGCAATGTTAGAAGCAATACTTGCTGATGAAGAGAAACTTAAGATGGTTATTAAGGAAGAACTTAGAAAGATTAAGAAAGAATATGGTAATCCTAGAAGAACGGAAATAGTTGATGAAGTAGAAGAGATTAAGATAGATACGACAGAAATGATTCCTAAGGAAGATGCGGTAGTAGTAGTTACACATGATGGATATATTAAGAGAGTTAGTACTAGAAGCTATGCTACTAATACAGATGAGACACTTCTTAAAGATGGGGACTATATAATTGGACTATATAATATTAATACGACACAGACAGTACTTGTATTTACTGATATGGGTAATTATTTATTCTTACCAGTATATGAGATACCTGAAGTTAAATGGAAAGAAATGGGTAAACATGTTAGTAATATTATAGGTATGTCTTCTTATGAAAAGATTATTGGAGCAATGCCAGTATATGACTTTAATAGAGATGAATATATAACAGTATTTACTAAAGATGGTATGGTAAAGAGAACTCGTTTAATTGACTTTAAAGTAGGAAGATACTCTAAAGAAATTGGTATGATTAAGTTAAGTGAGGGAGACAAGGTTGTTAGTGTAAGTTATAGTAATGATACTGATGTATTTGTAGCTACACAGATGGGATATGGACTATGGTACGACGTATCTGAAGTTAGTATAGTAGGTATTAGAGCTAGTGGAGTTAGATCAATAAAACTTAAAGATGATGAAGTTGTTAGTAGTTGTTTATTTAATCCACATGATGAATATGTTACAATAATTACTGATAAGGGTACTGCTAAGAGAATGAAATTAGAGAATATTGAGAAGACTAGTAGAGCTAATAGAGGAGTACTTCTTATGAAGACTATTAAGAGTAATCCTAGTAAGATTGTTAGTAGTTATATAGTACCTAAAGATACAGAATTAATTATTACTTCAATAGCAGAAGTAAAACCAGTAAAACTTACAGAGATAGCTATTATGGATAAACAAAGTAATGGATCATTTATAGTAAAAGATAGAGTACTTGATACTTATAAGAAATGTAAGCTTATCAGTGATAAAGATAATAATACAGTGATAGATAATGATACAGTTATTATAAATGATAGTAATAATATTTTTAAGGATAAGGAATATAAGAGTCTTAAGAATATTGATGAGAAGATTATGACAATAGATGAGATACTTGATAATATAGAGAAATAGAAAAGGAGATAATATAATGGAATTAAAAGGAAGTAAAACAGAACAAAATTTAATGACAGCTTTTGCTGGAGAAAGTCAAGCTAGAAATAAGTATACATATTATGCTTCAAAAGCTAAGAAAGAAGGATATGAACAAATAGCAGCAATATTTGAAGAGACTGCTAATAATGAAAAAGAACATGCTAAGATGTGGTTTAAAGAATTACATAATGGGGAAGTACCTAGTACAATAGAAAATTTATTAGATGCAGCAGCAGGAGAGAACTATGAATGGACAGATATGTATGATACTTTTGCTAAAGAAGCTCGTGAAGAAGGATTTGATAAATTAGCTAGACTATTCGAAGGAGTAGCAAAAATAGAGAAAGAACATGAAGAAAGATATCGTAAATTAATAGCTAATATTAAAGAAGATAGAGTATTTAAAAAAGAAGAATCAGTTGTTTGGGTATGCCGTAATTGTGGACATGTACATGTAGGAAAGATGGCTCCTAAAGTATGTCCTGTATGTAATCATCCAGAATCTTATTTTGAACTTAAGAGTAATAATTATTAAAATATTGGAGGTTAGAAATGAAGGTATTAGTAACTGGAGGAACTGGATATATTGGTAGTCATACAATAGTAGAACTTATCAGTCATGGATATGAAGTAGTAGCAGTAGATGATTTTAGTAATTCCAAACCAGTTGTTTTAGATAATTTAAAAGAAATTACAGGTAAAGAAATAACATTTTATGAATTAGATGTTTGTGATAAAGATAAATTAAGAAGAGTATTTGAAGAAAACAAAATAGATGCAGTTATTCATTTTGCAGGTTATAAAGCAGTAGGAGAATCAGTAGCAAAACCTTTAATGTATTATAGAAATAATCTGGATTCTACACTTAGTCTACTTGAAGTTATGAATGAATATAATGTTAAAAGAATAGTATTTTCTAGTTCAGCAACAGTATATGGTGATCCAGAAGAATTACCAATTAAAGAAAATGCTAGACTTAAGACTACTAATCCATATGGAAGTACAAAGCTATATATAGAGGGTATTTTAAAAGATGTATATGTAGCAGATAATGATTATAGTATTGCAATACTTAGATATTTTAATCCAGTAGGAGCTCATGAAAGTGGACTATTAGGAGAAGATCCTCAAGGAATACCTAATAATTTAATGCCTTATATTGTAAAAGTTGCTGATGGAGAACTTGATCATTTAAATATATTTGGTAATGATTATGATACAATAGATGGAACAGGAGTAAGAGATTATATTCATGTAGTAGATTTAGCTTTAGGACATATAAAGGCATTAGAATATATAGATAAACATACAGGAGTAGATTATTATAATTTGGGAACAGGATGCGGTTATAGTGTACTTCAGATGGTTAATGCTTTTAGTGATGTAAACAAAGTTAAAGTACCATATGAATTTGTAGCAAGAAGAGATGGAGATATAGCAGAATGTTATGCCGATACTAGTTATGCAAAAGAAAAACTAGGATTTGAAACAAAATATAACATTTCAGATATGGTATCTAGTGCTTATAATTTTGTTAAGAAAAATAAGGAGTAAGAAAAATGAACAAAAAAGGATTTACTTTAATAGAAATGCTTGCTTGTTTAGCTCTACTAGGAATAATTTTAACAATAGGAATATTAGTTTCAAAAGATACCTTGGCTACTACTATGACACAACTTAGTAATGTATCTGATAGTGAAGTATATCAAGCAGTAAGATACTATGTAGTAGAAGAAAATACTAATTTTAATAATCAAGGATATACTTGTGTTACATTAAAAGATGTTATAGATATGGGATATTTAAAAGGAAATTTTGATGAAGAATTTAAAAAGAAAATAGTTAAAGTAGAGAAAAATATGAATACTTTAGTAATAGAAAGTATAGAATATGATGATAGTTGTAAATAAACTGAACATTTAAAAAAAATATTCAGTTTTTTTCTATAAAGTTGTGACAAGGTTAACTTTTTGTGATATTATTATTAAGGAGTGGGTGATGTATAATGACAAGACATGAACAAAGATATAAAGCAATGACAATATTATATCAAGCTTTCTTATATGATAATAATAATATAGAATATAAAATAGATGATATAATTTCAGAACAGATAGAAGAGAAGAATAAATTTATTGAAGGAATTGTAAGTGGAGTAATAGAAAATAAAAAGAAAATAGATGAAATAGCTAATAAATATCTAGAAGATTGGGATATAAATAGATTAGGATATACTGATCAAGCTATTCTTAGAATGGGAATATATGAAATAATGAATACAGACACCCCTGATATTACTTGTATAGATGAAGCAATAGAACTTAGTAAAGAATATTCAGATGATAAAGTATGTAAAATGATTAATGGGGTTTTAGATAAGGTATATCATAGTAAAGAAAAATAATTAGATATAGGTGTAATATGGATAAAGAATACATTACAATTAGTCAGTTAAATAATTATATAAAAGGAATATTTGATGATAATATTTTCTTAAGAAAAGTATATATTAAAGGAGAAATATCTAATTTTAAAGCACATACTAGAGGACATTTGTATTTTACTTTGAAAGATGAAGGAAGTAGATTAAATGCAGTAATGTTTTCATATCAAGCTAATGGATTAAAATTTGAACCAAAAGATGGAATGAAAGTATTAGTATGTGGAAAGATTTCGGTATATGAAGCTACAGGAGCTTATCAAATATATGTAGATGAGATGAGTGAAGATGGAGTAGGTAATTTATATATAGAATTTGAAAAACTAAAGAAGAAATTAGCTGCTGAAGGATTATTTGATCAAGATAAGAAAAAGAAAATTCCTAAAGCTCCAAGAAGAATTGGAATAGTAACTGCTAGTACAGGAGCTGCTATTAGAGATATTTTAACTACTATTAAGAGAAGGTTCCCTATATGTGAGACAATATTATTTCCTTCTTTAGTTCAAGGAGCAGATGCTGCTAAGGATATCGTTAAGAATATAGAACTTGCTAATACTTATGATATAGATACACTTATAGTAGGTAGAGGGGGAGGTTCTATTGAGGATTTGTGGCCTTTTAACGAAGAAATAGTAGCGAGAGCTATATATAATTCAAAAGTTCCAGTAATTAGTGCTGTAGGTCATGAAATAGATTTTACAATAGCAGACTTTGTAGCAGATTTAAGAGCTCCAACACCTACAGCAGCAGCAGAGCTTGCAGTTCCTAATATAGATACTATTAAAACTTATTTAGATAATGTAGTATCAAGAAGTACTATTAGTATTAATAGTTATATAGATACAAGACGTCAGAGTTTGAATAGTTTAATTAATAGTTATGTTTTAAAGAAACCTACAGCAATGTATGAAATTAAAGAACAAAGTTTAGATTTTTTAATAGATAAATTAAATAAAGAAATGAAATTAATTCTTGATAATACAAGAGTTAGATTAAATAAAAATATTAATAGTTATGTACTTACTAATCCGGAAATATTATATAAATTTAAAGAACAAGGATTAGCACATTTGATAAATAAATTAGAAGTACTTAATCCAATGAATACTATTAAAAGAGGATATGCAATTGTTAAGATGGATGATAAAGTTCTTAGTGATATAAAGAAAGTTAAGAATGATGATATGATTAATATTAATTTAAAAGATGGTATGATTAATGCTAAAGTTTTAGAGGTGAAGTATGGAAAAGAATGAAAATAATTTTGAAGCTAAAATTAGAGAATTAGAAGTAATAGTAAAAGAACTTGAGAGTGGAGAAGTTAATTTAGATGAAGCAATAGATAAATATACTAAAGCGATGAAATTGGCTAAGGAATGTTCAGATAAATTAAATAAAGCAACAGAAAAAGTAAATAAAATATTGAAAGAGAATGGCACTTTAGAAGAATTTAAAGTAGAAGAATAATTCTCTTTTTTCTGCTGAAATAGCTCAATTGGTAGAGCAACTGAATCGTAATCAGTAGGTTGCGGGTTCAATTCCTGCTTTCAGCACCAGATTGATTGATACTCGAACTTTTCAATTTTTTGATTAGTTCGAGTTTTAATATATTATTCATTCATTATCAATATAATATATTGGTTTAATTTCATCAAGTAACACTTATATTGCTCCTTTACTAATAACAAGTATATCACAAATGTCACTGTATTTATATTTTATTTAATAATGATAAGAATAATAAAAATGAATACGATTGAAATACTGATAAAAGATTACAAATTTAGAAAAGCTATAATTATAAAAAATAGATATATTTATAGATTGTTTTGATTTTTAATGATATAATATTTATATAGAATATAGGTATACTATTTGGAGTTGATTATTATATGAATATAAATGATGTAAAAAATAATTTAATTTCTGAAATAGAAAAATTAGTTGAAATAATAAGAAATGAATATCCTGATCTTGTTAATATACCAGATGATTATGATTTAGATAAAATGGTACATATAGAAGAAACAGGAACAATATCTTTATTTGTAAAAAATAAGAATTTTTATTTTCCTTTAGATGCTTTTAAAGTATTAGAAGCACTTAAAAGAATACCAGGATTTGGTATGGTTAAAAATCATAAAACTTGTAATCAGGATAATATGATTATAAATGATAATACATACATAACTTATATAGAACATGTTTTTTTAAAAGGGTTAACACCTTTAGAATATTTTAAAGAAATTCTTCTTCATGAAACTTTACATTTTTGTGGTAGTGGTGGAGGAATAGCAATTAGAGAAGGAATAAATGAGCTAAAAACAAGACAATTAGCTAAAAAGTATGGTTTATTAACTTCTTCTTGTGGATATCCTAAAGAAACAAAAATAGCATATGAATTAGAAAAAATATTTGGAGAAGATGTTATGAATAAAATTTCTTTTTCGAGAAATTATCTGGAAATACAAGAAGTGTTGAATTCTGTATCAAATGAAGCATCATCATTTTATTTTAGCTTAGAAGCTTTAATGGAAGAAGAATTTCATAATAAATATATGAAGTATAACTTTCCTGGATTAACAGGGCCAATTAAAAAAACACAAAAATATAATTCTATAGACTATACTAAAGCATATGCATTAATAGATGATTATAAGATGAATATGCAGATGACTAAACCAGTTAATATTAGTGAAATGAAAGAAGATGTTACTTCAGAACAATCAATAATTTGGCAACAAGAAAGGCAACAGCAAATCATAGAAAAACCCAAAACATTAGTAAAATCAAAGCCTTATTCATCAAGTAAAGGCTATGCTAATGCTATTATATTAACTTTAATTATAAGCTTTGTTACCGTTATGATAACTATAATAATGTATTTGACTTTTAAATAAAAAGATATTAATAGAAAATATTATTATGTTTATGATGATAAAGAATTTTAAGTATTTTCATATTATTAAAGATATATATTATAATTGATTTAGAAATTAATTTTTAGATAATTGTCTTTGAAAAAATATAGATTATAAAGACTTTTACTATGCTTGTGATTACTCGGACTTTTCGTTTTGATTAGTTCGAGTTTTAATATATATAAGAATATAATTGATGTTTACAAAGAAATAATACTTTGATATAATTATGATAAAGTAAGATAGGATACTTATGGAGTAAGAAGTATGAATAAAAAAAGAAAATATATGATTATAATTTTTGGTTTAATTTTCTTATTAGTACTTTACAATGGAATTATTACAATACGACTTAAAGAAGCCGAAAAATTATTAAAAGAAGAACAAGAAAGATATACAAAGAATCATTTAGAATTAGAAGAAATTACAGAACATGTTAAAAATGTTAGAGATACTGAATATACTAATTGTATTAATGAAAAATATCAAGATAAAGATAATACGGAGAATTTAAATAAAAAGATAGAAGAGCTTAGTAATTATTTTAATGGTAATTATAGAGTAAGTGTATATTATGAAGATATTAATACAGGATTTAGATATAAATATCGTGAGAATGAAGTATATTATGGAGCAAGTTTAATTAAATTATTAGAAGCAATGTATATATATGATGGTGCTATTAATGGAAATATTAATATATTAGATGAATTAGTTTATACACCTAGGCATAAAAATGATTATAGTTTAGGAATGGATAAACATCAATATGGAGATAAATTGTCTATTAAGTTACTTGTAGATTATATGATTAGATATAGTGATAATGGAGCACATTCAATGATATATGAATATATAGGAAGAGATAACTTAATAAAATATGGAGAAGAAATAGGAGCTAAATATACATTATATGGAAATGATTCATATGGAAGTCAGACAGCGAGAGATACTAATATATATTTAAAACATGCTTATGAAATAATAAATAGTAATACAGAATATGGAAGTATGTTAAAAGAATCTATGATGAATACATATTATAATTCTTTATATTTAACTAGTGAGGAAGATAATAATGTAGCTCATAAATATGGCTGGTATGAAGTTAATTATCATGATATAGGAATAGTATATGATGATATAGGAATATATAATATATCAGTATTAACTACTTATGGAATGAATGATTATGAGAGAATAGTTAAAGATATTCATAGAAAGATTAATGAATTACATAATATTTTTTATGAAGAAAGAAAAATAAGATGTAAGAATGAAATATATGATAATAATATATAGTGATTAAAATTAAAGAATCAAGGTTAATAAATATAGTTTTATTTAATACCTTGATTTTTAATGGTTTATTAATATAAAAAGTTATAAAGTATTCTACTTTATTATACATTATATATATTATAATGCCTTGAAAACATTGACTTTATACAATTTTAAAGAGTTTAAAAATGATAATTTTTTCTTACAAAAATATAGTTGCAAATATTGCACAATCCCTTTATTTATAGTATAATTTAACTATAGTAAAAAATAATAAAGTAGAATACTTGAGGACTTTTTTAAGGAGTGTAAACTTATGAATAAAAGGAATAAAATATTAGTATTACTTATGGTATTTGGAATAATAATTGCATTACTAGGTAGTACTTTTGCATATTTATCATGGAGAAGTAGTGCTGATCAAGAAACAGTAATAGATTTTTCTATTGGTGGTGATTTTAGTTGTGCTGCTAATGGAGGGGGTAATTTAGAT
>CAKOQC010000004.1:0-93533 GCA_934101175.1 uncultured Bacilli bacterium
ACACTTTTTTCGCATTTTCTTGTCTTTTTTTCATTTTTTTACGCTTTTCTACTTTTTGAGTGTTTTTATACTCTTTTAAATGATTAAATTTTCTTTAATAGGCAATAAAATACTAGTTGTTTTATATGGTTTGGTATATTATCTTTATGTCTTTTTTTACTTTTTATTCTTTTTTATTATACTATATGCTACTATTGTACCTTCAGAAGCAGCTGTTGTTAACTGATAAACGTTCTTTTTGATAACGTCGCCGCAGGCATAAACATTATCAACATTTGTCATACATTCATCATCAACCAATATGAATCCTTTATCTTTGTTTACTTCAAATACTTCTGCACTTGGTACACTTCCAATTGCTATGAATAGTCCAGATACATCAATTTTTTCATTATTATCTAATGTAACTGATGTTAACTTACCATTCTCTATATTATATTCTGCTATATTAGAATTATACACACATTTTATATTGTTTTTAGATAAAACATTATTAACCAATGATTGGTCTCCTCTGAATGTTTCACTTCGATGAATTATTGTTACACTTTTACAAATATCAGATAAATATAGTGCTTCTTCTAATGCACTATTACCTCCTCCTACTACTGCGACGTCTTTTCCTTTATATAAATTACCATCGCATAGTGCACAATAACTTATGCCTTGCCCAGCATATCTTTCATCATCGTTAAATAATTTTTTGCTTAGTCTTCCTGTAGCAATTATTAGATATTTACATGTTAGCTCATTATTAAGAGTGTATACTTTTTTCTCTTCTGACTTTAAGTCCGCCTTTACAACTTTATCAAATAAATATTCTATATTTAAATTTTCAACTTGTTTATATATTTCCGCTCCTAATGTTGGACCATCTGTTTTAATATATCCTGGATAGTTTTCAATGATGTTTATTTTATTCAATTGTCCTCCTGGGGCATTTTCTTCAATTATTAATGGATTTAATCCACCTCTTTTTAAGTAAATAGCCGCTGTCATTCCCGCTATTCCTGATCCTATTATTATTGCATCATATTTTTTTTGCATAGTTTTTTCCTTCTTTCTTGTTATTATTCATTTTTAATATATAAACGTATCCAATAATACCGAGTATTATTAATATAACAGAAACTAATTGACTTACTCTTATTGTTCCAAGATACAAGCTATCTGTTCGCATACTTTCAATGTATAAACGACCTAGGCCATACCAGATAAAATACATAAATGTTATTTTGCCTATTGATTGGCTGTGATCCTTTTCTTTTTTTCTTATTATACTTCTTATAATTATCATAACGATAAAGCCTAGTAGACACCAAATAGATTCATACAAAAATGTAGGCTGATAGTATTTTCCATCAATATACATTCCTTGTATGATAAATTCTGGAATATGTCTTTTTTGGAGATATTCTAAAGTTACGGTCGCTCCGTGGGCTTCACTATTAAAGAAATTACCCCATCTTCCTATTGATTGAGCTAATATTAGTCCTGGGGTTAAGATATCTGTAGTTTTAAGGATATTTTGATGATACTTTTTTGACTGACAGACAATTGCAATAAATCCGCCAATAATACCACCATAAATAGCCAATCCGCCTTCCCATATTTTAAAGATTGATAAAATATTACTCTGATATAATTCAAAATTAAAAATTACGTAATATAATCTAGCTCCAATAATTCCAAAAATTATTAAGGGGAATAATAAATCTTCTAAGTATTTATCCATCCCTACTCTTTTACTTTCTTTGTATGCAACATAACTTCCTGTCAGAATTGCTAATAGCATTGTTACTGAATAATAATATATATTAATTGGGCCAATACTTATTAGTATTCGGTTCATCTCTTATGCCCTCTTGTTATTGGCTTCAATACAAAGCCTTCCATCAAAATGTTTAATATTGAAATTATAATTGCAATGAAAAATGCTGGTAAAAAACCTCCTATATAGAAATTTTGCTTTCCTAATAATAAACTCGTTAAATATAGTATTATGACATTAGATACCGGGTATAGAAAACCCCAACTGACTATTGTTAATGGAAGTGTTAGATAATTAATTAGTGGCTTTATAGTTTGGTTTAAGATATAAATTATAATTGATGCTAACAATGCATATATTCCTAAATGACTAGTATTTATTTCAAAAGATTTGAATAAAGCTGATACTGTTAAAAGTACTACTGCATAACCTACCATATATATTAGCCATTCTATAATTGGATTGCTAACTAGTTTATGATAGTTGTCTTTATATATATTTCTCTCTACTTTTTTAACTTCTGCCTCTTCTTTTGAGTCAATTACTATTTTCTTTTTCATTTTATCGATCCCTTCTTAATGATATTGTATATCTTGTTTTTAATTATAACACAATTACAGGGTAAAAATAAACAAAAGATAATAATATCACATATATTTACATAATTCGAATAGTTACATAGTATTATTATTAATTAATTTTAAATATACAAAAGTTGAGTACTCAAATACTTTCCTATCCGATATTATCACTATAACATAATTATAAAATTGTGTCAATATTTTTCATACATTTGTTTGCTTTTGCTGTTTGAAATTATCTTATATAGTAAATTATAGTAAACTTTTGTTATCCTGATATATACAAAATAAAATAAAGAAAAAAAGCATTACTGCTTTTTAGTATGAATTTACATTAATTTTTACTTTTTTATTATCTTCTAGAGAAGATGAAGCTTGAACTATTGTTCTGATACTATTAATTATTTTACCATTCTTACCAATAACTTTTCCCATATCTTCTGAAGAAATTAACACTTCGATTTGAATAGTATTTTCTTCTTCTGTTTCAAATTCTTTTACAGATACTGATTCAGGATCAGATACTATTTTTTTAATAATGGCTTCCGTTAATACTACTAAGTTCATATTATTTACCTAATTTAGTTTCATGAAATTTTTTCATGATTCCTGCTTTACTTAAAATATTTCTTACAGTATCAGTTGGGATAGCTCCTTTATTTAACCATTCAAGAGCTGATTCTTCATTAATTTTAATTTCAGCTGGTGTAGTTAATGGATTGTAAGTTCCTATTAATGCAATAAACTTACCATCTCTAGGGCTTCTTGAATCTGCTACTACTACTCTATAAAATGGAGCTTTTTTTGCACCCATTCTTTTTAATCTCATTTTTACTGCCATATTCATTCCTCCTTCACACAGTTAATATAATATCATATCAAATATGTACTGTCAACCTTTTTTTGATACACTATTGTAAAAACTTTTCTACTTGCTCTTTTCCAATAAATCCTATATTTCTTTTTAATTCTTTATTATTCTCAAATAAAACCAAGGTAGGAATACTCATTACACCATATTCACGAGCCAAATCTTCATGTTTATCAACATTAATTTTAATTACCTTTATAGGGCTTTCTACCTGTTCTAAAATTGGGGATAACATTTTGCATGGTCCACACCAATCTGCATAAAAATCTACTAATACTTTGTTTTTAGTTAATTCCTTAAAATTTTCTTTTTCTAAATGAATTATTTCCATTGAATCAAATCCTTTCTTTACTCATACTTTGCAATGAAACTGTCATCACTTACATTAACTTTATTTCTATCAATTAATTTATGAGCTGATTTTGGAGTAATAATTTCATGTTTTAACATCAAATCCATTGCTTCTTCATTTACTTGCTCATTACTTTTGTTTTGCTTATTATCTATTATAGCATATAAATCATTATATATATCAAGTGTCTTACTGGTATATTTTGACAATATAGGAGTTTTGTCTAGGATATTTGTAGCAAATTTTGATTCGCGAATTTGAGTGATATTAAAAACTGGTAATGTAAATACAAATAAGAATAAATATACCCAAATATAATTTTCTACTAATCCGGCAAAAAAGCCTAATATTTTAGATGGAATACTTAAGATGATAGTTGCTTTTAATACTTTTTCTACTAAACCAGAAATTCCTAAAATTATTTGATATATAACTGTTAGAACAGAGGCAATAATTAGAAAAGCTAACATTTCATAAAAAACAATATTTAAAACTTGAATTCCTTTAAATGCTCCCCAGAAATCAAAGAATGGCAAATTTTCATAAAAAATAACAGACAAATAGTTTTTTAGACTAAACGAAATTACAGCTATTAAGACAAGTCCTACTATGCTGGTTAATTTTTTTATGACACCTTCTTTAAATCCGATAACGCCTCCTAGTAAAATTATCAGCAAAATGATAACATCTACAATATTTAAATTCATTTAAATCCCTCCATATGGTAATTATATAATAATTTATGATAAAAATAAAGAAAAATATGATAAAATGTTAATGAGGTGTAAATTTTATGAAGGGTAAAGTTATTACAAAAGTTTTAATGGTTAGTGATAAAACTAAGGAAATGATGATTGATTATTTTAAAGATTTTAAAAGGGATAAAACACCACAATATGCTATATTTCAAGCAGATGATGGGGATAGTGTTGTAACCTTATATCAATCAGGGAAAGTTGTATTTCAGGGAAGAGATGCCGATTTAGCAGCAGATTTATGGATAGAAACTGAAAAAATCAATTCTGGAGAGGCAAAAGTTACTTCTAGTGAAGATAAGAAAGAAAAAAAAGAAGTTGAAAGAAAAATACCTCTAAGAATTACTTCTATAGGTAGTGATGAAGTTGGCACTGGTGACTTTTTTGGCCCTATTGTAGTAACTGCTACTTATGTTACAAAGGACAATGTAGACTTTTTGTTGGAGCTTGGTGTAAAGGACTCTAAAAAAATGAGTGATAGTGAAATTATTAAGGTTGTTCCAGAAATTATAAAGAAAGTTCCATATAATACTTTTGTACTAAATAATAAGCAATATAATGAAATGTATAGTAGTGATATGAATATGAACAAAATGAAAGCAATATTACATAACAAAGTATTATCTGGATTCATGAATAAAGATAAATATCCATATGATTTTATTGTGGTAGATCAGTTTGAAAATCCTAGAAGCTATTATGCACATCTACAAGATGCTAAATTTAAAGTTTATAACATTACATTTTTAACTAAAGCAGAAGATCAATGTCTATCTGTTGCTTGTGCTTCTTTGATTAGTAGATATATATTTTTACAAGAGATGGATAAAATAAGCAAAGAGTTAGGAATGGCTTTACCTAAAGGAGCTGGAGATATTACTAATGAATGTGGAATAGATATAGTTAAAAGATTTGGAAAAAATAAATTAAATGAAGTAGCTAAACTTAACTTCAAAAATACCGAAAAAATCTTAAAATAAATTGCTAACTTACTAATCATCTAATTTTGATGATTAGTTTTTTATTGATAAAGTAGTGTTCTAATATTTTAAAGAAGAGTTTTAAAAATTAAACTTATTTTCTTTTTTAAAATAATAATTAAAATTTAGCGATTTTGTTTCTGATTAATATTTTCTTGATACTTAAAACTTAGAATAAAAATACCAATAACTAAAATATATAGACTATGTTTTAAATTAATATTACATATATATATAATTCCCATAATTATTGTTCTAACCAAACAAAAGATTTTCTCACTGAGAATAAGATAACCAGTATTTAATTTTTTATTATTATATAAATTCATTGTACTAACTAGTTCATTAATTTTAATTCCTATTCCTTCTAAGAAGGCTAATCCTAGTAACCAAAAATGATTAGTAATATTTATTTTTATTAATAAAACAATAGTAAAAGCAATATTTAAATATTTATAGTTCTTATTTAGATTTATCCTATTTGATAATAAATAAATGCATAAAATTGAAGATATAGTTAAAAGAATATTGAAAATGCCAACAAATTTAAAATTATTAGATATTAAATAAAGATATAATGGTTCTAATAGGAGAAAAACTATTTTAAATTGATCAAATATGAAAAAGCTTAAAGTAGATTTATTTATAATCTTAGGAACTATTATTTTTTCTTCTTTTTCTTTTTTAATAAACAATGCTGGTATTATTCCAATTATTGAAATAATTATTAGATAAATTATATTAACTTTTTTAATTACAAAATATTGAGATAATAAAGACGCTATATAGGTATAAATTAAAGTATTACCAATTTGATTTTTATGTTTTAATAAATTAATGCCATAGTAATGTTTAACTGGATGATAAGTAAACATTGATAAAGATAAGAAAAGGGATATGAGATATGGATTTTGACTGTTATTTAATAAATAGAAAGATATACTAGTTATGATAGTAGAAAAAATTAAGATATGCTTATACCCTATTTTATTTCCTAATCTAATACTTAAGTTACTTATGTATATTCCTAAAAAGTAAATCATTGTATAAATACCAATAATAGTATTTATGGAATATCCTTTTTGATAGAGAAATATTACAGAATATACATCAATAATATTTCTTGTGAATGTGGATATAAAGATATATATATTATATTTTTTTATGTTTTTCATACTAATTATTATGATTTAAATTTTTAAAATAATAATTAAAAAAGAAAGTTTTTTACAAGTGATATTCTTTTTTTAACATTTCAATATCAAATTTGTTTACTTTCTTTTTTATTTTTATCTAAATTCTTATTTTGTAATTATTATTTTTTAAGACATTTTTTTGATTTCTTCTTTTAATTCTTTTAGGTATTTTATGATATTTTTACCATCTGTTCCACCACCTTGAGCAAATGTTTTATTTCCACCGCCATTACCAGAACATTTAACACAGATGTCTTTAACTATATTACCACAATGAATATTTTCATTAGTAGAATTACTCTTACAAATAATATTAACATTATCTTTATTTAAATTTGCTAAAAGGACGAATGCATTTGATAAGGAATTTGTAAGATTGTCTACTAATTGCTTTAATACTGGAACTTCATAATTATTTGTTGTAGCAATAATTACTGACATACCATTTATATCTTCCTTAATCTTTAGAAACTCATCAGCATTATTAAGAGTCTTATTAGTCATAGCTTCATTTACTGATTTTTCTAGTTTCTTTATAGATAATTTCAATCTTTCTAATTGTTCTTTGTAATATATAACATCAGCATAACTATCTAATACTTGAATATTTATATTTAAATCAAAATCAAAACAATATTTTACCTTTTCAGTTTCTGCTTGTTTGATTAATTCTTTTGCTTTTGTTAATAATCTAGTTATTTCATCAGTATATGGTTTTGTTATTTTTCTTAATTCGTTGTCGATAGAATCATCAGTTGTTCCCTCAATACGATATGTATCACTACCTTTAGATTCTATTTTTAATATAGCTATTCTTTTAATATCTTTTGTGTTTTTGATGTGAGTACCACCACATAATTCAACAGAATCGCCAATAGTAACAACGCGAACTATGTCATCATATTTATCTTCAAATAAGGCCATAGCTCCTTTTTGTTTAGCTTCTTCTAGAGAAGTATATTCAATTTTAGTTGATACTGATTTTGATATCTTTTGATTAACATTGTTTTCTAGTTTTAAAACTAGTTCATCAGACAATTTTCCATGATAAGTGAAATCAAAACGGAAGGTATTTTCATCAACTTTACTTCCAGCTTGATGAACAGCATCTCCTAATAAGTCTTGAAGGGCCTTTTGAATTATATGAACTGATGAATGATTTTTAGTAGTAGCAGTTCTTTTTTCTTTATCAACGGTAGCTATTATACTTTCCCCTTTGTTAATTGTACCACTTAATACTTTTACTTTGATTAAGTGCTGTTTGTTTGGACATTTTATAACATCTAAAACTTCTAATTTGCAATTATTGTTTTGAAGTGTTCCTTTATCACTTACCTGTCCACCGCTTTCAGCATAAAAAGGATTTTCATGAAGGAAAATATAACATTCAGTGTTACATTTATTAACGAATTTATCATTTTTAATAATATCTTGAATGAAGGTTTTTACTTCTAAAGTATCATAACCTACAAATTTACTTTCTTCTTTATAATTTAATAGTAATTCATTTTGGATATTCATGCTTGATTCAGCCTTACGACTTCTTCTAGCTGTTTCCTTTTGAATTTCCATATATTTTTTAAATTCCTCATTATCTACTATAAAGCCTTTTTCACTAGCACATTCTTCAGTTAACTCAATTGGATATCCATATGTATCATATAACTTAAAAGCATCACTTCCACTAATAGTATGATTTTCAGAAGTTTTGAATATTTCTTCTAATTTTTTTTCACCTTGAAGAAGTGTTTTCTGAAATAATTCTTCTTCTTTTGTTACTAATTCTTTAACCATGTTACGATTAGTTTCTAACTCTGGATATATTTCTTTATAATTATCTACTACTACATCCACTAATTCAGCCATAAAGCTATGAGAGATATTTAATTTTCTGCCCATTCTAGCAGCTCTTCTTAATAATCTTCTTAGAACATAACCGCGTCCATAGTTTTCGAATGATGCTCCATCTGATAGTGCAAATGTAATGGTTCTTATGTGATCTGCTATTACTTTGAATTCCATTTGACCTAAATATTTAATAAGCGCTAATTCTTCAATTTTATTTATTATTGGCATGAACAAGTCTGTTTCATAATTTGTTTCAGTGTTTTGAATTATACATGCCATTCTTTCAACACCCATACCAGTATCTATATTTTTGCTTGGCAATTCTTGATATTTATCTCTTGGTACTCCTTCTTTAGCATTATATTGACTAAAAACATTGTTCCATATTTCAATATATCGATCATTTTCTATTTCCTTTTCTAGAAGTTTAATTCCTTGCTTTTCTTTATCATACTTAACTCCACGATCGTAGAATATCTCAGAATCTGGGCCACATGGTCCTTCGCCAATTTCCCAAAAATTATTACGCAACTTTATTATATGATCTTTAGGCATACCTAATTCTACCCATTTATTATAAGCTTCTTTATCGCTTGGATATACAGTCACATATAATTTTTCTTTATCGAAGCCAAAATATTTTGGACTCGTTAATAATTCCATAGCCCAAGTTAGAGCTTGTTCTTTAAAATAATCGCCAATAGAAAAGTTACCTAACATTTGGAAAAAGGTATGATGTCTTGCTGTAACTCCTACTGATTCAATATCACCTGTTCTAATACATTTTTGACAACTAGTAATTCTTCTATTTTGAGGAACTACTGTACCATCAAAATATTTCTTTAATGGAGTTACTCCGGCATTAATCCATAGTACTGTAGGATCATCATGAGGAATTAATGAAGCTGATTCAACTTCTGTATGTCCTCTTTCCTTAAAAAATTCAATATACATTCTTATAATTTGATTTCCAGTTAATTTTTTCATGATTATATCTCCTTTATTATTTCATTTAATCTATTAATTTCTTCTTCTTTTGTAAAATTATTTAATATATAGTAATCAGCATATGCAATTGGTGGGGCTTTTTCAATATTATTTATCTCTGATAAATCTCTATTTTCAGCTTCAATTGAAGTTAATGGTCTTACTTGTCTTTCGGATAATCTAGAATATCTTAATTTTTTATCGGCTACTATTGATATTAGTATCAAATTAGGTATTTCTTCTTTTAAGATATTATACTCTGTCCAAGAATATAGGCCATCTAATACTACATTATTATTTTTAAGTAATTCTTTTATCTCTGGTAATAGAACTTTAGCATAGGCTCCCATCCCTAAATCGTGTCTTAGTTTTTCACGCATCATTTTTTCATTTTCTGGATTTACTTCTAGGCCAGCTTCTTGTAATTTTTTCATTGTTACTCCACCAAAATACACTTTTTTGTAATCAAGATTTTTTTCTAAATATTCAGAAGCAACACTTTTACCACTTCCACACATACCTACTATAGCAACTATTTTATTCATTATATATCACTCTCCTTACATATTTTTAAATTATTTATAAAATTAAAAGCGGATTAATTGTCCTTTTTAGGAACGAATTAATCCGCGGTACCATCCTAATTATATAATATTTCTTATATAACCTTAATTTTTATAACGGTTTTAGCCGGTGAGGATTGGTCACATTTGTAAAAGGAGCTTCAGATAATTTAATTTATCTATTTACACCAGACATAGACTCTCTAAAAAATTAATAATATCTTACTTATCTTTTACTTTATTTAATTACATAAATTTATTCATTTGTTTCATCATTTGATTTACTTGTTTTTGTGATGGAGTTCTCCCCATTCCACTCATCATGGCTTTTATCATTTGCTCATTAATAGGTGGATTCTTTTTTAAATATTTTTTCATATATGTTCTTGCTATGAAGAAACCTGCTACTCCACCAGCAATTAAACCAATTAATAAATATAATATATCTTTTAACATAGGTTTTACGTCCTTTCTTAGTTAATTATACTAAACTTAGATTGTTTTGTCTATCTTTATTTAATGAATCTAGCCAAAAATAGTCTTTATTTTTAAAATCACAAACAAAAATATTATCCAAGTACGTGTTTAAATCATTTAAAAATATAGAATATACATCATTTGTTTTTAGGATCATACATGTTGTATTTATAGTTAGTTTATTGTAATTTTCATTCTGAATAAGATGGACATTATTGTCTCTTTGATAATTTGCATGCTTTTTATTAATGTTATAGATATATTCGTTTAGGGCTAATTTATTAAATTCAATAGCAAATTTTTTATAATATTTATAACTAATTAACATATCATATTCTTTTGTGTAGTATAATTCTTCAATTATTTTGTACATTTTGTATGGCCATTTTTTATAAATATATGCAAAATATTTATTTATTTTGAAAATATAGTAAGTTCTCATATTATCACCATTACTATATTAACCTTTTCAAATGATATTTTTTGTCGAATTATATATTATTTTTTATTTTTATTATGATACTTTGAATGTCTAACTCATATTCTTGTAATAATTCTTCTTGAGTACCACTTTTGCCAAATTCTTTAATATTAATAATGTCTTCATCATTTTTTACTAAACGATATAAAGTTGGATCGTTGGAAAATTCAATAACCATACGTTTATATCCTTTTGGTAACACTTGATTTTGATATTCGGCTGATTGTCTAAAAAATTCATTGATATTTGGCATTGAAACGATTCTCGCTTCTATAAAATTCTTTAGCAATTCTTGTTTTATTTTCATAGCAAGAGTTACTTCTGAGCCTGAAGCAATCAAGATTACATCTAAACGGCTTTTAACTTCGCTAATAACATATCCTCCTAAGGCAATTTCTTCAGTTGATGTGTATTTATAACTTTCTGTTGGATATTTTGATATTATTAATGCAGCTGGCTTTTTATTTTTTAGAATTAAATTCCAAGCTCCTATTAATTCTTTGTAATCACATGGGCGATATACTTCTAGATTAGGAATACTTCTTAACATGGCCAATTGCTCTATCGGTTGGTGTGTTTTGCCATCTTGTCCTATTAGAAAACTATCATGTGTGAAAATATATGTTACTGGTAAATTCATTAGAGCGGTATTTCTAATAGATGGCTTTAAATAATCAGAAAATGTTAAAAATGTTGAACCAAAGCATCTAATATTTGTTAAAGCAATACCATTTAAGATAGCTCCCATGGCATTTTCTCTTACTCCAAAGGCAATGTTTTTATTTTGATAATTATCAGCATCATAATTTCCACCATTTTTTAGATATGTTTTAGTAGATGCAGATAAATCAGCAGTACCTCCAATAAATCTGTCTATAAATGCAGAAATTACATTCATTATTTGAAAATTAATGTCACGCATAGATTTGTCTAAGAACAACTTGTCTTTATCAATTACTTTTTCTAAATCTAGCAATATATCTTCATTATTTATGAGATCATTTAACTTTTCTAGGTCTTCATCACTTGCATCATTTGCATATTCTTGGTAATCATTATACCAGTCACTGTAAGCTGTGCCATTTCTATTTTCTACTTCTTTTCGTAATAATTTTAGATTATTTTCATCTATTTCAAATGGTCCTTGACCTTTTAATTTTATTCTGATTTGATTTAAATCATCTTCATCTAACTTACTATGAATTTTATTAGTATTTTCATATTCAGAGTTAATTCCTAATATCGTATTAACAATTATTAGAGTTGGTAATTTACTTTTATTGGCACTATCTAAAGCCTTATCTATTTCAGAAAGTTTATCACCATTTTTTACTTCTAGGACGTTCCATCCAAGTGCTAAATACATATCAGCAATTCTGCTATTATAATCTTTATCTAATGCACCATCAAGTGTCATTTTATTTGCGTCATATAAGACAATTAAATTGTTTAATTGATACTCACCAGCAATAGCAGCAGCTTCGTATGAGATTCCTTCCATTAAATCACCATCACTGCATAAACAATAAATATTATAGTTAAAGATAGTCAATTTCTTTGTGTTATATTTGCTTTCTAAGTGTTTTTCAGCTATAGCCATACCTACTGCGGTAGCGAAGCCTTGTCCTAATGCACCTGTTGTGGCTTCTATTCTTTTATTTATATTTAGTTCTGGATGTCCTGGTGTTTGAGAATTTATGTGTCTGAATTTTTTTAAATCATCGATTGTGAAATCTCCGGTTGTGGCATAAATAGTAGCATATAATAATGCTGAGCCATGACCTGCAGATAAAACAAAGCGGTCACGATTGCACCATGCAGGATTATTTAGATCATATACCATATGATTAGCAAATAAAGTATACATCATCGGAGCAGCACTTAGAGCAATTCCAGGATGTCCGCTTTTGGCATTGTTAATCATATCCAGAGACAACAATCTTATATCATCAATCATTCGCTTTTCATTTAATTTTGACATATTTCTACCTACTTTCATGTTAATTATATCATAATTTGTCTTTTTTTAAAATATTTTTACTATTCTATTATAGTTAAAATTGTTTTAACTTTGCTTTGATTGATAAATCATAATAATTCTGTTTTCAATGTATGCTATTTATTTTATTAGTTTGAAAAATTATCTTTGTTTTACAATTTCATAATTATTTATTTAAAAAATTGTTGTCAAGGCAATTAGCTAGATTAATAATTATTGTTGTTTATACAAGATATAAAAAAACTAATCAAGTAATGACTAGTTTTTTTCTAATTTGTTTACTCCTTTATAAAATCCACATTTATCGCAAACTCTGTGTGGTCTTATCATTTCACCACAATTAGGACATTTTACTAATCCATTTGCTGTAACTTTATAATGAGTTCTTCTCATATTTTTTCTTGTTTTACTTATTTTTCTAAATGGAACTGCCATATTATTTTTCCTCCTTTTTGTTTAATAATTCTTCCAAATTGGAAAATGGATTATTAGATTTTGCCATTTCTTTAGCGAATTGCTCTTCGGTAATAACGCGCCATCCTTCTCCATATATTTCAATATCTTCATCAGTGGTTCGCACTTTTGAAGGAATTTCTACTAATATATTTTGCCATAAAACATCGGTAATATCAATAGTATTTTGTAATTTATCTAAAATTTCTTCTATTTCAGTTTTAAAGGTATATTCTACAGGTTCTAAAGTAACATCGTCTTTTAAGGTCATTATTCCGGATATTGTTCCAGTTAAAACAAATTCATCATTTTCATTAATAGTAATTTTACCATTTAAATGCGTGTTTTTTAATTCATAAATTAATGTATTTTTTAAGAATTCATCAGGGATTAATATATCAGAATCTACTTTTAAAGTAGAAACACTATTTATAATTAATTTTGTTAAATCTATTTTCATTAGTTCTCCTTATTAGTAGGAATATTATCAAAAGTAATTTTTCCTAAATACCCTTCTCTTAAATCTTTGATTATTGTCGTATATACCTTATCATAATCTGTTTCTTTATTTTTTACAGCTCCAATATGTTTACCAATTTGGTCAAGAATATCAATGATATCATCAGATATCTTTATATTATATCTTTTTGTTAAATTATCAGGATATTCTTTTATCATTTTGGTTACAATATATATAGCCACTTCTTCTAAATTTAAAATTTCTTCTTTTATTGCTGTCATAGAAGCTAAGTTTAGTGCTACTTCTTCATTATCCAAACGTGGCCACAAAATACCTGGAGTATCAAGTAATTCTATTTGATTACTAATTCTTATCCACTCTAGTTGTTTTGTTATACCTGGTTTGTTACCAACGTTAGTAGCTTTTTTTCTTACAAGTCGATTTATCAAAGTTGATTTGCCTACATTAGGTATACCTAATATTATGGCTCTTGCTTTTCTTTCTCTTAATCCCTTTTCAACTCTTTTTTTATTTAACTCTGCTAATAATTTATTAGTTTCAGTAAAGATTGGTTGTATATTTGGATTATTTATTAAATCTAGGGCAATTACACTATAGCCGCATGATTCATAATATTTAATCCACTCTTTTGTTTTATTTAAATCGCATAAATCTAATTTTGTCATAACAAGAATTTTTGGTTTGTTTTTAATTAATTCTTCAATGTCTTTATTTTTAGATGATTTTGGTATTCTTGAGTCGATTACTTCAAAAACAATATCAATTAAAGATAGTTTTTCTTTTATCTCTCTTTTTGTCTTAGCCATATGGCCTGGATACCAATTTATTGCCATATACTTCACCTCACTAATAGTTAACTTAATTAACTTTTTTCATAGGCCAAATACTTATATTTGTATTACCTAATATATTTTTTTTATCTATTAGACCAATTATTCTACTATCTGCTGAAACTGAACGATTATCTCCAAGAACTAGGTATTTGTCTTCTGGAATCTTATCACAATTGCAAATACTTTTTAAATTGAAATCATCTGTTTCAAAATTGTAAATTGTATCTTCTTCATGTCCATTGATATATAGAACATTATCACGATATTCTATTGTTTCACCAGGAAGTCCAATTACTCTTTTAATAATTTCACTTTTTCCTGATTTTATAACAACAATATCATATCTTTCTATGTCATTAAAATGATAATTAATCTTATTAAGTAATAATATTTGCCCTTCTTTTAGTGTTGGAACCATCGAGTCGCCAACGACAATTACTGGAGTTATAATAAAAGTTCTTATTAATACCACTACAACAATGATTATTATATATGGGATTAATTCTTGCAACTTATTAAGTTTTGCCCTATTAATGTCTGTTTTCACTTTACCTCCATATAGAACAAAGATAATAAACTAGAACAATTTATTATCTTCTTTCTTTGATCTTATATTGACTTTCTCTAGTTCTTAAGAAATATAATTTAGCTCTTCTAACTTTACCTTTTTTAACAACTTCAATTGAAGCAATGTTTGGACTGTTTACTGGGAAAATTCTTTCAACACCAATTCCTGATGAAATTTTTCTTACAGTAAATGTTTCTGTTGCTCCTTGTCCTTTTCTGGCAATTACAATTCCTTCAAAATTTTGAATTCTTTCTTTTTCTTTTCCGCCCTTTACTTCGATGATTTTGCATCCAACATTAACTGTATCACCTACTCTAAATTCAGGAATGTCATTTCTGATTTGCTTTTCTGTAATTGTTTCAAGTAAATTTTTTGCCATTTCGTATTCATCTCCTTTTCTTTAACCACAATCTTGTAAAATAGCATATAATGTGCAAAATAAAACTACAGCGGATTGCTTCATCTATAGATGATATCATATAAATAATGAAAATACAAGCCTTTATTTTCAAAAACTTGTATTTTTTGTTGCTAATTTAAATTATTCTTTATTTCGTCAGCCTCATAATATTCTACTATGCTTTCACCAGATATTTTTATAACTGTTGGTGATACTACTTTTAATTCTTCTAGAGTCTTAGCTGATTTGTTGCTTTCTGTACCAACATAATTTGTATTTAAGGCAGATGAAGTATCAACACGATATACTTTATTGTTAGCTAACTTTTTTGTTACTATATTGCTTATTTCTTGCTCTTCTTTATTAAAATCATAGAAATATACATAATATTCTTCTTCTGATTGTCTAAATATTTGCTTAGCTAAGATTGAATTATTAACATTTGTCTCTGAAGTGTTTTCTTTAGAGTTATTAAACCAATTTAGTTCTTTAGTAATGAATAATGCTGATATTAGATATATCATAACAACAATAAATACTAGTAAGCAAACTATTTTTATCAATTTTTTTATTTGATTTTCATTTTTTACTTCTTCTTTTGCTAAACTCTTTCCTTCTTTTTTAGCTTGTTTTCTTCTTAACTCTCTTCCCATTATTACTTCCTCCGTAATAATTATAGCAAAAAACAAATTGTTTTGTAAAGATTATCTCATAATTAAATGATTAAATATTAAGCTATTAATTATAAAATATAACTTATAACCATCTGGCAATACTAAAGTCACGCAATTCTTTTTTCTCATAGTTGTTTGTAAACTCTATTATTCTTTTAATTACTTCTTTGATTACTTCTTTATTCTCAAAGGATAATTCATCAGCACTGATAATCTTACGAATTCCTCTTTTATATTTGTTGTCTTTTACATATAAATACAAACTTTTATCAAGTGCATTTATTACCATAAGTTGACTTTCATTGTTTCCATTAGCTGAAAATATTAATTCTCGGTACCAATCAATCAATTTTTTTGACAAAACATCACCATATGGATATTCATAATTAACTATCTTATCGAAGTTTGGGCAATTTTCCAATATCTTTCTTACATGATTGATATCTATCGTTTGTGTCTGAATCATATTATCACCTATTCTTTGAATTTATTATATATTATTTTTTTCTTGATGTAAATAAATTATTCATTTGTTTGTGGTATTTCTTCTGTTATTTCAATGATTTTGGTAATATCTTCTAATACTGATATAAATAAATTAAGCTTTATTTTAGAACCTAAGTTCTCTTTATTTAATACTATTGTTTCAGTAATTTCTGATATTTTAGAATTATTTCCTAATAACTTTTGCTTAGAAATCTCTATGGCTTTGATAGTAGCTTCTTCTTCTGTATATATATCTTCTTTAATATTTACCTCATATAGTTTTTCTTTGACAATTGCGATTGGCAAATACTTATTTTCAATGATTATTGTAGGAGATATTTTAAACTGTTTATATTTAGAATAATTAAATAATGACCATCTCTTATTTATAAAATTTAAACTTAAAATAGTCTTACTTCTACCGGTAACAGATTCTTCTTGATAATACATCGGATATTCTACACTTACTTTGTACCAAACTTCTGCTAAAATTGTTCCTTTTGCCTTAACATATAAATTTGTACCATCAGGCTTTGTCAACACTCCACTTATAATAGTTTCATCTTTCTTTATATATTCATTTATACCTTTAACCTTTTCTCCTGAATAAGCCTTAATGCTTTTAAGGATTCCATCTTTGGCAGCTACTATTGATTGATAAGTATATTCTTCTTTCTTATCTTCCTTTTTTCTTTCAACAACTTTTATAAGATATTTAGTTCCACTTTCTTCAATTTCAATCCATTCTAATTCATTTTTTTTGTCAGATAAAATTTTCTGTTTAACTTCTTCTAAATACTTATAATCTTTTTTAAAACTATATTTTTTTATATTATATTTTGCTAATTCTTTAATTAACATATTGGACAAATCTTGATTATTATATACTACTTCAACCGAAAAGATTATATTAGATAAAAAGTATAAAAGTACAATTGACAATAATATAGTCGATATAATGATACTATTTTTCTTTATTGCATCTACTATTTTTAATTTTCCATATTTCTTCTCAATGGTTATTTTATATGTTTTGGAATACTTTGATAACTCTGATAAATCCCTGTAATTAATTATTATATGCATCTCATTATGACTAACAATTTTTAAATTTATTATATTTATTTTCTTTGAAATAAGCCATTTAAGATAATTATTTACATTCTTACCAGAAACCTTAACTTTAATATAATTATTATTCATAATACACCTATAAACTATTATGCTTGTTCATATTAATTTATGTGTATATTACTAATTATTCCGCTTATTAAAACTTCATTATCTAACATTTTGGAAATTGTTAAGTTTTTTCCTTCGATAATGATTAGGTTAGCTCTGTTTTTAACAATTATTTTATTACTAGAAAAATCTACTATTTCATCATAATTAACAATATTTATTTGATTATCCCTAATTACCATTTTGTATTCTTGTTCATTTAAATAATTTTCTAATTTATTAAATATTTTCATACTTTATTTTATGTCTTCATCATCAAATAAATTCTTAATTGGAATGTTTAATGAAGATGCTATTATGTATATTGTTTGAATTGAGAAATTTTTTTGACATTTAGGGGCTTCAATTCTTCTAATGTATGAATCTGAATATCCACTTATTTTTGCCAAGTCTTCTTGGGTTAAATTTCTTTGTTTACGATACTTTTTAATGTTTTCGGCTACAACAAGATAAATATTAGTTTTAGAGTCTTCACAAATTTTATCAGGCTGCAATTTTTTCATGAATTTTCTTTAAAATTTTCTGTTCTCTTCTAGAGACTTCTACTTGATATATGCCTAACATTTCCCCTACTTCACGTTGTGATTTATTTTCATAAAATCTAGCAATAATTAGTTGTCTTTCTTCTTCAGGCAATTGTTCAATAGCATATCTTAATGGATAATCTTCAATTTCTTTTTCATAATATCCTATTGTATTGTATAAATCCATCTTCTTATCATCTTCATTAATAATTTTATCTAAACTAGTTACACTTTCGTTAGCAATAATAACCTCTTCTATTAAGTTTTCATCTATTTCTAAAAAAAGTGATAATTCATATATAGTTGGAGTTTTCATCAATTTTTGGGATAATACTTCTTTAGCTTTAATTATTTTTGAATATATTGTTACCATTTCTTTACTCAATTTTACTTTTCTAAATGTATTTACATATTTTATTACTTCACCTATTACATAAGGATATGCATAAGTAAGAAATTTTGTATTATATTCTTCTTGGTAATTTTTATATGCTTTAATCATGCCAATAACAGCTACTTGATATAAATCTTCTAATTCAAAATAATTTTTATATTTATTGATTATGTTATATATGAAGCCTTCATTTTCAACTATTATATCAGTTATTTTATCCATATATTTTTATCTCCTTTATAGTATTTATAGTACTTCAATTTCATCTTTTATATGTGGAATATTGCTATTTATTAATCTTGACATCACATTAGTTTTATCACATAACACTAAATTACTACTAAACTCTTTAGAAATGTAACATAACTCTAGTAAATAATTTAATCCTTCTAAGTCTATTTTGTGAATATAATTAGTATTTAAGACAATGTATTTAAATTCATTTGCTATTATAATTTTTTTTAATTCTTCTGTTTCATCATAAAAATTTTGCTTGCTCATATCTCCAAATAAACGAATAAAGAAAATTCCTTTTCGAAATTCAAAATTTACATTTAGCATGTTCTCATTCCTTTCTAGTTTAATTTAGCATATTATTTGTTTATTTTATACATTTTCGACAAAAATAGCTAATAGTTTCAATCGACATTTTTTTTGCTTTTTAATATAATCATTAAAATAATGGTAATTATTAGTAATAAGATTATTAAGTAAATATATTTAGGAACTTTATATACTTCTTTAATCACTTCATTTTCAATATACTTTGTTTCTATAACTTTACCATTTTTCCCAGGCAGACATTTTTCTTGATTATTATCTTGTGTGTCTTCAATACTTTCTTTATCATTTGATATATTATTATCTAGATAAATGTATTCTTTTATAGGAACTATTTCTTTATCTACTCTGGTTATGTTTATAGTTTTTGTAGGCAATTCTTTTTGATATTCTATTATGTAGTCTTCTTTATCAGGGATGTATCCTTCAATATACTCATGATATTCATCATCATAATATTTTCTTATTTTTTTATACCTATATGTCTTTATCTCAACGGCACGACAAATATTAACATTACTTATTTGGGTTCTAAAATCATTATTTTTATATAATGCACTTGTATGAGTTGTTACATATTTAGAATTTTTGGTTATCCATGTTTTATCGGGAATTAGAATTTTTGCACTTTCAATGTGTTTATATAAAGATATTTCTTTACTATTAATATTACCTAATAAAGTAATATCAAAAGATTCGGTAGTATCAATATATATCCATACATCTTCTACACTATAATTATGTTCTAATTCCAATACTAATTCGTTGGATGTTTTGCTATAAATGTTATATTTTACCTCTTTATTGTTAATAAACACTTTAAGCTCATTGTCATGATAATTAATATTGGAAAACTTAATAAATTTAAAGTCAGCTATTACTCTATATTCTTTATTATTTATGTATTCTATTAAATAATTATTTTTGTTATAAGCACAATAATCGGCATCCCAACTAGCAGTCCCCTTACCATAAATGGTTAAATCAGGATTTTCATAATATCCCTCTAGGCCTTTTCCTTTCTGATAATATATCCCACTTTTCTTATCCTCTTCTTCAATATACCATTTATATTTAATTATAGCATCGGCAGTAATATCTAATTTTTCGGCGGCGAAGATAGGTTTTAACATAATAAATAGTAAAATAGTTATGATTAAAATTATTTTCTTTTGCATATCACTCCTTTTTCTTGATTCTTCACTTATATTATTCACGAGTATATAATAATTTTACTTTTACTTGGTTAAAATTTGGACAAAGTTGGTAAAAAAAATACCTAGATTAACTAGATATTTGTTTTTTTAAGATATTTTACTATTTATTATGAGTGTTAATTCCATTTCCTTTAATGGAATGCACTTCTCCTAAATATGTTGATTGTGGTTTAATAATGCACTTAAAAAAGTCTTTTATTCTGGCTAAGAATTCTCTTGCATCACGTTTCTCTTGGCTTTGATAAATATTTTTATCAGCGGCAATACCATATACTTCTAAATCTAGATGGTTGCCAATATAAATAGCACGATATAAATGATATTTTTGAGTTACAATAACTATTTTGTTGGCTTTATAAATTTCTTTGGCACGATATACACTATCATATGAGGAAATTCCTGCGTGGTCTACAAATATTTTTTCTGAAGGAATCCCATGTTCTAACAAATAGTTTTTCATAACGCCTACTTCATCATAATCACTTTCAATATGGTCACCGCTTACAAGAATTTTATTAGATATTTCATTTTCATATAACTCTATCCCAGTTAAAAGGCGATCTTCTAACATTGGGCTTGGTTTATTACGACGAATTCCAGCTCCTAGTATTAAAATACAGTCGGCATCTTTTAGTTTTTCATCATCAATATTTAATATTTTATTTTTTGTTGTCATTATTACATATAAGTTTATTAAAGTACTTGAAATAGCAATTACTAATAACAAGACTACTATAAATTTCATTATTTTTTTCATATCTTACCTCTTATTAAGTATATCATGAATTAGAAAAAAACACAAACGCTTGTGTTCTTTCTATCACTTATAGTGACACTATAATATATTCTTTTATTTAGAAAAATATGTTATCTTTCATTAAATTTGTTGACTTTATAAGTAATAATTTATTTTTATATTTTTAGTTAATGCTTATTTAAACTATCTTGGTATTTTTAATTCTTGATTTATACTTAAAACATTACTATTTAGATTGTTTAATTTTTTTATCTCATCAACGGTAGTATTATATCTTTTAGAGATTTGATATAAAGAATTTCCTTTTTTTACAGTATATAATATATATTCTTCTGACGATTTAGGTATTTTTAATTCTTGATTTATGCTTAAAATGTCACTTTTTAAATTATTTAGTTCTTTAATTTTTGCAACAGTAGTATTATTTTTTTTAGCAATTTGATATAGAGAGTCTCCTTTTTTTACAATATATATAGTTGTGTTATCTTTAACTGGTGTTGTCGATGTGGATGTCTTTTTTGCTGGAATTAATAAATTCTGTCCTATTTTTAGAGTGTTTGACGATAAATTATTTAACTTTTTAATTTCATCAACGGTGGTGTTATATTTTTTAGCTATTTGATATAAAGAATCTCCTTTTTTTACAACATATGTATTTTCTTTTTTTATGTAAGATACAATGCTATCAACGATAATATCTATAATTTCTTGGTATTTTTTTTCATTAAGATATTCTATTATGATTGTCTCATTTGGTTTAGTATTCCTAATGACGTTATAATAATCAAGCATAGTATTGGTTGGTAAACGTCGTTGAAAATATTTATTTACATTAATGTTGTTGGCTTCTAGGTTATTACTGATAATACTTGGTAAATTATCATTACTTCTTAAAGGATAGATTATATTAAACTCACCATCTTCGGATAATCTATTTTGAATAATTATGGCATTATCATTTTTTAATTCATTTATAATGCTATTTCTTTCATCATCTGTTAAAGATACATCTGTTGTACGAACTAATTCTGTATCAATACCTTGTTTATTAAATTGTTTTGCCATATAATTTGACATTTCTAATAAAATATTTTTTTCATATTGTCCAGATATATTTTTACCAGTATCTTTACCACCGCGATATGGATCTATAATGATTTTCATATTTCTTCACCTAATTAATTATATTTTTAACTGTTTAAAAAAGAACATGTTGTGATAATGATGTTTATATCTACTTCATGGTAACATTTTTAAACAAGGCTGTTTTGTTAATGATTTAATTAAGATATATTACTTTTAGTGTTTATACTTATCGATGTTATTATTTATATTGCTTTTTTCACTATGTACAGAATATATATTGTTTTTGAGTAAAACAAGACATTTTAAAAGACTATATATTAATGTAAACTATGAATTAATTTACTTATATAGTCTTTATTATTAACCGGCTACAGTGATACCGGAGAAGTTTTCTGTTCTTGCACCAATATAGCATTGAAATTTTGCACCAATTACTCTATTATCTATGTGACTATCATTTCCATTTAACCAGAAATATATGGTGAAGGTAGTATTTTCTGTTGATAACTGGTAATCTTCTACAATGTTAATTACATTGTTAGTGGTAGCATCATACCCTTCAAATGATCCTTTAGAGTATGGTTTGGTTAAATCGTGATCTTTATATACTTCCCAAATAAAACCACTATTAGCAAGTGAGTCACTCATTTCTTCAATATTTATATATATTGTTCCTTTAGCCAAGGCACTATCTGGTGCCATTCTAATATTTACTTCTGCTTTTAGGCCACTTTCTTTGGTTGATGAAATTTCTAACGGGCCATTTACAGTACCGCCACCACTATAAATTACTTCAAACTTTTTACTATTGGTTGCAATATTGTTAGGGGCTTGGGCAGCTGAATTAAAGAAGGCATATGTTCCGCCAATGGTTATAATTATAATTGATAAAACGGCAATACTATAATATATTCTTTTGCTTTTCATAATTACCTTCCTTTCAAGATTATTTATTTATTTTCTTAGCAGCACTATCAACATTTACTTTAGCACTAAATACTTTACTCATGAGATTATTTTGATTAGTATTATCGTCACTTAGCCAAATATATAACTCATAATTATATGTTTTAGGGTATATTTCTTGTGTTAGTAGTGTTGGTTGGAGTAAACTTAGGGTTGTTGATTTATCATTTAATTCACTAAAACTACCTGAAGATATAGTTTTGCCATCTTGTAACAATTCATATTTAAAATTTGCTATTTTTAGTTCATTAGACATTGCAATATTAGTTAAAGAAATATTGATAGCTACTTCATAGTCTTTTAAGTTTTCGCCTACAGTGACTGTAAAACTATTTTTATTGGCATATGTATATCTATCTTCGTCATATATTGGAGTAATTTGATTTACAGCAATATACTCTGTTTGAGAAAATATTACAGTTGGTTTTTCTTTGATAGTGGTGCCAGAAATGTTACTTTCAGCATTAGAATAGGCATACCAGCCATAACTGACACCGAACATCGCACCAATAATTACAACTATAGTGATGGTAAGAATAATTAAAACTTTTTTAAATTCCATACTTTCACCCTCATTCTAGTCTATTTTTTATCTATAACAATGATATCATAATTTTACAATAATATCAATTGCTTAAATCGTTTTTTGTAAATATTTTTTAATTTTATTGTTTATCTTTTAAATTTTTTTATTTTCAGTTATTTAAATAATTCTTCTAATTTTAAAAGCTCTTCACTTTTTTGCGAGGAGCTTTTTGTCTTTATAGCATTTTTAGTGTTCTTACCATTTGATGTGAGTATCCCATTTCATTATCATACCATGCTACTATATGAACTAGTTGCTTATTTTCAACTTCAATAATATTTGTAAGATTACCATCAACGGTAGCTCCATATGCTGAAGAAATAATATCAGAAGATACAATTGGATCTTCAGTATAGTTTAAGGTTTCACTCATGTTTTCTTTAAACTTATTATTTAATTCTTCAATTGTTACTTTTTTAGATAATTCTACAACCAAATCTACTAATGAGCCATCTGATACAGGAACTCTTATAGCTGAGCCTAATATTTTACCATCAAGTCGTGGTAGAACTTTGCCAATGGCTTTAGCAGCACCGGTTGATGTTGGTACCATATTCATAGCGCAAGCTCTTCCTCTTCTTTCGTATATACCTTTTTTGTGGGCAACGTCTAATGTTACTTGATCATTGGTATAAGCATGAATTGTTGTCATATTTCCTTTGATTATTTGATAATTATCATCTAAAACTTTTAGCACTGGAGCTAAGCAATTTGTTGTGCATGATGCAGCAGATACTACGACGTCATTTTCAGATAATATTTCATGATTTACATTATATACTATAGTTTTCATTTTGCCTTTACCTGGAGCAGATATTAAAACTTTTTTAGCACCGGCATTTATGTGTAACATAGCTTTTTCGAGACTTGTAAATTTTCCAGTACATTCTAGGACTATGTCTATTCCTAATTCACCCCAAGGCAAGTTGCTTGGATCCATTTCTTTATATATTTTTATCTTTCTATCAGATACATATATATTTTCTTCATCGTGAGTTACCTTTTTTTCATATTTTCCGTGATTAGTGTCATATTTTAGGAGATATGCTAATTCTTCTGGAGTTGACAAATCATTAATTGCAACTACCTCTAATTCAGGATCTTCTTCAATAATTCTAAAAACTAAGCGGCCTATTCTTCCAAAGCCATTAATAGCTATTTTTTTCATTTTTTCCTCTTTTCTTTATTTTATTAGTGTTTCACCATTTTTGGCTAAATCTTCTATTTTACCTTTTTCAAATCCAACGAGTGCTCCTAATAACATTTCTACTTGATATGACGAATTGTTAGTTATTTTTAGAGTTACTACTCTGGTTTGATTAGGTTTAATGATATCTTCTAGAGAATCTGTTGAATCTTCTGACAAAGTGATACTAATGCCATCAGGTAGTGATGATGGGCTTACTAAATAATAGTACATTCCATATTTAACAGAAGAATTATATGGATTTGATAAAGTGATATCAATATATTTTTCTTCATTACTACCAACAACAACTTCCCTATTTGATTTTTCTTTAATTGAATAAATTAAATTGTAATTAGCATCTGAATCTTCTAACTTATTATTGTTTTCATCGTAGGCGAATGTTGTATATAATGAAACAATGCCTATTGCTAATATTGTTAATAATACTACTAAGATTGTTTTCTTTTTCATATCTTTACCTCTTTTCGTTGATTAAAGCTTTTAAGTAATAATGAAAGTGATAATGTCAGTAAATGTTATTCCCCAAATGTATAATAATATGGCTGACATACTTAGAAATGGCCCAAAAGGAATAATATTGTCCTTTTTAGATATTAATAAATACAGTGCTATAGGAAAGGCTATGAAGGTTGCAAAAAAGATATTGCAAACTGACATAGAATAGCCAATAACTAATCCTATTAAGAACATTAATTTAATATCACCGCCGCCTAATGATTCTTGCTTAAACATAAGGTCTCCTAGTTTTTTTATTAGGTACATAGTGGCAAAAGCGCCAAGCCCTGCTAGTATTTTTAGAGCTGCTTCATATAATCCATAATTAAATATGTTAATTATGATAATACTAAACGATGCAACAATTAGGATTTCATCTAGAATGATCATGTATTCTATATCACTTATGATGACAATAATTAAGCTTGAAGTAAATATTAGGGCGGTTATTAATTCTAGAGAAAAGCCAAATTTATGAAAGCAAACTGCGTATAATATTCCAGTACATATTTCCATTAGCAAGTAACTAATTGGCAACTTACTTTTACATTTTCTACACTTTCCACCTTGAATTATATAAGATACTATTGGTATTAATTCATACCATTTTAATTGATGATTACATTTTTCACAATGGGAAGCAGGTCTAACGATTGATTTGCCTTTAGATAATCTGGTAGATATTACATGGAAAAAAGATCCCATTATACTTCCAAATACGAAAAATATTATTATATATATTCTTTCCATGCTTAACTCCTTATTTTGTTTGTAATATTATATTATAGTACTATAGATATCAAACATTGGCACTACTACAGCTAGTAATATTACACCAACGATAACTGCTAGTAATACTATCATGATAGGCTCAATTAGGCTTTTTAATCTTGATATAATGTTTGTTTGCTCTTCTTGATAATATGATGCAACATGTTCCATCATCTCACCTAGTTTGCCAGTTTTTTCACCAGTTACTAACATTTCATATGCTGTTTCTGGAAAGGCCCAATGTCCTTTGAAAGCTACGGATAAACCATTTCCAACACTCAAATTAGAAATAGCACTATTAATAATTTTTTTATAAACTTCATTTTCAGTTATCTTACTTAGAATATCCATACTATCAGTAATAAATACATCATGTTTTATTAAGGTGGCAAAAGTACTAGTAAAAGTAACTAATTGATTGTATTTTACGATATCTTTAATTACTGGAATATGCATAACGAAAGCCTGCATGGCATATTTAAATTGTTTAGATGATTTATATAATAAGGTAAATATAGATACTACTACTATGATTATGGCTAGTATATAGTACCAGTTGCTTGTTACGAAATTACTTATATTCATGATAGCAAGAGTTATACCTGGTAAGCTTGATCCAGTTGTTTCATACATAGCAGTAAAAGATGGTACAACATATGTAATAACGAATGTTAAAACAGCCACTGCGAAAACCATTAAAACTGATGGATATGTCATAGCATTAATAATTTGTTTACGATTACTATCCTGTCTTTTATAGTATGCTGCCATATCATCTAAAACTCCAGTTAAATCGCCGGTCATTTCAGATGTTTTTAACATGTTAATTAGCATTTTAGGAAATACTTTTCCTTGTTTTTCTAGGCATTGACTAAAAGACAATCCCCTATTTAAATCAAATACTATTTTTTTATAAAGCATTTGAATATCTTTCTTTTTACTTTGCCTACTTAAAATTTCCATTGAGTCAAGTAGTGGAATACCTGATTTAACATAGGTTGATAGCTGAGTTAGGAAGAAATTTAAATCTTTTAATGACATTTTTCTAGAAATGCTAGCATTAGCAAGACCTAGACTAGTAGATAATTTATCTTCTTCAACTTTAATTATTTCATATCCTTTATTTAATAGAAATGATTCAACATCTATTTTGTTTTCAGCATCAAAATAACTATCTATTATTTTTCCTTCGGCATCTTTTACCTTATACTTAAATCTTTTAAAGTTAACTTTTTTCTTTAAATCTTTCTTGTCATTAGTAAAATCTGTTTGAACGTTATTTCCTGATGATGCTTGATAATTATTATTTTGATTATTACTCATAGTGCCAACATTTATTCCTTGAACCGACTGATTAGCCATCATCCCCATTTGATTGGGATTGTTTTGTTGTAGATTGCTGTTTTGACCATTTAATAGCATATTATTATTTTGATTATTTACTTGATTATTATTCAAAATAAACACCACCCTTTTATTTCTCTTTGTATCTACATAATTCTATTTACGTTTATAGTATAATTGTATCACAAATATTTATTTTTTTAAAACTTTTTTTAATAATTTTACATATATTATTTTAGGAAGGAATATTTTATGAATCCAGGAAGATTTTTTATGCCTAATATGCCATATATGAGTATGGGTGGCAGGTATGGTATTCCCACGGCTATGGGGAATGCTATTGGAATGAGTTCAGCTATACCAGGAAGAATGGGATTATTTAGTCGTATCGGCAGTGGGATTCGTTCATTTAATTGGAGTGGACTTTTAAGCGGTGCTAATAAAACTTTGAATGTTATGAATCAAACTATTCCACTTATTAAACAGGCAAAACCAATGGTTAATAATATGAAATCGATGCTTAGACTAGCTAAAGCTTTTGGAAGTGAAACTGTTACTAATAACGTTTCTAGAAATAATAATAGCAATACTAATAATACTAATATTAAAGTTAATATTGATAATAAGGTTAGTAATGATGCAGATAGTAAAAATTATAATACTTCTAATCTTAATGATAATAACAGTAATAGTCCAACATTCTTTTTATAAATATGCTGATTTATTTCAAAAAAAGACTTCACCTTTTATTAAGTGAAGCTTTTTTGTTTAAATTATCCTGCTATTTGTTCAATAGTACCTGACCATTCAAGAGTGAAACTAATATTTTGCATTGGATCATTATTTACATTACCAACGTTTGTGTGTTCATATTCACTATCTAGCCATACGTGTAAATAATATGTTGGTATACTTGTTTCTGTTGTAACGTTTGCAGCTATTTCGTTTGTAATAGTAGCTACATCTATTTTAGTTGATCCTGTAGCACTAAGTAGATTAGGATTTCCTGTTGAGCCACTAAAATCGCCACCTGCTACATAGTTTTCACTACTATCATCAGTACACAAACTTTGTGTTTTGGTAATAGACCATTTTAAATGTGTCAAATTATCAGCTGTTGGAGTTCCGGCAGAACTTGCAGTAAAGTTAGTTACTTTTAAATTAGCTGTTATTCTTGCCTTTGAAGTTGTATTGTTTAAATATGTAATATCTACAGCTTTTACTAATGCATTACTACTTGTACATGATGCAGTTGGAATTAATTTTGTTATTGTTGTAGTTCCATTACCATTGATTTTTGCATTAATATCGTTAGAACCACCAATTACTGTAAAGTTTACACTTGTTTGATTTGCAGTATCTGATACCCAAGACCAATAGGCATATGTTGCTCCACCTACAGCAACAATGATTGCTAAAACTGCTACTATAGCAATAATTAATTTGTCTTTATCTTTCATTTTTTACTCTCCTTAAATTAATGTGCCTGTTCTGCTGAAGCATGAACATATCCTTGATATGTTTTACCAATATCATCGTTATCAAGTATACTAGAATCTAACCAGAAATACACCGTTACGTTTGTTTGTGTAGTTGATGTTAAATCTATAGTAGTTAAATCTAGGGCTGTTGTTGATGAAGTTGCAGGAACTGCTTGTGGAGCAGAGGCAGTATTTGTACCTACTTGTACAGAATATTTTAATACTCCTGATGATAAATCTAGAGCAGTATCTCCTGTTGACGTTGTTGTTAATTTCACTGTTAAAGTTCCGTTAGCACTATCAGCAGTTTTCTTAGCAGCTTTTACAGTAACTTTTGTAGCTCCGCTTGTTGCAACATTAGCAGCAGTAACATTGCTCAATGTTTTAATATCTGTCAATTCAGTATCTCCTTGATAATCTACTAAGAAATTACCAGTACTTACGTTATAATTTCCGTTAGTTACATTAGCATTAAAAGTTAACCATGCAAATGTAGCTCCTGCTATTAAAGCAACAAAAAATATTACTCCAATGATTGTTCCAATTAATTTTTTTCTATCCAAGACGATTTCCTCCTTACTATCTTATAAGAAAATATTAGCATATTTTTTTTATTTTGACAAGTCTTTTTATTAATAAAATCTAATTATCAAGAAGGTTGTTTAATAAAATTTTAAATTCTCGTTTTTCTTATTATAGAGAATTTAGTTTTTAATTTGATGATTATCAAGAAGGTTAAAATCTAATTGATTTTTTTATCTTCTTTAATTAAATTTACACTATAAATAAAAAAAAAGAATATTGTTTTATGGATGATAAAAGACATATAGTTAATTTTGATTAAGTAATTTTCTATTTAAGTTAGAAAGTAATCTTTTTATATTTTAATGCTTTTATAACAAATATTCTTTTCTTATTCTATTAAAATTTTATATTATTTTTTTTACAATAAAATATTTACAATCATTAGCACAATTATTTTTAATGTAGCTATCAACATTGGCATAATCATTTATTTTATTTACCTTTTTATTTTTGGAATCATTAAATCCTTTTAAACGCAATTTACCATAGGCTATATCTCCAACAATATAGTCATAGTCATAAAAGTAATCAGTACATTTTAAAGTAAATTCTTCTTTATCAAAAGCATCTTTGTAATTTTTTATTAATTCATATATTTGATTTTCTATTTCTATTTTCATTTTTGTATAATTCAATCCTTTAATATTATTTTAGATTGTTTCCTTTCTATATTCATTTTAATAATCTTTAGCAAAGGCTGATTTTATTTGATTATATTTATTTATATTTGATGAAGAGTTCCAAGTAATAAATCCTCCTGTTAATCCGGCATCTACTAAGGCTCTTGCTTGATCACTAATTTTGGTAGCATCATATGTTACGGTTGGATTCCAATATGGCGTATCATAGGCAGTTATCCAAGTTCTTGCTATGGCTGGTGTTGTAATTTCTGTTTGTCTTTCGGCAGCACCTTTAGCCCAGTTATTAACAGTTTGATAAGCATTGGTCCATGTATCAACATTTCTACCGAAATGATCGGTATATGGCATAGAACTTACAACGTCTACGATATTAGATATAGCTGGCCAGTACTGGCCATATGATGTTACATATGTGCCAGAGCACTCTCCAAAAACATCTACTGATAAATATACTTGTTCTTTATGTATTTGATCAGTGGCATAAAATAAGAAATTTTGCACTGCTTCAGCTTTTTCTTCTTCATATTTATTTTTGAAATCAGTACTGCTACTTTGTGACATATTATATGCTTGTTCAGGAAATCTTACATAATCGAATTGAATCTCATTAAAGCCCATATCGTGAATAGCTTGTTTGGCCAATTCAACATTATACTCCCACGCTCCTCTTGAATAAGCTGATGGCCATAGTTGAGATGAAGCATTTGATTTAATACAATCTTCTGGATGATCTTTTCCATAATGAGAATCATTAAATACAACAATTCTACCAATTACATATATTCCAGCATTTTTAATTTTATCAATAGCATTTTTGTATGAATCATAACTATTAATAGCTGTATTATAAGCTGTCATTGAATATTCTTTAGCAACTTCCATCGGATATGCAAGAGCACCATCCTTTAAATCTACTACAATTGCATTTACTCCAGAGGTAGTAGCAATTTCTAAATACTTATCAATATTTCCTATAACATTTGATCCGGCATTTAAGTACATAGATTTGGCATTTTTCAAAATCGGATTATTTTCAAATTCTGGCTTTTCATATGGATAATAATCTAAGGTTGATGCTTTTCCACCATATAATTCTCTACCATATTTGCGATCTTTATGAGTGTCATAAACATTATTTTCATTATAATTAGCTAAAGCAGCTTCTTCTGTATCAACTAGATACTTAGCATATACCCATCCGGTTATATCATCCTTTTTTATTTTATACATATTGACATGGCCTTCATTATCGATATTGTCATAATCAATAATCTCTATTTTATTACCCTTTTTAATAAAAGATTCTATTTTTGAATCTAATTCATTTTTGTAAACGGTTACAGAAGTTCTGACATATTTTTCTTTTTCTTTTACTACAGACTTTTGATTTTCTTCTAAGTAAATCTCACTTAAATAGTAAGTTTTATCATTTAAAATGATTTCTTTATATGGTACTTCACCTACTGTTTTGATGTTGTTATTTGATTTTATTTTAGTACCTCTTGGAAATTTATCGCTTTCTTCCATCTTATCTGTTTCACTATTATATGTATACAATGTAATGCTATTTTCTGTCGATGCTAGATAATATGTTTTATAAATTATACTAGTAGCTCCTTTGTCAAGTATTTTCATAGCAGTTAACACAATAATAATTAATACTAATAGTGCAATAATAATGGGGCCTATTTTAATTTTTCTTTTCTTTTTATTTCTATTTCTATTTCTATTCATTACACTCACCTATCATTAGTATAACACAAATGATTTTTTTTTACTATACATTATTTAGCATTTTTTCTGTTGAATATTATTGCTACTTAAACTCAAAAATACACAATCGTGGTACTGTTTAATTTTATCTAATTAATTTTAATTTATTGTAAATTAAATAAAATATTTCAAATTTTAATTTATAAAAGCAAATTTATTTCTATCTATACAAAATATAGGCACTCATATGAACTAATATTGACTAATTGTTTTAAATAGTAGTCGCAATTATTTTTTATTAATTTACAATCTTTATGCTTAATATTAATTTGTATATTAGATAATTTATTGATTTATACTTTAAGTTTTGATAAAATTATAGTAGATGGATGGTAGATTTTATGAAATTGAAATACGATAATAAAGAAATCAAACTAGTAGAATGTAAAAGTTTTTTTTCAAGATTTAAAGGATTTATGCTTAAAAAAAATATCAACTATGCCCTACTTTTTAATAAATGCAATAGTATTCATACTTTTTTTATGAGAGAGAAAATTGATGTTATTATGTTAGATAAAGACAATGTTATACGTTATTATTATAAAAATCTAGATAAGAATAAAATAATTTGGCCTAAACATAATGCTTGTAAAACTATTGAACTTCCAATTAATTATTTTGAAATTAAACTTAATACTTTAGTAGAAATGGAGAATGAAGATGATACAGAATAATAGTAAAAATATAGCTATTTTAGGAACTGGTTCTTATGGGATTGGTTTAGCAAAGAGATTAGTTGATAATGATTGCAATGTCACTATGTGGACTAGTGTTAAAGATGAATATGAAATGCTTATTAGAGATAGAGTTAATAAAGTTTATTTACCAGATTATTATATAGATAATAGAATTCTTATTAAAGATAATTTGGAAGAAACTATTAAGGAAGCACAGATTATTTTTATAGCTATCCCAGTTAAATATGTAATGAATACTATTAAGGAGCTTAAAAAATATTATCAAAAAAATCAAATTATTGTTGTAGCTTGTAAGGGAATTATTCAAGATAGTCTTTCTTTTGTTAGTTATTTAATCAAAAATGAGCTAAATTGTAAGAATATAGCAGTAATATCTGGTGGAACATTTGCAATAGATATGATAAAGGATGATTATTTAGCTTTGACTGTAGCTTCTAAAAAGAAAAAAATAGCTAATTTAGTTAAATCTACTCTAGAAAACAAATATTTGAGTATGGATATTACTAATGATGTATTCGGGGTGGAAATGTATGGTGCTATTAAAAATGTAATGGCTATTACTTTAGGAATTGCTAATGGATATGGATATTGTGAGTCTACTAAAAGCTTATTAATAACAAAATTTATTAATGATACATCCAAGATGATTGAGGATTTTTCTGGAAACAAGATGACAATGTTTACATATGCGGGAATTGGAGATATTTGGTTAACAGCTACTTCCCCTACTAGTAGAAATTACGCATTTGGTAATTTAGTTGGTAAAAAATCTAGTCAACAGGAAATTAATGATTATTTAAAAAATACAACAGTAGAAGGATATTATACATTAAAGTCTTTGTATGAATTGTTTAAGAAAAATAATTATAAAATGGAAATCATTGATATTTTATATAGCATTATTTATGATAATAAAGATATATCATTATTAGAAGAATACTTATCTAATTAATGTACTTAAAAAAATCAAGGTTAAGTTTTTATTTAATCTTGATTTTTAGTTAACCCCTAGTTTCTTATGATACTTTTTAATTTTTTAATAACTTTCTTTTCTATTCTTGAAATATATGATTGACTTATGCCTAATAAATTGGCAACATCTTTTTGAGTCATTTCTTTTTTATGATTAATGCCATATCTTAGTTCAATTATTTCTTTATCACGAGGATTTAATTTATTTATTTCTTCTAGCATAATATTTTTATCAAGTTCATCATCTAATCCCTTGGTAACAATATCTTTTTCTGTTCCTAAGACATCCTCTAAATGTAATTCATTGCCATCAGAATCATAACTCAAACTATCTTCAAAACTTACTTCAGTTTTTTTTCTTTTGATTTTTCTTAGATACATTAGTATTTCATTATCTATACATCTTGAAGCATATGTTGCTAATTTAATATTTTTATCTAAACGATAGGTATTGACGGCTTTTATAAGACCAATTGTACCAATAGACACTAAATCTTCTAAATCAGTTCCGGTATTATCATATTTTTTAGCTAAAAATACAACTAAGCGTAAATTATGTTCAATTAATTTATTTCTGGCATGTTCATCTTCTTTCATAGATAACTCAACGTACTTTATTTCTTCTTCTTTTGTTAATGGTTCTGGTAAGATGTCTGTACTACCTACAAATAATATCTTTTGATATTTTTTAATAATTTTTGAAAATAATTTTTTTAGCATAATCTTATATCCTTTCTATTAGATTTTTATTCAAAATACAATCTGCTCCTTCAATACCTACTTCATCAATAAGGCCAATTAGTAATTTTTGGCGATATCCATGTGAATAAATATATATTTTTTCTGGCTTAAAACATTTGATGACACCATTATTATCAATGGTGCTATATGGAACATAGATTATTGTTTCTGAGTCACTTGGTATTTTATCTTTTTTAACAAGAATTATTGGTCTATTTTTATAAGGATCTTTTAGCATGTTTCCAGTATCAAGATAAGCATTTAATGTTATTACTGGCTTGTCTTTTAAATATATGTCTACTTTGTAATAATTAGAATAATTATTCTTAATTTTTATAATACTTTTTGTGTAACTATAGGTAATAATTGGAGCTATTATAATCAAAATGAGAACGTTTAATAAATAGTTATTGATTTTTGGTAGAAAGTTAACATTGATAAGATAAATAGTACCTGCTAGGAAAATACTAATTAAATACATATAGAATATATTTTTGATGGTATATATAATATCATGATAAGTAAAAGAAATTATTGACATTATTAGTGAAAATAATATTGATATTGGGAAAAGATATATCTTGTTTATATCAGTAAATAAAAATATTAAAGGAATGCACCCTATTACTGATGATAGAAATACCTTTTTGAATTTAGTGATTCTATTTAATATAAGACTGACGCCAATTATCATGCAATAATTTAGAACTAAGTCTTCAATTACTAATAAATCTAGATATACCATTTCAATCACCTTTTAAAGTATATATTAACTTTTGAGAATAATATGTCAAAAAAAGAGCTAAACAAAATGTTAGCTCTTATCTATATAAACGCAAGTCTTTGCGAACTCACGGCACAATATATATTATGCAAGAAACAGTAAAAAATTCTATATAATAAGATGAATTTATATTCTATATTATTTACACTTTTGTTATATTATATGCAATTTTTATTTTAAATGTTTCATTTTTTATTAATAAATATGTTACTTCTTTTATCTATATAGTTAAATTTATATTATTTTCTACGGATAATAAGTTTTCACTCTATAGTTATTTTTATTTACTTTTATTTCTATACTTCCATCTTTATCAGTTCTATAAATCTTACTATTTTTTAAAGTATCTAATACACTTTGATTTGGATGACCATATTTATTATTCTTGCCAACACTAATTAAGGAATACTTGGGGTTAATTTCATTTATGAATTCTTTACTAGAAGATGTATTTGAACCATGATGTCCTATTTTAATAAAATCAATATTATTTAAATTATATTTTTCTATTATATTTTTTTCTTTTTTTATTCCAGCATCTCCCATAAACAAAAATTTATAGTAGTATTCAAAATATATTACATTAGAATCATCATTTTCATTATTATATTCATGGGTATTTAAAAAATAAAAACTTGACCTACTGACATTTAATTTCTTGATACAACTAGCATAGTTTATTTTTTTATTATTTAGAGCTAAAATTAATTCTTTTTCTAAGTTATTATAATTACCACAGTTAAAAATTACATTACTAACTTTAAAATTATTTATTAAATTAATAGCTTCTCCCATGTGATCATAATCACCATGAGTTAATATTAGATAATCTATTTTAGTGATACCTTTACTTTTTAAATAAGGAATAGTCTTGTTGATTGCAACATGATAATCACTATTAACTAAACCACCAGTATCAATTAAGATATTACTTTGATTATGAGGAAACTTTATAAAAGTTGAATCTCCTTGGCCAACATCTAAGTAAGTAACTTCTAAATTAGAATTTATATATGGAGAAAATTTATGAATAATTAAAATTATAAAAATATAAATATTTCTTTTGTTATATAAAAATAAGTAGATAAATAGATAATAGAGTACCATTATATATATACTAGGTTTTGAGAAAATAATGATACCTATTTTATATTTATATATTATTAATGATAAGGACTGCATAATAGAAATTACTATATTTAAAAATATACTTAATTTGGGAATTACAAAGCATATTAAAGACAAAGGAAATACTATAATACTAACAAAAGGAATTAATATAATATTTAAAATAATGGAGAAAAAATTTGCTTGATAAAAATTATAGATACAAATAGGAAATGATACTAAAAATGATATCAGAGAAATATAGAGGGACTTTGTTAATTTATTTTTTATTGATTTTAATTTATAACTAAATAAAACTAATGAAAATGAAATTAAATAAGAATATTGAAATGAGATATTATAGATATAGTATGGATTAATTAATAACATAATTATTAAGACAAGGCACATTATATCTAAACTTTTTATTTTTAAATTAAATAATTTATTTAATGAAAACAAAATATACATTATTAAGCTACGAATAACTGATGGTGAAGAACCAACAAGGAGAGAATAAAATATTAAAAATAAAATTACAATACTATAATTATAGTAATTATTATAAGAAATTCTTTTTAAAAAATAGAGAATTATAGTGGCAAATAAACTAATATGCATACCAGATATAGAAAACAAATGAGATACACCATTTTGCTGATAACTCTTACTGATTTCTTCTGGTAATTCCAAAGTGTCTCCTAGAATGAAGATTTTGAGATATTCATTAGCATAAGTTATTTTTGAAATTCTTTTAGCTATTTTATCTTTTATATAATATATTATATTAGTGTTGTTAGCTACTTTAGATATTTCTTTAGCAGTTAGAGTATAATAAATTTCATTATAATACAAATACTTTCGATAATTAAACTGATTAGGAATAGTATTATTGCTTGGTACTTTTAAATTTCCTATGGCTAAGATTTCATCGCCTAAACCAATACTTTCTTCTAATTCTTCATAATAATTTATAACTAGTTTTTCTCTTCCTTTTATATAGATTGTTGTCTTGCCAGAAGACTTTTTAATCTTATAGACAATACCTTGAAAACTTGTATCAGAAATATTATATATACTGGACTTTTTAACTGTTATAGTATATATAATTGTCAAAGTTAAAAGAATTACTGCACTAACTTTAAAGATATATCTATTTCTTAATATATATTTAAAATAATTCATAATATCTGAGTATTAAACAGTTATATTAGACTTTATTTCTTCATATAATTTTTCACCAATACCATCGACATTTAATAACTCTTCTATATTCTTGAAATTACCATTTTGTTCACGATACTTAATAATAGCTTCTGCTTTAGATTTCCCTATTCCACTTAAGTTTTGCAACTCTGTTAAACTAGCAGTATTTATATTAACTATATCATTATCATCTTTATCAGATTTATTGGTAATATTTTTATCTATTTCATTATTAATACAACCATCGTTTTTGATATTTGGACAGTTACATTCCTTATCAATATATTTAATTACAGTATCAACTACATTAGAATTTTGAACTTCATCATTGGTATAAATAATAATTACCATTTCATCTGTTATTTTTTTAGCTAAATTAATTACTGAAGTATTAGCATTTTCATTTAAGCCTCCTGCTAAAATAATGATGTCATTTATATTACTATTACAATTAGTAAAATATACTCCTGGCTTTTTAATTGCTCCTTTAATATCGACGTAACATTTTTGATTTGGCTCTTTGTCAGACTTTTCTTCAGTCGAAGATACATCTTTATTATCTTTTTCTACTAATAAATTATCTTCTTTTACTAACTCATATTTTTTGTTAGATAATTTTTTCTTAATAATAATAACACTAGCTAAAATTAGAATTACAATAAAGACTGTTAATGGGTATTTTATCTTTCTTAATAATTTCATTACTCCTCCTTTTAAGCATAATGCTTCTTTGATTCTTCACTTATATTATTGTTAATAAGTACTTTAATTTACTTTTGTTTGATTAAAATTTTAGCAACATTGGTATAAATTTAGACACTTTTGACAAAATTAATATAATACTTTAATTTTATGATAGAATTATGTAAATACTATTATCTTATTGATTGGATACAGGCAAAAGAAATGAATATTATTTACAAAGTAAAACACTATAAATAGTGTAAGTATAGAAAATATTTATTAATCAAGCAAAATGCAACAAATGTTTGACAAAATAAAAATATATGATATAATATTTAATCGACAAAGAGAATAATTCTTAGTATTTAATATTAACTTTTGGAGGGGACTATATGAAACAGAAAAAGAAATATATAATTATTAGTATTGCTATTTTAATTATCCTATTTATTATTGGAAGTTTTTATTACATATATTTTAATGATAGAGAAAATATGGATAACACTATTATAGATGACACTAAATTAATTGAAGAAGTCTTTAGTGATAAAAATATTTCACATAATAAAGAAATAATAGAGGGATACAGAAATACTTATAATAATCAAGATGTTGTTGGAGAAATTGAATTTCTTAATACAGATTATAAAAAACCTTTAATGCAATATAGTGATAATGATTATTATTTAAATCACACCGAAGATAAAACTAGTAGTTATATGGGATCAATATACTTAGATTTTAGAACTGATATAAACAATAGTGATAAACTTCTTATTTATGGGCACAATTCAGCTAGTATTGATATGCCTTTTAAAATATTAGAAAGTTATTATGATTATAATTATTATTTAGGACATAAATATGTAAAAATTACTTCAGAAGAAAAAACTAGGCTTTATAAAATTTATGCTATTACAATTGAAGTAGAAGATTTTAATTACATGCAAACTGACTTTAATAATGAAGAAGAATGGTATCAACATATTCATAGTTTCAAAGATAAAAGTATGTATGATACTGGAGAAGATGTTACCAAAGATGATAAAATATTAATTATGCAGACATGTAGTACTCATTATAAATATAAAAATTATGATAGAAAATTTTTAATAGTAGTAGCTAAAGAAGTTAGTGAGAAATAAAAAAAGCTTTTATTGTAAAGCTTTTTTCTTTTTACTTTTAATTAGCATACGAATAATATTTATCATTAGTAAGAAGGAAACAATACCAATAAAGTATATGGTATAACTTTCTTTCTTTTTAATAGTTATAACATATGGTTTTTTATTACCCTTAATAGTAATTGTAATAACACTATCATTTTTTAAATTTTTATTACCACTAATTGTTACATTAGAAGAATCTACATTGATATCGAAATCCAAGCTTGTTTCGGAACCTATCAATAGACTATATTCATATTTTTCGGGATCAAATTTTAGATCATATCCTTTTACTTTAATTGATAAATCACTTACTACCTTTTCTACAACAGTAATTGTAGTTTTAGCTTTTATAGAGCCATCTTCATTTGATATTGTTATAATTGTTGTACCTAATTTTAAAGCGGTTAATACACCATCTTTTACGGTAGCTACTGTTTCATCACTACTTGTCCAAATTGGGTTGTTTATAGCAGTATCAGTTGGTGTTGAAACTGTCTTTAAAGTTATAGTGCTACCAAGTGCTACACTTTGTTTTGTTTGGGCAAATTTAATTGATTCAATTGGTGGAGATAATACAGTTACTTGGCAAACTGCTTCATAATTTCCATCTTCGCTAACTGCTTTTATTTCAACTTTACCTGGTTTAACTGGAGTGACTTTACCATTTGATACTTTAGCTATTTTAGTGTTTGAACTAGACCATTTAATATTTTTATTTTCTGCATATTCCGGATTAAAATTAACTGTTAAGGTTTCTTCGGCATCTAGTTCCATGGTCAACTCAGTTTTATTTAGAGATATACCTGTTAGTTTTTTACTTAAGGCAATTACTTCAACATTACATGTGGCTACTTTACCGCCATCACTAGAAATAACTGTAATGGTAGCAGTACCTGGAGCTATTGCTTTTACATTACCAGATGAATCTACTGTAGCGACATTAGGATTACTGCTTTTCCAAGTAACTTTCTTATTTGTAGCATTGCTAGGATTGAATGTCACATTTAAAGTAGAAGATGATTGCTCTTTTAGTTGAATATTTTTAGAAATGCTAATACTATTTAGAGAAATAGTGTTAATTACTTTGATGTTAGCTACAGCTTGATATCCAGCAGCACTAACAGTTATGTAAGCTTCTCCTACAGTTATACCTTTAACATTTCCTTCACTATCTACTGTGGCAACATTAGAGTTACTGCTAGTATAAGATAGACTTTGATTACTAGCGTTACTTGGGGTTACTATAACAGACAATTTTTGAGTAGAGCCAACTAAAATTGTTTCTTTACTGTTTGAAAAACGTATTCCTGTTATGGGAACAAAGTTATTAATAACTACCACTTTACATATAGCTTGCTCTGCTCCTATTTTAGCGGTAATAATTGCTTCTCCTGGCTTTACACCAGTTACTACTCCATTGTTAACAGTAGCTACAGATGAATCGCTTGATGTCCATACTACAGTGGTACCTGAACTTCCACCAGTATCTACCACTTTTAATGTAGTATTATATCCTACTCCTAAATTAACATTGTGTTGATTTAATTTTATACTAGCTGCATATACTTCTGAGTTGATAAAAAAAGTAAATAACATTATAATTAGCATAATTTTTTTCTTCATACTCATACTCTCCTATCATAGATAATTATAATATATTTTTTGTTCCAAGTAAAGGTATTTTTTATATTGGCCTGGAAAGGTATTTTTTTATTGACCTAGAAAGGTATTTTTTATATTGGCCTAGAAAGGTATTTTTTATATTGACCTAGAAAGAAGTTATGTTATGAGAAAAGAGTTAACTTGAATTAACTCTTTGATATCAATGTACGTTACTTTTGATTTAGCATTTTCTTAGATAATTTATATATTTTTTCAATAGATTTATTATCATTATAAGAATTTAATTTTCTTTTCATATTTAAAATTATATTTTTTCTTTTTAGAAGCTTACCTACTACTTTTGCAAGTTTACGTGGTGTTTTACAGTTTATTCCATAACCATTTTTACAGACAAATCTGGCATTATATATCTCGTTACCACCATTACCAGGAATAAGAAGCATTGGTTTTTTCATTTCTAGACATTCTGTGATACTTAGACCACCTGGCTTTGTAATTACAAGATCAGAAATATTTAAAAGATTATTAACTTCTTTAGAAAATCCCAATGGATAAACGTTCTTATAATCATTCTTTTCAATTAATTTTTCTGTTTTCTTTAAAAGCTTTTCGTTCTTGCCACATGCATACAAAATATTAATATCATATTCTTCTTCTAATAGTCTTTTTAAATATTTATAAGAAAATGAAGAACCAATGCTGCCTCCTGCAAAAAAGAGAATAGTTTTTTTGCCATTGTTTATATGATATTTTGTCTTTAAAACATCAACATTACCTAGATTAGTAAAACTTTCCGAAATGGGAATACCATAGGAATATATTTTTTTACTAGATATATCATGATTAATTAAATCATTTTTTACAATATCATTACTAACAATAAAGGCATCAATATTCGTTTCATCTTTTATCCACATTTCATGAGATTTATAGTCTGTTATGATACTTATTATTTTGGTATTTGTTAATTTTTTCTTATTAAAGATGCCTAACATAATGTTACCAAAAAAGTGAGTTGATACTAATAAGTCGGGATTATATGAGACGATATCCTCTTCTAATTGTTTATTTTTAAAAACTGATTTTATGACTGGCTTGTATGGTAAAGTAGTAGATTTAAAATCAAATAGTTCATAAATGATACTAAAAATAGCACTACTGGTACGAAACTTAAAATTTTGTTCAAAAGCTTTTTTGCTGATAAGGCCAATAATATTTTCATAGTCCATTAAATCAATTACTTTTACTTCATACTCACCTTTTTTAAGAAAATAATCATATAGATAGTTAGCAACAGTTTTATGACCAGAGCCATATGTTGCATAAGTGATTAAGACTTTCTTTTTTGCCATTAACATCCTATCCTTTCTTTTTGTAAGATTAAAGATTTATTTCTTTTATTAATTATATCATATTATTTTACTTTTAAGAACAGGTTTTATTTTATTTACTTTATTTTAGGTGATTATTATCCAACAAAAATAGTATTTTTTATAGTTAACTTACTGTAATTACAGGCAACTTGGAAAGCTAATTTGACAATTAATTACTTTTGTAGTAGAATTTAGTAGTAATTGAAAAGGGGCATTATATATGTTAACTATTAAAGATAAAAAGTATAAGAGTATTGTTAAAAATATACTTAGAGATAATAATTTTAAGAAAACTTATAATATTGAGCATCATGGAATTAGTAGAATGGAACACTCGCTAAGAGTTTCATATTATTCATATAAAATAGCTAAAAAATTAGGATTTGATTATAAAGCAGTAGCTCGTGGTGGTCTTTTACATGATTTTTACTTAGAGGGCGATGAGAGAAATAAAGTCAAAAAATTTACTGATACCTTTGTGCATCCTAAGAAAGCATTAGCTACTTCTAAAGAGTATTTTGATTTGTCTCAGTTAGAAGAAAATATTATTGTTAGTCATATGTTTCCAATATACTTATCACTACCTAAATATAAAGAAAGTGTTTTGGTTAACTTAGTTGATAAAGTTATTGGAGGATATGAAATGATGAGAAAAGTCAGATGTAAAACGGTATATATGCTTAACTATACACTTCTATTATTTGTAGTGTTTATAACTACTAATTAGTTTTATTAAATTTTAAAAGGACTTCAAAATTGAAATCCTTTTTTTATTTATATAATTAATTTGTTTATTCTTGAAATAATTCTGTCTTTTCCTAATAACTTCATTATCTCATATAAATCTGGAGTCATTGAACTGCTAGTTAGAGCTACTCTTATTACTGTAGAGATATCTGCTACACTACCCTTATAATTATCTGGGTTTTCTTTATATTCTTTCATGTTAGAGCAATATCCTAATTCTTCAGTTAACTCTTTTATTTTATTGAACCAAGTATCTTTATCATCATTTTCTTCATAATATTTATCTAGATATGTTTTTAAAATTTTAGATATTTCTTCTTTTGAATTTATCTTTTGAAAATCATAAGTTACGTTATTGAATAATTCGTCATACATATACCAAATATTTTTCTTAATACTTGACCAAGACTCATAATCTTTACGGGGTTTCTTTTGATATCTTTCGATGCTGAAAATACTAATAGTATAATCTTTATATTTAGATAATAATTCATGTAATTCTTTATCATATGTTGCTGACCAGTTTAGTACATTTTCGTATACTTCTTCAGCAGTTAAGAAACTAATGTAATTTCTTGAAATGTTGATTAATTTTTCTACGTCAAATAATGAACCACTAGCAGATATTTTTTTAAAGTCAAATTTAAAATCATCTAAAGTTTTGTCTTTGTTTTGATCATACCATTGTTCAAAGTTAGTGTTGGCAATAGTCATTAAATATAGATGTACTGCTTTAATTGGAATACCTAATTCAGCATAATAACTCATGGCTGCTTCAGGATCTTTTCTTTTTGATAGTTTTCTCTTAGTGTCACCTTCTTGTTTTAGTATTGGTGATAAATGGGCATACTTAGGAGGATTAAAACCAAATACTTGGAACAATTGCATGTGAATAGGAAGTGATGATACCCATTCGTCTCCTCTTGTTACATGGGTTGTACGCATTAAATGATCATCTACTAAATGAGCAAAGTGATATGTTGGTAGACCGTCTGATTTCATGATTACAATATCTAAGTCATTTTCAGGAAATTCTATCTTTCCTTTAACTAAGTCATTTACTACAACTTTCTTTTCAAAGTCACCAGGTGATTTTAATCTGATAATATATTTTTCTCCATTTTTAATTCGATTATAAGCTTCTTCTATCTTTATATTACGACAAACGGCATATCTTCCATAATAGCCAATACGTGCTTTAGTTGCTTCTTGCATTTCACGAATTTCAGCTAAATGTTCTTCAGAACAAAAACATGGATAAGCCATTCCTATTTCTAAAAGATGCTTGATAAATGCTTGATATATTTCTTTTCTTTCACTCTGAATATAAGGGCCATAATTACCGATTGCTTCTGTTCTTGATAATGCTCCTTCATCTATTTTTATTTCAAAGTTTTGTAAATCTTTAACAATTCCTTCAATACCATTTGGTACTTCCCTTTTTTGATCAGTATCTTCTATTCTTAAATAAAATACGCCTTTAGTGTCTTTAGCAGCTTTACTAGAAATGAAAGATGCTAATAAACTTCCCATATGGACAAATCCAGTTGGAGATGGAGCAAAACGAGTTACCATAGCACCTTCAGGCAAGTTTCTTTCAGGATATATTTTTTCATAATCTTCGATTGTTTTATCAATGTTAGGAAATATTAGGTCAGCTAAATCTTTATAAGTCATTTTTTATCACATATATTTAGTTATAAGAAACATTAATTAATTATATATCTATAACTAAATCTCCTTTCTTTAATTTAATATCAAAATAAACAAGTAAATTATATCATCTATTTATTAAAAATACAAGGTTTCATATAGATTTTATTCATAGTATTTTATTTATAATATTAGTATATTTTTATTTTAAGTTAAGATAGATTTTTACTTATAATTTATGAATATTTTTGCAAGGAATTCTGAACTGATTTTTGTTCATAACTTTTTGTTAACTTTTCTATATGTTTGATAAATTTTCTTACATATTTATTACTTACTATTCTATATTATATTTGTTTACATAAGTTTATATAATTAACTATATAATGATATATAAATGTAGTTAAATGTGATAAATGTTAATACTAATGGTTAAAAATATTATTTTATAGATAAGTGTTATGGTGCATTTTAAATTATTTAAATATAATAATAGTGAAAGGAGTTTGATAATATGTATGGTTATGGTTATCCTGGCTATGGTTATGGATATGGATATTCAGGCTATGGTTGGGTATGGGCTGTTTTAATAGTTTTAATAATACTTTTCTTATTATGGGGTAATAATTATGGTGGTAATGGATGTGGTTGTGGTTGTCGTAGAAACAATAATAATATGTGTTAAAGAAAAGAGTTATGTCTACTAATATAGTATAGATTTACTTCTTGGACATAGCTCTTTTTTGTAAATAATTTATTTAATATTGTATTTTATGTTATAAAGAAAAAATAAGAGGTAAATAAGAGGTAAAATAAAAATAATATAATTTTCATAGTAAATAGTAACTATTTATAATTTTTTTGTTATTTTTAAATAGTATTAGGTTTAATTATGCTAGTTTATATAATGTACCTAATGCATACATATAAAAGAAAAATCCTTATAAAATAAGGAATTCTAAGCAATATGGTTGCCCCAGCTAGATTCGAACTAGCGATGATGGAGTCAGAGTCCACTGCCTTACCGCTTGGCTATGGGGCAATAATTTTTATGACTAGTTAATTATAGCATAATATTTAAAGAAAAAAAAGACTTTCGTCTTTTAAAATAGAAAATATTTTATTAAAATTATAGCAGCAAAAATTATACGATAAATTGCAAAGATAGAAAAGTCATGTTTTTTAACATAGTTTAAAAGGAATTTTATTGAAAATATGCCTACTATGAATGATGTAAGAATTCCTATAAATGTTTCTAGAGTGAAAGTTAAATCACCTATTTTTAGTATAGTAGCTCCAATAATTATGGGTACTGATAATAGAAAAGTAAATTTAGTGGCAGCATTTTTAGATAAACCCATGAGTCTTGATGCTAGTATGGTAGTGCCGCTTCTAGAAAAGCCAGGAATAATAGCAAGTGATTGTGAGAGACCAATTATTAATGCTTGAATAAGAGTTATGTGCTGATATTCTGTTTCTATTTTATAATGTTTATCAGCCCATCTATCACCTAAATAAATGAAAATTCCCATTACTGCTAAAGATACGGCTATTAACCAAATTTTAGTTCTGAAAATATTTTCTACAACATCGTCAAGTAAAAATCCTAATATTGCTCCAGGAATAGTAGCAATTACTAAATACCAAAACATTTTGTTTTCAAAAGAGTTTTTACCTTTAGTAACTTTATCAATGGCTCCTAATAATAGTTCATACCAATCATTAGAGAATACTACTAGTACGGCTAATAGAGTTCCAAAATGAAGGGCAATATCAAAAGCTAATGAAGATTCTTCCCAGCCAAACAAGTATGGAATTAGAATTAAATGGGCTGAGGAAGATATTGGTAAAAACTCTCCTATTCCTTGAACAATTCCTAGTATGATACTTTTTAACATATATAACATCTCCTTCTAATTAATTATATTATTTTGTTTCAATAAATTCTAATAAACCGATGAACATGTTAATATATTTTGGCTCTAGTCCTTGTTTTTTCAATTTTCGTAAACTTACACGTTTTTTATTTATTGGTAAACTAGGGTTAAAAATAATAGCATCAATTTGATCTTTTAGACTAGTTCTTATCTCTAGATCGTCTAGTATTCCTTCAATTTCTTCGTTGATTACACTTATGGTTTCTATTTCAATATCTTTACCTATGATATCTACTTCAATAGGTTCAAAAACATTTATATCAGTTAGTTTAATTATCAAGTCATTTTTTTCGTTTTCGTACGGATAATTGTCTTGAATATTTTCACCTTTTTTGAAAATTATTTTAGCTGGTTTTAACATATTTCTAAATCTTAATAGATAATTTCTGTTAGGCATATTGTAGTTACCTTCTTTTCTTTGAATGGTAAATTTATAGCCAGTATCAGTTTTGTCTAAATTCATTTTGGTAACTAAATAGTTTTTATCAGGATTTAGAGAAATACCATCATCTTCATATAATTCATAACTACCATATAATCCGTTTTCTGCTGGAAATATTTGAAGTTCCATATTTACTGGGACTTTAGTATCTTCATCCATAGACATTGGTATAATTGAACCTTCTTTTATGAAGATTGGATAATCTTCATCTTTGTAGAAACCAGTATAATATTTATTGCCAAGATATTTTTTACCAGAAACATATTCATACCAGATGCCATTAGGAATAAAAACTCTTTGTACGACACGATTCATTTCGGCATTTTTTCTTTTTATAATAGGGCTTATCATTATCCTACTACCAAAGAAGTATTGGTTTACGTAAGTTGGTTCATCATATATTTTAGGGTATTTGTAGTAAAGTGGTTGAATTAGAGGAACACCATAATTATGATAATTAAATCCTTCAGTATAAATATATGGAATTAATTTATTTCTTAAGGTCATATATTCTTTTATTACTGATAATTTAATTTGATTCCATTTCCATGGTTCTCTTTTATAATATTTACCGGCATCTCCTGCTAATATAAATATTGGGCTAAAAACGCCAAACTGAATATATCTTAGGAATAATTCACCATCTTCCATGCCACCATAATAGCCTCCTATGGCATGAGCATGCCAACTTATTCCCATGTTTGAAGCACTATTATTGTAAGTAGGCAAAACTTTTAAGGTATTCCAACTTACTTTTGTTTTGCCACTATAAATAATAGGATAACGATGTGGAGCAATACCTGGATTTCTTGAAAGAATTACTCCCCTTTCGTTTAAATTGGCAACAGTATAATGATAATGATTAAGTAAAAACAAGTCTAATTTATCTTGAGGATTATAATAATCTATATTAAAAATTTTAATACCAGAATTTAGTAATCTTGCTACAACTATATTTAAGTAAGCACTAATAGTATTATTATTTAATGGTATAAATGTTATACGACCATCGGGATAACGATTTAAATAAGTAGACAATTCTTGATACATTGGGTCTTTAGGAGTAATAGTTAATTCTGGGTTTATAGTTAGACCAAATATTTGACTTTTACTTTTACAAAAGGTTGGCATATATTCTGGGTTAAACAAATTATTGCTGTAAGTAAAATTTTCATCATCGTTATGCCAATGATTTCCTAGTAAGAAGACAGATATAGGAATGTGATTATCTGAAAATTTTTTGATTAGATTATCAATATCTACCATATTATATTTATCATTTTTATACCACCAACAACCTAGAGAATATCTTGGTATCATTGGAGGATATCCTGTTAGATTGAAATAGTCTTGTAAACATAAGCCTAAATCAGTTTTATAGACAAAAACATAAATATCAGTCGTCTGTCCTCTTGGAACAAACATATCATTATCAATTACATAACTTTTTGAATCATCCAAGACGGCATATCCATCTAAAGAATATAGTCCTTTATCTAGTTTTAAATTATTTTCTTCGAGATAATCTAATGAGTAATTAATACTACCTATATTTCTTACATCTTTAGTACCAGGGCTCCACTCTTTATCAGTGCCATTTACTTTTATACGAATGCTTTTTGAACTTATTGGTGCACTTTTTACGTATGTTAGTGTAAAGTATTCGGTAGTTAAAGTTATAACACTGTCACCGGGAGTAGCATCAAATTTAATGTCACCAAAATTTCTATTTACTACTAAAGAAGTTGGTCTATTTTCAAATTCATTATTTACATTGTATTCAATACGAACTAATCTAGGTGTTAAAATAGTTATACGATATTTATCTCCTCTAACGATGTTTCTTTGTGGAGAAGAAATATTTTTAGCATTTTTTACAAAATATGAACACAAACTAGCCATAGTACATCACCCTTTATCTTTACTTAATTATAACATAGGTTTAACAAAAAGGAAATAATTTTATTATGCTATTTTACTATTAACTGGGATTTACTCTTTTAATTAAAACTATTTTATTGTACTAGTTAATTACCATAGAAAAAGTTCTTCACTTTCGAAGAACTTTTAATGGTTTTTTATTATTTTTATTTAATAGTTAATCTTGATGTAAGATAGTTATTAGCAGTATTGGTAGTAGCATTGTAACTAAAGATATTCGTAGTATTTCTGTTAGCGATACCTCCTCTTGCGAGGTATGAGTTAGTACTGCTTAATTCATTATATTCAGCGTTTTTCCAAATACCAGAAGAAGTATTTAATTCTTTAGTAGCATCACCAAGAATAAAGGTATTTTCATAATAGATATCGTAATCAGCTGAATTTACTTGAGATAATTCTTCTTCATTAGTTAAATACTTTGCCATTGTCAACTCTTGAGCGCTGCCTGCCATATCAAAGATGCCATACATATTACCAGTAGTACTATCTTTAATATTTTTACCACTTATCATAGTGTTATTTTTATCAATATTAGTACAAGTATTATTCTTACATATACCATATTTTGAATGAGATAGATATGTTATAGCTCCCCAATCAGTATTTTTAATTAGGCTATAATCTTCTCCTAGTGATAATACTTGATTATATAACTCTTCAAAACTACTATTAGTCCAAATGTTATTATCTTTATTGTTACTAGCAATATTTTCATTAGTTATCTCATATTTACCAATCCAAATTCCTGTTATAGCTTTTCCTTTCTTTGTGAAAGCTGGATGAGTATAATATTTATCATTATCTTCACTAGTTACTTTGGTTATTAATAATTCATCGCGGTAACAAGCTAAGTTATCACAATATACTACTCCTGAAGAAGTTGTATCTTTTTCAAAAGTGATATCAATTCCTTGGTTATAAGCATCATAACTAGCAATGTTTGACTCTCCAGTAACATTCCATAGTTTATATTTGAAACGTGGTATCCAGACATAAAAGGCTTCTATATCTTTAGAATTAATAGTTGCTCCTACTTTTCTTGATAAATAATATTCTTTTGTAGTCATTGGAATAAATTCATTGTATCCTAATAATAGATTATCATAGATGACATTGATACTATCATTATATGAAGTATTTATTGTATCTGATGATAGGATACTGTTATATAGATAAATATCTCCTAGGGTGAATGTTGATACTTCTTGCATATTAGTCCCTACTTTAAATGATGATGTGGATGCAATGCTGCCAGATAAATATGTTTCAGAAATCTTTTCACCATTTACATAAAAGACTACTTTATTTGAATCATATGATACTCCCAAAATATACCAAGTGTTTTCATTTAAGCTATATGGGCTTGATGATACTTCTTTTCGGTTTGAAGAAAATACAAATCGTTTATTTACATGATCATAATAGTAAGAAATATTACCATTAGTTAAGAAATAAATGTTTTTATCTATTTTATCTGATGTTTTTATTCTTAAAATGCTAGTTATAAGATTACTATTATAATTACTTAGACCAATATCTAGATAATTATCTTCAATAATGGCATTGGTATTATTGTATTTTATATCAGAAATATTTAAATTATTATTTCCTGTTATATCATAAATATATTTATCGCTATTTTTAAGAGTAATGACATTTGCCCACATACTCTTATCATAATCATACCACTGATAATCAGCAGTTAAATTGCTTTTATCAGCTTTTTTCCAATTATTAGAGGCTTCATCATAATAAACAGGTAGCATATCTTGTTTAGTATTGGGATAATTAGCACCACTACTATCAAGAGTTTTATAGATTGAACTACCAGTAGTTACTACTTTGGCATTAAATGATTTACCTAGTTCTTTATTAGGAGTATCTAAGTCTAACCAGATAGTAACATTAAATGTCATTTCTTCTTCTGGATGAATAATTAAATTTGAAGCGATAACATTATCAGTAGCAAACAAAGTATGAGGTAGATCATCATTTACTTTTACTTTAATATACTTACTATCAATAACATTTTCATTAGTATCAGATAGCATTTTTAGATCAAAGAGATATGTTAGAGTACCAGTATTTTTTAAAGTTAATTTATATGATTTTTGTTTTATACCTTCGCTATCAATCATTGGAAAGGCTGACTCTAACTTTATTTGTTCGTCTTCTATAAATTGTAAATCTAGAAGTCCAGTGTGATAGTTGAAAGTATTAGTGGAATCACTTTTTATAAATAAAGAATAAGTTGTGCCACTTAGGGATACGACCACGAATAATACAGCTAAGGCCATTATATAATTTTTCTTAGCTTCAATAAATTTTATCATGATTATCACCTCTTATTCTTATTATTCTTATTTTTTACTATTTTTTACTCCAAGCATATATTTTTATAGTGCCATAGAAGTATTTATTTTGCATGGAATTAGGAATTGTTTCATAATCTGTCCACAGCATTAATTTTACATCTTTAGTTTCATACGGTTCGATAGTACTTTCTACTAGGGTATAATTTGTTCCTATTAAACTAAATAGTTTAAATAACGGATCATTTTTCCAAAGCTTATCTTTTAGTTTAGTTGGTCCTACATATGTACTACCCGCTTGAATTTGATATCTTATATATTCAACATCTAAATTTGTTCTAGAAGATTCTTCGATGACAATACGATAATTTAGAGTTTCATTTGTATTATTAGTAATAGTAAAATCTTTAGTAGTATCATCTATATCTGTATCTAGTATGGTATCTTTTATTTTACCAGCTTTATCATATAAAATACCATCTTTAGGTACGATAGCAATATAATCTTTAGTTTTGATGACTGCAGTTTTTTCGAATGTTTTAACTTCTTCACCATCTATATTAGTAGTCTTAGTTAATTCTTCTTTTTCTCCAGTTACATCACTAATTTGATTATTCTGATATTTAATATTGCTATTTTCATCAACGTAATAGGTTTTGCCATTCAAATCATAAGTAGCTCCACCATTTGTATAGTAAGTTGTATTACCTATAGTATGACTGATTTCTACATAAATATCATCTACTATTTCATATATTTTATTATTTGCTAGATGGATACTATTGCTTCTTCTTACACTTATTGTTTTAGTACCATCTTTAATTATTGCTCCACCATCTTGATAGTAATCAATAACAATACCATCATCTAGTGTAATAGTTTTATATATTTCATATGCATTATTATTCTTAAAAGTAATTTTATCATTAGTTATGTCCATATCAGATTCATTTCTAATAATATAATTTTTGTTATTATTAGTTATAACGATAGTGCCATCATAGTAGTAAGATAATTTGTTTTGACCGATAGTTTTAGTTTCTTTTAAGTATGATACCTTATGATTAGCAATATAGTTATCATTTATATCTTGGCCATTTCTTACAAAAAGATTTATTTTAGCGTTAGTTATTTCAGCAGAACCATCAGAGAAGTAAGTAACACTACCCCAAGGATATTCCTTAGTACTAGATATTTTAACATCTTTTGTAGTGGCAGTGGTTAAGATATTTCCGGCGGCATCAACACCATAACTACCATCTTTTTGAGGGTTTACTCTAGTTATTAGATTGTTTTTCTTCATTATTTTTAAGGCTGTTCCATCACTATATAGTTTTACAACAAAGTCACTTGATTCAATGATTTTAACAGTAGTTACTTCTCCGGATACTTTAAATTCACCACTATTTTTAAATTTATTTAAAGCACTATCTTCAGTTATGGGAAGCCCACTATTAATGTTATAATTATAATCCCCTAGTGAAGTATCAAGGGTAGCTTTTTCTATGTTTGGACCATTTATTGAATTAATACTTTTAAGTAATAAGTATGAACCAATAATTAAAGTTATAAGTGATAAAAGAAAGAGAGCAAGTAATATTAAGCGACGATTATTCCTTAGAAATATTACTAAAGGAGATTGCTTTTCTTCAAGAATTATCTCTTCTTTTTTCTTATTTAATTCAACAACTTCTAAGTTCTTTTTAGCCATATTACTCACCTACTTCCTTTTATTTATATTCATTTAATTTTAGTCAGCTTTTATTAATTTAGTCTTTTGACCAGCTTTTTTAAGAATTTTCATGATGTCATAAGATAAAATAGTTAAACATGGAATTAATACTAAGATAATAAGTCCACCTTTACTTGATAGAATATCTTGTAAGTATCCTAATTTAGGAATTTTTAATATTACTTTCCCTAAAATATTAGTATTTGGTACAAGAGCACTATCAGAAATATTATTATTATCTCCTTGTGTACGATATGAATAGCTACCAATAGATTCATCATAATATTTATCAATGATACGATGGGTTACTGATATGCCTCCAAATCTAGTATCAGGAGAAATGAAAGTTATAATATCTCCTACTTCTAACTCTTCTTGAGGGACTTTTTTAGTTACAACAATATCTTTTACTTTAATAGTTGGTAACATACTACCAGACATAACAACGTAAGCATTAAAATCAGGAGGAGAATAATCACCTTTCATAGCTCTTATTTTGATATCAGCAATATATAAAAGTAGTGTGCCTCCAATTAATAGTAGAAAGATAAATAAAGCATATGACATAACACTAATAATATACTTTAAAGGCTTTTCTTTCTTCTTAATAACCTTAACATTATAATGTTTTACTCCAAAAATATTATTTATACTATTACTATTTATTTCAAGATTTGTAGACATAAAAACACTCCCTTATTCTCTATTAAATATTATAATATAGATTTTTATAAAATTCAATACTAGGTGATAAATTTAGTTATGAAATTTTTGTTTATAAAAAAATGAAGTTTCTTTGCAGAACACTTCACTTATTAATTTTATGGTAATCATTATAATAATATTTTTATGATAATACTAAATTAAAGATTATACCAGAAATACTAGAAAATATTATTAAAGTTAGAAGAATAAGAATATTTTCTTTTAGATGATGATTTTGTTTGAATAACACTAATAAACCTACGCCTGAACCTGATAGTAATCCTGAGATACAACTTCCAAAAGAAATAACATTATCTAGATATAATTCAGTGATAATAACGCTTGAGGCACAGTTAGGAATAAGACCTAGAATACTAGTAATTATAGGAGATAAAATTTTATTATTTAGAGTAATACTAGTAATAAACGATTTATCAATAATACTATTTAGAAGTAAGTTAACAATAAAGATAAAGAAGGTTATTTTTAAGGTATGAATTAGACTTGACTTTACTATATTGTTGTCTTCACAATGACAATGTTCTTCTTCACATAAATGAGACAAGTCTTCAGTACTCTTTTTTTGATGATAAATAGTATCTACTAATAGGCCGAAAATAAATCCTAGAGAAAATTTAGTTAAAAGAATTAGTATGATAGAGGTTATATTAGTTTGATGAGATATTAAGATTGGTAACATTTCATCAGAAGTAGATAGATAAATTGAGAAAAGTGTTCCTAAGGTTATTACTCTTGCGGCATAAAGATTGGATGCTAAGGCGGAAAAGCCACACTGGGGAATTATTCCTAAGGTAGCACCTGCTAAAGGACCAAATTTATTTATTTTTGATAATTTGCTTTTATTAGTTAGTTTGTGTTCTATTAATTCCATAATGACAAATGATATAAATAGAAATGGAATTAATTTTAGAGAGTCTATTAAAGCATCTAATAAAATATCTAACATATAATCACCTCTTTTTTCACTTATGTTATTATACTATAGGTTAATTTTATTGTAAAGAAAAAGAACAGAGTTTAATCGCTACCCTATTCTTTAGTTTTTAGTTATTTAGTTTGATTGTAAGAACCACTTAATTGACCTTGTCCTAATTTAACTAATCTTTTAGTGATTTCTCCACCAACTGAACCGTTAGCTCTAGCAGTTGCATCTGGTCCTAAGTTAACACCAAATTCGTTAGCTATTTCATATTTCATTCTTTCGATAGCTTGCTTTGCTCCTGGAACAACTAGTTTATTACTTGAGTTATTCATTATATTCACCTCCTACACTAATAGGTTGTGAAATATTGTTGATTTAATACTATAAATCAGTTGGTAATTTTTATCATTTTTATTTTACAGTGACTTTACGCATATTTGTAGTGGTAATTCCTTGTGAATTAGTAACTGTATATACAACGTAATATTCACCAGCTTTATTGGCATTAATATTAGAATATACTTTTACTTTATTAGTTATATCACTATCAACGGTATCAATAGCATTATATCCTTTTTCTTCATAAGTTCCTCCTAACGGAAGAGTTAATTCTTCATCACCAATTAAATATATAGTAGTTGTAGGAGAATTAGCACTTTTTTCTACAACTGTAATATTTCTTGTTTTGGTAATATTTTTAAATTTATAGACAATTTGATATTCACCAACTTTATTTAAGTCTAAGTTAGTAGTAACTTCTACTTCGCTAGTAAAATTATTTTTTTTATTATCAAAACCAGTATAACCAGGCTCTACATAAGCAGTTCCAGCATACAATTTAATATTTTCATCACCTTCAAGAGTTAAAAAATATTTAGTAGCATTTTTTAGGGCAATTACTACTACTATTATGGTAATTAATAATACTAATACAACAATACTGATAATTAAAGGAACTTTCATTTTAGATAAATCAAATTTTTTACGAGATTTAAATTGATTATCAATATTAGTATTTTCTTTTTGAGTATTTAGATACATACAAATCACTCCTCTAGTCTGTATTAATTATACTAAAAGAAAAGATAATTTTCAAGTATTTTTATCTTTTCTATATTTTATATATTATATTATTTTTATTTTGTACAATATTTTGTTATATTGATTTTAAATATTAAATATTGAAATCATTTTATCTTGTAATGTATTAGATATCAAACTTTTTATATTTTTTATCAATAGTAATTATTTCTCTTGAATTAATAGCTTCTTTGATTAGTTCTTGATAATCAAAACTGTTTTCATATTCGATAGCTTTTTCTAATTTAGGATTTATGACGGGATGTTTTGGTAAAAAGATGGTACAGCAATCTTCATATGGTAAGATTGAAGTCTCGTATGTACCTATTCTTTTTGAGATATCAATTATTTCTAGTTTATCTAGGCATGCTACCGGTCTTATTACTGGCAAGGTGGTAACATTATTAATTACTTGCATACTAGTTAGTGTTTGACTAGCTACCTGTCCTACTGATTCGCCATTTATTATTACATAGCAATCTCTTTGTTTTAAAACTTCTGCTGATATACGATACATCATTCTTCTCATAATGGTTATCATATAAGTAGGATCAATATTTTTATATATAGCCTCTTGAATATTAGTGAAGTTTATAATATGAAGTTTAATACTAGGCTGATATTTATTTAGAATATGAACTAATTCTTTTACTTTATTTTTAGCTTGAGGACTAGTATGAGGAGGAGATTCAAAATAGATACATTCTAATTTTATACCTCTTTTCATAGCTAAATATCCTGCTACTGGAGAGTCTATTCCACCAGATAACATTAATAATCCTTTACCAGCAATACCTAGAGGATATCCTCCTAGAGCTTTTATTTCTTTTGAATAAATGTAAGTATAATCAGACCTTATTTCAATTTTTATTAGATAATCAGGATTATGAACATCTACTTTCTTATTTGGAAGACTTTTTAAAATTAAACTACCCATCTCACGAGAAAAATCCATACTAGGAATAGGAAACTTCTTATCAGCACGGTCTGTTTCTACTTTAAAAGTAGTAAATTCAACATTTTGTGCTACTTCTAATAGTGATTTTTTAATTTCTTCAATATTAGTATTCACTTTATAAGATAAAACAATACTATGAATACCAAAAATATTTTTTACTTTAGAAATTATATCTTCAATATCATTGTCATTTTCAGGTTCAATAAACATTCTTACTCTATTTTTAGTTATTTTAACAGAATAATCACTAAGAGTATCCTTAATATTTTCATATATTTTATTAACAAATAAATTACGATTTGCTTTCTTAGTAGTTAATTCTCCATATTTTATTAAGATTATTTTTTGCATCAAATCACTTCCAATCTCTTATGTATAATAGCATACTTTTAACAAAAAGAAAAGCCCCTTTGTAGTTTTTAAAACCATTTGGGACTAGATAATTATTTTATTTTTCGTTCAAAGTAATGCCAGTATATTCTTTTTATTAAGAGGTAACTAATTGTAGTATAAATAATAGTCATAAGGCTACTCCTTAGAAGAATGTTTAGTAAAATCTTAATAGTATAGCTATTATAGTGTGTTAGCAAGAGAATAATATAAGTTGTAATATGATAGGAGTAAATAGCTACTAATGATTTTAAGTTTATTGTAAGTAGATTATTAGGAATTAGGTAATCTAATTTAGTTAAGATATAATATATTAGTAAGAAAATAATAATATTTAACATGAATGTATTAGTGTATACTATATCAAATAAAGCTCCAGTTAGTAATATGATATAAAGATACTTTTTAGGAGTATTAAAATAATTATATGTAATAACTAGGGCTACAACTATGTAAATTGTTTTAAAATAACTAAGGTTTAAGAGTTCAAAACCAAGATAATTAGATACTAGGCCATCTAAGATAAAGGAGAATATTAGATAAAGAACTATAATAATCATTCTTGAATCTCTTTTCTTTTTAAGATAGCTACATAGTTAATATTGCTAAAATCAGCAATTGGAGTAACATCTATTACTTTAGATAAATCATATTCATCAGTAGATATTTCTTTGACAGTTCCAATAAGGATGCCACTTGGAAATATTTCTCCTAGTCCACTAGTATATACATAATCTCCTACTCTTACGGTATCAGTATTACTTACTCCTTCTACTTCAAGGCATTCATTTTGATAATTATAACTCTTTATTAGGCCATTTACTAGATTAGTACCATTACTTATTGTAACACTTATTTTATTATCGGTTTCTTTAGTGGTTATTAGACGGATATCACTAGTGAATGTTGTAGTTGAGACAACTTTACCAATCAAACCTTTACTATTTACGACGACCATATTAACTTTAACGCCATTGTAACTTCCTTTGTCTACTGTAATTGTATTATACCATGTAGAAACATTTCTATTTATTACAGTGGCATTTAAATAGGAATACTCATTTAAAGTATAATCAATACTTAATTCTTTTTTTAAGGCTTCTAATTGATTACGTAATTCAATATTTTCAGTATTTAAACTATCAATACGTTCTACTTCTGGTAAAAGAGCATCATATTTTTTCTTAATATCCTTTAAACTTTGATAATCATCTATCTTGTTAATAACAAACTTAAAGGGGTATGATACAATTTTTTGAATTGTAATGGTAGTATCTTTAATTAAAGATTCAAATTTGTTTAGCTGACGGTCTTCTTTTAGAGTAAAAGAAAAGATGGTAATAATAAGAAAGATTAATATAATGATTATTAAAACAATATGTATGCTTTTTAATTTATTTTTTTTCATGTTATCACCTTTTCTTTTAATAATTAAGTATTCTTATTATTACCAATTTTAGACATTTATATTAGGAATTAATTCATTTTGATACAAGCAAATCTTTTTTTCTTTTAAATTTTCAAAGATATCTCTACTATTAATCTTGACGAAATTTTTCTTTTTATAATTATAGCTATAATGGATATTGTTGTAGCTAATTATGATAAAGTGAAATTTATTTTGATTGTTTATATAAAGGTTATTAATTTGAATATCATAATTAGGACAATATTTTTCAAAGATATCTTTCAAGATAATAGCTAGTTCAGCTGGTTTAATAGTGTTTAAATCAAGAACCTTTTCTGTTTTAGTTAATATATCTTTAAGACAATCTTCTTTTAGATAATCAATATCTTTTAGGGATTTATCTAAATAATAATCATTATAATTTTTCTTAATATATCTTATTTTTCGGTCTAGTAAGATATCAGTATTATAAGTAGCAAAATATCTTGTTTGCATATTGGCTTCGATATAAGGAATATCTTTATAGAGATTTACATCAAGAATTTGATTATCTATTTTTAATTCATTATATAAAGTATCTGCCTTTGTATTATGAATTATTTTGTTTGGAATATTTAATCTTTGGCATAAATAATAATATATTTTAGTGGCACTATAACTATTTACTCTTCCTGATGAAATACTTCCCCATAAGTTATTAATATTATTTACTAAAGATAAATTATAATTTTCATTTTTATTTTCTTCAAGGTTAATATCATATGATAGTAGCTTGGCAATTGATATGTATAAATATTTGGCGATAGATAATTTATCAAGACTACTTGGCATGTTAGCAAAAATCATGCCAATAATAGTTTCTGCTTTTAGAAATTCTGTATAGTTAACATAAATATATCCTTTTATATCATCGATAAGATCTCCATAGTAGTAGGCACTACCATTATCTATAAAATATGATATTATTTCAGAATTACAATTAGCCAAATCAAGATTTATATATTTAGTAGTAGAATCTATTTTAGTAAGATCTTCTTTCTTAGTGATAGCTACTACTAAAGAATTGCTATTTTTCATATCATCACCATAATATAATTATATATCATGTAGTTAACTTTGTAAATTCATTTGACTTAATTTTGACATCACAATTTTTCTTAATTTTAGCAGCGTATTTAACTATATTATGTAGAATGATTTAAGTTTGTTTAGATATCATAATTTAGCTTTATTGATTAAGATAATTTTGCTTGATATATAATATTTTGAAGAATATAATTAATAATTTTTATAGTGATTTATCGGAAATAATATAATTAATAATTTTTTATCTATATTTGTGATACTTATAATGATTTAAAAATCCTCGCTTTTAAGCTAGACGAGGATTATAATTAATTATTAATATGATTTTTATTTTTTTTACTATGATCAACTATTATATTAGTTTTCAAGATGAATAGTAAAACAACAATAAATAGAATTGCATAAATAACTATTCCAACGATACGATTATATAGAATATAGATAAGCATTGCAGTAGCAAATAAGATATCAATAAAATATATAACAAGTACAGTATCACGGTGTGAAAGATTTAGATTTAGCAATTGGTGATGAAGATGTTGTTTATCAGGTTCTCCAATTGGTTTTTTATTAATAATTCTTCTTAAGATTGCAAATAAGGTATCCATAATAGGAATTGCTAGTAAACAAATTGGCACTAGTAAAGTCGTTAAGGTAACATTTTTAAATCCTAAGAGAGCTATTATCGAAATCATATATCCTAGAAACATACTACCAGAATCACCCATAAATATCTTTGCTGGATTAAAGTTGTGGCATAAGAATCCTAAAGTTGCTCCTAACATGATGAAGGTAATAATAGCATCAAGATCAAAAGTGTGCATCCAACCAACGATAACTATACCAATGGTAATAAAATATATTGATGAAAGTCCAGCGGCTAAACCATCTAAGCCATCTATTAAATTAATACAGTTAATAATAGCTACTATAAATAAAATAGTAATTGGATAACTAAATTTACCAAACTCAATATATAAACCAAAAGCAGAAATATCACTTAGAAGAATTTGACCATAAAAAGCTACTACAGAAGCTGCTACTATTTGAAATAAGAATTTTACCTTAGCAGGAATAGGATTTATATCATCAACAATACCAGTAATGATAATGATAATACTACCAATTAAAATAGCATTCATTCTTATAGACATAGTTCCAAATAAGATATATCCAAGTAAGAAGCCCATATATATTCCTAATCCTCCAAGTCTAGGAATTGGTACTTTATGAACTTTTCTTTCATTAGGAATATCCATAGCTCCAATATGATTAGCAACTTTCTTTATAAATGGTGTTACTAATAACACAAAAAGAAATGGAATTGTTATCATATAAATTATTTCTTTAACATGCATAATATTCTGAGTTATACAACCCAGTTCACCTCACTTTTACAACGTTTTTATAATCTAATAATAACATAAATTAAATGAGATGGCAATATTATAAATATTTTTGACAATATAAATACACGAAACTTAAATATTATTTTGATTTAAGATAATTATTTTTTAATATTCTAGTAGGAGATTTACTTTGATATTCAATGTTAGTAATTTCTGAGACTAGAAACGCTTGACTAAGTATATTAGAATTATTTTTGGCTTTATTAATAATTCTTTCTTCAATAGGTTCAGATAAAAGATTTTCTTCTAGTTTGATAATATTCCCACATTTAGGACACATTTGATAATAATTTCCTTTTAAATCTGTAAATATTTCTTCTTCAGATAGAAAAAAAGTATTATTACATGAAGATATGAATAATGGTCTTTCTAAATCATCTGGAATATTTTCACAAATAATAGAAATATTTTTAGGAAGAATATCATGCAAACTTAAATAAATTTTTTCTAATTCTTTGGTGGTAAAAGTCAAATGTGGTTTTAAACTTTTTTCTTGATTGGTTTTAGCAAAAAAATTTACAAATTCACTAGACTTTTCATAATCTTTCTTGATTATACGGTATTCCGGTCTTACCCTGCAGTTAGAATTTAAATATCTAAAAGTAGAATTTTCAATATCTTCAAATTCAAGATGAAAACCTGAAGTATATGTTTTATTAGAAGTAGTTCTATTTATTCTAAAATATTCATCTAAGGTTTCTAGTTCTTGACATCTTTTTAAATTAGCTACATTATTTTCAATTAGATAATTTCTTGCTATCATTAATAGATGCCAAAAGTTTGAATTAGAGCCATCTTTTTCTTTTTTTAGGTAAATTATGTTTTGAGAAACTTTTTTAAGAAAGGCTTCTTGGTGCTTTAATATTTCTAACTTATTATAAAAAGATGTTTCCTCATAAGGAATATCACTTAGTAGAAATTGTAATAATAATTGAGAATAATTTTTATTATCATAAAATAATTCTTCTTTATTATTTTTAACACTTACCATACCTGATAAAATTATTTCACTATTTAAATATAAATAACGATATCTTTTAATTAATTCTAATTTTGTTTTTTCTTTCATATATTTAATCACCTTTTTAATTATAGGTGTTTATGATAGAAAAAAATGTCTATTTTTGTTTATATATGATGATATACTATGAAATATAAAACGTGAAAGTTTTATAAGATAATAAGTTTAATTGAGAATAATATTTTTTAGTAAATATATGTACCGAATATGTACCTAACGTAAATATTAAAAGTTGTATTATAAATAGCTTGATGATTTTTTACCAATACTATTTGATAAAGAAATATATTAAAAAATTAAAAAGAAAAAAGCTTTTATTTCTAAAAGCTTTAAATTTCTTATTGGTGACCCGTACGGGATTTGAACCCATGAATGCATGCGTGAAAGGCATGTGTGTTGAACCACTTCACCAACGGGCCAAAACAAACAAAATGGTGGGCCTGAATGGACTTGAACCATCGACCTCACGCTTATCAGGCGTGCGCTCTAACCACCTGAGCTACAAGCCCATTTCGTGTCTTGCTTTTTGATTATATCATATGATTTACGATATATCAAGTGAATTTTCGAAATTTTTTAAAATATCAAATGGTGGGCTGTTAGGGATTCGAACCCTAGACCCACTGATTAAGAGTCAGTTGCTCTACCAACTGAGCTAACAGCCCATTTTCGTCTTGCTTATTGATTATATCATATGATTTGTGATATATCAAGTAATTTTCAAAAATTTTTATTTTTTTTTGCTATAACAAGACATTTTATTACTATTTTAACTTTTAATAGTTACCAATCCCCTACTTTTTAATGAACTTTCTTACTCTAACTTTACCTTTTTCTTCAATATGATTAGATGTATTTTGTGATGTAGAATTTATTGGTGACATCATTTTTTCTAGCTGATGTAATTTTCTTGATGTTTGAAGGGATAAATCAGTAATAATATTTTTTCTTATCTCTCTTAAATTCATATTTTGTTGTAAAGTAGTTTATATTATATTTTTTTGTTTTTTGTCAAGAAGTAAAAAGAAGTAGATTATGATGTAATTTACTTCTTTTTTTATTATTTTTTTACTCCAAGCATATATTTTTTATTTAACTTGATTTTTTATTTTATTAATGAATTATATTATCTAATATGCCATATGAAAGTATCATCATTATGATACCAGCCATTATAACCCCTAGAACTGTATATAGCATAGCTTTCTTTTTATCCATATCTAGAAGAGCTGCTATTAAGCATCCAGTCCATGCTCCTGTTCCTGGTAAAGGGATACCTACAAATAGCATTAAACCGATATATTGTAGTCTTTCAATTTGATCTTTTTTACTCATAGCTTTATTTTCAATTTTTTCAACAAATCCTTTGAAAGCTTTTCTTTCTTTTAACCAATTAAATATTGGTGTTATTAGCCATAAGATGAATGGTATAGGAATTATATTACCTATAAAACAAATAATAAAGCTAGGTAGACCTGAAAGTCCTAATAATGTAGCGGCTATCAAGCCACCTCTTAATTCTAATATTGGTAACATGGAAATTATAAAGATTATTAATTCTTTACCATATTTAAGAGTGGTAAGTCCACTGAAAGCATCTACTAGAGTGCTTGCTAATTGATTAGCCATTTTTATCACATCCTTTTGCTAGAATTAATTATATCATAATGTGGTAAATATACAAATAGTTTTTGACTAATTTGAAGTCTACTATTTAGAGATAACTTATTTGGTAGTTTTTTATAACTTCAATATATAAACCATGCATTAATTTATTTTTTCTTCATGTATATTATTTTTTCTAAGATGAATGTATCATATTGTTTTTTACAAATGAAATATTTTATTATGCAAAAGAAAAAAGTTATCAAATGATAACTTACTTTTCTTCTTTCTTAGTATCATTAGCACATACGATATCTAGTGCTTTTTGATACATCTTATCAAATTTAATATTTTCAAGAGATATTTCTTTTAAAATAACTTCTTCATCTACATTATACATTTTAGCCATTTCTTTAACTTGTTCTTTAGCTTCTTTGTCAGTTACTTTAATCTTCTCTTTTTTAATAATTTCTTTTAATAAATAACGATATTTAATTCTCTTTTCGGCATCTGGAAGCATTTGTTTAGTAATGTCTTCTTTTTTACTCTTTGTATATTCATAGTACATTTCTTCACTTATTCCTTGCATTTGCATTCTTTCCATGAATTCTTTATACATATGTTCTACTTCGTCATCTATTAATTCTTGACAGATATCTGCTTTCATATTAGAAGCAGCTTTATCTAGACATTTTTCTTCATAAACATGTTCCATTTCATGTTCTTTTTGGTGTTCTATTTCATGATGAATTTCATGTTCTAGTTCTTCTTTAGTAGTTACTCCTTCCATACCTAAATCTTCAAAGAATTCTTTATTAATTTCAGGAACTACTCTTGTTTTAATTTCATTTACTTTAACTTTGAAAACTACTTTTTGTCCTTTTAATTCTTCAGACATATAATCTTCTGGGAATGTTAAATCGATATCTTTTTCTTCACCTTTGTTCATGCCAATTAAAGCTTCTTCAAATCCTGGAATAAATGTTTTGCTTCCTATTGTTAGAGAATAGTTTTCAGCTGTTCCGCCTTCAAAAGCAACACCATCTTTCATTCCTTTGAAATCGATGATAGCAATATCACCATCAGCTACTTTTCCTTCTTTTACTTCTAATTCAGCATAATCATTAAGTAGAGCTTTAATTCTTTCTTCTACTTCTTCTTTAGTTACTTTTACTTTTTCTTTTTTAACACCTAAGTTAGTGTACTGTCCTAGAGTTACTTTTGGTTCACTTACGATAATGAACTTAACTTCTAATTCTTTGTCATCACATTTTACTAAATCTACTTTTGGTTCGATTACTGGCATAATTTTATCATCTTTAATGATTTTTTCATATTCTTTCTTAATAGCCATATCAGCTGCTTCAAATAAAATATCTTGTTTGCCATATTTTTTTTCGTATATATTTCTTGGAGCTTTTCCTGGTCTAAAACCATCAATTTTAGCTTTCTTATTTACTTTTTCAAAAGCTTCATCTTGTAATGTTTCCCACTCTTTACCTTTTACATTAAATTTAATTTCTTCTTTCATTTTCTTACTCCTTACTTTATTTCTAATATTTTAACATTGTAATGACCATTAGGGCTTTCTACTACGCAAGTGTCACCAACTTTAGCATTCATAATTGCTTTAGCTAATGGGCTTTCGTTAGAAATTTTGTTGTTTGAAGGATCGGCTTCTTTTGAACCTACGATACGATATTCTTCTTCATCGTCATCTTCTTCATATACTATTTTAACAGTTGTTCCTAATCCTACTTTATCAGTATCTCTTTTTTCAATTAGTTCAGCTGTTTCTAGTAATTTTTCTAGTTCAGTAATTCTTCCTTCCACTTTTGCTTGTTCATCTCTTGCAGCATCATAGTCTGCATTTTCTGATAAATCACCTAAAGCTCTAGCGTCTTTTAAGGCTTTGATTATTTCTGGCCTTTTAACGTTCTTTAAATGATTTAATTCTTCTTCTATTTCTAAAAAACCTTCATTAGTTAAATATACTTTATTACTCATTCTTTTCACCTCTTTTAACATTTCAACATTTTACTAGTTATTTATTTTTTTGTCAAGCATATTCTTCTATTTTATTTTAATTCGCATCATATCATACTTAAATACTTCTTTGTCCAATTTAAATTTAATTATTTGTTCTGGATGTCTAGCACATTCTAATGGATTTAAATCTTCATCATATATTTTATCAATGGTAAAACTAAATGTTTCATGATATGGAGAAATTATCTCAACAACATCACCTGGTTTGAAATAATTTTTTTCTATAAGGGTTACATATTCCCCATCATAATCTTCAATTATACCTAAATAATCTTGATTAGATACTTCCTCTCGTTCTCCAAAATATTGTTCGTTTACTCCTGGAAATTTATCATAAAACTGCGGAACATTATCACGGTTAGCTACTCTATTTAGAATTTTTAGATATGTAGATATCTTTTCTTCTGTCAGATTATTATTATAATAATCGTCAATAGCTCTTCTATATGTGTTTATAACTGTAGCAATATAATAAATGCTACGCATACGTCCTTCTACTTTTAGACTGCAGACGCCAATATCTATAATATCTTTTAAATGTTCTAACATGCATAGGTCTTTTGAACACATGGTAAATCTTGTTTTATTTTGAATTATTTTATCATCTTTTTCTAAGTCAAAATTCCAACGACAAATTTGTGCACAACCACCACGGTTGGCATCTCTATTGGTAAAATAATTTGATAAGACACAACGTCCTGAATAACTAGCACACATTGCACCATGAATAAATATTTCAATATCCATACCAGTCTTTTCAATTATTTCTTTGATTTCTTCACGACTAGTCTCTCTTGCTAAAACAACTCTTTCAACGCCAAGTGATTTCCAAAAGTTTACTACTTCATAGTTGGCTGATGAATATTGTGTAGATATATGAACTGGTATATTTATTTTATGTTCTTTTAAGATATTTATTACTAAAGGATCTGATACTATTATGGCATCTACTTGACATTTTTCTAATTCTTTTAAATAATTAGTTAATCCTTCAACATCTTCATTATGAAAAACAATATTAACAGTCACATAAACTTTTTTACCTAGGTTATGGGCATAATCACAAGCTTCTTTTATTTCTTCAAGGCTAAAATTTTTGGCATTTGCTCTTAGGCTATAATCACTACCACCAATATATACAGCATCTGCTCCATATAATAAAGCAATTTTTAATCTTTCTAAACTACCAGCTGGTGATAGTAATTCTATTTTAGATTTTTCTTTAGTAAATTTATTATTCATACTATTCACCTACTTTACTACTTCACTTTGTAGATAGTTTTTATTTTAAAGAAACCTAAGTATGTATCTTCTTCTGTTTTTTCTTTTTTAATAAATTTATCTACCATTTTATTAAAATTATCATCAGGAATATTAACACTATTTAAAACTAAATAATCAATATCTTTTAAGCCTTCAAGATAATTTTGAAGATTTATTATATGATGAGTGTAGATAGTTGTTCCATATTGTTCTTCTTTAAGAGGATATTTTACACTATTGTCACTGATAATTTCATATTTTTTACCTGGTACTTCATCAATATACTTTAAATAGTTTGTTACTAAATATCTTCTTGAATAGAATATTGGTTGGTATCCATATCCTAGGAAAAAGATATCAAGATTTGTATTTTTCTTTATAGCTAGTAATTCTTCTTCAGTAATATCATTTGTAATAAAACTGCCTTTAATACCAAGATTATAATAAAATTTATTAGATAATATTGAAGCATTTAAGTGGTCTTGATATACAATTAGTTTATTTTCCATATTTAATCTTTTAGCAATACTATATACTGCCATATCATAAAAAAGTATTCTGATATTCATATTTTTTAATATATTCATGATGTCTTCTAATGCTTTTAAGTCATCGTTATGCATAATTTTATTAATGCATATAAAGATTTCTTTATTTTTAAAATCAATATTTTGAATATCATTTATTGTAAGATAAAAATTGCTATTAACACTTAATTTATCTAAGTATATAATTACTCCATCAATGCTTTTATTTAATAAAGTATTTAGATGCTCTTTGGAATTAGCACTTACTAATAATTTACTCATATTTTACCTCCTTAGAAGTTTCTTTTTAATTTCACTATATGCATAATTTTGATAATCACTAAAATATTCAGACAAATTCAAATCAACAAATTCGTCTGTGATTAAAGACATAAATTTTTCTTTATATAATAATGATGCATTTATATCTTTATTAAAAGATACTTCTATATTTATTAAGCAATCTATTACTTCTTTTATACTATCCTTTAAAATAGGAATTGCATACTGATACTCAGGGCTATTTTCTTCAATATTATAGTTGTGATGATAGAAATTAAGAGCATACATTAAACTAATAATATCCTTTTTATTTGGAAACAAAGCAATAAACTTTTTGTAGTTAGGAATAAAGAATGGTTCAAAAAAATTATCAATTGATGATAACATTCTTATTACAAATGTTTCAAAAATATATGAATAATTAATTTCGCCAGTTGCTTCGCTGGCAAGATATTCAGCAGCTCCTTCAATTAGAGGATCTTCCCAAAATCTTTCTTTTTGTTCTATTGCCATCAAATCTCTTTTTCTATCATAGTGTGCTAGGTGCATAAGTTCATGTATGATATGTTCATTGCTAATATAAATCATTTTATCAATAGAAGGAAAATATTCGGCTCTAGCTTCGTTAGTTATTTCATCCAAATGATATATTTCAAGATGCAATAGATTTCTATCATAGTTTTTACGATATTTCTTAGGATATTGACTAAAAAAAGTATCCATAATACCAGTAATGGTTCTTTCTTCATCATATTTTAGATTTTTAAAATTATTTTTATCATAAACTTCTAATACTTTCATATACAACCTTTTCCCCATTGTTCTAATTACTTCTTTTAGATATAGAGATTTTGTCTCCTACTGGAATATATGTAGTAGTAAATTCTTTATTATTATCTAAAAAAGAAATAAATAATTTTATTTTTTTTACTAGTCCCCTTTGATTTCTGGTTACTGCTAATGATTCATCTTCAACTAATCCATGAAATGATAAATTATCAGTAATAATAGTACCATTTTCTTTTAAATTATTAGAATATTTGTTGAAAAAATCAATGTTATGTCCTTTTGAAGCATCAATAAATATTAAATCAAAGGTATCAGTTATGTTAGTATTTATGGCATCATCATTAATGATAGTTATCCTATTAAGAAGATTAAAGCTCTTTATATTTTCAAGTGCTTCTTGATATCTTTCTTTGTCTTTTTCAATGGTAGTTATTTTAATATCTGGAGATACTAAGGCCATTTTTATAGCAGAATATCCAACGGCACTGCCTATTTCTAAAATGCTTTTAACATTATTTTCTTTAATGTAGTTACAAAGATAAGCAATTCCATCTGGTAACATTATTGGAATATTCCTTTTTCTAGCACTTGTTTCTAATTTTTTTAGTTTTTCTTCCATAAATACACCTCATTTCACAATAAAATGACTTGCCATATATAATACCACAAATCATTTTATTTTTAAATACAATTATTATTTTTTACATATTTCCCCATTTTTCTTTCTTTAAGACTGGTTTATAAGAAAAGATGCAAAGGTTATCTGCATCTTATGCACACCAATTATTTTCATTTTTTAATTTTTGAATGGTATTATAGTGTCCGGTAGCATCTTTATTTAAGTAAGTCTTTTTATTACAATCTGCTACAAAGTAATAATAATTATGCTTTTTATAGTTAATAGTTGCTTCAATTGATGATATTCCTGGGTTAGAAATTGGTCCTACTGGTAATCCTACAAATGAAGTACATCTTGTGTTATAAGCATTATCACAAGTATATAAATTTTTATTACCATTTAATGATTGTTTAAAATCATCTATTTTTAAATAATAATAAGTTGTAACATCAGAGCCAAGAACCCAACCATCTTTTAGTCGGTTATAAAATACTCCTGCTACACCGGCTCTATCATCAGCACTGGCTCCTTCTAATTCTACTATAGAAGCAAGTGTTATTAATTCATGGATGTTATATTCGCTATTATTTATTTGTTCTTTATATAGATCTAACTTTTTGCCCATTTCTCTTAGCATGGTATCAACTATTTCCTCACAACTAACATCTTTATTTAAGAATGCATAGGTATCAGGAAATAAGTATCCTTCAAGCGGATAATATATCTTACTATTTTTAATACTATCAGTTAAAAACCAATACTCAGCTATTTTCTTATCTATAAATTCTTTATTATTCATTAATGACATAAAATCATCGTAGCTATTATTAGTATTTTCTTCTACTAGTTTGGCAATTTTTCTTACATTCAATCCTTCTTTAAAAGTGATAGTAATCTGATCTGGATTGTACGAATTACCTTCTTCTAATTCTTTTATTATTGTTTTTAAATTCATATTTTTGTCTAATTCATATGTTGAAGCTTTTAGTGATGTAATGTTATTTAGCTTAACATATAGTTTAAATATAAAAGTGCTTTTAATTAATCCTTTTTCATATAAAGTATTTCCAATTGAAGAAATACTACCTTCTTTGATTTCTACGACTACTTTTTCACTTTCTCTTGACATAGGAGAAATTTGATAATTATAGAAAAAAGCGACTGCAATAATTCCACATAGAAGTATTGTTAAGGTAATGATAACTATTTTGTACTTCTTCATTTTTAATCCTCAGATTTCTTGCTTTCTTCTTGAATAGATTCAAGTATTGTTTCAATTACTTTCCATTCTTTATTAGTCTTTATTGGAAGTAGTTCTTTACCTTTATCGGTTATTTTATATATTGAAGCAAAAACGCGAATATTGCCATCTTTATCCTTAGAATTATCTGTGTATACAACATATTGTTTTTTTGTTTCTTCTGATTCAAAAGTAAATAGTGGTTCACATTCTACTTCTTTTCCATGTTCATCTAATACTATAAATTTTTGTTTTTCATCCATTATTAATCCATCCTATTCTATAATCTATCGAGGTATCCTTGAAGAATTATTACGGCAGCCATACCATCAACTTTTTTCTTTCTTTTATTTCTTGACATATCTGCTTTAATTAAAACATTATTAGAAATCACAGAAGTTAATCTTTCATCTTCCATAATTACAGGTATTTTTAAGTTATTTTCTAACATTTCTTTGAAGTCTAGAGTTATTAAGGCTCTTTCTCCTAAGGTATTATTCATATTTTTAGGTAATCCTAAAATAAGAGTTTTAATTTCTTCTTTTTCAATTATTTCCTTTAGTGGAGATATTAACTCATGATAATCTTCATTTTCAAAACGTAGTGTTGTATATACAGAAGCAATGCAGTTAGTACGATCACTTATAGCTACTCCTAGGGTTTTACTTCCTAAGTCAAGGCCTAAATATCTCATTTTAGATATTCACTCATCATACTTTCTAATATTAAAGTACGATCTAATTTAGCTATTTTGTTACGATTGTCATCAAAATCAGGAATATATCCTAAATCATTGCTGATTAGATATCCTACTATTTGAGTAACAGGGTTATAACCCATTTCTTTCATACTACTACTAACTTCTTTGATTATTTTTCTAATATCATATTCTTCCATTATATAATCACCTTACTTATCTTTATTTTAACATAATATAAATATATTAACAATATATGCAATATATCTTTTATATTTTATTCATGTTCTTCTATTTTTTTACAACATTTTTACTACTTAACGTCACAAGATATTCCAGATACGCTGACTGATTTAGCAGTATAATCTTTATTTACTTCTATTGTTATTGCTACATCGCTTTTAATTATAGTTTTGTTACTGATTGGATTGACAATATCTCCTTTAAGATTTAAATCAGCAGCAGTAATTGTAACTTTATTACCATTTTTATCTGCTTTGCTAACAAAAGCACTATTATACCTATTATCACTTGCATATTCTTCAGCTGAAGTTTTAATATTTTCAACTAAAATATTACAATTGTCTATTCTACTCTTTTCTAAAACTTTTGTTATTGAAACAAAAGATATTAAAGCTATAACAGCCAATATTGCAATAGTGGCAATTAATTCTATTAAAGTAAATCCTTTTCTATTCATGACTTCCTTACCTTTCTTTATTAATTATACAATATAAATAGATAAAAAACAATTTATTGATATTATTTTCTTTATTTTTTATGTGACATTATAAGTATAATATACGAATGATTGTTTGTCAATATATTTTTGATAATTTTATTTAAAACTTTTTTATCTTAAAAAAAAGAAACTATTTTGTTTCTTCTTTTTCTAGTTTTTTTAATACTTCTTTAGTTACTTGAATTGCACTTTTACGTACTTCTTCAACGGCTTTTTCTACTACTGGTGTACCTTTTTCTTTAGCTAAATCTAATAATTCATTAGCTTTTACTTTTAGCATTTCGCCTTTTTCTTTTGCAATATCTAAGGCTTTTTCTTTGTCCATATCAGCGATTTCTTCTTTTAATTCATTAATTCTTTTAGTGAAATCTTCTGATACTTCCTTAACATCAATTTCTTTAGCTTTTTGTAATAATTCATCAATTTTCTTTTTTAGGTCTTTTCTTAATTCTTCACCTTTTTTTGGAGCTAATAGCATGCCTGCTCCTACTCCTATACCTACACCAGCTACAAACTTCAATAAGCCACCTTTTCTTTTACTCATCTGTTTCTTCCTCCTTCTTTTTTTTACTAAAAATTCTTCTTATTAGTGATGATATTCCATCTACAAACTTATCAGTAATAAATGCTAATCTATCAGTAGTAAGATCTATTACTGAAAATACACCATTTAAAGATTTTAGTTTAGTATTTATATCATCGGCAATTATAGTAATTTTATTCATAGTTATAATTAATTTTATACCTAATATTATTAATACTACTAGTAAAATAGAACCAAGAGTATATAAAATTATTGGTAATACATCCATCATTATTCATCAGACCTTTCTTTATACATAGAATCAATTAATTCAAAGAAATCTTCATCTACTTTAGTTTCTTTTTTCATTTTATCTTTATCTTCTATATTAGCATTTTTTTCTTGTCTTGAAGGAATTTTTTCAATTAATTCTTCATCATTAGAAGTTATCTTCTCTTCTTCAATTACGTTGTTGTTAATTATTGGTTCAGTTACTTCTTCTATTTTTTCTTCAGATGATACTAATTCCTCATGATGTTTTTCAGGTTCATAGGCAACACCAAACTCTTTATAATTATCATAAGCTTTTTCAATAGTAACATCTTTTTCAGAATCAACAGTCATATCGTATAGTAAGTCATCTTCTTTTAAAGCACTTATCTTTTTAACTTCTTTATATAACTCACAATTTTCACATAGAAGGTTATCTTTAATTTCATCTGCTAGGTTACCGAAAGCTTTTTTTCTTACGGTTTCAAAATCAACTTTCTTAGATGGTCTTTTCATGTTAACATTGTCTTCTGGTCTTTCTTTTACTTCTTCTTTACGATAATTCTTATCTAGAATACCATAAACTGGTGAAATTACTGGAGTTGCTTTAAATTTTGGTTTTATTTTTACTTCTTCTTTTTTAGGATATAATTCGGACATTTTTTGTTTAACTTCTTTTTCTTTTTCTAAAGCTAAAACATTTAAATTGCTACGTGTGTTATTTAAATTAAACTCTGTTTCTTTTATTACTTTATGATTGTTATTTTCTTGTCTTGTAGGAATACGATCTTTTCTTTCTGGAATTTCATCTCCAAAATCAATTGGAAAATTAAACTTTTTAGATGGTTCTTGACTTTGACTAGTTGGCATTGCTTTTGCATCACTTTTAGAAACTAATTCATCTAAATTAATTTTTTCTTCTTTTTTCTCTTCCTTCTTAATTGTTTCACGCATTACTGTTGGCAATTCATTTTGAGGTTCTTTATATATATCTTTTTGTTCTTCTTCTAATTCAAATTCATCATCATCAGCAACTTCATCCATAAACAAGTCTTTTATTTTATCTAATAGTTTCACTATTGCACCTCTTTCAAATTAATCTATCTTAGTCTTCATCTGGTAATTCTGTTTTTGTGTCTTCTTCAACGACAAACTCTTGTAAATATTTAGAGAATGTACTCTCACTATCTTTTGGTTTATCTAATTCATAAGTAATTTCACGACCATCGCTATTGCTACTTTCAAGTTCAACCTTTATCAGCTCATCATTATATTTAATACTATTTTGAATTATTAGAGCATCAGTTAAAATGAATGGTAACTCTTCTTTTGAAGCATAAAACTCTATTTTAGAATAGTTATAGACAATCTCACAAAAATAGCTATCATCTTCTAATTTATTAATACCAATGTAGCCTACTTTATCATTTAATCTTAGTTCTTTATAATAATAGCTATAGCTACTATCACTCTTATAATTTAGAGCATTTTTATAATAATAACTGACAGTATCAACATATAAATATACATAACGATTTTTTATTTTAAATTTTTGATTATATTCATTATCATTTACTTGGGTAACTCCGATAGGTATATATAGTTCATAACTAGTTGATACCGTGTTAGTGTGATTATTTTCTTTAGACATAGTAGCATTAACTATATCGTCTAAATTATCACTAATCTTAGTACAACCAGTTAAAATAAGAGTTACGGCTATCATAATTATAAGTATTTTCTTATGCATACTCCACCTACTCTTCTTAATTATAGCAAACATTTAAAAAAAATTAAATAGTTTTTTGTCTTTTATTTAATTTTTTTATTTATAAATTATAAAGTTATTGCTTTTATGTAGTATTTTTATTTTAAAAAAGGAAAAAAGAGATACTTTGATCTCTTTATTTGGCTACTATAGTAACAATTTTATTTTTGATAACCATTATTTTTACAACATTTAGGCCTTCTAGGTGCTTTTTAACATTAACACATGCCATAGCCTTACTTTTAATAGATTCTTCATCTTCATCATTTGTAATATTAATTACGGCTCTAACTTTTCCATTTACTTGAACAGCAATTTCTTTAGAGTCTTCAACTAATTTAGATTCATCACATACAGGCCAAACGGCATTTGATATTAAATCATAACCCATTTCTTGATTCAATTCTTCTGTTATGTGAGGAGCTACAGGGTTTAATAATATTAATAATAGACGATAATCTTCTTTAGTTATGCTTGGTGCTTCTTCATAAGCATTTGTTAATACCATTAATTTTGAAATGTAAGTATTATAACCCATTCTCTCTAAGTCATAAGTTATTCCTTTAATAGTCTTATTTTGAATAACTTCAAGGCTCTTACTATAACCTTCTTCGGAATTTAATTTATTTTTCAAACGATATACACGGTCAATAAATCTTTTACATCCTTTTAGTGAATCAGTATTCCAAGGAGCATCCTGTTGATAATCACCCATAAATAATTCATAAGTTCTTAAAACATCTGCACCATAATCACTGACAACATCATCTGGATTAATAATGTTTCCTTTAGATTTACTCATTTTTTGATTGTCAGATCCTAAAATCATACCATGGCTTACTCTTGTCCAAATCATTTCTTTTGAAGGTACTAAACCAATATTATATAGAAATTGTACCCAGAATCTAGCATATAATAAGTGTCTAGCAGTATGTTCCATGCCGCCATTGTACCAATTTACTTTTTTCCAATATTTCATAGCATCCATAGAAGCAAAACATTTATCATTATGAGGATCCATATAACGTAAGAAATACCAACTTGATCCAGCCCAGTTAGGCATTGTATCAGTTTCTCTTTTAGCAGGTCCGTGACATTTTGGACATTCTGTGTTTACCCAATCAGTAATTTTTGCTAATGGACTCTCACCATTATCAGTTGGTTCATATTCAGCAACATCAGGAAGTAACAATGGTAAATCTTCTTCATTCATAGGTTGCCATCCACATTTTTCACAATATATCATAGGAATAGGTTCTCCCCAGAATCTTTGTCTTGAGAATACCCAGTCTTGAAGACGATAATTAGTCTTAGCTCTTCCAATGCCAGAAGATGTTAAGTATTCAAGCATTCTATTTATAGAGTCCTTCTTATTAGTATATCCATTTAAGAACTCTGAATTAATCATTTCACCATCACCAGTGTAGGCTCCAGTTGAAATGTCGCCACCTTTTATTACTGGAATAATTTCTAGATTAAATTTTTTAGCAAAATCATAGTCTCTTTCATCATGAGCAGGAACAGCCATAATTGCTCCTGTTCCATATCCCATCATAACATAGTCAGCAATAAATACAGCTACATTTTTATTATTCATAGGATTTTTAACAGTAATACCTTCTAGTTTAACACCAGTTTTTTCTTTATTTAATTCAGTTCTTTCAAAAGCACTTTTTGATTTAGCATATTCTTGATATTTTCTTACTTCATCCATATTTTTAATAAGTCCGCTTAACTTTTCAATAATAGGATGTTCTGGAGACAATACCATGAATGTTACTCCAAATAATGTATCACATCTAGTGGTATATACGGTTAGTTTATCATTTGTTTCTTCTACAGTGAAATCTACTTCAGCTCCAGTTGATTTACCAATCCAATTAATTTGACCTAGTTTTACTCTATCAGCAAAATTAGTGTCGTCAAGACCATTAATTAAGTCTTCGGCATAATCACTCATTCTTAGCATCCATTGTTCTTTTTCTTTTTGAACTACTTTGGTGCCACATCTTTCACAAACACCACCAGCAGCATCTTCGTTTGATAAGACACTTAAACAATTAGGACACCAGTTAACAAATGTTTTTGCTTTATAAGCCATATTATGTTTATAAAATTGTAAGAATTGCCATTGTGTCCACTTATAATATTCTGGATCAGTGGTAGAAAATTCTCTATCCCAATCAAAAGAAAATCCTAATGATAACATTTGACTTTTAAAGGTATGAATATTTTCTTTAACTGCTTCTTTAGGATGAATGTGATTTTTAATAGCATATTGTTCAGCAGGTGCTCCAAATGCATCCCAACCCATTGGAAACAAAACGTTATATCCTTGCATTCTTTTAACTCTTGCTAGTGCATCTTGAGCAGTGTATCCTCTAACATGGCCTACGTGTAAACCAGCACCAGATGGGTATGGGAATTCTACTAAGATATAATAAGGCTCTTTTTCACTTCCTGTTATAGCTTTAAATGTTTTATTTTCTTCCCAATATTTTTGCCATTTTTTTTCAACTTTTGTAAAATTATACATATTTTTTCCCTCCAATTAAAAATAGTTATAAATATAAGGACGAAATACATTCCGCGGTACCACCTTATTTTATAACTATTGTTATACTCTTTAATTTTAACGCATTTCTGCGGATGTTAATCAGCTAAATAGACAAGTTCATAAGGTCTGTATTTATACTTGCACCAACCGTATTTTCTCTTTTAATACTTTACTTATTACTACTTCTATTATGGGCTTTTTTCTAAAACTAGATATATTTTACCACACTATTAATTACTTATCAAGGGGTAATCTATTATTATTTTAAGAAAGAATCAGAAGATTTATTTTCTTTTAAATATCTAGGTATATTAAGAAAATCTTCATAATCAGATTCATCAATATAATCATAATTATCAATATCTTCATAAGTATTGTCAGACTCTTCAATACTAGGATCTGCTAGAGATAATTCTTCTTCTATTTCTTCATCTGTAGCATCAAGGCCATATTTTTCTTTTAAGATACTTTTAATGATAGATATTTTTTCTTGATTATCTTTATTTAACTTACTATTTTTATTAAGACTATAATTTATTTTATTCCAAATAGTAATCCAAGCATAAATTAGAAAACTGTAATTATTAGTTGGATCAAATAATTCTACTGCTTGAACTAAGGCCTCATAACCATACTGGGTAGCATCATCCATACTAATATGATATTCATAGTTAATTTTTCTAGCAATACTTTCTACTAATGACATATTACTTATTACTAGTTCATTTCTTAGTTTAAGATATGTACTTACGGACAAGTCATTTTGCTCTAAATTACTCATTATTTTTATATATTGTTTTTTTCTTTTTTGAAAGTTTTTATCCGGTGTTTTATTTAACTCATCAGTTTTATCTTGTTCTTTTTTTGTTACTTCATTATTTAGAGCAAGGTATTCTTGAACATTTTGACTATTTTGTTTAAGATAAATTAATTCCATAAATTTTTTTATTGTTTCTTCTTTAGTTAGTTTATGGGCATTTTGACTTTCTTGATTATCTTTATAATATTCATACTCTTCTATATCAGGATCTTTTAAAGGATTAGTTTGATTTACAGATATTCCTAATTCTTTTAGATAACTTATAGCTAATATGGTTTCTTCTTTAGAAAAGATAGATGTTATTTTGTCTAGATTAATACTAGGAAATATTTCATTAGATGTCTTTTTCATCCTCCAAATGATGTGATAAGGAATTAGATTTCTGTTAATTTTAGTAAATATTTCTTTAGTTATTTCTTCATAATTAAACATTCTTTTTCATCTTCTCCCTTCTTCTAGCCATATGTTCTGCTATTTCTTGATATTCTATTTTAGAATCTAAACTATTAGTAATCTTATTAATATTAGTAAGTTCTTCCTGGGATAAATATGGTTTTATTCTTTCATATCTTTCTTTGATAATTAATTCATCATCATAAAATGATAATGGTCTTCTTTGTTTTGTTTGTAAGAAATTTATATATTCTTTTAAAAACTCATATTTATCTTTTTCATATTTTTTTAGGTAAGATGTAAATTTTTCTAATTCTTCATTAGTCATTTTTAAACGATGCTTTTCAAATCTCTTGGCATACATTCTCTCAGTATTGTCACTATTTTTTTCTGATGGAACTTCTCCGTGATGAGTATCCATAAATTCAAAAAGATAGTCAAAATTAGTAGTACTCTTTTTAGGTTTTAATAATAACTTATTAAAGTCATATCCTTTTAGATATTCTCTAAAGAGAACTTTTTTACAGAAAAGAATGTCTTCAGGAGTAATATCTTCACCTTTATTGAATTGTAAAATTCGTCGATTAGTTACAATAAATGAAGTTATTTCATCAATTAAGTTATTGACATATTTTTCTTTATCTTGAGTAGATGAGAATTCTTCTTGAACGTTTTTAGATATTATAAAGAATTTTTCACGATATAAGATATCTTTTCTTGTAGTAAATATATTTTTAATTAGCTCATCATCATCTAACATAGCTTCTTCTTTAGAAAATAATTTTGCTTTAATGGCTTCATTACTACGTAATATTTTATTTAAATAAATACGATCTTCTTTACTACTACTAGTATTTAGAGTAGATGCTAAACTTAGACTTATTATTACTTTTAGTTCAAGTAATTTATCTATTTCTTGATAAAGAATTTTTTTATCAGTAGGAAGTCCTGCAATACCATATGTTATTTTTTCTACTATAGTGAAAGAATCATCCATATACTCAATTAATTTATTTTGCATTTTTTTAGTAAATTTATCAAAACCTTCCATCATTTTCTTAGCAAGAATTCTTTCTTCTTCATTGCTACCAAATATTCTTGGAAGATGGAAATTATATTGATAATATTTCATTATTTCTTTATATAAATCTTTATAAATATTAGCTTCTTTTTGATATATATTTTTATAACCATTTAGAAGATTAACAAATTCTTCTCTAGAGGTATTAAATATTCCAGGTTTTTCAATATCTAATTTATTTAAACGGTCATAGATATCTAGCGTAACACATTTTTGGTATCTAAATAAGTTTAAGTAGGCCATATAAACAGATATATCTTTAAAGTCAGTACTTTGCTCTAATAAATCTACAGACTCTTCTAGGGTTAATAGCTTTAGATTATATTCAGAATATTTTTGAGAGATATCGTCTAGTTTTTGACATACTAATGATGAATAATCAATAACTTTAAAATTTTCTAGAATACGTTCATACCTTTCTTTATTTGCAGGATCTGTTTTTATTAATTCAGTAGCTCTTTTTACTACTTCAATATAGACATCATAAATAACAGGTTGTCTTTTATAATTGTTAACTAAATCAAAAATTACTACTTTGTCCTTTCTTTTAGAATATGAAAGAAGACGTCCTAATTGTTGGAAGTAAATAATTGGAGAAGATGTTGCTCTTAACATAAAGATAGCATCAACATCTTTAACATGAACTCCCTCATTTAAAAGATTTACACTATATAAAACGGTGTTCTCATCACTTGGAGCATCTCTAAAAGCTTTTAAATATTGACGATTTTTCTTGAGAGATTCATCTGATGATACCATATATTCATTATCTATTCCAGTATCAATAATTTGACTAATGATTTCTCTATCATGAAAGAAATTATCAATACGTGATGAAAAGACAATATATTTTCCTTTAGAAGAAAGATAATTTTTGACACTTTTTTCTGCCTTCATAGTCTTTTCTATTTCAGAAATTAATTTGTATAAATTAGCTAATATCTCATCTTTTTTTTCTTCAGTAAGATGACTTCTTTTAATTCTACTTTCAATAGATAGCAAGTAATCATTTAATTCATAACTGGCATTTACATATACAGGAACAGGTAAAATTCCTTGTAAGATGGCATCTGCTAAACGTAGTTCAGAAACACAATTACCGTCAAACAAGGCTTCATTCATATTTCTTTCATTATCTAGATATCTGATTTCAGTAGCTGTTGTACCAATAACTTTAGTAGCTAGATTTTCAGATTTTATGGTAGAAATTAATTCATCTATTTTTAGACCCCACTGCTCTGCTCCACAACGATGATATTCATCTAGAACAATAATATCATATTGTCTAGCAAGTTCTTTAACATCTAATTTTAATAAATTGCTATATATTAAAGTATTTAAACTAGCAAATGATTTTTTAGGTATGTTTAATTCTTCTAAATGTTCATTTACTAGTTGATCTAAAATGGCATATGTTGGAGCTAGATAGAGAATTTTTTTATCTTTATTAGCTAATAAGTATTTTAACATAATAAAAGACTTTCCAGTACCAGTAGCATGATTTACTGATACAAATTGTTTTTCTTCCAATCCTTTAACTAATTTTTCATATGCTTCTTCGTTATGTGGTAATAAGCTAACCTCTTCACTCATAAGAACGTTCCTTTCTCACTTTTTTTATCTATTATTATTTATAAGTATATCAAATAAAGGAAAAGATGTCAAATTAGGATATTGTGATTATAGCTGTTTTATAATGGTTTATTTAATTTCAGATATAAATAAAAATTAGAACACTACTATACATGTTTCATAATTAAATACATAAAATATTGAATCTTTTTAATGAATAATAATTGTATTGCATATTTTTATAAGTTATGCTAAAATTGTTTATCTGGAAGAAGTGGTAATATGAAGAGTATTGATATTTATTGTCCTGCAAGAATTAATTTACATTTAAATATTGATGGTTTTAATAAAGAAAAGGAATTACACTATTTAAATTTAGTCAATCAAACAATTAATATTTTTGATGTAATTAATATTAGAAAAAATAATAAAAAAGAAGTACCTTTACAAATTAATGCTAATCTAGAGGTATTAGAATATTTGTATGATGATTTATTTAAGATATATCAATTATTTTATAGTTATACAAAGAGAGAATTTGATGGTATAGTTGTTGGTATCGAAAAGAACGTTCCTATTAAATCAGGACTTGGTGATAAAAGTTCTATTATTGCTGGCTTTTTAGTAGGTCTTAATGAGATATACCATACCAACTTATCTAATCATGAACTTATATTTTTAACGTCTTTAGTTAATTTTGAAGCACCTTATTTTATTAAGGGAGGGTATGCTAAAGTTTTTAATGTAGGTAACAAGATAACACCATTGAAAAATAATCCATATAACAATTATTTGGTAATTATTCCTGATATTAAAGTAAATACTAAAGATATGTTTTATAATCTTGATAAATTAGGTGATAAAAAACTTCGTGAAGGAATATTCCAAAATGATTTTACAAACATTATGCCAGAAGAATTAAAAAGAATAAGAGACTTCTTAAGAGAATACCCGGATATTTTTCACTCTTTATCAGGTATAGGACCGGCTTATTTTATAGCAAGTGAAAAATATATTGATCCTAAGATTAAAAAAGTATTAAAAGAAGAATTTCCTGATTGTATGATTTATACTAATGTTAAAAATTCTTTACAAAGAAAAATAGTTAGGAATTACTAATATATTTTAGTTGTATATAAATATTATTAATTTAAAATACCATATTATTTGAAGAACTATATATTCAAGAGAATATAAAAAAGAAAGATTTAATTATGTAACCCACATATGGATATATAATTAGCTTTCTTTTTTTATATTTATTTTTTGTTAGGATATATTTTTCTTTTTAATTTTTTAGGAACATTATTTTCTAAGTGATATGATCTTGGTTCATGTAATTGTTTAATCAAATCAAGACTATAACTATATGACTCCATAATATAATATGGCATAGTTGAATATTCTTTTATAATGTTTTTATAATTATTTTTATCTACATAAAGTATAAATGCTTGTTTTGTTAAAACATTCTTGATGATAAACATATGAGTATATTCCCTATCCATTCCTTTTATGTAGGCATTCATTATTTCTATTCTATCCATAAACGTCTCTACTTCTTTTCTTTATTACGTTTATCTTGAATAATATCCATGTGTTTATCAGTAATTAAGGTAACATTATTTTCTTTAGCCCAGGCGATACATCCTTTTAAGACAGTGCTTAGGAAAACGCGAGGCACTTTTACTAATTTAGCACATGCTTCATCGGTAAATTTTATTTCTGGGTCCATTCTTGATGCGGCATACTTTACAGTATCAAGACTTATTCCTTTGCTTTTTGGAATAGGCTTAGCAATTGGTCTTTTAAATTTAGTATACCAAAAATTTTTATTATCACGATAACCGTAGTCTACTGGAACTTGTGGAAAGTTAGAAGATTTAACGCCATCAATAATTGCATCATGATATTTAGGCTTAATTAAGATATGATCTATCTTTAAAATGAAGTGCGCTCCATACTTACTGGTAATACCATTAAAATTATGATATGGAGGAAGATATTCTTCTTGAACTTTATCATTTTCTGCTCCATCTAATTCTCTTACCCAAGTACATTCAAAAACTTGAAAAGCTTCAGCAATAATTTTAGGGTATTTTTCCTCTTTATTATCTTTAGCACTTTTTCCATCTACTAAAGTAAAAATACAGTCTTTCATTTTTTCTTCAGTTGTTTCTCCAGGATAACCTAAGCGAACAGCTTCTTCAAAGAATTTTTCTTTATCAGAAATAAAATTAATTGTACACTTTCCTGTTCTTAGAATGTTTTTAGCTGTATTTGAACTATTTCTACAACAAAGAAGCATAGCATAATAATCTTTACCAGCAATATAATAAGGGAAACATAAAGAATATGAACCTAAATTTGTCTGACCTGATTCGCTTAATGTACCTATTTCAGTAGTTGGCATAGGAAAGAAACTTGATGTTTGATAAAAATTATCAACAATTCTTAAATCTTTAAAACCATTTATGTTATTTGTATCATTTTTCATTTTAAATATCCTTCTTTCTAATTTTCAATCTAATATTATTATAGCATGAATAATAGATATTAGTAAATCTAATTATTATTGTTTAATTAATAAACAATAACTTACACCATCTGGTGCCATTATTAAATCATCAGGATTTAGAGTGTTATAATCGTAAAAATAAGTTTCGTTGATTTCTTTAGATGAGACTAATTCATACATTTGTAAATTTGATTTATCAGCAATACTCATAATATCACTAAGCGAATACTTAGATTGCATAGGTTCTTTTGCAGATGATGCTAGCTTTTCATTAATTATTTCTTTTGAAGTAACAAATTCATTTGGAAAATCAAAAACAATGGCACTTCCTTTAGGAATGTTTTCTACTAATATTTTAATAACATTAGTGAAAGCTTCTTTAGTTAAATAATAACTTATTCCTAATAATGAGCAAAAAGTCTTTTCTTCTTTTTTGTATAAAGATTTTAATAGTATAGATATCCAGTCAGTAGTTAAATCACAACCAATATAGGTAATATTATCATTATTAATATGAGCTTTTTTTAGTCGTCTTATCTTATCTTCAATCATTTCTTCTTTATCTAATTCAAAAACTTTAACTTTATCTTTCACTTTATAGAAAGATGTATCATATCCACTTGCTAAAATAAGATATTGCTTTAACCCTAGAGATATTTCATTTAATAAATGTTTTTCATTAAATACACTTCTTGCTAATACTGATGGTGATAGTTGATTATTAACTATCCATTTTAACGGATCATTTCCTTTATAATCTTTATTAAAAAATTCGATACCTTTAGCCATATTTGTAGCAATACTTTGATATTCTTCTTCAGTAATTATTTTTTCTGCTAACGGATCATTATAAATTTTAATATTACTAAACTTAGTGTGATAGCATCTTACAAATAAGCTTACCAAAGCAGTCATGTTGTTTAACATTTTTTCACCTCCTTGTATTTTTAATACATTATTTTTGAAACAAATACAAGTCTTGAAAAAATTTGGAATTTGTGGTAATATTAAGTTAGAAATAGCAAATAATTTGATGAAATTTTAGCTATTTTTTTTCAGGCTTCACTAGCTTAGTTTGTTTAATTTTATTCAAAATAATTAATTCCCATTGCAGACTTCAATTCTTTTAAAGTCTTTCTAGCAGCTAGGCGAGCATTTTCTGTTCCTTTTCTAAGAATCTCATAAATCTTATCAGGCTCACGTGCTAATTCTTCTCTTTTTTCTCTAATTGGTTTTAATTCTTCTTGTAATATATCATTAAGGAATTTCTTGATCTTCATGTCTCCTAATCCACCATGCTTGTAATGCTCTTTAAGTTCTTCTAAATTATTATATTCTGGTAAATATTTTTGAAAAGAATCTTCCTTACAGAAAATATCTAAATAAGTAAACACCACATTCCCTTCTACTTGTCCAGGATCATCTATCTTTATATGATTAGGATCTGTATACATCATAAATACTTTTCTCTTTATCTCATCTGCATTATCTTTTAAATAGATACAATTACCAAGTGATTTACTCATCTTAGCTGTGCCATCTATTCCTACAAGTCTACTCTCACTAGCATTATCTGGTATCATGGCATAAGGTTCTACTAAAACATTGCCATAAATACTATTAAATTTTCTTACTATCTCTCTAGCTTGTTCAATCATTGGTTCCTGATCATCTCCTACGGGTATAATATTTGCTTTAAAAGCAGTAATATCAGCCGTCTGACTAACTGGATAAGTGAGAAAACCTACTGGTATACTCTCATCAAATCCTCTAACCTTAATTTCTGATTTTACTGTTGGGTTACGATAAAGTCTAGATAATGTAACTAAATTCATATAATAAAAGGTAAACTCTGTAAGTTCTGATACTTCAGATTGAATAAATATATTTATCCTTTCTGGATCAAGTCCTATGGCTAAGTAATCTAATGCTACTTCAAATATATTGTCTCTTACTTTCTTAGGATTATCAAAATTATCTGTAAGTGCTTGTGCATCTGCTAGCATAACATACATCTCATCATAATTACCCTCATTTTGTATTCTTAATCTATTTTTTAATGTTCCTACATAATGTCCTATATGTAACGGACCTGTAGGCCTATCTCCTGTTAATATAATATTTTTCATATTCTTCCTTCTTTCTTTATTATTTATTTTAAGTTTTATATCTTGTAAATATCCATCGCCATCGTTTACTATACCTTTTCATAATTCACTTCCTTATATAAAAAAACTCCTATCCATAGGATAAGAGTAAATCTTACTTTTAATGCCACCTAATATGTACTATCATACATATGTTATCTGATAACGGTTAACTTCCGTGATAGCCTACTATTGTATTCGGTATCCGTTCCAAAGCCCATTCATTAAATTAAATCTATGATTTTCCACCAACCAATCACTCTCTATAATCTCTAATTTAACTACTTCTCTTTGTCAAAACTTTCTTCTTTCACAAAGTATTATATATAAATATACTACTTTTGTCAATCATTAATCCTTAATTATCTCATGTGCTAATAAGGCCTTTTTATTTTCTATTCCGCCACCGTAACCAGTAAGACTTCCGTTGGTACCTATTACTCTATGACAAGGAATTATTAAACATATGGGATTCCATCCTACTGCTCCGCCAACAGCTTGTGCAGACATTTTAGAAATATTCTTTCTTTTAGCTATACTTTTAGCAATATCATTATAAGTAATAGTTTCTCCATACGGTATTTTTAACATTTCATCAATAACCATCTGTCTAAACTCTGTTAAATTATTTATTTTATACTTTGGAGTAAACTCTGGATTATTCCCTTTAAAATATTCATCTAACCATTTTTTAGTATCTTCAAATACTTGTGTATTGCCTTCTATAGCATCTACTGATTGCTTATTTACATCTTTTGAATCTTCAAAGCAAAGACCTATCAAATATTCACCATCACTATACATTATCATATCAGAATATTCCTTTGGAGTCTTGTAAATACTTTTATAAATCATACCATTCACCTACCATAAATTTATTTTTCAATTTTCTTTTTTTCTTTATATTCTAACTGTTTCTTTTCTTTTTCGAGTTCTTTCAAACTTTTATCAGGAGTCGGCATTTCTTCTGGCATCATTCCACCAATATCGGCTATTGCCTTTCTAACCTTTTTACCTACCTCATAATGTACATCTTTTGCTTCTTTTTCTCCTTGCACATTATCTCTTAAAAGTTTTTGTTTAGTTTGATTAATTCTAAATAAATTAGCTACTAACTCATCTTCATTCATATTATCTAAAATATCTTCTCTATAACGTAATTTTTTTCTTTTAAATATATCATCTGCAGTTTCACCATTATATAATCCTCTATATCCAGCATTATGAAATTCTGCCATATCTTTAACGCCTGCAGAAACGGCTACTCTTTGCAAAGTATAATTACCCTGCTTTGTCAATCTTCGTTGATAAAATCTTTTTTCATCGTCGGATAATGAATCATATTCTTGTTCAGTGATTTCTTGCTTTCTTGTCTGTATTGCAAAATAAGTTTGCCCAAGTGCTACTGCTTTTTTTCTAGGATTTGCATTTTGCACTATTAAATAACAAGCGTATCTAGATAAATGATAATCAGTAGTTTCTCTTTTTGTATTCGATCCTATATCTACCATTTTCCTGAACTCGGGAAAATGGTCACTAACTTTGTTATTACTAGTTTCACAAGCAATCATTGCATGTTTTATAACTTTATGAAAATTCTCCCATTTACTATATTCTAGTAAAGGCATTAATTTCCTTGCTTCCCAAAATTCATTCCCATTTTCATCAATATGCTTTATATTTTCAAAAATACTATTAGTATATTCATTTTCAATTTTCTTCATATTTACTCCCCATTCTTATCATTGCTATTAAGTTTTTTTTATTTCACTATTTAATACTACATTTAAAATATCATGTATTATTACTTATATCTTTCTTTTACTATATCGTCTTCTTCTATATGTCCTATTAATAGAGATGAATTAGCATCATGCCTTTTCATATTATTAAATACTTCTTTTTCATCATAATTAGCATAACAATACTTACACAAATGCTTACATGTATTATATACCCCAATATCTACCATCTCTACACAATGACACTTCTTATCTTTTCTAGCACTCCACTCTTTATATACTTTCCCTGTTAACTTAAAAGCTACTTCTCTAGATAAACATTCCCCTTTATCAAAGCCATACTCTACTAAATTATGTTCTTCAGAACAAGTATATATCTTCATACCATGCTCTTTAGCTATCTTACTAAAAGATAATCCTATATTTTTATAATCACTATCTGTAAAGCATTTATATTTTAAAATATTTCTATTATTTCTAACATTCTTATATTCATCCATAAAAGATATTAAAATGTTTTTAACATATCCATCTAATAATCTACAAATCTTATCAAAAGCTTTTATATGATATTCTATATTATACTTATCACTTAAAAATATTGGATCATATCTTACTGTTAAATTATCTATTCCTACTATAGAAGATATTTTCTTTATTGCTTCAATTATCTCTTTTTTATTAGGAACATTTGGTTCTATATCACTCTTATATGGCGTTAATGTCACATGAAATAATATAGGTTTATCTATTTCTTTTAATAATTCAATTATTGGTATTGGATTCTTTGTACAAAATAATATTAAGTCTACATCAGAGAAATTTATCCTACTAATCATCTTAGGATAAAATGGATTTCTAACATCAACATACCCTTCATAGTATCTTTTCATAAACCACTTAGTATAATTTGCTACAATATCTGTTCTTCCACTAACATTAAGTATCATCATTATCAACTACTTCCAACAATATAAAGATATCATAAGATAGATACATTGTCAATATATTTTCATACATTTGTTTGCTTTTATGATGCTTATCTTGATAAAATTATTTTAAAATAAAGTTCTATTTTATATTTTGAAAATATTTTAAATTTTTATGATATAATCAAAATCTTAGTAGTAATAAAGAATATAAAAACAAACTAACTTGTTCTAGAGAAACTACTGTAAAAAAATATGACTTAGAGAATAAATATAACACGAATAAAGGCTTTATCTCTGCTGAAGAAACTATGGAAATAGTTAAATTAAGAGAAAATAGTCCTATAGCAGCTAATAAAACAGAATCTAAAATATATAGTTTTAATGATGATGGAACAAAATTAATGGAATACTTAGATATTGAAAAATATGAATATGTTATTGATGATGTTAATTTAGATAAAGAGAAAGAATACTATGAAAAAACTTGTAATAATTACTCTAAAGAACGTTATAGTAGTTGTACTATTAAGATTGATAATAAAACTCTAACAATAACTAAAGTTAACAATTTATCTTCTGAAATGAATCAAGATCTAGTTAAAAATACTACTAAAGAAAGTATGAAAAATAGTTATATAGGCGATGAATTATTTACTTGTACAGAATAACTTTATAAAACAGAAAAACTTACACTTAAAACAGTGTAAGTCTTTTTTTATTCACTTCTTAAAGCTTCCACAGGATCCTTCTTAGAAGCTGCTCTAGCAGGAATTAATCCTCCTATTAATGTTAATATTATTGCTAAGGCAACAAGAATTAATGCATGATGAATATTTAATGCTGCTGATAATGGAATATTACCCGTATAATGATGTAATATCATATTAATTATTGGAATTAATGAATAAGATATTCCTATTCCAAGTATTCCAGATAATAATCCAATAATAAATGTTTCAGCATTAAATATTGAAGAAATATTTCCTTTAGAAGCACCAATAGCTCTTAAAATACCAATTTCTTTTGTTCTTTCATAGACAGATATATAAGTAATAACTCCTATCATAATACTAGAAACTACTAAGGAAATTGACACAAAAGCTATAAGTACATAACTAACTGCATTAACAATAGTTCTAACTGAAGACATCAAAATACCTGTCGTATCTGAATAATTAATCTTTTTCTCCTCTTCTACCTTATCATTATAATTATCTAAGAAAGATAAGAAATGTTCTTTACCTTCAAAGCTATTAAAATAAAATGATATATAAGTAGGTTCTTCTTTATCTTGATATCCTAAAGATATTAGATTAGATTTTTGTGTTGTATCACTTTTGTTCATCATAGCATTTACTACTCTAGCTAGTTCATTCTCACTAAAATTAAGGGTAAAAGCACTAGCTATCTTATCTTCATCAATATTAAATGAAGTAGCAAAACTATTAGTAAGATTACTTGTCAATTCTCCTACTTTAGTAAGTATCTCTTTTTTCATTAAAGCCTCTGTCATAGCAGAACCCATCTTTTCACCAGTTCCTACTATTAAAGCACTTTGTAAATAACTCTCAATTACAGTTTGTTTTAATTCTTCAACTATGATTATTTCATTATCAGTGCTTATTTGATAATTTTCATCAATAGCACTCATATAAGCATTATAAGCTTCAGAGTAAGCTTGCAATAAGCCCTGTAACAAAGCACTATAAGTACTTTTTAGAGTATCCTTAGGAATAACATAATCACTTTCCATCTTACTAAGAAGTTCTCCTACTTCATAACTATCTAAATAATTATTAGTAATAGAAGTAATGTCTGATACTTTAAATGATGATGTAATACTATCAAAAAGACCATTTATCATTATATTTAGATTAGTATTGAATAAATTTGTAGCAGGTGTTGTATCAGTAGTAATACTAGAACTTATTTCAGACATATAATTCTTAGTTTGATTTTCTAAGGCTGACTTATCAATATTTATATTAAAGGCACTTTGTAACTTTTCATTATCAATACTTACTAAGTCAGAAAATGCAAAATCAAAATTATTCTTTTCATCATCAAATTTTTTACCAGAAAAGACATCTACTTCACTATTTGTTAATTGTTTTTTAACAATATCTGTATTTTTAGAATAATCAATAATATAATCAACTAACTTTTTGGTATAAGATACTCCAGGATTTAAGGCCATGGAAGTAACGCCTTCTTTAGGACTAACTATACCTACAATTTTTAGTTTTAGAGATTTATCATAGATATTTTGCATATATTCACTATCTTCAGTCATATCTTCATATACATCATATTTAGAATTATATCTATAGGTATCAGCAGGCATAATCAATCGTAAGTCAACATTCATAAGATCATCATAAGTTAAGGTTAATGGAGTATTTGAAATATCAACACTCTCTCCACTCATTATTTTGGTTACCATCTTAGTTAATTCTTCTGTATCACGAAGTCCTAGAGAATATACTAATAAATCAGAAATACTATTTGGTTCTGATAAGACGATGATCATCTCATCATAGTTCTCAGGCCAATGACCTTTTAATAAATCGTAAGACTCTTCTATTTGAGTTCTATCATCAACCATTTGTGAAAATATTGAAGCCATACTAGAATAAGATTGCATTAAGTTATTAGAACCCATCATGGAACTAAAGAGATTACTAGGATTAATTTTGGCTAACTTATTAGTAGCATCAATAGTATAGATATTAGGATCAACACTATACATATAATTTACATTAGCAAGATCTTTTTCTACTTGATGGTAGTTATCTTCTAAGTATTTCTTAAAGCTTTTCAGATCATTAGTACTAATATTAGATAACATTGAAGTTATATATTGTTGTTCTACTACTTTATCAGTACCATCTGCTTTATTACTACCATTTCTCATTGATAAAAGAACACTAGTAATATCAGAAGATTCTTGCATGATAGTTAATGGATATGATGTTAAAGTATCTTCTTGAATAGAATCTACATAATTTTGAAAACCGGTTGATACCGCTAAAATTAGGGCAATACCTATAATTCCAATAGATCCAGCAATAGATATTAGAATTGTTCTAGCTTTTTTAGTCATTAGATTATTAAATGATAATGATAAGGCTGTCAAGAATGACATCTTTGTTTTTTTACTCTTATTTAGAACTGTTTCTTTTTTCTCTTTGGTATTAATTTTACCATCATAAGGATTAGTGTCTGAAATGATTACGCCATCTTTAATATTGATAATTCTACTGGAATATTCTTTTGCTAAATCAGGATTATGAGTTACCATAATAACCAATTTATCTTTAGAAATAGCTTTTAGTAAATCCATAATTTGAACACTGGTATCAGAATCTAGAGCTCCGGTCGGTTCATCAGCTAAAATTATTTCTGGATCATTTACAAGAGCTCTCGCTATGGCTACTCTTTGCATTTGACCTCCTGATAATTGATTAGGCCTTTTATTGATATGTTGTTCTAATCCAACATCTTTGAGGGCTTTTAAAGCTCTTTTTCTTCGTTCATCCTTAGAACAACCGGATAAGGTTAAGGCAAGTTCAACATTTTTAAGAATTGTCTGATGAGTAATTAAATTATAACTTTGGAAAACAAATCCTACTCGATGATTACGATAACTATCCCAATCTCTATCAGAAAAATCTTTAGTACTAACTTCATTAATGATTAAATCACCAGAAGTATAATTATCTAATCCTCCAATAATGTTTAGAAATGTTGTTTTTCCTGAACCTGATGGTCCTAAAATTGAGGCAAACTCATGGCGACGAAAATTAACACTAACATGATCAAGTGCTTTTTGTTCAAACCCTTCTGTTTTATATACTTTTGTAATATTTTTGATTTCTAACATTTTATCACCTTGCTTCTTAATTTTAATTATCTAAATAAAATATATTACAATTATTAATAGTTAATTATTATTTTATCATAGAAAATGTATTTTTTATCAAGAAATTAATTTTTTATTTTATTATATTCTATTAAACTTTCAAAATATCTGATATCATTATACAATGTAATTTTTATTTTATTAATATTTATCAATCGGTTTATTAAATAAACATACATTGTATCATGCAGGTATACTTTTTGCATTAATTTTCCAACTAATTGACACATCTTAACTTTGCCCATTGAATTTAAAGTATCTATAATAAAATTATCATAAAAATCTATTGAAACTGATTTCACATTTCCAGAATTAATTACTCTTAAATCAGAATTTTCATTAACTAAATTATTCCAAATATTTACATTATTATTTATTTCTTCTTTTGTTAATTTATGTTCTAGTTTAGATAATGCTTTTAATTCTTCTTCCTTCATTACACTAGGCGATGGATAATCATTATTATAATCATCACAATATAAAACATATAATTCATAGTTATAATCTTTTATAATACTGCAAACATATAACATTATCAAATATGAATAAATATCATTTCTACCAGTCCATACCCTTATTTTATTTTTTTGCTTTATATTATCAATAATAATATTATATTCTGACTTAAAATTAGCATTTTTATCTTCCAAACGTAAGTTTTCTGGTATATTAATTTTATGATTTCTATAGTCAGACAAATCTCCAATATTAAACAAAACATTTAACATTAAAATATTATCATTAAGTTTACTATTTTTCATAGTATAATAACAAGAATGCCCAAATATTATTTCCAATGTTTTCATACTTTTTCAACTCCATTTTTTAGCAATTGCTTTTTGTTGAAATATAAGACTTTACTTAAGTTTTAAGACACAGACACATTCAACATGTGTTGGGTATTGGATATGAATAGTAACTTTTTTCTATGCGTATTGTTTAAATACACTATATTTAACACAAAC
>CAKOQC010000005.1:0-93025 GCA_934101175.1 uncultured Bacilli bacterium
AAGGAAGTTATGTCCGCTTTTTTTATAAATAAAAATTAGTGGACGTTTTATTTACACCCACTAAATATTATAGAACCCATTATTTTTGTGCTGCTATTTTTTTGGAGGTAAAATGAGTAAATTATATTTAGAATATTTAAAGAAAAAGAATAAAGATAAGGAAAAATATTATTTATTTAAAAGTGGAATATTTTATATTTTCATTGAAGATGATGCTTATAGAATTAATAAATATATAGATTTATTAATTACTAAATTAAATGATGAAGTAGTTAAATGTGGTTTTCCTATTAAGAATATAGATAAATATATGACATTATTTAAAGATAATAATTTAGATATAGAAATAGTAGATAATAGTTATAAGGTAAAAGATATAATTAATTTAATGAAAAAAGACTAAATATTTTTTTTCCATTGAAATTCACTGACACTTTTGACACTTTTTTTTCAATGACTAACTATGTAATATTATACTCATATATAAAATAATTATTAAATAAATTCACTTTATTTATAGTTAAAATATTAAAATTAAAATTAAATATTTCTTTTAGTATAAATCTATCAAATTGTAAACAATAACTAATTTATATGTATAAAGAACTAAATTACTTGTAAAAATATTTATAGTAGACTATAATTAAAGTAGGTGTAAATATGAAAAGAAGTAAAAGAAAAAAGATAGATTTTATTAAAATATTATTAATAACACTATTTATATTAGTAATTATCTTTCTAATTATTAAATTATCTAATAAAAAAGAAGTAGAGCCTGATAAGAAAGTACTAATGACTAATATTGTTAATACTGATATAAATACTGCTAAGAGTTCTTTATCTAAATATAATTTAAAATTAGATATTAGTTATGAATATAGTGATACTTTTGATAAAGATAAAATTATTAGTCAGAGTATTACTGAAAATACTGAATTAGTAGAAGGTTCTACCTTAAAATTAGTAGTATCTTTAGGTAAACTTGATAAAGAAAAACTAAAAAATGATGGTATTAATGAATTGGGGACTGTTCCTATCATGATGTATCATGGTATTAAGAATATAAAAGATAGTGAAACTCCTAATACTGGAGGTAATGTTGATAAAGATGGTTATACTCGTACAGCTGAATCTTTTAGAAGAGATTTAGATTTCTATTATCAAGAAGGCTATCGTATGATTAAACTATCAGACTATATTAATGGTAAAATAGATGTTCCATATGGTAAAAGTCCTATAATCCTAACATTTGATGATGGTAATGCTAACAATATCTTAGTAACTGGTTTAGATGATTCTGGTAATATAATTATTGATGAAAATAGTGCTGTAGGTATTCTAGAAGAATATAAAAAGAAATATCCTGATTATAATGTAACTGCTATCTTCTTTGTAACAGGAGCTTTATTTAATCAACCAGAATATAATGAGAAAATATTAAATTGGTTAGTAGATAATGGTTATGAAGTAGGAAATCATACTAAAGGACATAATAACTTTACTAAGATAGACACTAAAACATCTGAAGAAGTAGTAGGATATGTCTATGATAAACTAGATACCATACTAGGAGATAAATATTCTAAAATAGTAGCTCTTCCATTTGGAAGTCCTTATAATAAAACTCATGAAAATTATTCTCATATAATAACTGCAACATATAATAATAAAACCTATACATCTATTGGAGCTTTAAGAGTAGGATGGGAACCAGAAGTAAGTCCTTTTAATAAAGATTTTGATCCTACATTCTTAAAAAGATGTCGTGCTTATGATAATAATGGTAAAGAATTTGATATTGATATGGTATTTAATACTATTCTAAAAAAGAAAAGATATATATCAGATGGTAATATAGATACTATTGTTACTAGTAGTGCTAATCAGTCTCTTATAAATAATAGTATTGATAAGAAAATAATTTTATATTAATAGAAAGGGTGAATTTATGAAATTAAATAATAAAGGTTTTGCTATTACTACTATTTTATATGGAACTTTAATTCTCTTCTTAATGTTATTTCTATCTTTACTAGGTATTCTTTCTCAATATAAATCTAATTTAGAAAAACTAGTAGAAAATAATAATGGTGGAAGAAGTATTGTTACAATGGAGCCTATTACTGTAGCAGCTGATACTGCAGTTGAAAAGAAAGGTTACTATTATATAGGTAATACTTGTTATAAATATTTACAAGCTGGAGAGAAAGCTAAATGTGTTAAATAAAGTATAAGAAAGCAAAATTAATTTAATTATTAAAATTAACTTGCTTTTTTTTAAATATAATGATATCATTTAACTATAAATAATAAATAGAGGAGTGAAAAAAATGACTGAAAATAAAAAAAGAGATATTTTTTATGGGGTAGTAGCTGTAGCTACTTTAATCGTTGCCCTAATCGGAGCTACTTTAGCATATTTCTCAATATCTGCTGGTTCTAACGAAAACGCTGTTAATGCTGCTGCAGCAAATGTTAGTATTTCTTATAATGATGGTCAACAAGTAATGGCTCAAGCTGATAAGTTAATTCCATCATCATTAGAAGTAGTTCAAAAAGTTTATACAAGAAACAAAACAAACTTTGGTTCAGAAGGTGCCTTAGCAGAAAATATGTGTACTGATGATAATGATCGTCAAGTTTGTAGTATCTATCGTTTTAGTGTATCAAGCGATGGTACTCGTACTCTAGCAGCTTACTTACTAAATGAAGCTAATGGTTTCACTACAGGACTTAGTTATGCTCTATATGATGTAAATGGTGCATATACTTGTGATGATTCAGAAATAGCTAACTATGAAGGTACTGATGATAATGAAAAGAGAAATAACTGTGTAGAAGCTAAAAGATGGCTAGTATTAGAAGATAATGATTCTTCTAAATCTCAAGTTCTAAAATATTGTAGCAATGAAGATGCTGACCAAGCTAATTACTGTTCTACAGTAGCAGGAACAGAAAAAACTTATAGAGATATTGCTACTAACTCATTATTTGGATATGATACTAATGGAGCTATTAAAACAAGAGAAATTACTGCTAATAATATTCAAACTTATGATTTAGTAATATTCTTAAAAGAAAGTGGACTTGATCAAAATAAAGACCAAGGCAAAGAATACCACGGAACAATCCTAGTTAAAGTTACTGATAGTGGAGCAGATTCAGGAAAGATTACTGGTACAATTAACTAATATTAATCATAAAAGCAAGAACTAAATCTTGCTTTTTTTCATTTCTTGTTGTATCATTATAATAGGTGATAATGTATGGTAGAGAGTAGTCAAGAAAAGAAAAAAATCTTTTACATGGTTGTCCTTATATTAACTCTTATTATAATGTTAATTGGAGCTACTTTAGCATACCTTAAACTAGTATCTAGTCAAAAACCAGAAGGAACCGTTCTATATACTGGAACTTTAGAAATAAACTACATCGATGGTATCTATATAAAAGATCCTATTCTATACCCATTAAATAATGTTGACTATAATACTTATGATAAAGTTTATCGTAATAACTTCGCCATACGTAGTTCAGGAACACTTGATCAAAATATTAAAGTAGATTTAATTGTTACTAAAAATGAATTTCCTGCTAATGCCTTAGGATATGTTATTTACAACAATAAAGGTAATGAAATATCTCGTGGTAACGTTCCTAATAGTGGTAAAGTTACAATGATTGATAATACTTATCTAGCTAGTAAAGATACAGCTAATTATACTTTAATAATCTGGTTAAAAAATACTGGTTATAACCAAAATGATATTATGGGTAATATCATTAGCGGAAGAATTGATGTAAATGCTGTTCAAATAAAATATTAAAGTTTTAACTATTTTACTTAAAAAAAGGAGTTGATTGCATGAATAAATTACCTACTAAGCAAATCTATTTATTAGTAGTCATAATTACTGGTATCATAGCACTATCTGTCTATTCAACATATGCTATCTTTACCTTTGAAGGAACTACCGGAAATATTGTCAGTATCTATACTCCTAATAGCCTAGAAATATCTGAAAGTATCTCTGAATATAAACAGATAACAGTTCCTAAAAATTCCTATATAACTACTGATATCGATATTTATAATACTTTTGATTATGAAATTTGTTTCAGTATCTGGTATAAATATCTAACTAAGAATATAGATACTTCAAAAATAAAAATATATCATCTAGACAATTATATCTCATCAGGTACTATTACCAGTATGGGTAGTTCAAGAACCAAGATACTAATAATTAATGATAATGAATTAGATATTCGTATAAATATAGGAGTATCTACTGCTAAAAATGAAGGAACATGTTCTCTAAATATTTCAAAAGATAAATCATTAATAACAAGTAGTGTTTCTACTTATGAAGAAATATCTAAACATCTAATTAATAATGTAGATAAATCTACTGATATTAAAGAAGGTTATTTAACTTATAAAAATCTAGATACTAGTATTAATCTAACTAAAGATACCCTTACTTTATCAGATAAATTTACTTATCATGATGAAATATTTACCTTAGATAATCCTAAAGAAGTATCTCTTAAAGATGTTATGAATTATCAAAGTAATGATACTACTAAGTATTATACTTGTCTTGATAATGCTACTTGTAATATTCTTTATCAAATAAATACTATTACTAAAGAAACTAAAGAAGAAACTACTGAAAAAGAAGATACATATAAAATAACTAACTATGACAAATTAATCGGATACCTATCAGGTACTAATGGTATTAAAAAGATAGATGATAATTATCTATATTATGGAGATAATCCTAATAACTTTATCTCTTATAATTGTCAAGAAGATAAATGTGAATTATGGCGTATTATTGGTTCATATTATGATTCTACTAATAATGAATACTATACTAAAATAATTAGAAATGATTCCCTAGGAACATCTCCTTATAGTATTCCTTCTGATACTAATACCAATACCCCTAATCTAGAATTTTCTAAATCATATATCTATGATTATCTAAATAATTTATATCTTCCTGATGATAAAACATACTTAAAAGAAGTAACTTATAAACAAGATTATCTTCCTTCACTAGAACTTAATCTAAATCAAATAAATTACTTCTCTGAAGAAATAAAATTATTTGCAAATATCATATCATTATCAGACTATATTAATGCTTCATCTTGCACTAAAAATAAAATATCTGATTATGATAAACAATGTCTAAATAATAACTATCTAAATTTCTATGATGGACCTAGTTGGACAAACACTAGAGTATATGAAGAAGTAACTGAAGATAATCAAGAAAAAGTATTAGATACTAATACTAAAATATATTCAGTATCATCTACTATAAAAGCATCTAGTCAAGAAGAAGAATTAAATATAAGACCAGTATTATATCTAAAATCAAGAATGCTAATTACATCAGGTACTGGTACTATGGAAGATCCATATATTGTAGAATAATTCTAATAAAATAGAGCAATTTCAAATGTTGCTCTTTTAATTTACCCCTAATTTATGATATCATATATATAAGGATGTGATACATATGAAGAAAGTAATACTTGTAGATGGTAATAATTTAATGTTCAGAAGCTATTATGCTACACTATATTCTGGTAGTATGATGACAAATAAAGAAGGTTTTCCTACTAATGCCTTATTTGGCTTTGTGAACATGATGAATAAAATAATTAATGAAGAGTCTCCTGAATATATCATGGTAGCCTTTGATATTGGTAAAACTTTTCGTCATGAAAAATATGATTACTATAAAGGTAAACGTGATGAAACTCCAGATGACTTAAAAAAACAATTCCCTGTAGCTAAGAAAATTCTAAATGCCATGGGTATCAAATACTTTGAATTAGCCGGTTATGAAGCCGATGATATCATCGGAACATTCGCTAAAAAAATAGATGAAGAACCCGATTTTGTAGGAACTATAGTTAGTAGTGATAAAGACTTACTCCAACTAATTAGTGATGATGTTGATGTAAAATTATTAAAACAAAAAGACTATATCCGTATGAATAAAGAAGTCTTCTTTAATACCTATGGCCTAGAACCACCACGTATGGTTGATTTAAAATCTCTTATGGGAGATGCCTCAGATAACATTCCTGGAGTAAAAGGTATCGGAGAAAAAACAGCCATAAAACTTCTCCAAACATATCATACTCTAGATGGCGTCTACGAAAATCTTGACTCTATCAAAGGAGCCAATCATGAAAAACTAGTTCGTGATAAAGAATTGGCTTATATGTCATATGATATAGCTACTATCTATCGTGAAGTTCCTGTCGATACCTCATTCGACAATATCAAATATGATCATGAAGATACTGAAGAACTAATCAATATCTTTAATGATCTAGACTTTCATTCTCTACTAAAAAAGACTACTATAAATACCCATAAAGAAGAAGATATCTCTTATCAAATAATAACTGATCCAAATACTATCTCCCTTAATGCCGATGTATCTATAGATCTAGAACTAGATAATGAAAATTATCATAAAGCTAATATCATTGGTCTAAGTATCTATAATGATACTACTAAAATATATATTAAAGGTTCTGATCTAACTAATACAGATTTCTTAAAGAATATTAATATCTATACTTATAACTATAAAAAATTATATTCTATATTTACAAGAAATAACTTCTATGTACCAGTATGTACTTTTGATACTATGTTAGCAGCATATTTATTAAATTATTCTCTAAAAGATGATCCTGCATATTTAGCAAACTCTCTTAATTATAACATTCCATTATATGATAAAAATAATAGTGATATTGAGACTAATCAAAAAAGAAGTATTATGATAGCAAAATTTATTCATAATACCGTTAGTAAACTAAAAGATGAATTAATAGAAAACGATGCCCTAGATTTATTTAATAATATAGAACTTCCCTTATCAACCGTATTAGCTAAAATGGAATTAAATGGCATCTCTGTAGATAAACAAATACTAGAAGATATGAAAGAAGATATCAAAATAAAAATGGAACTAATTAGTAAAGATATCTATAACTTAGCAGGTCATGAATTTAATATCTCTTCCCCCAAACAACTAGGAGAAGTTCTCTTTGATGAGTTAAAACTTCCACATGCCAAGAAAAACAAAACGGGTTATGTAACTGATGCCAATGTCCTAGGTAAACTAATTGAGTATCCAATCATAAAATTAATCCTAGAGTATCGTCTTCTAAGTAAACTATATACAACATATATTGAAGGTATTATTAATACCATATCTCCTGATGGAAAAATTCATACTATCTATACCCAAGCCATAACTAGAACAGGCCGTTTATCCTCAATAGAACCTAATCTTCAAAACATTCCCGTTAGAAATGAATATGGTAAATTAATTAGGAAAGCCTTTATACCAGAACCTAATTCTCTTATCATGTCATCAGATTATTCACAAATAGAATTAAGAATATTTGCTCACTTATCTAATGTTCCTGAATTACTTGATGCTTTCAATAATCATCTAGATATACATACAAAAACTGCTATGGATATCTTTAAAGTACCTGATTATGCCATAACTAAAAATATGCGTCGTCAAGCAAAAGCTGTAAACTTCGGTATCCTTTATGGAATAAGCCCTTATGGTCTTGCTGAAGACTTAGGAATATCTCCAAAAGAAGCCAAATCATTTATAGAAACATATTTCATGACGTATCCTGGTATTAAAGATTATATGAATAAAGAAATCGAAGAAGCTCACAAAAATGGCTACGTCAAAACTATTATGAACCGTAAAAGAACTATCGAAGAATTAACTAGTTCTAACTATATGCAAAGAAGTATGGGAGAACGTATGGCCCTAAATACTCCAATTCAAGGAAGTAGTGCTGATATTCTAAAGAAAGCCATGATAGAAATAGATGAAGCCATAACTAAAAATAATCTAAAAAGTACTATGCTTCTTCAAGTACATGACGAACTTATCTTTAATGTTATAAATGAAGAAAAAGATATCATAGAAAAACTAGTTAAAGATATCATGGAACATACCATCAAACTAAATGTCCCTCTAGAAGTAGATATTGAGTTTGGTACTAATTGGTATGATGCTAAATAAATATTATATTTAATTCATCATGGAAAGAATTTAAATAAAAGAAAAAGTAGTTAAAAAATATCTTAACTGCATTATAAGAGGAAGTGATTACATATGCCAGAACTACCTGAAGTAGAAACTGTAAAAAATGGATTAAAGAAAAAAGTAAAAGGAAGACGTATCTTATCATGTCGTGTCCTATGGCCTGGTATCATCGCATATCCTAATAAAGAAACATTCATAAAAGAAATAGCTAATCAAACAATTAAAGACTTATCTCGTAGAGGTAAATTCATAATTTTTCATCTAGATGATTATGTTCTTATCTCTCACTTAAGAATGGAAGGGAAATACTTTATCAAAGAAGAGAGTACCCCATTAACAAAACATGATCATGTCATATTTAATCTAGATAATCATGAAAATCTTATCTATAATGACACTCGTAAATTTGGTAAAATGTATCTCTTAAAAGACATAAACGATATAAATAGTCCTCTAAATAAATTAGGTAAAGAACCTTGGGATGAAGACTTAACTATCACATACTTAAAAGAAAAACTAAATAAAAAGAAAGCTATTAAAACTCTTCTTCTAGATCAAGAAATAATTACTGGTATAGGTAATATCTATGCTGATGAAATATTATTCTTATCTCATATAAACCCAGAAGAATATGGCTCTAATCTAACTAATAAAAATTTATCTGATATCATCAAATACACTAAAGAAATATTAGAAAAATCTATCTCCCTAGGAGGCTCTACCATTCATTCATATGCTGCTGTTGATGGCGTCACTGGTCATTTTCAACAAGAATTGTTAGTACATGGTAAAGTAGGAGAGCCTTGTCCTAATTGTAAAAATAAAATAATTAAAATAACTGTAAATGGTCGTGGCACATATTATTGTCCACACTGTCAAAAATAGAATAGAGGTATTATATGAAATATATTGCATTACTAAGAGGAATAAATATTAGTGGTAAAAATAAAATATCTATGTCAGAACTAAAAAAGCTTCTAGAAGAAAATAACTATCAAAATGTATCTACTTATCTTAATAGTGGAAACATCATCTTCGAAAGCAGTATAGATAATAAAGAAACTATTATGAATAATATTCATACTCTTATAAAAACTAAATTTTTACTTGATATACCAGTCTATATAACTACAGATAAAGAATTAGAAAATATTCTAAATAATAGTCCTAAGTGGTGGGGTAGTAATAATAAAGAAATATATGATAACCTAATCTTTATTATTCCCCCAACTAAATATGAAGAAGTATATAATACAATTGGTTCACCAAAAGAAGGCCTCGAACAAATAGAAGAATATAATAACTGTATATTTTGGTCATTTGATCTAAATAATTATAGAAAATCTAATTGGTGGGTTAAAACAGCTAGTACTGATATAAAAGATAAAATAACCATAAGAACTGCTAATACTATGAAAAAAATATTAGAAATATGTCAAAAATAAAATATATTTATCTTTAAACAAAAAAATATAAGGAAGTGATAATATGCACGAAATGAAATTAAGACCAAAATATTATGATTTTATTTTGAATGGTACTAAAAGAATAGAAATAAGATTAAATGATGAAAAAAGACAAAAGATATCTCTTGGAGATAAAATAAGATTTCATAAAGATCCTGGTACATTAGAAGAATATTTTGATACTAAAGTTATAGGATTACTTAGATATAATACTTTTGAAGAATTATTTAAAGATCATGATATCACTCTTTTAGCAGACAAATCTCTAACTAAAGAAGAGTTATTAAAAGTACTAGAAGAGTTTTATCCAAAAGAAGAACAAGCTAAATATGGTGTATTAGGAATTAGAATAAAATTACTCTAATTTATTTTAATTTATATAAATATATATCAAACTCTAGTATCATTTCATTCTCTAATAAATAAAAATATTATAAAATAAACTCTTGAAAGGAGAATTTATGAAACATAAAACAATAAAAATATTTATAATTATTATCATTCTATTAATACTATCATTTATACTAATCACACATCTTAAAAATAAGGAATATTTTCCTCCATTAGAAGAGATAACTCTAGAAATAAAATTAGATTTAAAAGAAGATATTGGTCTAATCATTATTGATTATGAAGTTGATGACATCAGTGGTAGTGGAGGAATATCTAATGCTAATAAAACTTTAATTAGCCATAACGATACTCTTACTTATACTCTAAATAAACAAGAATTTAACAATCTCTCTAATATAGAAAATCTAATAATTAATTTTAAAATTATTACTAAGTATATAGAGCCTAAGTATGAAAATATTTATCCAGAAGAATATACTAGTATTATAGCTCCAATACAAATAAAAGCTCATTATGGAGAAACTTATCACATCACAATTACTGGAGACAAAACTAATGGATATATTGCTAAATATGAATAATGCTATAGATAAAAAAATTCTAACATATAAACATATATACATTGTATTGCATATCTAGTAAAAATTATGATACAATTATATTGATTAAAAGGTGAGGTATATATGACAAATAAAACTTTAAAAGCAATAATTCTTCAAATAAAAAAATATAATTTAAAAGATTGTTTTAAAAATGAACAAGAATTAAAAGAATGGTTATCAGGATTGAATGACATTCAAATAGATAATTTTCTTAAGTTAGATATAGATTCTACTCGCGTATCAAACGTATCAAATGTCTTAATTGATAAATATATGTTATCAAAAGAAGATTATATTAAAAGAATTGAAGCTATTTCTAAGATTCAAAATGCTGATGGTTATATACATTTATTAAAAAGTGCATTAGTAAATAAAAGCTTTATTGATAGCAAATACTATTATGAAGATATTGATATGTTATCTAGAGCGGAATCAGTAAAATGTATCTTAAATGCATTAGAAAGTAAAGATTTTAATACTAGTCCATATCATCAAGAAGACATGAAACTTATAATAGAAGCAAAAGATGTTTGTAAATATGAAGATGCTTGTGGAGATGAGTTTAATCGTAGTTTTGAAGTTGAAGAAGCCTTAACTATTGTTGCTTGTAACAAAGATTCAATTAATAGCCCATATCATCAAGAAGATATGCGATTGATTGCGGAAACTGGTAGTGAATGTTTACATCTAAATGACTCTTATTATGAAAGTGGACTAAACAATTTAGCAATAAATAAAGTTTCATTAAAAGATAAATATCATCGCGAAAACATGAAGCTATTGGCTGAGCATCCTGAATTAGATATTATGTTATACAATATGATGACTGATGAAGTTATTGTAAAATCTAAAAATTATAGAATGGAAATTGATACTATATGTTCTGCTAAAAGTTTAATAAATGCCTTAGCGCTTTATTATTACATTTTTAATCCTAGTGAAAAATATCAAGAAGATTGTTATAATGATGAAATTTTTGATACATATCGTTATAACTATATACATAAACATATGTATACAAAAACATTACATATCTCTGATAATGCCGTATATTCTGCTAATACGTATTCTAATCATCGTGAAGAAGATATGCGAAATAGGATAAAATATAATAGATTAAAAGAACTAGAAGAATATAAATATTTACGTAGTATTGAAATAATCAAAAAAGCTCCAGATGATATTGTATTACATATAGTTTCACTACTAATGAACCCTGCCTTTTATTTACATTCATCATATGAATTAGATATTGAATTATTATTATCTATTCCAAATGAACATTTCAATTTACTTTATGAATGTATGAATGATAGTGCTTTTTTAACAAATCCATATCATAACTATGCTGTTTCCTTAATTGCCAAGTCTAAAAATCAAACGAAAGTTACCCTTTTAACAAAAATAATATTTAACAATAATAAAGAAAATATTTTGTTTGATTTAGATTATGTATACAATATGGATGATTCCATTTTAGAAGATAAAATTATAAAATTAAAAAGGATATTATTTTCTAATACAATGAGTAGTGAGGAACATAAACGTCAATTATTAAATTTTGATAATGAAGAACTTACTCCAGAAGTATTTGATAGTGTTAGTGCATTTATGAATGATATCCTAGAGTCTAATGACAATGATGAATTAATAGTATTAACAAAGAATAATGACCAAGTCAAAAATGATAATAATAGTTCTATTAAAAAACTAGTAAGAAAAATATTTAAACATAATAAATAAAAAATATTAAAAGTATCACCAATATGATGCCATCATCAAGTAAGAGCATCTTATAAAGTGATACTTTTTAAATAACCTCTTCCTTAAAACCCCCAATTTATGATATAATACTTATATAAATAAATGAATTAAAGGTGTAAATATGGATTATAGTGTAAAAATAGATGAATTTGAAGGACCACTAGATTTACTTCTTCATCTAATCAAACAATCTAATATAAATATTCAAGATATTGATATATCAGTCATTACTGCACAGTACCTAGACTATATCAATAAAATGGATGAATTAAATATAAATGTAGCAGCTTCTTACCTAGTAATGGCCGCAGAACTAATGGAAATAAAATCCAAGTCATTACTTCCCCGTACTGAAGAAGAGTCTACTGAAGAAGATGATGAAGAAGTATCTAAAGAGAGTCTTATCAATAAACTAATTGAATATCAAAAATATAAAGATATGACCAGTACCTTTAAAGAGCTTGAATTAGAACGTCAAAAAATATATATCAAATCTCCTGAAAAAATATCTAATTATATAGATAATACTATTACTAATGATGGAGATACTTCTATTGATGACTTAGTTAATGCTTTTAAAGGTTTCCTAGAAAGACTTGATAGAGAAAAACCAATAACTACTAAAATAACTAACAAAGAGTATAGTGTTAAAACAAGAAAACAAAGCTTAAGAAAACTTCTTAAAGAGCGTCCACGTGTAAAATTCACTGAACTTTTTGAAGAAACAAATACTCCATATATCGTTGTAACATTCTTATCGATCTTAGAAATGACTAAAGAAAAAGAAATAGTCCTAAGACAAGATGGTAATTTTAAAGATATAATTATTGAACGAGAGGTGAAATAATGAAAGGAATACTTGAAGGACTATTATATGTTGAAGGAGACCAAGGCTTAACTATCGAAGAAGCCTCTAATATCTTAGAAATATCTGAAGAAGAAGCCAAAGAATTAATCTTATCCCTAAAACAAGATTATATCGATAACGATCGTGGACTTCGTATTAATTATCTTGGTAATTCTTTTAAACTAACTACCAAAGAAGAGCATCGTGAATACTTTAAAAAACTTCTAGAAAATCCTAAAAATAATACCTTATCTAATCAAGCCCTAGAAACTCTTGCTATAATAGCGTACAATGAACCAATCACAAGACTTGATGTTGATGAAATGCGTGGTGTTGACTCAGTATATGTTATGCGTAGACTACTAGCTAAAGGACTCATCAAAGAGTGTGGTCGCAGCGATAAACCAGGTCATCCCATCCTCTATAAAACTACTGATGAATTTCTAGATTATTTTGGATTATCAAGTAAAGAAGACCTACCCAAAATAGATATTCTTGAAGAAGCTAATAATGAAGATAAAGACTTATTCAAGTCTACTTATAAAGAACAAGTATAAATAAAAAAGAATAAAAAGGAGCATTTATATGAATATTATAGATATTATTAATAAAAAAAGATTAAAACAATCTCTTACAGATGAAGATATAAAATATGTAATTGATGGCTACTTAAGTGGAGAAATAAAAGATTATCAAATGTCATCACTACTAATGGCAATAGTATTAAATGGAATGAAAGATGATGAAATATTTTCTCTAACAAAATACATGGCAAATTCTGGTGATATTTTAGACTTATCACATCTAGGAACAAACGTTGTTGATAAACATTCTACTGGAGGAGTAGGAGATAAGACTACTTTAATCGTTGCCCCAATCGTTGCATCATGTGGAGTAAAAGTTGCTAAAATGAGTGGTCGTGGCCTAGGACATACCGGAGGCACTATTGATAAATTAGAATCTATTCCAGGATTTAATGTTAATCTTACCGAAGAAGAATTTATAAATGAAGTAAATGATATCTCTGTAGCCATAACTAGTCAAACTAAAAACGTTGCCATAGCTGATAAAAAAATATATGCCCTAAGAGATGTCACTGGAACAGTAGAGTCTATCCCTCTAATAGCATCTTCCATTATGAGTAAAAAAATAGCTCTAGGTGCTAAAAAGCTTGTATTAGATGTAAAAGTAGGATCAGGAGCTCTTATTAAAAATATAAAAGATGCCACTACATTAGCTAACATCATGATATCTATTGGTAAACAAAATGGTATCGAAGTAGTATGTATCCTAACTAATATGAACATTCCACTTGGAGAAAATATTGGTAATGCTCTTGAAGTAGAAGAAGCCATTAAAATTCTAAAAGATCATCATAAGAGTAATCTAACAGATTTGTGTATTGCCCTTTCAGAAGAAATGGTTTCCCTAGGCTTAAATATTCCTCTTGAAGAAGCAAAAAGCAAAGTAATAGAACATCTAGATAATGGTGAAGCTTATAAAAAATTCTTAGAATTAATAAAATATCAACATGGTGAAATTGATAAGTTACCGGTATCTACTAAAAAGTATGAAATAAAATCTATGACTACTGGCTACTTAACAGATATTGATGCCTATAAACTAGGACTCCTTTCCATGTCACTAGGAGCAGGCCGTAAAACTAAAGAAGACACCCTTGATTATAGTGCAGGTATTATTGTTCATAAAAATATTAATGATTACATAAATTCAGGTGACATCATCATGACATTATATACTAATAAAGATATTAATTCTATTGATAATACTATATTCAAAGTATCAAAAGACAAAATAGAAGAACCTAAACTAATCTATGATATTATAAAATAACTAACAGTGAGAGTCTCAAAAACTCTTACTTTTTTAGTACAGAAATTATTTGTATACCGTAAGAATATATGTTAAAATAAAACTATAAAGGAGGTAATTATGGAATACTTAAGAGTATATGATAATAATAAAAAGCCTTTAGATAAAAAGGTCTTACGCGGTACTCCCTTAAAAGAAAATGAACACATCTTAATATCATTAATTTTTATTGAAAATGAAAAAGGGGAATATCTCATTCAAAAAACTAGTGAAAGTAAATCAGGTAAGTATGCTTCTACTGGAGGTCATGTAGACTTAGATGAAGATTCTTATCATGCTATTATAAGAGAAACAAAAGAAGAATTAGGAGTAGATATAACTAATGATAATATTATCTATATAAATACCATTCTTCTAGGAGTACCATTCTTTGATATCTATTATCTAAAGAAAAATATTGATATTAACAAATTAACACTTCAAAAAGAAGAAGTATCTTCTATCTCATATATGTCAAAAGAAAAAATAATATCATTAATAGAAGAAGATAAATTTGTAAAATCACATTCCCTTGCATTTAAAGAAATTCTTAAATATAAAGAAAATAAGGAGTAATATTATGAAAAAAGATACAGTAAATATAATTATTGGTGATAGTATCACTTATGGAGTGGGAGATACCGAATATTTTGGATGGGTAAATCGCCTAAAAAAAATACATCCTATTGATTATTATTTCAATCTAGGTATTCCTGGTCAAAACTCTAACGATATCGTATCTCGTTTTGATAATGAAATATCTGCTCATTGTAAAACAAAAATATTATAATTTTGTAAATGATATTGTAAATTATAATAATTTTATTTTTGGAATAGATAAAAAAGGTGAGTATAATGAATTTAAACAACATAAATACAATTTTGATGAAAAAAGAATATTGTCAGAAAAAAGACAAATAGAGTTAGATAACAAAGCATATATATATAACTATATTAAAAATATCAATTATGTATTAAATAAATTAGAAATAGAAAACTATACAATAATGACACCTGGATTAGGTTCAATATATATAGGACCATTTATGACGGCAATGTATAGAAAGGAAAGCGCACTGCTATTATATAGCCAATATAAGAAAACAAATATTGCACAATTAGATAATTATCAAAATATCAATGATATAATTGTTCGCGGTGAAAAAATGAAAAATCAAAAAATTATATTATTAGATGATAATGTAGGAACGGGTACAACTTTATCAAAGATTATAACGATGTTAAAAAATGAAGAATACGATGTAGTATTGGCAGGTGCCTATCAATACACTTTTGATAGATTACAAGAATTTTTTATTAAGAATCGTGATCAAGATGTATTTGAACCATCGAGAGTTGACTTATTAACACCGGTTAATTACCCAAGGCATCAAATAATAGAGAATGCATCCAAAAAGCTTGAAATTTCTGGAGAAGAATATTCATATTATTTAAAAAAGTTTGGCTATCACAATAAAAAACTATCGGATTATGACAGGATGATATTAGATGGTTTATATTTTTACCATAGATATAGTGATAAATCTATGGAAAAAGATGACAAACTAAAAGAAAGCAGTAAATTGTTGATTAAAAAGATGATACCTCAAGAATTGCAAAATATAAGAAAGGAATATTTATGAATTTAAAAATAAAAAAAGAATTATCTGAATTTAAAAAATTTAAAGAAACATATAAGTTTAATCAATTAAAAATAACTGAAGATAATGGAATATATAAATGTAAAAATATAATAATTAAAGATAACAACATGATGTATGGAGAAAGCTCTAAGTGGATAAATGTTGGATATTCATTAAAGGGAAAATATCCTAAATTACTATCAAATTTATTCCCATATAAATTTAGATTTAAAGGATATACTCTTAATTCCATTGAAAGCTTTTTCCAAGGTATTAAATTTAAAGATAAAAAATTACAAAGACAAGTATTTAAATATAGTGGTAAAGAAGCTCTAGTACTTCAAGAGGCAACAACATATAACTGGTTAGAAGAAGGTATTGTTTATTGGAGAGGAAAACCAATAAAAAGAGATTCAAAAGAATATGATAATATTATTGATGAATTATATATAAGTGCTATTCAAAATAAGTTTTTCAGAAATGCTATAAAAAATTGCAAACTTCCAATAATTCATATGATTGGAGAAGACTCAAAAAAAGAGACTGTCTTTACAAGATATGAATTTGAGTATATGTTAAACTGCCTACATGCTTTTTTGAACAGATAAAATAAAAATATAAATGTAGGTGAATAACATGAATGATTTAAAAGAAATTATGTTAAAAGAAAATTTAATTTATCCTGATGCAACACTTCCAAATATAATTGATGTTGTAAGAACGATTTATACTTATTGTGGTACTAATGAAAAGTTTATTATTAATGATTCAATTAAAAACAAAATACCAAATAAAAAGAATATCATTTTAATACTAGTAGATGGTATGGGCAGTAATCTTATTGATAGACTTCCTGCATCATCACTTCTTCGTAAACATAGAGTATTAGATATTAACGCGATTTTTCCTACTACAACAGGTTGTGTTCTTCCATCGATTGCTATGGCAAAATATCCTGCAACTCATGGAATTTATGGGTGGTATAGTTATAGTCCCGATTTAAACTTAAACTTCAAAACATTACAATTTCTAGATAGAGAAAGTCTAGAACCATTAGATATTAATCCAGATGAAATATTTAAGTATCCTTCAGTTATGGATAATTTAAAAAGAAAAACTCATACTATTTTTCCAGAAAATATTGTAAATAGTAAGTACTCTAGTTATGTAGCATCTGAAAATAAAAGAAAAAGTTATTCTTCTTATGAAGAAATTCCAGAGATGATTACTAATATTCTAAAGGAAACATCTGAAAATTTTATTTATTTATATATACCAAATGTTGATACATGTGAGCATAAATATAGTCCATATGGTGAAGAAGTATCATCTGAATTATCTAAAGTTGAAACTCTTATAGAAGAGATTGTAAACAAAATTGATGTTACAGATACAGAAATGATTATTACAGCAGATCATGGGCAATTACCAATAAAAGAAGTAGTTACTATGGATTATGATAAATATCAAAAGTATTTTTATACGTTACCTACGATAGATTTTGGTACAGCTTCATATTTTATAAAGAAAGCTTATCAAAAAGAATTTGTTAAAGAGTTTAATAAAGATTATAAAGATAAAATGTATTTGTTTCCAACAGATGAATTATATAATCAAGGCTTTTTTGGAAATGAAAAGACTACTGTAGGAAGAGATGGCCTCGGAGAATATATCAGTATATGTAAACCAGGTATTACTTTTTTCAATGATCATATCACACCAGTCTCTAATATTAAAGGTAATCATACTGGATTAGCTCAAGAAGAAATAAGAATACCTTTAATTATAATTGAAAAATAAAGGAAAATTATTACAGATATACTGTTATGTAAATAAAAAATGACATAATAAAATACAAACTATAAAAACAGAACAGAGAATAAAAAAACTTATTGATTAAGAATGAATATTTTAATAAGAAAGGAAAAATAAAATGAATAAAGGTACAGTCACTTTAGAAACAGAAAGACTAATATTAAGAAAAATTAAATTGTCAGATTATAATGATATATTTAATTGTTGGACCAGTGATTATAACGTAAGTAAATATGTTACGTGGAATCCTCACAAAACAAAAGAAGAAACAAAAAAATTAACAAATTACTGGGTAAATGATTATGATAACGATTACAGTTATAGATGGTTAGTTGTATTAAAAAATACAAACGAAACTATTGGTATGATAGATGTTGTTGCTAAGAATTTGCAATACATGACAGCTGAAGTTGGCTATTGTTATGGCTCAAAGTTTTGGGGAAATGGCTATGCCACTGAAGCCCTAAAAATAGTTATAAATTATTTGCATAGTGAAGGATTCCATGTGGTATATGCACAACATTTTAATTCTAATATAGCAAGTGGAAAAGTAATGAAAAAAGCTGGAATGGAATATGAAGGATTATTAAAATCTAGAGTTATTAATAAAGATGGCGAAAGAGAAGACGTTCGTATTTATTCATCAGTATTATAGATATGTACGAAGCGAGTTTTATTGGAGGAATGAAAAATGAAAACAATAGTAGCAGAAGTTTGTGTAAAAAAAGATAACAAGATACTAATGGTTGAGGAAAATCGAAAAGAGAAAAAAGGCAAATGGAATATGCCTGCAGGAAAAATTGAAGAAAATGAAGATATAGTAACAGCTGCTATAAGAGAAGTAAAGGAAGAAACAAATATAGATATAAATATCAAAGGACTTATATATATCGAAGAAAAAGTATCCTCTATTGGTCAATTATTAATATTGTATTTTCTTGGCGAATATGTATCTGGAGAAATTAGTTATGATAATGAAGAAATATCTAATGTTATGTGGATGACGCATGAAGAAATTAATAACCTAGGCATCGAAAACATAAGAGGTGGAAATACAATTAATAATGTAATTAAATTTTCAAATAAAGAAATTTTCACTCTAGATAGAATTATGATAGAAAACGATTTGAAAAAATCATCTTAAAGCAAAAATATTTAGTCGGTACATTGTTATCGGCTTTTTAAATACACATTTTAATTACAAAAACAGTAATTTTTCCTTTTATTTCAAGGCTTTTCATGATAGAATAAAGCTATAAGGAAATAGTTTCCACAAAAATAGCTTTTATAATAGACAAATAAATATAATTAACTGATAGTATATAAAATTTATAAACAAATACCCATTCATAAACATGATAACAATTTTTATTAAACATACTAGCAAACAAAATTATAAGGAGGTCACACATGAAAAATATTACCTTAATAGTACCAAAACTAGAAGATTATTATTATGAACAAAAATTAAATGAAGATCCATCTACTATGAACTATAATGCTGGCTATGATTTACCTTTAAAAGGTTATCATTATGATACTGGATGCATTGATTTTCCTAAAACAGCTTGGAAAGAAAAATATCAAAAAAGAATAACTGAAAATAAATATTTTGCTTATATTAAAGATTGCACACTTGATAAATATGTTGGTACAGTAAATTATCAATATAATAAAGAAAATGGTCATTATGAATGTGGTATCATTATTGAGAAAACTTACCGCCATCAAGGATATGCTAAAGATGCCTTAAGACTACTTATGAAAGAAGCTAACCATAATCATATTGAATATCTTTATGATAATTTTGAATTAGATAGAGAAGATGCTTTAAAAGTATTTACATCATTAGGATTTGTAATAGATAAGAAAACTACTTGGAAAAAGTTTGGCACATATACAACTGGAATAATCCTAAAAGGAAACACTGCTAATTATCAAACTAATATCGAAAATATTAAAACTATCGAAGATGTCTTCATGTATATGAAAAATAATATTCGTTATGGTTGGTTAGACATAAATGCTTGCCTTCATATAGGCTCTATGAAAGGATTTCGTCGTTTATATCAAACTATGACTATTAAAGAAATTCTTGATACTGGTGTTGGTACTTGTATCGACCAGGTAAAACTAATGAAGTATCTTTTAGATAAGATAAATATTCCTAATAAAATGTTTTGTACAAGAATATATGAACCAAATGATTTTGCTAATTTAGAAGCAGAAGAACACATGCATTGCTTTATTCTTTGCTATCAAGATAATAAAGTTTATCATATAGAACATCCTAATTGGTATAATCTAGGTATACATGAATATAAAGATGAAACAACTGCTATAAATACTATTAATGACTATTATATAGAACTATCTGGTGGAGTATCTAGACCACTTACAGAATTTTATGAAATAAAAGATCATTTATCATTTAAAGAATTTAATAATTATATTAATAGTTTATAGTTAAATTATATTAACAATTCTATAGTTAAATAAGATATAGAAATTAATAAGTATATATTAAAAATATTATCATCAAGAAATTACAATTTATATTTGAAAGGAGTATTCACTATGCGTATTAACTATCTTTTTAGTGGTCTAGATAAAGAAAAAGGCTTTACTGAAGAACAGAAAAATAATTTATTGAAAGATATTCCTAGTAATTCTACAATTACCTTTATTGCTACTACTTTTAATAATTATGAAAAGACTGACTATAACTTAAATAAAATAATTGATATGTTTACAAATATTAGTATCAATTTTAAAACTATTCACTTAATAGATTCAAGAATAGAAGAATCTACTATGAAAGAGTATCTTAAAGAGTCAAACATTATCTTTCTAATGGGAGGAGATCCTGAAGAACAAATGGATAAAATCAATAAATACCATCTAACTTCTATTATTAAGAATTTTTCTGGTATCATTCTCGGAGTAAGTGCTGGATCTATGAATCAAACTACTAATGTTATCTATTATGATGAAGATAAGGGTGAAAGACTAATCAAGTATGAAGGACTAGGATTTCTTGATATAAACCTTTATCCTCATCTAGATTTCAATAATATACCATATCTAAAAGAAATATTTGAAGTAAGTAAATATGGAAAAATAATTGCTCTTCCTAATGAGTCATTCATAAAAATAGTAAACAACCTTCCTGAGTATCATGGAGAATGTTATTATGTTGAAAATGGTACTATAGATATACCTGGAGCTTCATACGAAAACATTAATCATCTAGGAACAGTTTCTCTAGAAACAGACCGTCTAATCTTAAGAAGAACTACCAAAGAAGATTTTAAAGAATTCTTCTATCTTCAATTAAATCCTCATCTAAGAAAATATCTTGGATCTACTAAACTAGGTAATAATTTAGAAAAAAATGAAAAGTTTTTTGATCCTGAAAAGTATCAAGACTTATCATACTATCGCTGGACTATTGAAACTAAAGATGAACATAAATTATTAGGAACTATCTATCTAAATATTCATGATGAAAAAGCCAAAACTGCCGGTATAGATTACTGGATTCGTGAAGATGAGTGGGGAAAAGGATATACTACCGAAGCTGCTAAGTGTATCTTAGACTTTGCCTTTAATAATCTAGAACTAAATCGTATTGAATCATCAGGCTCTGTAAACAATCCTGGTACTTTAAAAGTAATGGAGAAAATTGGCCTAAATTATGAAGGTATTCGTAAAAATGCTTACTTCTATTACTATGGTGGTATTAGTGATATGGCCTATTATGGCTTAACTAAAGAGGAGTATCAAGAAAAATACAAATAATTGAATATCAAGAAAAATATTTAGAAGATGTAAAAGATCTTTTAGTAGAATTAGAAGAATATATTCTTTCTATTGATAAAGATGAACTAGATCAACTTCACAAAGATTATCGTGATAAAATGGCTATTCTTGACCTAAAAGAAGTATATGATAATGAAGGTAAATGTTATTTAGCCATCGAAGATAATAAAGTAATTGGTCTTATCATGGGCTGTATTCCTAAGTATGATAAGTATGATTATCTTGATTATAAATGTCCAAAAAGAGGAGAAATAACAGAATTAATCATATCTAAAAATGCTAGATCAAAAGGCATTGGCCAAAAACTAATACAACAAATGGAAGCATATTTTAAAAAAGAAGGTTGTGAATATATTCATGTAGATGTATTTGCTTATAATGAAAATGCTATTAAATTTTATAGCAAATTATCTTATCATAGTCGCATGCATAATATGATTAAAAAAATTTAGAATTCATTAAAATTTAAATGTAAGAAAAAACAGAAAAGAAATGAAAATTATAATTTATAATAAAAATAAAGTAGGTGAATTATATGTCAAAAATAATAGCTATTGGTGGTGGCGAAAATGGTAGAGTTTTACCAAACGGTTCTAAAAAAGAATATGAAACATTTGCCATTGATAAAGAGATAGTATCTTTAACTAATAAGGAAAATCCTCACTTTTTATTCCTTGTTCATGCCCAACCAGATTCAAAAGAAAGCCAAGAAAGTTATTTTCAAACTATGAAAAAAATATATAGTGATAAATTTAACTGTATATGTCAAGATTTAAAAACTTCTGAGTTATCAAATGATAAAGTTATCAAAGAAAAAATAGAATGGGCTGACATTATTTATGAAGGTGGTGGTGATACTGATAAAATGATTAGTCTTTGGAAGAAGACTGGTTTTGATAAGATTCTATATAAGGCATGGCAAGAAGGCAAAGTCATAAGTGGTATTTCAGCTGGAGCAGTATGCTGGTTTAATTCTTGTAATTCTGATAGTGCTAATGAACAAAATACTAAATTTTGCAGTGTTCCATGTCTAAATTGGATAGGTATTTATCTAACTCCTCATTGTAATGAACCCGGAAGATATGAATCAAGCATTCAAGAATTAAAGAAGAATAATCTAATTGGTATTATGTTAAGTAATTGCTCTGCTATAGAAATAGTTGATAATAAATATCGTATAATAACCAGTCCATCTAAAAAAGTAAAAGAACCATATGCTATAAAAGCTTATTGGCTAAATGGTAGTTATTATGAGGAAAAGATTTCTATTAATGAAAAATATGAGTCATTAGATAAATTATTAGAAAAAAATATAACGAAGTAAGGAGATATAATATGATATGTTATAGTAATGAAGAAGGCTTTATTAGACCTCAAGGTATTAAATTTAGACCTAATCAAAATCCCAATATAATATTACCAGAAGTAGCCGTTGGAGTATTTTCAAGACATCTGTTTGAAAATATTATTCAAGAATTTAGTTGCCAAGAAGTAGGATATTTATCTTGTGCTAACTTTGAAAGAAATGTTTATGTTTTAGAATATCAGGGTATTAAAATAACTTTCTTTATGGCAGGTGTTGGAGCTCCTTTATTATCTGGTGATATTGAAGAGTTAGCCCGTCAAGGAGTAAATAAATTTATTATTTTTGGTAATTGTGGTGTTCTAGATAATACCATTCCTGATTGTAGTATTATCATTCCTACTAAAGGTTTTCGTGAAGAAGGGACAAGTTATCATTATGTAGAACCAAGTGATACTATTGATATAAATCCTAAATATCAAGAAGAATTTATCCATATTCTAAATGAAAACGGTTATGATTACACTAAAGGTTATACTTGGACAACAGATGCTTTTTATCGTGAAACCAAAGAAAAAATAGAGTATTTTAAGGAACGTGGCGCCATTTGTGTAGAAATGGAAGGAACTGCCATTGCTGCAATATGTAAAAGACTATCTCTTGATTATTTTACATTCTATTATGCTGGTGATAGTCTTGATAGTGATGAGTGGGATAAAAGAAGTTTGAGTGGCCTAGTTAATTTTGAAAAGAAACAAAAAGTAAAAACTCTTGCTCTGGAATTAGCTCATAAAATATCTAATAATTAATTACAATATGGAGGTAAAATATGTCAAAATTTACTTGTAAAATAGCACCACTTTCTGATATAGAAAAAAGATGGGATACATTAATAAAAAATCATCCTGATAATCCTAGTTGGCCTATTTGGAAAAATAACACTATTACAAACAACCAAAATAGTTATCGTATCAGCTATTACGGATACTTAGATGGAGTAATAATAACGGAAGCTACAGCTATTATAAATCCCTTAGATACTGCTATTCTTAATACTGAAGGTATAATTTCAAAAGATATGGCTTATCTTACCGCTTTTAGGACAGACTCTAAATACCAAAATCAAGGGTATTTTAGCAAACTATATAAATATATGGAGAAAGATTTAAAGAGTAAAGGCTTTACAAAACTATCCTTAGGAGTAGAACCTCAAGAAGTAAAAAATATTCAAATATATTTTAAGTATGGTTTCACTAATTATATTAAAACTGCTACCGAAACTTATCCTAATGGTGAAACTATAATCGTTAATTATTATTATAAAGAAATAAATAAAGGAGTGTGAAAATTTATGAAAAAAATAACTTATGTTACTGGTAACTGGGCCAAAATTAATAGTGCCAGACAAATTTTAGAACCACTTGGTTTTACTGTAGATAATATCAAAATGGAAACTGTAGAAATACAAGCCGATGATGTCGAAGATGTTGCTAAATATTCTGCTACTTGGGCTTGTCAAAAATTAAATTGTCCTGTTTTAAAGAATGATTCAGGTTTATTTGTAGAAGCTCTAAATGGCTTTCCCGGAGTATATACTCATTATGTAGATGATACTCTAGGTGAAGATGGCCTTCTAAAACTACTAGAAGGAGTAGAAAATCGTAAAGCCTATTTTAAAGAAGTTCTTGCTTATTGTGAACCTGGTAAAGAGCCTGTAACCTTCATAGGTATAACTAAAGGTACTATCGCTAAAACAAAATCAGGAACTTATGGCTGGAGTTGGGACTTTATCTTTATTCCAGATGGTGAAACTCAAACTCTTGGATGTTTTCCAGATAATGAAAGATGGAAATTCTGGTCATTAGAGTCATATGAAAAATTAGCTAAATATTTAGAAGAAAAATAGAGGAAAAATATGAATAAGAGAGAAAATGCTAGAGCAATAATTATTAAAGATAATGAGTTGTTAACAATTTTTAGAAGGAAAAAGACTAAAGAAGGAACAAAAGAATATTATGTTATTCCCGGTGGTGGAGTAGAAGATGGTGAAACTTTAGCAGATACTGTTAAAAGAGAGCTTCAAGAGGAATTAGGTATCTCTATTGAAGTAGGCAATTTCCTAACTCAAGTTATTTCAGATACCACAATAAGTAATTTCTTTGAATGTAAAATTTTATCTGGGACACCGAAAATCGGTGGTGAAGAATTAGAACGTATGAATATAGATAACTATTATGAAGTAAGATTTATACCATTTGAAAAGCTTGATAGTTTAAATCTTATGCCACCAGAAATAAAAACATATATAATAAAAGAGTATTTAAAATAAAGGAAAGTGAATTTATGAAAGAAATATTATTTGCAACAGGTAACAAATCTAAAGCAAAAAGATTTACTAAAGGATTGCTTGCTAATGATATAAAAGTTTTAACTCTAGAAGACGTTAACATAAATATTGAAGTAGAAGAAAATGGCACTACTGCAATTGAAAATGCACTAATTAAAGCTAGAGCTTATGCTAAAGAAACCAATTTGCCAGTATTTGCCATGGATGATACTCTATATCTAGAAAATGTTCCGGAAGATAAGCAACCTGGAATGTATGTAAGAAGAGTTAATGGAAAAAGATTAACTGATGAAGAAATGATTGAATATTATTCTAATCTTGCTAAAGAATATGGTACAAACGGATTAATAACTGGTCGTTGGATCTATGGTATGGCCCTAATTAGTAATGGACATGAATATACTTACACTTGGAGTAAAGAAAATTTCTATATTACTAGTATTCCATCAAACATAATTAATCCAGGTTATCCATTAAATACAATTTCTATTAATATTAAGTTAAATAAATATTTTACTGATATGACAGAGGAAGATAAATTACTTGTTGAAGAAGATGAGTCACATGTTGTTGACTTTTTAGTAAAAAGTTTAAAAGATAGTAATAGTAAATAATAAATAATTTAAAATGATTGAATGTTTATAAGATTTAAACTTGCTTTATTAATAATAAGAAAAGTCCAATTAAACAGTCTATCTGAGTTTAATTTATTAATTAAAAAGTCAAATGCTACAACTAAATAATTATAATCTAAGTTTACTTTGACAAATATCATAACTTATGATATATTTAAAACAAGAAAGGAGGAATGACTATGTATACAATAAACCATGTAATCATGTATGTTTATTCATAGTCATGCCTGCAAATACTAATAAAATCTATTATAGTTAGCAGGTATGACAGTTTTGTTGTGCCTGCATCCAGGATAATCATATGGAGGATGCTAGGCCTTTATATGATTTTTGTTTAAGAAAGGATTGATATATATGATAGATATAAATATAAATAAAATAAGTAAAAATTATGGTATAAATAAAGTGTTTTCAGGTATTTCTTTTAATGTTGAATCAAAGGAACGTATTTGTATAACAGGCCCTAATGGTAGTGGAAAAACTACTATTCTAAATTTAATAGCTGGCTTAGATAATCCTACTGAAGGTACTATCTCCATTCGTAAAGGTGCCACTATCGGATACTTACCTCAAATACCACCAATCTATGATGAAACATTAACAGTAGGAGAACTTTTTGATAAAAATATTCCCAATGACTATAGTGAAATAACTACTAAATTAAAAGAATTAGAAATTAAAATGCAAGATCCTAATACTCCTAATCTTGATAAAGTAATTGCAAGGTATTGTCGCCTTCAAGAAGAATATCTTGAAATAGAAGATTATGATCTTACTAAAAGACTTGGTAAAATTATTAAGATGTTTAATCTAGATTCAGAACTATCTAAACCGTTCAATAAGTTATCAGGTGGTGAGAAAAGAATAGTTTCACTAGCCAACATTTTAATAGCCAATCCAGATATTCTTCTTTTAGATGAACCCACTAATCATCTAGATATAAGAGCAATAGAATCTCTGGAATCATACTTAAGCAAATATTCTGGTACTGTCTTATTCGTATCTCACGATAGATATTTTATTGATAGAGTAGCCACTAAGATAATCCTTATAGAAAATGGTAAAAGTGATATTTACTTTGGTAATTATACTTACTATGAAAAAGAGTTTGAATCTCGTTTATTAATTGAATTTAAAGACTATCAAAATCAACAAAAACTAATTACTGCTATGAAAGAAAAAATTAAGAAATTAGAAGAATATGGTCGCCGTGCAGCTCCTGAGGGAGGAATGTTTTTTAAACGTGCTAATAGTATTCGTAAACGTCTTGAAAAGATTGAAGTTTTAGATAAACCTCATGAAAGAAAAGAAATCCCAATAAATCTTGCTGTTGATTCACGTAGTAGTAATGATGTTTTTGAATTTAAAAATCTTACTTTAACTATAGGCTCACGTACACTTTTGGATAACGCTAAAATTTCACTTCATTATCAAGAAAAAGCTGCTTTAATAGGTCCTAATGGTAGTGGTAAATCTACTTTAATTAAATATATTTTAAACATCTATGAAAACAAATTGTTTGATCCTAAAAATAAGATGGCTAGTAATTTAAATATTGGCTATATTCCTCAAGAAATAACTTTTTCAAATCCTAATGAAACTATTTATAATTATGTCAAAGCATTTCTTCAACTAGATGAAACCCATATAAGGAGTACTCTTGCTAAATATTTGTTTAACGGGGATCTTATTTATAAAAAAATAGGAGTTCTATCTGGTGGCGAAAAAGTTCGTTTAAAATTGTTAGAGTTAATTACCAAAAAAGCTAATTTGATTATTTTAGATGAGCCTACTAATCATTTAGATATTACTACTTTAGAGGTTTTAGAAGATGCTTTGTCAAATTATAAAGGAACAGTTTTCTTAGTATCTCATGATAGATATTTTATTAATAAAGTATGTAATAAGATAGTAAGCATTGAAGATCAAAAATTAGTTGAATATCTTGGTAACTACACGTACTATTTACAAAAAAGATTTCCTGAATAATTATAACAATTAGGTTAATGTTATATATAATCATCACTCATCAAAATAATGGATGTTTATTATACATTTTTCTAACCCACCAAAAATTTATTTATATAAAAGAAATATAATCCTCGTTTTAAATTAAATGCGTAAACGAGGTTTTTTAATCTGCTTGAAATAAAGTTAAAAGCTTAAAGAACATAATGAAAAATAACTAAAAATCATTTTTAAAAATAAAAATTAAAAAAACTATAAAAAACATATTGACAAACATATGTTCATATGCTATATTGATATTGTCATGTAAATGATATAGATACAATAGAGTAGTTTTAACAAGATTTTAGATATTTATCTAATGTGAATTTGATTAATGATACAAACAAAAAATATATTTATTTTTATATCTTGACTCACAGGGCGACAATTGAAACTATTTCTAAATAATTTATCTGTTAAAATAACGTAAACCACTTATCATTAAAAGTTATTTATGATAAAATAAGTTAAGAAGGAAAGATGAGTAGTATGATGCAAGAAAAATTACAAAAATTATTTAAAGAAATTAGTTTAGAAGAAGAATTATTATCTTATTTTAATAATGCCTCTATTGATAAAATTGTAGTATATGATGGCGATAGGCAAATAGATTTTGTTCTTAATACAGAAAATGTGTTACCAATAGAAGTTTATAATAATACCCTTTATAAATTAATTTCGTATTTTAATGCTATTGAAACAATTAGATTAATTATAAAACCAAGCTATATTGACAATAGTCTTCTTTCATCATACTATTTTAATATTTTAAAAACAATTTGTCTTGATAGAGCTAAATATAATGTTTTTCTTGAGCGTGACACCCCAATTAATGACAACATTATTACTATAAAAACTTACAATAAAGTGGAATGTACTAACATGTTTAGTCTAAAACAAGAGTTAGTTGAAAAATTATCATCTTATGGTTTTAATGTTAATATCAACATTGATCTTTTAGAAGATGGTGATCTTGATTTAAAAACCAAAATAGAGTCTGAAAAAGAAATAGTAGCACCATCTGTTAATGTACCATCAAATAAAGAAAACACACCTAAAAAAGAAAATGAACCCGATAAAAAAACACCATATCGTGCTAAAAAAAGTACTGAGGTAACACCTATTAAAGATGTTTTGTACGAGGTTGACAACATTAATATTTTAGGAACAATTTTTGGCATTGAATATTTTGAATCTAAAAGTGGCTATAAAATAATCACTTTAAAAGTAACTGACTATACTGATAGTATGTATGTAAAAATGTTTACAAAAGATGATGAAGAATACGCCCTTATTAAAAAGCTTTTGAAAGAAGGCAAGTGGTATAATTTCTATGGAAAAGCTGCCATGGACAAATATGCTAACGAAATCGTTTTCAACACACGTTATAAAGATGTAGAAGAAGTAGAAGCTCCTAAAAAAGAAAAAATAGTGGATGATGAATCTGTTAAAAGAGTTGAATTGCATGCTCATACTATGATGAGTCAAATGGATGGTATTACTAAAATAGATTTAGGAAAACACACCTGTGAACTAGTAAGCAAAGCAATTGAAATGGGATATCGTGGAGTAGCAATTACAGATCATAGTGGATGTCAAGCTTTTCCAATAGCATACGGTATAATCTCATCATACAATAAAGGAAAAGAAGAAAAAGATAAATTTAAAGGACTATATGGTACTGAATTAACCCTTGTAGATGATACCGTTAATATTGTTGTAAGACCAACAGATTTGCCTCTTGAAGATACTACTTTTGTTGTATTTGATACTGAAACAACTGGTTTTAATGCTGGTGGAGAAGACCAAATGATTGAAATTGGTGCTGTAAAAATAAGAGGAGATGAAATACTAGATCGTTTTGATGAATTAATTGATCCAAAAAGACATATTCCTGATAAAATTACTGACTTAACTTGCATTACTGATGATATGGTAGCAGGATGCCCTGATGAAGAAACAGTCACCAAACGTTTTCTTGAGTGGACTGGAGATTTGCCAATGGTTGCTCATAATGCTAAATTCGATATTTCCTTTATTGAAATGGCTATGAAAAAATATAATTTTGGTGAATTTAAAAACACCGTTATTGATACTCTTGAATTATCTCGTGCTCTTGACCAAGGATTTGCTCGTCATAACTTATCAGCCCTTGTAAAAAGATATAATGTTCCTTGGGAAGAAGATGCTCACCATCGAGCTGACTATGATGCTGAAGGAACTGCTCGTGTCTTTAGCAAAATGGTAAACAAATTAATAGCTCAAAACATTACTAAAATCTCTGACCTAGATAAATTAATTTCTAAAGATGAAATTTATAAATTTGGTAGAACTTATCACTTCAATGCCATTGCTAAAAATAAACAAGGATTAAAGAACCTTTTCAAAATAATTTCTTTAGCTAATACCACTTATTTGTATAAAACACCAAGAATTTTAAGAAGTAAATTAAATGAACTTCGAGAAGGACTTCTTATAGGTAGTGGTTGCTATGAATCAGAAGTATTTATTGAAGCTCGTTCCAAAGAAGGACAAGAATTAACTAATATTATCAATTTTTATGACTATGTTGAAGTTCAGCCACCTGAAGTATATGGTCATTTGATTCAAACTAGTGATTTTGGTAGTGAAGAAGAATTAAAATCACATATTAAAAAAGTCATTTCAGCCACTAAAGAAGCTGGAAAAATTATTGTTGCCACAGGTGATGTACATCATTTTACAAGAGAAGATAAAATATATCGTGAAATTATTGTCAATCAGAAAGTTCCTGGTGGCGGTCGACATCCGCTTGCTAAAAGTAGTATTCACGACATACCATCACAACACTTCCGTACTACAAGGGAAATGCTAAATGATTTTGCCTTCTTAGATGATGACCTTGCATATGAAATAGTTGTAACTAATACCAATAAAGTTTTAGACATGGTCGATGAAATAGAAGTAATTATTGATACTGGTGGTATACCATTTTCTCCAAGAGTAAAAAGTGATGATGGCTCATCTTATCTAGATTGTCCTCGTGTAGTTACTGACTTAGTATATGATAAAGCTGCTTCATGGTATGGTAATCCACTTCCTCACAATATAGAAGAACGTATTGCTAAAGAATTATACGGTGATATTGTTTACAAATGTTGGCAAGAAATAGTAAATGAAAAACATCCTGATATGAGTGAAGAAGATAAAGAGACAGAAATTTTCAATAATCTCCATAAAACAGTTATTGAAGGCTTTGATGCTGTAAAGAAATTAGTAGGGGACTCCGTTGTAAAAAAATGGACTGAAGAAGATGGCGAACTAAATGATAAATCAAAAGAAAAGAAAATTAAAAAACAATTAGGAGGTATCATAGGTGGAGGATTTGACCCGATATATTTGATTGCTCAAAGATTGGTAAAACACTCAAATGATGAAGGTTACCTAGTAGGATCGCGTGGCTCTGTTGGTTCAAGTTTCGTAGCTACCATGATGGGCATCACAGAAGTAAATCCGCTTCCAGCTCATTATCGTTGTCTAAAGTGTCAAACTAGTATCTTCAAGGATGACAATGGTAATGATTTAGGAGCAACATATTCTAGTGGCTTTGATTTACCTGACAAGAAATGTCCTAATTGCGGTGAACCATTGTATAAAGATGGGCAAGATATGCCATTTGCTACCTTCCTAGGATTTAATGCTGATAAAGTTCCTGATATTGACCTTAACTTCTCTGATTTAAACCAAGCATCAGCACACGAATACACCAAAGTCTTATTTGGAGTTGACAATGTATATCGTGCTGGAACTATCGGTACCGTTGCTGAGAAAACTGCCTTTGGTTTCGTTAAAGGTTATTATGAAGATAAAGGAATTACCAATAAAAGAACTTGTGAAATTGAAAGATTAGCAGCTGGATGTACCGGTGTCAAAAGAACTACTGGACAACATCCAGGAGGTATTGTTGTAGTTCCTGATTATATGGATGTATCTGATTTTACACCATTTCAGTTTCCTGCCGAAGACGTTACAAGTCCTTGGAGGACTACTCACTTTGATTACCATGCAATTGACCAAGATCTATTAAAACTAGATATATTAGGCCATTCTGATCCAACCCAACTTCGTATGATCCAAGATTTAACAAAAACAGATATTTTAAAAGTTCCACTAGATGATAAAGAAACAATGAGTATTTTCACTAGTACTAAGGCTCTTGGAGTTACTAATGAAGAGATTATGTGTCCAACAGGTACACTAGGTATACCAGAATTTGGAACTCCATTTACTATAGGTATGGTTGAAGAAACAAAACCGACAACCTTTGCCGAACTAATAAAAATATCAGGATTATCACATGGTACCGATGTATGGTTAGGTAATGCCCAAGAATTAATAAAAAATAATATTGTTCCATTCAAAGAAGTAATAGGATGTCGTGATGATATCATGGTATATTTAATGTATCATGGTGTTGAACCAATTAAAGCCTTTAAAATCATGGAGTTTGTTCGTAAAGGAAAAGCCTCTAAAGATCCAGAAACATGGAAAGGTCACGTAGAAACAATGGAGAAAGCCGGCATTGAAGATTGGTTTATTGATTCATGTTCTAAAATTAAGTACATGTTCCCTAAAGCACATGCCGCTGCTTATGTAATCAGTGCCTTTCGTATTGCATGGTATAAAGTACATATGCCTGCTTATTACTATGCTTCTTGGTTCTCTACTAAAGCCACTGACTTTAATGTAGAAGCTATGATTAAAGGATATGATGCAATAAAAAATGTGTTAACAGAAATTGATAACAAAGGATATGATGCCACTAATAAAGAAGCGGGTATTGCTGAATGCTTAAAACTAGCACTTGAAGCAACAGCACGTGGAATAAAAATTGCCAATGTTGATTTATATAAAAGTAAAGGAACACTTTTTGATGTTCTAGATGACAAAACAATCATTCCACCATTTAATGCTATCGACGGGCTAGGGGATGTTGTTGCTAAAAATATTGAAGCAGAAGCTAAAAAACATCCATTTATATCTATTGAAGATTTTCAAAGTAGATGTAAAGTTTCTACAACTCTTGTTGATAAAATGAAAGCAATGGGTTTATTTAAAGATATGCCAGAAACAAGTCAGTTAAGTTTATTCTAACTTTCTTGTTTTTTCTTTGTCAAAATAAAAATATTTATCAAAAAAAGTATTGCATTTTTTTTATTATTTTGCTATCATTAATACAGTAAAGGAGGAATAGAAAAATGGAAAACAAAAAAGGAAGTGGAGTATTTTTAGGAGTTGTTAGCGTTGCTACACTAATTGTTGCAATTATTGGAGCTACATTTGCATTCTTCTCTACACAAACAGGTAGTGCAAATGATGCAATCAATACAGCTGCATATGAATTTGCTACAACTGTAAAAAGTGTAGTAAGAATATATCCTGAAGATAATGGTGCTATAGATAAAGGAATTATTCCATTAAATCCAACTGCTAAAGTTGGCGAAACTGAGAAAACTTTATTAGCTCGTGCTCTTGAAAATGATACAAAATGTGTTGACGAAAAAGGATATATGGTTTGTGCACTATATAAAGTTACTCTAGAAAACTCTAGTACAGAAGCAGCTGATATGAACTTAACAGTAAAAACTGTTACAAATACTGCTGGAGCTGGTGGAGAAGCATTTAAGGATTTAACATTCCAAGCACTAAGTGGTGATGAAACTGCATTTACTTTAAATGGTCAAGCAGCTACATTGTTAGGAACACCTGATCAATCAGTAACAATCAAAGCTGATGAAAGCAACGATTTAACAATCACTGCTGAAGCAGCAACAGATACAAGTACTCCAAAAGAAACTGTACATTATTTTGTAATCTATTTAAATGAAGCTACTGCTGAAACAAATCAATCTACACAAATGGGTGCAAAATTCACTGGTCAATTAGAATACACAACTACAACTGGTGGAAATAGATTAACTGGTACATTCACAGCTTAATTTATACAAGAATACATAAGCGTTTTTTCAAAAGAAATCGCTTTTTTCTATTGCCATTTTTTAATATTTTTGATATCATTAAATAAGAATAGGTGTGATATGTATGAATGATAAAGAAAAAAACAGAGTGTTCTTATCAATAACCATTTTTGCCTTAGTTATCTTATTTGCAGCTGGTTCAACATTTGCATATTTCCAAGCCAGTACAAGTAGTGATCCTAATGCGATTAACACAGCAGCTGCTATATTTAAGCTAAATTTAGAAGATGACACTTCATTAATCAAAACAAAATTAATTCCTTCAATCGAGGAATATGTTGATATTGCTAGCACTAGAAGAGATGCCAGTGGTAACTTTATAAAACCATATGTAGATGAATCAACTGGAGAAACAATTACTGCTAATACCGCTTGCATTGATGATAATTTAAAAGAAATATGTAGTATTTATACTTTTACAGTTACTAACGAAAGTGATGCTACCATTCCTTTATACTTTACTCTAAATCAAGGAATAAATACCTTTGAAAACCTATATTTTAAAATAATAGATTCAAATAACAATGTTGTTATGCCGGCAACTCATTTACTTGATGATCGCTATGAAATTGATACTACTACAGGAAAATATCTTAAAGATTCTGATGGTAATATGATAAAAAAAGCTAATTTTGAAAGTTTAACGATGTCTCCTATAGTTTTAACAGGCATTAATAAAGATCTAGAAGGAACAACAGATCCCAAAAATCCATCAAAAGTAACATATTCAATTATTATGTGGATAATGGAAATACATGTAGATCAAACAGCTGAAGATAGTGGCAGATTATTTGCATCAACCCTAAATGTAGAATCAACTACCGCAGGAAATAAAGGAATTACTGGAACATTTACTGCCTTCGGTAGAGAATAATAATATTAGACAATTTTGAACAAGTATATGAAATATCAATTGAAACAATGCATTCTAAAAAAATCTAACACACAAGAAGATATTATAAAAATGCATTGCTATACCCTTGACAATTAGTGAAAGTTTGCTATAATAAATATTGATTTTTATTTATGAGTGACACATAAATGCAAAAAAAAGTCAAACAATATATAAATTTAAATAAGCGCACGAAAGTGAAATAAGGTGGCACCGCGGTATATGTACCGTCCTTATAGTTTACTTTTCGTGCTTTTTAATTATTAAGGAGGAATAAAAATGAAAGATAATATTTACAGAAGTATTTATTGTGGAGAAGTATCTACAAAAGAAATAGGAAAGGAAGTAAGATTAGCAGGATGGGTAAATTCAATTCGTAATCTTGGTAGTTTAATTTTTATTACTTTAAGAGATGAAACTGGTATCATTCAGTTAATTAGTGAAGACGTTGATAAGTACATCAATATTAACAGAGAAAGCACTATTACTATAACTGGTACCGTAAGAGCTAGAACTAAAGATATGATTAATCCAAATATGAAAACTGGTGAAGTAGAAGTATTAATTAGCTCATTAGAAGTTCTTGGAGAATGTGAAAATGTTTTACCATTTGAAATATCACGTTCAAAAGAATCTACTGAAGATACTAGATTAAAATATCGTTATCTAGACCTAAGAAATGAAGAAGTACATAACAACATTTTATTTAGAAGTAAAGTTATAGATTTTATAAGAACTACTATGAAAAGTATGGATTTTACTGAAATACAAACTCCAATCATAACTGCCACTTCCCCTGAAGGAGCTCGTGACTTTATTGTGCCATCACGTAAATTTAAAGGAAAATTTTATGCCTTACCACAAGCACCTCAAATATTTAAGCAATTATTAATGGTATCAGGATTTAACAAATATTTCCAAATAGCACCATGTTTTCGTGATGAAGATCCACGTAGCGATAGATTATATGGAGAATTTTATCAATTAGACTTTGAAATGTCTTTTGCCACAGAAGAAGATGTATATAAAGTAGGACAAAAAGTATTCTATGATATATTTACTAAATTTGGTAATAAAGAAGTAAGCCCAATTCCTTTTAGAAGAATTCCTTATCAAGAAGCTATCTTAAAATATGGATCAGATAAGCCAGACTTAAGAAATCCATTAGAAATAACAGATGTAACCAATATTTTATCAGAATCAGATTTTGCTCCATTTAAAAATACTACAATAAGAGCTATCAAAGTATCAAGCATTGATAAATCTAATTCTTGGTACAAACAAATGGAAGAATATGTAAAAACATTAGGAGGAGTTCTTGGATATATCAAAGTAAATGAAGATTTAACTTTCAAGTCTTCTCTAGATAAGTTCTTTACTGATAAAATACGTGAAAATTTGAAAAGTAATCTAAGTCTAGAATCAGGTAATGTTGTATTTATAATTGCCAATGAGAATGTAGCTAAATGTGCTAAAATGATGGGACAATTAAGGATTAAATTAGGTCAAGAATTAGATTTAATAGATAAGTCTAAATACATTTTCTGTATTGTTAATGATTTCCCATTTTATGAATTAGATGAAGAAGATAATAGTATTGCTTTTTCACACAATCCATTCTCTATGCCTCAAGGTGGATTAGATGCTCTAAATAATCAAGAACCATTATCTATTAAGGCATATCAATATGACTTTGTTTGTAATGGTTATGAAATGGCTTCAGGTGGTGTCAGAAACCATGATCGTCGTATCTTGAAAAAAGCCTTTGAAATAGCTGGTTATGATGAAGAAGTCGTTAAAGCAAAATTCCCATCTTTATATGAAGCATTCCGTTATGGTGCTCCTCCACATGCTGGCATGGCTCCTGGTATTGATCGTATCTTAATGCTTTTAAAAGATGAAGAAAATATTCGTGAAATGGTAGCATTTCCATTAAGTGCTAATGGATCAGATGCAATGATGGGTTGCCCTGGAGAAGTATTTGAAAAACAACTTCGTGAAACTCATATCAAAATAAGAGATTAATATTAAAGGAGTAGGGTTATGGTTGATAATAATATAGAAGATATTGCAATAATTTTTAATCACAAAAAATTAGAAAATGGTGATGAAATTTATATTCCTTTTAAAGTTGTAGAAGGATATTATGATGATGTAGAAGAATGGTTCATTGATAAAAGTGGTAATGCATATCATCATATGAATGAACCCATTAGTAGCGGTAATGTTTATGCTTGTCGTCAGAAGATTGGCAAAGTTGTAAATACTTATCGTCACAAAACCTTTCAAGAAATAAAAAAAGAGCTTCTATCATTTGCTAAAAAATTTATTTATAAAAGAGAATATACTGATTTATATCATATCATCATGATAGATAAAAAGACCAATGAAGAGTTTAATTTTAAAGATATTGACACTGACAGAATATATGAGACATGTGGATTTGATGTTGAAGAACAAGAAGATAATACATTAGAACCTATTGAAATTACTGAAAATCCAGCTTCTAAAGAAGAAAAAGAATTACCACTAACTCCTAAAGAGTTGGCAAGTAAGATAAAAGAAACAATTAAAGGACAAGATGAAGCTATTGATAAAATTGTTACTGCCCTTTATTTAAATCGTAACTATCCAGAACTAAAAAAGAAAAATATGTTATTGATTGGCCCATCTGGAGTAGGAAAGACAGCTATCTTTCAAACTTTATCTAAAATATTGGATGTTCCTGTAGTTATCTTTTCAACTGCTGGCTTATCTCAAGCAGGATATGTTGGAAGAGGTACTGAAGAAATACTAAGTCAAATAATAATGGACTGTAATAAAGATGTAAGTATTGCTAATAAAGCTATTGTTGTGTTAGATGAAATAGATAAATTAGCATATCAAGGATATGAATCTGGTTCTGTATCTACAAAGGGTGTTCAAAATGAAATTTTAAAAATTATTGAAGGCGATAAACGAGATATAAAGATAGGTGGCATTGGTAGTTACACTATTGATACTACAAATATAACATTTATAGGACTTGGTGCTTTTTCTGAATTATATGAAAAAAGAGTATTTAACAAGAAGCCATCAATTGGTTTTTCTACCGGAGCAAGTACTGGGATTGATTCAGAAGAAAAAATAAAAATTAACTCTGATGAGTTAGTAAATTATGGCTTGAAAAGAGAATTAATAGGACGTTTACCAGTAATTGTTGAATTAAATAATCTAACTGAAGAAAATCTAAGGGATATTATTATAAATTCCAAAGATAGTGAATTAACTAAAATTCTTAAAATATTTGAAAATGCAGGTATAACTTGTTCTAACGTTGAAGAAGTAATAGATATAATTGTCAAAGATGCTATCTCTAGAAAGATAGGAGCTAGAGGAATTATCTCTACAATTACTGAAATATTTATGAGTATTTTTTATGATGCTCTAAGCAATGCTTCTTCATATGATGAATTAATTGTTGGTAAAAATATTCTTAATGACAAGTCAGACTATCAATTGATAAAAAACAAAAAATTAACAAAAAGATTATCTAGTAGTATGGAAAATCAATAATTTTTCATACTTTCTATTAAATAGAAGGGAATGATATTATGAAAAGTAAAGAAGATATTGAAAAGTCTTTGCAAAAACAATATCGTAAAAAAATATATTCTAAATTCAATAAAGCTATCAAAGAATTTAATTTAATTGAACCAAATGATGTTATTGGCATTTGTATATCTGGTGGAAAAGATTCATTTCTTTTAGCAAAATGTATGCAAGAGTTAAAAAGACACAACAAAATTCCTTTTGAATTAAAATTTATCGTCATGGATCCTGGCTATATTCCTGAAAAAATGAATCAAGTTATTGAGAATGCTAAGCATTTAGATATTCCTATTGAAGTTTTTGATACACACATTTTCGATGTTGTCAAAGACTCTACTAGTCCATGTTTTCTATGTGCTAGAATGCGTCGTGGCTGCCTATATGCAAAAGCTAAGGAACTAGGATGTAATAAAATAGCCTTAGGTCATCACTTCAATGATGTTATTGAAACAATTCTTCTAAATATGATTTATAATGGTAAATTTTCTGGTATGCTTCCAATTCTAGAAAGTGATAACTTTGAAAATATGCAATTAATTAGACCATTATATTATGTTAAAGAAAAGGATATCATTACTTGGGTTAAATATACTGAAATGAATTTTATTGATTGTGCTTGCAAAGTAACTAAGAAAAGTCTTGGAAAAAGAAGAGAGGTAAAAGCATTATCATATCAATTAGTAGATATGTATGAAAATGCTGATATTAATATTCTAAATTCCATGTTTAATGTAAATCCCAATACTACTTTTATTGACAAAAATATAAATAAAAAATAAATATTATCTTAACGGATAATATTTTTTTGGTAATATTTTAATCATTATGCTAAAAAAATATTCATTAAAAAGTAATCTTTCTATAAGTGGTTAATATAACTACTGAAAGGATAAAAAAATATCTCGGAAAGGAGGCTCGACGTGATTGACTTTAAAAAAATTCCCAACGAAGAAAAACCAAGAGAAAGATTATATCAATATGGTAGTGAAAATTTATCTAATGAAGAGTTAATTTCTATTTTGTTAAAAACAGGTACTAAAGGTTCATGTGTAAAGGAAGTATCTTTGAAATTACTAGAAGAAATAGGTGACATTACCAAACTTAAAGATATTGGCTTAAAAACTTTAATAAAAGTTCCTGGAATAGGGAGAGTAAAGGCTATTGAATTGAAAGCTGCTATCGAGTTAGGTAAAAGAGTATTTAATACCAATCTTGAATTAGCTAAAATAAAATTAAACACTCCTATTAATATATATCAATATTTTTATCCTTTGTTAAAAGATGAAAAACAAGAATATTTTTATTGTGCTTATTTGGATACTAAAGGAAATTTAATTACTAAAAAATCATTGTTTAAAGGGACTATTAATAGTTCAATTGTACATCCAAGAGAAATTTTTAAAGAAGCTTACTTGTTGTCAGCTAGTGGTATTGTTTGTATCCATAATCATCCATCCGGTGATAGTACTCCATCTAGAGAAGATATTATGTTGACTAGAAAAATTAAAGAAATAAGTATTATTCATGGTATTAATTTAATAGATCATGTAATTATTGGTAATGGTGAATATTATAGTTTTTATGAAGACAAAAAAATATAAGTTATTATAAAAAAGTCAAGTGTAGCAACTGAATGATTATAATAGACAATTATAATAAAATTTGATAAAATAGTATATATCATTGGTATACTAAGGAGAGTGAAATTATGCCAACAGTACATATTGAGTCAAAAAAAGGAGAAATATCAGATATTGTTTTGATGCCTGGTGACCCTAAAAGAAGTGAATATATAGCTAAGAAATTTTTAAGTGATTGCAAACTAGTAAATAGTGTAAGAGGAATGTTTGCTTATACCGGATACTATAAAGATCGATTAATAACAGTTTTTCCTTCTGGAATGGGAAATCCTAGTATGGGAATTTATTCATATGAATTATTTAAAGAATATGGTGTTGAAAAAATTATTCGTATTGGTTCATGTGGTGGTTATTCTGAAAGACTTAAATTAGAAGATGTAATATTAGTAAGTGGTAGTTATAGTGAAAGTAACTATGCTAAAGCTATGAATGGGTATAATGATAAATTGATTTTATCAGATGAAAATTTGAATAATGTCATTAAAAGCACTGCTAAAGCAATGAAGAAAAATCTTGTTACTGGTAATATTTATTGTGGTGATGCTTTCTATGAAAAAGAATATGATTACAAAGATAGAGTAAATAAATTAAATGTTCTAGGTATAGAAATGGAAACTTTTGCTTTATTTAGTAATGCTAAAAAATTCTCTAAAAAAGCTACTGCCTTATTAACAGTATCAGACTTATTTTTTAGCGAAGAAAAGTTGACTAGTGAACAAAGAGAAAAAGGATTAAATGATATGATTACTTTAGCATTAGAAAGTGCTATTAATTTATAATATATATAGTTTAAAAATCTAATTGTTGGTAATAATATTATTGTGTAATTGAGAGGATGCGTGTTATTTGTGAAATATACTTGTTATGATATGAATGCTTACAATTTACATGTTATTAAAACAGATAAATTCAAAACAATAACTGTAAGTGTTGCCTTCAGAAGAAAAATTAAAAAAGAAGAAATAACAATCAGAAATTTGATTAAAGAACTAATAATTAATTCTTCAGCTAATTATAAAACAGAAAGAAGTTTAATTATTGAAACAGAAAATTTATATGATTTGAAGTTATTGTCTTCTAATTATCGAATTGGCAATTATGCTATATTTTCTTTAAAAACAAGATTTTTAAATGAAAAATATACCGAAGAAGGTATGAATGAAGAATCAATTAGATTTTTATTGGATATTTTATTTAACCCTTACTTAGATAATGAAGTAGATAAATGTAAGAAGAAAATAGAAAAGAGTATAAAGTCCTTAAGTGATAACAAAGTAAAATATGCTTTGTTTAAGTTATTAGAAACTACTGATGATATGCCATATTCTTATAATAGTTATGGCTACTTAGAGGACTTAGAAAAAATAACTAAAGAAGATTTAAAAAAATACTATGAGAGTATTATACATGATGATATTGTAGATGTTTATGTTGTAGGAGATGTTGATGAAAATAACATTAAAAGTATTTTTAAAGAATATTTTAAAATAACTACATATCATAAACAAAATATTGATATTATAACTCCAGAACTAAAATATCGAAGTAAAGCTATCGAAATAAAGGAACAAGATAATGTTAATCAAACTCAACTAGCAATTTTATGTAATATAAATGGACTAACAGAACGCGAAAGGAAATATGTTTTCCCGGTTTATAGTGAAATGTTAGGAGGAAGCTCCAATTCAATTTTATTTGAGAATGTTCGCGGTAAGAATTCTTATGCTTATTATGTAAATTCTGTAGCTAAACCATATGATAATATGATGATGATATATTCTGGTATAGATGGTAATAATACAAATAATGTTAAAAAAATAATTGAAAAGTCCTTAAAAGAAATAAACAAAGGAAAAATAAATCAAGAGAAATTAAAAAGTGCCAAAAAAACTATTGTTTCAGGAATAAAGGCAAGTCTAGATAATCCACTTGGAATAATTAACAATTATTATGCCAAAACATTAGTAAATTCAGATGATATTGAAACTAGAATTAAAAGAGTAGAAGAAGTGACTAAAGAAGAAATAAGTACTTTGAGTAAAAAAATATCTATTTATTCTTATTTTGTATTGGAGGCATCAAATGAAGAAAATAACGATTAATCAAGTAGATGAAAATATCTATTTTGAACATCTTGATAATGGTTTAGATGTATATTTATATGTTAATGAAAATGTTCATAATAACTATGTTACTTTTACTACTAAATATGGCTCAGTATATAGTGAATTCAAAGATAATTCTGGAAAAATGATAAAAGTACCTAACGGAATTGCCCATTTTTTAGAGCATAAAGTTTTTGTTCAAGAAGAAGATCCACAACCAGAAGATTTTTACGGTGAATTAGGCGGTATGTGCAATGCCTATACAACATTTAAAAATACTACTTATTTATTTTCAACTACCGAAAAACTTGAAGAAGGAGTAAATTATCTTTTAGATTTTGTACAAAGCTTATATTTAACTGAAGAATCTGTTGAATCAGAGAAAGATATTATCATTCAAGAAATAAACATGTGTGATGATAGACCAATAGATATCTTATATGAAAAAATTAGAAAAAATGCCATTAAAAATAATCCTTTTAAAGAAAGCATTATAGGTACTTCAGAAGAAGTTAGAAGTATTACCAAAGAACTATTAGAAAAATGTTATAACAGATTTTATCATCCATCTAATATGTTTTTAGTTGTAGCAGGAAATTTTGATAAAGATAAAATATTGCAAGTAATAAAAGATAATCAAAGTAAAAAAAGTTTTTCTAAAGAATACAAATATTCTTTAAAAGAATATGATGAACCTGATAAAGTAGTTAAAAAATATGAAGTTGTAAAATGTAATACTAATATTCCTAAGATGGCTTATACTATTAAAATTCCTATAAATAATTTTAATATGGAACCAAGAAGATTAAGTATCTATATGTATATAATATTTAATTTGTTATTTGGAGATACCTCTAAATTCGATGAAGAATGCAAAAAACAAGGTCTTATTACAAGCAGTCTATATTATAACATTTTAGATATTGACACTCATTTTATAGTATCTTTAATTAATTCCAGTGATAAATATGAAGAATTAGTCAAAGCTATCGATGAAAAATTAGAAAATATTAGTTTTAATGATTCTGATTTTGAAAGAAAGAAAAAAGTTCTTATAAGCAATGAAATATTTAGCTATGAAAACATTGAAATGATTAATGAAATGATTATAGATAATATCATTTTTGATAACAAAGTAGAATCAGAAATAATTCCTATTATAAAATCCTTAAACATGAAAGAATTAAAAGAAATAGTATCAAAAATAGACTTTAAAAATAAAAGCGTTGTCATCTTAAAAAAATAGTAAAAAAACTATTAATATTTGATGCTGATTATATTTGGCTCCAAATAACTATTAATAGTTTTTTTCTTAGTATAAAATAAATATTTTTAAAAATAAAACATATAAATAATTATCGTTATAATATTAAGAAAAATAAGAAAAAATGTTGAAATAGTTCAGAATTTATGATAAGATAATTGTGGCTTTTCAAAGAAATAGCACAAGTATTGATTTAGACGTCTAGTGCCAGAAGGTGATTTCTAAAGAAGAGATACTTGGAAGATTAAACAAAAGGAGAGTGAAAAATATGGCAGTAGTAGCAATGAGCTATCTATTAGAAGCTGGAGTTCATTTCGGACATCAAACAAAGAGATGGAATCCAAAAATGAAAGAGTATATTTTTTCTACAAGAGATGATATTTATATCATGGACTTACAAAAAACTACTGAAAAGTTAGAAGAAGCATACAATGCTCTTAAAACTATCGTAGAAAACGGTGGAAAAGTATTATTCGTTGGTACAAAAAAACAAGCAGCTGAAGTATGTAAAGAAGAAGCTGCAAGAACAGGCATGTATTACATGACTGAAAGATGGTTAGGTGGAACTTTAACTAATTTCAAGACAATCAGAAACAGAGTATACTATCTTGAAAAAATTGAAAAAATGGAACAAGATGGTACATTTGATAAATTGCCTAAAAAAGAAGTAGCTGGTCTTAAGAAAGAATACGAAAAATTAAATAAAAACCTTTGTGGTATCAGAGATATGGATAAATTACCACAAGCTGTTGTAATTGTTGATTCTACTAAAGAATACAATGCAATAAGAGAAGCAAATATTTTAGGTATTCCAGTATTTGGATTAATTGATACTAATTGTGATCCAGATAATATTGACTATGTAATTCCTGGTAATGATGATGCAGTTAAATCTATTAAAGTTGTACTTGGAGCATTAAATAATGCAGCTGCAGAAGCACAAGGACTAGAAATAGTAGATTATTTAACTGAAGATGAAAGTAAAAAACAAGTAAGAGTTCACGATAAACCAATGAAAAAAGAATTTAAGAAAGTAGAAAATACTGAAAAAGTTGAAGAAGTAAAAGAAGTAAAGGAAATCAATGAAGAAAAGCCAGTAAGTGTTGAAAAAACACCTAAAATTGATTTAACAATCCTTACAGTTACTGAACTTAAAGAATTAGCTAAGAAAAAAGAAATCAAAGGCTATTCAAAAATGAAAAAAGAAGATTTAATTGAAGCTTTAAAATAAATAAATTAAAAGGAGCGATAAACATGATTAGTGCAAGCATGGTAAAAGAACTAAGAGAATCTACTGGTGCTGGAATGTTAGACTGTAAAAAAGCCTTAGAAGCATCAAATGGAAATATGGAAGATGCCATAACTTGGTTAAGAGAAAAAGGAATTTCAAAAGCTGCTAAAAAAGCATCAAGAATAGCCGCTGAAGGTTTAGCTGTAGCAAAAATAAATGGCAATAAAGCTGTAATTGTTGAAGTTAATTCAGAAACAGATTTCGTTGCTAAAAATGAAGAATTTAAAAATTTAGTAAACAACATTGCTGACACATTACTTAATAATGATGTTAAAACTGTTGAAGAAGCTAATAAATTAACTCATGATGGAAAAACAATCGAAGAATTAATTATCGAAAAAACTTCTACTATAGGAGAAAAATTATCATTCAGAAGATTTGAAATAGTAGAAAAAGAAGATAGTCAAGTATTTGGTACATATTCTCATATGGGTGGAAAAATTGTATCTTTATGTGTTCTTACTAAGGATGAAGAAGTTGCTAAAGATATAGCAATGCAAATAGCTGCAATGAAACCATTATATCTAAATAGAGATATGGTTCCTGCAGAAGTATTAGAAAAAGAAAGAAATATCTTAAAAGAACAAGCTGAAAATGAAGGTTTAGATCCAAATAAGATCGATATGATTGTTAATGGAAGAATTAACAAATATTATGAAGAAGTTTGCTTAGTAGACCAAGGATTTATTAAAGAAAATAAAATGAAAGTTAATAAATTTGTAGAGTCTAAAGGTAGCGAAATACTTTCATTTGTAAGATATGAAGTTGGCGAAGGAATGGAAAAAAGAGAAGAAAACTTTGCTGATGAAGTAATGAAACAAATTAACGGATAGTTAACTTCAAACACTAGATTTTAAAAAAATCTAGTGTTTTTCTTTACTTTCTTATCTATACAGTGTTAAAATAATCTAGGAGGGTAGTAAAATGGAAGTAAAAGAAGAATTACAGCTAAGTGACATAACAATAGATATTTGCAATAGATTGAAAAATTATAAAAATAATATTAAAAATGATATGGTAATAGGAGATACATACATAATATCTGGAATAGAATTAGTAGAAAAAATTATAAGAGAAATAAATCCAACTACAGTTTCTGAAAAAATTGTTAGTGATTTGGAGTTTATGATACGCAATTATAATAAATTAAAAGAAAAGAAAATGCAATCATTTAATAATTATACATTATTTGGGATACAACACGCTAATATGCTAGTAGCATTATACGTAAACGAACATTTGCAAAAAACACAAGAAGAAGTTAAAATAAAAACAAAAAAGTTAACTATCTAGTTTTTATATAATTATATTTATAGTTTGTTTTAATAATTGAAATTTTAATAATTGAAATATAATTATAAACAATCATAAAAATATAATTGATTTCTTTAGAGATAATTAATAAAAATAAATTTACTAGTAGACAAATAAATAATTTTGTTATATAATAAGATTGCTTTTGAGAAAAACTATGATTAGGACAAGATTATATAATAAGTTTTAAAGAGAGTTAGCGGTTGGTGCAAGCTAGCAAATAAGTTATATAGTTACTACCTATGAGTTGCTACCGAAAGGATAGCCGGGATACATTATCTCGTTAATGAATTAAGACCAAATTAGGATGGTACCGTGTTATTAACACTCCTTTATTTTAAGGAGTGTTTTTTATTTTTAAGGAGAGTGATAAAAATGATAAATATTAAAGAAGATGCAAAATTAAGCGTAATGAATCATAGTTGTGCCCATTTATTAGCTCAAGCAGTTAAACATTTATATCCAAAAGCAATGTTTTGGGTAGGACCAGTAATTGATAGTGGATTCTATTATGATATCGATTTAGGAGACGAAGTAATTAAGGAAGAAGACCTAGAAAAAATTGAAAAAGAAATGAAAAAGATTGCCAAAGATGGTAAAAGAATTATTCGTCATGAAATATCTAAGCCAGAAGCACTAGAAATGTTTAAAGATGATCCATACAAAATAGATTTAATTAATCGTATGGACGAAGAAGATACAGTTATAAGTTGTTATTCTCAAGGCGATTTTACTGATTTATGCCGTGGTCCACATGTAGATACTGTTAAAGAATTAAAATACTTCAAACTTCTAAAAGTAAGTGGTGCTTATTGGAAGGGTGATGCTAACAATAAAATGCTTCAAAGAATTTATGGAGTATGCTTTGATACAGAAGAAGGATTAAAAGAGTACTTAGATTTACTAGAAGAAGCCAAAAAAAGAGATCACAAAAAGCTTGGCAAAGAGTTAGAATTATTCATGATTAGTGAATATGGTCCAGGATTTCCATTCTTCTTACCTAAAGGTATGATTCTTCGTAATGAACTAGAAAATTTCTGGTATAAAGAACATACAAAAGAAGGATATGACTTTGTAAAAACTCCAATTATGCTTAACAAGGAGTTATGGGAAATATCAGGACACTGGTATAATTATAGAGAAAATATGTATACATCAGAAATAGATGAAAAAACTTTTGCTATTAAGCCAATGAACTGCCCAGGCGGAATGTTAGTATACAAAAATAGTCTTCATTCATATAAAGATTTACCTCTTAGAATAGGAGAACTTGGCCAAGTACATAGACATGAAGCTAGTGGCGCATTAAACGGATTGTTTAGAGTTAGAACTTTCACTCAAGATGATGCTCATATCTTTATGCGTGAAGATCAGATCGAAAGTGAAATTGTTAGACTAATAAACTTTATTGATAGAATGTATAAAATATTTGGACTTACTTATGATATTGAATTATCTACAAGACCAGAAGAAAAATATATTGGATCAATAGAAATATGGAATAAATCAGAAGCTATTTTGGAAAAAGCTTGCCACGAAGCAGGACACGATTGTAAGATAAATCCTGGAGATGGCGCTTTCTATGGACCTAAACTAGATTTTCATATCAAAGATTCTTTAGGAAGAGTATGGCAATGTGGTACAATACAACTAGATATGAACTTACCAGAAAGATTTGATTTAACGTACATAGATGCTGATGGTAGTAAGAAAAGACCAATTATGTTACATCGTGTAATCTATGGTTCTATTGAAAGATTTATTGGTATTTTAATTGAACACTATGCTGGTGCATTTCCTACATGGTTAAGCCCTGTACAAGTAAATATTATTCCTGTTAATAATGAATATCATTTAGAATATGCTAAGAAGATTATGAATAAATTAAAAGAAATGGATATTAGATGTGAATTAGATGACCGTGATGAAAAACTAGGATATAAGATAAGAGAAAGTCAAACTAAAAAAATTCCTTATACCTTAGTACTTGGAGATAATGAAATGAAAGAAGATATGATTACTTATCGTAAACACGGAGATAAAGACTCAGTAACATTAAAAGTATCTGAATTTATTGATTTAATTACAGAAGAAATAGCTACAAAAGGTGCAAAATAATGCATCTTTTTTAAATAGCTAAAATGGACTTGTAAATAATATAGATGTATGTTATAATTCATTTAAGATAAGAAAGTATCGAGGTGAATTTATTATAATGAAATTAAAAAAGAAAAATAATATATTTGGTTTTACTTTAACAGAACTATTAGCATCAATCTTAGTATTGGCTATTATTTGCTCAATTACTATTTATACTGCTGTTAATGTCGTTAAAAGTTCTAAAGAAAAGTCATATCAAGTAACTAAAAATGAAGTTAAAAAGAATGCTAATCAATACTTAACAGAAAATAATGAAAGATTAGTCTTTATACCAGTTAGTACTGATGCAAATGGAAATAGCACAGGAACTGTTGAATATCAATGTATTACAGTTCAAAATTTAATAGACTATGGCTATCTAGATAATAATGTTGTGAATTCAAATATTAGTGAAAAAGAGACGGTTAATAAAGAAGATTATATTTATATAGAAAAAGATATAAATACTAAAGCAATTATTAAAAGTGTCTATCCAGTAAGTGAAGAAAAAGATGCTGCCGATAGATGTGGACTAATTGTAAAAGGATTAGGAAATATTACTATTTCATCAAATCCATCAATCAACAGTTGGAGCAAATCTAAAAATATAACAATATCTTATTCACTTAAGAATATCAATGATGTAAATAGCACTTATAATTATACTTATAGTTATACTGGAAAAAGTTCATTAACAAGTGATAAAGGAAAACTTAAAACAATAAAAGTAACTTCTAATGGTACACTTACTGCTAATATTTTATACGAAAAAGATAGTAATCCATTAGAACAAAAGATAACCAAAATAGCAAAAATAGATAATGATAAACCAGTTATATCTTTAGTTAATAGTAATTCTAAAGAAACAACTGTTAAAAAAAGTACAACAATTCCAATAAAAGTAACAGATAAAAGTAGTGGTGTTAATCTTGCAAGTTTTACCAAAGAAGACTTAGTAGTAAAAATAGGTAATGTTAATATTACAGATTTCACCCTAACAAATAAAAATAATGGAACTTATAATTTAAAAATTAATGATTTGAAAAATGCTGGAAAAGTAACAATCACAATCGAAGCTAATAAAGTATTAGATAAAGTTGTTGATAGTACTAAAAATGGTAATGATAAGACTACTTTAAATCCTAACATTAAGTTTGATAACACTTATAAAGTAAAATATGATAACAATGGTGGAACAGGTTGCGGTACCATGACTGTGACTTATGACAAGACTTTTGGTGCTTCAGGTAATTTATGTGTTCCAACGAGAAGCGGATACACTTTCCAAGGATGGTATACAGCTGCAAATAATGGAACAAAAATAGAAAATAGTACAAAAGTAACAAAAGCTGCTGATCAAACAATATATGCACATTGGAAAGAAAAGCCATCACCACCAAGTGGCGGTGGCGGCGGCGGATGTCAATGTTATGGTCCTGGAGGTTTCTGTTGTAATTGCGGGTATTGCGGTTGGCCGCAACAAAAATGATTGGATGTGAAAAGTTATGACTCAAAAGAATCTTAGAAAAATATTATATGTATTAATAGCGATAGTTGTTGTTATCTTAATATATCTTACCATATCATATATAAAAAATTATCAAAAACCAACTTCTGGAAAGGACAATAATGATATTCCTGGTGAAACTGCAAAAATATATGAAGAACCAAGATATGGCTTTAAATATACAGTACCAAAAGATTTAACATATGAAACGTTTGATGAATATTACTTTAAAATAAGCAGTAAAGATGGTTGGTATGCACTGGCAACAATAGAACCAATGTCGATTAATAATCATAAGCCAATAGATGAGATATACAATGAATACATTGCAAATTTAAATAAAGAAGAAGAAATAGTTTATAAAGAAAGTTATTCTGATATTGAAATAGTCGGATATCAAAAAATAAATAATAAACAAATAGATTATCAAATGGTTACACCTTGGGATTACTGTTATCGTATAGTGGTGTTTTACGAAACTGATGAGTTCTCATTTGAAAGCTTAAATGATGTAATATATTCATTATTAACTCCAGATTATGACACTGATAATGATTAACAAAAAAAGAGTATTAAATAATATGATGACCTTAAAAGAGTTATCATTATGAATTTAATATTCTTTTTACTTGAATTAAATAGTAAGTTAGTGCTTTAAAGTTGTAAAATTTGCGTAAAGTACCTAGTAAAAGAAAAAGATTGTGCTATAATTAATTTAAATGATAGTGATGGTAAACGTAAGAAAAATAAAATAGCAAAAAATGGTAAAAATATCTCTATCATTAGGAGGTGTTATTTCAGGGGACACAAAATAAAATACAAAAAAAAAGGAAGGAAAAAAATGAAAAAAATAGGAAAAAAACTTAGTTATTTTACGAAAGTATTTTTAGTTTTAAGTCTATTATTTAGTAATTTATCTGGATTATCAGTAGTATTTGCTTATGAAACAAGCGATAGCTTAGTACTAGAAACTGAAAAGAACAATATAATTATTAAATATAATGATGAAATAGAAGATACTGCTAATGTAAGGGTAGAGATAAGTGAAAACTATACTTATTTAGGAGGAACAACTGAAACTCCTCTTACATCAACAAAGAGCACAGATGGTGCATCTTTGAAATCTACTGAAGGTGTAACTTATGTATCAAAAATGTTAAGTAATGTAATATTTGATGGTACATATAATCTAAATGTTTCATTGTATGATGAAGAAGATAATGAAATAGCTATATCTACATATCAAAAAGAAATAACTCATGATAGTGGTTTAGCTATAAAAGTATATGACTCATCTTCAAATGAAATAATAAAAGATGAACAAGGCTTATATAACATTGATGGCGATGTTCAAATAAAATATAATATTTTACCTGGAGGTCTAGATAAAAATGCTGAATATGTAGTTACATTCTCTGACGAAACAACTGCTAACTACACAGCTGAAGAACTAATTGGATATGAATTTGCACTAGATAGACCATTAAAAGAAATTATATTTGGAGAATATACTGATATAATAAATCAAGAATTTAAATTAGTCGATTCAGAAGAAATAATTACTGCTTCTGGTAGTGTTAGTTTTAAATATGGCGATTATACAGATAATGCTGATGCATTAAATGAAATAACTACTGATTTAGGATTGGATAATAAATATCTTTTCAGCTCAAATGATAAAGATGGCATTATGTATGTATACCCAAATAAAGATGAAGCATATTCAGTAAATGATTTATTTGCTATTCTAGACAAAGCAGTTGAAGAAACAACTATCAAGTATACTATTAGTAATGATGAAATAGCTGATTTAGAAGCTAACTATCAAGAATATCTTGCATCATTTACTGAAGAAAGTGAAGAAACACCATTAACAAAAGAGGAATATTATAAAGAAACATTTATTGATTCTTCAACAATGATTTCATTATCTACAGAAGATATTACTATAACATTTAAAGCTATTCTTCTTGGAGATATGAATGATGATTTAGTTATTGATGAATCAGATTTAGAAGAATTAACATCTCAAATAATAGGGAAAAATGAAGCTAACTTATTAAATGGAGATTTAAATTTAGATAGTACTCTTGATGTTAAAGATGCTATTAATTTATATCAAGCATATAAAAATAATATTTGGAATATAGAGTTAACCGAAGCAACCTCAACTACTGAAAAATCTCTTGAAGTTAAATCAGAAGATATTATTTCTGGAGATGAATTCACTGTTGAATATCTATTAAAAGTTACAGAAGACAAGCTAAATGGTTTAGCTGGAATGATTAATTATGATAAAGATTCATTAGAATTAGTAGACATAAAAACAGAGCTTAATTGGATTGGTAGTAATCATGATGGTAAGTTCTTATATCTAGGAGATGAAGTATTAACTGGTACTATTAATGAAAATCAAGAAATTAATCCAAATGAGTATGTTGCCATAACAATGACATTTAAAGCTTTAAAAGCTGGAACTAGTAAAATAAGTCTAACTGATAATGAAATGTTTGGATTAGATACAATTTATATTCTTGATGAAAGTGATTTATCTACTGAAGTAACTGTAAATACATCTTCAGATAACACATTATCAAGTTTACAAGTAGCAGGACAAGATATAGAACTTCAAGAAGATGTTTTAGAATATCAAATTACTGTTGAAAATGATGTAACATTACCAGATGTTAAAGCACTAACTAATAATGTAGCTGCAAGCATTACTGCAATTACTGCCCCTGAAGAATTAGCAGTAGGCGATAACGAAATTATTATTACTGTAATGGCTGAAAATGGTAATGAACTAATATATAAAGTAATTGTTACAAGAAAAGAAGCACCAAAAGAAGAAACACCACAACAAGTTACATATCAAGAACCAACTAATGATAATAGCAATGACAATACTATTGATACTCCAACAACACCTGATGATGGAAAAAAAGATGATGACAATAAAACTACTGAAGAAAAAGATGGAAAAGTATCAAGAATTATTATAATTATTCTTATCTTATTGGTAATTGCTGGATTAATTTATTTAATATTCAAAGATGAAGATGATGATGAAACAAAGAAGGCTAATAAAGATATAAATAAGATGAAAAAAGAGCCAGTAACAAAGCCTATAGAGTCTAAGAATAATAAAATAAATAATTCTAGTAAAAAGACTAGTAACAATAAAAACAATAAGAAATAAAAAATAGAAGAAAGAATTAACAAAAATTTAAATTCTTTCTTTTTATATTGTCTTTTTCTTGTTACTGAAAATAAATTCATAAAAAAAGAAAAAAATATATCGATAAACATATGTTCATGTGTTATATTTATGATGTTACTATAATTACTGATATTAATAGATAGTTTGAAAAAATATATTTGTTTCTATAAAAATGTCTTGATATTTTAATATTTAAAAAAATAAATGACAAGAATAGTTACAATAAAATTATTCAATTTTGTTTGCTTTTAGCCTAAGTTAATGATATAATTATGATAATAGGAGTGGTAGGTGATACTAATGAACAATAAAGGTCAAGCTTTAGTAGAATTTGTATTAATATTACCAATATTTATCTTCATTATTTTTATAATCTATGATTTTGGAAAAATTTATAACTATAAAAATAGTTTAGAAAACAAAAGTAATGACATTATAACTTTATTCAAATCAGGCAAAACAGAAGAGAGTATTAAGTCTCTTTATCCAGATATAGAAATAAGTTTTACCAATGATGATGAATATTACAAGATAACTTGTAAAGATGAAATAGATATCATAACTCCAGGACTTGGAAAGGTGCTTGGAAATCCTTACATAATATCTGTAGAAAGGTATCTTCCAAATGAATAATAAAGGTCAATCATTAGTATTATTTACTTTATTAATTCCTATAACTATATTAATATTTGCCATGGTAGTAGATATCGCAAAAATGACTTTATTACGTGATGAAATAGATCATATCAGTTATCTAGCTTTAGATTATGCTTTAGATAGTTACACTTCATCAAATTTAGATCTTAACACTGAAAATATAGATATTTCTAATAAAGTTAAAAAACTAATTCTAAAGAATCAATCAAATGTAGAACAAATACTAATTAAAAATACAGATAATTCAATATATTTGACAATAACATGCAAAGAAAAAATGTCTATTTTTAAAAATATTAAAATTTTTACTATAGAATCAAATTATATAGGCTACCTAGAAGAAAATAAAAAAATTATTAAAAGGAATAAATAGGAGGTAATTATGAATCATAATGGAAAAATAATTACGATATCATCTGTTAAAGGCGGAGTAGGCAAGACAACACTAACATTAAATTTAGCAGGATTATATTTTCTAAATAAAATGAAAGTATTAATAATAGATCTAGATTTATACGCTGGTGGTATTGCAACTTGTTTAAATATTGATAACAAAAAAGATATCTATATGCTAGTAGACAGTCTAAGTAATAATAAGTATGTAGAATTAAAAGATTATGTTACCTCATATAATAGTGGCATAGATATTTTAGCCAATCCTAAAGATCCACGTGATGTTAGCAAAATAGAAAGCAAATATATTAATAAAATTTTCGAATTAGCAAAATTAGAATATGATGTAATCTTAATTGATACATCACATCTATTAGACGAAATATGTCTAATGGCAGTAGATGCTTCATATATGAGTGCTTATGTAATTACTAATGATTTAGTAGATTTAAAAAATATGAAAACTCTTATTAGTATTTTTAATGAAATGCAAAAAACTAATTATAAAATAGTCCTAAATAATGCTAGAGATACTGGAAGAGATTATCTTAGTAATTTTGATATTAGAAATATGTTAAAAGCCAACGTTGATTATACTATTTCAAAAAATTTCTACATTAAGAATATTGATAAATACGTTTTAAGGGGAGAAATTCTTACCTTAAATAAAACAATTACAATGTTTAATCAAAGTGATATAAATAATATGAATAAATTAGCTCTTTCTTTGATCAAGGAAGATAAGGAAGGAGAAAAACAAGATGACAGCAAAAAAGACGAATAAAACAAATACCCAAACACAGACATTATTATCAGAATTTAATGTAAAAAAACGTGAAAAGGAAGAAACGATAGATGTAAAAGATTATGATGTCTTTCCTGATAAGGCAAAATTAGATGCCCTAAGGACAAAAATAGTTCAAAGTTTGATTAATAATGAAATACCAGATAATATTTCTTTAGAACAATATATAAATGACGAAATAGATAATGTTATAGAAGATTATGATTTAGGAGCTGTAGAAAGAAATCATATATGTAACTTAATTCAAAATGATATCAATGGATATGGCCCATTAACAGATTTACTTAATAATGATTCAATTACCGAGATTATGGTTAATGGTACAAATGATATATATGTAGAAGTAGATGGCAAGTTAGTAAAAGATGAATCTGTATCATTTATAAATGATAATCACATCATTAGAACTATACAAAGAATAGTACAGCCATTAGGAAGAACAATTGATGCTGTTAATCCAATGGTAGACGCAAGATTAAGAGATGGTTCAAGACTAAATGCTATTATTCCACCATTGTCTTTAAAAGGACCAGTAATAACAATCAGAAAATTTTCTAAAAAATTGAATAGTATTGATGATTTACTTCGTCGTGGAACAATGACAGCCAATATGGCCTTATTCCTTCAGGCCTGTGTTAGAGCAAAATTAAATATCATAATTTCTGGAGGAACTGGAACTGGAAAAACAACATTATTAAATATTTTAAGTGGATTTATTGATGATGAAGAAAGAATAATTACTATTGAAGATGCCGCAGAATTAAAATTGCATCAAAGTCATGTTGTATCTCTTGAAACTAGAATGGTAAACTATGAAGGAGAAGGAGAAATAACAATCAGAGATTTAGTAAGAAATTCATTACGTATGCGTCCAGATAGAATTATTGTTGGAGAAGTAAGAGGAAAAGAAGCCTTTGATATGCTTCAAGCCATGAATACTGGTCATGAAGGCTCAATTACGACATTACACTCAAATTCTCCAGATGATGCCATTAACAGATTAGAAACAATGATGTTAATGAATGATATGGATTTACCTGTAAATGCCATCAGAAATTATATCGAAAAGGCTATTGATATTATCATTCAGATAGATAGATTAAGTGATGGAAAAAGAAAAGTAACATCTATCTCAGAAGTTGTTGGCTTTAAGGATGATAAAGTAGCTTTAAAAGAAATCTTTGCCTTTAAAGAAAATGGCATTTCTGAACAAGGAAATGTTCGCGGCGAGTTTATTGTATATAACTATATTCCTAAAGTATATGAACGAATGAAAAGAAAAGGAATTACCATAGAAGATATTTTTGGAGAATAAAAAATAGAATTACAAAAGAGGTGATAATTGTGGATGAAAAAATAATAATCATTATTATACAAATAATACTAGTGTTCTCATTAATAACGATTATCACTTTCTTTATTCGATTAAATAATGCAGTAAAATTAGAAAAAAGAATTGCTCGTTATAGTGTTAACTATAGTAAGAATCGACAAAATATTTCAATTTTAGATAAACTTTGGAGAAAATATCTCTGGTTTGTCAAAAAACAACGCAAAAAAATGAAACAATTACTACCAACTTTAGTAAGAAAATATGATAAATATGCTCTGGCTGAAGATGTTAAAGCAACAGACTATGTCACTCATAAATTTGTTTTAGGATTTATCTTTATAATTTTAACCATTATTGCTAGTGCTATCCAAGGAGTTTTTGCTTCTTTATTGCAAATGTTAATAAGTTTTGCTTTTGGCTTTTTCTCACTAGATTTAGTCTTAATTGTGGAACAAAAACTCAATCGTAAAAAAATAGAACAAGACATGTTAAAGGCTATTATTATTATGAATAATGCTTTTAAATCAGGAAAATCTACCATGCAAGCAATAGAAATTGCTAGTAACAAATTAACTGGACCGATAGGCTTGGAATTCAAAAAAATGTCAGAAGAAATGAAATATGGCCTATCAGTAGATACTGTCTTTGACCGTTTCTCTAAAAGAGTAAAAATTGAGGAAGCTGAATATTTATCATCATCACTTACCATTTTAAATAGAACTGGTGGTAATATCATTGCTGTGTTCGATTCCATCGAAAAAACTTTATTTGATAAAATGAAATTAAAAGAAGAGTTGAAACAATCAACAACTGTATCCAAATTAGTAGTAAAAATATTATTATTTGTTCCAATAATCTTTATTCTAATAATATATTTATTTGATCAAACATATTTTGATCCATTCTTCAATAGTCCATTAGGTCTATTAATGCTTGGTATTATCTTTATTATGTTTGTAATCTATGCATCATTATTAGATAGAATAGTGAAGGTGAATTATTAATGAATAAAGAAGAATTTGTAAGAAGATTATATAGTGATAAATATGTTGATAAGTTTGAAAAGAAAATCAAATTATTAGGAGTTAATAACAAGACCAATCCATATAATTTAATTATAATTAGATTAGTAACTTCCATAGTTGTTTTCGCTCTAATATTATATCTTTTTAAATATGGATATATTATTAGCCCAATTATAACAGCTATATATTATTTTCTATTTAATCATATTTTAATAGATAACAAAATTAAAATGAGAACTATTAAGTTAGAAAATGAATCAATGCACTTCTTTGAAGTTCTAACACTTTCATTGGAAACAGGACGAAATTTAGTTGAAGCAATTGATGTTACTACCACCAATGTATCAGGGATACTTTCAGCCGAATTTAAAGAAGCTATTCGTGAGGTATCATTCGGAAAAAGCTTGAATGAATCACTTAATGATATGCAATACCGTATCCCATCAGAAACTGTCAATAATATTATTTTATCTTTGACACAAGCAAATCTTTATGGTAATAGTATTATTGAAAACTTATACGGACAAATCGATTATCTAAGAGAAAAAAGAAAAATGGAAGTTAAAGGAAGGATCAGTAAAGTACCAATTAAAATAAGTGTTATATCAGTTTTCTTCTTCATACCATTACTACTTTTAATTATATTAGGACCAATTCTTTTAGAATATCTAGGATGACAACAATAAAAAAATAAATCTCTTGAAACTTCACGTAAGTAAAAAAGAGATTTTTAAATTTGTAAAAAAGTATAAAATACATCAAAAAGTTTGAATTTCTAAGACTTAAAAAAAGAAACACGTAACAGAAGATATAAAAATGTAATATAAAATTATGAATACAATTTAATTATTATTTTAAAATAGTCTTTGATATGTAAAAAAATATCTGAAAAAGATATAGTAAAAAGATTAAAAATACTTTAAAAATGTACTATTTTATGATAATATTAATAAAAGAAGAGGTGATAATATGTCAGGACATAGTAAATGGTCTACAATAAAAAGAAAAAAGGGCGCTATAGATGCAGCTAGAAGTAAAGTATTTCAAAAAATAGCTAAAGAATTATATGTTGCCGCAAAATCAGGTGATCCCGATCCAGCTAACAACGCCAGCTTAAGAATGGTAGTTGAAAAAGCAAAAGCTGAAAATATGCCAAAAGCAAATATCGAATCAGCCATTGCTAAAGCAGCTAGTAAAGGTGTATCTGAAAATTATGAAGCTATTAGATATGAAGGTTATGGTCCTTCAGGAATCGCCCTAATGATAGATTGTCTAACAGATAATAAAAATAGAACTGCCGGATTTGTAAGAAGTACACTTACTAAGAAAAATGGTAATTTAGGTACTGATGGATCCGTTAGTTATATGTTTAAAAGAAAAGGCTTAATAGTCCTAGAAAATGCTTATGATGAAGATAAAATTATGGAAGATGCTTTAGAATTAGACATTTTAGATATAATCATAGATGAAGATATTACCATCTATACTGAACCAGAAAAATTCTTAGAAGTAAAAGATGCTTTAGATAAACTAGGATACAATAAGTATATCATGTGTGAAGTAACTTTCATTCCTGATAACTATATTGCTTTAGATGAAGAGAGTAGTGAAAAAGTCTTAAATCTAATTGAAGCCTTAGAAGATTTAGATGACGTTCAAGCAGTATATCATAATTTAGATATATAATTATAAGGAGTAAAAATGGATAAAAAATTAGAAGAATATCGCAAAGAAAGAGATTTAATAATTAATGAAATTGGTGACTTTGATGAAGAAGATTTTGTAAAATCAGGAATTTCTTTAGAAGAATATACTAATCCTAATGCTGATACTATTAAGAAATTAGTTGATTATGTAGCTCAAGAATATAATCAAACTACTATATATAGTGAATAGAGATAGATATTTAATATATTTATCTTTTTTTCATATTATATAGTATGAGACTAAAGGGGTATAAAAAAAAGAAGATAAGTGATTATCTTGGTAGAGGGATAATAATAATAGTTATGTCAGTTATTGGGGCTATTATATTTATAAATAGTTTTTCTAAGAGAGCTGAAGAGATACTATTACCGATGGCTGAAGCTAAATTAAGAAAGATAGTGGCTACTTTAATTAATGAGTCTACAAATGATTTAAAGTTTGATAAAGATTTATTTACTTTAGTTAAAGATAGTAATGGAGAAATAAAGATGGTTAATTATAATAGTTATGAAGTTACTAAGTTAATTAATGAAGTTACAGGTAATATAGAGAATAGGCTTGATAAGATACATGATGGAGATAGTGACGAGGGGGTACTTGGTAATTATATTATTCAAGAGATACCTTTTGGAGTACTTATGGGGAAGAGTTTACTTAGAGGAGTTGGTCCTAAGATCAGGATTAAGAGTGAGATGGTAGGAAGTATGATTAGTAATATTGAGACAGAGGTTAAACCATATGGCATTAATAATGCTTATGTTGAAACGAGGATACATTTAACGGTAAGAGGGAAGATATATTTACCTTTTGTTACTAAGGACGTAGAAATAAGTAATGTAATACCAATATCATTAAATATAGTACAGGGAAGTGTTCCATCAGGATATATAGCTAGTTATAAATAAAAGATGTTACCCTAAGGCAACATCTAGAATCATCATGACAGCGAATCCAATAATAGTAAAGAAAGCCATTAGTTCTTTCTTTTTATTAGTTTGACTTTCAGGAATTAGTTCAGATACAATGACATAGATCATGGCTCCGGCAGCAAATGATAAGAAGAATGGTAAGAAAATTTGCATTTTTACTACTAAGAAGGCTCCAATTACTCCGAAGATAGGTTCTACGATAGCGGATAATTGTCCATAGAAGAAAGCCTTTTTACGTGATAAGCCTTCTCTTAGGAGGGGAATAGAAACAGCGGACCCTTCAGGAAAGTTTTGGAGACCGATACCAATAGCTAGCATTATAGCGGAGATGGTAGTGGCTCCAGTTAAACCATAATAAGTAGCTCCGAAAGCAATACCTACAGCAAGGCCTTCAGGGATATTATGAATAGTAATTGAAGAGATAAGCATTAAGATACGCTTATTTTTTTTATCAAGTAATTTAGAGAAGATTTTATCTGCTAAAAATAATAAAATACCTCCAGAGAGAAAACCAATAGTGACAGTTAGCCAAGGATTAATATTCAAATTAGTAGAGTGATCAATAGCAGGACCTAATAAAGAAAAATAAGAAGCAGCGGTCATAACTCCGGCAGCAAAACCTAGCATAGCATCCATAACATTTTTACTAATCTTTTTAAAAAAGAAAACAATACTAGCTCCTAGAGCAGTAATACTATAAGTGAAAAGAGTAGCTATTAGAGCTTGATAAACATAATTAAGATTTAAAAACCAATTAAACATAAAACACCTCATTAATAGTGTATGAAAATGATAATATTTGGTTATGGTATATGACTATATTGAAATATAAAATATTTTATGATATAGTGAGTATAAGAAGTATTGGAGGGAATATGAGTAATTATAAATTAGATAATAAAGAAGTAATATTATATGAAGGAAAAGGCTACTATGAAGAAATAAAGAAAGATATTCAGTTAGTATTAACTAATAAAAAGATAGTTATAGAAAGAGTGGGAGGATTATTTAAGAAAGAATTAAAATTAGTAGGAATAATACCACTAGAAGATATTAAAATATATAGAGATAAAATACAAGTAAAAAGACAAGATAATACAGTAATGATACAAACTATTGATAAGAATATATCTATATTATTTGATAAAGATAAGAATGCTCGTGAATTAGAAAGAGAGATTATTAATGCAAAGAGTGGTACTACTTCATTAGATAGAAATAAGAGTAGATTTAAGAAAGTAGTTAATTTTGTTAAAGATAATAAAGAAGTAGTATCAGTATTAGCTTCAGTAGTATTGGCTTTTGCTAGTAGAAATAGTGATAATGATATGGGGAAGAAATAGTGGAGAAAGAAAGATGGTTAGATTTAGCTATAGAGATACAATCAATAGCACAAGCAGGATTGGCATATACGGATAATGTTTATGATAAAGAAAGATATGAGAGATTAAGAGATATTTCCGTAGAGATGATAGGTTTAAAAACAGAGCTAGAATTTAATAAAATAAAAGATTTATTTTGTAATGAAGAGGGATATCAAACTCCAAAGATAGATACAAGAGCAGTTATATTTAAAGATAATAAAATACTATTAGTACATGAAAATAATGATACTTGGGCATTACCAGGAGGATGGTGTGATGTTTTAGAATCAGTAGGTAGTAATACTATTAAAGAAGCGTATGAAGAGACAGGACTTGAAGTAATACCTAAAAAAGTAATAGCTATTCAAGATAGAAATAAACATAATACACCAGTATATGCTTATGGAATATGTAAAATATTTATAGAGTGTCAAGTAGTTAAAGGAATGTTTAAAGAAAATATAGAAACATTAGGAATAGATTATTTTGATTTAGATGAATTACCTAAGTTAGCTATAGAGAAAACTAGTAAAGAGCAAATAGAAATGTGCTTTAAAGCTAAAGATAATGATAATTGGATAGTAGAATTTGATTAAGTAAGGAGATATCACGAAAAAGATTAGTTTATTAATAATTATAGTTATGATGATAATGATAGGAGGATGCTCTAATAGTAAATTAAAAGATATACCTAAAGGATATATTAAAAGTGAAGAACATTTTGATAAAGAAGAAATGTAAGACTATAGTGATTATGCTAAATATATATATGATAATGAAGAAGTAATTACTAATAATAAAGAATATAAAGAAATTACTATAGATGATATAGATAATGTAGTAGGTTATTTTGATGACTTCTATGGAGTAATTAAATTAGAAGGAATATATGATTTTGATACTAGTATTATAACTCAAGGGATTATGTTAGAATAAAAACTAAAGAGGGAGAGAAAATAGGTGATTCAGTATATGGAAAGTATGATAATTATTCAGTATATTTCTTTGATAAAGAGAGTTTAATTTTATATTATATACATAATAATATATAAAATATAGATAGGTAGTGATAAAGATGATAGAGAGATATTCTAAAGAAAAAGTAGCAATAATTAATCCAAGTGATTTTGTTAAGAAGATAGATGGTATGCCAGAAATAGGGATCGCATGCTATTCACATGTTTTATTTAATGAAATAGTTACAAAATATCATGGAGAAGAAATTGGCTCTTTAAATTATACAGATATGCTAAAAAAAATTTACAAAATATCATATAACAATAAACAATATGCTATATTTATGATGAGTGTAGGCGCTCCAGCTGCTGCTACTTGCATTGAAGATATTCATGCTATGGGCTGCAACAAATTTATTGTTTTTGGTAATTGTGGTGTTCTTGATAAAAATATAGAGGATTTAGCTATAATTATTCCGACTAATGCTATTAGAGATGAGGGGCTAAGTTCTCATTATCTTGAATATAATAAAACAATTAAGCTTAATGAAAAATATGGTTCTTTGTTAAAAGATATTTTAAATCAAAAAAACTATAGTTATATTGAGGGAACTACTTGGACAACAGATGCTTTTTATCGTGAAACTAAAGATAAAGTAGCTGATATGAAATCATTAGGAGCCATTTGCGTAGAGATGGAGGCAGCTGCATTACAAGCGGTATGTGATTTTAGAAATATTGATTTAATAACTTTCTTTTATGCTGCTGATAATTTAGATAGCGATTATTGGGATAAAAGAAGCCTTTTAGGAAAAGAAAAAATAGATGATAAAATATTAGTGATGGATTTAGCTCTTGAATTAGCAGATAGAATGTAAGAGTAATTAATTAATATTTCCATAAGATTGATTATATGCGATAATATGAATAGTATTGTCGCTTTTATTTAGTTAATGAATGTTTTATATCAGATAAATAAGATTTAAATACTTTATGGTAATAATTCAAATACTATATATAGGGTAAATAAAATATAAATACTATATATCTGGTAATAATCCAAATGTTTTACACCAGGTAAATAAAATTGACAAATCATAAAAAATCTTATAAGATTAAAATGCCTACGAACATATTTGGGATATGGAGAAATATGTTAAAATTAAAAAATATAAGTAAATACTACAAAGATGGTACTAAAAAAAGATTGGTTTTAGACAATATTAATCTTGATTTTAGATGTAAAGAATTAGTTTTCATTTTGGGAAGTTCTGGAAGTGGAAAGTCTACATTGCTAAATATCATTGCTGGAAATTTAAAAAGTGATAGTGGAGATATTTATGTTGATTCAGAATGTATTACTAAATATAATGATAAACACTTAAACTATTATCGTAATAAAACAATAGGATATATTTATCAAGATTATAATCTTCTTGATTATTTAGATGTTATTGACAATATAATGCTTGGCTATAGCAATGGATTAGATAAAGATTCTATAAAAACATTACTAAAACAATTAGATTTATATGAAAAAAGATATACCAAAGTATCAGTTTTATCTGGTGGAGAAAAACAAAGAGTAGCTATTGCTAGAGCACTAATAAATAATCCAGACATTATTTTAGCGGACGAGCCAACAGGAGCACTAGATTATTCCAATAGTATAAAAATAATGGATATTTTAAAAAGAATATCTAAAAATAAGTTAGTAATTATTGTAAGTCATGATAATAACTTAGCTAATAAATATGGAGATCGTTTACTTTATTTACAAGATGGTAAAATGACCTACGAAATGTTGTCAGACGAAGGCAATTTCAAAAAAATAGCCAAAAGTAAAATAAAAAAAATTAATTTAATTAATCTTGCTTTAAAAAACATTATGATAAAAAAAGGAAGAACATTTTTAACTTCATTAGCAATTTCCTTAGGAATAGTTACTATGACTATTGTTATGTGTCTGTCCAATAATTTTAATCAAGAAATAGTTAATCTTGAAAAAGATATAGTATCTGTCTTTCCTATAACAATTAGAAATAATACTTATTATGAAGAAATAAAAGAAGAAACATTAGGGAAATCAGATGATATTCTTATAAAAGATACCACCTTAAAAAGTCATCAAAATAAAATAAATCAAAATTATTTAAATTATTTAAATAATATCAAAGAAATTAATAGCATAGTATATAATTATGATATACTGATGCCATTTATTAGTGATAGTTACAAGATTATAAATAATACTCACATGAAACAAATACCTAGTAAAAAGTATATTAATGATAATTATGAAATCATTTATGGAAAAAATATCGAAAATGAAAATGAAATATTATTAGTATTAGATAAAGATAATGGCTTAGATAAAGAAATTGTAGATTATTTTAACCTTAATAGTGAGAATAAACATCTCTTATATAAAGAATTAATTGGTAGAAAGGTAAAAGTTATACCAAATGATTTATATTATTTACAAGATAACAATAATCTATATTATAATGATAACTATCAAAAAATGTTTGAAGAAAGCAATGTTGAACTAAAAATAGTTGGGATAATTAAAGAAAAAGAAGAAAATGTTAATAAAAGTTTTATTTATTACAGTAGTACGGTTACCAAGAAAATTATTGACATTAATTGTAATAGTAAGATAGTAAAATTAATTTTAGAAAAAGACACTAATTATATTATGGAAAAAAATAATAAAGAAGACACATTGAGCTATTTAGGGTATAATAGTATTCCCAATCAAATTGACATATATGTAGATACTATTAAAGATAAAGAAACTCTTATTAAAAAACTGGATGACTATAATAAAAATAATGACAAACTATTATATGAAGACATCATGTCTAGTACAATAGATATTGTTAAAAATTTTGTAAATATCATTAGTGTAATTCTCTTAATTTTTACTATTGTATCAATCATAGTATCATTATTTATGGTTAGTATTTTAACAAATATTAGAGTAGTGGAAAGAAAAAAAGAAATAGGAATACTACGTGGGTTAGGGGCTAGTAGAAAAGATATTCGTTTATTATTCAATACAGAAAATGTCATGATTGGTATTATATCTTCAATAATAAGTATTATAATTGTTATATTATTAAAACCAACTATCAATAGTATTTTATATAAATTAGTTAAGATAGATAACATGTTAGTAATTAATTATTATCTTGTAATAGCAATATGTATAATAAATATTATAATTATAAAGTTATCTGGAAGCATTCCTTCCATAAAGGCCAGTAGGTTAGGAATAACAAAGTGTATATATAACAAATAAAATATATATACATTGTTATATTCTTTATACATAATACTTGTTTACTAAGAATATTTATAATTTACTAATAATTTCTAAAAGTTATTGATAAATTGTAAAAAAGTAACAAAAGGACATATAAAAGTCATGAAATCTGCGAGAAAATTGCATTTTTATCAAAAATATCAAGAAATATACTTGACTATTAATAGATATTATTGTATTATTAAAATGTTCATGAATTTAAGTTTTGTCATGCGACAGAACTTATATTTATAGTTAAAAATGAAACGCCTGGGTATGTGTATGATAAATACTAATAAAATCCTAGGATGACATAGGGAGGAGGAAATAAAATGCCTACAGTAAATCAAATAATTAGAAAAGGTAGAGGAAACAAGAAGAGAAAAAGTAAATCACCAGCACTATTAGTTGGAGTTAATACTATTGAAAGAAAACAAACAAACCAAACTTCACCACAAAAAAGAGGTGTATGTACTAGGGTTGGAACAATGACTCCAAAGAAACCAAACTCTGCTTTAAGAAAATATGCGAGAGTTAGATTATCTAATGGAATGGAAGTTACATGTTATATTCCAGGAATTGGACATAACCTACAAGAACATAGTGTTGTTCTAATTAGAGGTGGCCGTGTTAAAGACTTAATCGGTGTTCGTTACCATATTATTCGTGGTACTATGGATACTGCTGGAGTTCAAGATCGTAAACAAGGACGTTCTAAATACGGTGCAAAAAGACCAAAAAACTAAAATAAATAATAAAATAAAAATATAATCTTGAAGGGAGGATAATAATGAGAAAAAGACAAGCTGTTAAAAGAGATGTACTACCAGATCCAATATACAAATCAAAAGTTGTTACAAAGCTTATCAATCAAATTATGAATGATGGTAAAAAAGGAACAGCACAAAAAATTCTATATGGATCATTTGACATAATTAAAGAAAAAACTGGCGAAGAACCAATGGCAGTATTCGAAAAAGCAATGAATAATATTAAACCAGCTCTAGAAGTTAAATCAAGAAGAGTTGGTGGAGCTAACTATCAAGTTCCAGTAGAAGTAAAACCAGAAAGAGCTCAAGCATTAGCTTTCAGATGGTTAATAAATTACGCTAGACTTAGAAGCGGTCATAGTATGGCTGAAAATCTAGCTAATGAAATAATTGATGCATCAAATGGTATCGGTGCTTCAGTTAAGAAGAAAGATGATACTCACAAAATGGCAGAAGCTAATAAAGCATTTGCACATTATAAATGGTAGAAAGGAAAAAACTTTATGGCTCGTAAAATTAGTTTAGAGAATACAAGAAATATTGGAATTATGGCCCATATCGATGCTGGTAAAACAACTTGTACAGAGCGTGTTCTATACCATACAGGTAAAATTCACAAAATAGGTGAAACTCATGATGGTGCAAGCCAAATGGACTGGATGGAACAAGAACAAGAAAGAGGAATTACCATAACATCAGCAGCAACAACTGCATATTGGAAAAATCATAGATTCAATATTATCGATACTCCAGGACACGTAGATTTTACTATTGAAGTTCAAAGAAGTTTAAGAGTACTAGATGGTGCTGTTTTACTACTAGACTCTCAAGCTGGTGTAGAACCACAAAGTGAAACTGTATGGAGACAAGCAAACGAATATAAAGTACCTAGAATTATTTTCTCAAATAAAATGGATAAAATGGGTGCTGATTTCTATATGAGTTTAAATAGTGTAAAAGATAGACTTGGTGCTAAAAGTGCTGCTATCGAATTACCTATAGGAGCTGAAAATGAATTCAGAGGAGTTATTAACTTAGTTACAATGACTGCTTTAGAATTTGATGGAAGCCAAGATGAAAATGCAAAAGAAATAGATATTCCTGAGGATATGAAAGAAAAAGCCTTAGAATATAGAAATATCTTAATTGAAGCAGTTGCAGATTATGATGAAGAATTAATGATGACATACCTTGATGGGGGAGAAATATCTGTAGAACTTTTAAAGAAAGCAATTAGAGAGGCTACACTAAAAGCTGAATTCTTCCCATTCATGTGTGGAACAGCTCTAGGAAATATGGGTATTAAACCACTTCTTGATGCTGTAATTGATTACTTACCAAGTCCACTTGATGTTGCTTCAATTGAATGTACTGATGATAAAGGAAATGAAATATTAAGACATCCTTCAGATTCAGAACCATTCACAGCTTTAGCATTTAAGGTTATGACAGATCCTTTCGTTGGAAAACTTACATTCTTCAGAGTATATTCTGGTACTTTAAAGAGTGGTTCATATGTAATGAATTCAACTAAAGGAGAAAAAGAAAGAGTTGGAAGAATCTTATTGATGCATGCTAATCACAGAGAAGAAATTGATGAGGTTTATGCAGGAGATATTGCTGCAGCAGTTGGATTAAAGAATACTACTACTGCCGATACATTATGCGATGAAAAGAAAATTGCTATTCTAAAAGGTATGGAATTCCCAGAACCAGTTATATCACAAGCGGTAGAACCAAAATCAAAAGCAGACCAAGATAAGATGGGTATTGCTTTAGCTAAATTAGCTGAAGAAGATCCAACATTCAAAATGAAAACAGATCACGAAACAGGTCAAACAGTTATTTCTGGTATGGGAGAACTTCACCTAGATGTATTAATTGATAGAATGAGAAGAGAGTTCGGCGTTGAAGCAACAGTAGGTGCTCCACAAGTTGCATACCGTGAAACAATTACTCAAGCAGCTGATTGTGTTGGAAAACATATTAAACAATCAGGTGGTCGTGGACAATATGGACACGTTGAAATTAGATTTGAACCAAATCCTGAAAAAGGATATGAATTCGTTGATAAAATTGTTGGTGGTGTTGTTCCACGTGAATACATCCCAGTAGTTGATAAAGGTTTACAAGAAGCAATGGCATCTGGTATTCTTGCTGGATATCCAATGGTAGATGTTAAAGCTACACTATTCTTTGGATCATATCATGATGTTGACTCATCAGAAATGGCATTCAAAATTGCAGCTTCATTAGCATTAAAAGAAGCTAAGACTAAATGTAAACCAGTACTACTTGAACCAATTATGAAAGTAGTAGTAGTAGCACCAGATGAATACACTGGTGGAGTAATTGGAGATATTACATCAAGAAGAGGAAAACCATTAGGACAAGAATCAAGAGGAAATGCAATTGCTTTCACAGCAATGGTTCCACTTGCAGAAATGTTTGGTTATGCTACAAGTTTAAGATCTAATACTCAAGGAAGAGGAACATTTACAATGACAATGGATCATTATGAAGAAGTTCCAAAATCAATCGCCGAAGAAATTATTAAGAAAAATGGCGGAAATTAATAATAATACTTGCAAAAATTTCAAAATTTGTTAAAATTATATATGTATACGAAAGAAAGAGAGGAAAATTAAAATGGCAAAAGCAAAATTTGATCGTAGTAAACCACATGTTAATATTGGTACAATTGGCCACGTTGACCATGGTAAAACTACATTAACAGCTGCTATATCTGCACATTTAGCTGGAAAAAACGGAAATGAAAAAGTTGATTTCGCTAATATCGATAAAGCACCTGAAGAAAGAGAAAGAGGAATTACAATTAATACTGCTCACATTGAGTACAGTACAGAAAAAAGACACTATGCACACGTTGACTGTCCAGGACATGCTGACTATGTAAAGAACATGATTACTGGTGCAGCTCAAATGGATGGAGCAATCCTAGTTATTGCTGCTACTGATGGACCTATGGCTCAAACAAGAGAACATATCTTACTTGCTCGTCAAGTTGGAGTTCCTAAAATGGTAGTATTCATGAACAAATGTGATATGGTTGATGATGAAGAATTACTAGATCTAGTAGAAATGGAAATTCGTGAATTATTAACTGAATATGGTTATGATGGAGATAATACTCCAATCATTAGAGGTTCTGCTCTTAAAGCTCTTGAAGGAGATCCAACATGGACTGCTAAGATTGATGAATTAATGGATGCAGTAGATACTTGGATTCCAACTCCTGAAAGAGATAATGATAAACCATTCTTAATGTCAATTGAAGATGTATTTACAATCACTGGTCGTGGAACAGTTGTTACTGGCCGTGTTGAAAGAGGACAATTAAAACTAAATGATGAAGTTGAAATCATTGGTTTAAAACCTACAAAGAAAACAGTTGTAACTGGAATTGAAATGTTCAGAAAACAACTTGACTATGCTGAAGCTGGCGACAATGCAGGAGTTTTACTTCGTGGTATCGCTCGTGAAGAAGTTGAAAGAGGACAAGTGCTTGCTAAACCAGGAAGTGTTCATCCACATAAAAAATTCAAAGCACAAGTTTATGTACTTTCTAAAGAAGAAGGCGGAAGACATACTCCATTCTTTACAAACTACAGACCTCAATTCTATTTCAGAACTACAGATGTAACTGGAGTAATCACATTACCAGAAGGAACAGAAATGGTTATGCCTGGAGATAATGTAACTATGACAGTTGAATTAATAGCTCCAATCGCTGTTGAAAACGGAACTAAGTTCTCAATCCGTGAAGGTGGAAGAACAGTTGGTGCTGGATCTGTAACAGAAATTATTGAATAATTAATAAAATGAAAACTATTAAGAGTTATCTTAGTAGTTTTTTAATGTCTATTATCTTTATTTTCTCTAAAAATTATGATATATTTAAATAGGTGATAAATATGATAGTTCAAATCTTAAGATATTTGAGCAGTGGTCTAATACTTATACCAATTATATGCTATTTCTTAAATATATTAATTAACAAAAGCAAAAAGGTAAGTATTGATGATGGCTTTAACATTACTAAAGATATAATATCTGAATATGATACAATTAACATCATAGAAAATACCAGTTCTATTAGTTATTACAATTTAAAAAGAAAAGTAATAAAGCTCAGTAGTTCTACATACTATGGAAACGACTTAGCACATATAAGCATAGCACTTTTATCAGCTGGAATATCTATAATAGATAAACAAAAAAATAAATATATTGCTATTTTAAATAAAATTACCAATAATTTAAAATTATTATATATATTTCCACTAGTAACAATAATAATAAATTTTATGACATATACTAAAGAAGATACAAAGATAGGAATAATTATAATTATTATTGGAGCAGTTATTACATATATGTTAAATAACATAATAATTGAGTCAATAGAGTGGATTAATAAGAACTTTAAAAAAGTTAAAAATATTGAAAAAGTAAATAAAGACAAGATAATGACATATCATAATAGCTTATTAAATTTAAATAATTTAATATTTATAGGAGAATTAGTATCAATAATTATGATGATAGCTATCTTCATGGATTTTAAAATATAGAAATTTCATTAATATTATAATTATCATTTGCAAGAGATTAGAAAAACTATAAATATTAGAAATACTAAAAAATATTCTGAAATAAAAGCAGAAGAACTTAAAGATATGGGAATAAAAGATATTATTAATAAAACAACAGAACTGGAAAAAGCAACAGAAGAAAAAATTGAAGAAAATAATGTCAATAATGGAAACAGTAATTCTTATGGCGGCGGTTCTGGATCATTAGAAAAATGTGATTATGTAAATAGTGCTTTAACAAATGAAGAAGCTGGAAAGAAAGTAGCCAGCTTAATGGGTGCGAGCGTAGGCACTGGAAAATATTGTGATAAATTAGCACCAGAATCAGTAGTAGCATTATCACCTGACGGTACATGCGTATATAAAGTAACATTTGCACATAGAACGCAGTCTTGTGTTTATTACATAGGGGTAGAAACTGGAAATATCATAGGCAATCCTAGCTGCACATCAAAACTAGTAGAAGAGGGCGAGGCACAATGTATTGTTATGGACTCAATGGGAATTACCAAACGTGAACAATCTGGTATAATCAAGAATATAGATGGTGGTAGTGAGTGGATATATGAAGTAGAAGATATGTATGGAACACCGGACGAAGAAGGAAAACAATATGTTTATGAATATCATGTATCTAAATATACAGGACAAATTACTAGCAAAACAGCAATTAGAGAACTTCAATAGTATTAAATAAATTTAAAAGATAAATATTAATATTTTAATAAATAATAGCATAGTTTTTACTAGGTGATTAATAATGAAAAAAATATTGATAATTATCTTTTTATTTACTTTATTACCATTAACAAAAGTAAAAGGTGAAGAACTTAATTTAGCTGAAAATGCTAAAAGCGCTATTTTAATAGAAGCTTCAACTGGTGAAATTTTATATCAAAAAAATGCTAATGAAAAACTAGCACCAGCCTCTATGACAAAAATTATGTCTCTAATATTAATAATGGAAAACATAGAAAATGGTAATTTAAAATGGAATGATGTAGTAGTAGTATCTAAAAATGCTTCTTCAATGGGAGGTAGTCAAATATTTCTTGAAACAAATGAAATGATGACAGTCGAGGATTTAGTGAAAGGAATATGTATTGCTAGTGGAAATGATGCAACAGTGGCACTAGCTGAAAAAATCGCTGGAACAGAAAAAGCTTTTGTAAAATTAATGAATGATAAAGCAAAAAGCCTAGGATTAAAAAATACTAACTTTGTAAATGCTACAGGCCTAGATGCTGAAGGACATTATTCAACAGCATATGACATGTCAGTAATGGCACGTGAATTAGTAAGACATGAAAAAATTCTAGAATTCTCATCTATATATGAAGATTACTTAAGAAAAAATACTAGCAAAAGTTTTTGGCTTGTAAACACTAATCGATTGGTCAAATTTTATTCTTATATTGATGGCTTAAAAACAGGATACACAAAAAATGCTGGTTATTGTTTAACAGCTACTGGTCAAAAAAGAAATATGCGTCTAATCAGTGTAGTAATGGGAGAAGAGAGTAGTGACAAAAGGAGTACAGATACTTTGGCAATGTTGGATTATGGATTTAATATGTATAGTATCAATACAGTAGTAAGTAAGAAAAATAGTCTAGGTAATGTACCTGTAAATTTAGGTAAAAAAGAAAATGTAGACATAAAAGTAGTTAAAGATATTAATATTCTAAACAATAGTCAAAAAGGAGAAAGAAATATAAATTATGAATTGATAACAAATAATATAACGGCACCAGTAAAAGTAGGAGATGTGGTTGGAAAAATAAAAGTTTATGAAGATGGGAAATATATGTATACTGAAGACGTAACTGTGGCATTTGATGTTGATAAAGCGAGCATTTGGAAAATCTTAATAAGAAATATTAAAGATATTATCACAATAAAAGTATAGAATATAGAAGATTCGAATCGCACAAAAAAACTCTTGTTATTAACAAGAGTTTAATTATCAAATGGTGTCCCGTATGCGATTCGAACGCATGACCCTTTGATTAAAAGTCAAATGCTCTACCGGCTGAGCTAACGGAACATATTAGTTGGTTGCCTCGGCTAGACTCGAACTAGCGAATGCCACAGTCAAAGTGTGGTGCCTTACCGCTTGGCTACGAGGCAATAAACTTCTAACCAAAACAAGTGGTGGAGGGACATGGATTTGAACCATGGAACCCGAAAGAACAGATTTACAGTCTGCCGCGTTTGACCACTTCGCTATCCCTCCAAAAAAAAGATGGTGCCGAAAACAGGAATTGAACCCGTAACCTACTGATTACAAGTCAGTTGCTCTACCAATTGAGCTATTTCGGCAATAAATAATGGTGGGCGATACAGGACTCGAACCTGTGACCCCCTGCTTGTAAGGCAGGTGCTCTAACCAACTGAGCTAATCGCCCATTATTTATTGACAGAACAGATAAGATACTTCCGCACTGACATTTAATAATATATCATACCTTTAGTTATCTGTCAACATATTTTTTTACATTTTATCCATAATTTCTTTAATTTTTTCATTTATCCATAAATCTAAGTGTTCCTTAAGCGGCTCAAATCCATTTTTGTACCCAGCATCACTATTTAAAACTTTACCATCATTACGGTAGTCAATGTTCTTAATACTAAGTTTGAATTTGCCATTTTCTTTATCTATATCAACAACTTGTGCATAAATTTTATCTTTAATTTTTATATAATCATTAATATTTTTAACATAACCACTTGATATTTCAGAAATATGAATAAGTCCATCATACTTATCATTGATAAGGACAAAGGCCCCATACTTTTGAATGCCTGTAACTGTCACCTCAATTATATCATTAATTTTAATATCATCCACAATAAATTCCTCTTTTCAACACGTATTATATCATTATTTTATATTTTTTAAAAGTTTATAATTGAAAAAAATACAAAAAAATATTATACTTAATTATGGGTGAGACAATGGAAACAGAAAAAAAGATAAATGAAGTCCTAAATAAGATTAGACCATATCTTCAAAATGATGGTGGAAATGTCGAATTTAAAAGATATGAAAATGGTGTAGTTTATGTAAGATTGATTGGCGCATGCAGCAATTGCCCTTTGGCAGACCATACTCTAGAAAGTGGCATTGAATCGGCTTTAATAAATGAAATACCAGAAGTAATAAAAGTAGTTAATGAAGAATAAAATACTATATTCATGAGAAAGTAAATTACCTCAGTTATAGTATTTTCTTTTTTTTAACCACTCAATTTCATCGATATCATAATATTTTTTAAAAAAACTAATAATCTTATAAAGATATTCTTCATAATCATCAATTTTGTTAATAATAGGAGTTATAATATTTTCTTTCTTATTATAAATCATAATATCCTCATATAAATCAAAGTAAAAACTTGGATACAAAACTCTAGAAATAAGTAATTTTATATCAGTAAGTGATAAACTATTATTTTGCAAATAAAGCATAAGCTCCTCAAATATTTTCTTATTTTCATTAAAAAATGATATCTTAATATATTCGGAAATATCTCTTGTCCTATAATCAAATATTATGTTTAAAGGATTATATAAAGCTTCAATAGTGTCATCCATTCTGATAACTTTATGACTTAGTACATATTTATAATTAGGTTCAATTTTAATATCATAATAATAACTAATAGCATTTTCTGCTAATCCAACGAAATAATTAAAACTATCAACAATTAAAGGATATTTTTTTCCATTTTCATTAATCAAATCTTCTAAATAATCAATCTTCTTCTCCCACAAAATTCCCCAATTAATATTTAGCTTTTCCAAATACATTGAATTATTTAAAGTAACAATTTCCATTAAAGATATTTTTTTATTAATATTAGCATATATTTTGATTAAAACGAAACCATTACCATTATATATACTAACAGCCTCATTATTTCTATTAATAATAATTTCACTAACCAAAGTGTTTTTTATTAATTTCTGATTAATATTAATTAGTGCGTCTATTTCTTTAAAATCATCATTAATTATATACATTTTATAAAGATAACCATTATTAAAAAAAGAGTAGTATTTTTCACTATAATTAATTTTGTCAACTTTAATTCCGTAAAAATATTCAATAAAATTATTCATGTATATCCCTCAATTAAATTTATGTTTCGATTTACAAAAAAATGTTAAAATAACTTATATGTAAAATAATTTGACAAAACAAAAAAGATTCGTATATAATGGGTAAGAAAGGACGGAAATAGATATATGTCAAAAAAATTAGTAATAGTAGAGTCCCCAAGTAAAAGCAAAACTATAGAGAAATATTTAGGGGCAGATTATAAAGTTGTATCATCTTTAGGCCATATAAGAGATTTATCGACCAGTGGTAAGTATGGCTTTGGAATAGATATAGAAAATAACTTCAAGCCTAATTATGAAATAATAAAAGGAAAGAAAAAATTAGTAAATGATTTGAAAAAAGAAGTCAAAAATTCTGACTTTGTATATTTAGCAACCGACCCCGATCGTGAAGGAGAGGCAATTTCTTGGCACCTTTATGACACACTAAATTTGGACAAAAATAAGTATAAAAGAATTGTTTTTAATGAAATCACCAAAAATGTAATTTTGTCAAGTTTTGACCATGCCAGAAGTATAGATGAAGATTTGGTTAAGTCACAAGAAACAAGAAGAATGCTTGACCGTATTATAGGCTTTAGATTGAGTAAATTAATGCAGTCTAAAACTGGTGGAAAATCAGCAGGACGTGTTCAGAGTGTCGCATTAAAACTAATTGTAGATAGAGAAAGAGAGATATCAGCATTTGTTCCGGAAGACTATTATGAAATAGAAGCCTTATTTAAAGATTTTACTGCTAAACTTGATACATATAATCATAAAAAGCTTCCAGAAATAAAAACAGAATTAGAAGCAAAAGAAATAATCTCCAAATTATCAAAAGCATTTAAAATAGAATCAGTTGATAAACAAGAAAAAGCAAAAAAGGCCAAACCACCATATATCACATCAACACTTCAACAAGATGCTTCAACAAAATTAAATTTCACTGGTAAAAAAACAATGATGATTGCTCAGAAATTATATGAAGGAATTTCATTAAAAGATGAAACTGTTGGACTTATAACCTATATGAGAACAGATTCTGTTAGATTGTCAGATGAGTTTATAAAATCAACATACGGTTATATCAAAAATATTTATGGAGAAGATTATCTAGGGTATGTCAAAATTAGCAAAAAAACAGAAAATGTCCAAGATGCTCATGAAGCAATAAGACCAACAAGCATAAACAGAACCCCAGAAAGTGTCAAACAATACTTAACAAATGACGAATATAAATTATATTGCTTAATATATTATAGAGCTCTAGCTTCCTTAATGAAAGATGCTAAAGTATTGGCTACAACAATTATACTAGATAATAATAATTATCAGTTCAAGGCTACTGGCAGTATTTTAACATTTGATGGCTATTTGAAAGTGTATGGAGACTATGAAGAAAATAATGATGTAATTTTGCCAGACTTTAGTGATTATAAAACAAATACAATTGCAGCTAATGATATAATTTACACTATGCACACTACAAAGCCACCAGCTAGATATACCGAAAGTAAATTAATTAAAGAAATGGAAACGTTAGGTATTGGAAGACCATCAACGTATGCTACTACAATTGGAATATTATCTGAAAGAGGATATGTGAAAATAATTGATAAAAAATTTCATCCAACAGAGGTTGGTATAGAAACAACGGACAAGTTACAAGAATACTTCAAAGACATAATAAACGTAGATTATACCAAAGAAATGGAAGATGACTTAGATAAAATAGCCGATGGGAAATTAGAAAACACGCAATTATTGTCTAGATTCTATAACGAATTTGAACCAAAAGTAGAAGAGGCCTTTGACAATATGAAAAAAGCGCCAGCAGAAGAAACTGGTGAAAAATGTCCAGAATGTGATAGTCCATTAGTTATAAAAAGAAGCAAATATGGAACATTCGTAGCTTGTTCAAATTATCCGAATTGTAAATATATAAAATCAGAAAAAGAAGCGCCAAAAGAAATAATGGACTGTCCTAAGTGCTCCGGAAAAATTATTGAGAAAAAAACAAGAAAAGGCAAAATATTTTATGGATGCAGTAACTATCCAAAATGTGACTTTGCAACATGGGACAAACCAATCAATGAAAAATGTCCAGAATGTGGTAACATTTTATTAGAAAAAGGCAAAAAAATAAAATGTTCTAACTGCGATTATGAAAAATAAAGAAATCACTTTAATGTGCAAAGTCATGTTAAAGTGATTTTTAATTTATGTGTAAACATTAAGATAACATGTAAGTTAGGAGGAAATATTATAAACAATAAAATTAATCAAGAACCGCCATCAAAAAAGATACAAGAAAGTATCACTAAAGAAAATGACATAAAAAGAAGTATGCGAATTTTATTATCCAAATTTATTGATATTAGAAACAAAGGATATATTAAGAGTATTCGTAAGGGTTCCACAGGAGTAGGAGCAACATTTGAATATTGCATTGGTAAAAAAGAGGACTCTTTAGAAGAACCAGATTTCTATGGAGTAGAAATAAAAGTAAGAAGAGCCTATAGTAAGTCAAAAATTAGTTTGTTTAATTATGCACCACTAGGAAATGGTACGTATGAATCTAAAAGATTATTAGAAAAATATGGATATCCAAAGAAAAATGACAAGCACTTAAAACGACTATATGCTGAAGCAATATGCGGTGATATGACAAAAGTAGGGTTGTGGTACTATTTTGAGTTAATTATAAATGGAAATAAATTAATATTAAATGTATATAATCACAGAAAGGAATTAATAGATAATACTACTTACTGGAGTATAGAAACATTAAAAGAAAAAATATCAAAAAAATTAACTTATCTAGTTTTAATTAAAGCATGGCGAAAGTATAATGAAGAAATAGAGTATTTTAAATATTTTTCTTTTGATTTTTATAAATTAAAAGGGTACGATAAATTTATTGAGTTAATAAAGAATGGAATTATTAAAGTAATATTTAAAATAGATACAGATAGTAATAAAGAAAAATATGGTGAAGTATTATCTCATGGGGTTAGTTTTGAAATAGAAGAAGAAAAATTATCAAATTTATATAATTTATATGATATAAAAAAAGATGAATTTATTGAATAAACAATTAGTAGCTATTAAAAAGTTGACTAGATTCATTCTTGTAAAGAGAAAATCTGAAATAAACTGTTTTAAAGCATTTGGTTTTTAGGGGTTGCAAAAAAGACTTGTAAATAAGTCTTTTCTTTTTAAAAAAATATACAGTAGTTATCTTCTATTTTGATACATAAATGTTATGTAAAACAAAAAAAGATAAAAGAAAAAAGCCTTATTTGCAAGGCTTTAATATACGAATGGTCGGGAAGACAGGATTTGAACCTGCAACCCCTTGGTCCCAAACCAAATGCTCTACCAAGTTGAGCCACTTCCCGATCTGGTGGAGAATGAGGGACTCGAACCCTTGACCCTCACGGTGCAAACGTGATGCTCTAGCCAACTGAGCTAATTCCCCACAACAATTTAAATTATATATTAAAAAAAATAATTTGTCAACGGAAAATAATAAATTTTCTTCAAATATTTAAAATAATGTGATATAATCTATCTATGTGAGGTGCAAAATGAACGGAAATAAAGCAATTACGAAACGTGATATAGATTTTGCAAAGTGGTATACAGATGTAGTAACTGCTGCAAAATTAGCAAGATATTCTAGTGTTAAAGGGTGTATCATTTATGAACCAAATGGTACAGCAATATGGGAGAAAATTCAACAAGAACTAGATAAAAAATTTAAAGAAACAGGACATAAAAATGTTCAAATGCCAATGTTAATCCCGGAAGGTTTACTTAGAAAAGAAGGTGAACTTGTATCAGGGTTTGCTCCAGAAGTTGCATGGGTAACTCAAGGTGGTGAAAAAGAACTAGATGAAAGATTATGCATAAGACCTACAAGCGAAACATTATTTAGTGACTATTATCATGAAGTAGTAAAATCATATAAAGACCTACCTTTGAAATACAATCAATGGTGTAATGTAATGAGATGGGAGAAAGAAGCAAGACCATTTCTAAGAGGAAGAGAATTCTTTTGGCAAGAAGGACATACTGTCCACGCCACCCAAGAAGAAGCTGAATATGAAACTAAAAAAATGCTTGAAATATACAAAAACTTTTTCGAAGAATATTTAGCTATTCCAGTACTAACAGGAAGAAAAACTGAAAAGGAAAAATTTGCAGGAGCAGAATACACCTTAACAGTAGAGTCACTTATGTACAATGGAGTATCTTTACAATCAGGTACATCACACTATTTTGGCCAAAAATTTTCAAAGGCTTATGATATCAAATTCGTAAACAAGGAAAATAAATTTGAATATGCCTATCAAACATCTTGGGGAGTATCAAATCGCATGATAGGAGCTCTAATTATGGTGCATGGTGATGATCACGGATTGATCTTGCCACCCAAAATAGCGCCAATGCAAGTAGCAATAATAAAGGCAACACAAGACGAAGCAACAGCTAATATGGCTAAGCAAATTATGGAAAAATTAACATTTGCAAACATTTCTTCATATATAGACGAGACTGACAAAACTTTTGGGTACAAACTTTCAGAAGCAGAAGTCAATGGTATTCCAGTTAGAATAGAGTTAGGCAAAAGAGATATTGAAAATCAAAAGATTACCATTTCTAGAAGAGATACATTAGAAAAAGCTGAAATTTCTTTGTCAGAAGATATTGTAGTTTATATTGAAAAGTTAATGAGTGAAATTCAAAATAATCTATATAATCGTGCTAAAACAAGAAGAGATAGTATGACATATCATGCCAACACCATTGAAGAAATAAAAAGCATAATGGAAAAACAACCAGGATTTATTTATGCTCCATGGTGTGGTGATACTGATTGTGAACTAAAAATGAAAGAAATAAAAGGATTAAAATCACGTTGCATTACAGAAGATAATGAAAAATCGAGATGTCCTATATGTGGAAAAAAATCCAAATATACTGTTGTGTGGGGGATACAATATTAGTTGAATTTGCATAAAAATTATGCTATAATAAAAAACGTAACTACAAAAGGAGGATTTATGGAAACTGCTGTTATAATCGTATCAATACTATTGATTGCAATAGTTTTATTACAAAGTGGAAAAGCTGAAAGTGCTAGTATAATTCAAGGTGGAACTTCAGATTTATTTCAAAATCGTAAAGAAAGAGGTATTGAATTATTTATAAGTAGACTAACTTTTATATTAGGATTTACTTTCTTTATATTATGTTTCTTTATTTCATTTATGTAATAAAATCTTGAATATGAAAAGCTTAAATCAAACCGAGTGAAAAGGAGTAAAAAATGAAAAGAAAAATATTATTAATCATAACTATAGTACTAATGTTAGTAGTAACAGGATGCAAAAAAGATGAAACTGATAGTAAAAAGTTTAAAGAAGAGTATCCACAAGTATCAGAATATAATGTGTTTACTTATAAAAGTGCCGATGATATTATTAAAATATTAGAACACGGCACAGCAATAGTATATCTTGGATTTCCAGAATGTCCATGGTGTCAAGTTTATGTTCCAATGCTAAATGAAGTAGCCGATTCAGAAGGACTAGAAAAAATATACTATTACAACATTCTAAATGATAGAAAAGATAATACAGAAGCATACAAGAAAATAGTAGAAATATTATCAGATTATTTACAATATGATTCCGAAGGAAATAAAAGAGTATATGTTCCAGCAGTAATTGCTGTATCGGAAGGAAAAATAATAGGATTTGATGATGAAAGCTCATATGATACATTAGGCTTTGAAAAACCAGAAGAATATTGGACAACTGAAAGAGTTGAAAATTTAAAAAATAAACTATCAACAATGATAAAACCAATAAAAGAAAAAGAATGCTCAGAATGTAATAAATAAAAAGATAAATAAAATTAACTCCATACTCAAAAGACTATGGAGTTTTATATTTACATAATCACTATAAAAATGTATAAAATCTCAGAAAAAATATAAAAAAATAAAAAAGTATCAAAATAATATTGAAAAATAAATATTTTTTTGATATAATTAATACAACTTCTGTGAATAATAACAAAAAAATTAATATAATATATTGATGGACCTATAGCCAAGTGGCTAAGGCATGGGACTGCAACTCCCTGATCGTTGGTTCGAATCCGACTAGGTCCTCCAATTATGTATTTAACCCTTATTTTATAAGGGTTTTTGTATAGCTTATAATATATTAAGGTGCAACTTAGGTACATATAATTTTAAAACTTTATTCAACATTAATCACAATATTTGAGTTATTTTTCTAGTTATGCAAAAAAAGAAGAAATATTCACACGGTGATGGCTTGTGGTGTTTCTTTTTTATTATGATAATATAAAACATAAAAAACACAACGCAATATTCCAAAAAAGACATTGGATAAAAATAAAAAACACAACACAATAGAATATATGAATATTAGAAAAAGAATAATAAAGTACAAAAAGTAGTTGTAAAAAATGAAAAAATATGTTAACATTAACTTAAGATAGGATGGTAATAATATGAAAAATGCAAAATTAAAAGAAAAATTTAAATCAATAGTTGAGAAAATAAAAAAATTCTTTAAAGTAAAGAAAAATAGAAATGTTGCAATTGCAATAGCTGCCATAATATTAACAGTAATAATTGTAGCTATTATTACTGATAAAGCAAGAAAAAATAGATTTGCTTTAAATACAATATATAATGTATATCCAGAAGAAGTAAGAGAATTATATTCTAATATTGTTGAGGTCTCTTGTAGTGGTGATTTACACTTAAATATTTCTTTAGACACAGGAAAAGTTGAACTAAAAGATATGGACAAAAACAATTTAATAGATTATATGTTTAGTAACTTAGATAAAAACAATATGCTAAGTAACAAAATGGAAAGCAACATTATAGAAAAAACAGCTTCAAAATTATTTTATGGCGATATAAATCTTAAAGAATTAATTAATAATTATAACTATAATGGATATATATATAATGTTGATAAAAAAACAATTACTAGAAAAGAAGATACATGTAAAAGCGATATGAACTATGTATCAGATTTATATGGATATTCATATAATGCAAATGAACTATCAGTTGATGTAAATATAGGATACCTTAAAGATGGCACATTGTATGATTTGGCAGATACTAACCTAGGAGCTTATGATGGAGATGCTAAACAATTAAGAGAAATGTTCAAGAGTAGTTCTTTCTATCGTTTCAATTATGTATTAGACAATAAAGTCTATAAATTAAAAAGTGTAGAATGGAATAGTAGAACATAACAAATATAGTAAAAGAAAAGCAAAATTTTTAAAAAGTTTTGCTTTTTTATATATTTTATAACTATTTTTTGATATAATCTAACTATATAGATAAGGTGGTAAATATGAATAAAAAAACAGTGGTTATTACAGGAAGTGCCAGAGGACTTGGTTATGAAATGGCAAAATGCTTCAGAAAAAAGAATTTTAATGTCGTTATAAGCGATCTTAATAAAAAAGATATTGATAAGTCAGTAAAAGAGTTAAAAAATATTAAAGGTAAAGGAGATGTCTTAGGCATTGTCTGCAACATTACTCAAGATAAAGATATTATTAATTTAATAAAAAAGACCAAAGAGAAGTTTTCAAAGATTGACTTTTGGGTAAATAATGCTGGAATTAATCAAGCAGACAAGTTAATTTGGAATTTAGAGAGGAAAGAAATAGATGATATGATTGATGTCGATTTAAAAGGCACTATTATAGCATCGAAATATATAATGGAAGAAATGATAAAACAAAATAGTGGTGCCATATATACTGTTGAAGGCCATGGCAGTAACGATGCAGTTATTCCAGGTTTATCAATATATGGAACCGCAAAAAGGGGAGTAACCTACTTTGTAAATGCTTTAGCCAAAGAAGCTGAAACAAGTAAATATGATATCATTATTGGAAAATTGGCTCCAGGAATTATGATTACAGATTTTCTAGTAAATGCCTATCGTGATAAAACAATGGAACTAAATGATAAATTTAGAAAAATATATAACATTCTTGGAGATTATCCTGACGTTGTTGCGAAATTTTTAGTAGATAAAATGATAGCTAACACTAACAATAATGTAAGAATAAATTGGTTAACTAATAGAAAGGTAATCTGGAAGTTTCTCACTTATAGGTTTAAAAAAGCAAAAAAAATATAAAATATAATACAAAAAAGGCTTGTATTAAATGTACTACAAAACATTATACAAGTCTTTTTAAAATATCTAAACATTAAATAATTACAAATTTACTATCTATAACATCAATAGTAATAGTGCTATTAAATCTAATTTTATCTTCAATGATACTATTAGCAATCAAAGATTCAATATTCTTAACAATATATCTCTTAATAGGTCTAGCACCGAATGCTTCATCGTAAGAATTATCTATAATATAATCCTTAGCTTTATCAGTAAGTTTAATTTTTATTTGCTTGTCTGATAATCTAACCTCAATATCCTTAATCAAATTATTTACAATATGATAAATGTTATCTTTAGAAAGAGCATTGAAAGTAATAATTTCATCAATACGATTTAAAAACTCAGGTTTAAATGTACGGAAAAGCTCTTTATTTATTAATTCTTTAGCATTAGGTTCTTTATTTAAAATATATTCACTTCCAAGATTTGATGTCATAATTATAATAGTATTTTTAAAATCAACAGTTCTACCTTGTGAATCAGTAATTCTTCCATCATCTAATATTTGTAATAAAATATTGAAAACATCCTTATGAGCTTTTTCAATTTCATCAAATAATACTATTGAATAAGGATTTCTTCTTACAGCTTCTGTTAATTGTCCACCTTCATCGTATCCAACATATCCTGGAGGAGCACCTACCAACCTAGAAACTGAATGACTCTCCATATATTCAGACATATCGATACGTACAATATGTCTAACATCATCAAAAAGTTCATATGCTAATGTTTTGGCAATTTCAGTTTTACCAACACCTGTAGGTCCTAAAAACATGAAAGAACCAATAGGTCTATTAGGGTCCTTGATGCCAGCTCTAGCACGAATGATGGCCTCTGAAATTAAATGAATTGCTTCATCTTGACCAATAACATGTTTTTTCATATTATTCTCTAAATTTAATAATTTATCTCTTTCTGTACCAACAAGTTTAGTAACTGGAATATTTGTCCACTTAGATATAATATTAGCAATAGATTCTTCATCTACAGTATTACTCAAAAGTGATGAATTCTGATTATTGAATTTTAATGTTGCTAATTCTTCTTGAAGTTTAGGAATAGTACCATGCTTTAAAACGGCTGCCTTTTCATAATCATAATCAGCTTCTGCTAATTCTAAGTTATGTGTTGCTGTCTCTAATTCTTTCTGTTTATCCTTAATTCTAACACTGAGATTTTTCTCTTCATTCCATTTATCTCTAAGTATACTTTCTTCTTCTTTTAAAGAAGCTAATTTCTTATTAATTTCTTCAGTTCTTTTTAAAGAAATTTCATCTTTTTCCTTTTTTAAGGACTCTTTTTCTATTTCTAATGTCATAATCTCTCTTGTTAAATAATCTAATTTAACAGGAACAGATTCCATTTGTACCTTAATAGTAGCACATGCTTCATCAACTAAATCAATAGCTTTATCTGGTAAAAATCTATCAGTAATATATCTATTGGCCAAATTAGCTGCAGTTACTAAAGCGGCATCTTTAATGGTAACACCATGAAATACTTCAAATCTAGATTTAAGTCCCCTTAGTATTGCAATCGTATCACTAACACTAGGTTCAGAAACTAATACTTTTTGAAATCTTCTTTCCAAAGCACCATCTTTTTCAATATATTTACGATATTCATTAAGTGTAGTAGCACCAATACATAAGATTTCGCCACGTGCAAGCATAGGCTTTAACAAATTGCCTGCATCCATTGCTCCTTCCATTGCACCAGCACCAACAAGTAAATGAATTTCATCAATAAATAAAATAATTTTACCATCAGAGTCTTTAATTTCTTTTAAAACTGCTTTTAGTCTTTCCTCAAATTCACCACGATATTTTGCTCCAGCTATTAAAGCTCCCATATCAAGGGACCAAATAGTTTTACCTTTAAGATTATTTGGCACATCTCCTTTAATAATACGTGCAGCAAGTCCTTCTATAATAGCAGTCTTACCAACACCAGGAGCTCCTACTAAAACGGGATTGTTCTTGGTTTTTCTAGATAATATTCTAGTAATATTACGAATTTCTTCATCACGGCCAATAACAGGATCAATTTTGCCTTCTTTTGCTTCAACAGTCACGTCACGACCATATTTTTCTAAAACATTTTGCAAGTTTTCTTCAAACGGATTTTGATTATTCATATCTCTCACATCCTTTCATTTATTAATTATATCAGAAAATTAGCAATTGTCAATATAGATTGCTAAAATTTTAAGAAAAATTAGCAATTAATTAAAAAGATTGCTAAAAATGTATTGACATTTAATAAAAGAGTGCTATAATTATACTCGAAAGGATGTGGTAAAGATGTTACCAAGTAGAATATTTTTTGATAATTTCTTAGATGAAATGGAACCTAAAAAGTTCGAGAAAGGAATGAAATGCGATATATATGAAGAAAAAGGTATGTATCATATTGTAATGGATGTTCCAGGATACAAAAAAGAGGATATCAAACTTGAATATGAAGATGGATATCTTAAAATTGTAGCTACTCATAAAGAAGAAGAAAAAGAAGGTAAAAAATATATGCGTAGAGAAAGAACATCATTAAGTAGATGTGAAAGATCCTTCTATTTAGGAGACCTTGATGAAAACAGAATAAAAGCTGAATTTAAAGATGGTGTCTTAAAAGTTACCGTTCCTAAAATAAACGAAAAAGAACCAACTAAGAAAATAATAAACATAGACTAAAAGATTAAAGTCGTAATATAAATGTAGGCACACAAAAACATGTCTACATTTTTTTGTATCTACTTTCTATTAATAAATTCAACCAAAAAATCTATGTTTTTTATACAAGATATTGATATTAAAGAATATATATGATATAATTCTAATTGTAGAAAGTAGTCGAAGACTAGCTAGATACACAAATATGATTCTATAAAAAGTAAGGGAGGGAAATTATGAATCATAAAGTTCAAAATGTACAAAAATTATATGATGATTCAATGAATTTATATAACAAAGTTGTACGTGAAACTGCTGATAGTATAATTGATAATTTAAAATCAGGTATCAGCACACTAAAAAATACTTGGGAAGGAAAAGATGCTGGCGTTCAAATTCAAAATGTTATTGAAGTTTGCAATGCCATGATAGTTTTAAGAAATGCACTATGTCAATTGGCTCAAAATGCATCAGGAATTGCTGCAAATTACAGATCAATTCAAAATGCTAACAGAGCTAATTTAGAAGTTTTAACACCAATTAAATATGAAGAATCAGCACCAATGGAAAATTATACTGATTTAAGAGATACTATCAATATTAGTCAAGAAGCTATGAGTGGTAAAAATAAAATAGATGCAGCTAATAATTCAATAGATGGATTTATCAGTAGTGTTCGTAGATCATGTGATGATATTATGAACAATTGGCAAATAGGTACTGGAAGAGAAGAAGCAAATGAAGCTTTTGGCGAATTCTTATCAAAATCAAATAAATATAAACAAACATTAAATTCTGTATCTTCAAGTATAACTGATGCGTTAAAGAACTACTCAATGTAATAAGAAGAATATAAGAAGTATGATAAATACTTCTTAATTCTTAAGAGGAGAAAAATATTTCTCTTTTTAAGAATTAAGAAGGGGGAGATAACTATGAGTACGAGTGCAGCGGATATATCACGTTCAGCGGCTTTAGATGCTGCTATAAAAAGCTTAACAGCCTCATATGATGCTCAAATAGCAGAAATTCAAGCAAAAATAGATGGCTACAAGGGCAAAATTGAAGCATATCGAAGAGTAATTCAAAAAGGAAAAGATAGTATTTATGTAATCATGGAGGCTGAAGATTTATATTCTGATACCATCAGTAAAATGAATGATATAGTTATATGTGGAATGCCTTTTGATGGTGGCGATTTGACTCAAGATAAAATTATAATGGCCAATATTAAAGCAAAAACACAAGAATTATGTTTTATAGGATACAAAAAAATTGCTGAATTAGAAGGATTAATAGCAGCCGCAGAAAAAGAAATTAAACAACTAAAAAACGAATTAGAACAGGCTATAGAGGAGCTTTATAAAAAATACGAATAGCTAAAAGTAAATATATAAGGGTGTGGATTTGTATGAAATGTCCAAAGTGTGGTAAGGAGATAATAAGCAACACCTTTTTCTCTGATGAGATACTGTCAAAATTATTTCAAGGAGAAGAAGTTATTGCTGATAATAATATAAAATTATCCTGTGAAAACGGTATAATTTCTTTAACATGCCCTTTTTGTAATGAAAAAATTAAAATTAGTCAAGAAGATTTACTTAAAGAATTAAAGCAAAATGATACTGAAAACAATTCAAACTCTGAAACAAGCACAGATCAAGAATTGCCAAATACAGGAACTACAGATACAGAAAATACAGAAATGAATGAAATAGAAGAACAAAAAAATGATGTAGATCCAAATTCGATGAATTACAGTTCTGATATTTTTATTCCTCAAGAATCGCAAATGTATTTAGGACGTGAACTATTAATAGAATGCATATTAAGTGCTACCGAAATTTATAATAGTATATGTGCAGTAAGTACACAAATAGGAGATCTTGATTTTGATGGATTAGAAAGCTATTTTTTAGATGAAGGCGAAGCAATTGCTGAAAGTAAAAAAATTGCTTATGATCCTTGCTATGCAGAACAAACTCTTAATAGACTTAATAACGTAATCGAACAACTTGGTGGACTAGATGAAGATGCCGCAATAGAAGGATTGTTTACTGAAGATGATGAAGGTAATGTATTATTTAAAGGAAACTTATTAGATTTAGATTTATTTAAAACCACTTCATTATTTGAAAAGATAAAATCCAATTTGGAAAACAGAAAAGATGGCATTGCCGGAAATTCAAAACTCGAAAACATTTTGTCTTATGTTGGAGAAACTCTTGATACAGCTTTGGTTCCTTCAGCAGAAATGACACTTGCGGGAATGACTCACCGAACAAAGCGTGAACAAGAATTATATGACAAATATTATGGTGAAATGGAAAAACGAATTGTTGGAGATAATGATAAAAAAGATAATAACAAAGATGGAGATTCAGACAAAGATATAACAATTAACAAAAATGTTAGCAATGAATATCTAAAAGTATTTGGCATTCTCTCATTAGATAGAGCTAGTGAAGAAGATGATTATGCTTCTGCTGAAAATGCAATGACCTATTTAGCAGCGAGACAGGAAGAAATATTAAAAAATTTTGAAGCAGGAAAGGCCACAGAAGCTGAACTTGCCGAAATTACATCAATGAATCTATCTTATAGTGCACAAGTTAGTCAAATCTATAGTCAGGAAACAACTAAGATTAATAATCAAATGCGTGCGAATGAAGCCAAAATGGAAACTATAGAAACTGCAGAAAGAGAAAAGGCTAAATCAAGAATAAATAGTGAATCCTTAACAAAAAATCTTCTTGATTCAGAAAAATCGCAAATTTTAGAAAACACAATTGATTCTACATTAATGGCAAACCCAGAATATGCAAAACTAGCTAAAGAGCAAGAAATACTACAAACAAGAATAAACAATTATAGAGATTATCAGGAAGTAACAGAGGACTTTAGAGATAAAACAATAATGAATACTCCTGAGTATCCAGAATTATCACAAAATAGAATAGCTTCACATGAAATCATAGCTAATAATGAATATGGAGCCGGTGGTGATAAATTCAAAGACGATGTTGTATATAAGGATAAAGATGGCAATGTTATAAAAGATGTATCCTCATACGAAGCTGCGTTATATTATGCAGAAAATGATTTAAGTGTACCAGCTGATGTAAATGATGCCAATAATATCAAACAATTAGTTAAAGGATTCAAAGAAGAATATATGACACTAGAAGATTTTGGTACATGTAATTTTTATCTAAATCTTGCATTAAGAAATAAAGAATTAGATAAAGAAGCCAGAAATAACGAGGCTAAAGCCAGATCTCTAGAAGAACGTAAAGATTATGTTTCTGATGAAGAATTAGAAGATGCCTATGGATTAAGTCATCAGCAAAATCCATATGGTTCACTATACCAAGAATATATAAGAAGCATTGACATGAATTATGCTACTCAAATAATTGAAGATTGTTATGATGACATAATGCGAGAAAAAGGGTATGCACATGCTGAACAAATAGAAAAAAGGATAAAAAATACCGAAGATGGTAGGGGTTTAATAGTGGCAACAGAAGGTCTTTGGGATGGTGTATGTACTTTTGGTGAAGGATTTGGTTATATTTTTCAAAATGTTGCAAGAAGAAGTGAAAGAGATTATAAAAATGAAAAATTAAATACTTATTTAATTGAAGAACAAGGAGAGGGATATCAATATTTATATGAATTTTCTAGTGTAATAGGTAACATGGCACCAGTTATGATTCCAAGTTTTATACTAGGACCATTAGCTGGAATATATTTGGGACCTGCAGCTGGAATGTTTTTTGGACAAGCAACCGGAAGATTAGCTATGGGATTATCTGCTGGTGGAAATGCCAAAAGAGATGCCCTATTTCAAGGACTAGATCCTGTTGAAGCCACATTTTATGGTATACTTAGTGGTTCTAGTGAAGTATTACTAGAAACATTCATTGGTGCTATTCCAGGGATAAGTAATATGAATGGCTTATTGGCAATTCCTGGAATAAAAGGATACTTAGCTAAAATGATCAGTGAAGGATCAGAAGAAGGCTTGCAAGAAATACTAGCCCCATTCTTATTAGCAACAGCTCAAGGATGGAAAAATGATGATGGTTCAGCTATTACATTCGAGGAAGTATGGAATTCCATAGATGACGATGCCGTAAGAAAATCATTCATTTTTGGAGCTTTATCCGCTGGACTTCTAAATTCTCCTAAACTAGCTTTAGATACCGCTTCATATGTAAAAACTGGCGATGCCGGAACATTTTCCAATATCTTAAATATGAAAATACAAGAATTAATAGCAAAAGAAGGATTGACTCCAGAAAAAATGAGGGGATTAAATCTTCTAAAATTGCAAAAAGAAGCTTTCGCTGAAACTTTAGGAGACATACAAAAAATATCAAGTTTAAGTGAAAATGTTGGAAATATTAGAAAAAGTCTTGCTAGTAATCCAGAAATACTTGAAGCATATAATAACTATTTAATAGGAAAAAATAGAGGTGAATGTGATACATTTGATGTATTTTTATCAACAATCGCAACAAGAACAGCCTTAGAAATAGCTAATAATACTAATATTGATAACATCAGCACAGAAATCATTGAAGGATTTAAAATACAAAAAGAAAAAATTCAACAAGATATTGATAACAAAACTAAAGCCCACGAAGAAAAAACTGCTAGAAAAACAGAAATAGATAATGAATTACAAAAGATTAATAATGAGATGGAACAACTTGATAATGAATACAAAACAAAAGTAGAACAAAGAGAAAAAGCTATCGAAGAAGGCGCTAAAGAAAAAAGTAAAAAAATAAAAGATTTAGATAAAGAAATAGCAGATTTGAAACAGAAATATACCGATTTAAGAAATGAAAGAACAAATATTTTAAACAAAAGTGTTAATCTTGAACTAGATCTTATGCAACTACAATCTGGTATTAATAAGCTTAGCAAAGACATAGAAATAATTGATGGCAAAATAGCCACAGCAAACTCTGAAACCGTTAAAATTGCTACTACTCAATTTGCTAAAGAAATAGCCAATTTGTTATATCCTAAAGGAACAGAACAAGCTAGTTTTACTCAAAGAATTCAAGAGTATTTAGATAAATTAATTAACAAAGATAACATTGTAGATATGACACAAAATGTTACTGAAAACTACAATAAATTACTTAAAAATTTAGAAGAGTTAAATAGCGAGTTAGATTATGTAGATAAAGTTATTGATAATAAAAGATCCAATAACAAATCAACACTTACAGAAGAAAATTATAGAAAGAAAGCCAAAAGAGAAATTGAAAGAATTAATGAACAATTAAATGAGTTTAATAAAAAATTCAAAGAATTAGACATTGATGCAGAAAAAGTAGCTGATTTACAAAGTGAATATGCAGAAGCACAAAAAACAAAAGAACAATTAGAAAGCAAAATAGCTGAGTTAGAAGAAAGACGTAGTAAATTAGATAAATATGATAAAGAGGCTATTGACCTAGGAAAACAAATTGAACAAATTAAAAATAATCAATTAGAACGATATAATGAAAGATTAAAACATCTTGAAACAGAACTTGGAAATATAAATGAAAGAATAAATCTTGATGACATTAAAATTCTAAACACACCAACAAAAAATAATTCATCAATCAAAGAACAATTGAAAGAATTGTATGATAAATTTCTTGGTAAAAGTGATAATGATTATGTTAATCCTTTGGAAAATTTAGAAGCAACTGAAGAAAATTATCAATCATTGTTAAATGAAATAGAAGTCTTAAAAGAAGGAATAGCTAACTTAGAATCTGGTTTAATGACTTCTAACACTGAAAGTTACATAGAAAGTTTCAAAAAACAAATCACAACATTAGAAGAACAAGCTAATAATATGAAACTTAAGTTAGAAGAAAATGTACAAGAAAAAGCTAAAGTATCTGATCAAGTCGAAAATAAGACAGAAAATAAAGTTGAAGACTCATCAAAAAATAAAGTGATTGAAGAAACAGAAAATGCTAAAAAAACAGATTATGCCAAAGAGAAAACAAAACAAAATGAGCAAACACAAACTAAAGATGCAAGTAAAACAGATACTAAAACAAATTCAGAAACAACAGAAAAATCAGAGTCAACCAAAACATCTAAACAAGAGGAAACTACTAAAACAACCGAAATGGTATTTGAGTCAGAGCCAGGCGAAGTTATAGATATCAATAGTATGAATTTAGATTTTGTTGAAGATCCATCCAATACCTACATAACAGTAGATGGAAAAAGATATCGCGTATCAGATATTCTTGAAGCAAGAAAAAATAAAGTAATTGAAGAAACAGAAAACAATAAAAAAGCAGAGACAACAAAAACATCTAAACAGGAGCAAACTCCTAAAACAACCGAAATGGTATTTGAGTCAGAACCAGGCGAAGTTATAGATATCAATAGTATGAATTTAGATTTTGTTGAAGATCCATCTAATACCTACATAACAGTAGATGGAAAAAGATATCGCGTATCAGATATTCTTGAAGCAAGAAAAAATAAAGTAATTGA
>CAKOQC010000006.1:0-84250 GCA_934101175.1 uncultured Bacilli bacterium
ACACTTTTTTCGCATTTTCTTGTCTTTTTTTCATTTTTTTACGCTTTTCTACTTTTTGAGTGTTTTTATACTCTTTTCTTGGTACAATTCGTTGGTAATTTAATTATTTTTTAATTTTGTTTTAGCAAGACTAACTATTTCTTCAGTAAGCCCTTTATTATAAAAATTAGTATGAATAAAACTGTCAAAATAGTTTTCATATCCTTTAAATAGTTCATCATCAATAATAATATATCTTTTTATATCTGGATGACTTTTTAAATAGGCTGATATTTCTTCACTTCTATTTCCTTTTATATAAGTAGTAGTATCTACTATTGGTAAACCTTTATTTACTAAATATTCTTCAATTAAAGGCCATATACGAATGTTTTTCCAAGCCGAAGTAATAACAATATCGGAATTAGTTTCATTTGCCAACTCTTTTAGTAAAAGAATGCTATTATAGTTTAAATCATTTATTTGTCTTAAGTAAAATATTTCTAAATTACTTTCTAATTCATTTATAGCATTATTTATACCTTTATTTTCACGCAAAAAATTATCGCTATTTAAGACGCCATCAATATCTAAAAAAATAGTATTTTGTTTCATTATTTCACCAATGAATACAAAACAGCTATTTCTTTATTAGTAAGACGACGATATTCACCAGGTTTTACTCCAGTTAAATCTAAGTTAGCATATTTTTCTCTTTTTAATTTTAAAACATCATGATTGATGGCTTCAAACATTTTCTTTACTTGATGATTTCTTCCTTCATGAATAGTTAGTTCTACTAATGACTTGTCTGTTTTTTTGTCATACTTCTTTAGGTTAACACGTGCTTTAGCGGTTTTTCTTCCATCTACTATAACACCTTCACGTAATCTTTTAATATCATAGCCGGTTACTAGTCCTTCAACTTTAGCAAGATACTTTTTTTCAACATTACTTGATGGATGCATTAATTTGTTAGCAAGATTACCATCGTTTGTTAAAAGAATTATACCAGTAGTATCATAGTCAAGTCTTCCTATTGGATATATTCTTTTATCTGTGGCTATTAAATCCACTACTGTTTTTCTACCATGTTCATCACTTACAGATGAAATAACTTCACGTGGTTTGTTCAACAAATAGTATTCATAATCTTTTGCATTATCAAGAATGGTATTTTCTACTTCGATAGTATCACTAGTTTTTACTTTTGTTCCTAATTCTCTTACTACTTCGCCATTTACTTTTACTTTTCCTGCTTGAATTAGCTCTTCAGCTTTTCTTCTTGAGGTATATCCTAAATTAGCTATTACTTTTTGTAATCTTTCCATAATTACTCACCTGAAATGTATTATAACCTATTTTTTTAAATTTAACAATAGTGTATAATATAATTTAGGAGGATGTTAAAATATGAGAGCATTGATAACAGGAGCTAGTTCGGGAATTGGACTTGATATGGCTAAATATTTAGCAGAGTTAGGATATGATTTAGTTGTTGTGGCTAGAAGTCATGATAAATTATTAGAACTTAAGAATAGTGTAAATACTAATGTAGATATTTATTCATATGATTTATCGGTAGTAGATAATTGCTATAAGCTATATGATGAACTTATTGATAAGAAGATTGACATAGTTATAAATAATGCAGGATATGGTATATTTGGGGATTATACAGTAGATAATTTAGAGATAGATCTTAATATGATAGATTTAAATGTCAAATGTTTACATATATTGACAAAACTGTTTGTTAATAATAAACATACTAAATATATTTTGAATGTTGCTAGTTCAGCAGGTCTTATGAAAGGTGGACCACTTATGAGTGGATACTATGCTACTAAGAGTTATGTTTGTAATTATAGCTTGGCTTTGTATGAGGAGCTTAGAAGAAATAAAGATAATAAACATATATCTATTTTATGTCCAGGTCCGGTTGATACTAATTTTAATAAGAGGGCTCATGTAAAGTTTAATCTCAAATCTTTGTCTAGTGAATATGTTGCCAAATATGCAATAAATATGATGTTTAAAAATAAACTAATAATTATTCCAGGATTTACAGTTAAGTTAGGAATATTTATGACAAGATTTCTACCTACTAAGTTATTACTTAAAATAACCTATAATATTCAGAAGAAAAAAAATAAATAGAAGTAATAGCTATACTGATTTTAAATTCTATTTCATTTTAGTGATTGCAAAACTATTATACTCCCCTATTATGAATATTAAAAACACGTTCATTTTTATGTGAACGTGTTTTCTTATTATAGTAATACTACTAATAATGTTACTAAGGCTACTAAGATAACTAGTGCTAAGATAAATCTCCAGATATATTTTAACCATGTAGTATATGGAACATCTAAATAAGATAATCCAAATATTAAAATTATACTTGTAGGTCCTACTATTGAGAATACTCCATAGATTCCTTGTAATAAGATAGCTACTGATTCATAGATTGTTTCATCAGTAATTAATCCTACTAATGGTGAGAAGCATCCTGCAATAATGTATGAAATATCAACATTTAATAAGCATCCTAAGAAAGCTAATAATGAAGATACACCATAGTTAAATGTACCATAATTAGAAATTATCTTTTCTAAGAATCCATTATTATATGCACATACTAAGACAGTATAAGCAATTGATGCAAGGATAGCAGCAGGTAGAGCTTTTTTAAATCCTTCTACAAAACTATCAATGTATTCATCAACCTTTACTTTATTTACAAGTGCAATAATAAGTGATGCAAATAATAGTAAAAGATTAATTATAATATAATGATACCATGGGTTACCATTTAAGTTCCAATCACCTAAAGCTGGTAAGCTTGATGAGATGATATTTGGAAAAATATTGAAATCTTTAATTGATAAACCAGTTATCCATGTATGAATATTATTAAATAATTCTATTTCAAATAATGAACTCCATGGAATCATACCAATTATTAATATTACTAAAACAAATGATAAGATAACTATTAAAGGCCATGTTTTAATGTCTTTATAATTTCCTTTAACTTCATTTATTAATAGTTCAGAATTATCATTTAATTCATATTTAACTTTCTTTTCTTCAACAGCTTTAATGTGTTTATTTACAAAGTAGATTAATAGAGCAATTCCAGCAAAAAGTAATAATAATTTTGGAAAGGTATTAGCAAGTGATGAATCTATTCCAACAAAAGATTCGTAAGTTGATACGGCATATGTATTTGGATTTACAAAGTTTACAAATACGCCACCAATATAACCTATCATAATACTTACAATGGTAGAACTTAGAGCTACTAATTTATCATATCCTAATAGTAGAATTATTGATGCTACAAAAGGTACAAATACTATTAGTTCTAAACTCATTCCTGTAAGTGATGCAATTACTGCAAATAATATTATAATAACAAATATAAATTTTTTTCCTAAAGGTTTAACTTTAGTTACAATGCTATCTAGCAATTTTTTGTATGATGGTGTTTTGTTTAGTAAACCATAAAATCCGCCAACTACAAGAATAAATAAGACTATATAGCAAAAATTTTGTAAGACAATACCAAAATAGTTTATAAATATGTCAGCTAAGCCAGTATAAGCTACTGTATCTTGTCTTCCTGGTAGAATAAAACTAACAATTACAAGTAATAGAAGTAATATTCCAAGTGTTTTTAATAATCCGTGTTTTTTCATTTTAATCCTCCTTATTTCTTAAAGTATCACTAGTCTAACTTTTTTTCTTTTCGACATTATTACTTTTCGATAGTTTATACTATCTGTTTTTCATAGTAGGGAATAATATTACATCCCTAATAGATTCTTGCTCTGTAAACAACATGCACATTCTGTCGATACCATAGCCAATTCCGCCTGCTGGGGGCATACCATATTCAAGGGCCTCAATAAAGTCCATGTCAATGTCATTGGCTTCGTCATTTCCTAATTCTCGTTCTTTTAGTTGATCTTCAAATCTCTCTAATTGATCGATAGGATCATTTAATTCTGTGTAAGCATTACAGAATTCTTTTCCTCCTATAAATAGTTCGAATCTATCAACAAATCTTGGATCATCTGGATTTCTCTTAGTTAATGGAGAAATTTCTACTGGATGACCATACAAGAATGTAGGCTGAATTAAAGTTTCTTCAACATAAGTTTCAAAGAACTTATTAATAATATGTCCTAGGGCATGTTCATGCTCTTCTATTTCTATATGATGCTCTTTAGCTAATTCAAGGGCTTTTTCTAAAGTCATATCAGGGGCTTTAAAATCAATACCAATTTTTTCCTTAATAGCATCTGTCATACTAATACGTTGCCATGATTCTAGGTTAATCTCATTGCCACCCCAATTAAAGGTATATTTGCCAAATACTTCTTTAGCAATAGTCTTAAACATAGCTTCTGTTAATTCCATCATACCTTCTAAGTTAGAATATGCTAAGTAGGCTTCCATCATGGTAAACTCAGGGTTATGTCTTGGATCCATACCTTCATTTCTGAAAACACGACCAATTTCATATACGGCTTCCATGCCTCCTACTAATAGTCTTTTTAATGGTAATTCTAGAGCTATGCGAAGATACATATCAATATCTTGAGCATTATGATGAGTTGTAAATGGTCTAGCAGCAGCTCCTGTTAATAGGGTTGTTAAGACAGGAGTTTCTACTTCTGTAAAGCCACGACCATCCATAAAGTTTTGAATACATCTAATTATTTTTGGCCTAGTAAAGGCTATTCTTTTAGAATCCTCATTCATAATTAAATCAACATAACGACGACGGTATCTTTCTTCAATATCTGTTAGTCCATGGAATTTTTCTGGTAATGGTCTTAGAGCTTTAACTAGATGAGTATATTTTAAACATTTTAAAGTAATCTCACCAGTTTTAGTCTTCATTACTCTTCCGGTAACTCCAACGATATCACCAATATCAGCAGTCTTAAATAAATTGTATGATTCTTCACCAATATCATTTATAGATATATATATTTGAATAGAACCCATTTTATCTTGAATAGTAAAGAATGAAGCTTTACCCATTTTACGGATAAACATTATTCTACCGGCAACGGTATATTCATCAAAAATGTTTTCGAATTCATCATGTTCAATGTCACAATACTTATCTTTTATTTCTTTACTATAAGCAGTTCTATCAAATCTTTGACCAAATGGATCTAAACCCATTTCTTTAATTTTACTTGCTTTCTCTCTTCTTACAATTTCTTGATCAGTTAGTTCTCGCATTTTATCATCTTCCTTCTCTTATAACTATAGTATTAGCCATTAAATCATGTAATCCTCTTTTATCTTTTCGATATAGAACAAGGGCAACTGAAATGACTATAAAGATTGTTTCTATGGCAGTAATAGTAGTATATCCCATTAGATAACCTGTTTTATTTAATGTATAGACAAACACTATATTAAGAATGCCTGAAGCTATATTAAATATAAATAACTCTCTTATTAAAAATTTAATAAAGGTAGGCGGTTTTTGGGTATCTTTATCTACTACTCTTAGATGGAGTAATTTTTTACCAATAGTTTGTCCTTTATTCATATATTGAAAAATTACAAAGTAAGCAATTAATATGGCAGTTCCTACTCCTAGGGATATAACATTAGATTTTTGATTTTCATAAATAATACTTGTATAGTTATCAATAAACTCTTCTTCAGTTACTAAATTATTAGTATAACTTTCAGTTAATTCTTTTATTTTAGCATTATAACTATCTGTTGTTGAAGTTAATCCACAAGATGCTATAATCAGTGTAATTATATATATGATGACCATATCAACAAAATAAGCTGATAATCTATCAAAAAAAGTTATTTCCATATCATCCCTCTTTTGTTAATTATATAATTTTTTTGAGTAATTATCAAGTATTTGGTATATTTCTTCTTTAGTTTTTGCTTTAAAACATTCATTTTGGACTTCTTTATGATAAGGTAATCCTTTGATATACCAAGCAATATGACTACGCATTTCTAAAACAGCAATATGTTCATCTTTTATTTTTAAGAGGTATTCTAAATGTTTATAACACATGGCTATTTTTTCTTCAGGAGTAGGTTTAGGAATAATTTCTCCAGTTTTTAGATAGGTATCTATTTCTTTTATTAACCAAGGGTTTCCTAATACACCACGTCCTATCATGATGGCATCACAATTAGTAAACTCTAGCATGTGTTTAGCGGTTTCTATACTAGTAATATCACCATTACCAATAACGGGGATACTGACATTTTCTTTTACAGCTTTGATAATATTTAAATCGGCTTTTCCGCTATATAACTGACTTCTAGTACGAGGGTGAACAGTTATAGCACTGGCACCGGCTTTTTCACAAATTTTGGCGACTTCAACAGCATTAATAGAATTAAAGTCCCAACCGCTTCTTATTTTAACAGTTACCGGAACGGGAACAGATTCTACTACAGCACTAACAATATCATAAATTAACTGAGGATTTTTTAGTAAGGCTGAACCAGCTTGTGATCTTACTGCTACTTTAGGTACAGGACAACCCATGTTAATATCTATGATATCAGGATGCATTATTTCATATACTAATTTAGCAGCTTTGACAAAAGTCTCCTTATCACTACCAAATATTTGTTGAGATATTGGGCGTTCTGATTCTTCAAAATAAAGCATATCTTTAGTTTTCTTACTATTATATACCATTCCTTTATCTGAGACCATTTCAGCGCATACTAAAGCACAGCCCATTTCTTTACAAATTCTTCTAAAGGCACTATTACATACTCCTGCCATGGGAGCTAAAATAACTTGTCCATTTAATTCAATATTCCCTATTTTCATGTTATTCACCTTCTTTATTTATGATAAGTTTCATGATTAATAATTTTAAAACTACGATATATTTGTTCTAAAAGAATTAATCTAAAAAGTCCATGAGGATATGTTAATTTAGAAAAAGATAATTTATAATTAGATTTATTTTTAATAGTATCACTAATACCATAAGAACCTCCAATAATAAAAGTTATATTAGGATAATTTATAAAGGTATTATCTATCTTTTCAGATAATTGAGTTGATGATAGAGATACTCCTTCGATAGCTAAAGATATAATATAATCTTTATTATCTAGATATTTACTTATTTCTTTAGCCTCGTTATCAGGATTTGAATCAGGTAATTCTATTAATATTGTTTTATGATATTTATTAATTCTTTTTAAATAATCATTTATTCCTTCTTTTAAATAGTTTTCTTTTATTTTACCAATACATATTATTTTTATCATATTTTTTCCTCGCGTTTTCTTCGTATATTTTATCACATATTAAGAAATATTTCATTAATTATATTAGAAAAGGAAATCTTATTTGGAGATTTCCTTGTTATTTTCTAAGATATCTACTCTATTTATGATATTTTTATTAATTTTTTCTAGAAGTATTTCTTTATTTAGAGGTTTTATTAATATATCACTAAAGCCCATCTTTAAGTATTCTTCATTATATTCATATTTATTATCTTTACTTAGTAAGATTACTGGTATATTAAAGTTTCTTATTCCTTGTAAGTTCTTTAACATTTCATATCCTGATATTGTATTTAATTCTTCATCTAATAAGATTAAATCATATCTATTTCTAGTCTTAATTTTATTATAAGCATCTCTTCCATTTAATGAATAATCAATATTTATATTACTTCCTTTAAGTAGTTTTTCTATTATCTTGATACTAGGTTCACTATTATCTATAATTAATATTTTCTTATCTTCTAGAATACTTTGATATTTCTTCTCTTCTTTATTTGGAGTTTTATCTATTTTCTGATCTAGGATTATCTTTATTTTATTTCCTGATCCATAATTAGATGTTAATACCATAGTACCATTCATTAAAGTTATTAATTTATAAGATTCTGAGATATTTTTATTATCTATCTTAATCTTTTCTAGTTCACTACTTTTAATACCCATACTGGAGTCTTCAATAGTAATTATTAATCTTACGATATCATTTTTAATAATAGTATTTATATCTAATTCAACATATCCTTTTTTAGTAGATTTAACACTATATGTAAGTAATAAATTAATAGCTTTCTTTAAACTAATATTATCTCCATATAGAGATTCTGGAATGCTATGATCAATATTAGTTCTAAATTCTAAGTTCTTATTATGACATATATCAGTATAACTACTGATAATTGTTCTAAGTAACATTTTTAAATTATAACTACTATTATATATTTTTATATTTGATGAATCTATTGCTGATACATCTAAGATATCATTAGTCATCATTCTAAACTTAGAAGTTTCTCCCTTGATATTTCTAGCAGATTCTTTATCTGTATCAATATCATCACTATCAATAATTATATCAGCTTCATTATCAATATTCTTAGTAGTAGCTCTAATTTCTTGGGTCATATTATATAAGAATAAAGTCTTTTCTTCGTTGGCATTATCAGATATTTCTTTAGCTTCATGCATTTCTTTAAGTAGTTTCATGTCTGGGTTTTCTATGGTGAAGTACATTAAGAATGTTATAAATGCGTGAATTGGTACTGCTAACAATAGTCCTGGATTTTCATATTGAATGAAAGAGCCAACACCACCAATAATAATAAACAATACTAATGGTAAGAAACGCTTATCTCTAATATTTTTTCTATTATATATAAGGCAAATAATTCCAATAATAGTAAATAGCATTGATGAAACATAAACAATATTTACACTGCTACCATAAGTATAAGTTATTTTACCATCACAATAAAAACTAATTGGTAATTTAAATATTAAAACCGAAAAAATTATTAATAGAATCATAAAAATAGTTCTTACTGTTTTTTTGTATTTTTCTTGATTATTCATATTTAGTGTAATAATCATTATATATAAACATAAAACTGTTATCCATAATTGTAAAAAAACGCAATATAATTTAGCTACAAAATAACTAATAACTGTTATCGTTGAATATAATGGCCCTACAAAGTCTAATAATAATTCCAAAATTAATTCAGTAATAGCTACTATAACTAAAAATATATATATTTTATTCTCCTCATTTTTTAATCTTTTCTTATTAAAATATACTATAATTAACAATAACATATATGCTATTGCTTCTATTAAGAAAAATATTCCAGTACTCATTCACACTTACCTCCTCAAAAACTTATTTACTTTTAATTCTTTTTTTATTCTTTTTATCATTTTCGTATTCTTCTATCGCCATTTTTTCATATTTTTTATAGTCTATCTTATCAGCTTCTGTTAAATCTATTTTATCTACAAAGTCTATACTTGTTGGTATTTCAAATGAATTAAGCTGAATTACATCATTATTAATATCAAACAATTTTTTTGTACATTGCTCAAGAATATAATTTCTGGTATTTTCATCTGGTAAAATATCTTCTTTAAGTACTACGTATGCTTTACCAGTAAATCTTGTGTAATCATCTGGTTTATCTACTACGACGCAAGATTTAACAATATCAAGTAAAGATATAAAGTTTTGTACTTTTTCACAATATACTTTATTTCCATCACTTAATATATAAAATCTTGATTCTCTACCAGTAAGTGAAAAATACCTATCTTCTGAAAGTTTTCCAACAGTTCTTGTATTATAATACTCTTTACCATCAATAGTAATTTTTTCTTGTGCAGTTAATTCTGGGCTTTTATAATAACCTTTAAAAACATTTTTACCATGTATTAGTAAAGTACCCTCTTCATTGTATTTTACCTCTTGCATTGTTTCAGAATTTACCACTAATGGTTCTTCTCCAACAAGAATTCTACCAACTGTATTAGGTCTAACTTTTGTACCAACAGAACTAGACCATGTGGCAACGGTTTCTGCATTACCAGCTCCATTACAGAAGGTCATATTGTTACAATTATGTTTAGCAAAAAACTCTCTTCCCATTTTTTCAGTCTTTTCTGTGAAAAAGTCTCCTCCGGTTACAAATGTATGACCTAAAGATAAATCAACATCATCAGGAACAATACTCTTAAGTACGTCTAGCAATGCTGGACTGCCATAATAATAATTAATTTTAGGTAGGATTTTTCTAACGTTTTCATTATTAAGTCCGTCAGGAACTAGTACTACTGTTCTACCACACATCATAGTTAAAAGAACTGATGTTGCAAAGCCATAAGGATACTTAAATGGAACAAAACATAAACATTTATCCCCCTTAGTTTGTGGCAAATTGATAGTGTTTTTTATATAAATACCAGAAGCTAAAACATTTTCATTAGTAAGTAGCACTGATTTTGGATTACCACTCGAACCACTGGTATATAATATTAAAGCATCCTCTTTACTACTGTGAATAGGATTAATAAAATTTTTATAGTATTTAGCTACATTAGCTAAGTCATTATATGAGATAAAATCATTATAACCAATTAATGAATTACTGCTGGTATTAAACTCTTTAGTATATAATTTATTCTTACTTAAAGTAATTATTTGCTTAACTTTAGTATCTTTTTTTATTTCTTCATTATATTCTTGACTTCTATCATAGTTAATAAATAATGGTGACTCAAAAAGATTTAAATACTCTTTAATTTCATTGTCTGAAGCTCTATAATTTAGAAATGTAGTTATAGCTCCTATTCTATTTGCTGCTAAAAAAATTGCTACAGCTTGATATGTATTAGGCATACATATTGTAATTATATCACCTTTTTTGATACCTAATTCTTTAAGAGATTTAGATATTGTTATTGTATCATTAAATAGTTCATTATAGTTAATATTTAAATCTGCACATTCTATGGCATTTAAGTCTTTATTAAAACTATTAATTAATGATATTGCATTATATATACTCATATTAGGTATAATTGGGTTTCTTTTAAAATAATTAAACCCAGCATCATGTGTTTTATCTATACTTGGATAACCTGTTTTTTCTTTCATATACTCCTACTCCCTTTATGATTTATTATTTTATTTAATTTATCTATATTTTCATAACTTTATTATATCAAATAATACTTTTTATTTCTATATAATTCTTAAAGCTTATTGTTTTTCCAAAATAAGATATTGCTTTAGTATTTAAATTATCAATATTCTCATGACACATATATTGATATGCTGTCATATTAGGAATTTTAGCTTCTATAGCATTCTCACTATAATATTTAAGCCATGGCTTATCAATAGATAAATATGCTGTGTTAGGTCCTAATAAATTTCCTAGAGCTAAGTTTCTTAAATATTTATTTCTTTCAAGTATTTCATCATCAGTAAGTGTACTTAATTTTTCTTTTAATGCTAATAAATATTCTTTTTTCACAATTATCCCCATTCGAATGAGCTATTATATACTTTTTATACTTATTTTTAATTATAAGCTCTATTTTGGCGTTTCTATGCCTTATTATAACACTTATTATATAAATTTGTAAATTATTATAATATGAGTTTTTTTAATAAAATACCCTTAAAACTCTTTATACTAATATATAGATTATAAATATAGAGAATAAAGATATGATGATTATTAATAATTTTTATATATACTTAAATCTAGAATAGTATCCTTTTTAGGATATTTATAATAAATATATTTCATAATAGAAGTGTTGTACTGAGAATACTCATGATTTTGAGTAAATACTTCTTTTTCATCTAGAAGAAATTCACACTGATTATTTTTGCAAATATTTTCTATTTCATTAATAATACCAGTACTTCCTGATGAACCAAGATTGCCATCATTTAATAAATCATACTTAGTTATAGGTAGATTTGCTTCTAATTTTATAAGATAACTATTCTTATTAATAATAAATATTTTTTTATCTTTATTATCATCTAAATAAGTAATTATAGTGTCTAAATATTCTTTAAAGTATTTACTATGAGGTATGATACGATATTTTATTAAATTAATATCATTTAGGAATGTATAATCTTTATACTTTAGTAGATAAGCACTATTAGAAAAACTATATATAATGAATACTAGGAAAGAAATTTGAAGAATTTTTTTAGATAGTTTTAGATTATTTAGAAAGTATCCTAATGAAGGGATAAAGGCTATCATAGTATGATATCTATCTATTATGGGATAAGCAAATAGTAGAAAACTTATTAAATAGATTATCTTTATATCTTTAGTTTTAAAATATTTAATTATTAAGTAGATAAATGAAGTTATTAATAGAAAGATACCTACTGGTTCTGTTACTAAATTATCTTTAGCAAATGATTTTATTCCTAAGAAACAATAATCTATAAAATTATATAAGATATTATTTTTAATTAGATAGATTAGAAAGATAATGTTAGGAATAAGAAAGCCTACTATTCTTTTGAAGATTTTCTTATAATTTTTTATAAATAAAGTAGGAAGACACAGATAGATACCTACATTTTGTTTAGTTAAGAAGGTTAAGCCTAGAATAAATCCTAATAAGTAATCGTTTTTATGATTGTTTTCTAAGTCCATTAAGATATAGAGAAATAATAGACATAGTATAGAATAATATGGACTACTATATGGCATAAGTAATAAGTATATTAAATAGTAGCTTTTATGATTTTGCTTTTTCATATAATAGAAAATTATAGTACATATGATGGCATTAAATATATGAAATGTTAGAAAACTATTACCAAACATTTTTAGAATTAGGGCATTTATCATGGGATACAAAGGTGTTATTACCATATTGAAGTCTTTATATGGAATAAGTCCGGTATAAATATTATAAGCAAAACCATAATTCCATACTTCATCATGAGTTACTTCATTACATAGTAAGTTAAATAATAGGGTTATGATAAAGATTAATAATAATTCTAATAAGGATTGTTTATGTTTATTCATGATAGTCCTCCTGATAAGGATATTTTATCATATAAAAGAAAAAAAGTAATTATTCATTACTTTATAACTCTAATTTACTAATAAAATCTTTTAATTCGAATGTATTTTCTATACGATCATTTAATGGTGGCATGTTATAAGCTATTTTTGAACGAGATTCAAATTCAAAGTCACTTACATCTTTTGGTGTTAATAAACTTTTGTTTAGAACGATTTTTTTACCTTCTAATTTATCAAAAGTATTTTTATTTATTAGCATCATTTTATTTAGTTTAATTGTGCTAGGTTCTATTAAGTATATTACTTCATCACATAAACTTTCACCAGTAGAATTATTTAAGTCTACTAGTATCATGTTAGCATTGCCAAACTTGTTAATAGCAGCATTTAAGTTTCCTTGATTTACAGAATACATATCTCTTTCATTGAAATATCCAAAATCATTTTTATTTACTTCAATGGCTACAACATAGTCTTTTTGTGATAGAATTTTCTTTAACATATATATTAGGGTTGTAGCACCAGCACCATTTGTCATATTTTTGAATCCTATAACACGAGCACTTCTTGAAGAGTGGAATTGTGGTTCTTCATCATCTTTGTGGAAGAATCTACTCTTCTTTTCAGGCTTGCTAGTATCTTCTGTATTAGCATCCATATCTAATTGATGGATATGAGCTACATCTTTATAAGTATTAGGATGATTATATAGATACATTAGTGATTCTTTATCTTTACCAAAGTTATATATTCCCATACTTATTAATTTTGATAAGTAACTATTATCATTAATTAAATTATTATCTAATAATACTATTACTTTATCCATTTCTAAGCCCATGGATAATTTTTGAATATTAGAAATATCATGATAATTTTTAAGGGCTGTTATATCTAAGAACATTCGATTAAAAAAGAAATTAGAGAATGTGCTTATTAATTCATCAGCGGTAAATTCTCCATTTATTGATTTAATTACGTCGATGTCTAGATTTTCTAACAATCCTTTGTTTTTATTTGATACGATTACATTCATAACTAATTTCTCCTTATATTATTTCTCTCTAACAACTACTCTTGTTTCTCCAGATATTTTCCATAATCCTTGAATGACGTCTTCATCATCAGCACGTCCTCCGAAAGTAAGAATGTTGTTTAGAAATGGTAAGCTCCAGCCAACATATGTAGATACTTCATAGTACATACCTTTAGTGTTTTTAGCTTTTCCAGCTTCACGAATAACTATTCCTAATTGGTTACAATGTGCAACTTGTCTTCCAGCATCATTAGTCATATTTATTTTATCGCAAATATTTCTTTCACTAAGATTATAATTCATATTACCTAATATTTCATCAGTTAGGAACTTTTCGAAATCTTGCATTTTCTTTCCGGTTTGTAATTCTGAAATGCTAGTAATTTCATTTTCTTCAATGTAATCAATAATTTTATTTTTTACTTTGAAGGCTTTTGCATAGTTTAGTGAAATTGCTATAAAACCTACATATATAACTATAAATACTAAGAATATTTTGACCATAAAGGCTCCGCCAAAGGCATCCTTCATATGTTATCACCTACTTTTTATTTCATATTTGTTAATTTTTAATTATTTTTGATTATACCCAGCAGTGTTTCCACCTTGGCCCCATAATCCACCAATAGTGTTTTGGATATTTCCCCATTGACTTGCTAAGATAGCTCCGATTACACCAATGGCTACTAATGTTACAACAGTCATTGATACTTCACCAGTTGCTTCTTTCATTGTCTCACCTCCCTATCATTAATATAATTTGATTATAACACCTTTTTTATATTTTGACTATATTTTATATTATTTTAACCGCCAATCATTGTAAATGACGCTATTAACATCAATACTAGAGCGGCTCCACCAGTACATACTAACATTTTCATGGTCATGTTTTCCATGGTAGTTAATCTGGCTTGATATTTTTGCTCTCTGGCTTTTAATTGAAGAGCAGATACAGTTTTAGAGAAAGATAACATTTGCTCATGTTTTTTATCTTGTTCTCCTAAACTTAAACGATATAATAGACGCATCATTCTCATTGAATCTCTAACTGGATATTGATTAGCAAAATCCATATATGGATCAACAGATGAGTCACCATTTTCTATTTTAGCTACTAATTCACGAAGTCCTGGTTTGAATACTTCAGGAGCATCTTCAATAGATCTAGCAAGAGCTACTGGTACAGTATAGTGTTGTACTAATACCTCTAAGCTTTTTAAATAGTATGGTAATAATGAATCTATAGTATTTAAATTTTTTTTATAAAATTTCTTTAAATCTAAATATTGTGATTTAAATACAAAATATCCAAAAGCAATAGATATTAATATATATAATGGTTTTAAATCAGAGATGAAGATAAAGAGCATGATAACCATGGCTGCTAGACCTTGCATTACTCTTTTTCTGAATACTTGTCCAACATCATATATTTTATCACCATATTTTGTTCTTAATAGAAATTCATAATCTTTTTCTTGAAGTAATTGAAATATTCCTTTATTTTCTCCAAAGAATTTAGTAGTACTTATAGTACCATTATAGATAAAGATAAAGAAGACAATTACTCCTACTAATAATAATTCTAAATGCATTATTCAGCCCCCACATTCTCATTATAGTACTTCTCTCCTTTTAATAGGAAGTAACTATTTATTAGGACAACACCATGTACTAATATTTTCATAATGACATTGTCTAACATTTCGATATAGGATTCTACTCCTAGAATTAATTGGATTAACATTATTAATGAATATAAGGTTACTCCAAATACTAGGAATTGTCTGTGGAATTGTTTTCTGTCTGATCTATCACGATATACTCCTTCTACTAAGATATCGATATCATTTAACATGTTATCGAAGGTATCTTCAGTATTTTTAGCACCTTCTTTAGTTACTTGAAGGAATAATTGATGCATGTTTTTTACCATGTAATATGGATATTTAGCATTCATGTAATTGATTGATTCAGTTACATCGCCTTTTTCATATGATAAAGCTATCATTGTTTTAACGTCAGATAATACTGGTTCATCAAGTACTCCTGATTCTACAACACCTTCAAGAGCTTTAATGAACGATTGGGTAGTATTAAATTCCATAATAGTATTAGTTGTATATACTTGTATTTGTTCAAAAATAAATTCACTATATTGTCTTTTACATCTTAAATATGTTAAATATGGAATAGTAGCTACTGCTATTATGGCATATATAATTACTACTACTAAGTTATAGAAATATAGATAACCAATAACTCCTGCTACTACAGCAAACATAGTTACTTGAATAGTATATTGTCTAGTGGTATATTCAAGTCCTAACTCTTTAATTTTTTCACGCATTACTTTATATGAGTATGGTGCAAATTGGTCATAGGCAACAGTAGCTTGGCTTTGTAAGAACTTATATATTCCTTCACCAGAACTATTTCTATATGTTACTACAAATATTAAGATAAGACCTATTATTATAAATATTCCCATATAATCACCTACTTTCTTATTAATTATTTGGCAAATTATTTATTTGATTTGGATTATTTATTATTTGATTAGGAATGTTGTTAATCATTTGTTGTTGATTAGGAACACTCCCATATTGATAAGTATTTACTTGATTTGGGTTTACTACGTTATAATTTTGATTAACTTGATTAGTTGGGTTAATCGCTTGTGGATTTATACTCTTTGGTGCTATATTTTGTGGTTGATTATTCATTATTGGTGTTTGATTATTTTGATTAGGTACTGATACTTGTACTTGCGATTGTGGTTTTGGCGTAGCAACATTTGGAGTTTTGGTAGATACTACAGTTTGATTAGTAGTGACACCATTAGTTGGTGCTGATGATGGAATGGTTTCTTTAGCAGCATCAATATTAGTAGGATCTACTTTATACTCATTAGTAGCTTGATCAATATTTTCATCAGCTGATTTGAACTCCTCTTTTACTAAGATATCTGGTTGCATGATTAAGCCTTGGCTTTCTAGGTATCCTAAGAGATATTTTGTAGGGTTATGTAAAGTAAATTTACCATCAGGTGTTTTCTTATAAAGAATATTAGTTTTAGGTTCATTGTCTTCAGTAACATAGAACTCTACTACTTCAGCAATTTCACGATGAAATCTTTGTCTTTCTTTACTATAATATCCTTTAACGTGAACTCCTAATTGAACATATCTATGAATACTTCTTAGAAATTGTTCTAGGTCAATATTACTTTCTAGCAAACTATATAATCTACTAGGAATAGATGCAGCTTTATCAGCATGAATTGTTGATAAGATGTTGTGTCCTGATGATATAGAGTTACGTACGGCCATTACGGCTTCGGCACTTCTTACTTCGGATAGTAATATCCATCTTGGATTCTGTCTCATACAGGTAACAAGTACATCTGAATAACTAGCTATATTATTAGTTTTCATAGCTACGATATCTCTTGTTGGAAATATTTTATCAAGGTGAAGCTCAAGAGTATCTTCAATAGTAATTATTTTTTCATTTTCTTTAGTGTGAGCTGCTAAGTATTTGATAAACTCTGTTTTACCACTACCAGTTTCACCACTTACTAAGATGTTACAGTGTCCTTCAACGCATTTCATTAAGAAATCGTGAATATCTAATCTGATATAATCATCTTCAATAATTTTTTCTTTTACTAATCTTATTTTAGCTGGTGTTTTACGTACTAACAAGGCAATGCCATTTCTAGCTATGGAATCATGAACGAAGTTAAGACGTAATTCAGCACTTTCGGCATCAAGAAAGGGATTGGCCATATTGAAGGACTTACCCATCGTGTTAGCACACTGAAAGGCTATTTTTTCTATTAAGGTATTATCGATTCCTGTATTCTCTACTCGATATACTCCTTTTGACAAGGTCTTTATCCATACCTGCCCACCATTACTATAGGATATATCGGTAACATCATCATTATCCAAAAATTGTTTTAATGGTCCAAAATCGACTTGTTGAAATTGTGCATCCATAATATTTCCTCCCTATTCTTTTTTGCCACTAATAATTATTCATTGGTATTAGTGTTTGTGTTATTTTCTTTTTTTTGTGAATCTTCAAGAGCTTTTTGCTCCATTTCATTTAACAATTCATTATATAATTCTTCTTGTCCATCAATCTTTTGAATTTTATCAAGAACGAAATCATATAAGTAATCACTAGTTACTTCTACTGCTGCAGGATTTTTAGCATCGAATTTAACAGTATTTGGTACTAATACTACTTCTATATCATTAGTTAAGATATAATTTAATGATGAGAATAATAAGTATTTAGCTTCTGGTAATGAGAAGTATACATATGCTGGTACTCTTGCTTCTTCAGTATTTTCAAATACGTTTTTACCTGAAGCATCTTTTACACCAAGTACTTCGATATTATCAAAGAATTCTCCATATACTAATTTACCACTATTGTCATATAATTTTACATATACGTCTACAATATTTCCAGGCATAATTGAATTTCCATATGTAGTAACTGTGTCTACTGGGAAACTAACAACTCTTTCACCTTCGTTAGTGTTGTATAATACAGCATCTGGTAAATTTCCTTCAGATACTAATAAATCTGAATAGAAGATACTACCAGCGGCAATCATTGTATTGTAGTTACTATATTTTCCTACAATGTCATTATAATTTTTATAATATGTTCCTTTAATGAATGCTCCTGGTACTCTTGTTTTAGATACCATATCTTCAGTAATTAAAGTCTTAGGTTGTATTGTTTGGTTTGCATAGTATACATCTACTAATGCAGTTTTTTTGTTGATACTAGTTGTATAACCAACATAAAGAATAATTAAACATAGCAATATTCCTAAGATGGTTACAGTATTTTTGTTTTTTAAGAACTTGTTAAAATTTTTCATTTCTTTTTCCTTCCTCTCTTTTATTTATTATCCTTTTTTACTTTATCACACTTGTAGCAATCTAAGATTGCGGATAATTCATTTATAACATTTGTTTGAGTAGCATCTATGTCTACACTAAAAGTGTTATATATATTATAAGAATTTGTGGCGTCCACGATGCGAATACTAACTTTAGCAGGATATTCACTTATTTGATAGTAGTAAATATCATAGTTTCCTTGACCGAATGTTGATGTTTCTGTAAATCTTCTTGTAAAGTTTTCGACAAATTTTTCTTGGCTTATTTTTATTTGTCCACTTAGTCTATAGTAAGCAACATCTACAGATTCAATCATTGCAGCTTCGGTAGCTTCTTTTAAAGTGTAGTAATCTTGCTCATTACTTACGGTTATTTCGCTAAATAAGAGTATGATTACAATTCCAAATATTCCCATGACAATGACGCCAACTGATGCAAAGGACCATTTCATGGGCAAATCTCTCCTTTTTTATTATTTTTACATCTTGGTTGGTATATTGGATTTTTGATGGTATGTTTACTATCTAGATATTCACATTGATTTTCTACTCCACATCCTAGTGAATAGAATGAATCTTTAGTAATAGTACTATTTCTATTAATAATGTTTTGACTAGTTATAAACATACTACCTCCATTTATACTCATCTTGCTCCAATCTGTATATAAATTCTCTTTATTATAATTTCTAATAAAATCTAAATTAATATTAGTTGTGGCATAAGTAACAGTATTAAATGATTTATCTATTTCAGGATCTTCTTGATTAATCTTTTCATCTTCGCCCCATTTTTCCCAATCACTATATTTAGTTATTCCATTAGGAAAAGGATTAGTTATATCTATTGGACGATAATAAAAGTTAAATCCAATAATTTCTGACTTTTTGCTGTTTTTATCATCTGATACCTCATTATAAAATCTTTGTTTTATCTTAATATCAATATTAGTGTTATAGTAACATCCGCCCGCTTTTTCTACTTTATTAATAGCGTCCTGAATACTTCCTTCAGGTAAGTTAGTATTAAAGCTTCCATTTCTTGATGGTGAGATATACTTAGCATATTCATGATTTTTAGAATATTTCTTGATTAGTGCTGTACAAATACCTACTGATGTTTCTTTATTATTAGCTTTCATTATAAATTTATAATTATCTGTTTCTTTGGTATTTAATGGTATGAATACGTGCCAATGTTTATTTTGTTCACTGTCTGTTTCATTTTTGACATAATACCACTCTTCTCCTTTATCACGGCAAGGATTTTCATCATTTGCATTTACGGGTGAAGTTAAGTATTCAACTTTGCCACTTTTGGCATTAATACATGCTCCATATAATTCGTAGCAATAATTTTTAATTACATTGTTTCCATTTTGTCTACTTTCATAATATGATGTTGGTTTTTCTCCAACGGCTACAGCTTGATATGTAGTACATACTTCATTATCACCTGAACCATATTTATAGCCATCTTCTTTTCCAAAACATTTAGCTTCGTTTGGATCATAGATATCTACGGTATAACTTACTCCGCCGGTTACTGCTGCTACTGCTGAATTATATCCTTGATGTAGTGCTGTATTGTTGCATCCTGCATGTTCTTGGGTTTTAGTTACGTGTTCTATTCTTTCACTTTGCCAGTCACGACAAGATTTACCATCTTTGTCACATTCAAAGTGATATGTTTTTATGATTTTTTCGCAATCATAAACTCCTAGACCATGACCATAATAAGTAGCCTGTCTTTTTTCACAAAGATTAGCTCCCATATATGTTCCTGATAGTACACCAAATGAACTTTTTAATGGTTCATTAAACATATCGTATAAGTCCCAAGTAACAGTCATTTTTTGATTTGTTACGCCATATGTTATTGAACAGGCTTGAAATGTACACTTCATACTATCGATGAATTCATCATGTTCTTCATTACCATCGTCACCGTCATCGTCACCACCAGGGGTATCATCATCGTCATCTTCTCCATCGCCACCGCCGTTAGAATTATTAGGGTCCGGATCAGGCTTTGGGTCTGGTTCTGGTTTTGGACAAGGATTACAATCTTGATCTTCTCCAGGTTGTACTTCGTTGTTATCAGTATCTACAGTGAATCCACCATTTGTGTCTGCATCATCTGTTGTTGTTTCTTTTTGAGTTGTTTCTGTGCTATCACCTTCTGCTGGCTCATTAGCATATGTAATATTTATTCCTGTAAAATATAGAAAGGTAGCTATTGCCATTAGTATTAATATGGTACTCTTTAAGGTCTTCTTTGTCATTCTAATCGCCTACTTTTCTTAAATGATTTGACTTTTAGAATGATAGTAACTGTAGCTAATATAGCAAAAATACTTATAGCAATAATAATTACTAAGTGTGAATTAATATAATCAATTATTTTATCAATAAAACTTATACTATCTTCATTATTCTTAGAATTATTATCTTTATTTCCATTAGATGTATCTTTTGAATTATCATCTTTTGTTAAGCTCTTCTTATAAGTTTCAACTCTAGATTTAAATTCTTCTTCAGTTAATTCTTTTTCATAGTCAGGTTGACATAAAGCAAATTCTTCAATACCATTACATAATTCACTTTCAGAAAACTTATTATATTTTTCAACTTCAGGTGCTTTCACAGTTTCTTTACAATTTTTTCCTATTACTATGACATCATAATTTATTTTGTCAGTGCCAACACATGTTATATTGTTTTCATCAATAACTTCACATTTAATTCTTGATGTTGAATATATATCATATTTAAACAATGTTGGAGCAGGATTGTATATTTTAAAAATGTATTGATTATTTTCTATATAGTAAGTCGCTTTAATTTTTGATTCTAAATCATTAAATTCTTTTAACTCTGATTCAGTACATGAGGCATACGCTTTACTACTAAAGAGAATAAATAACATTAATAAAAATACTAAATATTTTCTTTTTAACATAATACCTCCTTTGCTTACTCTCCTACTATTAAAAGTATAGCATAATTGTTTACAAAAAAAAAGACTTTTTTAGTCTTTTTTAGATAAATTAGTGGCTGTTTATTTCATTTATAACTACTTGTAGGACATATATCATTCTTTTTATTATTCTTACATCTTGGTTGATATATTGGATTTTTAATTTTTTGTTCTTTATCTAGATATTCGCATTGATTTTCAATACCGCATCCTAGGGAATAAAATGTTTTATTGGTAATTAAACCATTTCTATCTATAATATTATCTTTTTGAATAAAGATACTACTACCATCTATATTCATTTTACTCCAATCTGTATATAGGTTTTCTTTATTGTAATTTCTAATATAACTTAAGTTAATATTGGCAGCTGCATAAGTAACGGTATTAAATGATTTGTCTAATTCTGGATTTTCTTTTCCTTGTTTTTTATTTTCATTCCATTTTTCCCAATCACTATATTTTGTTATACCATTAGGGAAAGGGTTATCTAGACTTATTGGTCTATAATAGAAGTTAAATCCTATTAACTCTGAGGTATCTTTATTATTGCTAGCTACTTCGTTATAGAATCTTTGCCTTAAACTAACATTAATTGTTGATTTATAATAACAACCATTCTTAACTAAATTTATATCACTCTTATTTTTATTAAATGATCCTATAGCAGGAACTATATATTTAGTATATTCGTAATTTTTAGAATATTTTTTAATAATAGCAGCACATAATTTACTAGATTTCTCTTTTGTCTTAGACTTCATTGAAAATTGATAATCGTTCGTTTCTTTGGCGTTCAATGGTATAAAGATATGCCAATGACGATCACTTTCATCTTTATAGTCATTCTTGACATAGTACCATTCATCTCCTTTGTTACGGCAAGGGTTTTCATCTTCTTTACTTACTGGTTCTGTCAAATATTCGACCATACCTGTTTTAACATTAATACATGAGCCATATAATTCATAGCAATAGTTTTTGATTACAGTATTACCTTTGTTTTTACTTTCTTTATAACTTGTTGCTGTTCCGCCAATAGCAACAGCATGATAAGTTTTACAAATTTGACTTTCTTCTTTACCATATTTATAGCCGTCAGGTTTATCATAACATTCTGCTTCATTAGGATCAGAAATGTCAACAGTATATAACTCTTCACCAGACAGAAGTGATAATGCCGTTTGATATCCGCCTCGTAATGCTGCTTCAGTACAGCCAGAATCTGGATATGATGCTGTACGTGTTTCTATTCTTGTTTCATAGTGACACACATATTCATAACGTATCCCATATTTATCAATTGAAACTGTAATGTCACATACCTGATATTTTACATTTCTTTTACATGAATAATTCATACTTCCAGAACCATAATACACTGCTTTTCGCATTTCACATAAATTGGCACCGATATGAGTACCCGCTAAAACTCCAAATTTTGATGTCAATGGTTCATTAAACATATCATACAATTGACCTTTTACTTCTACTGAATGTTGTGATACTCCGTAATCTAGACTACAAGATGTAGCAGTACATTCCCATTCACCTTCTTGTTTCTTAGTTTCATGTATCAATTCTTCTTCAAGCTTGTCTATATCTACTTTATCATTGTGACTATAGTTATTATCTTTTTCTTCTCCTTCGCCACTACCACCTCCTCCTGTATTGGTGTTGTTATTATCCTGAGGCTCATTACCACAAGTAGTACATTTACCATCATCGCCATTTTCATCATTTCCACCATCATCGCTACTATCAGTATTATCATTAATATAATCCCCACTAAAATGTATGCCGCCATCACCGCCGCCTTCACCGCCACCATCACCGCCACCATCACCGCCACCACCACTTTCGGCTTGCTCTCCTTCTTCAACAGCATATACAAGACTTTGAATTGTAAACGAAAGAAATGTTGAAATAGCTAACAGTAACAAAAAAAGCACTTTAATCTTTCTTTTCATTCTAAATACCTACTCTTTCTTATAGCTTTAATCTTTAGAACAATTGTGATTATTAATAATATAGCAAAGATGGAAATTACTATAATAGTTGTTAAATGATCTTGAATATATTTAATAATATTATTTATTAAAGTTATCTTTGTTTTATTTGTATTGTTATTATTGTCGCTTGAATTATCATCTTTAGTTTCATTTTTTTTGTTCAACCCTTTTTTATATGTTTTTACTCTTGATATAAATTCTTCTTCTGTTAATTCTTTATCATAATCTGGATTACACAAAGTAAAATTCTCTATACCATCACATAATTCGCTTTCGGAAAAATTGTTGTATTTTGTGATAATTATAGGCTCTTGATTAAATGCTGTAGTACAATTACTATCATAACTTTTGACTGACACATTATATTCACCATTTACTTCTCCGATGCATTTACTATTATTTATATCTATAATTTCACAGTTCAATTTGTTTGTTGTTTTAATTTCATATTTAAATACGTCTGGATCCGGATTGTATATTTTTAAAACATATTTGTTATTTTCAATATAATGAGTTACTTTAAACTGAGATTCTAGCTCTTTAAAACGATTTACTTCTTCTTCAGTACATGATGCATTTACTGTATTACTAAAGAGAATAAATAATGTTAATACAAATAATAAATATTTATTTTTATTCATAAAATCACTCCCAAAAAAATCTTCAAATATTCTACTTTACAGTTCTTTGTTATAGCTAAATTATACTATAAACAAAGAGATTGTGCAATAATAATTAAAATTTTTTTGACAAGAAATCAAGATTATTTTTTTCTGTAAATGATGATATAAATTCAATGTTTTCAAGGGTTATCAAATATTTATAGCGTTACTTTTCTTTCTTATAAAAATTATTATAAATAAGAAAATATTACATATACTTTAGTATGAAAAAAGAAAAGATAATAATTATATTATATTTATTTATAACTATACTATCTATATCAAATGTTTATGCTGATATTAATAATTATGATTTATTAGGGAAAGTAATTTATCTAGATCCTGGACATGGTGGTATTGATAGTGGAACTACTTATAAGAATATTTATGAAAAAGATATTAACTTAGTACTATGCAAAAAACTATATCAAGAGTTAACTAATAGAGGTGCTAAGGTATACTTAACTAGAGAAACAGATAAAGATTTATCAGTATCTAAGAAACATCGTAAACGTAGTGATTTAATTAGTAGAGCATATTTAATTAATAAGACTAAGCCTGATATGTATATATCTATTCATTTAAATTATATATCTAATACTAAGTGGAAAGGATTACAAGTATTTTATACTAATAAGAATAAAGAAAATAAAGAAATAGCTAATAAGATTACTAGTTATATGAAAGAAAAGACTTCTAATGTTAAAGATCCTAAAGAGAATAATACTTATTATATGTATAAGAATATTACTACTCCGGGAGTATTAATAGAAGTAGGATTTTTATCAAACCCTGATGATAGATATAGATTAACTCATGAAGAATATCAGGATAAATTAATTTCTAATCTAACTTATAGTATTGTTAAATATTTTAAAGAAAAAGACTAAAATAAATAAACTTAACTTCAAAAGTAGACAGTTTATAAATAGTCTTTTTTATTTATCAACATAATTGTTGATAGAGTGATATTTTTATGATAAAATTTAGATGTTTGGAAGTGATATTATGAAAAAGATAGAACTACTTGCTCCTGCTGGTAATATGGAATGCTTAAAAGCGGCAGTTATGGCAGGATGTGATGCAGTATACTTAGGAGGAGACCATTTTGGTGCTAGAGCTTTTTCTAAGAATTTTTCTCGTGAAGAAATAGTAACTGCAATTAAATATTGTCACTTATATGGAGTTAGGGTATATGTTACAGTTAATACACTTATATATGATAATGAAGTAGACGACTTTCTTAATTATATAGAATTTATACATAAAAATAATGTAGATGCTATTATTATTCAAGATTTAGGAATGTTTGATTTAGTTAGAAAGACATTTCCTAAATTAGAAATACATGCTTCTACTCAGATGCATATCCATAATTTAGATGGAGTTAAATTAATGGAAAAACTTGGTATGAAAAGAGTTGTTTTAGCTAGAGAAACTAGTATTGATAAAATTAAAGAGATTAAAGATAATAGTAATGTAGAATTAGAAGTATTTGTTCATGGTGCTTTATGTATTAGTTATTCTGGGCAATGTCTTATGAGTAGTTTAATTGGTGGTAGAAGCGGTAATAGAGGTACTTGTGCTGGTAGTTGTAGACTTAAATATGATATTGTTAATGAAAATGGAAAGAAGTTAAATACCTTGGAGTATCCTCTTAGTACTAAAGATTTAAATAGTTTAGATAATATAGGAAAACTAATAGATATTGGTGTTAGTAGTTTAAAAATAGAAGGTAGAATGAAATCATTAGAATATGTCTATATGGTAGTTAGGATATATAGAGAAGCAATTGATTCTTATTATGATACAGGTAGAGTTTATATAGATTTAGATAAACTTAAGAAATTGAAGAAGATTTTTAATAGAGAGTACACTAAAGGATTTTTAGGAAATACAAATAATGATGATATTATTAATGGATATAGACCTAATCATATGGGCGTAGATATAGGAAGAGTAATTGATTATAATAAGGGAATGGCTAGAATTAAACTTAAAGATAATTTGGTTATTGGTAGTGGTCTTAGGGTAATTGGAAAGAATGATGTAGGAATTAAGGTTAATGATTTTTATATAAATGGCAAACTTGTTAAGGAAGCTAATGAGGGGGACACTATTAGTATTAAGGTATTAGATAAGGTGTATCCAGGTGATAAGGTAGTTATTACGTTAGATAAGAAAATTAATGATGATATTGAAAGAATGGTTAATGCTAATTTACGTAAGGTAGATATTTCAGGAAAATTTATAGGTAGAATTAATGAGAAGATGAAGCTTATAGTTAGTGATGGAGTTAATGAAGTTTATCTAGAAGGTAATGTTTTGGAAGAAGCTAAAAAAAATCCTACTAAGGAAGAGGATATTAGAATTAAACTTAATAAGTTAGGAAATACAATATATGAATTTAAAGAGTTAGATATTGAGATAGATAATAATGTATTTATTCCAATTGGAGAAGTTAATGAACTTAGAAGAATGGTACTAGATAAACTTAGTGAGAAAAGATTATATGATACGGAGTTTATTAAGGAGAAGTATTATATAGATGTTCCTTCATTCAAGAGAGAAAGATTAGTTAGTTGTTTAGTTAATAAGAAGGAAGATATAGATAAGTTAGATATGGATTATGATATTATATATTGTTATCAAGAAAGTGATAAGAGTATATTAAAACTTCCTAGGGTAATAGATAAATATCCTGATAATTTGAATTTAGCATTAGTTGGAGATATTGGAGCTTTTTATCATGGAAAGAATTTATATACAGATTTTTCTTTAAATGTTGTTAATTCTTATACAGTAGCTTTCTTACATTCACTAGGAGCTAAGATGGTTACATTATCCTATGAGCTTACGGAACTACAAATAAAGGAATTAATTGATAATTATCTTAAAAGATATAGAAGTTATCCTTCTACTGAGGTAATTGTATCAGGATATGAAGAAGTAATGATTTCTAAGTTTAGTTTGAATAAATTTTATAAGAATGATAATATTTATCTTAGAGATATGTTTGGTAATAGATATAAGATAATTAATAGAGATAATTTAATGTATATATATAATTATAAGAAGAGAGAATGTTATAGTGATAGGTTATATGATATGGGAGTAAATTCTTTGAGATTTAATTTTGATAGATAGAAAAAAAGTTATAATATAATGGTTTGTATTATAACTTTTTTTAATTATTAATTATACTATTGGGGTTCTTTCAGGAATGGTAATTTCTTCAAATGAACTGAAATCTTCATTTATTTTACTATTTAATTTTTTATAGTTATTATCAGTTTTTTGATAGTTTTCTTTTATTCCTTTAAGATCACTTTTAAATTCTGCTACTATTCCAGAAAATCCTTCTAGGACGCTATCTGAAATTTCATCAGGGATGTCAAAAGTTACTGTTGATAGTGATTTTATTTTATTCTCAGCAAGAGTACTATTTTTTTCTTGACTTTTTAATAATCCTAATTCGGGATATGTTACTTTTGTCATATGTTATTATAATCCTCCTCTGCTTGACTTTGTCTTACACAGGTATCAACGCTACTAGCAGTAGCTATTAATTTACTAGCAAATTCTTTTAATGAATCATAGAAATCTAGGTATTGTTGTTTATCTAAAGCTACGATTTGAACATATTTGTCAGCTTTAGTTCCGCGCCATGACCTATCATCTGTAGGAATGGTTGTTAATTTTTTAAACAAATTAGTTATTTCTATGTTATATTCATTTGCTATATCAATTATTTCATTACCTATGTCAGTAATATTTTTACTATCAGCATATGTAAAATTCACTTTTTACCACCTCTTTTGGCCGCAGCCGCAGCTGCAGCTGCAGCTAACTTTCTTAATTCTTCAGCAATTAAGGCATTTAACTGAGCTATTCTGGCATTTACTTTAGGTACGGTCACGTTATTTAGGTGATTTTTTACTTTATTAACCGAATTTGCGGCATCAATAACTCTTTTATGAGTTTTTGTTTCATCACCATCAATATTATAGCTTTGTGCTACTGATAATGCAGTACTTTGGTATGTTCCTTCTAAACTAGATAGCGTACTAGTAGTACTAGCAATAGTTCCTAGTAGAGCTTTACATTTAGCTAATTGTTGATAATAGTATCCTAACATATTGTGACCTCCTTATTCTTAGTCTAGGCTTAATCCTTGAGCAGCTGATCTTATTTCTTGTGCATTTGATGAAGTACTTTGTGCTACGTTTTGTTGACCTTCTTGCCATTGTTTATATGCTTGTTTTGCTTTGAAAGCTTCAAGACGCATTGTATGTACATATGCTTGTAACAAAGTCTTAGCAGCAGTAACGAATTCTGTTACAGCTTGTTGAGTATCTCCTTTAAAAGCTACAGCAGTATTAGCAGCAGCGTTGAATTCAGCTATTTGAGCTTCAATTGTATCACAATATCTATAAATTGCTGGAACTAGAGTACCTTCTAATTCAGCTTCGCTGATTCCAACAAATCCTCCATTCCATAATCCAGATATACCAGCATTTAATGTACCAATAACGCTTTCTAATCTTGACTTTCCTTGGGTAATTGCTGATTGAACATTATTTCCAACTGCTGATCCAACATTTTGTAATCCACTTTGTATTGACATTTTTTCTCCTCCTTTACTATATGTTATTATTAATTAAAATTTATACTTTGGTCTACGTCGATCATTCCACCGCCTGATGCATGTAATCCACCTACAACGGCATTTCCAGCTTCTTCTAATGCTTTAATTACTTGATTAGCATCTTCTTGAACTTTGTCTTTAAATTTATTTGCAGATTGTCCAACCCATGCTTGGTCTACTGAAATGTTAATGTTAGCTAAACCAGTACGCATTGCTGAAATAGTATTAGCTATGCAATTTACATTTATTTCATTGATTAAATGTTGTAGTCCTTCTGAATCATAACCGAATGTTGAATTTTCAAAATTTAGTGCCATCCTTAATCCACCTCCTTAACTTTGCTTTTCATATCTTCAACAGTTCCTTTTCCTTGATTAGCGATATTTGTTAATTCTCTATCGCCTTCAGCCATCTTTCTATTTAGTATACTCATATCGTCAGAATATGAAATAGCATTTCCTTTAATTATTGAATAATTATCTTTAAGGCTTTGATATTTTTCTTTGATTACTTCTAGAGCGTCACATTCAAGATAACTCTCTAAAGTTTCAAATTTTTCATCTAGCTTATCGAAAAGAATTGATAGATTATCAGCGCTTGTCATAAAATCAAGAGCTAATTTTTCTAAGCCTTCACTATTAATTGCTAGATTTATTTCTTGTTCACTTACTACTTGACTACTCATAAATCACCTCTTATTAATTATTCTTAGAGTACATACATTCTCTACTCTAAATTTATTATTACACGTATTTTTTTGTTTGTAAAGTTTTTTTGTTTTAGCATTTACATTATTTGTAAACTATTTAGAATCTAATACTAATTCAGTACCATTTCTTATATCAGTATTTCTTATGGCAATACTATCAGAATATAATTCAGATGTTTTTCGGTTATATAGATATACTTTATTCTTAATAGGATATACTCCATTAGTAATATTATTAATTAGTCTATTTATTAGGGTATTTACTTGACTAACTGTCTTATTGATAGGGATATACATTTCATAATTTTTTTCTATTTCAGGGACATATAGTTTAATTAATACTTTATATTCCATTATTCATCACCATCCATAACTGTCCTTATAACAGTATATTTAGCATCGGTTATTGTATATGCTAATCCATTAAAGCTATATTTTTTATCTTCTTGAGTTAATTCATTAGTAGCAAAGATGCTTTGATTACTTAGTCCTTTACCTAACCAAATTCCTTTATTATTATTAATAATATTATACCATGGTTCTAATTTAAGAGATTTTATTCTGTCATAGTCATCTACTAAGATAAAGGTTTCTTTTTTAGATTTTATGATGTTATTAAATAGATTTTGGAATATTTCTATACCTCCTGGTGATAAGACTTTTTTGTATTTACCTATTCCAATTATTATATTGATAGCATTATCTTGAAGTTCTGTTCTAGTTAGGACATCTTTTTCTACTGATGCAAAGACAACATCAATATTATCTTGGAATAGTTTTATATCTAAGATAGGTTTTTTAAAGATTTCTAACATGTCGATGACACGTACTTTTACGTTTGGTATTTTACTTAATACTCCTACTAATCCATAGATAGCATTAATATTTTCTTTTATGTCTTTACCTGTAACTAGATAGATTTTTTCATCTAAGAAGTTATATTTAGCAATAGTTTTTTCATAGAAATTATATCCTATTGGAACATTTTCTAGATTAGTTATATATTGGGTTAATTCTTCACTAGTTATGTTATCAGGTACTTTTGCTAATTGTTTGGCTTTAGTTTTATAGTAAGATATCATTTTAGTAGCCATAGTGTTAAGATATTCTATTTGTTTATCTTCTTCTATTATGTTAGTAGTTTGGAATTCACAATAAGAATCGGCGTCTTCTCCTATTTTACAAATACCACGGCCAATATAATTACCTGGGAATAATCCTCTTCTACAATTAGTAATTCCACGGTAGAAGGAATCATCTTGTAGTTGCATTACAATAACGTTATTAAAGAATTGTAATTGTCTTTGTCTTAGACCATTTTGATTAGAAGTACTTACAATATAAATAATTCCATATCTTGGTCCATCACGATACATTGAATTTAGAGCTTCATAGAATTTAGCCATGGTCTCTTCAAAAATTTCGATACCATTAATAACTACAACGATTAATGGCTTTTTCTTTTCATTTACTTTGTTGTAGTATTCGAATGAACCATTATAGTCAGTAAATTCTTCTTTTCTTTTATCTTGTTCTTCTAAGATAAGATTTAGGACACCAATTATTTTATCGGGTTCTCCTTGGGTTACTACTTCTCCAACATGAGGAAATTTAGAGAATTTCTTTAGAGTTTCAGCAGCCATATCAATGATATAGTAATTTATTTCAGCAGGAGTATGTTCACTAATACTTGACCAGATGATAGTAGTTAGTAGCATTTCTTTTCCTGAACCAACTTGACCAATTATACCAACATTTCCTTTTATTAAGTCTAGTTCTAGTAGGCCTTGTTCCTGTCTTCTCGGTTCATCATATTCACCAATGGCAATATTATATTTATATGGAGTTATTTGATGGTTATACTTAGTTATTAGGTCTTTAAGGTAAGTAACTGGTTTTACGTTAGGTAACCATAATTGTCTTTTAATTAGTTTTTCTTTCTTACTAGCAGTATCTATATACTGAATGATATTGATTAATTCTTCACCTTTACATTCTTTTTTAGTAGTTCTTATTTTATCATCATCAAAACTACTAATTACTTTACCAATATTGCTTATGTATTCAACGGATTGGTCGATCTTTTTTTGGAGGACATCTGATGGGTAGTATTTAGCACCTGCCCAAGCTGATTGGCCTAGATTATAGTATTCATCAGTACCAACTTCTAAGTAGAAGGCACCAACTTGTTTTAGGTAAGCAGCATCTGGTTTTTTTAGTACTTCATTAGAATCACTAACACTTTGTACTTTTAAGCAGACTTTGAATTTAGAGTTTGACCATATTTGATCATTAACAACACCGCTTGGTTTTTGAGTAGCTAGAATTAAGTGCACTCCTAGGCTACGACCGATACGAGAGATGGAAATTAATTGATCCATAAATTCGGGTTGTTGACTTTTTAATTCAGCAAATTCATCGCATATGATTAAGAGATGACTCATTGGTTCTTTTACCATGCCTTTACGATATAATTCTTGATATTTATAAATGTTCATAGAGCCTTCTTTTAAATCTTCACGTGCTTCATTAAAGACTGATTGTCTTCTTTTTAGTTCTGATTCAATAGAAGCTATTGATCTATTTATGGCAGATTTGTCTAGGTTAGTAATTGTTCCTGCTAAATGAGGAAGTTTTATACCTAGTTGTTCATTTTCAAAACTTAGAGCTAGACCGCCACCTTTATAGTCTATTAATACAAATTGTAATTCATCAGGATGGTAATTTACTGCTAATGATAAGATGTAGGTAATAATCCATTCACTTTTACCACTACCGGTAGTTCCTGCTATTAGTCCGTGAGGTCCATATTGTTTTTCATGAATATCCATTTTAAATAATTCACCATTTTGATCTATACCTACAGGAACAGATAAAGTATTAGTAGGATTATTATTAGCCCAACGTTCATTAATATTTAATTGTTCTACTTTACCAACACCATACATTTCTAAGAAAGATAGGCTATTAGGTAGTTCATATTTAGATTTTTCTACAACAATTGGAATGTTAGCAATCTTTTTAGCATAAGCATAAATATCGATGTTTGTAAGATAATCTCCAACAAATTTCTTTTGATTATCTTTAGATAATTCATTTTTAATTAGACCACATTCTATCTGATCAATTATTATAAATGAGGTAGTTTCACTAGGAAGTGTTGATAAGCGATCATTAGCTATTAATAGTGAGAAACCAACATTCTTTTTATATTTTAAGATTTTCTTAATTAGAGGTACATTTCTGATATTAGATATTTCATCAGTAAAAATTAGATAGTATGGTTTATATTCTTTATATATTTCTTTATCAAGTTCTTCTGAACCATCATCTTCGTTCTTTTCATTTTCTTCTTGTGCTACCCTACTATCAAAGGATTTGTCTAATTCAAGAGTAATTTCTGTTAGCTCTTCAATATTGGTAGCAAAATATCTTGTTTGTTTAGAGTTATCCCAACAATGAGGTATTATTTTTAGATAATCCCACTTATTAGCACTTTCGGTGTATACTATTATTTTTAATTCACTATAAGAATGAAGCGTCATTATTTGAAGAAAGACATTATCAAGAAAACTCTTTAGAAGTGGATCTTGTCCTACTACGGCAGTAATATAATCTTCAGTTAAGGTAATTGTTTGAGGAACTTTTTCGATAGTTTGAGCATCCAATACTACTTTTTGAAGATCTTGATATAGTCTATCAGTGTCTTCTATGGTAAATTTATCTTCAGGAATATCTACTTTTATTTTAGCACTAACATTACCTATACCTAGTCTTATTTGAAGAAAATCTTCATGTTCTATATTTCTTTGCCATAAGATACGATTTCTTTGATCAATAGCTTGAGTTAATTTATCGACGGTGATAGCATTTTCAATAATGATTTGTTTTTGTTTTTGTTTGATATAAGAAATTTCTTGTTTCTTTTTATCTAGATAGCTACTATATCTTTGTCTTCTTTTAGTTTCTTTTCTTAAGTAATTTTTCTTATTTATATTTCTAGCAATTCCTGGCCATAGAAAAGCTCCTACGGCAGTTACTAACATTGTAGAGATGGAAAAGATTAAACTTATTGTGTTGTCTTCGCCGCTTCCTTGCTTAGAAAAATTATTAATAGTAGCAGCAATAGAAATTCCTGAGGTTACAATCATAGTAAGCTGAGGACCAATCGTAGTTATTAAAGGGGTTTGATCCATACTTTCTGGAGCTGGTGGCTCATCTATTTTGACAGTTTCTTCTTCAATAACAGAATCAAAACGAGGAGACTTGAAGAAGTAATCATCCTTAGTATACAAAGGGGTATCATCAGGAATATTTGATTCAATTACACTAGACTCTTTAGTATTATCTTCATTTACTAAAGTTAGAGATTTATTAATAGTAACTAGACCATTAGGATTGTTAATTAAAATATTCTTACCATAAAAGATTATTTTTAGGCCTTCAAAGAAAAGATAGTCACCATTAAAAAGATAGGCTTTAGACACTACTTTATCTACTAAAATGACATCAGGATAAGTTGTTTCCATAGTCCAATAATAATTATTATATGTAAGAGTAATATTACCGTTTGGTAAGTTTTCTTTTTTATAATAAATATCATTAGAAAAATCATTACCTATAACTAAAGTATCCTTACCTACTATATATTTATACATGTTTTCATCATAAGTAGGAATAGCATATAGATAATATTTTTCATTATTAATAGTATCTTTTACAATTAAACTAACATAGTTAACAATAGAAAGATTACTTTGATATTCAACAATAATGTTTGTAGTGGGTTTAAAAATCCAAGAGTTATTCTCTTCTTCTATATTTCCTAAAAAAGTATTGTCCTTTCCATGTATCTGATAGACACCACTTATTTTTACAGGAAGAATACTTTTTGTTACAAAATCATTATCTATTATATATATTATCATATTGTTTCCCACCTTTTTATTATAAGTTAAGTATACATTATTTTATATTTTGTGTCAATTACAATGAATAGAGTTTGACTAAAATGAAAACTGTGATATGATAAAGATGGTGATAGGATGATTGAATATAGAAAAATAGCAAAATTTAGTTATAAGGGAAATACGTATCAACTATTAGTAGATAAAGATAATAAATATTTCTTTTTAAAAATTGATAGTGATGGGGTATATTCATATGTAAGTATGGATGAGTATATGGCTTTTATCAACATTTTCTGTCGAAAGCCTAGTACAATGATGATTACTGATGAGAAAACTGGAAGAAAAAGTAAACGACTTAAAGTTGTTCCTAAAGTTATTCTTGGTACAACTGCAGTAGTACTTTCAGCCACAGTAATAACAGCCGCTATTAATGATGCTAAGTATGATAAAATAGTAGCAGAATATGCTAAGAATATGAGTGATTCTGAATACGTAGAAAATTCTATTCAAAAACATGTCTCTTTTTCAGTAGAAGATTCTCAAGAAGAACTAGTAGTAGATACAAAATTAGATTCAGCTTTTGATGATGATGTATATATATTTGATATGGAATACCTAGATGATTATCTAGATTATAAAACTGCTAGTAAGGAAATGTTACTTAATGCTTTGGATAATAATACTAAGATTAGTGGACAATACAAGATATTAATGACAGAATTTATAGATAGTTTATGTGAGAAATATCCTGATGTAGATAAAAGAGTTTTATATGAAAATTTAAAAGGATTAGAAGTAGTAGAATGTTCAAAAGATGAATTAATGATGAAGACACTTAATGTTGATTCTTGTGCATGCTATGTAAGAAATGAAAATAAGATTTATACTTTAGAAAATTATAAATATGAAAAAGGAACATGGGAATATCAAATTATATTCCATGAAATGGGACATGCACTTACTTGTGGTAATATTAAGGTAGGAGATAAAATGCTTAAAGTTACTAATTCAGGAAATGCATTATCATTGGTAACGGTAGATGAAGCACTTAACTCAGTATTTGCAGTAAGTCTATTTGATTATGAAGAAAGAGATATAGCATATCAACTACAAAGTAACTATTGCAGTATCATGGTAGAGTGTTTAGATAATTATTCACTAGCAGATTATGTTGATCATAGTTTAAGTTATTATGCTAAGAAGCTAGATGAACATAATGGAGATAATAATTATGCCGTTACAATGTTAAATTTAATAGATACTCAATATAAAGATTATCATAGTGATGAGATAGAAATTGAACAAGAAGAATACTATCCAATATATGATTATATTGCTGATATGTATTATATGAAATATATTACTCCAGGAATGTCTTATAGTGAAGCTAAACAAATAGCTGATACTTTAGTAGATAGAGTTATGTTTGATGTACCTGAAGAATATAATATAGATACTAATAGATTTTATGTAGATTTAGATAAGCATTGTGAATTAGTAGGAATACCTGTAGTTAATAATAGTAGAAGTATGTAAATAAGAGATTATAGATATAAAATTACATTTTTTGTTGACAAATATATAACCTATGATATAATTGACTTAAGTTTTTGTGAGTATATATATGGTTTTTACCTAGCTATATAGGGCAATTTGCTTACACGTAATAAAGATACGGAGTCACATACAAGGTGATTTCGTGTCTTTTTTATAGATATTAAAATTACCAGAAAGGAGTAATTAAAATGAAATACTTTAAAAAAATCGTTGGAGATAGAGTATATTTATCACCAATAAGTACTGAAGATGCTATGCAATATGTAGAATGGTTAAGTGATTTTGAAACAGCTAAATATGTAGGTCAATATACTAGAATTCATACAATGGCTAATGAATTTGCCTGGATAAATGGTACTGGTAATAGCAATGAATACAATTTTGCTATTATCGAAAAAGAAAGTGATAAGTTACTTGGTAATATTGGTTTAGTTAATATTAAAAATATTAATAGAACAGCAGAAATGGGAGTATTTATCGGAGACAAGGAATACCTATCAAAAGGATATGGTAGTGAAGCTATAATGTTAATTCTTGATTATGGATTTAATTTTCTTAACTTGAATAACATTATGCTAAAGGCTTTTAGTTTTAACGAAAGAGCAATTAAGGCTTATGAAAAATGTGGATTTAAAATATTTGGAATATGGAAAGAAGCTGTTTACTTTAATGGTGAATATGTAGATGATGTATATATGAATATTTTAAAGAAAGACTTTAATGCTAAGAAATTAAAAAAGACTATTTAATTAGTTTTATGATAGTTATCACTAAACTAATTATAGTCTTTTTATTTTAGATAATAATTTACTTTTTTATTAGCATCAATAGTTAAAAGAAGGATATCTTCTTGTTTCTTACCAAGAACTTTTAGTTCATGACTTAACCACTTATCAGTTACTTTAGCTAGAGGAAAGTTCTCTTTAACAACTTCGCCATCAATAATAATATTATAGACAAGTCCTGGATTAATAGTTTTAATATTTATATCTTTTTTAGTAGCAGGTTTTTCTTTTTCAAATGGCTCAAAACTTATTTTACCATTAGCTTCTAAATAAGCATTATTTATTTCTTCTAAGTGGAAGTAGCCTATGATTCTAGCTTCTCTTTCTAAAATATTTACTGTTATTTTATTCTTTCTCATATTTTCTTTATTTAGTTTACCATTTGAAATAAGAATAGTTTCAGTACCATCAAAAAAGTTTCTTAACTTAATACTTTTTAAACTTATATAAGATATAGCTATAGAAGTAAGACAATATATTAAAAGAGAGATTAGACCTCCTAGAAGATTTTTTTCAATATCTAGAGAAATATCTGCTACAATAGAACCAATAGTAATACCAGTAATATAGTCAAACATATTCATTTGAGAAACTTGTTTTTTACCGAGAAGTTTAAAAAGAAAGAAAATAATTATTAAGACAAGAATTGTTCTTAATACGATATGTAATAATTCATTCATATGATTCACCATGATTATTATTGACTAAAAAAGAATACCTATACAGATTATCAGGTATTCTTTAGTATTATTTTAATTTTTCTAAAATTTCAGCTAATTTACTTTCTTCTTTAGCTAGATTAGTGCGATCTAATTCTACTACATTAGCAGGAGCTTTATTAACATAATTTTCATTAGATAAAAGCTTCTTTCTTCTTTCAATAGAACTAATTAATTTTTCTTTAGCATTTTCAAGAAGAAGTTTTTCTTCAGTATGATCTACTTCATCATTATATAGAATATCTAGAGAAAGATTATCTAACTTGACAGTTTCTTTTAAAGAATATTCATTAGTAGTAGTTATCTTGTCTGTTAATTTTAACATATTAATAATTAAAGTAGATAACCCAGAATCTTTTATATGATTAATAACTTTAAAGTCTTTAATATTTAAATCTTTCCTCTTATTTCTAAATAAAGTAATAAAGTCAATAGCAGTATCTATTTCTATAGTACTAAAATGATACTTTTTATTATATTCTGGATATGATGATATCATAATAGATTCGGCATCTTTTACAGGAAGAGAATTATATAATTCATCAGTTACAAATGGCATAAATGGAGATAACATTTTAAGAATACCAGTTAGAACATAACATAAAGTTGACTTAGTAGAAAGATCATTAATAGTAAACTTAGACATTTCTATATAATTATCACAGAAATTAGACCATGTAAATGAATATATAACATTAGCAGCATTATTAAATTCATATTTTTCCATATATTTAGTTACTGTTTTAATAGTTTCTTCATATTTAGATAAAATCCATTTATCAGCAATATTTAAATTATCTAGATTAATTTCTTTTAAAGATTCAATATTTAGAAGAGTAAATCTAGTAGCGTTCCATAATTTATTGATAAAGTTCCAAGTAGATTTAATTTTTTCTTCATCAAAACGAATATCAGTACCATTAGCAGCAGTAGTAGTTAGATAATATCTTAAAGAGTCTGCTCCGTATGTAGAACACATATCCATAGGATCTACTCCGTTACCTAGAGATTTAGAGAATTTTCTTCCTAATTTATCTCTGATAAGGCCATGAATTAGACAGTCTTTAAATGGACGATGTCCAGTGAACTCTAATGATTGGAAAGTCATACGATTAACCCAGAAAGGAATGATGTCATATCCTGTTACTAAGCAATTATTAGGGAAATATCTTTCCATATCGGTTGTTTTTTCAGGCCATCCTAATGTTGAGAAAGGCCATAAGGCTGATGAGAACCATGTATCTAGAACATCTGGATCTTGAACCCAGCCTTCTCCTTTTGGAGCTTCCATACCACAATAGATTTCTTCACCACGATACCATACTGGAATACGATGTCCCCACCATAATTGACGAGAAATACACCAATCATATGTAATTTCCATCCAGTGATTCATAATCTTTTCAAATCTTGCTGGTACAAAGTTTACTTTAGTATCCTTATTCTTTTGATTATCAAGAACAGCATCTGCTAAAGGACGCATTTTTACAAACCATTGTTTTGATAAGTATGGTTCTACAACAGCATCACTTCTTTCAGAATGTCCTACAGAGTGAGTCATTTCTTCAATGCTGATAAGTAGATTTTGGTCTTGTAAATCTTTTAAAAGCTCTTCACGACACTTTTCTCTTGTCATACCTTGATATTTGCCTGTTAATTCATTCATAGTAGCATCAGGATTCATAATAACAATTCTTTCTAGATTGTGGCGAAGACCTACTTCAAAGTCATTAGGATCATGAGCAGGAGTAATTTTAACTACACCGGTACCAAATTCTGGATCAGCATGTTCATCTGTAATAATTGGAATAGGTTTATTCATTATTGGTAAAATAGCATTCTTACCTACATATTTAGCATATCTTTCATCTTTAGGATTGACTGCTACAGCGGTATCTCCGAATAGGGTTTCTGGTCTAGTAGTAGCAACATCTAAGTATTCATCAGTTCCTTCAATATAGTATTTTAAATGATAGAAAGCACCTTTATCTTCTTTATAGATAACTTCTTCACTTGATAAGGCTGTTTGTTGAACGGGATCCCAGTTAATAATTCTTTCTCCACGATAGATTAAACCTTTATTATATAAATCTACGAAAACTTTTCTTACAGCATAATTTAATCCTTCGTCTAAGGTAAATCTTTCTTTAGTATAATCAAGACTTAGGCCTAGTCTAGCCCACTGAGTATGAATAGTATTAGCATATTCTTCTTTCCATGACCAAGCATGTTTTAACCACTCTTCTCTAGTTAGACTACGAGGATTAATTCCTTCACTGCGAAGACGAGCATCTACTTTGGCTTGGGTAGCAATACCAGCATGATCCATACCAGGAAGCCACAAACAATCAAAGCCTTTCATACGTTTATATCTAATAATAATATCTTGAATAGCAGTATCCCAAGCATGTCCTAAATGTAATTTACCAGTAACATTTGGGGGAGGAATAACAATACAGTAAGGTTCTTTAGAAAGATCTCCAGAATTAAAGTATCCGGCTTCTTTCCATTTTTCATATTTATCTTTTTCTACTTCTAAATGATTATATTTTTTATCTAACATTCTTATCATCCTTTCATTATTCTTATATAGATTAATATAAGATTTCTAAAAATAAAAAAGTCTATAATGAAAGGGCGAATTACCGTGGTACCACCTTTCTTATAGACTTATCTATCACTCAATACTTTAACGCAGTTAACGCTTTATCCTACTAATGATTCAGATAAAGAACTCACGAGCTACCTTCAGATATATTAATTATTAGTTTACACCAGACACTAACTCTCTTTAAATTAATAATACCCTACTCCTCTCGGTCTTGGTTTTTGATATGTATGTATTATATCACAATAAAGTCAAAATGCAAGTATTAATTTACTATTTTCTTTTTAATATAACTATTTAAAACGACTTCAATTTGTTTGAAGAATTTTTCTATTTTACGATCTTCAAAGATTAAAGAATCAATAATCTTATTAATATAACCTTTTTCTTCAATTAAAGAATAACTTATAGAATAATTAAGACCAAACAAATTAGAAAGACTTATTAGAATATTATCAGCATTATTATCAGACATCTTTTTATTGACAGGAATAAATAATTTAAAATCATTATATACAAGAGTACTAGGATACTCATCAATACGATTATCAATATATGGATAATTTATAACCATACGTAATTCTTCAATACGATGAACATCTTTCATAATATTACAAATAATAGTAGTCTTCTCATCAATGTTTTGAGGTAACTTATCTTTGTTGTGGCAAAAGATGGCTAACTTAATAATATTATCATATTTAGTTTCCTCAGTTATCTTTCTAATTAGACCATCGTCAAATAAAATTTCAATAGACTTCATAGTACTATCTTCTTCAATATTATCTAAATAATTATAATTCTTTTGTTCAAAATTACCAATATCATGAAACAACGCTATTAACTCGATTACCACTATTTCTTCTTCAGAAAAGATAGCAAAACTAGTAGCAATGGTCTTAGCTAAATCCATTGATTTTAAAGAATGAAAATACTTAGCTTTAGACCAGGTATTATTCATATCTATATTTTTCATATATTCATCAAAATATCTTAATAATCTACTACTTCTCATAGAATTCCTCTTTCAACTTATATTTATATTATATTTTATCTTTATTTATATAGTATCTATCTTTATTTATATGTTTTATGAGTAAATTCTTAGTTAAAATTTATATATAAATTTGGAATATAGATACTTAACTATAGGCTTATTTAATAACTAAACTACTGGTAAAATTTAGTAAATACCAGTCCTTGTATATTTTTAGTTATATTTAGTATATTACAAATATTCATATTTTTCAATAATTTTTAGAAAAAGAAATAAGAAAAAATTACCATTTTTTGGTAAAATTCTTACCAAGTATGGTAATATTTTGATAATGAATGAAATATTGGGTTCGATTTTATTATAATTGTTTTGTAATGGAGGTAGTTTTATGGATTTAGGAAGCAAAATCAAGAACATTAGATATAATAATAATGTTAGTCAAGATGAAATGGCTCGCATTCTTAAAATTAATAGAAATTATTTATCTAGAATTGAAACAAATAAATCTTTACCAACTGCTGAAGTGTTAACAAGATTGGCAGAGGCTTTCAATATCAGTATTGATTCACTTCTTGGAATTAATCTAGATGGTAAAGACGGTGCAGAAACTAAACTAAATAAGATTAAGAAAATTAATCAATATTGTTCATATCTTTCTAACTCTGAATTAGATTTTGTTATTAATATGTTATGTGTTATGACAAATAATTCAAGAATTAAGATGTAATAATGGGGGAATATATTTTTAGAACATCTATAGAATTATGGATGTTTTTTAATTATAAATATTAATAATTGTCTTGATAAAGGATCTTTTGCTATTAGTAAGGGAATAAAGTTAAGATAATTTGTGATATAATTAAATAGAGGTGAAAAAATGAAGATTAAAGATATTATAGAAGTTTGTCATGGAGAATTAATATCTGGAGATATAAATATTAAATGTAAAAATTTTACTAAAGATACACGTACTATTTTAGAAGGAGATATATATGTAGGTATCAAGGGAGAAGTATATGATGGAAATACTTTTTATAAAGAGGCTTTTAATAAAGGAGCAATAGCTTGTATTTTAGATAACAAAGAAGTAATAAAGAATGTTAAAGATAATGAGACAATTATTTTAGTTGAGGACACTATTAAAGCTTTAGCAGAGTTAGCTAAATACAAGAGAAGTATGTATAATATACCAGTAATAGCTGTTACAGGTAGTGTTGGTAAAACATCTGTTAAAGATATGATATATAGCGTTGTTAAAACACAATACAAAACATTATGTACAAAAGGAAATTTGAATAATCATATAGGAGTTCCACTTACAATATTAGGTCTTGATAAACATGAAGCATTAATAGTAGAAATGGGAATGAATCATTTTAATGAATTACATGTATTATCTAATATAGCTAAACCTACTATTGCAGTAATTACTAATATAGGAACTGCTCATATAGGAAATCTTGGTAGTAGGGAAAATATTCTTAAAGCTAAACTAGAAGTATTAGATGGAATGAATAATGGAACATTAATTATTAATAATGATAATGATATGTTAAGAACTGTTAAATATGATAATTTAATTACAATAGGAATAGATAATAAGAGTGATTATATGGCTCATGATATAGAAATGAAGGCTTTTTCTTCAGAATTTTATATTAATGATAAGTATGTATCTTTACCAGTAGGAAGTAATGCTTTTATATATAATGCTTTATTTGCTTATGCTGTAGGTAGAAAAGTAGGTATAAGTGAGGAAAATATTATTAAAGCACTAGAGACATTTAAACTTAGTCCTCATAGATTAGAAATGATTCATACTGATGAGTATACTATTATCGATGATACTTATAATGCTAGTTTAGATTCTGTTAAAAATTCTTTAGGACTTCTTTCTAAGGTAGATGGAAGACGAGTATTTATTTTTGCAGATATATTAGAAGTGGATAGTTATGGAGAAGAGATACATAAAAATGTAGGTCTAGCTTGTGTAGATGATGATATTGATGTAGTTATCTGTGTTGGTAAATTAGCTAAATATACATATGAAATAATAAAAGATAATGATAAAGAATGTTATTACTTTGATGATAATGATAAATTAATTCAAGAAATAGATAAGATTATTAAGAAAGATGATACTATACTAATAAAGGGGTCTCATTCAATGAATTTATTAGAGATTGTTAACTATTTGGAGGGTAAAAATAATGGAGAGAATTTATAACAAGTTAGTAAGAGATAATATACCTGAGAAAATTAAGGGTAATGGAGAGATGCCAATAATTAGAACTCTTTCTGATTACGAATATAAGATAGAATTAGAGAAAAAGTTATATGAAGAATACTTGGAAGTTATTGATGCTAAGGGTGAAGATAGATTAGAAGAATTAGCTGATATGTTAGAAGTAATTAAAGCGTTAGCTATTACAGATGGATATAGTTTTGAAGATATTATTAACTCTGCTAAAGAAAAAGCTCACAAAAGAGGAGCATTTAAAGAAAAAATATTTTTAGAAAAAGTTGTTGTTAATGATTAAGAAGAATAAAATGATTTAGTGAAAAGAAAAAGCAATCTCAAAATGAAGATTGCTTTTATATATTCAGTCCGGTAATCAGACATAATTTCAAACTTGACCAATTGAATTGTTGAAATCAAAAAAAACACAACAAGTGTGTTTCTTAATTAAGAACATTTAATACTATCGAGCAAGATTTTAATTAAATATTCATATCTAAAACATTAAAATAATGTTTTATTCAATTAATGGGACGGATTGTGGGAATCGAACCCACGCATGTTGGAACCACAATCCAATGTGTTAACCACTTCACCAAATCCGCCAGTACGTTTGTAATTATATCAGTAATAAAATGATTTGTCAATTGTTTTATTTAAGAAATATAATAATAGCAATAATTATCAAAATAATACCACCGATAGTTTTAGAATATGTACCTACTTTTTTACCAAGAATATTACCAAGAATTAGTCCTAGATAAGTAAATATAAAACTTGTTATAGAGAAAGTTATAGCAGATAGAAAATAATTATTAGTTAGAGCTTTTAGGCCTATTCCTACGGAGAGACTATCAATACTAACAGAAAGACCAAACATAAGAAATCCTACTAGACTTATAAGAAGTTTATCTTCTTCCTTGTAATTAGAAATTATTAAATCAATACCTATATATACTAAGATAATAGAAGCTATTATATCAATACTTATAAAATTTATTTTGCTTATTAAGAAACCAAATTCTAAGCCAATTAAAGGCATAATGAAATGATAAATACCTACTATTAAAGAGAGAATTATCTTGTCCTTAGAATTTAGATTAGACATACCATAAATAAGAGCTAAAGAAAAAGCATCCATACTTAAACTAATAGCAATTAAAAAAATAGTAAGAAAAGAGTTCATAGTATTCACCTATTTAATATTACTCTTTGACTCACTATTTTAGAATATTTTATTAATTAACTCCTTAAAATATGATTTATAAGTATGATGTTCTTCCCTATCTACAAGACAAAAATTAGGAAATAGAACACACCAGAAATTATCACCCTTAGCATCTCCAATAGAAATTACTAAAGATTCATAATATCCTTCTTGATAAGTTATTCCTTGATATGTTTTTTCCGGAAAATAATTATTACCATAATTTATTTTATATGGTAGTAAGTAATTGTTATCGTTAAAAATATTACCTACATTATTATCAATATTTTCTAAATTATCATTTATAATAGCTCTAGCTTCTTCAATAGAAGTAGTATCCTTAGTTAAAGAATAAACATTTTTTTCTAAATATGATTTTACTTTTTCTTTAATAGAAATATCTTCTGGATTGTTACTATTGGGTATTACACGAAGTCTAATGGAAGTATCAGGAATGATTATTTCTTGATTATTAAGTTTATACATAGAAATAATTATTAATGCGAAGAGAATTAAAAATATTTTTCTTTTCATTTTATCACCTAGTTATATATTGTAGGTAATTTAAATTATTGAAACAAAAAAATAAGAAAATATTATTTTTTTAATAGTTTTCTTATTTTAGATATACAATATTCTCCATAATTATCTGTATCATAAGTATCATTTAGTTCTTGAGTAAATTCTTTTAATCTAGAAATTTGGTCTGTATCTAGATATGTCATTATTTCTTCAAAGCATGTTAAATCAAATAAAGTTTCACAGATGACTTCTGGACTATTATTTCCTTTTTCTTTATCAAATAATTGGCGAATGATTTCAATAGCTTTATTATAATATATTGGGCTATAGTCTTCAGTAGTAGTAATATCGATTAAGAAGGGATTAAATTTAGCTTGGACTGCTAATAATTCTAAGATAATATTACTAGTAAGAAAATCATAGCGAAAATAATTTTTATATTCTTTTAATAGTCTTTTTTTATACTTTTTTTCATATGTGGTTGTAGCTTTAGTGTCTTTAATTATTTGAAGTATTTTTCTAGTAGCACTTAAAAAGATAATACTTAAGGCTTCATCATAATAATCATCTAACTCGTCGGGATAATCTGTTAAATATTTTTCTTCAAGAGGATAATCTTCTAGGGTATCTAGGTCTTCTGAATATCCATCATAGTATTCATCTTCAAGATTTTCTTCAGGAAATTCATCATTTGCTTGCTCTTTTTCTTCTTGCATCAATTTTCTTTTAAAAATGCTTTTCTTATCATGAATATATGCTACAACATTGATGGCAACACAATATTTATAATCATCAGAATATTTTTCTTTTAACTTGTTTAAGTAGTTAGCCATAAGAGATAAATCTTCTAGGCTTATTCTGCCACAGAATGAGATAGTTTTTTGTAAATTATTATATAACTGGGTTAACTTGTTTAAATATTCTTGACTACTCTCTTTATTTCTTGATGATAATTCCATTAAAGCACCATATTCATAATCTATTTCGATGCATATTTCTAATAATTCTTCACAATATTTTTTATACATATTAATCCCCCTAATTAAAATTTAGCACAATTGCTTATAAAAAGCAAGATTTATGATATTCTTGATATAGATTTAGAGGTGGTAATTAATAAATACTTACTCTCAATTTATTATATGCATAATAAAAACCTCATTTCATATTTCGATGTATACTCTAACTGGGTATTTCATTTTGAAAATGAGGTTTATATAAGACTTTAATTAATACTATTAAAGGTAAGTATTTTAATTTTTATTAGTTATAAAGATAAATCTTTCTTTGCCCTGATAATCTTTTTCAACATAAATGTTGATATTATTTAACTTAGAGTTAGCATAATCAACAATATCTGTTGACTGAGTATATCCTATTTCTAGAGCAACTAGAAAGTTTTTCTTAGTAAGATATTTTAGATTATCAATAATTTTCTTATAGAAATAAAGGCCTGAATCAGGAGCATATAAAGCTAGATGAGGTTCATTATTTTTAACTAAATCCATGATAGGTTCTTCATATGAGATATATGGGGGGTTAGAAATAATTACATCATATAATTTATCAGTATATGTAGTCATGTCAGATTCAATAAAGTTAATCTTAGTATTATTATCAAGAGCATTCTTTTTAGCTAAAGACAAGGCTTCTTTTGATATGTCTAGAGCATCAACATGAGATGTAGGAATATTTTTCTTGATAGTAATGGCAATACATCCTGAACCTGTTCCTAAGTCAATGATGTCTAAATCTTGACTTGGAAAGTGTTTTTTTATTTTATTTAGAGTTTTATCTACTAGTAATTCTGTTTCAAAACGAGGAATTAGGACGGAGTCATTGACAGATATAGTGTTTCCATAGAAATCAACGTTACCTACAATGTACTGAACGGGAATTCCTTCTTCTAATTTTTTTACTCCTTCTTGATATAAATCACTAGGAAGATATTTCTTTAGATATGCTAAATCTTTTTCATTCATTAGATTTCTTTATTTTCCAATTCTAGACGTTGGTTTTCGTTAATAAGTGCTTCAATTATAACTCCTAGGTCGCCATTCATAATACGGTCTAGGTTCATTGAAGTAAAGCCAATACGGTGGTCTGTTACTCTGTTTTGAGGATAATTGTAAGTTCTTATTTTTTCAGAACGGTCACCAGTTCCTATTTTATTTTTACGTTCAGCAGCATTAGCAGCTTCTTGTTCTCTTAGTTTTAAATCATATAGTCTTGTTTTTAATATTTTGAAAGCTTTTTCTTTGTTTTTGATTTGGCTACGTTCTGTTTGAGAATATACGATGATACCAGTAGGAATATGGGTAAGTCTTACGGCGGAATCGGTAGTGTTTACTCCTTGTCCACCACAACCACTACTTCTTGTGATATCAATTCTAACTTCTGATTCATCTAGTTCATAGTCAAACTCTTCGGCTTCTGGCATAACTAAAACAGTCGCAGTTGAAGTATGAACACGTCCTCCTGATTCTGTTTCAGGAACTCTTTGAACACGATGAGCACCAGACTCATATTTTAATTTTGAATAAGCACCCTCACCTTTTATCATGAATTCTATTTGTGAATAGCCTCCGGCTGCTCCAGGTTCTTCATTTAATACTTCTATTTTCCAGCCAAAATTATTAATATAATGAGTGTACATATCAAATAAATCACCGGCAAAAATGTTAGCTTCATCGCCCCCGGCTGCTCCACGAATTTCAACGATAACATTTTTTTCATCATTAGGATCATGTGGTAATAATAATACTTCTAGTTCTTTTTCAATACTTTCTTTTTCTTTAGTAAGAGATGCGATTTCTTCCTTGGCAAATTCTTGCATAGAAGAGTCTTCTAACATTTCTTTAGCAGTTTCAATATCAGATAATACTTGTTTATATTTGTCATATATTTCAACTGTTTTAGATAATCTGCGTTGTTCTTTTGATAACTCTGTCATTTTCTTTATATCTTTAATTACTTCCTCAGTAGATAATTCTTTTGATATTTCGTTGTATCTATTTTTAATTGCTTCTAATCGATTTATCATATAAATCAGTCCTCTCTTGCGGTATAAGTATATCATAAATTGAAAAATACTTCAATTTATATTGTTATTTTTTAGTAATTTAAATTATAAATTGAAAACTTGACAGATGTTTGCTATAATTATGTTAGGTGGTTATGATGAAGGAAAGAATTATTTTTCATATAGATTGTAATAATGCTTTTTTATCATGGACGGCGGTTCATATGTTACATAGCGGAAGTAAGATAGATATAAGAAATAGATATGCTGTTATTGGAGGAAAAGAATCTGAAAGAAAGGGAATTGTTTTAGCTAAGAGCAATCTATGTAAAAAATGTGGTGTTGTTACAGGGGAAACTTTATATGCAGCAAGAAGAAAATGTCCATATTTAGAAGTATATCAACCAGAATTTAAAATATATAGAAAATATTCTGATATTATGTATACTTATTTATGTAATTATTCTAAAAAGATAGAAAGATATTCAATAGATGAGTGTTTTATTGATTTTAGTGATAATTTAGAAATTAAAAAAGATCCTGTTAGATGGGCTTATAAAATAAAGAATGAAATAAGAGATAATTTTGGATTTACAGTTAATGTTGGTGTTGGTAATAATAAATTATTAGCTAAAATGGCTAGTGATTTTTCTAAACCAGATAAAGTTCATACCTTGTTTAGTAATGAGATTAAAGATAAAATGTGGGGATTACCAATAGAAGATTTATTTATGATAGGAAGAGCTAGCAGTAAGAAACTAAGAGAACTTGGAATCAATACCATTAACGATTTAGCACATACTGATAGGGAATGCTTGACAAAATATTTTAAAAGCATGGGCAAAATGATGTGGGAATACGCTAATGGAATAGATGAATCCTTAGTAGAAAGTGATTATGGAAATCCTAAGAGCATAAGTAACTCTTGTGTACTTCCATATAACTATTCTAATATAGATGATATATATCAAGAAATTAAAAGATTATCAGAAATGACTGGAAAGAAATTAAGAGAGAAAAAAATGTATTCTCCTAATGTGATGGTATGGGTTAAATTTGATGACTTTACTAAAATTAGTAAACAATTAACATTAGATAACCTAATTAATAGTGATAAAGATATATATGAATACGCTATTAAATTATTTAATAAAATATGGAATACTGATAGTGATAGAAAAGTAAGATCACTATGTGTAGGAGTATCTAACCTAACAGATAAATATATGGTACAACTATCAATGTTTGAAAATAATAATATTAAAGATAATGAAGAAGATAAACTTAAAAAGACACTAAACAATATAAAAGAAAAATATGGAGATAAATCAATTACTTATGCAGATAGATTATAAAAGATAAAGACATTTAAAGAAAATTTGTGATATAATTAATAAGCATGAATAGAAAGAAGGATTATAAATATGAATGAATTTATTATAAAGGAAATTGCTAATGAACTTAATGTTAAGATAAACCAAGTAGAAACAGTACTTAAACTATTAGAAGACGGAAATACTATTCCTTTTATAGCTAGATATAGAAAAGAAGCTACAGGGGCACTTACAGAAGAACAAATTAGAAGTATTGATGAAGTATATCAATATCAAGTTAACTTAGCTAAAAGAAAAGATGATGTTATTAGATTAATAGATGAAAAAGGTTTACTTACTGATGAACTTAAAAATAGCATTATGAACTGTACTAAACTAGTAGAAGTAGAAGACTTATATAGACCATTTAAAGAAAAGAAAAAAACTAAAGCTACTGAAGCTATTAAAAATGGATTAGAACCATTAGCCAAAGAAATAATGACATTTCCTATGAAAGGAAATATCAATGATATGGCTAAAAAATACCTTAATGATAATGTTCCTGATATAGATAAAGCAATAGAAGGAGCTAAATATATCATTGCAGAAAATATTAGTGATGATGCTAAAATTAGAAAAAGTATTAGAGATAATACATATAACTTTGGAATAATTAAAAGTAAAATAAAGAAAAATGCTAAAGATGATAATAAAGTATATGATATGTATTATGATTATGAAGAAAGAATTAAATATATTAAGCCTCATAGAATACTAGCATTAAATAGAGGAGAAAATGAAGATATACTTAGTGTTAGTATAGATAATGATAAAGATAGAACTATTGAATACATTAATAAAAAAGTTATTAAGAATGATAAATCTTTTGTAGTAGATATAGTTAAAGATGCTATTATAGATTCATATAAAAGATTAATAGAACCTTCTATTGAAAGAGAAATTAGAAGTGACTTAACTTCAATTGGAGAAGAAGCTGCTATTAATAATTTTGGTAAAAACCTAGAGGCATTACTTCTTACACCTCCTATGAAAGATAGAATTGTATTAGCTTTTGATCCAGGATATGTTAATGGATGTAAGATTGCAGTTATTGATCCTACTGGTAAGTATTTAGATTCTACTGTAGTTAAACCATTCTTAAAAGGAAGTAATGCAGATAAATTAATGGAACAATCTGTGGCAGTAGTTCTTAACTTAATTAATAAGTATAAAGTAGATGTTATTGCTATTGGAAATGGTACTGCTTCAAGAGAAAGTGAAAAAATGATTGCTGATATGATTAAGAAATATAATCTTAATTGTAAATATGTAATTGTATCTGAAGCTGGAGCTTCTATTTATAGTGCATCTCCTATTGCTATTGAAGAATTTCCTGATTTAGCAGTAGAAAAAAGAAGTGCTGTAAGTATTGGCAGAAGATTACAGGATCCATTAGCAGAACTAGTAAAAATACCTCCAGAAGGTATTGGTGTTGGTTTATATCAACATGATGTATCTAGTAAAAAATTAAAAGATAATCTTGACTTCGTTGTTAGTAAAGCAGTTAATAGTGTTGGTGTTAATGTTAATACAGCCTCTCCTTCTTTACTAAAATACGTATCTGGTATTACTAAAAGAGTTAGTGATAAATTAATTAGTTATAGAGAAAAAGTTGGCAGAATTAATTCAAGAAAAGAAATACAGGATATCTTAACAGATAAAGCATATGAACAAGCAATTGGTTTCTTGAGAATTACTGATGGGGATAATATTTTAGATTCTACAGGAATTCATCCTGAAAGTTATAATGTTGCTATTAATTTACTTAATAATATAGGAATGACTTTAAATGATGTTGGTAGTGATAAATTAATTACTAAATTAAATGAAATTGATACTGATAAGTATAAGAATTTATTAAATACCGATATTTATACTCTAGAAGATGTTATTGATTGTTTAAAGAAGCCTAATAGAGATCCAAGAGATGAGATGCCTCAACCAATACTAAAAAGTGATGTACTTGAATTAAAAGACTTAACAGTTGGTATGAAACTTCAAGGAACTGTTAGAAATGTAGTTGACTTTGGAGCATTTGTAGATATTGGACTGCATGAAGATGGATTAGTTCATATATCTAAAATTACAGATAAATATATAAAACATCCAAGTGAAGTTCTTAGTGTTGGGGATATAATTGATTGTTATGTTGAAGAAATTAAACTAGATAAGAATAAAGTTAGCTTAACTATGATTAAACCTTAATTAAAATACTCAGATAGATAATTTTCTATTTGAGTATTTTTTGTTTTTATTGATTTTTGTTCAAATTTATATTTTTTTTATTAAAATGTGTTGACAAAAGGCTTAAGTTCTACTATAATTTATATTGCCTACTTGATTTGCGGATGTAGTTTAATGGTAGAACTTCAGCCTTCCAAGCTGACCACGGGAGTTCGATTCTCCTCATCCGCTCCAAAAGATAAAATCGTCGCACCAAGCGATGTTAATGATTAAATCAACGCAAGTTGATTTTTTTGTTGCTATTGCAAAGAAAGGGTGTGATGTGGTATGATTAATATCGTAAAAAAGAAAATCAATATGAGTGATGAACTCAAAGCCAAAATTAATTGGTCTTGCAAATTTAATAAGAAATCCTATCAAATAATTGAAGGATACTTAAGAATTGTGGAACATACTAATTTAGCGTATGTAGAGCCACATAAAGTAATTATTGGAGATAAGTTATACCTATTCTTCAATGAACAGAAACATTTTTACATAGGGAATTTAAAGAATAAAATCCCATTGTCTGAATTATCAGAGTACATAGCAAGGCATTAATGAATTGGTGAGTTTATATACTCCCACAATATTGGTTGTTTTTGTCGTATAAATAACTAATATATTTCAAAGGTGTCCTTGTTATGTGACACCTTTTTACTTTGGTGCCTTTCATTACTAAAAGAAAGGAGAATGATAATTATGGATAATGAAAGGAAAATTGCAGGAGTTTATATTCGTGTTAGTACTCATACTCTTAAAAGTGAGAAAAAATTTAAAAAATAGATTTGAAATTATATTTAATTTCAATATTTTTATCATTATCAATAGTAATTCTATCAATTATTGTTGATAATAATTCTCTACTTGGAGTTTTTAGTTTTAAAAGCTCATTTATTATATTTATGTATTGTGAATTATCTTTTGAATTTAATTTATTTTCTAATTGATATAATTTAAGTTCTAAATCGTGTTTATCATTTTTTAATTTAGTCTTTTCTTGAGTAAGATTATTATATTGTCTTAAAAACATTTCTTCGTCAATAATACCTTTTAACTTGTCTTTGTAAATCTTATCAATGTAAGTGTCTTGTAATTTTATATTATTTTCAAGTCTACTGATTTGATTTTCAAAATCTACTTTTAATTTTAAAGTCTTATCATTTTGTTTAAGTAATTCTTCAAAATTATTAGTTTTAACATATTTCTTACATTGTTTTCTAACATCTTTTAATATTTCATTTTCAAGTTCATAGTAATTAACTTTATGATTAGTGCATAAACCTCTTTTTGAATATTTTTTATAAAGAGAACAAATACAATATTCTTTTTCAACATATTCGCCGTTGGCTTTGGTGTATCTACTTCTATCAATACCCATTTTATGACCACACTCTTTGCAGTAGAAAAAGCCTCTAAATAAATATGGAATTTCTTTGCCATAATTATTTTTGTTTTTATCAGCCATATTTTGGACGATATCAAAAGTTTCTTTATCAATGATAGCAGGACAAGCACCCTCTACGACTATCCAGTCCTCTTTTGCATTTCTTCTACGATATTTCATTTTATAACTAACTTTATATTGTTTGCCTTGTGCTAAATTACCAATGTAAGTTGGGTTTTGTAAAATATCTCTAATAGTAGAACTTTGCCATAAACCATAAGTCATAGTTGGATTTTTATAGACTTTTCCTTTATAAACACTTGGACTTGGTATGTTTTCGTCAGTTAAAGTATCACTAATTGCTTTAATTCCCATACCACTTTTAGCCATATTAAATATTCTTCTAACAATAGGTGCTACCTCTTCGTCTATAATAAGTTCGTGTTTGTCGTATGGAATATTTTTCTTATAGCCATAAGGAACTGTTCCACCCATAAATTTACCTAACTTTTTTTGTGAATTAAGAGTTGCTTTTACTTTTTTTGATGTGTCTTCAACATACATTTCATTAAGCATTGCTTTTAACATCAATTTATTATTATCTTTATGTTTGTCAAAACTATCATAGTCATCACTTATTGCATAATATCTAACATTTTTTTTAGGAAAATATTCAGTAGCAAAAATCATACTTTGTGCCATATTACGACCTAAACGGCTTAAATCTTTAGTAATTACCATATTAATTTTTTTGTCGTCAATATCTTTTAACATACGATTAAAACTATCTCTATCAAATTGAGTTCCACTAACTCCATCGTCAATGTAAGTTTCAACTACTTCTAAATCATTTTTGATAGCATATTCCATAATGTAATCTTTTTGATTAGAAATGCTTTCACTCTCACTTTTTCCGTCCTCTAAATCTTTTAATGATAATCTTAAATATATACCAACTTTAAATGCTCCGTTCATAATTTTTTCTCCTTTCATATCTAACGGAACACATTTTTAATATACATACTTATTATACCACTTTTACCCTTATTTCTCAAGGTTTTCAGTGATTTTCTCGTTAAAATATGCGATTAAAAATTGTTCCAAAATTTCTTGTAAAGTTTTACCATTTTCATTAAATGTACTTGTTATTTTCATAAGTTCACCTTTGACTTATGCCGACATAAGAATTTTATTAAATCCTTTCTCTTTCCTTAAGGCACTTACAATATAACATTTAAAAATAGACATAATCTCGTTCATAAAAATGCTGTAAATGTTCCAAAATCAAAACAAAAAAAGCCCATAAAATAAGGGCTGACTTAAAAAATGCTACCTATTTTTCGAGTAAAATAAGTAAAAAAAGATATAATTATTTATGATATTTTTTGATACTTTGTGATACTTTATGATACTTTATGATACTTTCCTTATACGTGTATGTGTTATAATAATAATGAAAGGAAAAGTATATTTAAAGAAAAAAATATAAAAAAACTATAACATTATATTTATTTGTTTAAGTCGAAAAATAGGTATTTAAAAAGCCTGAATGTCAATAAATATAAGGCTTTTATTATTTTTAAAATGGAACACTATTTTAAAAAAAGTGCACCTTTTTTTGAAGATATTGTTTGTTATAATTAAAGCACAAAGGGAAAAGATAACGCGTTTGAAACTTTGTAAAAAGAATTAAATGTTTAGAAATGAAAGGAATTGATTAAAATGGAAAAACACACATTTGGTTATGAAAAAGATTATTTAAAGGGTTTTGATAGTAGTAAGTGCTTTGGCTATCTTGAAGAAGCGGAAATGGACTATAAAGAATACATAGGAGCATTTATTGAAGACTACATTTATAACGAGAAAGACATTAAAAAAAATGATAATTTACTTGATAAATTATATGAAAATGCTTTAATTAAGTTTAACTATTTAAGTGTAAGCGATAATGAAATTAAAGATTTTGTGGATAATGAATTAAAAAATATGAAAGGAAATGATTAAAAATGAATAAAAATTTAGAAAGATTTATACCAATATTTAATACTTGGAAAGGACAAGTTGATAAAGTAATGCTTGATAATAACATTGATAGCATAGTTGCAGAACACGAATTTTACAGCCATTTAGCATTTATTTATGACACTATTAAAGGTGGTAAAACTATTTATGACGCATTTGGCGATAATTTAGACGAAAGCGAAGATTACATTGTTAGTTATGATATTATTAATGACTTAATAAATGCTATTGATAATTGCTATTATGTAATTGGAACTCTTGATAATAAAAAAGTTATGGTTATTGACGATAAAGATAGTTATTATCTTGACGAAACAAAAATAAAACTTTAAAACTAAAATACAAAGGTTGTCTTAAAGATAACCTTTTTCTATGCTATAATATTATTGGAGGGCTACATTATGGGAAAAAGACATAATACCTTAAGCGACGACATTTTTAGAAACTCTAAATATGTTAAAACACTTGAAAAAGAACTAGGTATTGATAATTTTAGAAAAGAATATAAAGAACAATACGACATAATGCTAAACATCTATAAGACCTTTATTTTGATTAACAATATTATTTTTGCTGATAGTAATAAATCAATAAACGATAAAATATTTGAAATAGAACTTGAACTTGAAAAATGTTTATTTGGCTCTGATGATAATGATAGTGAAAAATACCAATACAGCACTAGAACAATTAAAGGGCTACTAGATAGCAATTCAAGAATATTATTTAATAAGTTTATTGAGTGGTATGACTATTTAATGAATATTAATAAATTAGACCAAGTAAAAAAAGATTTTGAAGAATTAATGAATAAATTAGAGTATGTTGGTTTTGATAATGTCATTAAAGGCAAAATTGAGTATAAAAAAAATAAAGATAGTAATTACAAAATCTTTATTAGTAAGTTTAATAATTTGTATGTTGAAAATAAGGCATTTTTAGACCAATACAAGCAAGATTATAATAATACTTATGGAATTGACTTAAGCGATAATGAAATGCTAGAAATAGCCTTTATTTACGATATGGTGGCTAGTGCTAATAATGGACTTGCTTACTTCTATTCAAGTGAAGATATTAGTAATTATAACTTAAGTGAAAAATCTAGTTATAAAGATTATTATAGTGCTTATTTAAGTGCTTTAAATATTGATTTTTGCGACAATACTTTATTTGAAAAAAATACCGAAATATTTATGCAAAGATGTTTTAAAACAATTAAAAGAATAGAAAAACAAGGTAAAGATGTTTCATTAAATAAGTTTATTGCTAACTTTGATTATTATTACTTTAGAGAAAACTTTAGAATAATTGCAAAAAAGCCTAATACTATTAAAATTAAAAATGATTTATTAAATAAAATTGTTAAAGATTTAATAGAAATCTATAATTTAATAGAAAATGAGGAAGAAATAGAAAATAACTATCAGTTGGCTTTTGATAAGGTGCAAAATATAATTGATAGAAATAAAAACTTTTTTGAAAGGTTGAGTTAATTATGAAATCAGTAAATACAATTAAAGTTATGAACGAAGAACAAAAGATAAAAGATTTAATGAAAGCTGACAAAAGCCACAATTATTTATTCTATAAAAAGGCTTATTCTTTTGTTGAAAATTATATCTTAAGAAAAATAAAAAGCATAGATATTAAAGAAGTCATACCAAAAGGCGAAAAAATAAGATCAAGTGTTGAAAAGTTTTATTATGAAGAAATGGAAAGTAATGCTGTAATGCTTACAATATTATTGGCAAGAGTTGATTTTGAGGAAAATAAATCACCACTATTATTAAAAGATAATGAGGTAGGCTTTCTTGAAAGTAAAGATTTAAGTATTAAAAAAGATATTGGTAATAGAATATTTGATACCATTTATAAAAAATATACTTTTGAAAATAAAGTTGAAGAATATTTTGAAAAGTATTTAATACCTATGCTTAATAAGTTAAATGATAATAAAATAATTACTTATGATGTTAATTCCGAAGATAAGGAAATACAATTATTAACTAATAAAACAACTGAACTTGTAAAATTATTTATTAATAATAAAATTGGTAATTGCATTAATTTTTCATTATTCAAGTATGCTTTTAACGAAGAAGAAACTTATAGATTTAACTTTCTTTATAATGACAATGAAAATGCAAGAAATGATTTTGTTGAGATAGTGAAAGATTTTTTAGAAAATAATTATAATAAAATGGAATTAAAGACAATGAGTAAAGAAACAATGGAGCAATACATTGAGGCAGTAGAAAAATAAAGGCTACTACCTTTTTTCTTTGCATTATTTTTTTGGTAATAATAAATAGTGCTTAATTAAATCAATTAAATAGTATTCTAGTTTTAAGCAAAATAAAAGAGTATGTTTTTTACATACACCTTTTATACATCTATTTTTCTTCTTTTGTTTCTTCTTCTAATTCTTCAAATAATACTTTAATAGGAACTCCTAATACTTTTGAAATGTGGTATAAAGTATTTAAAGAACAAGTCTTAAATGTATCATTTTCTAAATCGCCAATAAAGTTTTCACTGAAACAACATTTTTCAGCAAGTTGTTTTTGCGTCCAACCTTTAATTTTTCTTTGCTTTTTTATATTTTTTCCTACCCAATAATAAATGTAGTTATTATCTTCTTTAGATACTTTCATTTCTCACCACCACATTTTAATTATCTTATATATTTTCACAATTTAACTACTCCGAATAGGTGGGGTTATGGTATAATAGTATAAAGGAGGTATTATTATGGCAATGATTAAATGCAAAGAGTGTGAAAAAGAAATGAGCGACCACGCAAAAATATGTCCTCATTGTGGTTATGAGAATAGTATAATGTTTTGCCCTGAATGTGATAAACAATTAAGTAGTAAGGCAAATATGTGCCCTCATTGTGGCTATGTCTTTAAAAATATTAATAATGGTAGTGATAGTTCTAAAGGCGAAAATTATAATATGGCTTTAGCATCTCTTATTTGTTCTTTTTTCGGTATTACATCAATAGTTAGTTTAGTTCTTGGAATTATTGTATTAAATGCTAATAAAGGAAAAACAAATAGTGCAAAAACAATGGCTACTATATCGGTAATTATAAGTAGTGTTTTTATGTTTATTGTTTTTCTATGGATAGTTGTATCTTTAACCTATTAAAAAGGAGTGTGTATTTTGTGAATATTGGTATGATTTTAATTATAGGAATAGTAATAATTCTTATTATAGTATTATTATCTATTTTACTAAAAAAAGAAAAGTAAGGAGTGATAAAATGGCTTTAATTAAATGCAAAGAGTGTGGAAAAGAAATAAGTGATACATTAAATGTTTGCCCTAATTGTGGTATAGAAATTAAAAAAGCAAATATAATTAACAATAATAAAAATAATCATAATCTTTATGGAAAAATAGATATTTTATTATTTATTTTACTAATGATTTATTCATTGATACGCTTATATTACATAATTACTGGTATAAAAGATTGCATTTTATCTTTAACTACTATAAAAGGTATTTTGATTTCAACAAAAAACTTATTATTGATAGTATCTTTATTATCATTTTTATGGTTAACATTTTTATATTTTGAAAAAGGAAAAAATAATTACAAGAAATTAGGGTTTATTTCTTTAATGATTTATTGTTTTACAATGGTTTTTAATTATCTTGATTTTAAATTTTTTAGTTTATTAGAAATTTTGAATAATATTCTTATATCAATAATTCCAATTGTAATATTAGGTATAATAAGTTTAAGAATAGGAGAAAAAAATAATGGCGTTAATAAAATGTAATAAATGTGGTAAAGACATAAGCGATAGTGTAAAAAAATGTCCTCATTGTGGCTTTGACTTAAAAGATAAAGAAAATAAAAAGAAGAAAATAACAATAATAATTAGTGTATTAATTGCAGTTCTTTTAATACCAATACTTATAATAATAATTCAAGAAATTAAAGAAAGTAAATATGAATTGTCAGATGGTAATGCTTATGAAGTTTATGAAATATTAAAAGACCATCAAAACGATTTTAAAAATCCTAGTTCAGTAAGAGTTAAAAATGCTTTTGTTTGTAATAATGTGTGGGACATTGAGATAGAAGCAAAAAATGGATATGGAAATACTATAACTGCAACATTTTTAAAAGTTGATAATTTATTTTTTGATATGAATAACATAAGCGATTATTGTGATACAAATGAAAAAAGAATTAAAGCAATTAATTTTCTACTAGAACAAGAAGACTGCATTAAAGAAGGAAAATCAGTTTATGTAAATGAAAAAGACATAACTGCTATAAATAATAGATTAGAAAGAGATAATAAAACTAATTAAGTAAATCTATTAAAGAGGTAGCCACTTAATTTTAATATTGTCAAGTTCTCTTTTACTAAACATAGCCCCTATTAGTTGATTATAGTAATAATAATTGACTTATGAGGCTTTTTATTGCCCTATTTGATAGATAAGTTATTTGTAATAAACATCTCTTAAATACCTCTTAAATTAAGTTATAAGAGGTGTTTTTTTGTGTCTTATAATTCATTATAGTTAAGTCATAGTTCTTTTAGTGTAGTTTTAGTTGTAATTATCTTCTTTTAAGTAGAGGGTGGTAATAAAGACACTCTTTAAGATAATGGAGGTATGAAAAAATGAAATATTACACTACAAAGGAAATTAGTTGTATGTTAGCACTATCAATTAAGACTATTCAAAAATTAGTAAGAGATAAACAAATAGTTGCTTATAGAATTGGTGGACGATATTTAATTAAAGAAAGTGATTTAATTGATTACATACAAAATAAAAAAGCATAGACTTAACAACAACTATCAAGTCAATTTAAAATTATAATGTAAAAAATAATCTTGGAGGGAGGAAATGAAAGACAAAATTAAGTTTGAAGATATTTTTGATTTAACTGATATTGAAAAGACATTTGAGCAAACAATAGAATACGACCTTTTAAAGTTAATGGAAAAATGGGAAAATGAAAAGAAAGACCAACAAAGAAGACAACAAATAATAAACGAGGAAGACGAGCACATAAAGGAAATAGTAAGAAAAGTATTAAAAGAAGAATTGCAAAAGATGTTAAATAGTAAAGGCTTGTTTGGAGAAAAGTTTTTTAGAGAGTTAGAATTACAAGGCTTTAGTCGTAATTGTATTGGCTGTTTGTATGCTGAAAAAAATTATGCTATGGCTAAAAGAGAATATTAGAATAATAGATAAAGATAGAAGAAATTATCTAAATTGCTATTTTACCCTTTATTTATAATGTTTTCTTATAAAAATAAAGGTGTCATACTTGCTACCAATAATTATAAACTTGGTAGCATTTAATGACACTTTAAAGGGGGTTTTATGAGTGATAATAATATTAAATATTTTGTTATAGACGCCGATAGTGGCGAAGTTATAATTGATGTTTATGATAATCAAAGTTTAAGTGTAATTGAAAAAAAGAAAACTAATTATCTTAATGCTACCATAGAACTAAATAAAAAAAAGACTTTTGTTAAATGTTATTGTCTTCCCTGTTTGGAACTTGTTAATGTAGATTTAACACCTTTTGAAAGCAAAATATTATTAGTTATGGTATCTAATTTAGGTTATGGTATTTATAATGGAATAGTTATTAAAAAATGTAATAATAGATTTATGGACTTTATGACAAGTAAAGATATTATAGAAATAGCTAAATGTGAAGATAGCACTTTTAAAAGAGCCATAAAAAAGTTTAGAGAATTAGAAATATTGCAAACAAAAAGAAAGGGAAATAAAAATATTTACATCTTAAACCCCTTTCTATTTGCAAAAGAAAAAAGAATACCTAAAACATTATTTGAAATGTTTAGAAATAGTAAATACAATTACTTAAATGAGTAAATGCACCACCTATAATAAATAGTATAAATAAAGAGATAAGATTAAAGTTCTTATCTATATTTAATTACTTATTTATTAATTTATTATAAAGTTTTCTTTCTTCAACATTGTTTTTTTTAAACTCCATAACAAATAAGGTTGTTAATTCTTTTAACTCTTTCTCTAAAAGTTTTCTATCTTTATTACTTAATTTATTTTCTTTTAGCATTTGTCTTAACATAACAACTTCAATAAACATATTATTCATATCTTCAGTAATATTAAATCTTAAATCATTTAATTTAGTAATTTTTTTCATTTTCTATAACTCCTTTATAATTTTATTGTATATCTTAAATGTGCTCCGATATAGATTATATAATACTTTGATTATTTTTTTCACTTTTATGTGTATGTACCGAAGATCAAGCAAGAGAAGGATTTTCACTTGGAGAACAAGAAGAAAAGTTACTTCAGTTATGTAAGTTTAAGGAGTTAGAAGTTTATAAGGTCTATAAGGATGCCGGTATATCAGCAAAAGATATGGAACATAGACCACAATTTCAAGAAATGCTTAAAGATATGAAGGAAGGAAAACTAAATTATATTGTTGCCTATAAACTAGATAGAATAACAAGAAGTGTTAGAGATTTAGAAGAATTAATATCAGTATTAGAACAATATAATTGCTTTCTACTATGTGATAGAGATGATGTTAATACCTCTACTGCTAATGGTAGATTCTTTGTAAGAATGCTCACAGTATTATCTCAACTAGAAATAGAAATTGTATCAGAAAGAACTAAATTTGGTTTAAATGGAGCCATTAAATCAGGTCATATTCCAGGACAACGACCATTTGGTTATAAGAGTGCTGAAGATAAAAGAATGGTTATAGATAATACTACTCGCCCCTATGTAGAAAAGATATTTGATATGTATTTAGAAGGTAAAAGTTTTCAGCAAATTGCCAATTGCTTTAAAGAAAACAAAATATTTCCTAAAAAGAATTGGAAAGATACAACTATTCAAAAAATTATTGATAACAAAATCTATATGGGAGATTATGAGCAATATAAACGAATTGGTAAACAAGTAAATTTAGAATCAATAGTTTATATGAATGTTGTAGAACCTATTATATCTCGTGCTAAATGGGAAGAATGCCAAAGACAAAAAGAAAGAAATCAAAGAACTTATACAAGAGATAGAGTTTATACTTTCTTTCAAAGATTAAAATGTCCTAATTGTAGTCGTATCATGAAATGTAAAGGTTCTGGTGGCACCAAAAGAAAGTATATGTACTACACTTGTGAGCACTGTCATATCAACTTTAACGAAGACCACGTAGAACATTTATTAAGAGATTTCATCTATGATTTACTAGAATATGATATGGCAGTTAAAAAGTTCTTTCTACCTGTTTTAGAGGATAAAACAAATAATATTGATACTACTTCTATTGATAAAGAGATTAGAGATTTAGAAAAACAAAGAAATAGAATTAAAAATTTGTATATTAAAGGCATTGTAGAAATTGATGATTTTAAAGAAGATTATAAACTAATTGAAGATAAACTTGCTAACCTTGAAAGTAAAAAATTAGAATTAATTAATTTAGAAACTTTTAATTACTCTCCACACGAATTACTTGCAGAAAGAGATTTAGAAAGAGAAAAAATGATTAGACTTGATACCTTAAATAGTGTTTTAAAGACTAAATGGAATGGTATGGACAAGTCTGAAAAACAAGAATTTATATCTAAATTTATTGATACTATTGAAATTAAAAAAGCTAGTAAAGGTAATTTGATATTAGAAAAGATTAATTTTAGAAACGGATTTATAAGACAATTAGTAAAGTTTTATGAGGCAGGTATATTTGATGTTGCAGTACCTGTTATGGTTGGTAATAAAGAAGAAACTATTAAAGGTGGCAGAATGAATGAAGAACAATTAGATAAATATTTATCTAAAATGAATGAGCATTTTGAAACATCTTTTTATGAAATGTATGAAACAATTGATGAAGAAACTAATGAAATAACACTTGAATATCAACCAAAAGAAAATGAAAAAATTATAAGATTTGTAGCAATTTCACCTAAAGAAAAGTTTCCTTTAACAGTAGATAATGTTAAAGATAAGTATGGAATTATTAGCTACAAAACAAATAAATTAGAAAGGATTTAATTAAATTATGAATATTGAATATAAAAAATTTGGAGACTATTTATTACCTAATTTGGTAATAGAAAATCAAAATTATAGAGAAATAAACAAGTATGGGTTATTAAGACTAGAGTATATTAAAGAACACAAAAAAGGATTATATCAATCACTTTTAATGAAGAACGAACTAACAAACCACCTTCTTTCAGTCAGTATTGAGGCAGAAGAAAAATTTAAATTTTTAATGGAGAACTATATTAAAAATGATGAAAAACTATCTGAAAAAAGTAAAGAAAATAATCAACTTGAATGGGTAAAATTGATGAATAATTATAAAGATACTGCTGAAGAAATTATTCTTAAAGAGTTAATTTATGTCTAATGTTGTCATAAGCGAGCAACGGGCTGGTACTCCCACCATCCCAAAAGAAAGGATATACCATATAAATGGCGACAACATCAATTTGGAGTATTAAGAATAATTTAAAGCAGTCTATAAATTATATTATCAATCCTGAAAAAACTACTAATGAAAATTATGGTGAAGTTGACTATGATTATTTAGAAGGTAAAAAAGATTATAATTTCAAAAAAGAAAAAGTTTGTTATGTAAGTACACTAAATTGTGATGAAAGTAATCCCTATGATGATATGTGTGATACAAAAGATTATTTTAGAAAAAAAGATGGCATTTTAGCATTTCATGATTATCAATCATTTAAAGAAGGAGAAGTTACTCCAGATATTGCTCACGAGATAGGTGTTAAGTTTGTTAATGAAATGTTTAAGGATTATGAAGTGGTTGTTGCAACACATCAAAATACTAACCATATACACAATCATTTCATAATCAACTCTGTTTCTTGTAAAGATGGTAAGAAGTATAATAACAATAGAACTAATCTGGCTAAGTTAAGAAATATATCTGATTCAATATGTGCTGAATATGGTCTATCTGTTTTAGACGAGGATATTGGATATAAAAGCACCTATAATCATAAAGTTATAAATAATGATTATTACAAAACACTGAAAGAAGATTTAGATAATTCTATAAGTTATTCAGTAACCTTAAAGCAATTATTTGAAAGAATGAGAAATATTGGTTATAAAGTATATTTTCGTAGTGGTGTTATAACTATTTATAGAGATGGTGAAGATAAAGTAAGAATAGAAAAAGCATTTGGTGAAGAATACTCAAAAGATAAATTAAATGAAAGATTATACTCATCAAGACAAATAGTATTTAAACCTATGTCTCAAAAATCTATCTTTGAAGAATACTGTAAAACTAATAAACCTCATAAAGGTATCTATGGATTATATCTATATTATTGTTATTTATTAGGAGTATTCCCAAAGAAACACCCTAAGCAATACCTTCCTTATTCAATTAGAAAAGAAGTTTACAAATTAGAGCAAACTTCACAGCAAGTTAGATTCATGCACGAGAATAATATTGTAACAAAAAATGATTTAGATAACTTTGCTAAAAGTAATAATGAACAATTAAGTGAGTTAAAAGGTAAAAGAGAAAATCTTTGGAAAAGATACCATAGAGCAAAAACTGAAGATAAACAAAATGAAATACTTGCTGAAATAAATGATATCCAGCCTAAAATTAAAGAACTTAATAAGTATGATAAGTATTGTAAAGAGATAACCAAACGAGCTGAAGGCATACAAAATAATCTTAATAATTTTGATAAAGATATCCAAAAAGAAAAAGACAATTCTAGGTCTATGTGACTTAAATTGTCTTTTATATTTCGCCAATCAATTTATTAGCTTTTTCATTTTCTTCTTTAGTTATTTTTATTTTATATTTTTTGCATATAAATTCAACTAACCTATGTGAAAATTTTGCTTTTGGAATCAGTGTATCTAAAATTCCTATTAGACTAAAGACTAAAGAAAATACAGAATAAAAATTAATATTATTATTTATAAAAGAAATTATTGATATTACCAGACAACTTATTATAATACTTACCATTAAGGTATAATATATAACATTAGAAATATTATTAAACTTGTTAACTTTTTTATTTATTTCTATATCTGCATTGTCGATAATATTCTTTTTCATTGATTCAATTTTTATATCTTTTTTTATACTTCTTTCTTTGGTATCTATTAGTTCATTTTTTGTTTTTCTCAATTCGTCATCTTTATCTTTAATATAGTTTCCAAAATTCTCTTTTGTTACATTATCAGGATTATTTTCGACCATTTTAATATAATCACTACAATATTTTAGATAATTTTTAGATAATAGCTGACTTACTCCATCAATATCGCTAATTAATTTATCTCTTTTTATATCTTCCAAATATTTATTTGCTTTTTCTATTATTTTGGGGTTTGGATCAGTTGCGGCAAGTGCATTTTCAATCAATCTTAATTTTGGTAATTCATTATTTTTAGAAAAATCCTTAAACCAAAGGAAAGTTGTTAAATCTAAATCATCAATTACCAACCCTATTTCTAAATCATCAATTTCTTTCATAACTTGTTTTGAAGCATATTTTAAATAATAGAAAGTTGTTACAAAAATATGTGTACAATTTTCTAATTTTGAAAACTTTCTTCCTTTTCTTAACATATTAATTGCACATACAGAATTAACATCATTAGTTATTGCTTTACCTTTATTATAACTAATATCTTTATTGTTATAGTATTCTTTTAACTTTTCTTCAAGGCCAGCAACATCAATTACATCTTTATATTTATCTTCTGTATAATCAGGTGTACTAACTATTTTTATTCCTAATTCTTTAAATCTGTTTTCCAAGTTTGAGATAGCCATATCTACTTGTGTTTCAGTATATTCTTTTAAATCAAAATATTCTAATGTAGATTCTTGAAAAGTTCCGATATGTTTTTTATAGAAAGTCATAATATTTATTACTTCTAGGTAATTGTGTTCAAAGCAACATATATTTGCTCTATATTTTTTTAATAAATTAAACAATTCTTGGGCTGAAACATTTTCTTCTTTAGTTTTGTATCCCAAAACCCTCAATATAAATGGTGCGTCTAAATAACAATTTAAATTTTTTAATGTTGAAGTATTATCGTTTTCTATTTGCATATATATTACATTAGCAATCATATACCCTTCAAATATTTTCAATATTTCATTAAATAATTCAATGTTATCTTTAGATATATTATAAATATATTCTCCAATGCAGTAATTTATATAATCCGATTTAGGATTTATTGTTTTTATTGATAAAATATTATTATATGTATTATATCCATAACTATCTATAAAGTTAGATAAAGCAATTTTTGTTTCTTCTTTTGTTATTCCTTGTATTTCATCTATTAAGTGTTCATATATAAAATCAATAACGGTTGACATCTTTTGCTTTGCTTGTCCCAATCTATTTGAAAATAGATTATAATCATCTTTTAAGTCTTTTTTTAAAATAAATTCATTATTATCACGCATCAAAATATGTTTTCTAGTCATTCTTTTTAAAATAACTTCTAAAATAGCGTGAGGAAAATTATTAAAAGAAAACTCATTTTTTAATTCTTCAATTATTTGTTCTCTATCAGTTTGGTCATTTATTTTATAATTCTTATAAATAATGTATTTGATAAATGGTGTAATAAGTTCAATATTATCTTTATGTGTTTCATCCCAAATTGCAGTTAATATTGATGTACTTATTAATGCTGAGTCATTATTCATATAATTATCCTCCCTTCTATTTTCTAAAAGTGTATTTATCAAAAATAATTATACAATAATTCGACAAAAAAATCTATAATTGATAATTAATATAAGCAATATTTTAATTATTGAATTATAATATTAACCAATTTTATGGTAAAATATTATATGGGTGATGTATCTTGAATATTTATAAAAGTTTAAATGAAATAACTGAGTATATTGATAAGAATTTAGAAGAAGAAATAAGTTATGAAGTTCTATCAAAAATGCTAGGTGTTAATGTCTATACAATGCAAAGATTATTTACTATGATAGCAGGTATCCCTCTTGCTGAATATATTAGAAAAAGAAGATTATCTAGTGCAGGATATGATTTATATGAAGGTAATTTAAAAGTAATAGATGTTGCTTTTAAATATCAATATGATAATGCTACATCATTTTCAAGAGCATTTGAAAAATTTCATGGAATTAAACCAAGTTTAGTAAATAAAGAAACGAAGTTAAAAAACTTCCCTAGAATAGTATTTAACGAAGATATTAATATTACTACTGAGTTAGATTATGAAATAATTAATCTAGACGAATTGAATTTATATGGTATTAGTATTACTACTAATAACGATGAAATAGGTAAAGATGCTCCTGTATTTTTTAGACAAACTGAAGATAAATATTATAACAAGTACGGTGAAGTTAAATATGGAATGATTACTTATGATATAGAGCGTGAAGAAAGTCAAAAGTATTATTGCTTATATGATAAGAAAATTGAAGAATTTGAACATATTAAAATACCAAAAAGTAAATGGCTTAGATTTAGAATCAATTCACAAAATGCTAAAGATATACAAGAAACATCTCATAAATTCTATGGAGAATTCTTACCATCAGTTAAATATAATTTAAAAAAATTACCTGAGTTAGAATACTATCATGATGGCGTAACTGACTTCTTAGTAGCAATTTATTAAACTGACAAAACTGATTATTAAAAAGTCAGTTTTTTATTTTGTATTTTTGTTATACTCTTTTACGAGGTGACGGATTATGGGGTTAACGTCAGAAATATATCTAACTAAAAAATTTGTTTCGAAGGAAGAATGGTTAGAGTTAATTAATACAATATCAAATTATAATGGTTTTTTAAAAAAATGGAAAATTATTATCACTAATGATAAAAATCAAATTAGATACTTTGTTAAAACTAGATGTAGTTTACCAGCAACAATAAATAATTTAAATTCATTTTTATTAAAACCTGTAAAAGAAATTAAAGTTCCAAAACATAATTATACATTACTTTCCTTGCCTAAAGTTGGTAGTAGTATTATAGATTTAATAAATTATAGTGAGATAAGAAACAAGGGAACACTAAAATATCTTGAAATAAGTTTTTTAAAATTATATGAAGATAAGATTAAATCAAAAATAAAGTTTTATCTTAATAAAAATGGTGTAATTAAAAAATATAATGTTATATTTGCTATTCCAACAAGTATTTTATCAGTAGATTTTGGAGGAAATAAAAGATATTTCTATAAGAGTTCTCCTAAATATTTGGAAATTAATAAAATATTACATTTATTAAATACTGATTCTAATAATGCACTATTATCTGTTGATACATTTCCATACTTACAGGGTAATTTCTATTTAAATCAAAATAATTTTAGTTTTGATAAGCACTCTGTCATAATAGGTTCTTCTGGATGTGGTAAATCTAAGTTTATAAGCCTTTTAATCAATAATATTAATAAAAATGAAAATTTAAAAAGAAAATATAAAGTTGTAGTAATAGATCCACATACTTCACTTGAAGAGGACATTGGTGGTATTGGAAAAGTAATTGACTTTAAAAGTAATTTAGATAGTATTGACTTATTTATTAATAACAATGATGATATTGTAGCATCTACAGAACTATTATTAGATTTATTAAAATCATTAATTGCTGATCAATATAATTCAAAATTAGAAAGAGTCTTAAGACATTCAATACATTTATTATTAACTGATGAATCATTTAATTTTAGAAATTTAAGAAGACTTATTTTAGATTTAGAATATAGAAATAATTTAATAAAGAAATTAAAATATAATTTACCAGTTAGTGTAATAGATTTCTTTCTATCAGATTTTAATGATTTAAAAACTAAATCTTATGGTGAAGCAATATCTCCAATTATAGGTTTTATAGATGTAATGGAAATGATACCTGTATTTAATAGAGAACAAAATAGTGAGAATTTAAAAAATACTATTCATGATAATTTCCTAACTTTATTTTCACTAGATAGAACAAAACTTGGAGATAAAGTGACTAAAACAATATCAGGATTAATAATGCAACAGTTACTTACTATAATTCAAAAGAGAGAGATTGACGAACATATTATTTTTATTATTGATGAGGTTGCAGTAGTTGAAAATCCAATTTTATCTAGATATTTATCAGAAGCAAGAAAATATAATTTATCGTTAATATTAGCAGGACAATATTTTAATCAAATATCAGATGAATTAAAAAGCTCTATATTTGCAAACGTTATTAATTACTTTATATTTAGAGTTTCAAAGTTAGATGCTAATGTGTTAGTAGATAATTTTAATATGAAAATACCTCTAGATGATTCTAGAGATAGAAAAATCAAATTATTAACTGAGCTTAATAACAGAGAATGTATTGTAAGAATAGATTCCAATGGGGTATTATTACCAGCATTTAAAGGTGTTACACTAGATTATACAAGCATTCCTAGAATTAAAAGAGCAATTACAAGTAATAACAATAATATAAACGAAGATAACTCAAATAAATCTAAAACTAATTTTAGTTTGAATAGTAATGTTAGTTTAAAAGATATCTTAATATCTAATTCTTCAAGTAGAAAGGTTGTGAAAGAATGAATGATACTAAAGCACTAGAAATTGTTAATAAGATATTTAAAAGTGTATTCGATAAAGAAAATAATTATTCTTTAGATACACTTTTAGAAAAGTTTGCATTTGATGTTAAGTTGCCCAAACAAGTTAATGATTCAACTACAAATGAAATAACTTGGGCAGATTCAATTAACAGTGGTAGATTTATCACAAATAAAAATATGGAAAAAAGAGATGAAGAAACAGGTTGGATGCTTCCTAAAAAAGAAATAAGTAATTTACAAGAGTTAATTGATATATGGAACACTATTAACTTAACTACAACCGAAAGAGTTTATGATTCTATTAATGTAGCAAAAAGTGATACTATTTATAGATGCGAAAATGTTTATAGAAGTACCGATTGTAGTGATTCAAAAAATATGATTTACTGTGATTCTTGTGGTAATAGTGAATTCTTACTTGCGTCTCAAAGATCTGGAACTTGTAATTTCTGCATAAGATGTGATGACTCTAAAGATTGTAGCAATAGTTATAATGTTATTTGTTCTAATAAAGTAAGTAATTCATTATTTATTCAAGATTGTTTTGATTTATATGAATGTATGTTTTGCTCACATATTGCATCAAAAAGATTTTGCATAGCAAATATGCAATTTGAAGAACAAGAATATTATGAAATCAAAAAATTAATTATAGATTGGATATTAAATTCATAAAAACTTGCATAAAAAATACTAGTACGAGTATACTAGTATTGACAATTATCATTAAAAATGGTACTATTGTCATATAAGAACTCTGTTCAATCCGAAGCTTTACGTTTAGTACGTGAAAGGTTTATGTAGGAAGAATGGAGTTTTTTATTTTGAATTTTTAGTTAATGATGAATCAAATATACTATTTTTAGATTTAAAGCACCAATGTCTATACGGATCTTTCCAATTATTAGTTATATCATTACGATAACTTGTAGAAACTCCAATATTAAAATTAGGATAGATAGTTTTAATATTTCTTAATATATTTTTATATAATTTTTCTTTTGCAATAGTTCTCTTGCCTCGTCTATTACTGCCTGGCATTTTTTCTTTATCCATATTATTTAGTTTAAAGTTCATAGTACCTAATATAATATCCATACATTGTAATATAACATGGTTTTTAGAATCTACTTCTGCTATATCTTCGTTGTAAATATGAACATTGTTAATACAAAAGAAATCATTAAGTGCATAAATATATCCCTTAAATTCTTTATTTTTCTTTTTTGTATCAGGTAATTTATCAAAGTATAATTTTAACACTACTTGGTCTTTTTCTTTTGGATTACAAAAATCTATTCCAAATGCATGTTTAATAAATTGATAATATAAAAGAAAATATTCTTTTTCTTCATGCTCTCTAGTTAAATTTTGTGGAACTAAAGCATTTTGTCTAAACATTATTCTTATTTTGATTTTATTGGATTTAACAAATTCAAAGAAGTAATCAATCAATTCTAAATACTTATCTAAATACTGTTCAGTTACTTTTGTCCATTTAACTTCTTGGAATAAACCTAGTTCTTCTTTTTTAGCATTAAGTTTATTACTTATTTTTTCAAGTTCAGTGTAATTAACTAAAGCGCCACCATAAAAGTTGCTAAAATATTTACCTTTTCTATGTGATTCATCTGCATAAATTAAATATTGTTTCTTCATTGTATCACCACTAAAAGATATTTTATCATACCTTCTTTTATTCTCCAATAAGTTATAAGAACTTTCCTAATAAAATTGCTAATATTCTTACTAATAAAAATATGCCGTAAGAAGCCGTAACAAATGTCGTAAGAAAATGTCCTAAAAGTATTGTAATAATCTTAATATTTGATATAATTTATTTAGTTGATTTAATCAAACAACTTTGGGAGTATAATTTTTCGAATATAAGTAAAGTTATGGCTCCATTTGAAATCAACTTACGGACTTAATTGTTCGTAAGTTTTTATTTTATATAAAACTTTAAAAGTTCTCTTTCTTTCAAGAAGTAAAACTATGAGATGTGGTATTTATGTAAGAGTATCTACTGACGACCAAAAAGAGGAAAAAATTATCAGAATAATTTAATCCTCTTTTTGTTTTTTTGAATATGGGAATAAAATCTATGTCTAGCCAGCACTGAATTTGTACTCCCACACAAATTCTTATATGTTGGAACACTTAAAATCCCAAATTTAAAAATAATTTTCTATTATAATTCAATATATAAATTGCCGAGAGACTTTTTTATCTCCGCTTATTTATAGAATTTTTAATAGTTTCTTCCATTTGCTGTACTACAGAATTTACAGCTATTTGATGATTAATGTCATAGTTATCTTGTTTTTTAGTATCCAATTTATAATCAATTTGTTTGTCAACAAAATCTTGTATTATAGTTGCATCATATCTATCTTTAGGTCTAGAATTTTTCTTAGAATTATATATGCTTTCTAATGTTTGCATTTTATAAAAAATCCCATTATGTTCTCTTATTTGATTTGAAAACATCATAGATGCATATTTACCAGAAAGATGATGTTCATCAACATACAAATCTTGATTTGAATCCTGATTTGGATAATAATATTCCTTTAATACAATTTCGTGATTAGGTAATCTGCTAAATAAAAATAATCCAATGCTCATAGGCGTATCTTTATATGTAACTTTATATTCATGACCATTAACTTCTTTATGATTCATATTACTTACAAATTCAAAGTCATCGCTATTTTGCACTAATTCATATAAAGCAAATAATTGATCTTCATTTATAAATAAATCTAAATCTCCGTGATATCTTTCTAAAGGATGTTCAGTTGCTAAATATCCCATTAAACCGCCAGTATAAAAACAATCAAAATTTGTCTTGATTAACTCATTAAATCTATCGAAGGTTTCAAGTACTAATCTATGATTTTCTGCTAATGGCATTTTAGGATACTCTAAATTCATACTTTTAATCCAGTTTAGCCTTGCAATCAAATTATCTGCTGAATGATATTTATCGGGATTCAGAGATAATATTAAGTTAACATTTGAAAGAATATCATCAACAGATAAGATTTTTCTATTTAATAAACTGTTTAAAGAAACTAATATAGTATCAATAGAATCATCAGTATCAAGATTCAATAGCTTTTCAACTAAATTATCACACATTTTTGTATCCGTTATTTTAGATAACTCAGCAAACTTATATACAATATCTTTTACTAATTCCTTTTTTGTTTTATCCATACTCTAAAATCTCCTATAATAATTTTTTAAATTTGTTATATATAAATCTAGTTTGTTCATTTAAATGCTTATTTTCATCAAATTGCTTTTCAGTACCTTGTTTACAAAAGTCTTCAAATTCTAAAGTAACTAATCTAACATTTTCTTTATTAACTTTATCTTCAAAAATCCTTAATTCTGTATTCATATATCCTCTTACTGCACACCCAGCCATAGCTTTATAATAGGATTTTTCTGGTAAGTCAGATTTTAAATACAATTCCATTGCAATATCATCTGTTACTATTCTTGGATTAGAGATAATAATTTTATTACTTCTAAATACACCATGTGGTGCTGAATTACTATGGCAATCAACTACCTCAGCATCTTCAGGTAATTCAACATCATAATTTCTTCCCAAATAACTAAAAATTCGATAGTATTTCTATTTCTCAACCAATCAGATACGAAGAAATTATCATCTTTAGATTTAAGCATATCCGTAATAGAAATATAATCTTCATCTTCTATTTTAAAATAAGAAATTTTTTAATTTTGATTTTTGGGAAAGAAGAAATCTTAATTAAAGTATATTTTGAATTATTGATTAAAGTTACATTTATTCCAGTAATATTGGTTCCATCTAATCCCATCATAGTCACACTATCCGCATTAAATTTAGATAGTTCAATTTTTTCATCTTCTTAGAAGCTTCAACAAAAAAATCATTATTTCAATGATACAAATCTATTTTAATTATACTATATTTAGGCATTTTTTTCCATACTCCCATTGAAATTTAATAACAATTCATATATGATATTTTTAGAAAGAGAACTCAGTTCGTAACCTGTTGTTTATTCGCTCCAGATTGATAGGAAACTCGAACTTTTCGAGTTTAAGTAATAAATGCTAACTAGAAATAGTTAGTTTTTTTGTTATTTAAGAAAGGAAAGTGATGAGTTATGACAATAGAAACTAAAAAATTTGTAATAAGTGAAGAATTAAAAAGAAAGATTAGAATTGATACAAAATGATCTTAATAATTTTGATAAAGATATACAAAAAGAGAAAAAAATTCTATCAATAATACTAGATAAAGTCATTTTAAAAGGAAGAGTTTGTTCTTCCTTTTTAGTATACATTATCTTAAATTATATTTTTGTTTAAAACTTTTAATATATCTTTTTCTCATAGCAGGCATTATTTGTGATGCAATTTCTACAGAGACCTCATCCATACTCATAGAACTTGTATCTAGCAAAATTGAATCTTCTACACTCGTTTCAAATAATTCTTGTAAATCTCTTAAACTTCTATTATATTCATTTAAATTATCAATATTTAAAAAGTTTCCTTTTTCTAGTGCCAAGCTTGAGTTATAATCCCTTTTTAATGAAATTAATGGTTCGGCATATGTAATAACTAAAAAATCTATTAACTTTCGTGATATTGCACTATATTTTCCTCTTGATTCAAGATATAGTTCTTCTGACATATCACCACGAATATATCTTCTATAATTCCAAATCTGCCTATCATTTACAGATCTATCAATTAGAATTATTTCTTTATCAGAATTAAGTGCCTCTTCTAATTGCCTTGTAACTTCTTCTATTATTGCCATATTTGATTCAGTGGAACTTACATCTTTATATTTTTGTTTAAATACTTCTTTATAATATCCAGATGTAGTAAATTCTTCAATTATAGCAGTATTAAATCCACCTTTTTTAAAGAAATCATATAAATTATTTATTGTAGTAGTTTTACCAGTTCTAGGCGTACCACTAAATTCAATAACAAATGGTTTTGATAATGCGCATAATGCTTTTAATTTTTGTAATTCTACCTTTTGTGCATGTAGCTTTTTTAGTTTTTCATAATATTCTCTATTATCATCAAAAATAGTATCTCTTAAATATAGATCTTCTTTTTCAGCGAATACAATATCTAATACATTCTTTAGTCTTTTAAATATAGGTAATTTTTCATCTTCACCATAAATTAAACTTTCATATACACTTGTATAATACCATTTTTGTTGTTCTTCGCCTCTCTTAAACGCTGAAAAATCTCTATTTCCACTTTTCTGGAATTTAAGCATTAAGTCTTCTAAATTATTTATCTTATCCGCGCAAATAACTAACTTATTTCTTAAAGGTAATTTTTTAGTTTCTTCAATAGTGTGTGCTTTTCTTTCTTCCCAAGACAATGATTTATCTGGTTCTGATGCACCCATAACTAAATTTGCAACTTCATCGCCAAATTCTCTTTTTATATCTTCAATAGTATATTTAGTATCTTCTACGACATCGTGCAAATAACCTGCAGCTATTACTGGTTCATCATAGCCATATTCTTCTAATAGCATACCTACACTAATAGGATGTATTATCATAGGTTTATCAGGTTCACTTTTTCTGATTTGCCCCATATGAGCATTTATTGCAAATATTTTTGCTTTCTCTTTTAAATTCATAATTTTGTTTACCTCCAAATACTTTTTAGCAAACTCCCATTTATTCTTTGAAATTGTTTCAACATCTCGTTTAAATTGTTCATACTCTTCATCATAACAGTAATTTTTAGCATAACCATTACCACCATACTTTTTAAGCATATGATTATAAGAACGCTCAACCATTTGGAATAAATCTAAATCTGGGTAATGTTTAGTAGTATAATAATGAGTTCTTTGTAATACAGAATCAATGCTAGTTGTTCTATCGGCTGATGAAATTATCTTACCATAATCACTTCTAGGTTCATATTCTAATGATGCTCGATGATCTTCTATGGCTTCTTTTATTATTCTTCTTTCATCATCATTAAAAATTTTTTTCATTTTTTCATTTTCATAAAATAATTTAGCAGACAATACTTCGTGATTATCTTTATCTATATGATGTGCTATATCATGAAAAGAAGCAATGACATATACCATATCAAGATTTATATTTGGAAATTGACTAGCAAATCTCAAACTTCTTTTAACGACATACTGAATGTGTTCAATGCTATGACCAGAATCATTATTTTCATATATTGGTAATATTTGTTGTTCAATATAATCTTTTAACTCTCTATTAATTGTTTTCATACAACACCCCCAGACAATAAATCAACTAATAAAATTATACTATATAATTGTTAATTATTCTAGATTTTACCTTGTATTTGTTTTTAAAAAATAAACAAAGTGATATAATAGAAAACATATTAAATGAGGTGATATTTGTAATGAAAAAAATGAAAAATATAAATTATAAAAGTTTATTATTAATTTTATTGTTTGTAGTTATTATAATTTTTGGAATATTATCTTATAATGGTTTACTATTTTTTGCTAGCGGATTTAACAATTTTGATTTTTTATTATTTAATATTATTGGAGATGCACTATTAGTTGGAATAGTTACTCATATATCTTCAAAAAATATATCTTTATCTATATCAAAAAAAGAATTTGACAGAAACAATAAAATAAACGTTACAATAAATAAATCTAGAAATGAAATTATAAATTATGAAACCTTTATGAATATATATAAGAATAATGACATTTATTTTGCTATGAGTGAATCAGATAGAAAAATAATCGATTATATTTATAAATTATATGATTGTTTTTTAAATACACTTATGTGTGAAGGAGTAGAAAAACAATTGTTAGATACTTTATTAAATATTCCTTTTTTCTTCAAGTATTATGAGGATGAAAACATTGAGGATAGTTATGAAGAAATAATAAAAAAATTTGATCCAAACAAAAGATTTAATAATATATCTATTTTGAAAGAATTATTGACCAAAGAAGATATCAAGAAGTTATCACGTTTTTCTAATATAATTTTAAATTGTAAACACTATGTAATAACGAATTTAAATAATGTTGAAGGATGCCAATTACTTGCTACTTCAGATAACATTTTAGCCTGTAAAATACCATGTTTACCAAATCATACTTATGACATATTTATGTATTATACCTCTGACCATTGGATAGATTTTATGGCTTTCTCATTTGATTATGATTCAAAAGAGTATGTAACTAATTTATCAGGATTTAAATATACAAATAATGAAGAAAATATGAAACCGGCAAAAATTAATTTAAAAGACTTTATAATAGTAAAATAATGTGCTATAATACACCTAGTTGATTTAATCCATCTTGGGAGTATAAATTTTCGAACATAAGTAAAGTTATCGCTCCAGATTGATAGGAAACTCGGAAATTAACTTCTGAGAGTAATAAATGCTAACTAGAAATAGTTAGTTTTTTTGTTATGTAAAGGAGACCTTTTTATGTTAAATATAGAAACAAAAGAATTAAAAATAAGTGATAAATTAAAAAGAAAGGTAGAAATGGTTTGTAGGTTTGTTAATGTAAAATACACCATTATAAATGGAAATATCAAAAGTATTAAAAATACAAATATTGCTATGGTTAAACCACATATAGTTAAAATTAAAGATATTAATTATTTAGCATTTGATGATTGCAATGATAGTAATATACCGAATGATGAATGTCTAAACATTTACACATCAATCTAATATCATATTTATGTTTGTTATCATTAATAAATTTTATTTTATATTCTGTTCTTTTGAGAATATGGCTACTGCTTTTTTTAAGATTTCATTTTCCAATTGAACCTGTTGTAATTCTTTTTTTTAATTTTAATATTTCATCATTACTAGTAGTTTCACCAGTAGATGTAGTTATAGTTCCATATTTTTTTCTCCATTGTGTGATACTTGTTCTAGTAAGGCCATATTCTCTAGCAATATCACTCATTGTTTTATCCTTGTTTGTTTCACAAAGATTAACAATCATTTTTTTGAATTCTTCATCATGTTTTGCATATTCTTTTTTCATAGACACTTACGCTGGCCGCAGTGATAATTATTATACCACTGCTTTCAAATTTTTGTGTCTGTATATCTATACTAACACCAGCCTGTAAAGTTAAATTATTTTTTAATCTTTCTTGTTTTAATATTTTTCCAATTTTAGTTAATAAAAATTCCTCCTTTCAAATTTTAGTCAAAAAAAATTAGTCCTGTACCAGCGACTAATTACTGCTTTACTGCATTACCTATAAAAGTAAGAAACATGATGCTTGGTAAAGTAAAATGGTTCAATGTGATAATTTGTTTATCACAAGTGTATAATATTTTTTTTGACAGCTTTTGTAATACTCATTAAAAAAGAACTAATAATTTGCCAGTTCTATATAATTTCTTATTTATTTTCTAGTTCTTTTAATTGTTTAACAATTCTAATAACAGAATCTCTATCTTTATTTCCTAAATACTTATTTTCAGTAATAGTATTTAGTAGTTCTAATTGCTGTTTAGATATACTATCATCAGTTCTTCTTAGAATAGCATCAATAATACTAACTAGATGGACTCTATATGTTGAACTATTCATAATCCAATGATCACTTGTCGTATTAAATAATAACACATCCCAATCATTTATAAATTTCTTTTTAGCTGATAATAATTCTTCAAGAGTTTTATTTAAGATAGAATATTTGGAAACTTCTTCAAAATTACTTTCTATTTCTTTGTCTATCTTATTTTTTTCTATCTCTAATTCAGCAATTTTACTATCAATATTTTTAATTAAATCATTAACTTGATTAGGTGATAAATTCTCTGGTTTTGGAATAGAAATATTCTTAAATTCCTCATGTTCATGTCCATTTTCATCAATTTTGTATTTTCTTATAAAACTTTCATTATTAGATGCATTAATATATTTTTTAATTTCATTAATAATATTTAACAACATATCTTTTTCTTTACTGCATACATAACCATCGTTATAATATTGTTGCAATTGAATTGATAAATTACTTAAATTCTGTTCTTGTGGAACATCAGTTGGTAGAATGGGAATATTACCTATGATATTATCAAATAAATAATCAATGGCATCATCATTACTTATCCAACTATTATTTAAGGTATTTCTAGCAATAAATCTAACATCATCATCAGAATTACAACTATTTAATATTGATTCTATTTTTTCCAAATATTTTAAATACAAGTGATTAGGTATGTTATTATCTTTATATTCATTTCGTTCATCTTTAAATTCATCTTTAATTTTTATAAGATATTCTCTTTTTAATCTCAATTCTTCGATATTTTTATTTTTTTCAAAACTTTCCATGAACGATTTATCATCTAAAATAGCCATAGCCTCATCAGAACTTGACATTCTAATTTCGCCATTATTGTCTACTAAAATAACAAGTGGTAGTCCTGTATATGTTAGTTGTTCATTATTAATAAAAGGTTCATATACATTGTATTTTTCCCAATCAAAAAGATATTTTGCGCCATCATAACCATGCTGTCTAGCAAAACGATTAATTTCATCATCATTTCTCATATTTAAATTAAAGAAATTTTTAATTCTATTTATAGGATTATTAGCATTAAAAACTATATCAACTATATCATCAAATATATGCATTTCATTATTTGTAAATTCTTTACTTGCATTTCTTATTATATTATGTTCTCCTCGCATCATTATTTCAATTGTATCACTTGCATCGAATACAGCTATATTAATAGAAGAATTTAATAAATCATTATCACTGATATATTTTATTAATTTTTGCTTTTGATCATCAGTTAAATCCTTGTAATATTCAAATTCTTCTTTTGCATTTGAATCATAAGAAACATTATAAATTTTGTTTTCTTTTAAATCTACTAAGCATTCATTGAATTTTTTATGTGAAAAATGGCTTGTTGAACTAATTATAATATAATTGTCACTTTTAAGATATTTATTGAATATATCTTTTGGAGTTTTTTCTTTTATTATATGTCGTTCAAGAGTGTTTTCGTCAATTTCTAAATAATCTATCCATGGCATTTCTTCCTTAGTATGAATATTTTTATTATCTACATGAATTTCATCAATTTTATAATCATCATCTAGCATATATACAATCTTTCCATCTATTGTTTTTTCTCTTACAACTTCAACATATCCAAACTCAGATATTCCCATATAATAAGTTTTTTCATCTTTGCTTTTTACTTCAATTGTATAACCATTTTTACTAGGCAAAAATTTAATTTCTTTAATTTCTTTGATATTTAAAATTTCAGATGTAATAAATGTTGACTCAAGAATATAATTTATAACTTCAAGACTTATATTCTTATAATTTGAATTTTCATTAGTATTTTCCATAATATCTCCTTATCTGTGCATTCCACTATGCATTGATTCTTCCTGAATATTATGTTCTTGATATGTTGACAATAACATTTGTAATTCATCCATAGATTTAGCGTTTAATTTGTTTTGAATATTTTGTATAATACTCATTCGTTCACCCATGCTTATATCACCAAATGAAAGTTCACCAGATTTATTCATAGCACCCATTATTTGATTAATAACTTGATCTTTCATTTGCTTTTGTTGTTCCTGTAATATTTTTTCAGATTCTTCTTGACCCACTTGTTGTTGAGAATGTTCTACAACTGGTTGTAATGGTTGATTAATTATCTTATTGAAATCATCTATTGTAAACTCTGCACCTATAAAACGACCATTACTTTGTTTTGCATCAACTACTATATAATTTCCTTCTTGATAAATATTATCAATTCCAGAAATTATAACATCACCTTGACCTCGTAATTGCATTTGTTCAATTATCTTTCTCTTAACATCATCTGACAAACCATTAAAATTAGGTTGACTAAGTCCAGATGTTTTATTTTCAGAAACAATTTGTTGCTGATTTTGAGTAGATGGTTCTCTAACAAAAGGTTCAGAATTACTAATTGGCTGTTGTTCTTGACTAGAAGTTGTTCTTTGTTGATGATATTCTTTTTTCATTTCTTCAAATCTTTGATAATAATTTTCGTAAACTGGTAAAACACCTTTATAAAATTGTAAATCTTCAGAAACTTTGGTAAATCTTGCTTTTAAATCTGAAATTGTAGTAGCATTACTTGAATAGTTTCTAACTTGATCTCTATGCTCTTGAAACTTTTGATATTCTTCTGGATATCTTTGTGATACTTGTTTTGAAAAATATGATCCTAAAGTTTCACTAGAAATTGTTTTAATTCTTTTTTCTATTTCTAATCTTTCATTTTCCATCTTAATTATTTCTTGTTGTAAATTAATTAATTCAATTTCTTTTTGTTGTCTTTCTTTTTCAATATTAGCATTTCTTTCTTCATTGGCACTATTAATCATAACTTTTGCTTGTGAAACAATTTGTTCTTGAACTTCTGGCATTTGTTGATTAACTTTTGCAAAATCAGACTTAATTGCTTCATAAGTAGAGATTCTTGATTCAACTTTATTTGATGGCAATATTGAATTATCAGTATAAGATTTTTGTGATTCATTTATATATCTAGTACACATATCGGCTAATACTAATGAATATTCTGGCAATGTCGTATATGGTGCTTGATGTAATTCACTAGTTTCTACAAAATTAAAATCATCATATCTTGTTGTTGGCTTAGTAAGTTTATCATCCAATTCTATTTTATAAATATCTATTAACTTATCAAATAACCCTTGATATCTTTTATTATCAGCAATAGTTTCATAAACACAATCTAAAAGTAATAATCTATTATTTATACTCATAGGCTCACTTGTTTTGCTTTTATATGCTTGAATTATCCTATCTATATCTGCATCATCTAGCGTACTTATTTCATTAAAACTATAATATTGATATTTTGGCTCACTATCAAAAGCATTTCTTCTAAATACACCATCATATCTTTTATATCTTTGAGTTAATATCTCAATTAATTGTTCTTTACCATTCATATCTATACCACCTTACTATAAAATTATATCACGAATCTATTACTTTTTTTACAATTGTAGTAAATAAATTAAATTATTTACTTTTACAATTTGTTTTAGAAATATCTACAATACCACTTATTATTTGACACATATTTTCTTTACTCAAATTACCATTATTTTTTAATGTTAAGAAAACTTCTGCTATTTGTTCTTTATAAGTATTAATAAGTTTATAAATATTACTATAATCATCACTTTGTTGCAATAAATCACTAGTTGAGATACCAAAATATGACATTATTGTATGGAATGCAATATAATTTTTATCAGACTCTGATAGTTTATCTTTATATTGCATAGTATCTATATAATATATTGGTAAATTCATTTCTAAAGAAAGCATCTTTGCATCTTGATAATCAATGTTTAAATCTTTTTCACCCAAACCAAGAACTACAATACCACAAGGCTTAGCATTAACAAGAATTTCATTATAACAATTTGATGAGTAAAAATCTTGACCTTGTTGTGTTGCTCTCAACTTACCAATTTTTTCTATGACTTCTGGAGTAGCAAGAATTGTTCCTTTTTCTTGATTGACAGATCCAGTTCCAAATACATTAGAACCTAAATCATAGGCACTAGCCATCATAATCTCTGAATTATTTGGATATATAAATCCAATCTTTCTTGTTTCAGAGCCATAGGTTGCTATAAAATCAGAACTAATCATACTACAAGATGATTGATTTGGTCTATTAATTAATAAATTAGCTGTATCTCTTAAATTACCACCAGAAATATTTGAAAACAAAACTCTAAATTTTCCATCATCATCTATTTTATTTGATAATGATTTTTCCCAAATTTGCTTTATTAAATCTTTATACTTTGATTCAATAGTTCTGATATTTACAACACCAGTGTTTAATTTTACACAATCAGTATAAATTTCATTAATTTGATCACTATTTAATAGTTGTCTGTATTCATCATTAGTAATTAATGACTTTAAAGATTCAACCGCTAAATATAATCCTTCTTTTCCTTGTGCACATACATATCTATTTTCTATAAAATTCATGTTTTTATTTTTACTTGTATAATTGCTATATATAGTTGAAATATAATTGTATTGATTAATAGTATTACCACTATTTAATGAAATGCCATCAATTATTTTTTTCAAACCTTCAAGTTCTGAATTACTATTTATTATTATACTTTCAAAACCATACTTAAATCTAATTATTCCCATTATTGATGTTAATTTATCGTAAATAGGTTTTAGATTTGATTCATCAGCATTTTTTATTTCTTTTTCAATAGAATAAAAATATTGCATATCATTATCTAAGTTATCATTATCACTATATTTCCATGTTTCTGCTTCAAATTTTTCCATTAAATCTAATATATCTTTTTTTAACATAAATATTCAACCTCATATTTTTTAAATTATATATCATAGTACAATTATATCACGCTTTTTATATAGTTTTTAAAAAAGTATACACATTTTACACTATTCATGGTATTATATTTATAGTGATTAGTTATTTATTAATTTTTCTTATAGAGTTTCAAATAACCTTTGTTATTGCTCCATTTGAAGTCAACTTACGGACTTGATTGTTCGTGAGTTTTTATTTTTTATAAAACTTTAAAAGTTCTTTTATCACAGAAAGGAGGACTTTTTTCATGCTTGATTTTAAAGTAATTGAAAATTTAAAACCTAATAATAGATGGCATTGTCAGTTGTCCATATACTTAAAAAAATGTTATTAAAGATATTTTAATATTAGAGCCAAAAAATGAATTAATTAACACTATTTAAAAAAGAGGAAAAAATTATCAAAATAATTTAATCCTCTTTTTATTTTTCTTGAATATGGAAATAAAATATATGTCTAGCCAGCACTGAATTTGTACTCCCATACCCTTTAATGGGAATAATATTATTAATTTGCAAATAATTTCAATTATAAATTGTAATTTATCTTTAACATTTATATTCTCTTACACACTTAATAATAATATTTTCAACATCATCAATCGACTCTTTACAATCTTTATCAATCCACTCTTTTATTATAGCCATAATACCATTTATATAAAAAGC
>CAKOQC010000007.1:0-40190 GCA_934101175.1 uncultured Bacilli bacterium
ATTTTTAACAACATCTGCTGGTGCTTCATCATTTTGCGTTTTTGCTAAATCTGTTAATGATATATATTCATATCCATCAACTCTAACTACATTAATTTTATTACCTTTAACATCCATCTCTGATTGAATTATGTTATTTTTCATAAGTTTCTCCTTTCTAAATTAGTCAACCACGTCTGACCAATTTATTAATTTTTTCATATAATATAATTTTACCATAAAATTATCGTTCTAAATCATCATCTTTGCTATTATAACTACTAAATTCGTTTTGTATAACTTCTAGATCATCATCATCAATTATTTCTTCCTCGTACAATTCATCAATTAAATCATCATATTTATTTGAAGAAAAATAATTATCTTGTAAGAACTTAATAAATTTCTTCCATAATTCTTTAAAATAATCTAATGTTTTTTGTAATTTAGGTACTTTATCTTTTTATATATCGATAGTATTACATTTCTTATCTTTTATATCTTGTAACAGTTCTTCAAATGCGGGCCTTGTATTATCTGTTTTAGCCGATATATCAACATCTTCATATACTTTGTATATTTCATAACCTTTATAACTCACACATGGCTCTTAATCGTTTTCTTGTTCTGGTAAACTAAATCACTCACAAACTTGATTTTCTGTACTAACACGATGTATAGACTAGCAAATTTCTTTTCATTATTCATAAAATTTCAACACCTTTTACTAAAAAAGGAGACAATAGTATCTAATAAAATCTAAATGCTGCTGACTCCTCAATTAATTCAATATATAAAATTCTATCTTTGTGTTTATTTTCCATGGATGTGCCTCTAGCACCTGCTACAGTTAATCGTTATAAACTTATGGCTTGTCAGAGGGCAAATTTAAGGCCCATAACATTGCATCAGTTTAGACATAGTCATGCTACTTTATTAGTAAATAATAATATTTTGATAAATGTAGTGTTTAGGACATAGTAATGTATCTATTACATTAAATACTTATGTTCATACTGATTTAAGCCAAGAAAAAAGAGTGTTAAACACTCTGAATTCAATGAGATTTAATTTTTTCAATTCTATCCACAGTATTTTTAAAAATTTAATCTCTTATATAAAACATTTTACAATGCTTTAAACAAATTGGTGCGAGTGAAGGGTTTTAAAAATTTATTTTATCTATATTTATATTGCTATATAAGTGCTTTAATTATAACTATTTATATGATATTTCTTTTATGACGATTAATTCTTTTTTAAAATTTTAAGACGTAAATAAGACGTAAAATCATGAATAATTATTGTATATACTTAAAGAAAAGAAAAAACAAGCCATATTGTAAACTAACAAATAAAGAAATAACATTTTCACTTTGTAGGAAATGTGATAATAAAGAACATAAAAAGTCCATTTCTATCAAAAAAAGTCCGGTTGCAAGTGGACTATCAAATAACAGTCAAATGAGAAAAAATGCACAATTATTGGGAAAAAGCACTTCAAAAAAAGCTAAAATGCACAATAAATCAAATAAATTGACAAAATTAGAAAGAAATAGATATAGTGTATTTACTAATAATCTTAATATATGCTATTTATGTGGTAGAAATAAAAACGACCTACATGAAGTGTATGCAGGTCGCAATAGAATTAATTCTATAAAATATGGATTTGTACTACCTTTGTGCAGAGAATGCCACTCTCTAAACCAAAATAACCCATTCTTTAACGATTATTGGCATAGACAAGGTCAATTATACTGGGAAGAGTTTATTGGCTCCAGAGAAGAGTTTATTAAGGTATTTAGGAGAAACTATTTATAAATTATAAAATACAATTGACTTTTTTTTAACTCACCTGTATAATATTAGACAATTCAATCGTTTGTATCATTTGTAAGACGTTTTTGTTGCAATTTATTTTTATTCATGATACAATCTAATTGTAGAGTATTATAGTAGGAGCGTATATTGCTATTGCATTTAGTATATTTTAAATATCGTTTGACTATAATATAAAAGAGATACATCTATTTCTGTCTGTTAGGTGTTTTCTCGGTCTATTTTATATGGTACACTCATCTTAGTTGATGTGTGTATTTTTGTTATTATTAGTCCCTGTGATGGGAATGATCTAAGAAATATATAACAATAACCAGTATTATTAAATATTCCATTTTCTTTTCCTTCTTTCATAGGACCACCTCCTTCCACACTTGTTACACAAAAGTTTTAAATTGGAAAGAGTAAAATACCCAACGATAGATGTATCTCGGTACTAATTATATAATAATTAGTTAACCGTGTCAATTAATTTTGTTCGCTTTTTGAACACAAAAAAAAGAGGTAGCGACATTATTGTCGCTACCTTTTTAGTATAATCTTATATTATCCCAGTTTGTAGTTCCATTTTGGAAATTAAGGTTGACTTGATTTTGAACCTCAGCATAGTTAGAACCTAGTGCATTTCTTCTATCTTCACCATTGCCAAAGTCTCCTCTAATAGTTTTTCTAACTAATTCTAATATATCTACTTGTAGCTTGGGGTACTGGTGCTAGGATTTCATTTACTCTTGCTTGTACTTCTAAATATCTATCACCAAGCCTATCTTTTCTTTCTTGACCATTTCCCCGCAAGCCTTGAATAGCCTCATTAGCTAATTCATCAGTACTTTTTTCGATTGTTTCAGTAAATAAATCTTTATCTAAAAATTCAGTTGAATCAATTCTTGTACCATTTCTCCATGCTTCAAAATGTAGATGACTGCCATAAGCATTGCCACTATCAGACATATAACCTAGTCTTTGTCCTTTTTTAACATAATCTCCGTTTTTTACTAGCAATCCTTTTCGCATATGAGCATACAAGGTAGCATAACCATTACCATGATCAATTTTAACACAATTTCCATAACTGGCATTACCTGTGCTACCTTTCATGTTATTGTAACCATCTTGACAAAATATTATCTTGCCATCGCTATGAGCCACTACATAATCTAATGTATAACCACCGCCGACAAGAACATTTACATGATGGTTATCATTATATCCTTGTGTTATCTCACAGTTGCCTTTTTCTAAAATCCTACATTTCATTACTATCATTTCCTTTCTTTTCAATCCCTTTTTGGTATTGTGTTCCAAAATAAAAAGCAATTATAATTTGGAATAAACTATAAAATTGTTCTCCTGTCACAACTTGTAAAAATGTTAATACTACAAATGCTATTGTCATTAATACTGTCACAAATGATTTTACATCATTTAATGCTTTTTTCATTAAATCTTACCTTCTTTCCTTAATCTTTCCCACTTATCGTGGAGATAACTATTTCCACCATGATTACCATAATAGTCATATAATTAATATGCTCTCATTTTTTGCTCTATTGAAATAATTTGTCTATCTGCAAGTTCCATCAAATTGATCAGATCAGTTTTAATACTAGACAAATTATTTTTAGTAGTTTCTTCTTTAATCTCTTTGATTTGTAAATTAACCATTCTATCATAAGCTTCAGATAATTCTAATTGAGCATATTTGACCATACCTTCTGGTGTCATTCTTTCCATAATATTAAATGCTTGTACTGTTTGGCCTGCTGTTGTACCTATTTCCCTAAGTTTTTTTACAATTTCTACCATGCCATCATAATCTCCACTATCGGAATATTGCTTTAACAAAATCCATCCTTCTGCCACATCTGTAGCATTTGCATTTTTACTATCTTGCTTTACCCATCTTAATGTTTCTGAACTACCGCCATCATTTAATTTTTGAAAGGCTTTTTCTAAACTTTCTTTATTTGTCACTTTATCATAATATCTAATATCTTCTTTTGAAAGAATTTCAGCTTTTTGTTCTACATTTAACATATTAACTTTATCTTTAATATTTTTAGCGAAATGACTATCACCATCATTGACTTTGTTTATATTTGCCCTTACAGGTAATGTAGGTGTAGCATTTGCATCTTCTTTAGTTAATTTTGATATTTCATTTGGATTTAATATTTTGTTAGTATTTTTTTCACTATTTTACATATTATTAATAGTAGGTAATATATCGTTATTGACATTATTGTTAGATTGTGGTATATTATCGTTAGAAAAAGCAGATTGCTCAGAAGCTGGCAAGATTTTAGTATTATTACTAACGTCCCCAGAGTGAGTAGTTTGCTTTTTTTTGCAATTTGCAACTTTTTTATTGCATTTTATTTTTGATATTATATAATTATATTGTGAGGTGAGATAGTTGAAAATATATTTAGGAAAAAACATTAAATACTTAAGAGAAAAAAGAAATTTGGGCCAACAAGAACTTGCTGATATCTTATCTGTACCTCGTTCCACATTAGCTTGTTGGGAAAATGATTTAAGAAACCCAAAACTAGAACAAATAGTTAAAATTGCAGAGTTTTTTAATACTAATTTAGACATTATATACAAAGACTTAGAAAATAATGTATTAAGTTCTAGTAAAGAAAAAGAACATAGTGAAGAATACAAAAAAATATTAAAAGAAAAAGGCTTAATGGATGATGATGAAAATATAGATGAAGAAAGCCTTAACAAGCTATTAAAAATAGCAGATATGATAGACGGTATCAATAAGAAAGAGAACTAATAGAAGTCCTCTAGTATTAGAAAATACAATGATAATTTAATTTTACGATATTTAAGTAATTTTATTAAATCATTGTACTTCATATATAACTACCCCTATTATATTATAAATTAACTTAGTGAATATTGGACACGAAAGGAATATAACTCATGGATTTAAATAAAATACCAAAAAATGTAAAACTAGAATTATATTTTCAGATTAATGAAACAATTGAAAGTGCAAAAAGAGATTTAGAAAAAAGTATTTCTAAAGAAGAACTCGAGATTTTATATAAAAAGAAATACTTTAAAACAGAAGAAGAATACTTGAAAATTAAAGATGCAATAACAAGCCTAGAAATGATAATAGAATTATATTCTCCAATGCTAAAACAATTAAAGGAAAATTTAGATAATGTTAATTAATTTGCTTAAAAATATGCTAGTATAGATATTTTTAAAATAGATGTAGGAAGTGAGGTGTAAAAATGAAAAAGTGTAAGTATTGCCAATCAGAAATTGATAAAAAGGCAAAAATATGTCCACATTGTCGTAAAAGACAAGGTTCATCTGCATTAAGAATACTTATTGGTGTTATTATAGGCCTGATAATTATTGTAGCAATTGCTACTGGTGGAGATAATACAACTTCTGGAGAAAAATTTTCATATGAAGTAACAAATCAGTATGCTGATGAATATGGATTTTCATATTATATTGAAGGTACTGTAAAAAACAATAAAGACAAAGAATATTCATATGTACAAATCGAATTTGTTTGTTATGACAGCGATGGAAACAATTTAGGAACAGCAATAGATAATACAAATAACTTATTAGGTAACGAAACCTGGAAATTTAAAGCAATGGGACTATTTACAAACCAAAAAGTTGATCATTGTGATTATAAAGAAGTAACAGGATGGTAAAAATTTAAAAAAGACTAGAACTGCTGGAACAGTCTAGTCAAAATACACAAAAAAATTAATCTAGCACGATTAGGATTTTTTTATGCAATATAATTATAGCATAGAATTAATTCCTTTTCAATATAAAAAAAGAAAGGAAAGTGATTTTATGGCAATATATCAAGAAAAATGTAAAAAAATTGATGGCTTTGAAGAATTTAGTATCGTATTGGTGTTATAAGATATATTTACCCCATCAACATTTCGAAGAAATTTAAATAAATATATTAATTTATCAAATTCAAAAGCAATAACTCCACATGGTTTTAGGCATTCTCATATTAGTCTATTAATTGATTTAGGTTTAGATGCAAGAGATGTATCAGAACGTGTTGGTGATACAGTTCAAGTTATAGAAAGTACTTATATACATATGTTTCCAGCAAAAAAGAAAAAGACAGTCGAAGCGTTAAATAAATTAAATTAGAAAGGAGAAAAAAAGTTTTATTTAAGTCGTAAATAAGTCGTAAAAAAATAAAACCCCTTATAAATAAGGGGAAATAATCAAATGGTGCGAGTGAAGGGACTTGAACCCCCATGGATTAACCGCTAGATCCTAAGTCTAGTGCGTCTGCCAATTCCGCCACACTCGCATATTAATGGTGGACCCTATAGGACTCGAACCTATGACCGCCCGGTTATGAGCCGGATGCTCTAACCAACTGAGCTAAGGGTCCATCACAAAATCAATAATACCATAAATAGAATAATTTTTCAATACTAAAAATGATATTTTTGATTTTTATTTTTATTTTGTTATATAAACACTTACTTTTTTCTTATCTTTTCCTAAATGTTCATATTTTACGTATCCTGAAATAGTTGAATATAGAGTATCATCTGTACCGATTCTTACATTTGTTCCAGGATGAATTTTAGTTCCTCTTTGACGATAAATTATAGAACCAGCAGTTATATATTCACCATCAGCAGCTTTTGCTCCTAATCTTCTACCAGCAGAATCTCTACCATTACTTGTTGAAGATTGTCCTTTTTTATGAGCAAATAATTGTATATTAAATTCAACGAATTTTAACATCTTTTATTCCTCCTTATCAATAATTTTAATGTTTTTAGGATATTGATTAGCTAATTCTTTTAAGCAATTTAACATGTTTTCTATTAATTTATCTGTTGTATCAACATGTTTGTGGATAATTATATCTAATTTATCTTTTTCTTGATTAATATCTATGGTTTCATTATCTATTAAAGAAATTCCTTCAATAGATGTCATAATAGTTGCACTTACAGCAGCACAAACGATATCTTTACCATAATCAGCATAATTAGCATGTCCTGTTATAGAAATCATATCCTTAGTTACTTTTATCTTAATCATTAATAAAAGCACCTACTTAATTTTTTTAATTTCAATCTTTGTATATGGTTGACGATGTCCTTGTTTCTTTCTAGTAGACTTTTTATTAGGAACATATGTAAAGATAGTAATCTTTTTACCTTTTCCTTGTTTTACTACTTCGCCTTCAACAGTAGCTCCTTTTACATAAGGGTTTCCTGTTACACCGTTAGCCATTAGAACTTTATCGAAAACAACTTTCTTTCCAGCTTCAGCATCTAATTTTTCAACATAGATAACGTCTCCTTCAGCAACATAATATTGTTTTCCACCAGTTTCAATTATAGCTTTCATATTTACCTCCTTATATCATTTGTTTAAGACTCGCCATTATGGTAGATGATATATCTTTTTATTAACCAATTTCTGTGCGGTTGAGTAATCAACTCGAGGTCTTTCAAACAGTTATAATTTTAGCATATTATAAGGATTTAGTCAAATATTTTTTGAATATTTATGGTTAAAACGATGATTTAAGACTTGTTTTTCAGTTAAATAATGATTTTTATCTTTAATTAGATGATATTTTTCTTTATACATATAATCAATTTTATTAATATTTTTAGTAGATTTATAAGTATAATGATGAAGATATCTTTCTAAGAGAAATTTATTAAATAGATAATCTAATTCTTGATGATATTTATATATATTACTTAGAATTACTGATATTATTAAGATGGTAGTATAGTTAAAATTATAATAATTTATGATTAGTAAGATGATTAGTGATATTATGGAAAGATATATATTTAGTTTATTAGATAGTTTATATGGTAGAAATTTAGATAATATTAGATTGATAATTTTAGAACCATCTAATGGATATATTGGTAGGATATTAAAGAAGAATATACTATAATGATAGGTATTAAATTCTTGATAGATATACTCTCTTATTAGATTTTGTTTGTACATATAAATAATTATTAGGTAATATATGGACTGGAAAATGAGGCCGGAGATGGCTACTAGTAATTCTTTATTTATTTTGGTATTTATAGGAATATTTAATTTAGTTATACCACCATAAGGATAGATAATTATTTTCTCACTAGGAAGATGTAATAATCTGGCAGTTAAATAATGACCTAGTTCATGAATAAGAATGATACTAGTAAATACTAATAGATTAGAAAAATAGCCTGTTAAGATAAAACTTAAGGCTACTAATAGATAAGTATAATGGAATTCTATTTTCATTTTAAATACTCTTGATAATCTAAGAATTTACCATCTTTTTGATATGCTAGATATAAAGTATTATCTTTAACTGTACCTAGATAAGTAGATTTTTCAACATAATCGTATAGTTTATAAGAGGTTGTTTCCATATTACCATACCAGATATTAATACCATTTATTCCTTCAATAATAACAACATTGCCATAGTTTTCTTTTTCTCCTATATAGATAACCATACCCTCTTCTTGAATAGGAACTAAATAATTAGGTGATACTTCTAATTTAACACCATCATGATAGATAGAACTACTAGTATATTCTAATTTTTCTGAAAAGACTGTTAAATCTTTATCAATAGCTTTGTCTAACGGAGTAATACCTCCTAGATACTTATTATATAGTTTTTTTATTTCAGTAAAGGAAATATTTTTCTCATAAATATTAGAAGTAATTATATCTTTATAAGTTTTACTGCTTTTTGAGAGGATAGCTAATACTAAGAAGATTATAGTAACGGTCATGGTACGATATAGGAAATTTCTTAGATACTTAATTAAATTATTTTCATTATTTTTCTTTTTCATGGTACATTATATGTAAAAGATTTGATAATATGAAAAGAAGCTATTTAGATAAATACTCAACAGCTTCTTTAAATGTTTTTACACATACAATATCAATTTTATAATTATTATCTTTTACTACTTGTAATGCTTCTTCATAGTTATATGGGGATACTAAGACTAGGTCCATTTTATTTTTTACAGCACCGGCTATTTTGTATTTGATGCCATCTATTTCTCCAACGTTACCATCAATATCAATCGTACCAGTACCAGCAATATTACGTCCTTTTAGGAGGTCTTTACCAGTTATTTTGCTATAGATACCTAGGCTTAATACTAGTCCTCCAGATGAGCCTCCTTCACCACTTTTAAAGTTTATGTCAAGAGGTTCTTCTAAGTCATAGACATAATTAGTTACAATCATAACACCTATTACTTTATCTTCATCTAGAGTTATTTCAAGATTTTTCTCAGTACCATTTCTTTCTATTTTTAAAGTTACTTTATCCCCTTTATTTAGATTATTTAGACGTTCTTTAATAGTATTTATATTCTCTACAGGGATACTATCAATAGAGAGAATATTATCTCCTATTTTGATACCATTATCTTTAGTAGTAGCTATTACTTTATTTTCTGTTTTTTTAATAGTAATATTCTTACCAGCATAATTATAAGCTACAAAGGTAGCATTTTGAATAGAATTATCTAACATGACTTTGTTTCTAATATAAATATCATGAGCATCTTCATTCGATATTTGTTGATTTTTTATTTCAAATAAATCCCAACTTTTAATTATTTTACTTAGAAGTACAGTTACAACATTACCTTTATATTCAGTAACATATAACATATTTAAACTACCATTATCTTTTTTATAATTTTCATCTATTCTTTTAGTTAAGTTAATAGTACCTCCAGGTGCTTCAATATAATAAGGCAGCTCTATATTAACAGTAATTATAAGTAAAATTATAAAGATTATAAACTTTAAGTTTTCTTTTAGAAATTTTTTCATTATATCACCTATTATTTTATATAATTTATTTATCATTTTATTCATATGATTTAGTATGAAGAAGAAATTATTTGATAAATTTATTATATTTATTTGTATATTTATCTTAATAGAGTTATTAATCAAGAAGGATTTAATTTATTTATCAATCATTTATGCTCTTAAGATGTGGGTTAATAAGCTTATTCCTGCTCTATTTCCTTTTTTTATTATATCAGATATTTTAATAAATTATAATATTACGGAGTATATTCCTAAATTTATTAAGAAAATGTGTAAAGATATTTGGAAAATTACGGATAATATGTTAGCGATATTTATTCTTAGTATGATATCAGGATTTCCTTCTAATGCGAGGAATACTAGAATGATGTATGATATGAATTCTATTGATGTGGATGAAGCTAATCATATTTTGATGTTTTCTCATTTTTCTAATCCAATATTTATTTTAATGACTGTGGGTATTTTTTTCTTTAATAACAAAAAGATAGGTATAATTATCTTGGTAGTGCATTATCTTAGTAATTTTATTTTAGGGTTCTTTTTAAGAAATAGATTTAGGCATATTGATAAAGGTAATTGTGTTTATTATCAGAAGAGAGATTTTGGTAATGTGTTTATTAATGCTATTAAGAGGGCTATTGATACGATATTGCTAATTTGTGGTATTGTAGTAGTTTTCTTAATGTTAGCTTCTATTTTAAATAACTTTCTTAATTTAGGAGGATATAACTCTATGATGGTAAAGGGATTATTTGAAATAACTATCGGTATTGAAGCACTTAGTAAACTTAATTTAGCAATAAGGTATAAAATAATGATTGCTAGTGCTTTTCTTTCTTTTGGTGGGTTATCTGTACATATGCAAGTAATGAGTCAAATTACGGGAACAGATATTAAATATAGTTATTTCTTCTTAGGAAGAATATGGCAAGTAATTATCTCTTTAATTATTTCTTATTTTATATGTATATTATGGCATATATAGAGAATTTTAAAAGGATTGTTTCTTTATTAGAAGCAATCCTTTAATAGCAATTATATTAGGAGATTAGGCAGTTTCAATTAAACCGTAATTTCCATCTTTTCTTTTATATAATACGCATACTTTATCAGTGTGCATATCTTTATAAACAAAGAATTCATGTCCTAAAAGATTCATTTCTAGAATAGCTTCTTCTTCATCCATAGGTTTCATTTCAATGTTTTTTCTTTTAACGATTATTTCTTCCTCAAGATCTTCTTCTTCTGGAGTTAGAGTGTAATCAAAGTTAAAATCTTTATACTTGTTATCAACATTTTGCTTATTTAATCTAGTCTTATTTTTTCTTATTTGTCTTTCTAGTTTATCAGTTACTAGGTCAATAGCAGCATATAGATCATTAGCTTCTTCCTCACTTCTTAGAATAAACTTGTCAGTTGGAATGGTTACTTCAATTATTTGATCATTCCCCCTTACTCTAAGTAGAACATTAGCAAGTATATCATCTTCTTTAAAATACTTGTTAAGTCTATCTAATTTAGATTCAACATAGTTGTTAATTGCTTCAGTGACTACTAATTTATCACCACGAATATTGTATTTCATCTTTATCAAATCCTTTCTAATTAAATTGTAGCATATTTTTAATATTTTTTTAAGTAAAATACTCTCTTTTACATTATTTTCCATAATTTGCTATTTACAAAATAGAACTTTTGCTAGAATTTATAAGGTTTATAAGCTATGTTTGGAGCAATATAATTTGACAGATATCTGTTTATAATAAAGAAATATTTTTTATATTTTTTTAAATATTTAAGATTTTTAATTATTAGAAAAGGAAATCTTATTTGGAGATTTCCTTGTTATTTTCTAAGATATCTATTCTATTTATGATATTTTTATTAATTTTTTCTAGAAGTATTTCTTTATTTAGAGGTTTTATCAATATATCACTAAAGCCCATCTTTAAGTATTCTTCATTATATTCATATTTATTATCTTTACTTAGTAAGATTACTGGTATATTAAAGTTTCTTATTCCTTGTAAGTTCTTTAACATTTCATATCCTGATATTGTATTTAATTCTTCATCTAATAAGATTAAATCATATCTATTTCTAGTCTTAATTTTATTATAAGCATCTCTTCCATTTAATGAATAATCAATATTTATATTACTTCCTTTAAGTAGTTTTTCTATTATCTTGATACTAGGTTCACTATTATCTATAATTAATATTTTCTTATCTTCTAGAATACTTTGATATTTCTTCTCTTCTTTATTTGGAGTTTTATCTATTTTCTGATCTAGGATTATCTTTATTTTATTTCCTGATCCATAATTAGATGTTAATACCATAGTACCATTCATTAAAGTTATTAATTTATAAGATTCTGAGATATTTTTATTATCTATCTTAATCTTTTCTAGTTCACTACTTTTAATACCCATACTGGAGTCTTCAATAGTAATTATTAATCTTACGATATCATTTTTAATAATAGTATTTATATCTAATTCAACATATCCTTTTTTAGTAGATTTAACACTATATGTAAGTAATAAATTAATAGCTTTCTTTAAACTAATATTATCTCCATATAGAGATTCTGGAATGCTATGATCAATATTAGTTCTAAATTCTAAGTTCTTATTATGACATATATCAGTATAACTACTGATAATTGTTCTAAGTAACATTTTTAAATTATAACTACTATTATATATTTTTATATTTGATGAATCTATTGCTGATACATCTAAGATATCATTAGTCATCATTCTAAACTTAGAAGTTTCTCCCTTGATATTTCTAGCAGATTCTTTATCTGTATCAATATCATCACTATCAATAATTATATCAGCTTCATTATCAATATTCTTAGTAGTAGCTCTAATTTCTTGGGTCATATTATATAAGAAGAGTGTCTTTTCTTCGTTGGCATTATCAGATATTTCTTTAGCTTCATGCATTTCTTTAAGGAGTTTCATGTCTGGGTTTTCTATGGTAAAGTACATAATAATTGTAATAAATGTTTCTGTAGCAGTTATAAGTAACAATCCGGGCTTTTGCTTTTGAATAATGACTACGATAATTGTTAAAAATATGAATAAAACAACTGGTATACTTTTTTTACTCTTTAATATATCTATGTTTTTTATAATTAAAATTATCCATATAAATATTAAAATTCCTGTTAATACATATATTAAATTAGCTGATGGGCCATAAGAATACACTATTTTATTTTCATTGTGATAATATAGTGGTAAATAATATACAGTTGCTATTAAGGCAAAATATAATATTCCTATTAGAACTTTTAATTTTTTTAATGTTTGAACAACTCTTGTATCATCTTTATTTATAATGACAATTATATAAAATGTAAAAAGTAATTCCCATGTTATAAAGAATAATAATAATGTTTTAGATACAAAATCATTTATTATAGATAAATTGTCTTTGTATAAAATTGTAAAATAACATAAAATTGCAAAAATGACATTTAAAAAATTAGCTATTACAATTCTTGAATATGTCTTTGTTTCTAATGATCTAATATTTTTTCTTCGAAAATAAATAATAACTAGCATTAAACTATAAAAAAAGCTTAATATTGTAAAAAAATTATTGGCCATTTTGTAACACCTACCTTATTAGTATAATTATATCATGAACATAGAAAAAAGAAAATAAGTATTTTTTAATGAAAACTTATTTTCTTCTTATTTTCTTTTTTGTATCGTTTTTATTATTAGTTATTATGTGATATGCTTCTTGAGCATTTTCATCAATAGATAACTTATTTATCTCATTATCAACGTATTGTGTTAACTTGATATAATCAACCTTTCCATTTGAAGTATATGGAATATCTTCTATAATAACATAATATTTTGCTCTATCACGTGGCTGTAAATTCTTTTTACTTTTCTTTTCAATCTCTTTTAACAGTTCTTCTTTTTCATTTTGTGATAATTCATTTTTTAATGAAATACATACTGCGGCCATGCTACCATGAGCATAACTTTTACTTGGTATTCCTACTACTACAGAATTTTTTATTTCAGTAAATGAATTAGATATACTTTCTATTTGATTACTTGGAATATTGTGTCCATCTGGTCTTACTACTATTCTTTTTTCTCTTCCTTTAAAATATAGACTTCCATCTGATGATATAGAGAATATATCTCCAGTATTAATCCATTTATTTCCTTGATTATCTGTGTATACAATTTTATTTGTAGCTTCTTCATTTTTATAATAACCTAATGTCATTGTTGGTGAACTAATAAACAATGTACCTTCTTCATCATAATCTAACTCTAGGTCATCAATATCATATCTATCATTACTATCTTTGTTGTTTTTTAGTATTTTTACGTTATTTTTAGATAATGGAATTCCTACACTACCAATATTATTAATTCCACCAGTCTTAGTAAAGCTTCCACAAGATGCTATCTCTGTCATTCCCCATCCCTTGCATATTTCAGCATGGCTATTATGAGATGAAATAAATTTTCTTGCTTGTCTTTCTATTTCGGCATCTAGATGATCACCACCTATAATCATTCCTTTTAAAAATGATAAATCTTTTTTATAATTCATTAATATTGTTAAAAAGTTAGGAACACCCATAATATATTCAGGATGATATTTATTAATTAACTTACCTAACATTTTTGGAGCTTTATCTAGTGTAAAATTAGGTATCATTAATAAATGTTGTCCTTGACATAGCATATCATGCATTCCTATTACTAAACCATAAGCAATAAATGGCGGCATGATTAATAGGAATTTATCTCCAACATTGTTTTTTAGTGATTCATGTTGAAAATGAGCTAGTCCTACAAATGAACGATTAGCTAACATTACACCTTTAGGATTTCCTGATGTTCCACTGGTGTATTCTATTACGGCTAAATCATTACTATCTGAATTAACTGTTTCAACTTTTTTAGCAGATTTGTCAATAAAATTATTCCATTTGATAAATTTGCTTGTTTTGAAATTATTAATAAATCTGATAATTGCATTACCATGGGATAAAGTTGGTGATACTGACACAATCTTTTTTAAATTAACATCAGGTAGTATCTTTTCTATTTTCTTTTCTATCTTATCAATGATAATAATATATTCAGAATTTGCTTTAGTAACATATTCTGTAATTAATTGAGAATTTATTCTTGGATCTATCATATTTACAACAGCTCCTATTTTATTTAGAGCATATATTGTATATATTGTTTCTGGTAAATATGGCATACTAACACTAACTTTGTCTTTTTCCTTTATACCATTTTTTACCATTGATGCTGCTGTTAACTCAATATTATTAATTAATTCTCGATAAGTTATTTTATTACCAAAATATTCAATAGCAATATTATCTAAATTATTTTTTGAGTATTCTAGTAAATCTTGATACATACTTCTATTTTGAATTTCACTAAGAATATCACTATCTGCATATTCTTTTAACCATGGCTTATCAATACTTGCTTTTCCTAGCATTGGACCATACAAATCTCCATTAGAAACTTTCTTTAAATATAAGTCTCTTAATTTTTGTTCTTCTTCTGACAATTTACTTATTTTTTCTTTTAATTTTATTAAATCTTCTTTTTTCACAATAATTCCCCCGTTTTGGATTGTTTATTATAATATCTGTGTGAATAATTTGCGTATAACAACTCTATTATTCCACTTACATGCCTTATTATATCAAAAAAATTAATTTTTTACTACTAATATTTGAATTATACATTATTTTATATGGTTAAAAGAAAAGATTTGCTTGACAGAGAATATCATTAAGTATATAATATTAATGAATTTGGCAGCAATACCAATTTATTTATGATGTGTTATGTATTAGTAACTTATAGGCTGCATAAGGGAAAGTCAATAAAAACACCCTATAGATAAAAAGGTATCTCCAAAAGAAAGAGGAGGAAAAAATAATGGCAAGATATACAGGCCCAAACAACAAACAAGCTAGACGTGTAGGATTTTCAATACTTGAAAATGGAAAAGATTTAAAAAGACCTTATGGTCCAGGACAACATGGAAAGGATAGAAAAAGAAAACCTTCTAACTATGCAGTTCAATTAAACGAAAAACAAAAAGTTAGATTTATGTATGGTATTTCTGAAAAACAATTCGAAAGATTAGTTAATGAATCTGCTAAGATGAAAGGTGTTCATGGTGAAAACTTATTAATCTTACTAGAAAGCAGATTAGATAATATCGTTTACAGAATTGGATTTGCTAATACTAGAAGAGGTTCAAGACAACTTGTTAACCACGGACATATTACTGTTAATGGTAAGAAAGTTGATATTCCTTCATACAGAGTTAAACCTGGAGATGTAATTGGAATTCGTGAAAATTCTCTAGATCATAAAGGTATTGAAATTGCATTAGCTAACACTAAGACTAGAGTTGACTATATCAATTATGATGAAAAGAAAAAGCAAGCTACTTATGTTAGATATCCACAAAGAAGCGAATTAAATGCAGAAATTAATGAAGCTTTAATTGTTGAATACTATAGTAGAGTTTAGTTTATTATTAAGAATAGGTATTTTAGATATCTATTCTTTTTTTGTATATAAAAACTCACTTCTTTGAATGATGTTTCTGGTATATTATTCACATCACTTTAAGAAATGAGTTTTTATTATATATTTATAATTATTATGCTGGTTGTTTAGATAATTCTAAACGTAATTTATCTGCAACTGTGACAATAAATTCACTATTAGTTGGTTTTGCTTTATCAATATCAACACTATGACCAAAAATTTCTTCCATATAGTCCCAATTACCTCTATTCCAACTAACTTCAATAGCATGGCGAATAGCTCTTTCAACACGAGATACTGTAGTATCAAACTTAATAGCTAATTCAGGATATAATTCTTTAGTAATACCTCCAATTAAATTAGGATCATTATAAATCATACAGACACCTTCTCTTATATATTGATATCCTTTAATATGAGATGGCATACCTAACTCATGTAACATTTTTGTAATAGATATTTGTAAATTACTATGATATAAATTAATTGTTTTACCAGCACTACTATTAAATGTTTGAAGAATACGATTTTCTAAATCTGTTAAATCAAATGGTTTTAAAATATAATAATTTACGCCGTATTCAGATACTTTTCTAATAGTATTTGGTTCATTATAGGAAGTTTCTACAATAATATTTTTCTCTATTTTTCGCTTATTTAATTCATCTAATACATACATTCCATCTTTAACTGGCATTACTAGATCAAGAAGTACTACATCATATTCATCTGGTCTATTTAAGATAGCATCTAATCCTTCTTCACCATTAGAACAACTTATAGTTACTGCAATTTTTTGATGATCTGAAAAATATTCTTTTACCATTTCTACTAAAGGAGTATTATCATCAATCATTAAAACTCTTATTTTTTCCATTTATTCATTCCTTCTTTCTTTATGTTTTAATTATATTACTACTTAGATGTCTAATAATGTCGATTTAAAGAAAATGAGAAGTATTTTTTTACTTCTCATCAATATTTGTTAATAGGTTTTCTAAGTTAGAAATATCACTAGAAATACTTCCTAAGAGAATACCACTAAGTTTATCTAGGTGATATATTTCATTAATATTCTCTTTATTTATACCGCCACCATATAAGATATGGGGGTTTTTTATCATTTTACTACGAAGATATTTATCAATGATATCAATATTTTTTCTTATTTCTATAAGACTTATACCTTTTTTTCCTATATTGTATACAGGTTCATAGGCATAAATTATTTTATCATTGTAGTATTCTATTTGATCTAATATTTTGGTAATTGGTTCTGATGATTCTTGGTTACCAAAACATAGAATTGGGGTAATATCATTATCTAGACATGCTTTAACTTTAGCATTTATTTTAATGATATCATCTTTTTTTTCGCTATGACCGATTAAAGAATATTTTATACCTAGAGATTTTATCTGACTCCAGGAAACTTTACCGGTATGATTGCCATTTTCTATATAGCAAATATCTTGGCTTGATATTTGATGGCAGCTATTTTTTAGGAACTCTAGTAAGTAGATATTCGATGGTGCAATAATTAAATTCTTTTTAATATTATTAGTTCTTTTAATATAGTTAGGTAAATCCCCATATAAAAGATTCATTTTATGATTTAAAATAATATACTTCATTATTTATCTTCCTTTTCAGTAATACTAATAAGTCCTGGTAATGGTCTTCCGCTTAGATATTCTAAGGTAGCTCCGCCACCAGTAGAAATATGATAAAAACTATCGGTAAATCCTAATAGGTTTACTGAAGCAGCAGAATCACCACCCCCTACTAGGGTTTTTATGTTATTATCAGATAATGTTTGGTATAGAGATTTAGTTCCTTTACTAAATGGTTCTTCTTCAAATACACCCATTGGTCCATTTACTAGAACTCTTTTAGCTTCTTTTAAGATATTTTGATATTCTTTGATGGTATTAGGTCCAATATCATAACCAATATCTGTATCATTCATCTTATCTATATTTTTAATTTCATTTTCTTTTGTCAGGATATCTATAGGTAAAGATAATTTATCAGGATATTTTTTTAGTAGTTTTTTACAATATTCAAGATTAGTATCATCAACGATAGATGAACCTATATTTAGGCCCATGGCTTTTAGAAAGGTAAAGCACATACCTCCTCCTAGTAAGATTTTATCGCATTTAGTTATTAGGTTGTCTATAACAAGTGTCTTATCACTAATCTTTTTTCCACCCATAATTAGAACAAATGGCTTAGAAGTATCGGTCATAAAATTATCAATGGCAGTTATTTCTTTTTCTACTAGAAAGCCAATGGCACTAGGTAAATATTTTGCTATTCCTACATTTGAAGCATGAGCTCTATGCATAGTTCCATAAGCATCATTTATAAATATATCTCCAAGTGAAGCCCAGTATTTAGATAATTCTTGGTCACAACTACTTTCTAATTTATCTGGATAATCTAGGTATCTAGTATTTTCTACTAGAAGAACTTCTTTTTCTTTAAGGTTATTAATTAGATGTTCTAATTCTTCACCACGAGGTTCTTTACTAAAATATACATTAGTAGGAAGTAACTCTTTTAATCTTAAGTATACTGGATATAGGCTGTTTTTTTCTAAGTCTTCTGCTTCTTTTATTTTTCCTAGATGAGATAAAATTATTACTTTAGCATTTTTATCTAGGAGATATTTTATTGATTTTAAGCTTTCTAAAATTCTGGTATCATCAGTAATTATATTATTTTTTATTGGAACATTTAGATCACATCTTATAAGAACTTTTTTTCCTTGATAATCATAATCTTTTATGGTCTTTTTCATACTATCACCTATAATAATTATAATTAAAAATAAAATAAGTGTCAATACGATTGGTACTGCCACTTATATATATTCTAGAGAAACAAAAATCAACCGTTCTGATAAAACGAATTGATCCGAGTTTTTGAATAACTTCACCGTTATAATTAATTACTAAAAACTTCTAAGTAAATAATTAAAGATTTAATTAATCTTAGAATCACTTCTATTAATAATTATTTAAAATATTAAAGTTTTAATAATTGATAATTATAACCTTTCCTAAATATTATCAGTATTTAGTTAAGTTTCTTATCTTTTGAGTTTTCTTTCTCAATAACAATTGTATATACTTAGCGCAGATAAGACTTCTACTCTATAAGAAGAATTCATGCTAATACATAATTGATACTTATTGTATTATAATATAATCTAAACAATAAAGATTTAAAAAACCAATACCATATTAAATTATAACTATATTGTTGTCTATTGACAAGCGTATACATAAGTTCTTCAACTATTGTATTTATCTAAGCAATTATATTGTATTACAGTTTTTTATATTTGTCAACACTTTTTTGACAATTTCTTACAAAAAATGAAGTGCACAATTTATATGCACTTAGTTTTGTAATCTTATTCTTTAAATTTATAATTTATTCTACTCTATTAAATATAGTTGATCTAAATTTGCTAAACAAAAAGTACACTACTTTAAAGTGATGTAATGTAAAATATATCTTTTTAATATCTATATTTATCACTTTATTCTGTGTACTATTTAATAATCATTTATACTTAGTATTAGTTATTATTCATCAATTGTTTTAACTTCTTTTATAGTTATATCAACAAGATAAGTCTCATAACTACTATTAAAGTGTTTCATTAATGGTGTATAATCAATATTTATTTTATTATTATTTATACTGATTATAAAGTAATCATTGCCTTCTTCACCTAGAATAATATCTTTTAGATAAACCATATATTGATTATTTTCTTTCTTAGCACTTGATAAATATTTATTGATATTAGATAGGTTTAGGTAGTTATAATTTACTTTATCATATACTTCTTCTTTATTAGTTATAAGATAACTATCATCAAGATATTTATAATACTTTTCATTTTGATAAAGATAGCTGTTAGTACCACTTTCATCTTTTTTAGTAATTATTTCTTTTGTTTCAGTTTTGTTTATTATATATGTTATTTCTTCACCGTCTATATTGATATTTATAGTTTCCTGATATTCAGTTGGAATTTTAATAGTATCTTCAGTATTGTTGTTAGAAGTATTTTCTGATGGATTTTTAGGATTGTTTGCATTAGGTAAGTTATCCTTAGTACTTTCACCTGTATCTAAACTAATAGCATAGATTGACACTATAACTACAAATAAGATATATAAAGCTAATTTTATTTTGGTGCGGAAACGTTTGTCTTTTTTCCATTTTTCTATAAAATCTTTCATTATTTCAAAACCTTTCCTAGATAATCATTTATCTTTATACCATTTACAAAGTCAGAAACAAGGCATCTTTTTTTACCTTCTAATTTAATGTCAGTTATTTTAAGTAAATTATCTTTAGTACTAAGATAAATTCCAGTTTTATCTATTTTGCTAATTGTTCCTGGAGTATCTTTACTTTTATCATTTGTAAGAGTACTGGCATAAATTTTTAGACGCTTTTCATCGAGATAACAATATGCACCTGGGATACTACTTAATCCTCTTATTTGATTATGAATTTTTAAAGATGAATTATTGAAGTTTATTTTTTCTTCTTCTTTAGTTATATTGTATCCGAAAGTTACTAATTTTTCATCTTGTTTAATTCTATTATTTTTGCCAGCAATAATATCTGGTAGAGTTTCTTGTAATAAGTTTGCTCCTAGTAAAGACATTTTTTCATATAAGGTGTCTAGATTATCTTCGGGTAAAATAGGAAGGACTTTTTGACTTATGATATCTCCTGAATCCATGGCTTTATCCATATACATAATTGTTATACCTGTTTCTTTTTCGCCGTTAATGATGGCATGATGAATTGGAGCACCACCACGTAATTTAGGAAGAAGTGAACCATGAACATTAATGCAACCATATTTAGGATAATTTAAGAGAGCTTCTGGTATTATTTGTCCATATGCACAAGTTATTATAATATCTGGTTGTTTATCTATAATATATTGATACTCTTCTTTTATTTTTGCGGGTTGATATACTTCAATATTGTTAGCTAGAGCTAATTTTTTAATAGGCGTTTCAAGCAGATGTCCTTTACGATCTTTTTCTTTATCTGGTTGTGATACTACTAGAATTACATGATAATTTTCAATTAGTTTTTCTAGAATAGGAACAGCAAAAGTAGGTGTTCCCATGAAAACTACTTTTATTTTTTCCATTTAAGCACCTACTTTTTTATTGGTATAAGAATTTCTTTTCCACCCATATATGGTCTTAATACTTCTGGTATATTAACAGAACCATCTTTATTATAATTATTCTCTAAGAAAGCAATTAGCATTCTTGGAGGAGCTATTACTGTGTTATTTAGGGTGTGTACAAATTCTTTTTCGCCATTTTCTTTTTTGTATCTGATTGCTAGACGACGTGCTTGGGCATCAGTTAAGTTTGAACATGAGCATACTTCAAAATATTTTTGTTGTCTTGGTGACCATGCTTCAATATCACATGAACGATATTTTAAATCTGCTAAATCTCCTGAACAACATACTAATTTTCTAACTGGTATATCTAGGCTTCTAAATAATTCAACGGAATAATTCCACATTTTATCATACCATGTATCACTATCTTCTTTTTTACATAATACAACCATTTCTTGTTTTTCAAATTGATGAATACGATAAACACCACGTTCTTCTATACCATGAGCTCCTACTTCTTTTCTAAAGCAAGGAGAATATGAAGTCATAGTTATTGGTAAATCACTTTCTTTTAAGATTTGATCTTTAAATTTAGCAATCATAGAATGTTCTGATGTACCAATTAGATATAGATCTTCATTTTCTATTTTATACATCATATTTTCTTTTTCTTGGAATGACATTACTCCATTTACAGCATCGCCATGTATCATGAATGGTGGAATACAATAAGTAAATCCTTTATCTATCATGAAATCTCTAGCATATGCTAATACAGCAGAATGTAATCTAGCAATATCACCCATTAGATAATAAAAGCCATTACCACTTACTCTACCAGCTGCTTCTTTATCTAGGCCATTAAATGATGCCATAATATCTGAATGATATGGAATTTCATAGTCTGGTACTAATGGTTCACCAAATCTTTTTTCTTCAACATTTTCAGAATCATCTTTACCAATTGGAACGTCTGGAGCAATGATATTAGGTATTGTCATCATTAATTCTTTTAGCTTAGCAGATAATTCAGTTTCTTTATTTTCAATATTAATAAGAGAATCATTAATCTCTTTAACTTCTTCTTTTAGTTTATTTGCTTCTTCTACTTTTTTCTCTTTAAATAATTTTCCAATATCATCAGACTTCTTATTTCTTTCTTGTCTTAGATTATCACCATTTATTTTTAAATCACGTACTTCTTTATCTAAAGATAAAATTTCATCAATTAAGGGAAGTTTTGCTTCTTGAAATTTATTTTTTAGATTTTGTTCTACTAGAGAACGATTATTTCTAATTAAATTTATATCTATCATGTTATGCACCTCTAAGGAAATTATACACTAATTAGTGGCAAAATGCAATTATTTAAAGTAAAGAACTACTTCTTATTTAGAAATAGTTCTTTAAAATTATACTAATAATAGTCTGGTACCGGTTTTGATATTGGAATTTTTTATTATTAAATTCATATCATATATTTCTCCGGTTGATTTATTATAAAGTGATGGCGAGTGACTGGCATAATAACTTTCATTTAAGGAAGGTATTGTTTTCTTTAGGATGGTTATTAATTCATGTATTCTACGATCTATTGGAACTAGCATTTCGAACTTTTTATCCAAAATGGGGGCTTCAACAATTACATATACTCTAAAATCCAATTTTATCACTCTCCTTATTCATCTTTTGTGTAAAAGTCTAATAGCTTAATATATCTAGCATTACCTCTATCTACATTATAACCAAAATCGTTGTCAATTTGACTTCTTGTTTCTTTAGTATATGTAGATGATTTAATAGTAAATTGATCAGTTATTCCAGATCCTACCCAAATACCATATATTGGTTGTACATTAGTACGATAGAAATCATCATATTCAAATGATTTAATTCGTGATACAGAATCTGCTATGATGGCTTTTACATGTTGATTAGTTTTTAAACTTAATAATAATTCTTTTAACTTATTTTGTCCTTCTGTGTCTAGAGAATTCTTTAATGAATCAATACCAAACAACATAAAGACACTAGTTTTACCATTTTTATTTTTACATACTTCTTCTAATTTTGTTACTAATTCAGCACTATTAGTAGAATAATATCTAGTAAATACTTTAGGATCTTTAACGGCTTCAAGGGCATCTACCATATAGAAATCAACGTTGTTACTGCTTTGTAGTACTTGTCCTAATGATGGAACAAATTTTTCTAACATAGATGAATCTTGTGCAGATATTAATGATATCGGATTCTTACTAAAGTTAAATGTAGATATTTCAAGAGTATCTTTTCTTATTCCAATAGGAACATTTCTTAAATCAGATATCTTAGATTTAACGTTTTCCATTCTGACATGGTCTGGTAAGATATTAATCTTTTCAGCTTTAGTTTTAATACTTTCATTTAACTTAGTACAAATATCTTTAATAAATGTATTAATTTCATCCCAAATATATGGATATGCTGTTTGAAATTCATGTATTCTTCCGTCAATTTTAACAAGACCTCTACCAAGTGCATTACTTGGTACTAAGCCACGAGTTGAACCGAGAACACTTGAATAATCACTTGGATCATTAAACTGTAGACAGAATTGTCTGTTGAAGTTTTGAGATGTTTTAGTTCTTACAGCATTTGCACCAGTGGCTGCTATTACAAAGGAAATACCGTATTTCTCGCCTTCTCTGGTTAAGCTAGAAATAACATCAATATAGTCTTCATATGTCTCACCTAGAGCTTCATAGTTATTAATTATAATTATCATTCTTGGTAAAGTTTTACCACTATTTTTAATATAAATATTATAATCTCCATTAAAATCTGAGAATAATTTCTTTCTTCGATCTAATTCTTTAGTAACTGTATTAAAGAGATTAGCTAACTTTTCAGCATCATTTATATATACAACATCTCCAACTTGAGGAGCACTTTTAAAGATACCAAACATTTCTGAACCAAAATCAATAATATAGATATTAATTTCTTCAGAGCTATGGGTAATAATTAAACTATATATAATTGATGATAACATAATTTCTTTACCATCAATACCATAGATGATAGTATTTCCAGAATCATTAAAATCAAGTGTAAGTAGTCCTTGTCTTTGATTTTCTGGATCATCATATTCTCCTACTACTGCAGATATTTCCCATTTTTTAGGAACAAATGAATATTTATTAATTAGATTATTAACAAATATTTGAGTAGGTATTTTATCTAACCATAATTTATTAGCTTCCATATTTTTACTTTTAGCAGCTTCAATGATATATTTTAAGATATTTGGTAATTCTTCTCCAAGAGACTTAGCTTGATCATTTCTTTTAACTGTTTCAATACTTTTAACAACATCTCCAATATTATTTAGGAAAGAGATGTTTCTATCAACAGTTTTAACAATTTTGTCTCTAGGAATATATTTTGTACCAGCATAAGCAGCTTGACCCATAGCAAAGTAATCATTGTATCCTACTTGTAAATAGAATCTACCAGCTTTTTTTAAGGTAGCAGCATCAGGACATTTAATAACGTCCATACTGTCGGCCCTTTCTTGTACTTTTAAGCAGACTTTAAATTTAGAGTTTGACCAAATCTGATCATCTACAATACCGCTTGGTTTCTGGGTTGCTAGAATTAAGTGAACTCCTAAGCTACGTCCAATACGTGCTGTTGATATTAATTCGTTCATGAATTCAGGTTGTTGGCTTTTTAATTCAGCAAACTCATCTGAAATAATAAATAGATGAGATATTGGTTCATCAATTAAGCCATCGCGATATAATTTTTGATATTTGTAGATATCAAGAGTACTTTCATTTAATTTAGCTTTGGCCTTATTAAATAAGGCTTGTCTTCTTTTTAGTTCTGATTCAATTGATGATAAACTTCTTTTTATCTCAGCAGTATCTAGGTTTGTTATAGTACCTGCTAAATGAGGCAATTTTATGCCACTCATTTTGTTTTCAAAGGCTCCTGTTAATCCGCCACCTTTATAGTCTATCAATACGAATGATACTTCTTCAGGATTAAAGTTTACACACATTGACAAGATGAATGTGATAATGAATTCTGATTTACCACTACCAGTCATACCTGCAATCAAACCATGTGGGCCATGGAATTTTTCATGTAGGTCAAGATTGAATAGTTCGCCATCGGTATGAATACCAATTGGAACATTTAAACTATTAACAGGATTGTTACTTGCCCATCTATCTAGAATGTTTAACTGCTCTACTTTACCAACTTTATACATTTCCAAGAAACCAATTGATGATTTTATTTCATCTAACATTAATGGTAACTTGATAGGAATATTAGATAATTTTTCGCATAGGTATGGCATGTCTATATTCTCAACATGATCCATTACAAATGTTTGCTGATTATTTTTATTTAAATCATTTTTTATGATAGCTGATTTATCTCCAGCAGCTGTTAAGAAGTCATTACATTCATTAGGTAAGTTAGATATTCCATCATTTAAAATTATTAATCCAAAGCCAAGATTATTATCTTCTTTTAAGATTTTATTAATTATTTCAATATTTTTATTTTTCTTAATATTATCTACAATAATTAGATAATAAGGTGAAACATTTCTATAATTTAGATTTGCTTCAGTTCTTTTCCCATCATTTTCAGTATACTTTCTTTGGGTGAATACTTGTTCTAGATAGAAAGATATTTTTGACATATCGTCATAGTTATCAGCATAAAATCTGATATCTCTAGTATTACTCCAAGTATGAGGAAGTATTTTAACGCTTTCCCAAATTTCTCCAATATCATCACTTACTAGGAAAACTAGTTTTAAATCATCATAAGAATGATATGTTGTCAATTGTAAAATCATGCTTTTTAGCATTGCTTCACGGTAATAATTGTCTCCGATAAGAACTAGTTTATTTCTTTCTGTTAAATCAATAGTGATTGGGGCATTAGGAATATCTTTAGCACTGGCTCCAACTTTCTCTAGTTCATCTTTTAAGTTATCTTCAACCATACTGAAGTCTTCCATAGCATAGCTTATTTTTGCTTTTAGAGGTATAGTTCCTACTCCTACTCTAACACGTAAGAAATCTTCACTCTCAGGTAATCTTTCCCATAAGTTACGTCTTTTATTAACAATTATATTTTCTATATTTTCAGGGCTAGGATAATTTTCTGATAGAATTTGAAATTGATTTACACGAAGATTTTCAATAGCAGTTCTTTTTTCTGATAAGTAATTTATATATTTCTTTTGACGTTCTTCTTCTTTTGCTTTTTGTTTTTTATTGTTATAATTTCTGGTTAGTGTTGGCCATAATAAAGTTGATCCTAGCATGGCAACAGCAATAATAGTTGTGGGTAATATTGTTACTAGTGTACCCTTTCCATTCATCATATTAATAATTGATGTAGCGGCACTAACTATAGAAGACATAGCCATGGTTAGCATTGGTCCTACGGTGTACAATACTGGGGTATCATCTGGTTCAGTTTTTCCTGGTGGACTATCAATTTTTATTTCTTCATCAACTATTGATGTTAAAAATCTAGGTGATCTAGAGTAGTATTCATTCTCACAATACAATGTGGCATTATCATCTTCTTCTGTTTCAAGTAGGGTTTGTCCATATACTGGAAAATCTTTTTGAACAATAGACTGACTGTTTATTCTTAGTTGCTTATTATAATTATTTATTATAATCATATTATTAAGAACGATAATATTATATCCATATATGAAGATACTATCACCATTTTCAAGTTTTTTATTGTTTTCTTTAATATTATTTACATATAAAATGGAATTATTATCTTTCGTTTTAATATAAAAGGAATTATTGCTTTTAGTTAAGAAGGCATGCTCTTCACTAATATATTCATTACTAATTATTATATTAGCATTACTATTTTTACCGATAACATAATCGCCATCACTTAATACTTCATATGAAGTGTATGATTGATCATTTTCGTTTGTAACATACAAAAGGGCGTAAGTAGTTAAATTATTGCTAGTTATTCTTAGCTTAATAAATTCATTTATTCCTAAAGGTATATCTTCATATTGACGATTATCCTTCTCAATAACACAATTATCATTACTCACTAAAAGCCAAGCGTTATTCTTTTTCTCTATGGCTATTAGTTCTCTTGGATCTCCTAGTTCATCAATATCATCTAGCCAATACTTGTTTATATTATCGCTTGGAAATGGATATTTATAAAGTTTATCTTGCTTTATAACTATTATTTGCATGCTATTGCACCCCTATTCTTTTTTATCTTCCTCTTCTTCTTGCTCATCATCATCTTGACGTTCTTCTTTGAAAATATTTATTCTTTTTTCATATAAATCGTTTATTTCTTTTCTAGTATTAACTTTTTCTTCATCTAAGATGTTATTTACTTTTCTTATTATTTTAACATTGTTTTGATACATATCGTCTATTTTGTAATTGGCACTAGGCCCTTTAGCTTTTCTTAGTAGGTCTAGGCAGCCGTTTACACTTTTATTTAAAGATGCAAAGGTATCTTGCATATCTTCAATATCATTTATTCTATTTTTACGTTCATCGATTTGATTTTCTATTTGATATACAGCTTTTTTTCTATTAACTATTCTATTATCTGCTTGTTTTACATTATCATTCATTTCGAACTCTCCTATTATAAATATACTATTTTTATTAAAATTAGTCAAATATATTTGATTATTTTTCATAAAATAGGTAAATATATTTATTAGTTTTTATATTTTTTTATTTTAGAAAAATTTTATTAGTTTGATGACAATTATTTTAATAAAATTTGTTAGAGATTGTTTTGATATGTTTTAATTATTTTTTTAATCATTATAAATTTATATTTAGGCATTCTTCCTTGCTTAAAGGTAGTTTAGTGAATTGTTTTTTTGTTCATTATAAATCTTTACGAAATTCTTTTAATTCATTAAGAAATTCATCATTTTCTTCTTCATTAGTTAGATTGTATAATTTATCTTTATATTTTTTTTGTGATAATAATTCTTCAATACTGATAACAGCTTCTTCTTCATCTACTATTTGTAATGAATCTTTCTTTTTCATTAGTTCTTCGTAGCTAATAATAGCATTCTCTTCCTGTTTTATTTCATATTCTGTTCTATCTATTCCTTCACTTTCAGCAGCTTGAGATAATTTTTCAGATACTTCTTTTAAATATTTTTCTTGAGGATTTGTCTTGTTTTCAGGTGTTTTCTCTGTAGAAATACTTGAATTTAAATGCTGATTAGATGGTTCATTTTTTTCTATATGATTTGGAATTGGCTTTAAAAGATTATTATTAGATAAATTTTCAAATACAGATTTGTGGTTATATAAATCTTTGTTTACACTATGTGTAGTTTGCTCTTTGATTTCTTTTGATGATACAGTTGTTTTTTCTTTAGTTATGCTTTGATTTATTTGTGGTTTTTCTTCTTGATATATTGGCTTTTCCTCTTGGCTTATGGTATCTTTTTTTGGTGTAATACTATTTATCATGTTATCTTTAGTCAAAATATTGCTTTGTGTCTTTAAGTCATTATGTGTTGATATTTTAGTTTCTTGAAGTGGTTTTGTATCTTCATTAGAAAAAGAATTTAATTTTGTATTTTCATATAAAGATGAATTCATTTTGGCGGTATCATTTTGCACTACTGTATGCGATTTGTTATTTTCATTCAGAGAATCTTCTAATTCTTTTGCTTTTAAATATTCATCAATATTTTTATCCTTAGGACGTACTATTCCAATTGGAGAAGTTTGACTTAAGGACATTTCTCTTAGTACATTTCTTTGATATGGAAGATTTGGTTCTTTAGGAGATATTTCTGTTATTTTGCTTTTATTATTCTTTAAACTTGTATCGTTGTAATCACTTACCATGTTTTGAGGGCTTTTATGATCTGGAAATAAATCCTTGTTGTATTCAATAATGTGTTCTTCTGCTACAAAGTCTTTTTCTTCTTCAATAGTATCTTTTGATGATTCTGAATTCTTTTCAGGAAGTGTATTTGTTTCTTTAATGTTATTTTCAAAGTTATACAAATTTTCATTTTTTTCTATCTGTTCATTCTTATTTATTACAGGGATATCTTCTTTAGCATACTGACTGGTAAAATCATTATCCATAGATTTTCTTTCTTCTAGTATTTCTTTTAATTTTTTATTTTTATTAGCTATTGTTATTGAGAACACTAATAAGAGAATAACTACTAGTATTATTCCCCAGAAAATAATTAGATTTATAGTATCTAATCCACGGTAAAAATCAATTATAAAATTCATAGTAATATCATCCTTCACATATATAATTTATTACACTGGCTACATAAATAGCAGCTGTTTCAACCCGCATTACTCTTTTTCCTAAAGATGTTGGCAAAAAGTCATTATTTAGAAGGTATTCTTCTTCTTCTTTACTAAATCCACCTTCTGGTCCTATTATGAAGAGAATATTTTTTGGCTTGGTATTTAAATATTCTTTTAATGGCTTGGTATTTTCTCTTAAAGAACAAATTAATTTTATATCTTTAGGTACTTGAACTAATTGTTTTAAAGTCATTACTTCTTCTACTTTAGGAATAGTTGTTCTGTGTGATTGCTCACTTGCTTCTTTACAAATAGTTTGCCAACGTTCATATTTTTTAGGTAGCTTTTTTTCATCTACTTTAACGATGCTTCTTGATGTTTTGACAGGAATTATAGTTGATACGCCTAGTTCAGTTAGCTTTTGGAGAATTAAATCAAATTTTTGTTCTGATACTAAAGATATGGCTACAGTTAATTCAGTAGACATCTCCCTATCTTCAACACAGACATCTTTAATTTCTAATGTTAATGGAGTCAAATTGCTTATCTGGCATAGATAGATTTTATTTTCATAAACAACTTCAATTGTATCACCAACATTATTTCTCATGACATTCTTTATATGATGTATATCTTTGTCATAAAGAATAAAATTATCATCTTGTTTGTCTTTAGGAAAGTATCTTTGCATATCAATCACACATCCTTTATTTAATTATACCAAAATTAGAGAAAAAGATAAATTTATTTTATTAAATTTATAAATAAAGATTATAGTTTGTTACTTAGATTTAAAACTTGATAATAGCAAGAACTGTTTTAGTGTTTTGACTTTTCTATAATACTTAGTTTGTATAATTCATATAATAATCAAAATCAATTTGTTATATATTAATTAAAAAAATACACCTATGGGTATAGATGTATTTTCTTGTTTTAATCTTATTTAAGACTATTTTTATATGATTTAAAATATTTGCTACTTTCAAGATCTGTTTCAGAAAGGGACTCAAATAATTTCTTTTGATCACGAGTTAATTTTTCAGGAATAATTACTTTAGTAACTACATACATGTCACCTTTTCTTTTGGTGTTAACGTTTTCAATTCCTTTACCACGCAAACGCATTTTTTCTCCATTTTGAGTTCCTGATGGAATTGTTAACTCGACGTTCCCATAAATAGTAGGAATTTCTTTTTTACTTCCTAAAACAGCTTCAGTTATAGTTAATGGTAATTCAATATAAATATCATCATCTACTCTTTGATAATAGTCATGATCTTTAACTGTAAATTCAATATATAAATCACCATTTGGTCCACCATTTGTACCTGCTCCGCCTTTGCCAGCAATACGCAATCTATTTTCAGAGTCAATGCCAGCAGGAACTGTTATGGTAATTGTCTTACGATTTGTAACTTTTCCTCTACCGTGACATTCAGTACACTCTTTACTAAAAGTTGTGCCTGTTCCTTTACAATATGGGCAAGTTGTCTTTGATAGAAAGCTACCAAACATAGTTCTTTGTTCTTGAGTTATAGTACCACTACCATGACATTCAGTACAAGTTTTTGAATCAAATCCGCCTTGTCCTTGGCATTCAGGACAGTCTTCTTCAATATCTACTTTAATATCTTTCTTAGTTCCATATACCGCTTCTTCAAAGCTAATAGTCATATGATATAAGACATCGCTACCTTTTCTTGGACTATTGCTTTTTTTACCATGACTTCTTGAACTTGAGAAACCCATACCTCCGAATAAATCTTCAAATATATCAGACATATTTCCAAAATCAAAACCTTCAAATCCAGAGAAGCCACCACCGGCTCCACCATTATTGTTAAAGGCACTATGGCCAAACTGATCATATTGTTTTCTTTTATCTGGATCAGATAGTACAGCATATGCTTCTTGTGCTTCTTTAAATTTTTCAGCAGCATTTTCTTCTTTTGAAACGTCGGGATGATATTTTTTAGCAAGTTTTCTAAAAGCACTTTTTATTTCATCAGCAGAGGCAGTTTTTTCAACTCCTAAAACCTCATAATAATCTCTTTTATTCATTGTTACCTCCTCATTAATAAGGAATAAGTTCTAGACTATGCTAGAACTTATATGCTTATTTTTCAACATATTCGGCATCTACGACGTCGTCATCTTTATCTTTAGATTTCTTTTCTTCTTTGTCTTCTTTTTCAGATGATTCTTCACTATTATTTGCTTGATTATTCTTAGCAGCTTCTTCATATACCTTAGTGGCTAGTTCATTTGCTTTCTTTAATAGTTCATCTTTAGCATTTTTGATTTCTTCTAAGTCTTCTCCTTCAAGAGCTTTCTTAGTTTTATCAATTAATTTTTCAGCTTCTTCTTTATCTTTTTCTGATACTTTATCTCCTAGGTCTTTAATAGCCTTTTCAGTCATGAAGATTACTTGTTCAGCATCATTCTTTGTGTCAGCAGCTTCTTTCTTCTTGTTATCTTCTTCTTTGTGAGCTTCTGCTTCTTTCATCATTTTATCTATTTCTTCATCAGTTAGAGTATTAGTAGCAGTAATTGTGATAGATTGTTCCTTATTGGTTCCTAAGTCTTTAGCTTTTACATTAACAATTCCGTTAGCATCTATATCGAAAGTAACTTCAATTTGAGGTACTCCACGTGGTGCTAGTGGGATGTTTGTTAATTGGAAGTTTCCAAGTGTCTTATTGTCACTAGCCATACTTCTTTCACCTTGTAATACGTGAATGTCTACAGCTGGTTGGTTATCGGCAGCAGTTGAGAATACTTGGCTTTTACTTGTTGGAATAGTAGTATTTCTTGGAATTAATACAGTCATAACCCCTCCAAGAGTTTCAATACCTAATGATAATGGTGTAACATCAAGTAATACAATATCGTTTACATCTCCTGTTAGAACACCACCTTGAATAGCAGCACCCATAGCTACTACTTCATCTGGGTTAACTTCTTTAGAAGGTTCTTTTCCTAATTCTTTCTTTACTAATTCTTGAACACAAGGTATTCTTGTTGAACCTCCTACTAATAAGACTTTATCAATATCATTTTTAGATAATTTAGCGTCTTTCATAGCTTTTCTTACTGGTTCTAGAGTAGATTCTACTAAATCACTAATTAAATCTTCAAATTTAGCTTTAGTTAAAGTCATATTTAAATGGATAGGTCCTTCTTCTCCTTGAGTTATAAATGGTAAGGAAATTTCTGTTGATGACATACCGCTTAAATCTTTTTTAGCTTTTTCAGCGGCATCTTTTACTCTTTGCATAGCCATCTTATCATTTGATAAGTCAATGCCATTTTCTTTCTTGAATTCTTTAACCATCCAGTCCATAATTCTTTCATCGAAGTCATCTCCACCAAGTTTGTTATTACCACTTGTAGCTTTTACTTCAAATACACCATCACCTAATTCTAGAATTGATACATCGAATGTACCTCCTCCTAGGTCATATACTAGAACGGTTTGAGTTTTATCTTGTTTATCTAGTCCATAAGCAAGTGCTGCTGCTGTTGGCTCGTTGATAATTCTTTCTACTTCTAAGCCAGCAATTTTTCCAGCGTTTTTAGTTGCTTGACGTTGAGCATCATTAAAGTATGCAGGTACTGTAATTACAGCTTTTGATACTTTTTCTCCTAAATATGCTTCAGCAGTTTTCTTTAAATCTCCTAAAATCATTGCTGATATTTCTTCTGGGGTATAATCTCTGTCATTGGCATGTACTTTATCGCTAGTTCCCATTTTTCTTTTAATTGAAGAAATAGTATCTTTGTTGGTTACCATTTGGTTTTTAGCTTTTTGTCCAACGATTATTTCTCCTTTTTTGAAGGCTACTACTGAAGGAGTTGTACGCATTCCTTCTGGGTTAGTTATAACCTTTGCTTCACCGCCTTCATATACAGATACACAACTATTAGTTGTACCTAAGTCAATTCCTATTATTTTACTCATATTTCATCTCTCCTTTTTTAGTTTATTATCAGTTATAATTATTCACTTACAATAACCATAGCTGTTCTTAATACTTTATCTTTATACATATATCCTTCTTGATATACTTTTATAACAATACCAGGTTCAATTCCTTCTTTTTTCTCAGTAGCAATAGCTTGTTCTGTTGCAGGATCAAACTCTTTATTTAAGCAATCAATTTCTTTTACTTCAAACTTTTTTAATAACTCTTTAGTTTGATTATATACCATGCGAAATCCTTCAAGAAATTTAGAAGTTTCATCGCCAAAGTTGTTGTCATCCATTTTGATAGCTCTTTCAAAGTTATCTAAGATTGGTAAAAATCCTTTTAAGACATCTTCTTCTGCATATTTTAATATTCTAGCTGTTTCTTCATCTTTTCTTTTACGATAGTTTTGTAATTCGGCTTGGCTGCGTAGAAGAGCATCTTCTAGATTTTTTATTCTGTTAGATAGTAATTCATTAGTGTCATCAGCTTGGTTATGACAACTACATTCATGATTATTTTCACAAGTATGTTCTTCTTCATGACAATTGCATTCTTGCGTTTCATTGCAATGATAATCTTTATTTTCTTCACAATTGCAATTTGAATTATTTTTATTATTTTTTTTACTCATTGTTACCTCTTTTCAGTTATTTGATTTTTCTTCAATATTTTCTTTTAGATAGTTTAGAAGGTTAACTACTCTTTCATATTCCATTCTTTTTGGTCCTATGATGGCTATAGTTACTTCTTCACCATTATAATCATATTTTGTCTTGATTACAGATACATCATCTGATAATTCTGAATCTTTACCAATATATACGTTGATGCCATTATTTTGTTCTTCCATCTCACTGATAGCATTAATGTCATCAAACTTGGTTAATATTTCTTTAACTTTTTCGATATTATTAAATTCAGGTTGTTTCAAGAAATTGTTTTTGCCGACGAAGTGAACATCACTAGCTTTATTAGTAAAACTACTAAAAGCATCATAGAAAGCATTGTATAGTACTTCATGTTGCTTTACATATTTTGCAATGACTGGTTTTACATCATATTCTAGTTTTTCGTTGATTTCACTAATGGCAGTGCCAGATATCATTTTATTGATAAGGTTTACAGTTTTTACTACTTCCTCGATATCGGTATTAGGTAAATATAAATTTTTATATTCAACATAGCCTTTATCAGTTATTAGCATTACTAATACTTTATAATTCTCTAGGGAAATTACTTCTACTTTTTTAAGTTTGTTTTCGCTCGATGTTTTTCCTAAAACGATTGAAGTATAATTAGTTATTTCTGCAATCAATTCCAAACTTTTCTCAATAGCATCACTTAATACTAATGATTGGTTATGGAAAATTGTTTGAAGTTTTAACATATCTTCGCTAGTTATATCTTTAGGAGTCATTAGATTTTCTACATAATATCTATACCCTTCTTCACTAGGCTGTCTACCAGATGCAAAATGATTTTTTTCTAGATATCCTAATTCTTCTAGAATGACCATTTCATTTCTGATGGTGGCACTAGAACAGTTCAAACTTTTACATATAGCGCTTGAACTAACAGGCTTGACAGTTTTGACATATTCCTCGACAATAAACTTCAATATTTCTTTTTGTCTATTAGTTATCAATATATCACTTCCTTAGCAATGGTATTATTCAATTGCTAAATTAATTATATTACTTATTGTTAGCAATGTCAATAGTTAAATTGCTAATTTAATAAATTTTTATGTTAAGAAAAATAATTTATGATAATCTTGATATTTTTTATAAATAAAAATGTAGATATAACGATTAAACTTTATTTTACAAAATATGAACAAAGTTTATATCATATAATATCTACATAGTTTTATTATCAATATATTTAGTTAATTTATTATTTATTTTCTTTTTTTGATTTGTCTGATTTATCAATCATTTCATTTATAACTGTTCCAAATGACGCTATTCCTTCCATATTTGATGGAATGATTATTTTTGTTGATGAGCCTTCAGCTACTTTTGATAAAGCCTCATAGCTTTTTAGCATTAGAACAGAATTATCAGCTTTAGCTTCTTTTAGAAGTTTTATACCTTCTGCTTCTGCTTGTTTTAATTTTAACATTGCTTCGGCTTCACCTTCAGCTATTTTTACCTGTGATTCTTTTTTAGCTTCCGCTCTTAAGATAGCAGATTCTTTTTCTCCTTCTGCAATAAGGATACTTGATTTTTTCTCTCCTTCAGCTTGAAGAATCTTTTCTCTTCTTTCACGTTCAGCACGCATTTGTTTTTCCATAGCCTCTTGAATATCTCTAGGTGGTAAAATATTTTTTACTTCAACACGATTAACTTTTATTCCCCATGGATCAGTAGCTTCATCTAGAATTGAACGCATCTTATTGTTAATTATATCTCTTGATGTTAAAGTTTGGTCTAATTCTAATTCTCCAATAATATTTCTTAGAGTTGTAGCTGTTAGATTTTCAATAGCACTAATAGGATTTTCTACTCCATATGTATATAATTTTGGGTTTGTTATTTGAAAATAAACAACTGTATCAATTTGCATTGTTACATTGTCTTTGGTAATAACTGGTTGTGGTGCAAAATCTTTAACAATTTCTTTCATTGTAGTAGTATTAGCTATACGATCAATAAATGGTATTTTAAAATGTAATCCATTTCCCCATGTTTGATAGTATGATCCTAGTCTTTCAATTACATAGCTTTTGGCTTGTGGAACAATTTTAATACTAGGAATTACGATTAATAATATAATAACGATAATAATTAATATTTGTGGCATATTTACTCACTTATCCTTTCTACTTTTAATTTTGTGCTATTAATTTCTAATATCTTAACCGCAGTACCGGTATCAATAGTATTATTGGCAATAGCTGTCCATTTTTTTCCATCTACTTTTACTTCTCCAGGGGTAGTCTTAGTTATTTTCTCGGTCACTATACCTTCCATGCCAATTATTCGATCTAAATTTGTTTTGGCTTTTTCTGGAGATATTTTCTTGATTGTCTTTCTTGTTAGTAACATAAAGATTATTCCTAGAAGTAAAAATGTGGTTATCTGGATGGTAAGGTTATCAGTTAGTAGGGTAACAATCATTGTTATAATTCCACTTACTACGAACCAAATGCTTACCAAATTTACAGTAGCTGCTTCAATTATCGATAAGATAATGACAATTGCTAACCATATATAAAACACTTACATCACTCCTTACATTGATTATACTATAAATGTATGTTTGTTTCAAGAAGAATAATACAAATAAAAAGACCTTGCGGTCTTACTCTCCTAATAATTTATTTTCATCGCCTTGGCAATATGCTTCGCCTATTTTATCAGACTCAACATATTCTTTACCTGTCATTTCACAGCCCATTTTAGTAACAGTATCTTTTAAGTAGCCTCCAAATATTTTGACGACAGCAATTGCAACAACAGTTATAAGTGAGATAATTAATACATACTCTACTAAAGTTTGTCCTTTATTATTCAATTTTAATTTCATAATCCACCTACCTATTTATTACACTTTAATTATATAATAAGTATTTTATTCTGTCAACCTTTAATTTCAACATAATCTCCTGAATCTAGATAGATAATTCCTTTTTTATTATCCAATTCTTTTATTATAGAATTGTATTTATTGATTTTTTCTATTTTAGATAAAGTAATATATACATAATTAGAATCTACCATATATAATAGAAATCTTTCTTTATCTACTTCATTAGGAACATATTCAATGTGAGATATTTTTACTAGGGTATCTTCATTTACTTCATTAAAACTCTTAACAAAGCTAGAATATATTTCATCTATATCATTAATAATATAAGGAACGTAATCAATATTATAGGTATTATCAACTTGATCAAGTGATGATAATACTAGTTTATCTTTATAAATACACAATGGTTTATATTCTTCTATTTGAAGATATATTTTTCCAAATAGTTTTCGTGATATTTCTACACTCTTTATATATTTATTTTTTTTAACGTTTGTTTCTATATTCATGAAGTATGTTTTTATAAATGAAGGATAATCTGATAATTCAGCTAATTTAATTATTTCTTTATCAGACACTAGGTTGTTACCATTAATATATATGTTTTTTACGGGTAGATTTAGAATATATGCTACAAATAAGGAAAATAATGCAATGATAAGAAAAGCAATTAAAATATTTTTAACTTTTAATTTCTTCTTTTTTACTTTAATTTTTACCTTTTTTGTAGTCATATAATATCACCTATTCAACAACAATTTGTTCTAATTTTAATTCAACGTTGTATTTCTCTTTTACTTCTTTTTGTATTTTATTTATTAATTCTATTATATCTTCTCCAGTAGCTCCTCCTGTGTTAACAATAAAATTGGCATGTTTTAATGATACTTCAGCACCATTAATGTTATATCCTTTTAGGTTACATTTTTCTATTAGTTCGCCGGCATACATATTTTCAGGATTTCTGAATACACTGCCAGCACTAGGCATATTTAATGGTTGGGAAGCCATTCTTTTATTTTTTCTTTCACTTACTTTGGCTAACATTTCTTCTTTTATGCCAGGAGTCAATTCGAATGTAGTTGATAACACTATTAGATTAGGATTTTTCTTCAAATAAGAATCACGATATGAGAATAGTAAATCCCTATTATTAAGTTCTTTTATTTGAAGATTTTCATCTAAAATGGTTACTTTTTTGATAACAGATGCCATATCACTATTATAAGCACCAGCATTCATAGCAGTTGATGCTCCAACTTGACCAGGTATGCCTGTTGCAAATATTAGTCCTGATAATGATTTGTCTATTGTATCCATAGCTAATTTAATCAATGAACATCCAGCATCAGCAGTAACTAAATTTCCATCATAGGTAATTTTATTCATTTTATCTAATTTGATTATCACACCATCGTAGTATTTCATTGATAAGATAATATTTGAACCATTACCTAAAAAGTAATATTTCATATTTTCTTTTTTTAATTCTTTTAAAATATTTATTAATTCTTCTGAGTTTTTAGGATACACTAAATATTTACAGATAGTGTCTACTCTGTAGGTATTGTATTGTTTTAATGATTTTTCTTCATAATATTCAATATTTTGAAGGTTAAAAAAATTTTTTATCATCCATAATCATTCCTTTTAAGGTTTCGTATATTCTTTCACCACTATCTTTTATGCATAACTCTTTTAAATTATTCTTAATATCATAATATTTTTCTTTATCATTTAATGTTTTATCAATCATACTTATAAGGGTATTTTTATCTAAGTTCTTTTCTTCTAATATTAAGGCAGCTTTTTTATCTACTAAATCCATAGCATTTTTATATTGGTGATTATTTGTAACATAGGGACTTGGAATAAAGATGGCTGGTACTCCTAGGGCTGTTATTTCACTTATTGTGGAAGCTCCGGCTCTAGTTACCATTAAATCTGTTACTTTCATTAATGAAGGCATTTCATATACGAAAGGAACAACTTTTACATTAGTTGGATATTTATTATGTTTAATTTTTTCATAGTATGAATTACCAGTAACAAGCATTACTTCATAATCTTTTCCTTTAAAATCATCTAGATATGAAACTATTTTATCATTAATTGTTCTACTACCAAGACTTCCCATTACTATTAAAACAAGTTTTTTACTTTTATTTAGGCCATAATCTTCTTTATTGGCTTTTTTCATATTAATTGCTTTCTCACTACAAGGGTTACCTGTTAGAACGACTTTATTTTTAGGAAATGAACTCATAACTGAAGAGAATGATACTCCTACTTTATCAGCATACTTTGTTAGGTATTTATTAGATAATCCAACAACAGAATTTTGTTCATGAATGAAAGTCTTTTTTCCAAGTTTCTTACCTGCCCAAATAACGGGACCTGTAACATATCCACCAGTGCCTATTACAACATCTGGATCAAAGCTTTTTATGATTTTTTTACATTTTTCTCTTGCTTTAATAAATTGATATAATACTTTAAAATTTTCAAGGGTTAGTTTTCTTTTTAAACCACTTACTTCTATCGCTTCATATTTTATTCCTAATTCAGGAATTAAATCTTTTTCCATTCGATCAGAGGTTCCAATATACAAAATTTCACTATTTGGTTCTTCTTCTTTGATTTTATTTATAATTGCTATTGCTGGATAGATATGTCCACCTGTTCCACCAGCACTTATGACAACTCTCATATTTCACCTCATATTAATTATATCATATTGACAATCAAATGTGTCTATCTTCTTTATAAGTATACATATTAAATTATAGAAATATGTAAAAAAAGCATAAAAAAAATATTGGCAACGTCCTATTTTAGCTATTCACTATCGTCGGCGTTTAGGTGCTTAACTTCTGTGTTC
>CAKOQC010000008.1:0-33071 GCA_934101175.1 uncultured Bacilli bacterium
AAGTGCTAATTAGCACTCACTTATTCAAATTTCTTTATCATTATTTTGGGTTACACCCACTATTTGACAAAGAGCCAAATAATGTACTGCTAATCGTATATCCTATTTTCATCATTTTATTACTCACAGGAATTTACTGTTTATGTGTTTAATCACTTGTGTGATTAGGAACTAAACCTCTACGATAATCAATATTTGTAATATCCTTGAATATTAAATATTGAAGACATATGTCTTATATATTGTAGTCTCTGGGAAAGAACGGCGCGGAAACCGTTGTTGTTGTTGGCATTACCATTGTTGTTGCCCCAGTTAAACGCGCCCACATTAGAACCATTGTTATAGTTGCCACCGTGTCTCATCCACGGGTTACTGGCATTAACAAAGTTCGCGTTTAACGGTTTAGTCCCTATATCAATGTTTAAAACATTAATACCATATTTTCTTACAACCACTCGTGTCATTTTTGTATTCTTCAAAAATGACACTTTTTTCCAAAACTTACCAGGTTCATTTTTGCAAAAAAAGAGGCAAAAATGAACCATCTTGTATCGTTATACTATCTTTACCACTTATTATTCTGCCCTGTTTAAGATTACCTTTTTACAGAGCAAGTCGCTTACGCTCCAATCTGGGAAAGAACGGCGCGAAAACCGCTGTTGTAGTAGGCATAACCGTAGTAGGTGCCGAAGTCGAACGCGCCCGCATTAGAACCAACGTTATAGAGGCCCCCGCGCCTGAACCACGGGCTACCGGCATTAACAAAGTACGCGTAATCACTATACCAATTGTTTGTTTCTGATAAACCATGGCAATAACATATTCCGCCATTACATGCGGTTAAGGCATTAGTTGTTGCATAATCATCATAATATTTATTATCTGGTGCGCTACTAAAACCTGCATAATTACTATCTGATGTTGCACCCCATGTAGTACTTGCGCCACTATAATATCCCATGACATATTCCCATGCACCGCCAGACATATCATATATTCCTGTAATGTTTCCTGTGGTACTTGCTACTTTCATTAAATCCCTTGTACTACTTTTGGTATTAGTACCGTAATTTAATAAATATCCGTCCCATGTATAATATCCATAGCTATTATATTGTGTCGTTGAGGTTTGATTAGTATATGTTTTATTTATTGGAGTTTTTCCTCCTACGTTTCCTCCACTTCTTCCAGTATAAAACGATTGTGAATTATTAATATATACTTCTCTATTAGCTCCATATTTTGAATGTGATAAATATGCTGCTGCTCCCCATTCAATGTTCTTCATCATATGACTATCTGTGTTTGAAGTTATTCCATATGTTGAGCCACCTAATAACTGTGCAGTAGCAAACTGTGTTGAAACATTTTGACTTCTTAATGAAGATACATCTGGTAATATTGTAGGACTAGAAGCTGAGCCTGTTGTTTCAAATTTTCCTACCCATATTCCTGATAACTCTTCTCCATCTTCTCTTACTCCATCACTATCATTATCCCACCAAAACGCTGGGTGTGTTAGATATTCGCCTACTTGCGTTCCTGTAGATATTGATTTTTTATCTTCGAATATTATTTCTATTGTTTGTTCTTTACCTGCTGCACTAGTACTCGTTGCCCATATTTGATACTTATATCTAGGTATCCAAACATAATATGCAAGGATATCTGCTTGATTAACTTCTACTCCAGGATTAGCTTTATAATATGCTCTAGTTTGAGTGCCACTTTCTTTTACTAGTACGGCATTTGCCCATTCTTGATTATTGTAATTATACCAAGAACTATCAGTACTAGATACCGTTTTTACTGCTGTACCATTTGATGTATCAAAAACTACTGGTATCATTCCGTCATCAAGTACTGGTGCATTAGGTTCTTCTTTTTGATCTACACAACTTCCATTTAGTGATAACTCAAATGATTGGTTCATTGTATCTGAACTAGTTTCAGCGGCATCTAACCATATCCATAAGTAATATGTTTCCGTTGTAGTACTGCTATAATCTTTATCTGTAAGTAATCTTACTCTATTATTCTTAGCTAGTCCTCCAAAATTACCTGATATAATTACTCCAGTATCTTTATCAGTACTATTTGTGTTTAAGACATACATTAAATTACTACTACCAGATAGTCCACTATCTATTTTTTTAATATCTAGCCATAAGTCCATATAGATAGTTTTACCATCTTTAGTAATTGTAGGCATTACCTTTACTTCTCTTTTTATATAATTACCTGTGGTATTATCATTAACTTCTGTAGGTACTAAGTTAATTGTACCTGATGTGATATCTCCACCACCATCAGCTGCACAACTAAAATCTCCCTCAATAGTAAAATTAACTACTGTTTTCTGTTCTTCGGTACTCTGCCAATTCCAATATGCTAAAGTCCCGCCAACAATTGCAATAATTAATCCAAACATCGCAATAAGTATTAATGTTTTTTTATTTTTTTCCATACATTTCTCCTTCAAAAAAGTCCTCAGGTATTATACTTTATAGCTTTTTATTATGGTTAAATTATACTATAAATAAAGGGGTTACGCAATATATATTGATAATTTCTGTAAGAAAAAATTATTTCATAAATTTATTTTGTTTTTCATTAAAACTCAATGTTTTTAAAGGTTTATCACTGTTTTTAAATGTTATCAATTAGAATACTTTATAACTTTTTTCTTTTTTAGGAAATTTATACTAGAAGAGAAATATTTTGCAATAAGAGAAAAATTGTGATATAATTATCAAGTCAAAGAAAACTTAAATTATTTTATATTATTTTGTTAACGGGTAAAATTATGAAAAGGAGGAATTATGAAAAATAAAAACACTCAAGTTTTCGCATTAGGAGGACTTGGGGAAGTTGGAAAAAACATGTATGTAGTACGTCATAACGATGAAATTATTATCGTAGATGCAGGAGTAATGTTTCCAGATGATGACTTATTAGGAATAGATTACGTTATTCCAGACTTTACATACTTAATAGAAAATGAAAGTAAAATAAAATACTTATTAATAACACACGGACATGAAGACCATATTGGAGGAATACCTTTCTTATTACAACAAGTAAAAATACCTAAGATATATGCTCCAAATCAAGCAAAAGAATTAATAGAAAAGAAATTAGAAGAAAGAAATATAAAATATAAGAATTTAAAAGTATATACAGAAGATACTAACTTGAAGACAAAATATTTTAATATAGAATTTTTTAGGACAACCCACTCTATTCCAGATTCTCATGGAATTAGTATCAGTACTCCAAATGGGGTTATTGTAATGACAGGAGATTTTAAATTTGACTTTACTCCAATTGGACCTATGGCTAACTTACAAAAAATGGCTGAAATTGGAAAAAAAGGAGTTAAATTACTTATGAGTGATTCTACTAACGCATTATCACCTGGAATATCTATATCAGAATCAGTAGTAGATGAAAACTTAGGAGAAATATTTAGAAATAATAAAGATAGTAGAATTATCTTAGCAACATTTGCTTCTAATATATATAGACTTAAACATATAATTGAAACATGTAAAGAGAATAAAAGAAAAGTAGCTTTATTTGGTAGAAGTATGGATACTTCAATAGATATAGCTAGAAAATGTGGATATATAAAAGATAAAAATATTATTATTTCAGCAGAAGAAGCTAATAAATTAGAACCTAGTAAAGTATGTTTATTATGTACAGGTAGTCAAGGAGAGCCTTTAGCAGCTTTATCAAGAATAGCTAATGGAACACATAAACAAATTAAACTTACTCCTAATGATGTAGTAATATTCTCATCTTCACCAATACCTGGTAATGCAGCTTCAGTAGCTAAAACTATTAATAATTTATATCTTAAGGGAGTTAAAGTATATACTCATGGAGAGAATAATGATATTCACTCATCAGGACATGCTAATCAAGAAGAATTAAAATTAATGATAAGATTATTTAAACCAGAATATTTTGCTCCTTATCATGGAGAATATCGTATGCTTAAGATGCATACTGATATAGCAGTAGATTGTAATATTCCTAGAAGTAATACATTTATTCTAAGTAATGGAGATGTACTTAACATTAATAAAGATGGTATTAAGAAACAAGGAAGAGTACAAGCTGATGATATATATATAGATGGTTCTAAGATTAGAGATGTATCTAATATTGTTATTAAAGATAGAAGATTAATGTCTAATAATGGAATATTAGCTATTATTATTAATATAGATACTAAAAATAAAGTATTATTAAATACTCCACTTATTACTACTAGAGGATATATATTAGTAAATGAGTCTGTAGAATTAATTAAAGAGATAGAAGCTTATTGTAAGAAGATTGTTGGTAATAAGCTTAAGGAAAAGACAGTTAACTTTACAGATATTAAAAATGATTTGATTAATGAACTTATGCCATTTTTATCTGATAAGACAGGACGTGTTCCTATTATATTACCTATAATTATGGATATTAAGAAATAGTTAAAGACCTATAAAGAGTTACTTTATAGGTCTTTTGTTTATCATTCATATTACAAATGTTATTAGGATTTAAAATATCAAATAATCTTTATCATATTCATTAAATGGCATTAATTTCATATTATCATTTTCTCATATATAATTTTACCCTATTTTTTAACATATAATGAATATTATATTATTATTTTAGATTATACCTATTACTTTAAAAGAGCCAATATTATTGACTCTTTGGTTTTATTATAAGAATAAATTAGTCTACATTATTACCACTAAGGATAGTAGCAGGAGTTTTTCTAATAGTATTAAATACTGGTATTAGACCAATAATTATATTAAATAGATACATTAAGATAATACATAATAACATGATATAGATATTCATAGCATAGTTTTTACCTATATAACTAATACCACTTAGAATATGCATACAATAACTCATGAATAAGACTCCTGGTAAGGATGCTAATGTAGTTATAGCAATAGATTCTGATGTAAACATCTTATAGATATCTGTTTTCTTAACACCAATAGCACGATAAATACCTACTTCTTTAATACGAGATAAGAAAGAAGATCTTACCATTAAGATTATTTCTATTAAAGATATACCTAACATAATAGAAGCAACGATTAAACTAGAATTTACACTATCTTTAATACTTCTTTTATAATCATTTTTATCTGATTCATATACATCTATTACTTTTACTCCTAATTCTTTAAACTTATTAATAGTATTTTGTTTATCTTGAGGATAAATAATAATACCTTTACTTTTTTCTATTAATTCATATTTCTTAGTAGAAGAATTTACAAAGTAAGAATTAATATCATCTGCTGATTTATAGTATCCTACTACGACTAATTTATGATTATTAATATTAAATAAATCTATTTCTTTATTTAATTTATAAGTATCTTGTAATTTTTCATTAATGATAACTTCATAATCGCCATTAGGTTCTCTTCCTTTAGTTATAGTTATTTTGTCTTTATAACTAGCGTAATCATAGAGAGTATTACTTGATTCTGAGATAGCTATATCAGTAGTATAACGACCAAACATACCATCATTATAATTATCGCTTTGTATACTATTGATGATTATATTTAATAATTCATCTTTATTAGCATAGATAGAAGGACTACCTAGATCTACAATACCTACTATTAGATATTCTTTATTAGTAGTTACTTTAACATTTAACATTCTTTCTAAATCGTAGTATCCTAACATTTCAATACCTTCTATATTTTTATAGACCATTTTATCAATAACTATTTCTTGATTATTTTCAGGCATTCTTCCTAGAATTAGATTATCACTAGTAATCATATCAAGACTTGATAATGAACCAGTCATAACAATATTACTTTCTTTTGTTTGATAGTATTCTTTATTACTTACTTTCATTCCTACTTTACTATCTCCGGGGAGAAGATAATTTATACCTTCAAGGTTTTCATAATTTAGATAGTCATCCACTTTTATTTTATTACGTTCTATCTTTAGATAGTTTTTATTAGTTTTAATAAATTCTGAATCACTTATAGTAAGCAAGCCAAAAATATTACTAACAGAATATGTTACAAATATAGCTGATAAGAAGAATCCTATTAAGAGAAGTTTCTTTACAAGACTATAACCAAATACTTTTTTAAAGCCATGTTTAATGATTGTTTTCATATTGAAAATAGAACTATATTTTAATTTAAGATTTTTATTAATAATTTTTTCAAAGTCAAAAGAATATTTTTCATAAATACTTTTATCTAGTTGTTTATAGTGATCGTTTACTATTTCAATAGAAGAACTACTATCAACTACTTCTATTCTTTCATTATCATTATTCTTTATATAGATATTACCATTTTTTAGTATTATAGTTAGATTTAGTTTATCTGGTTCATCAGTATAATAATCAATATTTATATTATTATCTTGGTTATTATAGTGATTATGAAAATCTTTTAGATAGATAGTATTATCTATTTTGTAGTCAATTTTACCATCTTGTTTATTTTTATAGTCTTTTAAGATAGTACCATCTGTTATTTCTAGTATTCTAGTGGCGTAAAATTTAGCTAAGTCTACTTCGTGAGTTACTAATATTACTAGTTTATCTTGAGAGATAGACTTTATAATGTTCATAACGTCAATAGTATTTTTGCTATCTAGATTACCAGTTGGTTCATCTGCTAGAATGATATCAGGATTTTTTACTAGAGCTCTAGCAATACCTACTCTTTGTCTTTCACCTCCTGATAACATACCACAAGGACGATGACGATAACGATACATTCCTACTCTTTCTAGAATATATTTAACACGAGTATCTATTTCTGATTTATCTTTGATACCTATCATCTTTAAGACCATGGCTACGCTATCATAAACGCTCATATCATCTAATAGTTTATAGTCTTGAAAGATATAACCAATATTTAGAGCTCTTATCTTATCAACTTTATGACTTAGTTTACTAGTTATTTTTTTATCATTAATATAGATTTTACCAGTATTAACTTTATCAAGACCACCAATAGCATTTAGAAGAGTTGTTTTTCCACATCCAGATGGTCCTAGTAGAGCAATAAGTCCTTTATCAGGAAGAGATAAATTAGTATTATTAATTACATGAATTTGATTTTTTCTACCTTTATTGTAGTATTTATTTAGATTTTCAATTCTAATCATTATACTTCCTCCCTGTAACTTTTCATAGCACTCTTTTTAAATATTTTTGAAGAAAATCTTGTTGATATTAGATATGATAAGATAATAAGTATGATATACATTAGAAGATAATCATTTAATTTTAAGTATCCTATGATATCTTTAATAGATTTTATATAAATAATATTCTTACTTACTAAGAAGATAAGTAATAGATAGAAGATATATGCTATGGTAGAATTTAATAGTAATTCTATATCAGTTATTCTTTTTACTTGATGATAATTACCTCCTAGTATTCTTAGAGTTGAATAGTAAGTATTTCTTGATTTTAAGATTAATTTTATTACGAAATATGAGATAAAGAATAAAGTTATTACTAGAGCAATAGTTACTACTAGTTTAATTATTTTAAATACTTTAGCTAGGTCTTGACCTTCTTTATTAAGAGTTTTTCTTATTTGGAGGGTTTTATAACCTAGGTCTTCTAAAGAAGCACTAAGAGTATCAACGTTATCTACATTATCGGCATAGACAGAAGCTTGATAACTATCTTTATCAAATAGACTATTATATTTATTTTCATTTATAAAGATAGAACCATATTCTATATCATCTTTATTCTTATTAAGATAATAATTAACATTCTTTTGGTTATAGACTTGGCATATTTGTAGATTTAGATTATCTTGATAGTAGAGATTATTAATATTTATATAAATATTTTTATTCTTACAATTATAATCTTTGCAAGTATAACTGATATCTTCTGAGACGTAAGCACATGATTCTGGAACATTACTACTTGGTCTTATAGTAAAGTTATCACCAAGATAATTATAACTACGATAATTTTTATCATTAATATTTAGAGTAATATTACTATAATTTAGATTAACTAGTCCCATATATTTATCTAGAAGTTCTTCTTTGGCATAGATTTTACTATTATAATCATTTTCAGGAAGATAAGAAACTCCTACTACTTTTAACTTTATACTTTGTTTATTACCTTCATAATAATATTCTTGATTTAGAGCATCATTAAGGCGTTCAGTGAATAGATAATCATAGTCATTAGTAACATATACTACTTCATCATATGATTCTGGCATTCTACCAGCTACTAGAGATGTATCTAACATAGAAATATCATACATGTTACCATTTAGATAGAATTCACCACTTTCGTTTTGAAACCAGATATTAGTATCTACTAGTAAATCACTTTTAATAACACTTTTAACATTATTTAATTCTTTAATTTTAGTAAAGTCTTCATTACTTATAGGATTTCCATCTTTTTTCTTAATAATAATACGGGTATCTTTAGTATCAGTAAAATAATAATTATTACCATTTTTGCTTTCTTCATATTCATTTTTCTTAAGAGAACCATATTCTGTTAGTAAGCTAGCAGTTATGAATAAGAAGACAATAAATAGTAAGATAAATTTAGGAACAATATTGAAAGTATTTCTTATTCCTAGTCTTATTATATTAAACAAGCCAATACTATGACTTTCTGGAATGGGTAGTTCTTTATCTTTAGATACTTCTTTAATTTTCTTATCAGAGACAATTTTTCCATCATGCATACGTACAATTCTAGTGGCTAAGTCTTCTACTTGTTCTAGGTTGTGAGTAACTATAATAACTAGTTTATCTTTAGATATTTCTTTTAATAGTTTGATGATAGATTTAGCAGATTTACTATCTAGATTACCGGTTGGTTCATCACATACAATGATTGGAGTTTCTTTGGCTAAGGCTCTAGCTATAGCTACTCTTTGTTTTTGACCGCCGGATAATTTAGATGCTTTTGTGTGTCTATATTTAGTAAGTCCTACTCTATCAATTATTTCTAAGACTTTTGCTTTTACTTCTTTATGTTTATAGCCATTTAATAATAGAACTAATTCAACATTTTGATAGACAGTATAACTACTTACTAGATTAAAATTTTGAAAGATATTAGAAACATATTTTTTACGATATTCTTCAAAATCAGATTCACGATAATGGCTAGTTTCTTCACCATTTATATACATTTCTCCTTCTTCATAACTATCTAGTCCAGATATAACATTTAATAAAGTAGATTTACCACTACCAGATTCTCCGACGATTGCTACAAATTCATTAATATTAAATTCAATACTAACTTTGTTGAAGCCAGAAGCAATTACTCCTTTATTATAATAAAATTTAGAAACATTCTTTAGTTTTAACATATATCCTCCATATTAGAAATATTTTTTATCTTGTATTTTAAGATACCTCTTTATCACATTATAACAAGGGATATCATATTTGTAAAACTATTCATTATAATTTTGATAATTCTCTTTTAACTTTGTCAAGTTATCCATAGATATATATACTTTATCTATTTCAAAAGAATTACCTCCTACTAAGATTTCTTTATTTTTAAGACTATCAAGAGTCATTTTCAAATAATTATATTCAAAATTATTAGAATAAATACTTAACCAGGAATATATCTTATCATTACTTAATACATCACTAGTAAAAGTATTTATTTCAGTACCTTTTAATTTAGATATATTTATTACAATATCAGTCTTAGTATTATCAATAATAATTTTGTTAGAATTTAAATAATATAAATCATTGATAATTAAATTATCTTTATAAGGAATAGTTAGAGTATCTTCTTCATAGTAAGATTCTTTTTCTACTATTTTATAAGTATCTAGGCTATTTATAGATAGACCAATACCTACTCCAATTAAACTTATACTTATTATAAAGATTATAAATAGTTTTTTTAGGGATTGTTTTTGATTACTGATAATATTATATGTAAACCAGATAATGATAAATGTAAAGAGAATGCATCCTAAAAGGGAGATTGTTATACCAGTAAAGAGAAGTCCATATGATAAATAGAATAAGCTTATGACAAAGATACTTATTAGAAAGATAAAGAAGATAATTATAGGAATTATAAACATGATAAAGCATATTTTTAGAATAATAAGACAGATGTGTCCTAGTTTAGAAAATAGACTATTACTACTATCTTTAGGATCTCTTATAACTACTTTGATATCTTTTTCTCTTTTTAGTTCAGGAATAGGCTTTTCTATTTCAATTTTTTCAACTTCAGCATCTTTTACTACAACATAATAATCAAGATATCTAGTTTTAAAAATTCTTATTAAGATAGTTAAGCCTAGAATTAACCAGATTATATAGATTATGGCTGATACTATTTGAGTTATTGATGATAGGATGTTATGTGGTAAGAAGCTAAAGACTTTTCTTAGTAAGTATCCACCTAGAGATTCGATGATTGAGCCTATTATATATAACATTAAAGATATAAAAATCATTTCTCCTAGGCAAACTATTTTTTCTTTAAAACTCATAGCAGTAAACATATCGATACTTTTCATAATAAAATCAATTACTTTTTTCACTATTTCTTTTAGACCTACTAGTTCTTCTTTTGAAGAATCTCTTTTAATTTCTCCGTCATTTACTAATTCATCCATAGTAACATTAAATATTTTACTTATTTGAATTAACTTTTCAGTATCAGGATATCCTGTACCACTTTCCCATTTACTTACAGCTTGTCTTGATACATTTAGTTTATCAGCTAAGCCTTCTTGAGTAATATTAAATTCTTTTCTTAATTTTTGTAGTTTATCACAAAATTTCATTTTCTCACCTCTTGTGGCAATTTTATTACATTTACAGGTAGCATACTACCAACTATCGGTTGTTTTTTGTAAACTTTTGGTTGCATTACAATTATATCATATACTTTTATCTTTATCTATGTTATATTTATAATAGGAAGTGGTTATATGGATAATGTTAATTTATGGAATTCAGATTTGTGGAATTCAAATATAACTAAGGGATATCTTTATTTTAGTGATATTTCGGAATTATTTACTTATATAAAAAATAATAATAAATCTCTTAATTTCAATATTAATAGTAAGTATAATACTTCTTGTGATCCTACTAATCATTTAGAGAGAATGGCTTCAATTAAGAATATTAATCTAACATTAACTGATAGTACTCATCCAATACTAGTGGATCCTTCAGGGTATATACCTATCTATATAGATCCAATATTTTATAAAGATAATCTTCAAGAATTAATTAAATATACAAAAGAATATATGGCATATTGTATTAAGAATGATAAGACAATAGAAATACCTGATTATGTATATGAAGATAATCTTATTGAAAATATTATTAAAGAATATGATATAGATATTAGCCTAGATGAATTACTAGATAGAAGATACTACTACTATGAAATAACTACTCCATTATCTGATGATGATATTACTAAGATTAAGAATAATCATCTAGAATTTACGGTTATTAAAGATGGAGAATATAATAGAATAAGTACTAAAAGAATGATATCTTACTATACAATGAAAGATTTAAAAGAAGAAAAATGTATCTTCTTATCAATACCAATAGCTTTAGAAGAAGTAAACAATTTTATCTATATAAATGAAAATGCTATTATAAAAATTAGTCCTTCTTCAATAGATTTATATGATGAATTATCTTATTTCAATTATATATCTAACTTACTTAAACATTTATCTAATCATGATAGAACTTATGATATTCAAATAATTGTTAATCAAAGAAGTGTTCTTGATAAGAGTAATCTTTTAAAAGAATTACCTGATAATATTAATCTAACTTTTAATAATGATTTAGATATTTATGATATGGATACTTATATGGAAGAAGAAAAAAAATTAAATTCATTAGTAGAACCTATTAAGAATTCAGAGCTTAGTCCTTTAGAAAAATATATAGCTGTATATAATATTGTAAAAGATTTTAAACCGTTTAAAGAAAATGAAGAAAATCCTGAAGAAGCTAGATATTTAAAGTATATTCTAGATAATGAATATATTGTATGTGTAGGATATGCTAAACTTTTAAAAGTTCTTCTAGATAAAGTAGGAATAGATAATTTAACTATGACTGTTTCAGTTGATACTTCATATGATAAAGGTTTTACTCAAGATGAGACACTTATTAATAATAATGGACATGAAAGAAATATTATTAGAATAGATGATCCTAAATATAAGGTTCATGGTATTTATATTGCTGATGCTACTTGGGATAATTCAAATGGTAAAAATAAAGATATGTATTTAAATAGTTTAATGACCTTTGATCGTAAGAAAGAAGCATTTCGTTTGGAGAAATTAAATAATTATGATTTATTATTTGATTTTCATAACTTTGAAGAATTTTCAAGAAAATTAAATTACTATATTAATACTAATATTGAAAAGACATATGGTGATGGATATATAGATAAAATAATTAGAACATATAAAGATTTATTTAGAGATATTATGAATATATTAAATGAATTAGATCATGAAAAATACCTTTACTTTGTAAATAAATATTATAATAATATTTCAGACTATGGAATAACGCTTAATAATCTTGAACCTTTATTCTTTAATTTTCTTACTGAATATGCTGAATATATTATTCCCCTATCTAATAATAATGTAGATTTATCTACTATTATATCAGCTGCTAAGGTAGTAAAGAGAGAGATAGATAATTTAACTTTAGAAGAAATAAGTAAATGGTTAGATAGTACTACTAAAGATAATTTAGAAGTTGGGAAGAAAAGTTTTCCTTATCGATATGATCCTTCTAATGGGACTGAAGCATTCTTAGAAGTAAGTGATATAGCTTCTTCTATTAATAAGACAAAATAAAAGATCCAATACTTAATTGATATTAATTTTACTTTTATTGTATCAATTATAGTGGATCTTTTTTTATTATTTATTTGCTATTCTATAAGTATCTCTAGCTATCATTATTTCTTCTGAAGTTGGAATTACATAGAATGGTATTTTAGAATCTTTAGTAGTTATTATTCCTTCACGATAATCATGACCATAACCAATATTATCGTTCATAGTTTTATCAACATTTATTTGCATAATATCTTTTATTTCATTAAGAATATCTTCTCTTAACATGACGTTGTTTTCAAGTACGCCAGCGGTAAAGACAATGGCATCAACATGACCATTAAGTTCAAAATAATATTCTCCAATATGTTTGATAATTGCATCCATGTACATTTCATAAGCTAAAGTAGCTAATTCATTGCCTTGTTCTTTTAGGGAAACAACATCTCTAAAATCACTTTTACCACATATTCCTAATAAGCCACTCTTTTTATTTAGAATATTATCTACTTCAGAAATAGTAAGATGGCATTCATCCATCATATATTTGATGATTGATGGATCTATTTCACCAGAACGAGAACCCATAATTAAGCCATCTAATGGGGTTAAGCCCATGGAAGTATCATAACATAAACCATTCTTTATACATGAAACACTAGCACCACTTCCTACATGGCAAATAATTAGATTAGGATCTGATTTATTTAGTTTCTCTTTCATTACTTCAGTAATATATTTATGACTAGTACCATGGAAACCATATCTTCTTATACCATGTTTTTCATACATTTCATAAGGAATTGCATAAATATAATTACGTTTTGGCATTGTTTGATGGAAAGCGGTATCAAATACGGCAACTTCTTTAGCATGAGGTATTTTTTCAATCATGGCTTTAATACCTGCTATTTCTCCAGGATGATGTAATGGCCCTAATTTTGTAAGACTTTCTATTCTTTCTAGAACTAAGGAATCTATTTCTACTGAATCATGATAGAATTCTCCACCATGTAAAACACGATGTCCAATTCCTACTATTTCATCTACGGAAGAAATAACTTTATTTTTAAATAGTTCATCAAGCATTACTTCAACAGCTTCGCTATGACTAGCTAAGTATTTCTTATCTTGAAATTTTTCTCCATTAATTTTTATGGTCCAGAAACTATCTTCAAGACCTATTTTTTCAATATAACCATTAATTAATTCTTTTTCACTTGGCATCTCATATAAAGAGAATTTAAGAGAAGAAGAACCACAATTAACTACTAAGTATTTTTCTTGCATAACTACTCTCCTTTATATATATTATTTTCTTATTAGATGTAATGGTAGACCATTTTTAAATATTGGTAATAATTCTCCCATTATAAGTGGTCTGGCATAATCTAGATATTCATCTGTTAAGGTATTATTTTTAGTATCAATCATAGATGTTGGTACTTTCTTTTCGACATTAGCGATATCATGAATATCATAGACATCAGTAGTACTTGAATATTTATCATTTTCTTGATTTCTTACGATAGTAACCATCATACCGGTATTGCCTTTATTAGCTTCTTCAACAGCTCTTGCTCCTACATTAGTGGCTTCATTTATATCTGTTAATGATGCTAAGTGAGTGGCGGATCTTTGTAAGGTAGAAAATTCAATTGCTCTTGTTTTTAATCCAGTTTCTTTAGCTATGATATTAGCAAGTCTAGAGGCAGTTCCAGATAATTGTTTATGTCCAAAAGCATCAACGCTCTTGTTTTCATCACCAATTTCACAGACAAACTTACCGTCTTTAGTCATAATTCCTTCAGATACGGCTATGACGATACTAGACTTTTTAGTAGACAATTCTTTAACGTAAGTTACAAACTTATCTATATCAAAAGTAACTTCTGGTAAATAGATAGCATCTACGCCTTCACAGTCCTCTCCTTTAGCTAAAGCAGCGGCCGCAGTTAACCAACCAGCGTGTCTTCCCATAATCTCAACGATACAAACAGTGGGCTTTTTAGCTCCAAATGAAGCATTATCTCTAATTATTTCTTTTAAACTACTAGCGATATATTTAGCAGCACTACCATATCCAGGACAATGATCTGTTATTGGTAAATCATTATCAATTGTTTTAGGAATACCCATAAATTTTTGTTTCTTATTATGAAGACTAGCATAATCAGATAACATCTTAATAGTATCCATAGAATCATTACCACCAATATAGAATAAGGCATCTATTTCATACTTTTCTAAGATTTCGAAAATACGTTCATATACTTCTTCATTATCTTCTATTTTAGGTAACTTATATCTACAACTACCTAGAAAAGCACTGGGAGTTCTTTTTAGAATTTCAATATTTTCTTCAGTATTTAAATAGTCATCTAAATCGATAATGTTTTCTTCTAGGAAACCTTCGATACCATGAACCATGCCATAAACTTTTTCAACATTCAATTCTTTGGCTTTTTGATAAACACCAGCAACACTAGAATTTATTACAGCAGTTGGTCCTCCTGATTGACCGACAATTATTTTCTTCATATTCATCCTTCTTTCTTAAAAATATTATATCATGTATACTTTAAGATGTAAATTAATAACAATTACATAAAATATAATTAAGACATTACTATATAAAATTATACTAATAGAAATAGATTGTTAATCAAAAAAATCTTTATTGTAAAAAGAATATAGTTATGTTAAAATTATACTAGGAGTTGATAAGATGATAGAAAAAATAACAAGAAGAATATTAATACCAATAGGAATATTTATTTTACTATTATTAGGAATGGCTTATTTTGATTATATTCCTTTAAAATTATTTAATATTGATATTAATAAATTTAGTCAAGATATGAAGATATTATATATGTTTTGTTGTGATATAGGATTTATGATTATATTATTTTTCTTATATAAAGAAGTTTTGATTAGAGATTTTAAGGCTTTCTTTAAGAAGTTTAAAGAGAATATTGACTTATCATTTAAATATTATTTTTTAGGATTAGCTTTTATGATGGTAAGTAATATTGTGATTAGTATTTTTTTTAGTGGAGCTAATGCTAATAACGAGAATACTATTAGAGAATTAATTAATTTATATCCTTTATATATGATTTTCTCAGTATCTATATATGCCCCATTCACAGAAGAGTTGATATTTAGAAAGAGTGTTAAGGATATGGTTATTGGTTATAAGGATAGTAAGATTACTAAATATATGTATATTGTTATTAGTGGACTTATTTTTGGTTCTTTACATGTACTTGGAATGGCTACTTCTATTTTAGATTATTTATATATTATACCTTATACTTCTTTAGGAATAGCTTTTGCTAGTTTATACTATAAGTCTGATAATATATTTTCTTCAATGTGTATGCATATGGTTCATAATACAGTAGCAATTATCTTGTTGTTGGTGGTAGGGATATAGATATGAAAAAAGTTTTAAAATGGTTATTTATAATTATTGTATTTATTATTGGAATTGTTTTATATGCACGTTTTGTTGGTACTATGGGACTTACTACTAAAGAATATGTTATTATGGATAAAGATGTACCAGATAATTTTGATGGTTTAAAGATAGTACACTTTAGTGATTTACATTATAATAGAGCTATTTCTTTAAATAAAGTTAAAAGTATTGTGAATGAGATTAATGATATAAATCCAGATATTGTAGTATTTACAGGAGATTTAATTGATAGAGATGCTATTATTAGTGATAATGATTATGATGAATTAGCAAATATTCTTGGAAATATAAAAAGTAAATATGGAAAGTATGCTGTTATTGGTAATCATGATTATGAAAAAGATAAAGATGGGGTTATTAAAGTATTTCATAAAGCTGATTTTAAATATTTAGAGAATAGTTATGAAATTATTTATAATAAAGAGAATGAGAAAATCTTTATTGGAGGGCTTGGTAATGTTACACATAATCAAGAAGATATAAGTAAGATGATGGAATATTTTAATGATGAGGGTAATAAGATTGATTATAAAATTATTTTAGTTCATGAACCAGATATTGCTGATAATATAGTTAAAGATTATAAAGTTAATTTAATATTAGCAGGACACTCTCATAATGGGCAAGTAAGATTACCTATTATTGGAGCTATATATAAACCACCTTATGCTAAGAATTATTATGATAATTATTATAATTTAGATGGTACTAATTTATATATATCTTCTGGTATTGGAGTTAGTACAGTTAATTATAGATTATTTAATCATCCTTCAATAAATTTTTATCGTATAAATAAAGAAAATTAAAAAATGAGTTTAGATAGTTTTATCTAAGCTCATTTTTTGTGATACAAATATCATTTAAATTTATTATTTTTCCTATTATTTCTCTATATTTTTTCTTACCTTCAATAGTATCTGTATCTTAAAAGAATTTATCTCTAATTATTAAATATTCCCTATTTTTACTATTAAATTTATTTGGTAAATATCTAGATAGATAATAATAATAAATTTTGGTGAAGAAATGTATCAATTTCATTATAAACGATATATTTAAAATTGTAAAGAAAAAGATTAATAAGAATAGTCTTACTAATCTAATTTTATTACTTGCTTTCTTTTTTTGCAGCAGTTGCTTTTTTAGTTGTTGAAGCCTTTTTTGTAGTTGTTTCTTTTTTAGCAGCTGGTTTCTTTTCAGCTGGAGCTTTTTTTGCAGTTTCTTTCTTTTCAGTTACAACTTCTTCATCTTTTTTAGCTGCTACTGTTTTTGGAGTGTAAGTTTTTCCGTTTAGAGCATCTTTAGCGATTGTAACTAAATCTCCGAAAGCTTCTTTGTTATCAATAGCTAATTCTGATAACATTTTTCTGTTAACAGCAATACCAGCTTTATTTAAACCATTAATGAATTTTGAATAACTAATTTCGAATTCTCTACATGCAGCATTAATTCTGGCAATCCATAATTTTCTGAAGTTTCTCTTGTTTTGTCTTCTATCTCTGTATGCATATTGTCCTGAATGCATTAATTGTTCATGGGCTGTTTTATATAATCTGTGTTTACTTCCAAAATATCCTCTAGCTTCTTTTAATACTTTTTTTCTTCTTGCACGTGCAATAGTGCCACCTTTAACTCTTGTCATTTTCGTCCTCCTATATTAAATCTTTAATTCTTTTGTAATCTGATTTGTGTAATTCATTACCATTTCTTTTTTGTCTATTTGTTTTAGCAGTTCTTTTACCAGTATTATGTAATATTCCTTGTTTTGGAATAGCGATACTGCCACTTTTTCTTACTTTGAATACTTTTTTCATACCCTTGTGAGTTTTCATTTTATTTTTCTTTACTTTTGTCATACTATATCTCCTTTTACTTTTTAGGTGTTAGTTGCATATACATACTACGGCCTTCTAATTTAGGCATAACTTCTATATCTGCAATATCAGAAAGTTCATCACTGAATCTAATAAGTACATCTTTTGCAAGTTCTGGATGTGAAATTTGACGTCCTTTAAACCTAATACTTGCTTTTATTTTTGCACCTTTTTCTAAATTTTTTCTAGCATTTTTTACTCGTGTGTTAAAATCGTGAACATCAATGGTAATTGATAATCTAAACTCTTTTGTCTCAACGATTGCTTCTCTTTGTTTCTTTAGCGCGTCTTTGGCTTTCTTTTTCTTTTCATACTTAAATCTGTTATAGTCCATAATCTTACATACTGGTGGATTAGCACTATCACTCATTAATACTAAATCAAAGCCAGCATACTTTGCTAAAGTTAGTGCATCTTGTTTTGATTTTACACCAAGTTGTTCGCCGTTAGGTCCAATAACCATCATTTCTTTTGCCCTTATTTGTTCATTAATTGGGTTTTCCCTTTCCTTTGTTATAAATAACACCTCCACATATAAAAATGAATACAGAAACTATACCTGTATTCATCTATTCACCTAATAATTATAATAACATTTTATTGCTTATATATATTGGCTTTTTACCTATTAGTTAGCTAATCAGGTGAGATAAATACATCTACTTTCCGTTTCTTCGTTATAGATTATATTATAGATATTTATGTTTGTCAAGCACAAAATAACTTTTTTCCTTATAATTCATACACAAAATAGTAATTTTGGCATATTTTATACTAGGTGACCTAGTATGTTGAATAACTTTTTTAATATATTTAGATTTTTTATCGGTCTTAAACTAATCTTCTTATTAATATGTATTGCTCTTGTAATAATTATTTTTTATCAGTTTATTATTACTTTGATTTTACCTTGCTTTATTAATGTTTTAGTTTTATTTTGTGAATTTATGACTTTTATTTGTCTACTCTTTTATACAATATTCTGTCCTTAGTTAGAACTTTTGGGTTCACTTTGAATATTTTTGCCATACTCTTTAACTAATTCTCTACTTTTATAAATATAATCTATTACTCTTCTTATTTTTAGGACAGTTTGATATGTAGATTCATTATACTCTATTTTATCAGGAATAGATATAATAGTTAGAAATAATAGTAATTCTTCTTCTGATAGAGGATATTTACTTAGATATATTTTTAATAAATCACTAAATTCAAAATCTAGATAGTGGTTTTTATATAGAGATACTAAATCAAAGATAGGCATATCAATACTGGCTCTATCCCAACTAATGAGATATGGTTTTTCATATTTTAAGTAATGTTCTAATTTTAGATTATTATGAGTGGTAACTACTCTTACACGGCGATTATTCTCTATTAGATGATACCAAGATTCAATACTATCTTTAGAATATCTTAGGGCATTATAGATAATAGTTATATTTCTAGCAATAAGATAACTTGAGGGAGACATATATACTTCATTATTAATATTTTCAATTAGAAAATTATAATATTTATAAGTATCTTCTATTTGATTATTAATAGATTCATAAATATATTTATAATTATCTAAGTCTACTTCTTTATAAAAAGTAGTCTTATTATGAAGTAAACTGATAAGATTTACCATATCAGTTATTTTTTGTTCTTTAGGTTCTTCTAAATCAGAAATATATTTATAAGTAATAGTGTCTTTATCTTCTTTAATTATTTCTGGAAAATAATCAAAAGATCGGGATAATAAATAATTATATACATTATCTAGATCTTTTTTTCTTTTCTTAACTACATATTTATTATCAATTATTTTAACACTATTTTTAAGAGTTATTTTATTTATCATTAGAATTATTGTTAGCAGGTATTAATAATTTATCTCCTGGTTTTAGTGATTCAATATCATTATATTTAGCTAACTCTTCTTTAGTAATACTATAAGTTTCTAATATTTTATCGATAGTATCGGTTTCTGTTATACGATATACTCTATAGGTAACATAATTTTCATCTTCACTAAAATTGTTAAATATATCAATGTTTTCATTAGTATTAGTATTTTCGTTAGTATTTACATTTACATTTTCGTTAGTATTATTTATATTTATATTCACGTTATTCTCCTCATTATCTTTATTTTCTTCTTTATTACTTAGCATATCTTCTAAGAGATCGATTCTTTTAGAAACAGGTGTTGGTTCAGATTGGGCTTCTTCTTTAGGCAATTTTGGTAACTTTTCAGAGTCTTCTTTATCTGGTGTTTCTAGGATAGTGCTAGTGTCTTCATTATCTATAGCAGATGATGGTTCATGACGCTCTTCAGGAATAGGAAGTGGTTCACCATCAATATACAAATCAATATTCACTTTTAGTTTATTTCTTTCTACTATTTCATAACGAAAATCATCAATATCTACTACTAAGGTATTACGATCATAATCAGTACTTAGTGCTATATCAAAAGGAAGTTCAAAAGAAAACTTTTCTCTTTCAAGTTGTCCATCAGTTATTTTATATTCCCCAGTAATATTAAACTCACCACTTATAAGATCTGATTCAATATTAATATTAGGCTCTAAAGAAATGGCAGTTATTTCACGAATATCAGTATTAAAAGTTAAAACATTATTAAATGGTACTATTTTTTTCATATAATCAATCCTTTCAATAAAGAGTATGCAGTGATTTAGTAAAAATGAATAAAAATTTACTTGACTTTCTATTTTAGAACTTTATAATATGTATTAATGTTTAGTACTTATGTTATATATATTTGTATTATGAGTATTTATTTGTATATGGGTGATGATACTAAGATGGTGATATAATGATATTTATTAAAAGTTTGAAAGATTATATTGGGAAAGATAATTTTGATAGTATTGTAAAATATATATATGATATTACTAAAGATAGTCTAGATATATATAAAGATTATCATGATTGGTATTATGAGAAGATGATAAATGGAATAAATACTCCAAAGAGAAATATTTTGTTAGCAATAAATAATGGTGATATTGTAGGAATTATATTTCTTAAGAAGGATATAGATGAGAAGAAAGTTTGTACAATTTATGTGAAGAAAGATTTTAGAAAGTTAGGAATTGGATCAATACTAATGGAAGAAGGACTTAAGTGGCTTGATACAGATAAACCTCTTGTTACAGTAGCAGACGATAGATTAGAAGAATTTTTGCCATTAGTAAGAAAATATAAGTTTAATTTAGATAGAATTATACCCAATTTATATCGTTTAGGTCATAATGAATATATTTTTAATGAAAATACGAATATATTAGTGAGAAAAAAGTGTCAATAAGATGATTTTTGCGAAGCCTTATAAATAAAGGGATTAGCTTACGTGATGTCAAGCGAGTGTAAAAAATATTTGACTTAGATAAGGAAATGTGTTATTCTAGATAACGTGATGCTTATGAAAGATGAACGGTGTTATTTAAGAAAATTGAATAAAAAAATTGTTGGTTATTGTGTATTTCCAATCATACTAATGATATGTTTGACCTTCTTGAGTGGTTCTTATTATGATAAAGGAATTTATTACAAGATGGATGATATCGTAGTAGAAGTTGGAGATAAACTACCAAAAGATATTATTAATTATATGGGAGTTTTAGCAGATAGTAATTTAACAATTGAAACTAATGCTCCACAAGATAAGGATGGTCATTTAACTACTCTTGGAACATATTCATACTATTTAGTATATAATGATCCAACGTATTTATATAGTAAACTTACTAATGTTAAAGCTAAAATTAGCGTAGTAGATACTATTAAACCAGTACTTATAGTTAAAGAAAATACAACATTTGATTATGATAGTGAGATAAGTCCTTTTGATGTTGTTGATTGTGTTGATGCCTCTTCATGTAAACTTACATTTGATAATGAAGTAGATACTTCAGTTAGTGGTGAAGTCGAAGTTAGTATTAAAGCAGTTGATGGTGGAAATAATGAGAATACTATTACAACAAAGATTAATATCTTAGAAAAACCTAAACCAGTAGTATATAGTACAGTATATTATGGTGGTGGTATAGAAGAAATGAACAATAACAACAATTTAAAAAATAGTCTTCTTACAGAAGAAGATAAGATTAATTTAAGAAATAATATAGTCGCTTTTGCAAAAAACTTTCTAGGTAATCCTTATGTTTATGGAGGGACATCTTTAACTAATGGAACAGATTGTTCGGGGTTTACCATGAGTGTTTATAGCAACTTTGGATATCAATTACCAAGATCTGCCATAAGTCAGTTATATATAGGAATACCAGTTAACGAGTATGAACTATTACCAGGTGATTTGGTTACCTACTATTACGGACATGCAGGAATATATATTGGTAATGGATTAATGATCCATGCAGGCACTAGTAGTACCGGTATTGTAATAGCACCTATGTTTGACGGAGCTAGAACTTACCGAAGAATTATTTATTAAATTTAAAGAGCTTAACTAGCAATAGTTAAGCCCTTTTTTCGATATATATAAATAATTAACTCATAGATAATTAGACAGATAAGACTTATTGTTATCATAAATAGTCCTTGAGTTAGAAACTTATTAAAGATACTACTAGATATATGAGATAAATTTATATAAGATACTTTTTTAATAATAAATATTTTAGTGAAATAACCTAGTATTATAGTTAATAAACCAGATATAAATGAAGAAAATGATAGTATTCTTAAAACATTTAGTTTATTTTTTTGAAGAATAAAGATAAAGACAGGAATAATTATAATAAGTGAATATAGATATAACATTATGTTTCTCCTTGTAAAGATACTGAAATGTTGTAGAGAAAATCAGAGATGTCTTGTTTATATCTACTACTTTTGGTAATAACTTTATTCTTTAATTCTTCATTAATAGTATTATCTTTATTAACAGAATCTACTATTAAGTTATATAATTCATCGTTACTTAACTTAGCTTCAATAATATTATGATATTTGTAATCAACAATACTGTTTAAAACTTTCTTTAAACTTTTATTTAGATAAGTCGAAGACATTAAAATATCAGCTTCTTCCCTAGTAAGATTTAATTCATTTATAACATTATAATAAGCGTTATTATATGTTCCATCTTCATTAGTCATTAAATCATGAATAGTAATATCATTAATTATCTCTGTAGTACCTGATGAATCAGTAATATTAATAATGACAGAATATGTATTAGCAAGAGTATATACTACTACTAGAATTATAGAGAGAAAAATAGAGATTGCAAGTGTGGTCTTTTTCATATTATCACCTTTTTAATTAATGTTTAGGTTTAAACAATAGAGCTAAGAAGAAAGCAGATACTACTGCAATACTGATACCAGCTGAAGTTAAATCAAAGATACCTAGAGCAAGACCGATAAAACCATTTTCAGTAGCCATATTCATAGCTCCATGTATTAGAAGATGGCCAAAAGAAGTTATTGGAATAATAGCACCAGCTCCGCAATATAAAACTATACGATCATAGATACCTGAGATATCTAGAAGAGCTCCAATTATAACAAATAAACTTGTAACATGACCGGGAGTTAATTTTGTATTGTCTAAAATTAGTTGACTTATCATACAGACAAAACCGCAAAATAGAAATGAATAAATATATGTTTCCATTATTCAGTCACCTCAATACTAAAAGCATGGGCAATAGAAGGAACACTGTCTTTTTGAAATGTTCTAGTAGGACTAAAGATAGCTCCCGTAGGGACTACTAAGACCTTGTGATATCTACCACGGAGCATTTCTTTTAAAATATAACCACAGGTAACTAATGCACTACATACTGGACCTGAGGCACCAGCAAAGACAGGTTGCTTTTCTCTATCATACAAAATTAAGCCACAATCTTCATAGTTTTTAGAGATATCTATCCCCTCACCTTTTAAATATTCAATTAATATTTGTTTACCATAAATACCTAAATCTCCAGTTAGAATTAAATCATAATAATCGGGTTTAAGATTTAGATTTTTTAAGTGATTTTTAATGGTATCAGCTGCTGCAATAGCCATAATAGCTCCCATATTATTAACATCTGTAATATTTTTATCTTGAACAGAGCCAATAGTAGCACTAGTTACTTTGATGGGACTTTTCTTATTAGTTAACAAGATAGAGGCAGCTCCAGTTGAAGTAAATGTAGTAGTCTTTTTCTTAGGAGCACCATATTCAGTAGGATTTCTAAATTGTTTTTCTGCTACCATGTTATGACTACTAGTACTAACAATTATTTTATTAGCTTGCTTTCCTTCGATAAGATTAGCTGCTAAATTAATGCCTTCTCCGAAGGTGGCACAAGCACTATAAATTCCTAGAAAAGGAATATTAAAATCACGCATAGCATAGTCAGATGCTGCTATTTGATTTTGTAAGTCCCCAGAAATTATTAAATCAACATCACTGTCAATTAATTTGGCTCGATTTAATAATTTATCGATACTGTTAGAAAGCATCTTTTCTTCAGCTGATTCAAAAGTACGACAACCATAATAGAAGTCCTTATCATATATTAAATCAAAAGAATCAGAAATAGGGCCATCTTTTTCATAAATACCAGCAATAGTATAACTATCAGTTATATATACATTATTAAATTTATTTGTCATTTCTACCCTCCCATGATGATTAATCTTATAATACCAAAGACATATACGGATACAATACCATACAAGATAACTGTACCAGCTAATTTAAAGATATTTGCACCAATACCTAAAACAAAACCTTCTTTACGATACTCCATGGCAGCGGAAGTCATCGAATGAGCAAAGCCAGTAATAGGAATTAATACAGCACTTTTTAACTTAGACATAATAGTATCAAAAACGCCGAATGCGGTAAGAAGAGATGCTAAAATAATTAATGTTAAGATTACAACTACACCTGCTTCTTTCCTAGGAATATTTAGCCACGTCATATAGCACCTTAACAAAAACTCACTAAAAGCTCCAATTAAACCACCAGCAACAAAGGTAATTAAAGCATTTTTTAAAACATCTTCCTTAGGAGAATATTTACTAACTATTTCATTATACTTATCTTTCATATTTTCACCAATTATAATATTAACAAAAAAAGAAAGGATTATACCTTTCATAAACATTTATACCTTATTTTATTGCCTTTTATAAATTTTTATAATAGAAGATATATTAATAATAGCTAATAAGGCAATAAAATAATCACATAGATTCCAGAGAATACTAGGTTTTATATAACAAGAAATAATTATTATTAAGATAAATAATATCTTATACATATTATTTATATATTTATTTTTAGTTAGAATATTTAGACTTGTTTCTCCAAAGAAGTAACTAGATATAATAGTAGAAAAAGCAAATAAGATAGTAATTACTACTAGTAAGACGGGACCGGAAGAACCAAAATGATAATTAAAAGCATGTAATACTAGTTCAATACCATTTAAATTTGTAAAAGATAAAGTTTGATAATCAGTAGTAGCTATTATTAAGAAGGTTGTTAGACATACTATAAAGGTTATGATATGGATACCTAATACTTCTAACATAGCTTGTTTTTCAGGTTCATTATCACAAGAAGATGCAGATATAGCACTAGTTCCTAAAGAAGATTCAGTAATAAATATTGATCTTTGCATACCTATAAGAAATGCTGGAATAATACTTTTAAAATTAAAGGCTTCTTTTATAACTTTTATAAAAATAGAGGATAATACACTATAATTACTAAAAATAATATATATACCTAGAATAATATATAATAATAACATTACAGGTACAAGAATACTATTAACTTTAGAAATACCTTTTAATCCTAGTAAAACTATTATTAAAGTACTTATAGAAAGAATAGCTACTATAAAGATAGAATTAATATTAAAGTAACTTACAGCATTAGCAATAGTATTTGACTGAATAGATAAGAATAAACCACTATATGTTATAATAGTTAGAATACTATAAAGAATAGCTAATTTCTTATTATTTAGACATTTAAGAATATAATAACTAGGACCTCCATAATATTTATTTTCTTCTTTTTCACGATATTTAATACCTAGAATACATTCTAAATAGGTATTTATAGGTATTATCAGACTAATTATACATAACCAAAAGATAGCACCAAGACCCCCATAATACAAACATAAGGCAATGCCAGATAAAGAGCCTACTCCTATTTTAGCGGCTAAAGATATGCATAAACTAGATAAAGGACTAATATTATTTTTACTTTTAGATTTAATAGCTTCAATAAGTTTGCTTATCTTTAACTGAATAAACTTATACTTATATGAATATTTAATAGAAGAATACATAATTAGAATACTGGCAATATACCAAGTAATCGACAGAAGTTTAGTAAAATAAGTATAATTAAAAAGATTAAAAATAATAGATAATATTATAAGAATAATAATTGATGGATATAATTTCATACTAAAATATATTCTAACTAGGTTTAAATAATGAATTTTTTAGTAAATTTCACATATCTTATAGTGAATATAAATAAAGGGGTGGATTATATATGTGTAATAATAATGATATGAATAATTGTGAAAATTGCATTGCAGATATTTTAAAGGTAATACTACTACTTCAACAAAGTGTTTGTCAAAATGACACTTGCTTACAGACTTGTGATAGAGGTTTCTTAGGTCAAAATTGTACTACTTTTTGTAACACAAGACCAATTGTTCTATATACTTGCTCTTCAGGAAGTACACCATTAACAATGCCTATTAGTAGATCTAGTACAGAAACAGAGACTTCTTCAGTATTTAGATTAGAAAAATTAGATGATTGTTGTGCTACTTGTAGAGTATTAGCTCCAAATACTGACGATACAGCAACATATCCTTTTGTAGCTACTAATTCATTTTTTACAATCAATATTAATTGTATCTGTATACTAAGATGTCTAGATGACACTTTTGTTGACACATTATAAAAAACTTTCCAAAACGGAAAGTTTTTTTATGTTTATTTTTTTGATTATCTGGCATTACGAATAATGATTATTCCTGAGCCACCGGCATAACCGGCTCTGCTTGTAGTTAAATAGTTAAGTCCATCAGAATTTGCACCATCGCCACCATTTCCAGTATTGGCAGTTCCTGCTTTTGAACCAGCAGCAGTTCCTCCTGCTCCATAAGCTGTTACTCCAGTTGCACATCCAGTTAAATCAGTATTACTTCCACTAGCACTTTGCTCAAATTCACACGTGGTTGTCCTTTGACCAGATCCACCAGATCTGCTTGAGCCTCCATTGCTACCAGTACCATCGCCACCATCATTACCAAATTTACCACCAGATCCAGCTGTACAACCATATCCATTGCCTGAGCAACCACCTCCGCCGCCAGAGCCGCCTGCTCCACCAGAATTTTTTCCACCATTAGCCGTCTGACTTATGTTACCGCCTACTAATGAAGTATTACCTCCATCTTTACCAGTGGCTCCACCAGAACCAATTGTTATAGTATAATTAGAAGTACCTAAAGTAACTTTCTTAATTGTTTTTGTATATCCGCCGCCTCCGCCAGAACCATGAGCCCACCAAATATCGGAACCATACTGACTTAAATCAGTCCAAGTCGCATTTCCGCCGCCGCCGCCTCCTCCTACCATGAAGATATCTACATAAATACTCTCACTGATAGTAAGGCCACTTCCGCCACTATTACTTGTTAATAATTTTAATCTCCAATTACCATTACCATCATTAACCAATTGACAATTACCAGCATAAGTAATTAAGTATGGAGCACTTCCTTTACTAACATTATTACATTTATAACTATTAGCAATTCTTTCATAATAAGAGTTTGTAATATTGGCAGCAATTGTTTTATTTATATAATTTACATTACCTGTATTATCCGTTAATTTTACACATACTCTATAAGTATTAGAAGATGATACCATAAATTTATAACTACTACTTGTAGAAGTAACATATCCAGAAGTAGGACAACTACTAGCTGTTGTTATTAAATATCCATAATTCTTAAGACCAGAATCGGCATCCACTACATTAGATACTGTCGCATTGACTGCAAATCCACTAGTAGTTAAACTAAGACTAGCTGTAGGTTTAGTATTATCTAAATAGAATGCACTGGATACTTGAGTAGCACATGCACCTGTTGTATCACAAGCTTTTGCTACTAAATAATATATTCCTGACAAGCCACTAAAAGTATAACTAGTACCCCTTGTAAAGCTCTTATCAGGTGTAGCTGTTCTACTCTTTGAAAAAGTATATTTATAAGTAGAAGTATCTAAGTTATTATATCCTTTATTAACATCCATTGATACTGAGACACTATTAACATACTTAGTATTTCCATTTGGAGTAAAGGTAACTTCTGGATTAGCTCTACTATTTCTAATTATAACAATACCAGATCCTCCAGCATATCCTGCTTTACTTGTAGTTAAATAGTTAAGTCCATCAGAATTTGCACCATCACCACCAGCTCCAGTATTAGCAGTTCCAGCTTTTGATCCTCCTGCATTTCCACCAGAACCATATGCTGTTACTCCAGTTGCACATCCAGTTAAATCAGTATTACTTCCACTAGCACTTTGCTCAAATTCACACGTGGTTGTCCCTTGACCAGATCCACCAGATCTGCTTGAGCCTCCATTGCTACCAGTACCATTGCCACCATTATTACCAAATTTACCACCAGATCCAGTTGTACAACCATATCCATTGCCTGAGCAGCCACCTCCGCCGCCAGAGCCGCCTGCTCCACCAGAATTTTTTCCACCATCAGCAGTATTATTTATATTACCACCTACTAATGAAGATTTGCTACCATCTGTATTGGCCGCGCCGCCATTTCCTACTGTTATTGTATACGTATCAGATGATTTAATATCAACATTACGATATGTTTTCGTATATCCGCCGCCTCCGCCAGAACCATGAGCCCACCAAATATCGGAACCATACTGACTTAAATCAGTCCAAGTTGCATTTCCGCCGCCACCACCGCCTCCTACTATGAAGGTGTCTACATTCAAATTGGCACTTATCTTTAATGTACCACTTGTTAAAAACTTAATTTTCCAATTATCAGTACCCTCTTTTACTATTTCACACTTACCGGTATAACTAATTATATATGGAGATGATCCTACTGTTTTATTACTACAACTATACCTGCTAATTAAAGTACCATAAGTAATTTCTGTTATTGTAACTGTAATAGTATTACTAATAGTATTAGCATTTCCTGCTTTATCAGTAATCTTAACACACACTCTATAAGTACCTGATGCTGTCGCATTTAATGTATATTGTGCATTAGTACTAGTGACATATCCAGTGGTAGGACAACTACTAGCTGTTGTTATTAAATATCCATAATTTTTTATTCCACCTCCTTCATCAGTTGCATTTACATTAGCTGTAATTGTAGATTTATATTGTGATAATAATACACTTCCTTCTGGTTTAGTATTATCTACATAGAATGGGCTTGATATCTTTTTCGTACATTTTCCATTGACATCACAAGCTTGTGCTATCAAGTAATATTTTCCGGTTGCAGAATTTAGTGAATATGAATTACCTGGTGTAAATTCTACTGAAGGAGAAACATTATCAGATAAGGAATATATATATTTAAGTGTTGATGAATCTAAATCATTACTTCCCTTACTTACATTAATTGTACTAGACACATTTCCTCTTACATAACTACTGTTACCATTGGGACTAAATGTTATTACTGGATTAGTACTTGCAGTCCAATGAGCATATATCGTTTGGTTAGCTGTAACAGTTACACTTGTTGATGAAGTAATTTTTGTTCCATCACTCGCTGCCGTGTACCAACCATCAAAACTATATCCATCTCTTACTGGTGTACATAATGCTCCATAAGTGCCACCTTTTACTATTGTTTTAGAATAACATCCTGAACCACCATTATTATTATATGTTAAAACCAATGAAGTGACATTTGTAGTTATTGTAGCAGTTATTCTTGCGGCTCCATTGCCACTTTTAGCATAATTAGCAGTAGGTGTTGATGATACATTAGTAGTGGTATTTGTCTTAGTAGCAGCAGCAGTAGATGTTGTACAGTTATAACAATACATATATTTATCAGTAAGCAAACTATTTCCTATATAACCTGAGCCTCCGCCGCCACCAGCAGACCAACTACTACTAGCACCTCCGGCTCCACCACCATAGTATCCGCCTCCGCCGCCTCCGCCATATGCTGACTGACTAGCGCCACCTTGACCAAAACTGCCATTAGTTGCAGTATAACTACCAGTAGTATAATTTGTACCACCTGTTGTTTGTGAACCACCTGTTGCATATTTAAAAGTTTTATCAGTCGTTATAGTTGCTGAAGTACCCTGAATTCCACCACCATTTCCTCCAAGTGCTCCCGTACTCCAATTATCACTACCGCCGCCGCCGCCGGCTACTATTAAAATATTACTAGTTTTTGAAGACAATGTTGACAAAAGTCCACTAACTGTAGCTATATGAGTTGCTCCACCACCGCCTTTATTTTTATTATTACTGCTACCGCCACCATTGTATCCGCTTGCTGTAGATGTAGCAGTACCACCTATATTAATATATAATATCGTATCCTTTTTTAAATGCATTAAACCTTTTGAATATCCACCATAGCCACCGTAAATTGTATCGCTGAAACTACCGCCTTGAGCTCCCCATACTTCTAACTTATAAGTTCCAGTAGTCGGTATTGTATATTTTTGTTCACCAGGTGTAGTGTATGATTTATTTATATTGGTAAAATTATATTTAACACCTACAGATGATAAATAAACTATATTACCAGCTTTATCAGTTAACTTTATACAGCCATAATATGTTGTACCATTCGTATAACTTCCGGTATAATCCTTTGATACTCCTGTTTGGTTTGTATATGTAGCAGCACTACAATTACTATTCGTAGTTAAAGCAAATCCATATGTCCCTGTAAGCCCTGAACCATCATCGCCTTGATTAGATAATTTTAAAGTATATTTGCCATTAGTTAGTGACAAAACAGCTGTTCCATAAGGTAAAACATTATCTTTCCATTTAGCATATAATGTTTGATTGTAATTTGCTGATACTATTGAAGTATCTGTTATTTTAGTACCTGTTCCTTTTTCTCCAGTATACCAACCATCAAAAGTAAATCCAGCTCTTTTAGGTATAGGTAATGCTCCATAAGCACTATTATATGTTACTTTCTTAGTATCATTTTTAGTAACATTAACCTTCATTTTATAATTAGTAAATGTCCAATCAGAAGGTGTTGCAAAATATATCCAAGAATACATCTCAGATCCTTCTGATGCACCAATAGAACTGACTGTTAATGTTTTTGTATAAGTACCACTGCTAGTAGGAAATCCATTGTCGATATAATTTCTAGTAGTTAAATCAGCTGAAGACGGGCCTTTTATTTCTGATGTAATAGTACCTCCAGTAGCATTCTTTTTACTATAACTTCCAGATACATATGTTACTTTATGTGTATATGTATCTCCTTCTTTAAAGGATAGCCCTGTTACTGATGGAAAATATATTCTTGCTGTAGGTGTTCCATTTAATGTCAAATATGAATTATCATAATCATATGTTATTGTTAGACCACTAACTGTTTTAGTATATGCATTAAACATATTGCCATTAAAATCTACTTTATATGTATTGGCTGTCCACTTGGCATATAGTGTTGTATCTTTTGTAATAGCAACTGTATCTCCAGAAGTTATTTTTGTACCTGTTCCTTTTTCTCCAGTGTACCAACCATTGAAAATAAATCCTACTCTTTTAGGTGTTGGCAATGTACCATAAGTACTTCCATATGTCACATTTGCTGTTTCATCTTTAGTTAAATTAACCTTTACTTTATAATTATTAAATGTCCAATCAGCTGGTGTAGCAAACCAAAGCCATAATCTAAAGCCTGCACCTTCTGATGCTCCTGCTGAGTTAATAGTTAATGTTCTAGTTGCACTACCTGATGTTATATAACTACTACTAATATAGTTTCTTGTGGATGCATTGGCTAATGATGTAGTTTCTACATCTACACCAGTACTACCACTACCAGTTCCACTATTTGTTACTGTTCCTGATACATAACTTAAAGTTAAATTATATTTATCATTTTCAGTAAATGTAAGCCCTGAAATATGATTTAGATTGTATCCTGTTGCAGTAGGTGTTCCATTTATAATTAAATATGAATTTGTTGAATCATAGGTTATTGTTAATCCATTTACTGTTCTAGTTGTAGTACTATACATATTACCATCAAAATTAACTTTATATGTACCAACTTCCCATTTAGCATATAAGTCAATTGTTCCTTTGTTATTAGAAGTTAAATTCTTAACAACTTCTTTATCTGCATAATTAGTACCTGTTCCATCTTCTTTAGTATTCCATCCAACAAATGTATATCCATCTTTAATAAAGCCGTTAGCAGTAAGTTCTTTTTCAGTATCATATGTATGAGTACTTGATGCTGTTAAACCACCGGTATTTCCATTACCATTATATCTAATTGTATATGTATTAGCTGTCCACTTAGCATATAGTACTAATTCTCCTGCTTGACTACCATCTATTTCAGTAATCGTGGTTCCACTACCATCTGAATTTGTATACCAACCAGCAAATGTATAGCCTGTCTTAGTAGGATTAACTAATGTTGTAGTACTTCCTGTGGTGTATGTAAGTGGATAATTATCT
>CAKOQC010000009.1:0-27200 GCA_934101175.1 uncultured Bacilli bacterium
ATTTTAATGCAGATACAATATACAGAGAATTAGAAATTGATAACAAAATAAAAAAACTTGAGTTATCAAATTTTTATCCAGAAAAATGTTCTTATGGTGATATAGAGATTACATGAGTTTTGGACTACTTCTAAATACGTTTGAGTACCATGACCACCATGACGCCAACATTTAATACGAGCACCATCAATAGTAATACTACCACTATCATGAAAAGTATCATTAAGTAAATCAATAGTTTTTTCTTCAATAGAAGCTGCTAATGTGATAATTTTGAAAGTAGAACCAGGTTCATAAGTAGCCCAAATAGCATGATTACGATTAATTGTTTCAACACTATAATTCTTATAATTCGTAGGAGAAAAGTCAGGTTTAGAAGAAATAGCTAGAATTTCACCATTATTAGGGTTCATAACAATAGCCCAAGCACCATCAGCATTATACTTATTCATAACATTATTTAATTCTCTTTCAACTGATGCTTGAATATCATAATCAATAGTTAAATATATATCCATACCATTAGTAGGTTCTTCATAAATACTAGAACGATTTAGTTTATTACCTTTAGCATCTGAAAAATATTTAATAGCACCACTTTTACCAGTAAGATATTCATCATATTTTAATTCTAAGCCAGATAGTCCTTGATTATCGATACCTACATAACCAAGTGAATGAGAAAAGAGAGTATCATATGGATAATATCTTTTACCTTCTTTTAATAGATAGATACCATCATAGTTTAGATTATTAATTTTATCAGCTATATCAAAAGATAATTGTCTACCTTCGGGATGAACAATTTCAACAGAAGAAGACTTATTGACATGTTCACTTATCTTAGACTTATCAACATTTAATATATTGGCTAAATCTCTTACAACAGCATCCTTGTCTTTAACTTGATTAGGAACTACTACTAAAGATACAGTAGTTAAATTATCAGCAATAGTAACATTATCACTAGTAATTATCTTACCACGATTAGCACCAATTATAAGATTTCTATTCCATAAATTATTAGCAAGATCATTTAACTTATCATAATCAATTACCTGGATATAGAAGACCTTGGCAATAATTAAAACAAAACAAAATATAATAATTAATAATATTATTTTTATTCTTTTATGTATTTGTTTATTAAACATAATATCCCTCGTTATAAGTATATTTATGAATAAAAAAAATATGAAAACATAACAAAAGAGGCTGACCCCCTAAGGAACAGCCTCCCAAAAAGAATAAAAAGGGGTTGGCTAGTGTGATACTAGCACCAATTCGCCTAAGAAATTTGAATTGGTGATTAATATACTAACCGATTGTGTATTATTTGTCAATACCTAAATTAAAAAAAATATAAAAAAAAGTATAGATATTGAAAAATATTTAGAGATATGGTATCCTTTATATAGTGAGTAGGATGATATTATGAATAAAAAGATAAATAAAAAAATAATTATTATAGGAGTAATAGTATTAGCAGGACTGTTAATTCTTGGTGGTACTTATGCTTTACTTAAGTATGCTTTAGATGTTACTGATGGAAATATTAATGGAGCAGTAGAATGTTTTGAAATAGAATATAATATTTCAAATGAAGCTGGTAGTTTAGATGATACTAAAATAACAGGAACATTATTTCCTTCAATGGAACCTAATGGAGGATTATCAGGTAAAGTTACTATTAATGTTAAGAATACTTGTAATGTTAAAGGAATAGGAACATTATCATTACATGTAAGTAATGGTACTTCTAGTGATTTACTTCAAAATGTAGGAGCTCATTGTGAGAATAAATATACTTTGGAAACATTAAATGATTATGCTACTAGTGGAGAATGTAGTACAGATACGAACGGTATTTGGGTAAGTAATGGAACTGGTATAAAATATGCAGTATATACTAATAGTAATGGAACTGGAAATCCTGTTGGAGTAGGATATGTAACAGCTAATGATATAGATAAAGATATACCAATATATACAGGATTTACAGTAGATAGTACAGTTAGACAATACTATATATTTATCTGGATGGATGGATATGTAACAGATGAAAGTCATGCGGAATTACCTTTTGGGGGATATATACATGCTAGTGTAATGCAATCAGAATAGAAGTATCTAAATTAATAGATATTTCTTTTTTTAAAAGTATGTGATACAATGATAATGAATTTGATGAGAGGAGAAATAAGATTATGAATGTAGTAGTTATCGGAGGAGGAACAGGATTATCAACTTTACTTAAAGGACTTAAATTATTTCCAATGAATATTACAGCTATAGTAACAGTAGCAGATGATGGATCTTCATCAGGAAGACTTAGAGAAGAATTTAATACACCGGCTGTAGGGGATCTTAGAAATGTCTTAGTAGCCTTATCAGAAGTAGAACCATTAGTAGAAGAATTATTACAATATAGATTTGATACATATAGTGATTTAAATAAACATGCTATGGGAAATTTATTACTTACAGCAATGTATAATATTACAGGAAGCTTGACAGAGAGTTTGGAAGCTTTATCAAAAATATTTAATATAAAAGGAAGAGTATTACCTTTTACAGAAGATAAAGCAATATTAGTAGCACATACTACTGATGGAGAAGTAATTGAAGGGGAAAGTAAAATTACTAAAGCGGGAAAACATATAAAGTCAATAAATTATAAGAATAAAGTTAAAGTTACACCACAAGTATTAAAAGCTATAGAGGAAGCAGATTTAATAATAATAGGGATAGGTAGTTTATATACTAGTATTATACCTAATTTATTATCTAGAGAAATGAAAAAGGCTTTAAAAGAAGCTAAAGCTAAGAAGATGTATATATGTAATATAATGAGTGAACATGGAGAGACTGATGGTTTTAATGTAAGTGATTGTATTAAACAGATTAATAAATATGCTGGAAAAGACTTTATAGAAGTAGTACTTGCTAATAATAAGAGGGTTCCTAGTAATATATTAGAATTATATAAAGAAGAACAAAGTGAACAAATTATGATAGATAAAGATAATATTAATAAAATGGGAGTTAAACTTATTACAGCAGATTTACTTAGAATAAATAATAATCAAGTTAGACATGACTATATTAAGACAGCATTAGAAGTATTTACCTATATGACAAGAGGAGGTAAATAATGAGCTTTTCACTTGATATAAAAAATGAAGTAGCTAGATTAGAAGTATCTAAAGAAGAAAAAATATCAGAATTATCAGCTATAGTTAGAAATAGTGCTATTATAGAAGATAGGGAAATAATTATATATATAGAGAATAATGCAGTAGCTAGAAGAATATTTAAATTATTTAAGAATGTTTATGATATAAACCCGGTTATTACAGTTAGAAAAAAGTATTTTAATAATGGATATAGTTATATACTAACAATAAGAAATAGAGTTAAAGAAATATTAGATGATTTATCTATTATTAAAGATAATAAATATTTAAATATACCTTTAGAATATATTACTTCTGATGATGATTTATTAAGAGCTTACTTAAGAGGATTATTCTTAGTAACAGGAAGTATTAATGATCCTAAGACATCTAGATATCATTTAGAATTCTTAGTAGATGATTTAGAGTATGCTAAGTATATAGATAAAATACTTAATGATATGGAACTTAATAGTAAGATTATTACTAGAGAGAAAAAATATATGATATATATAAAAGAAGCTGAGAAGATAAGTGATTTTCTTAGAATTATTAAAGCTTATAGTGGAGTAATGTATTATGAAGATATAAGAATATATAGAGATCATAAGAATATGACTAATAGACTTAATAACTGTGAACAAGCTAATATGGATAAAATATTCTTTACAGCTAATAATCAACTTAAAGATATAGAGAAATTAAAAGAATATGAAATAATTGAATTAATAGATGATAAATTAAAAGAAGTAATAGTATATAGAGAGAAATATCCAGAAGCTAGTTTAAGTGAACTTAGTGATATTATGAGTAATGATGGAATAAAAATTACTAAATCAGGACTTAATCATAGATTTAGAAAAATAAAAGAAATATTAGAAAAAATAGATAATAAAGAATAGATACTTATTAGAGTAATAGTAAGTATCTTTTACTTGATATAGATGTAAAATAGTGATATAATACATAGACCTATTGGAGGGGATAATAGTGAAGACATTAGAATTACCAATATATGAAAAAAGAAATCTAGCTATTAATGAGAATTATTATCAAGATATAAAAAATGAATTAGAAGAATTTCTATTAGATGAAGATTGGCTTAAGAAAAGAGAGTTTGTACAAAGAATATTATTTAATCAAGAAATAAAAGCTAATAACTCAATAGAAGGAATAAATGATGATTTAAGATTAATAGAAGATGTTATTAATAATAATACTAATATAAATGATGAGAAAAGAAGAAAAGAAATAATTAACCTATATAATGGATATAGATATATACTTACTAATAAAGATATAGATAAAGAACATTTAAAAGAATTATATAGAATACTTAGTGATGGATTATTATGCAAAGAAGATATAGATAGAATGGGAGAATACTATAGAGAAGATATAGTATATATACTTAAAAAAGGAAGACTTGATATGGAATTATCTCAAGGATTAGAATATTCATTAATAGATAAATATATGAATATATATTTTGATTATATAAATAAAAATAGTGATGGTACTATTACAGATACATTTGTTAAATCACAAATAATGCATTTCTATTTCGTATATATACATCCTTATTTTGACGTTAATGGAAGAACTAGTAGAACAATGGCTATGTGGTATCTACTTAATAAAGAAGCTTATCCATATATAATATTTAATAGAGCTATTAATAATAATGCTAGTAATTATGATGAAGCAATAATGGATACTAAAAATAATGCAGATATAAGCTTCTTTATAAAATACATGATGACTAATGTAAAAAAAGAATTAGAAAAAGAAATAATTATGAAAGATATTAGAGATAATACTACTTATAAAATGAATGCTATAGATTATCAAGCAATTAATTATATACTATCTATGAAAGGAGATATAAATGTACTTACGTTTTCTTCCTTATATAGAAGAGATAATGATTATATGAAAGTAAGAGAAATATATTTACAAGTATTAAGACCTTTAATAGATAAAGGAATATTACAAGTAGTAAGACTTACTAATAAAGATATGTTCTATGGATATAGAAATGAAGTATTAAGAATAAATCCTAATAGATTTGATAGAGATAATCCTAAGATTAGAAGATTAGATTTAAATAATAAATAAATATTAGAATAAATAGTTCTAGTATTTTTTATTGTGTAAATTCTTTATTTATAGTATAATTTAATATAGATATTATAGAGGTGAAATATGGAAAAGAATAGGAAAATATTGGTATTATTTGTGATATTTGGAATAATTATTATGGTAGTAGGAACTACATTAGCTTATTTTCGTTGGCAGAGTGCAGAAGAACAAAAAACAGTAGTAAACTTTACTATAGGAAGTGATTTTAGTTGTGCTGCTGATGGTGGTGGAAATATCACATCAGGTACAATTAATTTAATACCAACAGAAGTTAATGATAATACCACAGGTAATTATATAAAAAGAGCGGTAAAAGTAATGCCTACGATAGATACTGCTGGTAAAACTATCTATATGGATTTATGGTTAGATATAAAAAGTATTTCAGCTAATTTATCTAGTAGTAGTAATTTGATGTATGTTTTAAATACTAGTAGTACTGATAAAGATACTGGTGTTATTATATCAGGTAATTTTGGAGGACTTGCTAAGAATAATAGAATTAAATTATTTACAGATAAAGATTATAACAGTACTACAACAGAAACATATTATTTATGGATATGGTTAGATGCTAAAGAAACTAGTTTAGATACAATGAACCAATCTTTTGAACTTTCTTTAAATGGAAGTTGTGTAGACCAGAGGGAAGAACCAAATGCACCAGTACTTGATGATGGTATGATACCAGTAGTATTTGATACATCAAATGGTACTGTAGTGAAAACAACATCTAGTTCAGATAGTTCTTGGTATGATTATTCTAATCAAGAATGGGCTAATGCCGTATTAGTAAAAGAGAGTGGTACACAGACTAGAGCATATTATAAAGCTAATCCTGGAGTGGAAGTTAACCAGTCAGATATCTTAGCATATTATGTCTGGATACCAAGATATAAATATCAAATCTGGAATTTGAGGAATAGCTCATTAGGTAAAGAACAAACAATAGAAATAATTTTTGAAGATAAAAATTCAATATCAACAGGAACACAAGTTGGCGAATATCTAACACATCCCGCATTCTGGTGGGATAATGATAGTGATGGGGTAAGAGATGCTGGTGAAGAGTTAGCTGGTATTTGGGTAGGTAAGTTTGAAACAACCGGTACAGCTTCTAGTCCTACAATATTACCAGATGTATCTTCATTAACAAGTCAAAACATTTCAGCACAATTTACTACAGCACAGTTACTAGGAGGTTCAACATACGGAATAACTCAAAATACAGATAGTCATATGATGAAGAATAGTGAATGGGGAGCAGCAGCATATTTATCACATTCAAAGTATGGGGTAAATAGAGAAGTATATTTTAATAACTCATCATCATATTATACTGGAAGAAGTGGAGGAAATATAGGAGGAAAAACTCCAAGAAATGGTACATATACAGATCAAACTTCGACAACACAATATAATAACTATGGATATTATACATGGGATGGATATTTATTAAGTTATGGTACTAATACCAAAAGTAGTACAAGATATTTAACGAAAGTAGCAAGCACCACAGGAAATATTACAGGAATATATGATATGTCTGGAGGAGCATCTGAATATGTCATGGGATATTATAGGGGCACAAGTACTACATGGGGTGGTAATTATGCAGGTTTTAGTAGCGCACCAGATAGTAAATATTATGATGATTATACAACAACTAATGCCTTAACCGCATGTAATGGAGGAATATGTTATGGCCATGGTTTATCAGAAACAAGCAATTGGTATAGTGATTACGCGAACTTTGTTCTTGCCGTTTGGCCGTGGTTCGGACGCGGAGGCTACTTTAACGGTGGTTCTAATGCAGGCACGTTCTACTTCAGCCGCGTCAACGGTGATACCAGCGGCGGTTTTCGCACCGTTCTTTCCCAGATTGGAGCGTAAGCGACTTGCTCTGTAAAAAGGTAATCTTAAACAGGACAGAATAATAAGTGGTAAAGATAGTATAACGATACAAGATGGTTCATTTTTGCCTCTTTTTTTGCAAAAATGAACCTGGTGTTTTGGATAAAAGAGTGTCATTTTTGGAGATACAAAAATGACACGAGGGGTTTCAAAAAATATGGTATTAATGTTTTAAACATTGATATAGGGATTAAACCGTTAACGCGAACTTTGTTAATGACAAAAAGTAGAATTTAGGTATTGATAAATAGATAAATGTTTGATATAATTTCTTTAGTGAGAAAGAAGTTATTAGTATTAAAGATAAAGAAGTAGTTATTAAATTTAACTTATAGAGAGTTAGTGGTAGGTGGAAACTAATAGAAAGATAATAATGAATTACATATCTTTAGCTAAACGGGTAATACCGTTATCTAAAATAAGTTAAATAAAGGATGGTACCGTCTTAATTGACTCCTTTTGGTATCATTCTTTTTTATTATAAAGTTAGGAGGTTTTATGTCTAAAGAAGTAGAAAAAGTATTAGAAGATATAATACAAAAAGAGAAAGAAAAAAGAGATATGATTACTATACCTAGTGGAAATATAACTAGATTTGAAGAAGTAGAAGATTATTTATTATCAGTAGTTAGTGGTAAAAGTTATGATAAAGAAATGAACTTAGGAAGAGCTATAGTTAGCTTTAAGACACTTAAACAGATGGTAGATAATGGATATGATATTAAGAATGCATTATGTCTTAGAGTAGATGAGAATACCTTAGATGGAAGTAATGACTTAATAGAAGTAGAATATAATAAATTAATTAGAAGAAATGAAATAGGAAAGAGGAGATAGATATGACATTATATGAAGATTTAAAATGGAGAGGATTAATACAAGAAATTAGTGATGAAGCTTTAATAGATAAGCTTAATAATGAGAGTTTAACATTCTATATAGGAACTGATCCTACAGCTGATAGTATGCATATAGGACACTATTCATCATTCTTAATTAGTAAGAGATTAGCTAAAGCAGGACATAAACCTATATTATTAGTAGGAGGGGCTACAGGATTAATAGGAGATCCTAAACCTACAGCAGAAAGACCTATGATATCTAAAGAGGAAGTAGAACATAACTTTAAAGGACTTAAAGCACAAGCTGAGAAAATATTTGGATTTGAAGTAGTTAATAACTATGATTGGACTAAGGATATTAATATTATTGATTTCCTTCGTGATTATGGAAAGTACTTTAATGTTAATTATATGTTAGCTAAAGATAAAGTTAAAAATAGATTAGAAAGTGGAATTACTTATGCAGAATTTTCTTATATGATATTACAAGCAATGGACTTTATGTATTTATATGAAACAAGAGGATGTACATTACAAGTAGCAGGAAGTGATCAATGGGGAAATATAACATCAGGAATAGAACTTACTAGAAAGAAACTTGGTAAAGAAATATATGGTATGGTTATGCCACTTGTTACAGATAGTAATGGAGTTAAATTTGGAAAGACAGAAGGAAATGCCTTATGGTTAGATAAGAATAAGACTTCTTCTTATGAACTATATCAATACCTAATTAACTTAGAAGACTGTATGATAATACAATACTTGAAGATGTTAACATTCTTAAGTAAAGAAGAAATAGAAGAATTAGAAGTTAAGAATAATGAACATCCAGAATTAAGAGAAGCTCATAAAACATTAGCTAGAGAGATAATTACAGATTTACATGGTAAAGAAGAATATGAAAAAGCAGTATTAATGAGTGAAGTATTATTTACAGGAGAATTTAAGAAACTTGATAAAGAAGAAATAGAAGAATTATTTAAAGGATATAAGAAAATTAATGTTAAGAAGGATATATTATTAGTAGATTTATTAATAGAGATGGGTATTGCTTCAAGTAAGAGAGAAGCAAGAGAATTTATTAGTAGTAATGCTATTAGTATTAATGGAATTAAAGTTAGTGATTTAGAATATGTAGTAGAAGATAAAGATTTCTTATTTAATTATATTATTATTAGAAGAGGAAAGAAAAACTATTATGTAGGAACATTAGAGGAAAGTAATGAATAAGAAGTTTGGAGATAGAAGAGATGGTAAAAAGATCAAGATGAATGGATTTGATAGATTTTTATACTATCTTAAACCTAGAAGAAGTGATTCTGAGGTATATATATCTAAAACAATAGATGTTACTAATTTAGTAGAATATATGAAAGAGAAGAAAAAAGAGAATGAAAAGATAACGTATTTTCATCTCTTTTGCATGGCTATAGGAAAGGTTATATATAATAGACCTTTACTTAATAGATTTTTAATAGGGGGATGTAAGTATCAAAGGAATGATGTAACAATATCATTTGTAGCTAAAACAGACTTTTCTGATACAGCAAGAGAATTTCTTACAGTTATTAAAGTATTAGAAGATGATAAGTTAGATGATATTAGTAAAAGAATAACAGAAGATGTTAAGAAGATTAGAAGTAATAAAGAAAGTCATACAGATGATTTTGTTAATAAGTTAGGTAAATTACCTAAATTTGTAATGGCAATAATAGTATGGTTTATAAAAAGACTTGATAATCATGATTTATTACCTAGTTCACTTACTAAGAATAGTGTATATCATAGTAGTGTATTAGTATCTAACTTAGGTAGTATTCATTGTGATGGAATATATCATAACTTAACTAATTTTGGTACTAATTCAATATTACTTACAATTGGAGAAATAAAAGAAGATGTTAGAGTAGTAGATGGAAAGATAGAAAAGAGATATGTTTGTGATCTAGGAATTACCTTGGATGAAAGAATAGCTGATGGGGTATATTTTGCTAAGAGTGTTAACTTACTTGAATATATTTTAGATAATCCATCTTTATTGGAGGATAAGGCTAGTGATAAGATCGTTATTGATAAGTGTAAGTAAGATACTTAATAATGTTATTGATAAGATAACAGATTCTAATGGAGATCCATGGGATAAATATTATGATGGAAATAAAAAGATTAATTATCCAGATATGACTATATTTGAGTTAATTAATAGAACGGCTTCAAAGTATCCATTTAATTATGCTTATGAATACTATGGAAAGAAAGTTACTTATAGAGAATTTATAATTAAGATAAAGAAGTGTGCTAGTGCATTAATAGAACTTGGTATCCATGAGGGAGATAGAGTAACAATATGTATGCCTAATACACCAGTAGCTATTATTACTTTTTATGCAATTAATATGATTGGGGCTACAGCTTGTATGATACATCCTTTATCTAGTAAATCAGAAATAGAATATTACTTAAATGAATCTGATAGTAAATATATTTTAACAATAGATTTAGTTTATGATAAACTTATGAGTATTATTAATAAGACTAAGGTTGAGAAAATAATAGTGTCTAGTATATCTGATGATATGACTAGAACAAAGATGGTACTTTATTGGTTTTTCTCAGGGAGAAAGAATAAGATAGAGAAAAATGAAAAAGCAATATTTTATAGTGATCTTATTAAGATGGGAGTGTATGATAAAGATTTAAGTCAGGTTAAGAGAAGCAGTCTTGATGAGGCAGTAATATTGTATAGTGGGGGCACTACAGGAAGTCCTAAAGGGATTAGACTTAGTAATATGAATTTTAATGCTTTGGCTATGCAATGTCATATAGCATGTGATCCTGCTAAAGTGGGAGATTCTATTTTAGCAGTATTACCAATATTTCATGGATTTGGTTTAGGAGTATCAGTACATACACCATTATATATAGGTATGAAAGTAATATTAGTACCTGATTTTAGTCCTAGAAAGTTTGGCAGTTTACTTAAGAAATATAATCCTAGTTTTATAACAGGAGTACCTACTTTATATGAAGCATTACTTAAAACTAAATTAGGAAAGAGAGATTTATCTAATTTAACATGTGTAGTTAGTGGGGGAGATACCTTAATACCAGAATTTAAAAAGCAGATAGATGACTATTTAAAAGGACATGGATCTAGAGCACAAGTAAGATGTGGATATGGACTTACGGAGTGTACTGGAGCATGCTGCTTAAATCCTAGATTTGAATATAGAGATAATAGTATTGGTATACCTTTACCTAATATGAATTTTAAGATTATGAAGATAGGGACGATGGAAGAAACAGAATTCTTAGAAGATGGTGAAATATGTATAAGTGGACCAACAGTAATGATGGGATACTTAAATGATGATGAAGGTACTAAGAAGACAGTAGTTAAACATAAAGATGGAACATATTGGTTACATACAGGGGATATAGGATGTATGGATAAAGATGGTTTTGTTTACTTTAAGCAAAGATTAAAAAGACTTATAGTATCATCAGGATATAATATATATCCTAGTTATGTAGAAAATATTATTATGCAGAATAAAGAAGTAGATAGTTGTGTAGTAATAGGAATACCACATCCATATAAGAAACAAGTGGCTAAAGCTTATATAGTAATAAATAAGAATGTTAAACTTACAATAGGACTTAAAAAGAAAATAAAGAAGTATTGTGAAGATAATTTAGCTAGATATTCATGGCCTTATGAATATGAATATCGTGATAGTTTACCTAAAACATTAGTAGGAAAGGTTGCTTATAAAGTATTGGAGGAAGAGAATGAGAAGTAAGTATACTTTAATAGATGGAAAAAGTATTAAAAAGATTATTTTAGATGAACTAAAAGAAGAAGTTAGTAAATTAGAAGAAAAACCTAAATTAGTAGTTATTCAAGTTGGAAATAATGAAGCTAGTAATGTTTATATTAAACAGAAAGCTAAAATGGCTGAACATATAGGATATGGATATGAACATATAAAACTAGAAGAAGATACTACTACTGATAAGATACTTGAGATTATAGATAGACTTAATAAAGATGATAATGTTAATGGAGTAATGGTACAGATGCCTCTTCCTAAACAGATAGATACAGATATTATACAGAATGCAGTTATTCCTATTAAAGATGTTGATGGTTTATCTGATATGAATGCAGGACTTTTATTTCATAATAAAGATGCTTTATATTCTTGTACTCCTTATGGGGTAATGGAATTACTTAAGAGATATAATATTAGCTTAGAAGGAAAGAATGCTGTAGTAGTAGGAAGAAGTAACTTAGTTGGAAAACCTATGGGAATGATGCTTCTTAATGCTGGAGCTACAGTAACAGTGTGTCATTCTAAGACTAAAGATATTGAAAAGATTACTAAGAAAGCAGATATTTTGATTAGTTGTGTAGGTAAGGCTAAGTTTATTACTAAAGATATGGTTAAAAAAGGAAGCGTAGTAATAGATGTAGGAATTACTAGAAGTGAAGAAGGGTTATGTGGAGATGTTGACTTTATAGAAGTAGCTCCAAATACTAAGTATATTACACCTGTTCCTGGAGGAGTAGGACCTATGACAGTAGCTATGCTTGGTATGAATGTAATGAAAGCTTATAAAGAACAGAAAGGAATTAAAAATGTATAAGATATGTTATTTATTCTTACTATACTTAATGTATGCTTTTCTTGGTTGGGTAGTAGAAGTAGTTAATTCTTATATTCAACATAAGAGATTTATTAATAGAGGGTTTATGATAGGACCTTATTGTCCAATATATGGAACAGGAGTATTATTAATAATATTTTTATTAAAAGATTATACAGGTAATTATCTAGTATTATTTATACTATCAATGACAGTATGTATGGTAGTAGAATATCTTACTAGTTTATTAATGGAATTATTATTTAATGCTAGATGGTGGGATTATAGTAATCGTAAATTTAATATAAATGGAAGAGTATGTTTAGAAACGGCAATTCCTTTTGGATTATGTGGAATGTTAATTATGTATGTTATTAATCCTATATTTGTAAAGTTACTAGATAAAGGTAGTGAAAAATTTATAATAATATTAGGAATAATATTAATGATACTTTTCTTTGCTGATTTAATAGTATCTTTCTTAGTAGTCTTAAAATATCGTAAGGCAGGAGTAGAAAACTATAAAGATGATACGGAAGAGATGAATAAGAAAGTACATGATTATTTAGTAAGTCATTCATACTTAACAAAGAGATTTGTAGAGTCATTTCCTAATGCTAAATTAAAAGTAGAAAAATTTAAGAAATTATATGAAAAAAGAAAAAAAGAGATTATGAAAAAATAACTAAAAGAAGAATAGAAAAAATCTTCTTTTTTTGATATAATTATTTTGATATAGAAATATTACTGGAGGTATTATGAATACTAGTATTAGAGATAAATTTGGACAGATGATAATGATAGGTCTTGATATAGAAGATATTAATGAAGAGATTATTAAACTAATTAAAGAATATAAGATAGGGGGATTAGTATTATATAAAAAGAATTATCATGATATTAATTCTATGAGAGAATTAGTTAATATAATTAAAGATATTAATAAGAATAATGTACCTTTATTTATAGCAATAGATCAAGAAAATGGAAGAGTTAATAGGATACCAGATGAGATAGAGAGAATATATAGTGCAGGTAGGCAAGCTAGTACTGGTAAGATAGAAATAGTTAATGAATGTAATTTGATAACTGGAGAAGTGTTAAAAAGTGTGGGAGTTAATATGAATTTAGCTCCAGTATTAGATATCTTATACGATGATAGTAAGATAGTTGGTAATAGAAGTTATGGTACTAATAAAGATATGGTTATTAAATATGGAATAGCTAGTATGAAAGATTATCAAGATAAAGAAATAATACCAGTAGTAAAACATTTTCCAGGACATGGATTAGTTAGTGCGGATAGTCATTATTTAATACCTACAATTAATGATACTAAAAGAATGGAAGAAGATTTAGTAGTATATGAGTGTGCTATTAATAATGGATGTGACGTGATAATGGTAGGGCACTTAAAAGTATCAGGATGTGGCAGAGAACCAGCTACAATTAATAAAGAAATAATAAGAAAATACTTAATAGATAAATATAATTATCAAGGATTAATTATTACAGATGATTTAAGAATGAATACAATGAAATATATTTATGGTATTAAAAATATGATTAATAAAAGTATACAAGCAGGATGTAATATACTAATGATTAAATATAAAAAAGGAGATACTAGAAGATTATATAAAGATCTTTATAAGATGATAGATAAAGGAAAGATAGATAATAAATTAATAGAAGATAGTTATGAGAAGATAATAAAAATAAAGAAGAAATATAATATTAGTAATGAGATTATTAATGATAATCTTGATATAGATAAGATAAATGAAGAGATAAGAAGGGTAAATGGTGAGATAGATAAAGATAGTAATTAGGAATATTTAATTATAAATAAAAAAATAAAATATAGATAGGAGAATAAATTATGAAGATTAAAGAAGTATTTGAAGATAATAAGAAATTAGTAGTAGTTGTAGGAGTAACAATTATAGTACTATTATGTGTAATAAGCTTTTCTTTAGGAAAGAGTTCTGGTAGTAGAAATTGTAATAAGAATGCTGGTACTAGTCATGGAGATAATATTAAAGAAGAAGATAATAATAGTAATAATGATAATACAGGTACAAATAATACACTTACTGATAAAGAATTAGGAGAACTAATAGATAAGAGTATTGAAATAGTAGGAACAGAGAAAAGTCAATTCTTAGATAGCATATTAGGAGATTATTTAGCTAAAGCAGATTCTGGAAATGGAATGGGAATATATTTTTCTAAAGAAGGAAATGATTATAAATATTTAAAATATGCATTACATACAGATACTGGTAATCATGGAGTAATTACTAAAGTTAGTAAAAGTAATGTGACAGGTAAATATGTTTTAACAGTATTCTTTGAAGAAGTTATTACAGAAGCTTATCAATATTTACAAGAAAGAAGAATAGTAGTAGTAGATGTAAATGATATTAGTAATGGTAAGCTAGAAGAATATGCTACAATATATCATGATGGAGATAGTAAGCGTACAATAAATAAAAATAGTATAAAATATACAAAATTTAATGGAGAATTTACTGATTGGGATAGTAAAGATAGATTTGTAGAAGGTTTATAAAATGAAAAAGAAAAGTAAAAGTATGGGAATAGAAGTCTATATACTACTAATAGTTATATTAATAACAATGACTTCAGTTGGTAGTTTTATGTTAGGTAGAAAAAGTAATAATACTAATATAGAAAATAAGAATGAGAATATTAACAATAATGATAATAAGAAAGATGATAATGTTAGTATAGAGAAACTTGTTAGTGATAGTGATATATTAAATGATAAAGATAGAGTAGAATTTTTAGATAAGATACTAGGAGAATATCTTTATAATACATATAATGATAAGGGAGAAAAAGTATACTGCAATGGATATGGAATATATTTATCTAAAGAAGGAACAGAATATAAATATTTAAGTTATCAATTATGTACAGATAGAGGACAAACTGGGTTAGTAGTAGATGTTAGGAAGTATAATGATAAATATATTTTAAAAATATATTATCCGGAAATGGATGGAGTATTAACTTCTTATCAAGAACGTAATTCTTATATAGTATTAGATATAAGTAAACTTAGTGATGATAGACTAATTGTTTTAGGAAGTATTACTCAAAATACAGATAGTAGTGAAAAACATATAAATGAAGATAGTTTAGAATATAAAACATTCCATGGTAGTTTTGATGATTGGGATAGTAAGATTGGCTAGTAATTATTCATTAATTTTAATATAAAATTATTTTTGAGAAAGTAGGTAGAATATGGAAATAATAGTAGAGGGAAAGAGTGTTAAATACTTTGTACCAGATGAAGTTATTATAAATATAAATTTTAGTAAGACTTGTTTAACATATAATGAAGCATTAATACAAGGAGTAGAAAGTGTTCAACATTTTATTAAGGAAATACTTTTAAAAAATAAATTTAAAATGGAAGATATGAAGACTAGAAGTATGATTATTCGTGAAGAGAAAAAATATAATGATGAGAGTAGAAGTTATGAACATAAAGGTTATTCTTTTAATCAGAGTGCTATATTGAAATTTGATTATGATAAAGAATTAATAGCAAAAATAATGGAAGATATAGCACAATTAGAAGATGGTCCAATGTGTTATGTTAAATTTAAGATTAAAGATATAGAAGAATGTAGAAAAGAAATGATGACTAGTGCTTATAAAGATGCAGAAGCACAAGCTTTAATAATAGCAGAATCAGCAGGAAAAACTTTAAAGTATTGCCAAAAAGTAGATTTTAAACCTTTTAATACAGAATATATTTCTGATTCTTCATTTGATACTAAGATGATGTGTGTAGAGAAAAAAGCAGGTGTAGCACAAACTATTTTAAATACATTTACTCCAGAAGATGTAGAGTTAAAAGAAACTTTATATTGCTTATGGATTGCTGAATAGAATATATAAAATATAAGATTATTCTTTATGTTTTCTTACATAAAATACTTGAACTTTATAATAAATTATGATATATTTATCTGGACACATGCAAAAGTAATTTGATAGATAAACGTTTTTTTAGAGAAAAAAAGCGTTTTTTTCCGTTGCTTGGGAGGTGTTTATGGAATTATCAAAAGAGGAAGTAAAACTAGAAGAGAAAAGACTTGATGATACAATTAAACTGATAAGAGAAAAGATATCAGTACTAGGACAAGAGTTATATGACAGAGATGATAAAGTCTTAGAATTTAAGAAGTTTATGTGGGATAATAGAGCGGATATGGATCCTAGTGAACTAAAGACAATGATGAGTAGTAATGACTTAGAGATTAGTATGATGATGAAAAAGGGAGAATACTTACAAAAATTGTATAGAATACAAAATAATCCTTATTTTGGAAGAATAGTATTTAATGATGGAGTTAATAAAGATAATGTATATATAGGGATTACTCATGTAACGGATGATAATAATAATTATTATGTACATGATTGGAGAAGTCCTATATGTAATTTATTTTATGATTATGAAGTAGGTAAGGCTAGTTATATGGCTCCAATGGGAAAGATTGAAGGGGAAATTACTTTAAAAAGACAGTATACAATAAAAGATGGAAAACTATTACATATATTTGATAATAATACAAATATAGATGATGAGTTATTACAAGAAGTATTAGCTAGTGCAGATAATAATAAGATGAAGAATATAGTTAATACAATACAAGCAGAACAGAATACAGTTATTAGAAATACTGATGATAAGAATTTGATAGTACAAGGAATTGCTGGATCAGGAAAGACTTCAGTAGCTCTTCATAGAATAGCATTCTTATTATATAAGATAGAGAATTTGAATTCTAATAATGTACTAATATTTTCTCCGAATAAGATATTTTCAGAGTATATTAGTAATGTACTTCCTGAACTTGGAGAAAGTAATACGATGCAGACTACTATTAATGATTTTCTTGATATGGAGATTAAAGAATTTCGTCATGTAGAGACATTTACATCTTTTATAGAAAGAAGTTATCAAGATAGAGAAGATTATGAGTTTATTAAATATAAACAGAGTGATATAGTATATGATGATATAGATAAATATATTGATAATATGTGTGAGAAAGCAAGATTCTTGGATGATTTATTTACAAGAGATTATAGTTATACGAAGAATGAACTTGATTATATGTTAAATGTTAGATATGAGAAGTTTCCTTTAGGAGAAAGAATTAAGTTCATGGCGGAGAAGATTAGTGAGAATAATTTTAATGGTAGTATATCTAGAAGTAAAAAGATTATGAAAGAGTTATATGAAAGAATAAATATTGAAAGGGATTTGGTTAAGATATATATAGATTTCTTTAATAGTAAATATAGTAAGATAAATAAAGATATTAGTTATATTAAGGATAATAAAGATATGCTACATTATGATGATGCTTGTTTATATGTATATATGAAGTGTAAGTTATATGGATATAATTATAATACTTATATTAAAGAGATAGTTATAGATGAAGCACAAGATTATTCATTAGGACAATTAAAGTTAATTAGTAAGATATTTAGAAATGCTAGTTATACGATACTGGGAGATATTAATCAGACAATTAATCCATACTATAGATATGAGAGTTTAGAAGATATTAAGAAGATACTATCTGATAGTAAATATATTTGTCTTACTAAGACTTATAGAAGTAGTGAAGAAATAGTAGAATATAGTAATAGAGTATTAGGACTTAATCATATTACTGCTATTAGGAGGAATAAGCCAGTACCAGTAGATGAAAGAATAGAAGGGGAACTTAATAGTCAGTTAAGACATGATATAGAAGAATGCGAGCTTCATGGTAAGAGTATAGCTATAATTACTAAGAATCAGAATGAATGTGATAAGATATATGATTTACTTAAAGATACAGGTATTAGTAAGATAGATAATAGTAGTAAGAAATTTAATAGAAAGTTTATTGTAGTACCAGTATATATGGCTAAAGGGTTAGAGTTTGATAGTGTAATAATATATACTGATAAGAATAATAAATATACTAATGATGAAAAATATTTATATTATGTAGCTATTACAAGAGCACAACATAAGTTAGTAGTATACAATCAATAAAATATATAATTAGATAAAGAAAAAGATCAATATTTACTATAAGTAGTTAGATTAACTTAATAGTTTACTTGATCTTTTTTATTTTTCTTGAATAGGGCTTGTGAAAGATGCTATGGCATTACGAAGATGGGGATGTTTTATTACGAAGTGAATAGTTGGATTATTATTTTTACTAATAATAGTATAATGATTTAGTAGATTAATGATAGTGATATTATTAAATGTTTTATGAGTAGATGGGATAACATGATAATTTTTATTTTTTTCTTGATATTTAATAGTAGATTTTAGATGACTTAGATATTCTTCAGGGGTATAAGTAATAGTCTTTTGATAGAAGATATTTTCTAGGGATAGGGATAATGGTTCTGTGGAATGTGCGTCTATTTTATAGATATTATCAGTAATAGTATTATTTTCTAGGATATGAATGGTACGTGATAGTTCTTCATGATAGTATGAGATAATCAAATCTTCATCTTCTTTACTTACATTATTTCTTTTTAATATTTTTATAAGTAGAGGTTTGCTTATTGTAAATAGTGGAAGACCTGAGTAGGTTCTTACTCTTTCGGTATTTATCTTGATACTATTGGATAAGAATAATTGATAATCAGAATTAAGATTTATATTATAGATATCCATTAGAGGACTAGCTTTTTTTAGAAGGATATTAGCTTTTTCTTGATAGAAAGATAATTCTTTTTTATTAGTAGTTAAGTAATATTTACCTAGATGATGATTATTAGTAAGTGATTCTCCAGTTAGAGCACATACTCCAGATACATAGTTTAAGTGATTATAGATATTATTTTTATTATCTTTGAAATAATAGGGAGATACTTGATTAGTCATATAGATAGGTATCCAACTTAATAGACCTAACATCATTTCATTAAATGGACGATTTAGGTTATGAATAATATTTAAATGTAGGCCTTTTTTTAGACACATAGCAATAGCAAACATCCATTTCTTACCAAATTCTATATCTTTAGCCATATCTTCCATAGGCATATCACTACACATAAATATATCAGAATTATTTTTAGATAAGACAGTTGATTTAAAGAAATCTAGTTCTCCTTGTTTCATTTCTTCAAGACCATAATAATTTCTAGTTTTAGCATGATAGAAAGGGATGTTTGGTACTTTTAATTCATCAAATTTAATATCTTTAATATAATCAGAGAGATTAAAATTATCAAGATTATTTAAGAAATTACTAATATAGTCTACTTGAACTTTCTTATTAATAATATTATTAGTTAGATAATTATAAATAATAGTAGTAAGATTTTTTTCATTTACTTTTATAGAATCATCAATTAAGGAAGAGATATCTTTGATGTAATCTTTAGTATTATATTTTAGATTAATATAGTTAGATATTTTTTCTGAGAAAGAATAGGGATCAGATGGTTTTGATTTTCCGTATCTAATACGAGAGATATGAGATGGATCAAATGTAATATATTTAGACATATCACTCATATTTATATTTAGGGTAGTGATGAGATTATTTAGATTATTACTTAGATTTTCATAATTAAAATTATTATTAAGAGAAGTAGTTAATTCTTTTAGAATAGTATCTTCATTTATAGGAGTATTCTTTTTAGAGAGAATACTTAGAGAAGTAGCAAGAGTACTTAGATGAGGACTATTTATACTGGGAGTTCTTTTACCACTACGATATCTACTAATGACTGATTCTGAGATACCTGATATGTTAGATAATTCTTTAGAAGTAGAATTAGTTTCTTTTAAATATTTATTTAATATATCTTTAAATTGCATAATTATCACCTAAAGGTATTATACTATAAAATATGAGAGTTGTCAGTTAAAACATTGTTTTAGATGGTAAGAATATTTATTTAGATAAATAAGTAAGTTATAATATTAATATAGAAGTAAAGGAGAGGTTATAGTGAAAGAAAAGAAACAAGTAAATAAGAAGAATGATAATGAAGAGATAACTTTAAATTTAAAATTTGATAAGAAGAAACTTTTATATGCTTTAGGGGGAGTAGTAATTCTTCTAGTTATTGTGCTTGGGGTAAGTTTAGGAGGTAGTGGTAAGGATAAGGTGAAAATAGTTAAGAATGATGCTCAAGAGATTGTGTTGGAAGATTATGTCACTGATGTTTTTTCAATGAAAAAGCCTAAAGGTTGGACAGTACAAGCAGGTGGTGAAGGAATATATTATGCAATTAGAGTGGTAGATCCAGAGAATGATAATAATCAAATATTTTTAATGTTAAAAATACAACCAATATTAAAAAGTCAAGCTGCTAAGAAGGCATGGCAAAATTATGCTGCACTAGCAGGAGGTACACAATACAATGTATTTAGTAAAGCTCCAGTATTAGAAAGTGCTACTACGGAAGGGTTCTTCCAAGTATTTGGAGATGTTAGTAGTTTTGCAAATACTGTAGAACCAAGTTTGGCTAGTTTTAAATTTCCAACATTTAATAATTTTACTAAATTAGAAGAGAGTGAATCACAGGCATCACTTAAAAGTGTAGCAATGGACAGTAAAGTTCTTAGAGCAACATTTACTGGAAGTAAAGGAGAAGCTGGAGAAGGAATGTTCTTGGCAACGATAGTTAATTTTGGTAATTCTTATCAAATGGGTGTTGATATGGGCTATTATATGATATATGATATTACAGCAATTACTTCAAAGAAGGATGAATTTATTGATTACCAAGAGATATTACTAAAGTGTGCTAATTCAATAGAGTTTACTGATAGTTATGTAAAGAAGACAATCGATGATAATAATGCACAAACGCAACAGTCTTTACAGATTAATGCACAAATACAAGCATCATTTGATTCATATATGAGTGCTTGGGAGAATAGAAGTAAGACTTATGATATTATGAGTCAAAAACAAAGTGATGCTACGCTTGGATACGAGAGAGTATATGACACTGATACTGGTGAAATATATAAAGCATATAATGGTTTTACTGATGATTATAGTGGTAATAGATATAAGAGTATAACTGATGATATGTATACAGAAAAGACATATGGATATATTGAAAAGATAGGTGGATAATATACATGAAGAAGAAGGTAATATATTTAGTAGGTGGAATAGTTTTATTAGTATTAGTAATATTAGGTATAGTTTTATTAGGACATGGTAAGGGTAATAGTAATACTGGTAATGAGAAATATCCAGATACTTTACTTGGAACAGTACTAAAGAATAAGAATATTAAGATGGAAGATAATCCTTATAAGAAATTTATAGGAGGAGAAGTACTAAGTAAAGATACTTGGTTTAATGAATATACTTTTATTTCTAATAATAAAGCATATATATTTGATCCAGCTAAACTTAAGAGTGGAGAGGTTAGTTATAAGTTAGTATATACTATTCCTAGTAATATAAAGATAGTTAATATAGGGACACCATATGGGGCAGATATATATTTTTATAGCGATGATGATCATAAGTATAGAGTGAGAGATACGAATATAGATAATGATGTTAAAGATGAATATGCTATGTTTGAAAGAGCTACTTATGATGATTTTGGAGATTATTCTTTTAATAAAGAAAATTATACTGTAAGTAGATATAAACAAAAGGTAGATTATGATATTATTTGTAATATGTTTTATGTTAAAGATAATGTTTTATATGAATTAGTAGAAGAATACTATCATTATCAAGAAAAGAGATGGATACCTTTTAAGATAGAAAAAGTAGAAGGTAATTATGAAGGAGAGACTATCTTAGATATATATAATGATAGAATTATTAGAACTGATAAAGGCTTCTATGAGATAGTTAAATATTATGATAAAGATGGTAATGTTAAGACTACTACTTTAAAGATGGAATTACCTAGTAAGTATTATGATGAAGTATTAACTTTTACATATGAGTATGTTATTTTAAATGATTATACTTTAATACCTATAAGAGATGTACTTACAAATAGAAAGAAAGAATATAATTATAATTATTATGTAGATAAATTTGAAGAGACATTAGAAGAATTCGTTGAATAAATAAATAAAAATCTTTCCTCAAAGAGATAGTGGTATGCTATCTTTTTTTCTTTTATGTGTTAAAGAATAATTTTAGACATATATTATTGTTGACTTAACTTAGGAAAGGTTATTAGCTATAATATATGGCGCTTGGGGATGATATTATGAATAAAGAGATTTTAAAGAAAGAGAATGAAATTAATAATTTATCTATAAATTATAAAAGAGTACAAAGAAGACTTGATGATAATAAGATTAAAAATAGAAAGAGAATGATTGTTGATACATTATTTTTAACTACATCAATAGTATTATATACAGTACTTAGACCAATTTCTTTTGCAGGAGGGTTAACTGCTTTAGGAGTTAGTCAATTGGCTTTTAACTTAACTTCTTATAAAAAATTTGGATCAAGAACAGAAGATTATAGTAAAAGAGTAAGATTAAATGAGAAATTAGTACAAATAGAAAAAGAAATTCCTTTATTAAATAAAGAATTAAATGATATGAAAGAGAAGAGTTTAGAAGATAAAGAAAATGTTTGTTATAAAGAAGAAACTCAGAAATTATCAGTAATAAATGATAATAGTAATAATAAAGTTAAAGTAAGAAGATTAGTTAGAAAATAGATATATGTTTGACAGGAATAGTACTAAGTGATATAATTAGGTTAATTTAATGAGAAAAGCGATGATAGGCTTGGAAACCTGGAGCTATATATTATGAGGAGATTCTTAGGAATAAGTAAAGTGGAACCGCGGTTAAAATAATCGTCTTTACAAATAAGAATCTTCTTTTATTTATTTAGGGGGAATATATGATAAATAATTATTTACTCTTACTTATGTATGATGTAAGTATGATTATGTATGTAATAGTAGAGATTAATGAAGACTTTATAAGTGATTTAGTTAATTATTTACTTACTATTTATGATCAAGATAATAAAGAGATAATTAAAAAGATATTAGATAAGAAGAAGGATTTAAGAAATGGAGATAAGATTATATTAAACTTACCTAGTAATTTAGAAGAATTAGTTAAATATATTAATGGAGTAATATTTGATAATAAGAAGATGATTAAGTTATTTGATAGTATTGGATTTGAAGATACTCAGAAAATAGCTTCATTAGCAGTAGATTTTGTTAGTTATATGTATACAATAAATGAAATGGTTTATAGTAAGAAAATAAGAAATTAGAAAGGAATGAGAGAAATGAAAGAGAATAATATGCAAGAATTAGTTAATTATTGTAAACAATATGGATTTATATTTCAAGGAAGTGAGATATATGGTGGTTTAGCTAATACCTGGGATTTTGGACCAGTAGGAGTAGAACTTAAGAAAAATATTAAGAATGCTTGGATGAAGAGGTTTGTACAAGAAGATGTTAATAATGTAGGACTTGATTCAGCTATTTTGATGAACCCTAGAACATGGGAAGCATCTGGACATATTAGTACATTTAGTGATCCATTAATTGATTGTAAGAATTGTAAGACTAGATATAGAGCAGATAAATTAGTTGAAGATGATGGATGTGATACAGCAGGTGCTATGAGTGATGAAGAACTCATTAAATATATATATGATCATAAGATAGTATGTCCTAAATGTGGAAAGTTAGATTATACAGATATTAGAAAGTTTAATTTGATGTTTAAAACTTTCCAAGGAGTTACTGAAGATAGTAAGAGTACAGTATATTTAAGACCTGAAACAGCTCAAGGAATATTTGTAGATTTTCTTAATGTACAAAGAAGTATGCGTCTAAAAGTACCTTTTGGTATTGGACAAGTAGGAAAAAGTTTTAGAAATGAGATAACACCTGGTAACTTTATATTTAGAGTAAGAGAATTTGAACAAATGGAATTAGAATTCTTCTGCAAACCTGGTACTGAACTTGATTGGTTTAAATATTATAAAGATAATTGTAAGAAATTCTTATTAGATTTAGGAATTAAAGAAGAAGATTTAAGACTTAGAGATCATGATAAAGAAGAATTATGTTTTTATAGTAATGCTACTACTGATATAGAATATAAGTTTCCTTTTGGATGGGGAGAGTTATGGGGAATTGCTAGTAGAACAGATTATGACTTGAAACAACATCAAGAATTTAGTGGAGTTAGTCAACTATACTTAGATCCTGAGACTAATGAGAAATATATTCCTTATGTAATAGAACCATCTTTAGGAGTAGAAAGATTATTCTTAACAGTACTTTGTAATGGATATAAGAAAGAAGAATTAGAGGGTGGAGAAGTAAGAGAAGTTATGAAATTACATCCATACTTAGCTCCTTATAAATGTACAGTACTACCATTAGTAAAAAAATATCATAGTGAGAAAGCAATGGAGGTATATAGAAGTCTTTCTAAGAAGTTTATGACTAGTTATGATGAAGCCGGATCTATAGGTAAGAGATATCGTAGACAAGACGCTATTGGTACACCTTATTGTATTACAATAGATGATACTACTATAAATGAAGGATTAGTTACAATAAGAGATAGAGATACGATGAAACAAGATACTATTAAATTAGAAGATATAGATAAATATATAGAAGAAAGAATAAAATTTTAATTCTGTAAAGAAGAAAATATTCTTTCTTTTTTCTTGTTTTATATAATAATTTATAATATAATATTCTTAGTAAAGGAGAATATTTATGGATAAATCTTTTAAGAATAAGAATGCCTTGGTAATAGTATTTGAAATATTAGTAATAATACTTGGAGTAGGAGGAATAACATTTGCTACTTCAAAATTACTTAATGATAGAACACAAACACTTCTTACTACAGGAGAATATAATGTAGATTATGTAGGAGATAAAGAAATTACAGCTAAGGATATAGAACCAATGGATGATGATTTAGTTAATATAGATACTAAAGATAATGTTATTAGATTAGAATTTTCTTTAAAGGGAGTATCTACTAATAAAGAAGATAATTTAATATATGATGTTATGCTTAGTGAGATGGATGTTGATTGTAGTTTACTTAATAAATATACTAAGTGGAATTTATATAAGAATGGAAAACTTATCTCTAATGGTAGTTTATCACCTGAGTTTGATGGAGATGTATTAGGTAAGAATATGAAACTTACTAATATACAAGAGAATTTACCTAAATATAATCAAGTGGCAGATAAGTATGTTTTGATATTTTGGATAAGTGAAAGTTGTGATGATATTCTTACTTGTGAGAGAATAGATCAAAGCAATATTGTTAATAGTAAGATGAATATGAAAGTATTTATTGCTTTATATGGAGGAGCTAAGAAGAAGGCAGAAAGAATACCTAATTATGATACAACTTGTGCTAATAGTCCTGAACTTTATAATAATATGATACCAGTTACTTATAAGAATGGAGAATTTGTAGTAGCTGATAAGAATAATAGTGATAAGAATAATATGTGGTATGATTATGGTAGTCAGAAATGGGCTAATGCAGTAGTAGTTAATAATAATAAATATAATAAAGTAGGAATGTCTATTTCAAATGATGATATATTAGCATATTATGTATGGATACCTAGATTTAGTTATAAATTATGGAATGTAGAAGATACAGTTAGTGATAGTTATAAGGCATATGATGAAGGAATAGATATTAAATTTGATAAACAGACTTTAGAAACTACAGAATATAAAAATGATATGTATATAACACATCCAGCTTTTGCTAATAATAAGAATGGCTTTTGGATAAGTAAATATGAAGTTAGTAAGAGAGATGATAAATATTTATTTATTCCGGGAATAGAAAGTTATCGTAGTGATACAATAGATAATTATAAGAAGATTATGAGTGAACTTAAAGATAATTATAAACTTGGTAGTAAAGTAGAAAGTACTATTGTTAATAATTTAGAATGGGGAGCTACTTTATATTTATCACATTCTAAATATGGAGTATGTAGTGGTGATGGATGCTCTAGTATTTCTATTAATGATACTTATTTAGCTGGTGGTAATAAACAAGATACTACTACTAGAAATGTATATGGAGTATATGATATGGCTGGAGCAGCTTCAGAATATGCTATTTCTGAATATGGAATAGGTAGTGCTACTAAAGAAGTTAAGTTAGAAAACGGAGATACTTGGTATCAAGGACATGGTATGTCTTATGGAACAGATTACTTAGTACGTGGTGGCATTAATAATGGATTATTCTTCTTTGGAGATATTAGTACAAATACTACTAATATATCATCAAGAAGTGTACTTATTAGTAAATAAATAATAACGGCTCTTTGTCAAATAGTGGGTGTAACCCAAAATAATGATAAAGAAATTTGAATAAGTGAGTGCTAATTAGCACTTG
>CAKOQC010000010.1:0-26825 GCA_934101175.1 uncultured Bacilli bacterium
ATAATGCGAGAGAATGTTATATTGATGGATGTTGGAATAAAGAAAATGAAGAAGATTATTTAACAGAGATTCAATTTTCTGTTAAGAAAAGATAAATACAAATTACAATTTTGTGGTTTGATAAGAAGAAATTGCAATTTAGTAGTGTGATAAAGATGAGTGAAAGACCTAATTTAGATAATAATATTGGTAGTAAAGAATTTAGAGAATATTATTATTTAAAAGAAGAACTAATTGATTTTTGTAGAAAAAATAATTTACAAACAACAGGAGGAAAAATAGAATTAACCGAAAGGATTGCACACTTTTTAGAAACTGGAGAAAAAACTTATAAAAGTCATACGCCTAAAAAAAGTGCAAAATATAATGAAATAACCCTTGATACAATTATAGAAGAAAATTTTGTATGTTCAGAAAAGCATAGAGCATTTTACAAAGAACAAATAGGAAATAATTTTTCATTTAATTTTACTTTTCAAAAATGGTTAAAGAGTAATTCAGGTAAAACTTATCAAGATTCAATAAATGCGTATTATCAAATATTGGAGGATAAAAAGAAAAATAAAACAGTTATTGATAAACAATTTGAATATAACACTTATATTAGATATTTTTTCAACGATAATAAAGATAAAAATTTAGAACAAGCAATTAAGTGTTGGAAATACAAAAAAAGTTTAAAAGGACATAATAAATATGAAAGAGAAGATTTAGAGATATTAAATAACAATTTATAAATTAGTTGAAAGCTATGATGTAACAGTGTTTAATAGATATGTTAAAATGCATTGCTTGTAGCAACAGGGTATTTGTCATACAATTTATTTAATGAAAGGAGAAGATTATAAATGTTAAAAGATAATTTAAAAACATTAAGAAAAAATAAAGGACTTTCTCAAGAAGAATTAAGCGTTAAATTAAATGTTGTAAGACAAACAGTATCAAAATGGGAACAAGGATTATCTGTTCCAGATGCAGAAATGTTAATATCTATATCGGAAGTATTTGATACACCAGTTAGTACAATTCTTGGAGAGAACATTGATGAACAGGAAAAAAACGACTTAATGGTAATATCAGAGAAACTAGAGGTTATTAATGAACAACTATCTAAAAAACAAAAGCAAAAAAGAAATATATTTGTTAATACTTTAATAATAGCTGATGTTTGTTTGATTTTATTATTTATCTTATTAGCACTGTTAGGTAGTCCATATCAAAATTGGGATTATAGTAATCCAGAATGGGCAGTTATTGGAACTATATGGCATTCATTTGAGTGGGTATATTTTAAAGTAGCTCCATTTATGATTGTTGTTATAACGGTAATTGGAGTAATACTTGTTAAAAGAAATAAATAATAACAAATTACAATTTATTAGTGAGATTGGTTTGAAATATAACTAGTCTTTTTATTTTAAAAGAAAGAATAAAAACAAATTTCACAGGGTGATGATTTTGTCCATCAGGGTATGATGAAAATGTCACACATAATATAATAAGTTAATATAAAGAATTAATATAAAAGAATATAAATATATTTAAATTAGTATAAATATTTATATTAAAGTACAGAATATATGTTATACTATTAATAGATTGATTTAATCAATTACTTGTTTCTACTTTTTCGCAAATGACCCATGTCATTGCTCCAGTGACGTTTCTGTTCAAATTTTTCGAACATTTACGATAGATATCATCTCATATGAGATGATTTTTGTTTGTTAGATTCTTATCACTTAGACATAAATAATGTTATGATATTTAAATGACTATTACTTTTTTAGTTAATTACTTGTTATAATCATATTTTTAATTGTTGTTAAGCTTTTTTAGTTACACTAAAAGTTATAGTTACTTCATCATTAGCAGGAACCGTATCAATAGTAATTGTTAAATCACCAGTTGATGAATCATACGTATATTTTTCGCTAGCGGCTTTAGCACCATTGATAGTAATACTAGATTCATCTAAGTCAATTAAAGAAATATCTAATTTATCAGTAACAGTAGCAGTTTCAAACGGAATACTAGTAGTGTTTTTGAAAGTAATAGTATATGTTAGAGCATCATTTACCCAATTGACTTTATCAGCTTCTTTAGTTAAAGTTATACCATCAATTAAATTAACAGTAGAAATATTTGATGTTAAAGATGTAGGAATACTATTATATGTTCCAGTAGTAATTGCCTGGTTTGTCAATTCGTTCATAAGCACCTCCTCATTATTATTTCATAGTATAGATTATGGTTATTTTTTAAGATTATGTCGATATGTTTTAGATAATAAAAAGATATTTTTATAATAATCTGACTACTTATATATTATATGCTAAATGAGGGGGTTATGATTATTGATATTAGTTTAAATTATACAAATAATGGTTTTAACTAAATCAATTTACAAATTTTAAAAAATATGCTATGATGAAATTGCAAAGAAATTTGCATAATAAAAGTAGACAATCAATATTTCGGGTGATTTGTCTACTTACGGATAACACTTATTCTTATTAATGAGTGTTATTTTTTTATCTCTATAACTAAAGATATTAATAAGAATAAGGTAATTATAATGCACCTAAACAATTTTATTACAAAGAGTCTTTTCTCCATATTACCACCTCCTTTCATGAAATTAAGTATTATTAACTACTTTGTAATTTATCTTTTATTTCTTTCTTGAAAGGAGCTAAGGGATTATCTTTAGCAACAGTTACTAAATCGTTTAAGCTTTTAATTTTATCTTCAAATAAGATATCTTTATTAGGTAATAGTTCATATAAATAAATTTCTACTTTATATACGAAATTTAGATAATTTTCTTTGGAGATATCTATATTTGAAGTTAGATAACTATTATTAATGAAATAGGTACCTAGTCTTTTTTCTTCTTGATTGGTAAAAATATTATGTTTATTTAAGGTATCATTAATTATCTTTCTGAAGTGACCCCATTTGATATTACCAAGACCTTTAATATAATAATTATCATTAGTAGAAGGACAATCTTCAAAATAAATAAATCTCCATCGTCTTAAGAAAGCAGTATTCATAAATAGTTCAGCTTCATCAGTAATATTCATCGTAGCAATTATGTTTAAATTACTAGGAATATATATTTTTCTTTCTAAGTCGTGATATATCTCATTAGCAATTAAATCATTAGTTATTTCATATACACTCTCACCTTTTGAATTACGTTCTAGCAGGAAAAAGATATCTCCCAGTATGGCAATAAAGTCGCCTTTATTTAATTCTTCAATTATTAAATAAAAATTACTATCAGGATGTTCAATGGCTTTTTTCAAAATTCTTGTAAAGGGTCCAGGCATAAATTTATATGTAATATTATTATCACTCTTTGTGGGAATAGTAGTTCCAATAAAATTAGCGTTAGTATATTCTTTGTGAAATACGACTATTTCATATTTAGAATTATCTATTAATAAAAGATTACCTTTTTCATCATACATTGGGTTACCTGATTTATCTTTTTGAGAAAGATATTTTTTTCTTACTTCATATGATTTGCCAGTACCTGGAAAGCCTATATAAGCAATATTTTCTCCGGGTGTTATGATGGTATCAGGAACAATCCTTTCATTAATGGTAGTTTTATATTCACTAGTAGAAATAGTGCTATTAAATTGTTTATTATATTCTTTATAAATATTTGCTAAATAATCTAAATCTTTTTTTACCTCATCATTATCAATATCATTTAATTTTATTGCTTTAGAAATGACCGTAGCATTTACATAAAGAGACTCATATTCAAAACCTCTTTTGAGGTTATATTCAATGGTTTTTAACTTATCAATAAGATTATTTTTCTTTTGATTAACTTCTTTTTTCTTAAGATTGGTTTTACCAAATCCCATCCAAATTTCAATCGTCTTGTTTTCCTTATTGAAAGAGATGCCAAGATATTCATCTTTAGTGGCTTCACGATTTTTTTCATTATATATATGTATCCACGGAAGGTCACTATAGTTAAAAGCAGGACCAATTTTTAGACTAGTTTGAAGACCTGATACTTGAAATAGTTCTTGGGTATCAGAAATTAATTTTTTTAATTTGGCTTCATCCTTTATTTTGTTTTTTCTCTTACCAGAATTATCATAAAAATCATAGATGATTTCTTTTTGATATTTATTTAAAATATAATTAGTGTACTCTTTAATATTCATGAAGTCCTCCTTTTAGTATTTTTATTTGGATGTTTTATATATACTTTTCTCGTAATTTTTTATTTCTTTGTTAACTTAATTATACACATGCTAATATATATTGTCAATATTTTTTCACTGTTATTTACATGATTTTTCGCTGTGTTTTTATTTTTTTACATATTAAAAGCATATAGATGTTTTTTTTGGTTCAACCCCATACTAGGTTATCGAACCCTTTAAATATATCATATATGCTTTTGTTTATTATAATTAAATATATTTTATACTGTTTTATGTTATGTGTATTATGAACATCTAGATATGCCATGCTCATATTATTTATTAAGTAGAATTTTATTTATTATTATAATTTAATTTCCTTAATTAAATCTACTAAATCTTTAGCAGAATTTCTATTAATAGTCTCTTTTTGATGAATAAGCATTTCATTACATAAGTCCTGGTCTTCTAATAACTTTGTTACATTTTGAATGATATCTTCTTCTTTTTTGGAATTAAGACTTAATCCATGGCTAGAATAGAAATCTATATTATGAGTTTCAATGCCTGGAATACCATAAGCATGAATTAGTGGCTTTCTAATAGTGGCTATTTCTGTTGAAGATAGACCTCCTGGTTTAGAAATAACAATATCAGAAGTATAGATAAGATCATTAATATTGTTAACAAAACCTAGAGGAATAAGATTAGGGTTATTAAACGATATTAGTTTTTGATGCAAGTCTTTGTTAGTACCACATACTACTATTATTTTTAAATTATTAATATTTAACAATTCTTTTATGATGTTAGTAATATTACCAAAGCCCATGCTTCCTAACATTATTAGTAAAACTCTTTCATTTTTTATATTTAATTCTGTTTTAATATTCTTAGCACTATCAACAAAAGTTGTTGATACAGGTATACCTGTTGGAACTAGAATGTCTTTGTTAATACCACGAGAAATAAATTTTTCTTCCGTTTTCTTTTGAATAACTAAATAATCAGGTTTAGTTTCTTCCATAAAAGGACAGCATTCATAGTCAGTAGCTACTAGAATGAATTTAATTTTTTTAACAGGTTTATTAATAGCAGTTAGGGTTAATGCTGGAAAAATATGGGTGGTTATTACAAGATCAAAATGATTATCTTCGATATACTTTAAAAGAGTGTTTTTGTGTAATTTGTTAGCTAAATATACAGGACTTTTAATTTTTGATTTACGAACTAATTCGCCAGCTTTATATACGCCTTCAAAAATTTTACCATTCATTTTTAAGCTATTTAAGTATAATTTAGATGATAAGTCTTTAGCAGAATTGTTTACAATATCAAAAAAGTCTTTAAAAGTACACTCAATGTTATTATCTTTTAACTCATTAGCAATATGCATAGCGCATGAATTATGTCCGCCGCCAGTAGAACAAGATAAAATTAATATTTTCATATATTTATTCTCCTTTATTTATAGCATTATAGGCTTTATCTCTTAAATCAGCAATTCTTTCTTTTGGTGGAAGAGATAAATCGGGATATATTGGATCTAACACAACTAGATGTAGACATTTTTTACGTTTATATAATTTATATATGCCAGTTGGTTCTTGAAAAACAAACTTTAATGGTTGAATTGGTACATTAGCAGTGACAGCCATTTTAAAAGCACCATATTTAAAACTTCTTACCTTTTCGTAATATGGCCACATAGAGGCTTCTGGATACATTTGAACAATCTTCTTATTTAGAAGAGCCTCATTTATGTCATTGTAGAAAGATACTTTTTGATTATCCTTAGTAGGAATAGGAATAGCATAAAGTATTTTTATTAGATGTCTTATAAAAGGTATTTTGAAATTACTTTGTAAGGTTGGAAAATAAACTCTTTTTGGGAAATATAATAATGCTATCATGGTACAATCCATATAGTGAACATGATTGGATACTGATACAAAGCCAGTATTCTTTAATGCCTTGTCTTTGTTTTCTATTTTAAAACCAAACAATATCTTATTAAGAATAATTAATATAGGAAAGATTATAGCTGCTATTAAATTAGAAAAAAAAGAAAAAAGTTTACTTTTAGATATATAACGATAATTATCTTTTAAAGTAAATTTTAATGGTTCCCATAAATGAGTTACATGGGTGGATTCAGAAATATTTTCATAATTATATTTTTTCATAAAGGTACTCCAAACTACTATATATGTTAATTATATATATTTGATAGTAACATATCACTTCATAATTTGTCAATGTATAAACAAGTAATGTTGATTATCATACAGAAGTTATTATATAAAAAATAATTAATGATAATTGCTTATCAGTTTATAATAATTAGATAATGAAAAATTAATGTTTAGCATACTTGGCAATTAGTAATGGCTAGATATGTTTTTTAGATTATATAATATATAGAAAAAATGTTAGTACATGGCTAACATTAGTTTTCTTTTGATTTAGTTACATCTATCCATGTAGGATGTGCAGTTACTTCTTCTAGTTTAGGGATAGATATTTTAATAGCATTATGGGTACTACCGCATGCAGGATAAACATAAGTAAATCTTTTTAAAGAATTATCTAAATAAATGTGAACATTATCATTTACCCCAAATGGGCAGACACCACCGATAGGATGACCAATTAAATCATTAACTTCTTCAGGTGATAGCATGTGAGCTTTTTCATGAAAGAAGTTACGATACTTCGCATTATCTATTTTAACATCTCCAGCCATGACGATTAATATCGGACCAGTAGATAGTTTTAAAGATAACGTTTTAGCTATTTCCTTTTCTTCACATCCAAGACTATCAGCTGCCTCTTTAACAGTAGCAGTAGACGATGGCATAGTAATAATTAAATTATCCATTGAATATTTTTTCAAATGATTTCTAACAGTTATTTCTGACATATATATACCTCCAGTTATAGATAATTTTGATTATTTTATAGATTTTTTATATCTAACTATAAATCTAATTACAATAATTTTGATTACCTAAAGTATATTTTATAATATATTATGAAGAATTTCAATAACTTTATTTAGAACTAGTTCTTTATTTTCACTACGTACTTCTTTAGTACATGTGACAGTATCATTATAATATTTATCATGTTCTTTATCATAAATACTTATGAACACTAATGAGTCTGAACCTGATTGGTTGTGTATGTCTGCTCTATTTAGTTTACCAGTAACACCTATTCCATAATTAGAATTAGTATAATTTGCTATAACTTTACTCATTTCTTTAGATACTTCTTCACTATAAACAGAGTATGTACTAATAGTTTCCTTTGAAACTCCTAGTTTAATTTTATATTCATTAGAATAAGTAACAGCGCCGAATAAAAAGACTTCACTTGCTCCAGGAATATTTGTAATGGCATTAGCAAGATAACCTCCTGTACATGATTCCATGGTAGATATCGTTTTATTACTTATTGTTAATTTTTCAACTATTTCTTTCATATTAATCAACGTTCACTCCTTCAGATAATAATTTAACATTAAGTATATAATATATAACATTATAAATAGTATAGATAGCAATAGCTAAATACATAATTAATTTTAATGATTTTATAGAAGGATTGGTATTAGTAACAAATAAGTTCATAATATCAGGATTAAATAAGGCAATAATATAAATAATTAATAGTAATAATAATTGACTAATAATATAGAGTGCAAAACCATAAATGATTGAGAAGACAATCTTGTTGTTATTCTTTCTATGGCCTAAAATTAACCCAGTGTATCCAGAAATGATGATAGTAACTAGTTCTAAATAGAAGATTAAGAAAGCAGTTATAATTAACTTAAAGACAGTACTATCATAAATATATGATAAAGAAGTAAGCGTATCTTTTATCATTTGAATATTTTCTTTGTTATAGTATGCTATAAAGAAAGATAATATTAAAACAAGAGTACTTGTTAAGACAGTAATTAATACAGATAACATTTTAGATAAATATATTTGTTTTTTAGTTATTGGTAGTGTATGTAATAGATAAGATTCATCACCATAAATATGAGTTTTGAAGTTTACCCAAGTACGCATAATATTATTAATAACGATATTAAAGAACATGGCAATGGTTACACCACTACTAATTTGGCCAAGAATAGTAGCAATAGATGAATTATCTATACTAAGAAATATTCTGGTTACAATAGCAAAAAATATTGCTAAACTATAGAATACTATTAAGTTTTTGTAGATATATTTTAAATCATATTTTAATAACTTCTTTAACATTTGAATTTCCTCCTAAAGATTTCATCTATTGATGCAGATTCTTTATTTCTAAGTTCATCAGCATCTGATTGTAAAATAATTTTCCCTTTATCAATAAAAATTACTTCATCTAGAATTCTTTCAATATCTGAGATTAAATGGGTAGATATTATGACACTTGAACCTTCTTTAAAGTTAGAAAGAATAGTATCTAAAATATAGTCTCTAGTAGCAGGATCTACTCCTCCTAATGGTTCATCTAGGATATATAAGTCAGCTTCTCTTGACATTACTAATACTAGTTGAACTTTTTCTTGCATACCTTTAGACATTTTAGATAATTTTTCATGAATATCTAAGTCTAAATCTTTAAAAAGAGAAAGGGCCTTTTCATAGTTAAAATTGTCATAAAATTCTTTAAACATGTGCATAATTTCTTCGATTGTTTTAGATTTATCTAGATAAGTTCTTTCTGGAAGATAAGAGATAATTTTTTTGCTCTCTACTCCTATTTTTTGACCATTTATTAAAATAGTACCATTGGTTGGTGTTAACAAATCATTTATTAATTTAATTAATGTTGTTTTACCCATACCATTTTTTCCTAAGAGACCGATTATTTTTCCTCTTGGAATAGTAAGATTTATGTCTTTTAAGACTTCTTTTTTAGAATAACTTTTTGAAATATGTCGGCATTCCAATAATTCCATTTTTTATCACTCCTTTATTTTATTTATATATTCAATTATTTCTTCTTTAGAGAAATTTAAGTCTTTCATTTGTAATAAATACTCTTTTGATAAACTATTAGCGTATTCTTCACGATATTTGCTTATTAATGCAACATCTTTGGTAAGATATTTACCATTAGTTCTCTCGGTATAGATTAATTTTAAATCTTCTAATTCTGTTAAAGCCTTTTGAATAGTATTGGGATTAACCCGAAGAATTAAAGCTAAGTCTCTTACCGATGGTAATTTACTACCAGGTAATATCCTTTCGGATATAATATCTTTTTTTAAAGAGGCTACTAGTTGAAGATAGATAGGAGTATTATTATCAAATATTAGTTTAGTTAAATTATTTTCATTACTCATATATATACCTCATTTAATTTATTATATGCACTGTATCACTTGCTTAATACAATAGTACATCTATAATTGATAATTGTCAAGAAAAAAACAAGTAATTTTTTATTTTACTTGTTTGGAGTTTTTTATGTTTGCCTGTTTTACATTTTGTTTATTTTAAATTTCATTATCTTTAATTTTAATCCTCTTTTAAGATTTATTTTTGTTATTATCTTTTAAATTATTTTTTAATAATTTGACTTTTTAATGACATTCTTTTTTTATCTTGTGATTTTTAATTAATTTGACTAGTTCATACCAATATACTGATATAAATGAAAGAATTATTGTAATAGTTAAGTTACCTATACTTAAAGAAGTTAATTTAAGAACTTTTGAGATATCAGTATAAGTAATAACTATTATTCCTACAATTATAATTGAAGTTATTATTAATAATAATTTATCTTTAAAAAATTTAGATAGATTTTTATAAGCATATTCTTGATTACTAGCATTTACTTGTACTAAGAAGATATTAGATAGAATGATAATTATTAGGCCCATGGTTCTAGCTAAGTAAATATCTTTTTCTTGATATATATAATAAGTTATAAATGATACTAGGAAAATAATTATTCCTTGAATAATACTTTTTATAATAGTTGATTTATCTAAGAGTTTTTCCTTTATTTTTCTTGGTGGGCGATTCATGATGTTAGGTTCTTCTGGTTCTCTTTCTAATACTACTGAACAAGTTGGATCGATAATTAGTTCTAATAATACGACATGCAATGGAAGTAGCATTAAACTATCAGGAGCTATGCCTATTACTGACGCTACTAATGAAGAAAGAGCAATAGGAATATGAATGGTTATGATATATCCGATAGATTTTTTTATATTATCATAAATTCGACGGCCATCTTTAATAGTATCTACGATAGTTGAAAAATTATCATCAAGTAAAATTAAATCAGCGGCTTCACTTGATACTTCACTGCCCTTCTTTCCCATAGCAATACCAATATCAGCCTGTTTTAAGGCAGCAGCATCATTTACGCCATCACCGGTCATGGCCACAATATAACCGTTTTCTTGATAGGCTGATACAATGGTTTCTTTATGTTTAGGAATTACCCTGGAAAAAATTGAACATGAAGTAATATTATCTTTCAATTCTTCAGCTGACATTTTTTCTAACATATCGCCAGTAATAATAACATCATCGTTTATTCCTACTTTTTTAGCAATAGACGAAGCAGTTAGTCCATTGTCACCAGTTATCATTACTACCTTAATTCCGGCTTTTTTACAAATAGCAATATAATCTGATACATTATCTTTAGGTGGATCAATAAACCCAATTAATCCAAGATATTTCAATGATAACTTAGTAATGTCATTAGGAAGAAGATAATTTTCTTGATAATTATTTGATGCTAAAGCTATTACTCTTAAACCTGAAGCTTGCATTTCTGATAATTTTTGATTGATTTTAGTACTTTCAAATGATGATAAATTACATAGTTTTAGGATACTTTCTGGAGAACCTTTAGCTATTACAGTAACAGTATCATTATTGCTGTTATTTTTCTTGTCAATATTAGCAGAATTATTCTTCCAAACGGTAGCCATCATCTTTAATTCATCTGTAAATGGATAGCTTTTAACTTTTTGATTAGAAAATATTTCTTTTTTAGTAATACCTAGATTATGGGCATATTCAAAGATAGCTTTTTCCATCGGATCAAAAGTATCTTCTTCAGAACACATAGCACTTAATTTTATAAGTTCTTTAGGATTAGTAGCAGAACTTATTTCAGATATTTCCATTTGATTTTTAGTGATAGTGCCAGTCTTATCAACACATAAAACAGAAATAGCTCCCAAAGTTTCTACAGCTGGTAATTTTTTTATAAGGGATTTTTTCTTTGCTAAACGCCATGCTCCCATTGATAAAAAGACAGTTAGAACTACAGGAAATTCCTCAGGAATCATAGCCATAGCAAGGGTTATTCCAGATAAGATACTAGAAATTATACGTTCTTTTAACTGATAGTCATTAAGACTTATAAAAGTAAAGATAGCTACTAGTAAGAAGAGGAATAAGGCAATAATAGAACAAATTTTTACTAGACTATCAATCTGGACTTGTAATGGTGTTTTTTTAGGTTTTATCCTACTGATACTATAACCTATTTTGCCATATTCTGTATCATTACCTATTTTATCTATTCTAATAATAGCAGTACCTCCAGTTACAAGAGTACCTTGATAACAATAATTGGTTTTCCAATAGTCAGGGGTTATATCTTCTTTAGTGGTTTTATATACATTTATGGATTCACCAGTTAGAATAGATTCATCTACTTTTAAACCATTACATTTTATAATTTTACCATCAGCTGGTATTTTAATTCCTTCATGGATATATACTATATCACCAGGTACTAAATCAGTAGTAGAGATTTCTACTTTATGATTATCTCTTAGGACTGTAACATACGGAGTAGAAATACGTTTTAAAGCTTTAAGAGTTTTATCTGTTTTCCATTCTTGAAGAATATCGATGGCAATGACAGCAAAAACGAAAACTAACATAATAATGCCATCACTAGGGTTACCTAAGATAAAATAAATAGATGCTGCTATGATTAGAAGCAAGAACATTGGCTCACATAGAATATGTATTATTTTTAGAAAAAATGATTCTTTTTTTGCAGTAATTATTTCATTTTTTCCATATTTACTTTGAAGTTCTATAACTTCTTTACTTGTTAATCCTTCTAAAGTTTCTTTTTCTCTATTCATAATTTTCATATCATCAATCTTAAAATGAATATAGATTGATTCCTTTCTTATATTTTTATGGAGAATAAAATTGCACTTTTATAGTTAAATTCTTATATAAGAAAAATGCATCAAGGGAATACATACTGTCCCATAGATGCATACATCTATTGCTTTTAGCCCGGTATAAATATACCTGTCAGTTGTACTGTGGATAAGAAAAATTCTTTTTTGCAGTGCAATTATTTATTCATTATCATTATATGATTTATATATTTTTTTGTCAACGAAAAAATGCCTAATTATTAGGCATTATAATTCAAACTGAGAGTTATATAATGAAGCATATGAACCATTTAGTTTAATTAATTCTTCATGAGTACCTTGCTCTACAATATTACCATCTTTCATAACTAGAATTAAATCAGCATTTTTAATAGTAGATAGTCTGTGAGCAATGATGAAGGAAGTTTTTCCTTTAGTTAACTTATCCATTGCTTTTTGAACAAGTTCTTCAGTACGAGTATCAACATTAGATGTTGCTTCATCTAAGATAAGGAATGGTGCATCTTCAATCATACCTCTAGCAATTGTTAGCAATTGTTTTTGACCAGCAGAAATAGATTCATTATCAGAAAGAATGGTATCATAACCTTGAGGAAGAGTTTTAATAAAGTGATCTATTCCAACGGTTTTACATACTTCTTCTACTTTTTTATTGGTTACATTTTTACGATTGAAGATAATATTTTCTTTAATAGTACCTTCGAATAACCATGTATCTTGAAGTACCATAGTAAATAATGAATGAATATTTTCTCTTGTTAAATCATGAATTGAAGTACCATCAATTAAAATATCACCTTTATTTATTTCATAGAATTTCATTAATAAGTTAACCATGGTAGTTTTTCCGGCTCCAGTTGGTCCTACAATAGCAATCTTTTGACCAGGCTTTGCTATAGCACTGAAATCTTTAATTGTAGGATTTTCACTATCTTCATAAGTAAAAGATACATTTTTAAATTCGATTTGTCCCTTAACATCACTTTTCTTTAATACTTTAGTTAGATGACTTTCATCAGTTAGTTCTTGTTCATCTAAAAATTCAAATACTCTTTCACTAGCTGCTGCGGTTGTTTGAAGGCTAGTCATGGACTGAGCAATTTGAGATAATGGACTTGTAAATAATCTAACATAAGTAATAAATGCTACGATTACTCCAAAAGTAATTATGTTCTTAGAAGTTAGTAAAGCTCCAACTACACAGACAGCAACATAACCAAAATTACCTACGAAGTTCATTAATGGCATCATCAAACTTGATAAGAAACGGCTCTTGCGATTTGCTTCATACATTTTTTGATTTAAATTATCAAATTTTTCATCAACAATCTTTTGACCATTATAACTTTTAACAACATTTAAACCAGAATATACTTCTTCAATGTGGCCATTTAATTTTCCTAACTCTTTTTGTCTTAAACTAAAATACTTTTGTGATTTTCCTAGGATTAAAAACATAAAGATAAAACCAATTAAACTTGATATAATAGCCGTTAAAGACATTATCCAGTTAGTTATAAACATCATAATAGTAGTTCCTATAAATAAGGCAATAGCACTTACTAAGGTAGATAATGATTGATCCATTGATGAAGATAAAGTATCAACATCATTAGTTATTCTTGATAAGATATCACCATTAGAAGTTTTATCAAAATACTTTAATGGGAGCTTATTTATTTTATAAGAAATATCTTTACGAAGACGATTAGCAAATCTATTAGATACAATTGTCATAGAAATGGCTTCAATATAGTTAAATATTGCACTAATAATATATAATGCTATTAAGGTATAGGCAATACTCTTTATTTTTTCTAGGGGCATTTTAGGTTTTATTAATGATTTAATACTATCAGGGGCGTCATCTATTTTATTATAAATATCGGTTGTTTTTGTATTTTCATCAAGAGAACCCATTAAAGATAAAAACTCTGCTTTATCTTCTTTAGTAATTTTAGTATCATCAATTGTTAAATCAGTAAATAGAAATCTTGCAATACTAGTAGGAATAACTGGAGTTCCATTTAAAGATTTAATTAATGTTATTTTATCTTTTTTACTTATTAATTGATTATTATAAGTAGAATCAGTAATAATAATATTAAGGATACTATCAGGTAGTGTACTTAAATTAGTAAGAAAATTATCTTTATCATTAAGAAATTTATTAAAGAGATCTTTATCTGATGATGATACACTATCAGATGATAGTATTTCACTAATAGTAGACTCATTTAGATTTAAGTTTAGAATACTAGGTAATTTAGTTTTTAGATTATCTTTATTTAAATCGTCTTCTAAAGATTCTTTGATAGTAATAATATTATCTTTATTAGGAATAAGTCCTTCAGAAATACGATCTGTAAGGTCTGATAATATATTAGGAGTAAATATTGCTAAGATAGAACTAGTAGTAGCTAATACTATTGATATGATAATTAGTAACTTATATGTTTTTAATTCTTTTAACAATCTAGTGACAGCTTTACCAAAATCTTTGGCTTTTGCATCAGGATTGTTGTGTCCTCCAGGTCTAGGCATTTTCTAACTCCTCCTTTGATAGTTGAGATAAGGCAATTTGTTTATAGACAGAACATTTTTTTAATAGTTCTTCATGAGTACCATAACCAACACATTCACCATTATCTAGAACCATTATTTTATCAGCATGCATAATAGTACCAATTCTTTGAGCTACTATCACGCATGTAGCATTCTTAGTATGTTTTTTTAATTCTTTTCTTAAAGTAGCATCTGTTTTATAATCTAGAGCCGAAAAAGAATCATCAAAGATATATATTTCTGGATCTCTAGCAATAGCACGAGCAATAGCAAGTCTTTGTTTTTGACCTCCGGAAATATTAGTTCCTCTTTGAGCTAGATTAGTCTTATAACCTTTATCCATTTTTTCAACAAATTCTTTAGCTTGGGCTACTTCAATAGATTTTTTAATATTGTCATCAGTCTTAGGCTTTTTAGATTCACCATAAGCAACATTATCTTTTACAGTACCACTAAAGATTACAGCTTTTTGAGGAACATATCCTAGTTTGTTGAAAAGATATGATTGTTTGTATTCTTTAACATTTATACCATCAATTAATACTTCACCATCAGTAGCATCATAAAATCTAGGAATAAGATTAATTAATGTAGATTTACCACTACCGGTTGAACCAATAAAAGCAATAGTTTCGCCAGCAGTAACTTTAAATGAGATGTCTTTTAAAAGATATTCCTCAGCATCAGGATACTTGAAAGATACATTTTTAAATTCAATAGTACCTACTTCACTAGTAATATCTTTATCTATAGTACCATCAGGAACAGTAATTGAAGTTTCTAATACCTCATTAATACGATTAGCAGAAACACTGGCTCTTGGTAAAATCATAAAAATCATAGCTAACATTAGAAATGACATTATTACTTGCATAGCATAACTAGAAAAAATAACCATATCACTAAATACTTGAAGCTTATCAGCCATTAGAGCAGCATCTATTAAGTAAGCTCCAATGAAATATATTACCATAGTTAAAGAATTCATTACTAAATACATAGCTGGAGACATTATAGAGAAAGCTTTTTGATTAAATAACTGTTGATTAGTTAATTTATCATTTACCTCTTGAAACTTCTCTTCTTGATATTTTTCAGCATTAAAAGCATGAATTACTCTTAAACCATTTAAATTTTCACGAGTAACATTATTAATCTTATCTATTAATTTTTGTACTATCTTAAATTTAGGCATTACTACAATAATAAGAGTAATAATTATAGATAAAAGTATTAGAACAGCAATAGAAGTAACTAAAGACCATTGCCAACTTTTATTGACAATTTTTGTTATGGCCCATACAGCAGTAATTGGAGCTTTTACAAGTAATTGAAGTCCCATACCAATAAGCATTTCTACTTGAGTTATATCATTAGTTGTTCTAGTAATTAGGCTACTAGTAGAGAAATTTTTAACCTCATTAAATGATAATGCTTCAACTTTACTAAAAAGTTTTTTCCTTAGTTTAGTAGAAAATGATGATGAGAGATTAGCGATGAAATAACCTACAAATACGGCACTGCATAAACTACCTAAAGCACATAAAAGCATGTAGCCACCATTTTTTAAGATTTCACTAATAGCACTGCCTTCAGTTTTAACAAGCTGAGTAATTGCAGCCATATAATCAGGCATCTTTAATTCTAGCCACACTTGAACTACAATTAAAATAACGCTGATAAAAGCAAGAAAGTATTCTTTCTTACCAAGATTTTTCATTAATTTTAACATTTTATTCTTCCTTTCATAGGCATTTTAAGCCTTATAATATATATCTTTTCTATTTTTTTATTATATATATTTATTTAATTATTGTCAATGATACTATCAATAATAATTAAGGGAAAATATGTGAGATTATACAAATATAAACTATTTATAATATATGAAATTTTTAGAATTTTACTACAAATATAAAAGAAGTTATCAAATATGAACTTTTATTCACTTTAATAGCTTCTTTATTACCATCATTTAAATATTTAATATCTTTTTAATATTTTAACTTTCCTTGTTTTAAGAGATTTAACATTTGAGTATTTTGAATACCGGTACCAGTATAATTAGGAATATCATTAAGTCTAGCTAATTTTTCACGATAAGTATATGAAGAATCTACACCTATTTCTTTTAGAGCATCTACTATAGAAAAGCCAGTATATGTACTATTAGATAAATATTTTTCTTGATGAGAATTTATTTTTTCAATAATAGTATCATTATTTACCCATCCTATTTGACCATTTTCTAAAAGATATGGATTTCTAGCATTAGGAATAATACGAGTAATACGTCCTTCAGTGATAGCTGGAACTAGCTTTTCATAACTAGTACTTGAAATATAAACACCATTTATTTTAACAATGTCTCCAATAGAATATGTAGTGGTCTTAGATGGAGTTTTAGTTGGAAAATCTTTATCTAAATATTCATAAGGATTGATACGAATATTGTCTTTGTATACTTCAAAATGTAGATGTTTACCATAAGCATTACCGCTATCAGACATATTACCTAGAAGTTTTCCTGCGGGGATATTATCTCCAATATTTAAAGATATTCCCTTTTCTAGATGAGCATATAAAGTTTGATAACCATTATGATGATCTATTTTTATATAGTTTCCATATGAAATAAGACCCGTACTTCCTCTTAAATTTTCTATTCCATCTTGAATTTTAACAATAGTACCAGCACTATGAGAAACTACTTCATCTAGAGTATAATTAGCTCCGACTAAATCAATACCACCATGACTTTCGCTATACTCATTAGTTATTTCTGCTTGATGTTTTTTTAAAACACGACAATTAATAATTTCACTCCCCTTCTTTTATAAGATATTCATAAGGGAAGAATTTAATTAGTATAAATTATAAGTATTTAGCTAAATAATAAGCAGCTTTATATTCTTTTACAAAAGACTTGATTATATTAGCATTAATCTTTCTGTTATTATTCTTAAGATTATAGTATATATACATAATTTGTTCTTGTTTATTTAAAATATCTTTAAGATTGATACTATCAATATAGTTAACTTTAGATATTTTATTACTTAATGTATGAAGATATTTCTTATTAGTATAGATAATAGTATCATTTAGATTAAATACTTTTCCTAGGTACTCTAAAGTATCAATATATTTATTTATAGTAGGAAAAACATCATCTTTTTGATAGATTTTATCTATATCTTTAAAGGTATATCTTTTACCATAAAATCTTTTAAATATCTTCATAGTATCATTATAACCATATTTTAAATTCTTTCTAGCTTGCTTAGCATCAAATACTAAAGGAATACCAATATTATTATTAGGTTTAATATAAATAACATTTTCTTTCTTGATAGGAATATGAATTTTATTAAGACTACTTATATCTACGACGATGAATTTCTTTGCCCCCATTCTTTTAGCTAGTTCAATAGGCATACTTTTACGGAAGCCACCATCAATATACTTATTTTTTTCTATTTCTTTTACTTTAAATACAGGATATACTGTAGAAGACGCTATTAAATAATCGATAAATTTATCTTTAGGGATTTCTCTTTTAGTTAATTCAATTAACTTTAAATTAGGATATTTTACAGTAGTTAGACCATAATCTATCTGAGAAGAATATATTTTATTAATATCAAGACATGCTATTAGATTATTTTTTAGATTACTAGGTTCTAGACCACCACTTTTAACAGATTTTAAATAATTTACAACCAATTCCATATCAGAATTATAAATTATTTTTTCTTCAAAGACAGTTTCAATATTAATGTTTTTCCAAAGATCTTCGGCTAATTTTAAAGTACCTTGGGTATATAGAGCACCATTAATTGATCCAATTGAGGCTCCAGTTACAATATCACACTTAATATCTAATTCTTCTAAAGCCTTCCAAACTCCTACTTCATATGCTCCTCTAGCTCCGCCACCTGAAAAGATTAAAGCTGTTTTCATATACTATTCCTCCATATAATTACATTTTATATTGATTTTATTTTAACAAATAGAAGATATTTTGTCTATTTATTAGATTTAATTTATTATTAAAAAGAGACTTATGTAAAGCCTCTTAGTATTATTTAAATATTCTTATTATTCATCAATATTTATTAATTCGTATTCTTTATTACCAACATTTAGTTCATATGCTGAATCAATAGTATGAACACCATTTCTTGATTCTATTCTTTCAATTAAATGATCTTTACCTGGATCAGTAGAATTGTATACTAAATCTAGGCAAGCTTTATCTATAGCAACAGGATCTGTTGATGCAAGAATACCAATATCCTTCATACAAGGATCTTCTGCTTTAGCACAGCAGTCACAATCAACAGACATATTACACATAACATTAATATAAGCAATATTACCTTTAAATAAATTTACTACTGATGAAGCAGCATCAGCCATAGATTCTAAGAATGAGTCATGATCAGCAGTCCATAACTTAGAAGGATCACCTGCACCATGAATATAAGCTTTGCCATAAGAAGATGCACATCCAATAGATAATTGCTTTAATGCTCCACCATAACCGCCCATTGGATGACCTTTGAAATGAGATAATACTAACATTGATTTATAGTTGGTAATATTCTTACCAAGATAGTTTCTTTTTATAACTTTACCATTAGGAATAGATACTTCTTTATCTGGACCTTCGGCATCTAATAAATCAACATTAAAATACTTAGTCCATTCATGATCACTTAATAGTTTTTTATGTTTTTCAGTAGTATTTCTAGCGCCATCATAAGCCGTATTGCATTCAACAACTGTACCGTTTACATATTCAATTATTTCCTTAAAATATTCCGGATGAAGAAAGTTTTGATTTCCGGCTTCACCAGAATGAACTTTTACAGCGACAGGATTTGGTAATTCAATATTTAAGTGCTTATATATATTTACTAATGAAGCACTACTTAAGTCCTTAGTAAAATAAACTTTACTTTTCATTTTATCACTCTCCTAATAATAATTTTAACACGATTTTAAATTATGTCTATCTTTTTAATTACTTTTGTAATATAATTAATTTATATTTAGGCCGCTTTAGTTTAGTGGTAGAACAGAAGCATGGTAAGCTTCAGAGGGCAGTTCAATTCTGCCAAGCGGCACCATTATTTTATGCAAGGATGGCGGAATCGGTAGACGCGCTACTTTGAGGTGGTAGTGGTTTATAACCGTGGGAGTTCAAGTCTCCTTTCTTGCACCAGATTGATACCAAACTCGAACTTTTCTTTTTTTTGATTAGTTCGGGTTTTAATATACTTTGGAATATGATAAAATAGTTATAGAAAAATTAATTTCAAAATTATGTCAGGAGGTTTTAATGAAACAAGAAATAATAAAATCAGAATTAGAAGTTAATGATAATAAAATTAAAGTAATAACTATAGATAATAAAGAATTTATATCCCTAACGGATTTAGCAAGATATGCAAATCCAGAAGAACCCAAAATACCGATACAAACATGGATGAGAAATAAAGATGTTATTGCTTATCTAGGTTTATGAGAAAAATTAAATAATGAAAATTTTAAAGGTCACGAATTTACGACCTTTGAAAATTTAGCTGGAAAAAATAGTTTTTATATGTCACCACAAAAATAGATTAAAGAAACTAATTCAATTGGTATTATTTCAAAATCTGGAAATAATGGTGGTACATACGCAAGAAGTGATATTGCATTAGAATTTGCTAGTTGGTTATCTCCAGAATTTAAATTATATGTTATACAAGAATTTGAAAGATTAAAAAGAAATGAATCTTATCAGTATAAAATGGATTGGACTGCAAATAGAATGTTAGCTAAAACTAATTATAGAATTCATACTGATTCAATAAAACAAAATATTGTTCCAAAAATAACTGAGAATCAAAAGAAATATATTTATGCAGAAGAAGCAGATGTATTAAATGTTGCTTTATTTGGAATGACTGCTAAAGAATGGAAAGAAAGTAATCCAAATTTAAGAGGAAATATTAGAGATTATACGGATTTAAAACATTTATTAATATTGTGTAATTTATTACCAAATATTTCATGGAAATCTAAAAAGCATAATGACGAAGAAAATGATCCAATGTTTTCTGGTGATTTTATTGCTGATATGAACACTCCAGATGGAATTGCAACATATCATATAAAATTACAATATTGGGATTTATTTGATATTCCAGAACTTGAAAGAGCACCTAAGTATGATAATTATGACAATGAAGAAGTTTTAAAAAGGATTTTATCTTTAAAGAAGAGTAATTTACGATAAATTTTTTTACTTTTTCCTTTAAGGCACCAGGTTTGGTTGATAATCGAATTTTTCAAGATATATAAAAACTACTCTCAAATTAAATTGAAAGTAGTTTTATTTTGTAAATTTAATAACGAACTTACAAATTGATATATATCAATAAGCATGTTAAATAAATTTATAATAATATTTTTTATTTTGTTCGTTGCAATACTTTTTGTATTTGATCAGTTTCATAATTAACTTCGAAATTGTTTCTTAACTGTTGAAGTAATTGTCTTTTTTGTGAATAAAGTTTTGAACTATCTTTTCTTACAAATTTTAATCCGCATAAATATTGGACTAAATCTGGATCATATAATGTATCATTCAAAGTTTCTAAAATTTCAATTTTTAACATTCCTGATTTAGAACTTAAAATTTTATATCTATCTTCATCACTACAATTTTGTAAAAACTCATGGCAAGTTCCTTTGTCTCCGTCTAATTGATACATAGCTTCATTATGGCATAGTAATTCTATCGGGTCTTCTTTTAATATTTCGTGTTTAGATTGATTAAATGCTTTATTTCTTTCCTCTAATATTTGTTTAATTGATAATAAAATTTCTTTTTGTGATTTACTTGTTGAATTTTGTAATCTGCTATTTAAATTTCTTATTTCTCTAGTACAAACTTTAGTAAAAAAAGTGTCACCAAAATCCACATTGTTGCATAAGTGTTTTTCACTAAATAGTAAATATCTTGATTCATAATTTGTTTGCCAGTCATACGTAAAATAAGTTTCCATAAGTTGTTGCATATTTATATTCGGAGAGATTAAATAATTATTAACATCTAATCCTCTTTTTTGTATCACTTTATCATCAAAATGTAGCAAGTCATCAAATTTCCAACCTACATTTTTTATTCTTTTTCTTAATTCAATTTCAGCACATTTTCTTAATACATCATCATTTTTGTCATTTAAGATAATTAAAATTAAATTTGATATACTGATTTTCCTTAAATTTTTAATTTCCATATGTTACCCTCTTAATATAATTATATCATATAAATTTTAAAATTTTTCATATTTTTATATATTTGTGTTGTGTTTATATTAGTTAATAGGTATTGATAATTTAATCGTGTCTTTTGTCCTAGTAGTTGTTGTACTTTCAACAATAGGGGACCATTAAAGAATCTGGTTGAACTTTGGTTCAATTAACCAATAAATATCAATTCTAAAAATGGAATTGATTTTTTTGTTGTGTGAAAAAAGGAATGATTTAATGGTAAAGATTATTAAAGAAGATTATATTGAAGAATCAATAAAAGAATTACTTGGAGATATATTTGAATATAATTTTCATTTATTTACATAAAACACTTTAACTTTTTATAAAAAATGATTTTGAATTTGTAAAAATAAATAAATATATGATAAAATATTAGTATAGATAATAAAAACATGTTGGAGGTAAGATATGAGTGCATTAACAGAAAACGAAGAATTATATAATTTTTTGCAACAAAATTATTCTACTACTCATTATAGATTTGGACGATTATTTGGCCATAGTTTTCCATACAAAAAATTGGATTTAGATAGCTTAAAAGAATTAAAATTAAAAGGCATTCATAGTTTATCTGGTATAGAAGAATTGAAAAATCTTGAAAAGATTGAAATAAGTGATGTTTCTGATTTATTACCACTAGAAAAATGTTCAAATTTAACGGGGGTAAAATGTCATTTGCCAGATCAACCTGTTGATGTTGAATTATTAAAAAGGATTTCTTCATTAGAGGGGATGCAAAAGGCCGAATTCTATGGTAGAGGCGTTAAATATATTACTAGTGAACAAGCTATGCAATTTGGTGAAACTTCAAAAATTTCGTATGATGAATTAGCACAGTTAACACCTGAGCAATTTTCAAAAGTTCAGTCTAGATTAGCTGAAGTTCAATCATTAATTACTCCAGAAATGACTGAAGTTGAAAAAGTAGAAACGATTTATAGAAATTTATTACCACAAAATTTTGGATATGATTATGGTAATCATTCTACCGGTTCAAATGGTTATCTTATTAATAATACTATGTATGGTCCATTAGTAGAAAATAAAGGAGTATGCTCTGGAATTGCTTCTGCTTTAGAACATGCACTAAAAAATGCTGGATTAGATGCAGTTTCATGTGGTGGATGGGCAAATACACAACCAACTGCCGGAGATAGCCATCAATGGAATCAAGTTAAAGTTGATGGTGAATGGTATAATCTTGATTTGACTAACGATTATGACAAAAAGTCTTGGAGATTTTTTATGAAAAGTGATAAAGATTACGATTGGGCAGAATGTCATTATGCTGATAAAGAAGATAAATATGAGCCAATACACGATTGCACTTCAACTAAATATGATGAAGTTTATAGAGAAGATCCAAGAGAAAGAGAAATAAGAAAATTAAAAAAGCAACAAGAAGCATTGATACAACAAAAAATTAATACACCATTATCCGAAATAGATTATCATGATTATGTTGATTATAGAAATAAAATTAATGGAATCTTCAGATGAAGATTATATAAAAAGTCAATTTGCTATGTATAAAAATCAAGATGATCATGATAGATGAGATGCTATCATACATTACATCTGCAAGACAAGATCAACCAGTGCAAACTTTAATGAGCAATGATTTTGAATATTCTGAAAAATTTAGAAAAAGAATGGTAGAACCATCTGTTAAAGTTTTTTCATAAAAAGGACCAATAAGTTCTGCTACCGTAAATAGTAATACTTCTGAAAATGATAACACAAATAGTTCATTACAACAACCAACTAATAGTGTTAATTTAATATCTGAAAATAATAATATGATGCAAATAAATAATATTGATATAACTTATGCACAACAAATCCAAAAACAAGCTCCACAAATTACACCAGATGTTTATATGCAACAACAAACACAAGTTGCTGCTCAACAAATGACACAAGCTGGACCACAATTAACATTAACTATGGGTGGAATGGGATTTGTTAATACTTTATTAATAGCTGTTTTGAGCTGATTAGTAATTGGTATTTTAATTATATTAGGATTATATTTATTCAAATAATTATAATTTATATGGTGATTATTGCAAAAATCATACTATAATGATTATAGAATTGATATTTATTAGTTGTTCTTTTAGATATAAGTTAGATATAAGTTAGATATAAGTGTTCTTCAAAATAGGCTCTTGTATTGCACCATATTTGATTGATACTTGAATTTTTCAAGATATATAAAAACTACTCTCAAATTAAATTGAAAGTAGTTTTATTTTGTAAATTTAGTGACACACTACTGCGCTATTGGCATAATCAATAACGATGCAACTTAAATATAAATATAATTTTGACATACATAAGGCAATGTTAGACAAATTTATATTTTTATTTTTTTCTCTGTAATGATTTTGCTAATTTAATTTCATTTTGAAAATCGGCAATTCTTTCAGATAAAATTCCATTTTCAATTTTTATATCTTTTATAAATTCATTAAAAATATCACTAGTTCCTATAAAATATTTTTCTTCACTTGTTTGAAAAGCTACTAATGGTTCATCGCCAACTGTATAATATTCTTTTACATTTATTAATCTATTAAAAGAAGAAGTAAGTGGTTTAATTCTACTTATATGCTTTTCTCCACATATCTCATAAAAAGAATCTATTTCTATACTATTATCACTATTTTGAAAATAGTATTTTCCTTGATTTTCAAATACCGGATATACAAAATCAGGTACAAAATCAAACATGTTCATTATTCCAAATAACTTATATTGATTTCTATCACTCGTTTCAAACTTTTTATGTTCTGTTGCACTTTTTATATAATCATGATTGGAAAAAATAATTTTACCATCTTTCACACTACTTATTGACATAATTCCACCTCACATATTATATTTTATCATATTTTCAATATAGTTAAGTAAAAATGCACAATCATTGTGCAAAAAATGTCTAAAAAAAGTAAAAATGCACAATATTTTTGAAATATTGTGCATTTTTTGTTTGCTTTGCCATCTTATGACATATTTTAAGAATTAAATACTAAAATTACTTTTTTACTAGATTTAGTCTTTTTATCTTTTTTATATCTTGAATTCTTTGTTCCATTACATTATCTGGAACTTCAAAGATATTTGATAATATTTTGATATTTTCACTAATATCGCTATATGCATGCTCTAGAGTTGAACTAGGAATTAATAGCACTCTTGCCATATATGATATTTCAAAATTTTCAGCACAATTATTATGTTTAAAAATTAAAAAATCTTGGCCTTGATAATATAATAAATAACTTGATAGCAAATATGCAATGGAATATCTTTTTTGTCCTTTACTTAAATTATTATTAATTGCCATTTGATTATTTTCACCATTGCAAGTAATAACTCCATTTAATAAATCTGGCAACTCATTATGTTCTATAATATCAAACTTAAATGAAGATGCCAATTTAGAAATGTCAATTAAATTATTTTCTTTAATACACCAATTCATTTTTTCATATATTTTCTGTACTCTCATCTCTATTAACTGTTGCATATTTAAATTATTATTTGGCATAATTTTTCACCACTCATGATACTTATTATATAATATTATAATATTTTTTTCAATATTTTTTAAATATAAAGTAGTTTTATTTTTATACATATTGCTAGTCATTAGTAATTGTTTGTTTTATTAAATTTTCATAAAATATATCGAAAGGGGTATGAGAATGAACAATAATAATGTTTCTGATAGAGTTCTTAGAATATTAGAAGAAGGAAGAAGATGTAACAAAAATTATGGTTGTTGTAGTAACACTACAGGTGCAACAGGGCCTACTGGACCTACTGGACCCGCTGGTGCTACCACTATTACAGTTGGTACAACTACAACAGGTGATCCTGGTACTGCGGCAGCAGTTGTAAACTCTGGCACTAGTGAAAATGTTGTTTTAGATTTCACTATTCCTGCTGGTGCTACTGGTCCTACTGGACCGACTGGGCCTGCTGGTGATGCCGGAGAAGTCGGCGCCACTGGACCTACCGGACCTACTGGTGCAACAGGACCAACCGGGGCAGATGGAGAAACTCCTAATTTAACAATAGGAACTGTTACTACTGGGGAGCCAGGCTCACAAGCTCAAGCTAGTATTACAGGAACTAGTCCTAATTTTATTTTAAATCTAACTATTCCTGCTGGACCAACCGGTCCTACTGGACCTACTGGACCTGCTGGTGCTGCCGGAGAAACTGGTGCTACTGGACCTACTGGACCTGCTGGTGCTGCCGGAGAAACTGGTGCAACAGGACCTATCGGGCCTACCGGACCTACTGGACCTGCTGGTGTTGCCGGAGAAACTGGTGCTACTGGACCTACCGGACCTGCTGGTGCTGCTGGTGCTGCCGGAGAAACTGGTGCTACTGGACCTATCGGGCCTACCGGACCTACTGGACCTGCTGGTGCTGATGGTGATGCTGGAGAAACTGGTGCAACAGGACCTACTGGACCTACCGGACCTGCTGGTGCTGCTGGTGCTGCCGGAGAAACTGGTGCTACTGGACCTATCGGGCCTACC
>CAKOQC010000011.1:0-26646 GCA_934101175.1 uncultured Bacilli bacterium
AGGAAGTTATGTCCGCTTTTTTTATAAATAAAAATTAGTGGACGTTTTATTTACACCCACTAAATATTATAGAACCAGATTAGTTTGCTAAAAAGTATTGACTTTTAGGTAGAATATGATTAAAATAATATCTATCAGTTTGTGGATTATACTAATAAAAAATCCATTAATATAGTTATGATAGAAAGGAACGATAATTATGAACTTAGAAGTTAAAGATGTATTATATTATAGTGATTTAATGTATGAATTAAAAAATTTGGCAGGATTTGAACAACAAAAAGATGAAGAAGCAGAAATAAGAATAATGGAAAGAGAAAAGGACATAATTGAAGAACAAGAAAGTGGACCTTTTAGTTATTTAAATGTTTTATCTACTTTTCAACAAGAACTATTTGGAATTGTAATTGGTATTTCAAAAAAATCTGGAGATAGTTTTGAAAGTCTTAGTGCAATTTCTAAATATCCTGATTTAGTTGAAGAGGTTCTAGCTGATTTAGAAAGCAAGAAAAACGAATTAAGTAATGCTATGTCAGTAGAAAAAAATGGAATTGTTTTAACAAAGAAAATGGTATCACAAAAAAATACAAATAAAAAACAAGACTAGTAAAATTGCTAGTTTTGTTTTTTAAAACTTTAAAATATTATTAAAAAAATCCTTATGATAAGGATTAGAAATTAATTTTTTGATAGGGAATAGGTAATATAAAAACTTTTGCTAAGTTAAATTATATATAAGTAATATAAAAACCCTTGTAAACAAGGGTTATTTTTTTTACTGGTGGCTCCAGCGGGAATCGAACCAGCGACACGAGGATTTTCAGTCCTCTGCTCTACCGACTGAGCTATGAAGCCAAAAATAAATGGCGGTTCCGACGGGATTTGAACCCGCGATCTTCTGCGTGACAGGCAGACGTGATAGACCACTACACCACGGAACCATGGTTGCGGGAGCTGGATTTGAACCAACGACCTCTGGGTTATGAGCCCAGCGAGCTACCGGACTGCTCCATCCCGCGATAAACAATATTTTAGATGGCGGAGGAAAAGGGATTCGAACCCCTGCGCCGCTTTCGCGACCTCCCGGTTTTCAAGACCGGTCCCTTCAACCAGACTTGGGTATTCCTCCATAAGATGGTGCCTAAGGTCGGACTTGAACCGACACGAGGTTTAAATCTCGCAGGATTTTAAGTCCTGTGCGTCTACCTATTCCGCCACTCAGGCATCAATATGTCATACTTTTTCGTGTTGACTAGTTAATTATATAATAAAAAAAATAAAATATCAACCTTTTTATGAAAAAAATTATAAAAAAAATTAAAAAGATAGAGAATATTAAAAAAATATAGATTAAAATGAGAATAAATAGATAATATGAAACAATAAATAATAAAAAGAGAAGATGTTTATTTAGAAGAAATTAATTGAAACAATTGACAAAATGAGAATAACTTTATATAATTAGAGTATATGATAAAAATAGAGGTGGTTGGCAATGGTAAGTTATAATGACAATACTGTAGTACAATATTTAAGACAATATGAAATGTTTGCTAATAGTTTAAAACTTATAAAAAATGTTACAGAAAGAGAAATGATTATTAAACAATTAACTAAACTAGAAAATAAAATAATCGATGCTACAAATGAAAGCTATGAAGATGAATACTATGTTTTAGCAAATAAAGAATGTAGTTTGATTGATGAAGAAAAAAAGAGAGTAACAATGCTTATTGACTTGATTAATCAAAGATTATCATACGTAGAGAAAAGATGCAATGACCATTACCAATTAACAGGAGAAGTACTCGATGTTAAAGATGTATTGGGAGCTAATACATTAGATAATTTAGAAAATAGAGTAAGAATTATTGATAAATATAGTAAGAATGTAAAATTACAAGAAGAACTTAAGAATGATGTTAAGTCATTAAATAGTAAGATTACACTAGCTAGTGAAAAAGTAGATATTAATAAGAATTTAAATATAGAACTTGAAGTTAAGTTTAAATCTTTATTAGCAAAAGCATTTGAAGAAAATCACTTATATGAACTTATGGATGCTAAAGAAGAGATAGAATATGCTTATTACGAGACAGAAAAGTCTTTAACATTAGCAGAACTTAATTTAGAAACAGCAAAGACATCACCACTTAATGTTTTAAGTGATTGCCAAGAAATGTTAAGAGAAGTAAATGAAGATTATTTAAGATATAAAGATAAACTTAGTACACTTAGACTTATGGAAATATTCAATCGTGAAGTTAATACTTATGATGAATTATTAAAGAAACGCCGTGAAGTTAATGATATTCTTAAATATATTAAGAATGATGCTTTCATAAGAATGATTATAGAGACAGTATCTAAACAATATAATACTATTTTAATGGAACAACAAGATATTAATACTTTAAATGATTTAACAGAAGAAAAAAATAGAAAGTTAGAAGCTTTATCTGAATTAGAAGAAGAAAATGAAAGCGAAGAATTTCAAAATGTACTTAAAGTTCTTATAGAGAATGAAAGAAAACAACAAGAAAGAATAGAAAAAGAACGTCAAAGAACTTTAGAAGAAGAAAAGAAGAAAAGATTAGAAATAGAAAAGAAAAAACAAGAAGAAATATTAAAAAGGCAGAAGATAATTGAAGAAGCTAGAAAAAAAGAGATAGAGAAAAGAACAAAACAATTATTAGAAGAACAACAAAATTCAGTACTTCAAAACAAAAAGAAAGAAAAAGCTTATAGTTTTGAAACTATTAAAGATAATGTGAATACTAAGATAGAAAGCGATCCTGAGATTGCTAGAAGAGTAGATTTATATAAAGATATTGATAATAAAAAGATAGATGATGATAGTAATTTATTAGATTTAAGTGCTCCAGTTGAAGAGACTAGTGAAGAAGAATATACTCCTTTAAAAGATAAAGTATCAATAGAAAAAGAATTATTTGAAGAATTTAATAATAATTCTAAGAAAGAGAAAGAAAATACTTTCTTAGATGAGATAGATAGTAAAGAAGATAGTAATTATCAATTAGGAGAAGAAAAAAATTTTAAATTACCTAATATATCATTAGATCAATATATGAAAGATTTTGATGAAGAAAAGACAACTGATAATAGTGATTTCTTTGGAAGCAGTGATATATTTCCAAGTATTCCAGTATAACTTTTAGTTTTATTAGTAGGAGGTGATTATGTGATAGATATTAATGATAATGATTTTAAACTTTTAAAGATGAATGAAAGTCTTTTAAGTAGATTATCTGTTAAAGATGGAAAAGACTATGTACAAGCTTTAACTAATTATCAAAAATTAGCTAAAAAGATAGATAGTAATAGTTATCAAGAATTAATAGATAAAATAAAGAATTATGAAAATAATCAACATAAATTACCTTTAGAAGAAGAGCTTACTTTTCTTCAAGAATTAGAAAATCAATATGATAGTTTGAATGAACTACAATGTAAATTTAGAAATGTAGATGATGATTTAGAACTATCAGATATTAGTACAATAGATAGAGATGCTATTAGTAGAAGAAAAGATTTGATTAGTGGATATTTGATTAATCTTAAGAATATAGAAGATTGTAATAAAAAGATTGAAGCTAGTAATGATAGATTAATTAGTGAAAATAAGAAAAAAGAACTTATGACTAGTAAATATCAGGCATTAGAAAGAGATTTGAAAAGAAACTTTATTAATGCTGAAGGTAGAAAGATATCTACTAATGGTGATATAGAATATACTAGTGTTAAAGAAGAATATCGTAGTAATGGATTAGATTTAGATACATTATTAGAAGATAATTCAAAATTAAGAGAGAAATTAGAAGAGTTAAATTCAGCTAGGAAAGAAAAAGAAGAAGTATTAGCAACAGCACAAATTTGTTACGATAGTCTTCCTAGTAAAGAAAATAAAGAAATTTTAGATTCATTAAAAATAGATGCTATTAAAGCAAAATATTTACTTTCTTTAGTTAAAATAATAGATAAAATATCTAAAGAAGTTACTAATTATGATGCATTGGTTAGTAAAAGAGAGGATATTAATGATTTAATAAGAAGTAGAGTAAATTATTTACAATATTTAGAAATTAGATTTTCTTTTGATCCATTCTTAGGAATAAAACTAGGAGAACAAATGGATTACTTAGATAATTTTAAAGATAATTCTAAGATGATTACAAGAATTATGAGAGAGATTGCTGATTTGGATGATAATCTTAGAGAAATAGAAGATAAAAATATAGAGTTTACTAGAAGCCTTACAGAAGATATAAAGATTATTATAGATAAGAAGTCTCTTTCTGAGATAGATATTACTAATGTTTCTCTTGATACAGAAGAAGATGATAGAAGTGATGATACTTCTTTAGAAGAAGAAAGTATGGTACCTGAAGATAATCAAATAATAAAAATAGATAAATTACCTGCTGAATTTAAAATTCAAAGAGTAAAAGATAAGACTTTGGGAGTTATAAAGAGAGTAAATCAAATATTTAATGATATTGATACAGCTGCTAAAGGGAAAGATACTACTAAATTAGAAGAAGAAAAGGAAGAAGAAAATCCTGAATTAGTAATTGAACCAGCAATAATACAAAAAGAAGATATATCTGAAGGTACTATAAAAGAAGATAAGATAGATACATCAGATGATATTGAGGCTGATGATGAAGTGGAAATTGTCTTTCCTAGAGAGCCAGAAATAGGAGAAGAAGCTTTAGTTATACCTGAAGTACCTAAAACAGAAACTATTCCGGAAGTGACATTGACTGAAAAAGAGAATATTTTTGAAGATAATTTAGATAGTCCATTTACAAATATTTCTTTATTTGATGATCGCAAGGATGATAGTGAAATATTTGATACAGAAGATAATAATGAAAAAGAAAATACTTTAAAAGAAAAAAATATGGATGAAGAAATGACAATGCCTCTTACTTTTTGGGAGACAATGCCACAAGAAGAAAAACCATCAGAAGAAAAAGAAACTCCTAGTTTTGATGAACAAATAAAAAAATTAAAATTAACAATGTAAGGAGATAAATATGAAATTAGAAATAAATAAAATAATTACTCTTGGTAATAATGAAGAATACTTAGTAGTAGATGCTGTAGAAAAAGATGGAAAAGATTACTATTATATAGCAGAAGTAAATGAAGATAAAACTGATATTAAAGATAACTATAAAATAGTATGTGCTACAATAAAAGATGGGGAAATATATCTAGATGAAGTACTTGGAGAAGATAAACTAAAGTTAATATTACCTTTATTTGTAAAAGATGATGAATAATTAGATGCTAAATGATAATAATTTAGCGTTTTTTTCTTGACAAAATGGTAAATATTTAATATAATCATAATCGGTACATTTTATATCAGATTGATTTACGTATTGGGAACACGGAAATTATGAAGATAAAAGAAATATATATATAAAAGGAGAAAAAAATGAAAACATTTATGCAAAGTAAAGAAACTGTTGCTAGAGAGTGGTATGTTATTGATGCCAAAGATGTCGCTCTTGGTAGAGTAGCAGCAAAAGCAGCATCAATGTTAAGAGGTAAACATAAGGTTACTTATACTCCTCACATTGATTGCGGAGATTATATTATTATTGTTAATGCAAAAGACGTATTATTAACAGGAAACAAATTAGAAGGAAAAAAATATTACAATCATAGTAGATATGCAGGTGGTTTAAGAACTAGAACTGCTAGAGAAATGGTTGAAAGTTATCCAGTAGAAATGGTTGAAAGAGCTGTTAAAGGAATGCTTCCTCATAATAGATTAGGAAGACAAATGGCTAAGAAGTTATTTGTATATGAAGGTAGTGAACATCCTCATATGGCACAACAACCAAAAGAAATTAAAGTAGGGAGAGAATAGTTATGGCAAAGAAAAATGATAGTAGAGTATTTTTAGGAACTGGTAGAAGAAAAAGTTCAGTAGCTAGAGTTAGACTTATGCCAGGAAGTGGAAAAATAACTGTAAATGGTAGAGATGTTAATGAATATATGCCATTTGAAGTATTAGTTATGGATTTAAAACAACCACTAGAACTTACTAATAATTTAGAAACATTCGATATAGATTGTAATGTTACAGGTGGCGGATTTTCTGGACAAACTGGTGCTATTAGATTAGGTATCACTAGAGCATTACTTGAATACGATAAAGAAAATGAAAAGAATGAAGATAGTTATCGTAAAGTATTAAAAGCAGCTGGAATGGTTACTAGAGATTCAAGAATGAAAGAAAGAAAGAAACCAGGACTTAAAGCAGCTAGAAGAGCACCTCAATTTAGTAAGAGATAAAATATTAATAATACAAACTCTGAGAGATATCTTTCAGAGTTTTTCTTTGTTTAATTAGACTTATTAATAGATTTATATTATAAATTTTACATTAACCTTACTTTATTGTATAATAAGGAAGAAGGGATAGATATTATGAATAAAAAGAAAAATTATTTTAGAAAGATATTATCATATTTTTTGAAATGCAAAAAAGAATTATCATTAATAATTATTATTTCTCTTTTAACGGCAGCTATAGGTGTTATAGAACCATTTATTAGTGCTAGAGAATATACTGCTATTACGATAGTTAATATTGATGAAATAATAAAATATGCTATAATTATCTTTTTTATGAAAATTATAAGTTCGTTTCTTTTTGATATCTATAGTTTAATAGCAAATAGATATTTTAAGAAAGTATCTCTTAATATTCAGAGGGATACTACTGAAGAATTATTTAAATTAGAAACATCTAACTTTGATAAATTAGGAACATCTTTTTTTACGGAAAGAGCAGTTAATGATACCAATAATTTAGTTAGTAGTATAGGTGGATTAAAACATATTCTTATGGAAATTTTTTCTAGTATTGGAGTAGTTGTATATTTAATTAATGCTTCATTAAAAATATTTTTCCTTCTTTTATTGTTTTCAATATTCTTGTTCTTTATTACTAAAAAAAGAAGAGATTATTATGAGAAACTTTATTTTAAACGTCGTCAATCTAGAGAATATCAAAGTAGTTCTTTTACTGAATTAATACGTGGTATTCGTGATGTTAAAGTCTTAAATTTAAGAAAGACTATGACTAAAAAGATTATTTCTGGTCAAGAAAAAATAAATGATATATCTTATCAAGAAAAAAAAGAAGGGATGTACTTTGATACCATTTATACTTTTATGAGATGTCTTATAACATTAATAGTTATTTTGTATTCTGTGCATCTTGTTAAATCTTTTGAATTAGATGGAGCTGCCTTATTAATAATCTTTTTGTATCATGATCGTGTTCTTTCTTTAAATATGGCAATAAGTAGATTGTATATTGAGTGTAAAGATATAAAACTTAATATGAAAAATATTGGAGATATTTTAGATAATTCATCATATCCTAAAGAGAAGTTTGGTACTTTAGAAAATAAACACTTTTCTGGACGTATAGAATTTTTACATGTTAATTTTGGATATGATACTGGTGATGTTTTAAAAGATGTTAATTTCTTAATAAGACCTAATGATACGATAGGTATTGTAGGACCATCAGGAGCTGGAAAGACTACTATATTTAACTTAATTTCAAAACTATATAATGTCAATTCTGGCGAAATTTTAATAGATGGACATAATATTAATGAATATACTGAAGAGACTATTCGTGGAAATATTTCAGTAATAACTCAAAATCCATACATCTTTAATATGACTGTTAAAGAGAATATAAAAATAGTAAATCCTGATATAACTGATGAAGAAATGATAGAGAAATGTAAATTAGCGGAACTTCATGACTATATAGAAACACTTCCTCAAAAATATGATACTATGCTTGGAGAAAATGGAGTAATCTTATCAGGAGGATTAAAACAAAGATTAGCTATTGCTCGTGCTCTTGTTAAAAATTCAGAAATAATTCTTCTAGATGAGGCTACTAGTTCTCTTGATAATGAAGTTCAAGAGCATGTTATGAGTGCTATTAAAAATATTAGTAAAGAATATACCATTTTAATAATAGCTCATCGACTTTCAACTATAAAAGATTGTGATAAAATACTTGTAATAAATGACGGCACTGTTTCAGGATATGATACACATGATAATTTAATAAAAAGTAATTTAATATATAAAAAATTGTATAAAAAAGAATTAATTAATGAATAAGAAATGAACTAGTTTTTTTATGAATACTTCTTTAAAGAGAGAATTTCATAATAAAGAAACTAGTTTTTATTTATAAATAAGTTCTTAAAAATAAATACGTTTGTCATCTTTTTGATAAAATTATTCAATATCATAAAAAAAGACTATTAAATTAATTAAAATTATGATAAAATATACTATGAATAGAAATGTAAGGAAGTGATAGAAATGGATCATAAAATGGTTATGCCAATGATTGTTTTTTTAGTGGCCTTTATTTTTATCATTGCAATATTACTAATTATTCAAAGTAAAAGAAAAAAGAAATATAAACAAACGATAGAAGAACTAGATTATGAGAAGAATAAATTAATAGGAGTACCTATTCTTAGTGAATTATCTAAAGTAAAAGAACTAGTTAAGACAGATGACCTTAAAAAGAAATTAAATGAATGGGATGACACATTCAAAGAAATAAAAGAAGGAAAGATAGATACTTTAACAGATTTAATTACAGAAGCAGATTTTATGGTTGATAGAAAAGATTATAAAAATGCTATGAAAAAGATTGCTTATATAGAAATGATGTTAGAATCTTTAAAGAAAAAGACAGAATCATTATTAGAAGAAGTAAAAGTAATAACTAAGTCAGAAGAAAGAAATAGATCCATTATTACTAAACTTAAAGCAATATATAGAGAATGTGAAAGCAAATATGAAAGAACTAAGAAAGATTATGGACCAATAGATAGTAGTATAGAAGAATATTTAGATAAAATAGATAAACAATTTAAAAAGTTTGAATCTTATATGGATAAAAATGACTATGTTTCAGTAGAAAAAGTAGTTATGGAATTAGAAAAAGATATTAATACACTAAAGAATTTCTTAGAAAAAGCACCTGATTTAGTATTAATGGCTACAATAATGATACCTAATAAGATAGAAGAAACTAAGACCTTGTATTTTAGAATGCAACGTGATAGATATCCACTTGATTATCTAAATATAGAATATAATCTTAAAGAAATACAAGAAAAAGTTAATAATTCAATAGAGAAGATGAAGAATTTTGAATTAGATAATACAGAAATAGAATTAAAAACAATATTAGAGTATTTTAATACAATATTTAATAGTTTTGATAAAGAAAAAGAATCTAAAGATATATTTAGAGAAAATATCAAGAAATTAAAGAAAAAATTAGAAGGAGTAAATAAAGTAGTATATGATATTTACTTACAGATGGATGATATTAAGAGTACTTACGATTTATCAGAAAATGAAATAAGCAAATTTAATATAATTAGTAAGAATTTAGAGAAAATTAACGAGGATTATAAGACATTGTTTGAACATGGAAAAGGAAGAACATTTGCTTATTCAAAACTAGTAGAAGAATTAGATGGACTTAGTAATAGACTTACAAGATTACAAGATGATTTAGATTATAGGCTTAAATCAATTACTAGTATGAAAGATGATGAATATAGAGCTAAAGAACAGTTAGATATGATACAGAACTTATTAGTACAATCTAAAAATAAATTAAAAGAGTATAAAATACCAGTAATTCCTAATAGTTATTATATAGAACTTGAAGAAGCGGGAGAAGCTATTAGAGAGATTATTAAAGAATTAGCTAAAAAACCAATAGTAATAAAAATACTAAATATAAGAGTAGATACAGCAAGAGATTTAGTATTTAAAATATATAATAAGACCAATGATATAGTTAAGAGTGTTGTAGCTTGTGAGAAACTTATTACTTATGGAAATAGATATAGAACTACATATAAAGAAATAGATGAAGCTTTATGTGAAGCAGAAGATTTATTTAGAAAAGGAAAATATAAACAATCAATGGATGTATCAATTAAAGCTATATCAATGGTAGATGAAGATATTATTACAAAATTCGAAATAGAGAAGTAGAAAATATTGAAAAATATAAAAAGATATGATAAGATTATATAGAGTAAAGAGGAGATGAAAATATGGATAATATTAAAGAATTTTTGATTAACAATTATATTTATATCTTAGTAGTTATATTGTTATCAATAATTACAGTTATTGGCTTTTTAGTTGATAAGAAGAAGAGTGGAAAGGGTAAAAATAAAGGACAAGCGGCACAAGCGGCTCCAGCAATGGCAACTCCAAGTGCAAATACTATGGGACAGGCTCCAGTTAGTTTTCAACCTAATCAAGTTAGTCCACAACCGGTTAATGGACCAGTTAATGTTAATCAGATGAGTGCTATGCAAATGCCTTTTGGAAATAATGTTAGTAATGAAGGATTTAATCCTAATCAAAATACACCAGTTAATTTTGGGGCTATACCTAATGCAAGTGTTTCACCACTTGATATGAATGGGAATAATGGTACAATTCCACAAGCAATATCTAATCAAGGAATGATGCCTAATCAAATGGGAATGGCACCACAAGAACCAATTAATCCAATGCCACAAAATAATATGATGGGAATTAATGGAGAAATGACACAAACTATGAATAACGTTAATCCGATGCCTAGTAATAATGGTCCATTAGTAAATAACATGAATACTCCTGAACCAGTAGAAAATATGAATGCAAATACTACTGGAGTGGTTGAACCTATGTATCAACCTTTATCTGAACAAAAACCAGTATTTGCTCCAAGAGAAGTAGTTATTTCATCTGCTCAAGAAGTACCACAGAATGTGATGAATAATAATATGGGAGTACCTAGTCAGAATATGGTTAATAATGAAGTACCTAATGTAGGTCAGGCAATGAATACTAATCAAAATGTGATGGGTAATCAAATGAATTATAATAATGAAATGCAGAATAATACAGTAAATCAAAATAATGGATTTGGTAATATGGGACAAGTTAATCCAATGCCAATGCCTAATCCAGCAGTAAATACAGTTCCTAATCCAATAACACCACCACAACCAGTTAATCCGCAACCAGTAAACTTTGTATATGGAACACCACCAACAAATAATAATGGTAATAATGTAAATAATCAATTTATGTAGAAAGGGGAGAGGCATAATGGATAATAATCAGAATATGTTTGGTACTGGTATGCCTACTAATAATAACAATATGAATACTAATTCTAATAATAGTGTTAATCCTTTTGTAGTTAATAATCAGGCACCTTCGACGGGAATGCCAAGTCAAGTTGCACAGACACCGCCAGTAGCTAATAATATGCAACAACCTGTTACACAAATGCCTCTTACTAATAATCAAATTGATGTCAATAATAATGAAGTAACTAATACTCCTAATAATACACAAAGTACAATCAATCCATTTATTAATAATCAAGCTAATAACAATATTGTTAATGAAGGTTATCAAGCAATGTTAAAACAAGAAGGAATTAATGTACATGGTAATCAAAGTAGATTTATTAATAGTACGGGATATAATGAAACTTCTATTACAGATTTAAATATTTCAGAAGATTATAATAACCTTAATAAAATAGATTATACAAAAGATCCAAAAGTAATGCAGAATATACAACAGTATGAAGGTAATGAAAATAAAAAAAATACAATACCCATATCTAAAGAACTTAAAATGATCTTTATGATAGCGATAGGGTTATTTGTATTTATACTTATAATGCCTTATATATTTGATCTTTTTAGAAATTAGAACTAATTACGGATAACTTAATGATTAAATCATAGTTGTCATCATTAGCCATAATATTTTTATGAATAGTATTACACTTAGTACACTTATAAATTATCTTATAAGTGTTTTTATATTTTTCAATACCAATAGGTTTCATTAGACCATGACAAGTATTTTGTCTATCACCAGGCATATTGTCTACATGAAGAGAATAAAGACAATTAGGACAATGATCTCTAGCAGTATAATTTAATTTAGATACAGAAGTACCACAATTAAGACATTTAAAATTTTCATCAATCATATTAAATCTTTTCATAACTCACCTAAAATAAGTATATAATAAAATTATTGATATTACAAATAAAACTTGTAATTAGATGTTATTTTGGTATATAATTAGATATAGGTGATATAGATGGAGTTTGCTTCACAACTTGAATTATATAGAAAAATGATACCAGTATTTAATGTTAAGAAGAGATTAGCTAGTATTACTAAGTATAAAAGTATTAAAAATGAAGATATATGGAAGTATTTAGTTAGAACTAAGTGGAGATATGGACATGATTTACAACTTAATGATATAGTAAATGATATACTTATGTTAGATCTTAGTGAGATAGTTAATAATAGTGTGAAAGGAGAATTATAGATGAAGAAAGGTAAATTTGTAGTTGGATTAATAGGAGTATTTATTGTTACAGTTATTTGTTGTTATTTTATTAGTCCTTTAATTAATAAGATAAATTTTGGATTGGATTTACAAGGGGGATTTGAAGTATTATATGAAGTATCACCTCTTAAAGAAGAAGATACGATGGATCAGGATATGCTTTATTCTACTTATAAAGCTATTCTTAAGAGAATTGATGTTTTAGGAGTATCTGAACCTGAAATAACTATTGAAGGAGATAATCGTATTAGAGTTAAATTAGCGGGAATTACTAATGCTGAGGATGCTAGAAATACGATATCTTCAACAGCTGTATTATCATTTAGAGATTATAATGATAATTTACTTATGACTAGTGATGTTTTAGGAGGACAAGCTAAGGTAACAGTAGATGAGTATGGTAAACCAGCAGTTAGTTTAAAAATTAAAGATACGGATACATTTTATGAAGCTACTAAGAAAGTTAAGAATATGACTAATAATATTATGGTTATTTGGTTAGATTATGATCCTGAAGTAGATTCATATAAGAAAGAACAAAAACTATGTGGTACTAGTGAATCTCATTGCTTATCAGGGGCTAGAGTAGAGAAAGCTTTTGCTAGTGATGTTATTATTCAAGGTAGTTTTTCTAAGGAAGAAGCTACTTCATTAGTAGAACTTATAAATTCAGGAGCATTACCTACTAAACTTACAGAAATATCTTCAAAGACAGTAGAAGCTTCATTTGGAATGGACTCTCTTAATAAGACTTTAATAGCAGGAGTTATTGGTCTTGTATTAGTAATGATTTTAATGATAAGTATATATAGATTTGCAGGATTTATTGCTAGTTTTGGATTAGTACTTTATACTTTTATATCATTTTTAATCTTCTATTTAATAAATGGAGTTCTAACATTACCTGGAATTGCCGCTATGCTTCTTGGAATAGGAATGGCAGTAGATGCTAATGTTATTAGTTTTGAGAGAATTAAAGAGAATTTATTAATAGGAAAGCCACTTAAAGAGGCATATGATATAGGTAATAAGAGTAGTTTTTCTAGTATTATAGATGCTAATGTTACTACGATTATTGCGGCAATTATTATGTTTATATTAGGACAAAGTTCTGTTAAAGGATTTGCTACAATGTTAATTATTAATATTATAGTAACCGTTCTTGTAATGGTATATCTTATTAAATATATTCTTAAATACTTTGTAAATACTAATATTTTTGATAATAGATTAGGATTATTTATAGGAGTTAATAAGAAGAAAATTAAAAAAGAGAAGAATATACGTATTCCTTTTGAAAGATTAAATTTTGTTAAGAATCAGAAGAAATTCTTTATGTTAACAGGAATTTTACTAGTAGTAGGAATAATTATTTTTGCTACTACAGGAGCTAATTTAGGAGTAGACTTTTCAGGTGGTACTAGTATTACAATAAATAATAATAAAGAAGCTAGTGAAAAGATAGATGATGTTAAGAAATATATTATGGATAAAGATTATACTATTGAGAAATATAGTGAGAGTGATAAAGAGATTAGTTTGACCTTGTCAGAAGTAATAGATAAAGATGAAATAAATAATATGACTAAGACTTTAAAAGAAGAATATAATCTTGATAGTAGTATTTATGTAGTTAGTAAAGTAGTTAAACAAGAATTAGCTAAGAATGCAGTTAAATCATTAATCTTTGCTATGATAGGAATAATTATCTATGTAGCTATTAGATTTAGATTTAATTATGCTATTAGTGGAATAATAGCTTTACTTCATGATATATTATTTACATTCTTATTCTTCTCAGTATTTAAAGTACAAATAGATACAATATTTATAGCAGGAATATTAACTATAATAGGATATAGTATTAATGATACAATAGTTACTTTTGATGTAATAAGAGAAAATTATAAAAATAAATATAAGAATAATATTACTCGTGAAGAAGATTTAGATGAACTTGTTAATACTAGTATTAGAAGAACATTATTTAGAAATATAATGACAACAGTAACAACAATTATTCCAGTTATAGTACTTATGATTTTAGGTTCTAAAGAGATTATTAACTTTAATATAGCTTTATTGGTAGGATTTATAGCAGGAGCTTATTCTTCTATATGTATTTCTAATATGATATGGTTATGGCTAGAGAAAAAGAGAATACATAAACCTAAAAAGGAAGATGATGATGAGGTACAAGAACTTAAAGTAAGAGGAATTAATTGTTAGATATAGGGAGGTGTTTATATGAGTGTTAAGACTGAAAATATTACAATAGAAGATTTACTAGATAAGGTAAGTAATTATGATGATAATGTTGATGATTTGAAGCTCATCAGAAATGCCTATGATTATGCTTATCGAAAACATTTTTCACAAAAAAGAATTACGGGGGATGACTATATTACTCATCCTCTTAACGTAGCATGGATACTTACAGATGTATCAGCAGATGGTAAAGCTATTGCGGCGGCTTTACTTCATGATACGATAGAAGACTCTGATAGTACATATGAAGAAATAGAGAATTTATTTGGAACGGAAGTAGCTAAGATAGTAGATGGTGTTACAAAAATTAATAGACTTAACTTTTCTACAGAAACAGAGCAGATGGCTGCTAATCAAAGAAAGATATTAGTAGGACTATCTAGTGATGTTAGGGTATTAATAGTTAAATTAGCAGATAGACTTCATAATATGAGAACTCTTTATGTGTTATCAGAAACTAAACAAAAGAGAAAAGCTAAAGAAACTTTGGAGATACTTACTCCAGTAGCTCATAGACTAGGAATGTATAAACTTAAATCAGAATTAGAAGATTTATCACTTAGATATTTAAATCCAGATGCTTATTATGAGATTGTAGAGAAACTTAACTTAAAGAAGACAGAACGTGATGAAGCGGTAGGCAAGATGTTAGAAGAAGTTAGTGAATTATTAAATGAACATAATATAGTTCATGAGATAAAAGGACGTAGTAAGAGTATTTATAGTATTTATAATAAGATGTGTAAAGGAAAGAAGTTTGAAGATATTTATGATATTTTAGCTTTAAGAGTATTTGTTAATACAGAACAAGAATGTTATTTAGCTTTAGGATTAATTCATTCTAAGTATAAACCTGTTCCTAAGAGATTTAAAGATTATATAGCAATGCCTAAGACTAACTTATACCAATCTCTTCATACGACAGTGTTTGGTATAGATGGACAGTTATTTGAAATTCAGATAAGAACTTATGAGATGGATAAGATAGCTGAATATGGAATAGCTTCTCATTGGTCATATAAAGAGAATAAGAGTGTTAATAATAAAGATATTATGGAACAGAAATTAGAGATTTTTAGAAGTATTATAGAACTTAATGAAGAAGCTAATACTTCAGAAGAATTTATTAGTAGTGTTAAGAAAGATCTTTTATTTAATGATTCTATATATGTATATACTCCTAAAGGAGATGTTATTGAATTACCTAAGGGAGCTACTTGTGTAGATTTTGCTTATAAAGTTCATAGTGAAGTAGGAGATAAAATGGTTGGAGCTATTGTTAATGATAGTATTGTACCATTTGATTATGTTTTAAAAACAGGAGATATTATTAAAGTTAATACTTCAAAATTATCAAAAGGCCCTAATAAAGATTGGCTTAACTTTGTAGTAACATCACAAGCAAAAAATAAAATTAGAGCTTTTTATACTAAGAGAGAGAAAGATGAGAATTTATCTAGAGGAATAGATATTTTTGAAGGAGCACTTAGAAGAAGAAATTTACCTTTACAGGAAACTATTACTAATTATATGAATGTTATATTAGATAGTTTTAAACTTAAAGATATGGATGAATTATATATAGCTTTAGGTCAAGGTAAATATAGAATTGCTTCAGTAATGCATATTATTAATAAGAAAGAAGATCCTACTAAGAAGATATTAAGTAAAAATCAGGATAAAACTAAACCAATTATTAAGAATGATATCTTAGTAGAAGGAATGAATGAGATTAAAGTTAGCTTATCTGGATGTTGTAAGCCTATTCCAGGAGATAATATAATAGGATATATTACTAAAGGATCAGGAATTACAGTTCATAGAAGTTCTTGTAAGAATATAATAGATTTAGATGAAAGATTAATTAATGTTAAATGGAATGAAGATATAGTTAAGAAGTTTCCTACTGATTTATTAATATATACTGATACTTCAGATAATTTATTAGATATTATTACGAAAGCTTCTACTAATAATATTGTTATTGATAGTGTATCTACAATTACTAAGAGTGAATTTAAATTATATACTCTTACAGTATTGGTAGAAAATAGAGAAAAATTGGAGAAGTTTTGTAGAGAATTATATAACTTAAGCTTCGTTCAAAAAGTAGAAAGGCAGATAAATTAATGAGAGTATTAGTACAAAGATGTGATAGAGCTTGTGTAAAAGTTGATGATAAGATAGTAGGTCAAATAGGTATGGGAGTTATGATATTAGTAGGAATAACTCATGATGATGATAGTAAGAAAATAGATTACTTAGTAGATAAACTAATAAATTTAAGAATATTTGATGATGAGAATGGAGTTATGAATAAGAGTTTATTAGATGTATCTGGGAGTATTCTTTCAATAAGTCAATTTACTTTATATGCTGATACAAGAAAAGGAAGAAGACCTAGTTATGTTGAGGCAATGTCAGGAGATAAAGCAAAGGCATTATATGATGAATTTAACGAAAAACTTAGAAATACTGGAATAAAAGTAGAAACAGGAATATTTGGAGCAGATATGAAAGTTGACTTTATCAATGATGGACCTATTACTATTATGTTAGAAAAATAATTGTCAAATAAAAGTAGACTTAAGGAATTAAGTTTACTTTTTTCTTTATTTTTGTTATAGTAATATAGAAGGATAGTGATAAGGATGTATAAAACTAAATTAGATAAACCATTATTAGTTGTTATGATTATCCTTATGGTATTTGGAATTATTATGATACTTAGTTCTTCTTCTATGGCATCATTTATGAGATATAATAAGAATATATATAATTATTTTATTAGACAGGGGATATTTGATGTTATAGGACTTGGAGCATTCTTTATAGCGATATGCTTTCCTACAAAATTCTTTAAAAAGATATCACCATTTTTAATGGGAATACTTACTTTAGCTTTATTTGGATTATTTGTATATGGTAATAGTCATAAAGGTACTCAAGGATGGTATGATTTAAAATTCTTTACTTTACAACCTAGTGAGTTGGGAAAGATAATAATAGTTTTATATTTAGCAAATTATTATAATAATCATAAAGATGATTTAGATAATCAATGGACTTTGTTAAAACCAATAATAATGGTATTAATAATATTTGCTTCAGTAGCAATGCAACCGGATTTGGGAACAGCGTCAATTATTTTCGGAATAACTTTTCTAATATTTTATGTATTACCTTTAAAAAAAGAGACTAAAGGTCCTATTAATAGGATATTCTTAGGGGGAATAGTTTTAGTAGGTTTACTTTTAATTTTGACAGGAGGATCTTTTTTAAGAGATTATCAGTTAGAAAGATTTAATTTCTTAAATCCTTGCGAAAGATATGAAGAAGAATCGGGATATCAACTTTGTAATAGTTTGATTGCTTTTAAAAATGGAGGACTTACTGGTAAGGGGATTGGAGAGAGTACTCAAAAATATTTATACTTACCTGAAGCACATACAGATTTTATATTTCCAATTATAGTAGAAGAGTGGGGACTTATAGTAGGACTTGTAATTATTTTTATGTATTTATTTATGTTATATCGTATTTTAGATATAGCTAAGAAGGCTACTAATTTAGGTAATGCTATTATTGCTTACGGAGTATTTGCATATCTTCTTTTGCATATTTCGATAAATTTAATTGGAGTTATGGGAATAGGTCCATTAACAGGAGTGCCACTACCATTTTTATCATATGGAGGAAGCTATACGTTAACATTGCTTTTTGCAATGGGGCTTGTTCAAAGGGTACATTATGAAACTTATAAAGCTGGTAAAAGAAATAAAAGTGTAAAATATAGTGTATAGTTATTTACTTTTAAGATAAATAATGATATAGTTAGATTGTAAGGTAGAGGTCATAAGGCTACTATCAAAGAAGGAGGAATTTATGGCAAATAAATTTGTTGCAGATCCAACTGCTTTAAGACAAAAAGGAAATGATATTATTGGTAAAGCTGGTGAGTTTAGAAGCAACACTAATAAAATCTATTCAACTGTACAAGAAATGATTAATAGCAACTATTTGGATCCTGCTGCTAGCGCTATTGCTCACGAAATTGAATCTTATCAAGAAGATCTTAGCAAAATGGCACAAGTTATTGAAGAATATGGTAACTTCTGTGTTTCAGCTAGTGGCGCAGTTATTAAAAACCAAGACGATATTATATCAAGTATTAATTAGAGGAGGGAATTTATGAATAATAGTACAAACATTACTTATGAACGTGTTAGAGATAATGCTAATACAATAAGAGATTGTTCTAGTAAAATGCGTGGCATTTTTGATGATTTTAATCAAACAATGAATCAAATTGGTGCTGATGATGTATTCCAAGGACAAGCTAGTGAAGCTTTAAAAGGAAGATTTAATTCATTAAAAGGTAAGTTTGAATCATATACTCAAAAAGTTAATGAATTTGCTAATATGATTTATAGTGCTGCTGCAAGTACAGAACATACTGAAAAGAACATTGCAGGTCAAGCTGACAATTTAGCAGGTTAATTATAGGGCTAATTAGTCCTTTTTCTTTATGTAAAACTAATAATAATTATTAGTTTTTTTTCATATACTTAGATAGGTGATAGATTATGAAAAGGATTATTTTTATAGTGATATTAGTATTATCTTGTTTTAGTTTTATTTCTTTTATAGAGGCTTCAGTAGATACTGCTAATAGTTATGTTTTAATGGATATGGATTCAGGAAGAGTAATTAGTGCTAAGAATAAAGATAATCCTTCTTTAATAGCTTCTATTAGTAAGATTATGACGGCGATTATTGCTATTGAAAATAAAAATATTTCAGATAAAGTAATAGTTGATGATTCTATTAAAGATAGTTATGGATCGGGAATATATATATCAGTAGGAGAAGAAATATCTTTAAAAGATTTATTATATGGACTTATGCTTAGATCAGGGAATGATGCTGCTAAGATGATCGCAACATATGTAGCAGGTAGTGAAGAAGAGTTTATAAAACTTATGAATAAGAAAGCTTTAGAACTAGGAATGCATAAGACTACTTTTTATAATGCAAGTGGTCTTGATAATACAGGTAAGGGTAATATATCGACAGCTTATGATATGGCTTTATTAACCAGGTATGCAATGAAGAATGAAATATATAGAGAAATTGTTAAGACTAAGAAATATGTAGCTAAGAGTAATATTAAGACTTATGTGTGGCATAATAAAAATAAGATGCTTCAATATGATTATGTAACTGGAGGAAAGACGGGATATACAGAAAAAGCTAAGAGAACATTAGTATCTACTGCTAGTAAAGATAATATTAATTTAGTAGTAGTTACTATTAGAGATAGTGATGATTGGAATACTCATAAATCATTATTTGAAGGAGTATTTAATAATTATAAATCATATTTAGTAGTTAATAAAAAGAATTTTTCAGTAGTAGGAGATACATACTATGATTATTTATATGTAGAGAATGATGTCAGATTAACATTAAAAAAAGAAGAGACTAAAGCATTAGTATCTCACATAAAATTAGAGAAAATTAAGAATTATCATGATGGAGATAAAGTAGGGACTAATTATATATATTTAGGGAATACTTTAATGGGACAAGAAGATATATATGTTAAGAAGATAGATAAGGAAAGTAGTAGTTTAATTAAGAAGATAAAGGATTGGTTTAAATAAATAATGATAAATTATATATTTGGATTTTTCTTTATTATAGGGATTACATATAGTTTTATTAAGAATATAAATATTAGTGAAGTAATGCTTGTAGCTAGTAATACTAGTATTGAACTAATATTTTCAATTATTCCAGTTATATGTTTATGGATGGGAATTATGAATATAGCTAGAAAAAGTGGACTTATGGACAAAATGGCAAGATTTTTAACACCAGGACTTAAAATAATATTTCCAGAAATACCTAAAGATAGTCCTTGCTTTTCTTATATAGGTACTAATATTATAATGAATATGTTAGGACTTGGAAATGCTGCTACACCATTTGGACTTAAAGCAATTAAAGAGATGCAAGAATTAAATAAAGAGAAAGACAGGGCTACAAGAAGTATGATTACCTTTTTAGTATTAAATACAGCTTCAGTTACAATAATGCCTACTACTATTATTAGTTTAAGAATGATGTATGGAAGTCTTAATCCTGAGAAGATTATACCTTATATAATTATTACATCATCATTATCATGCTTAGTAGGATTAATTCTTGATAGGATATTTTATATGGTGATGAAGAGATGATTAATTTTTCTAGATATATTATACCTTTAATTACTCTAATAGTAATAATTTATGGGATAGTTAAGAAAGTAAATATATATGATGAATTCTTATTGGGAGTAAAAGAAGGATTAGAGATGGCCTTGACAATATTTCCTAGTATGTTTGCAATAATAGTAGCAGTAACAGTATTTACTAAGAGTAATATTTTAGTTGATTTAGGAAATATTGTTAGGATAGATATATTTCCTAAGGAGATTATACCAATAGCTTTATTAAGACCAATATCGTCATCATCATCATTAATGCTTTTAAATGATATTTTTAGAGTATATGGACCAGACTCTTTAATAGGAATGATGGCAGCAGTTATTACAGGAAGTACAGATACTACAATATATATAATAGGAATGTATTATTCAAGTATTAAAGTTAAAAAAATAAGATATTCATTATTAGTAGGATTATTAGCAGATGTAGCTTGTGTAGTTATAAGTATTTTGATAGTTAAAATATTATAAAAAATAAAAGCAACCATTAAAGGTTACTTTTATTTAGGTTGTTTCCATTCATACTATTAGAATTAGACTCATGACAACTAGAAGCGTTACCATTTAAAGACTTATTCATATTATTTTTGCATGAATTAGAATTTTTTGACTTTTTATTCTTAGCCATAATTATCACCCACTATTAATATTGACTAATATTATGGTTTTATGTGTGAAATACTAGTAATTTTTTATTTTTTTTGATAAAATACATATTAAGGAAGTGAATACATGATAAATATATTTAAAAAGTTATTCGATAACGAATATAAAGAATTAAAAAGATTTAATGAAATAGCTACTAAGATAGAAGAATTAGATGGTGAGTATAGTAAATTATCTGATAAGAAATTAGCAGCTAAAACAGATGAGTTTAAAAAAAGATTAGAAGATGGAGAAACATTAGACGATATACTAGTAGAAGCTTTTGCTACTATACGTGAAGCAGCTTATCGTATTATTGGAGAAAAAGCATATTTTTGCCAGTTACTTGGAGGACTTGCTATTCACTATGGCAATATAGCTGAGATGAAAACTGGTGAAGGTAAAACTTTAACAACAATTTTTCCAGCATATGTTAATGCTTTAACTGGTAAAGGAGTACATGTTGTTACAGTTAATGAATACCTTACTCAAAGAAATGCTGAATGGATGGGACCAATTTTTGAATTTTTAGGATTAACAGTAGGAATTAACTTAAGAGAGTTATCTCCTAAAGAAAAAAGAGAAGTATATAACTGTGATATAATGTATACTACTAATAATGAACTTGGATTTGACTATTTAAGAGATAATATGGTTGTTAGAAAAGAAGATCGTGTTGGTCGTAGATTAAATTATTGTATTATCGATGAAGTAGACTCTGTTTTAATAGATGAAGCAAGAACACCATTAATTATATCAGGTGGTGTTATGCAAAATGTTAATTTATTTGAACAAGCAGATTTATTTGCAAAATCCTTAAAAGAAAATGTCGATTATGTTAAAGAAGAAAAATCTAGAAGTATTACTTTAACTGATGAAGGAGCACATAAGTGTGAGAAGGCTTTTCATATAGATAATTTATATGATATTAATAATACAGCTTTAGTTCATCATATTAATTTAGCTTTAAAAGCAAATTACTTTATGAAGAATGATGTTGATTATGTTGTACAGGATGGAGAAGTTGTTATTGTAGACCAATTTACTGGACGTTTAATGAAAGGAAGAGCTTTTTCAGAAGGACTACATCAAGCTATTGAAGCAAAAGAACATGTAAAAATAAATCAAGAAACAAAAACACTAGCTACAATTACTTTTCAAAATTTATTTAGAATGTATAATAAATTATCTGGTATGACTGGTACTGCTAAGACAGAAGAAGAAGAATTTAGAAATATATATAATATGTATGTTATTTGTATTCCTACTAATAAACCAGTTATTCGTGAAGATGCTACTGATTTATTATATCCTGGTAAAGAAGGAAAATATAATGCGATTATTAGAGTAGTAGAAGAACGCCATAAATTAGGACAACCAATACTAATTGGTACTATTGCTATAGAGACTAGTGAATTACTTAGTAAAATGTTAACTAAGAAAAAGATTCGCCATGAAGTATTAAATGCTAAAAATCATGCTCGTGAAGCAGAAATTATTGCTCATGCTGGTGAGAAGGGTGCTGTTACTATAGCTACTAATATGGCTGGTCGTGGTACAGATATTAAGCTTGGAGAAGGCGTTAAAGAACTAGGTGGACTTTGTGTAATTGGTACTGAAAGACATGAATCTCGTCGTATTGATAATCAGCTTCGTGGTCGTGCTGGAAGACAAGGAGATCCCGGATTTAGTCAATTCTTTGTATCTTTTGAAGATGATTTATTAATAAGATTTGGATCAGATAGATATAAAGAAATGATGGCTAGTATTGGTTTTACAGGAGATCAAGCTATTAGAAATAAAATGTTTGCGAAAACGGTAGAGACAGCTCAGAAGAGAGTTGAAGGTAATAACTTTGATATAAGAAAACATTTACTTAGCTATGATGATGTTATGAATACTCAAAGAAATATTATTTATGAAAGAAGAAATGAAATTCTAGATAATGATTCAATTCATGCTACAGTATTAGCTGGATTTAGAGAGTATATTACTAATTTAGTAATGGCACATCTAATTGATAGTAAACATTTACAAGAAAATGATTATTCAGAAATATTAGAAGCTGCTAATGAAAATCTTTTAAGAAAATATCGTTTAAATTTATCAGAAATAAATGGTAAAAAAGAAGATGAAGTAATAGAGACTATTTATGATAATGTACTTAAAGATTATGAAGAAAAATTAGCAGATATTCCTGAAGAAGTAAGTAATGAATTTGAAAAAGCTATTTCTTTGAGGGTAATTGATAGTAATTGGATGGAACATATTAGTACGATGAGTCATCTTCGTGAAGGTGTAGGTTTAAGAGGATACGCTAATGAAAATCCATTAGATGCTTATACTAAAGAGGGATATAATTTATTTGATAATATGTTAAATAAAATTAATACTGATATTAGTATCTATCTTTTGAAGTCAGAAATAAGACAGAATACTGAGAGAAAAGAAGTAGTTAAGAAAGTCATTACTAATGATGGTAAGGATACTGTTAAGACAAGTAAGAAGAGCGATAAAGTAGGTCGTAATGATCCGTGTCCTTGTGGCTCAGGACGCAAATATAAGCAATGTTGTGGTAAATAAGCCCGCAAACCCGCATAAGATAAGGGGTTGCGGGTTTTTCTATGATTACAATATTTTGGTAATTATAGGTGTGTCTTTTGTCTTAGATAAGTTTTAGATAAGTCTTTAAACCTTTGCAAACTCTTATAAAATAAGGGTAAAACACATATTAGAACAATGTTCTCAAATTGAATACAAAACTTATCTAAAAATTATCTAAATTGTAATTTATTACTTAAAAAGAATAATAACAAAATTGACGCCAGTAGTTTATGTTATAATTTATATGTGAAATGTGGTGAAAAAATGGCTAAAACTAATAGAACAAAAAAGCAACATTATATTGCTCAAGGAATAATTAGAGAAATTTTTAATTCAAATAATATTTATGAGAAAAATCTGCATAATGGTAAAATTTATAAAGGATCTGTAAATAATACGATGTGTATGAGCAATTCATATGAATTTCCACTATTAGATGATAATTTTCTTGAAGACTTATTTGCAAGAAGTATTGATCCATATTCAAGTCAATTAATAAACAAATTAAAGAAACTATTAGATGATGAAAAATATATGGATGCCAAAAATATGATATTTAAAAATATAAGAATGTTTTTAATCAATTATTATAAAAGTGTTACAAGCATGATTCATATGAGTAAAGAAATATCAAAGAAAGATGATAGCTCTATAGTTAGAATGATAAATAAAATATTTAATATGCCATATATTGATCGTATAAGTGATCTTTTATGTACCTGCTATGATTTTGCAATAATCAAATCAAATAATAGTAACTTTGTTTTGAGTGATCAATATATATCAACTTGTTCATTAAAATTTATGGGAAGGTTTGTCAATTTAAGTAATAGGGAAATTGGGTTAAAAAACACTGTTGTATTATTACCAATATCTAAGGACTATTATGGAGTATTTATTAATGGAGAATTGCCTAGTGATTTTAATATTGATTTGAATAGTATGAATAATTTAACTGAGAATCAAACGAAAACAATAAATAGTATTATATTTAATAATTCGTATGATAAATGTATATCATTAAACGAAGAAGATCTGCTTGTTTTAAAAAAAGAAAATTCTACATGTGGGGATTCTATGGCTATTGCTAAATTTAGTAGTGGTAATTCAGCAGCATTTAAAATAAAGCAAGAAGTATTCTTTACAAAAGATGAGTACGATCTGTATCAGTACTTTGAAAAATATGAATGGGCAGATAAAAAATTTAAAGAATGTGGAGTAAATCAATTATGCCCTTGTGGTAGTAATAAAAAGTATAAAAAGTGTTGTAGAGATAAAGTTGAACGTTGTTCAAGAATTATCCATATAATGCATTTTCAACAAGATGAATTACTTATAAATAAGAAATTAGAATTTGAAGATCCAGTACAGTTATCAAATTATGAGCATTCAGAACTGCAAAAGAAATTTGAGTTTTTAAAAAAATGATAATAGATTATAAAATTGTTGTGATATAATTATTATAGGAGTTGATAATATGCAAAAGGAATATGAATTTTATAGCTTAGGCAAGGGTGGAAAATCTATAATTAAAATTAATGGTAATACATTGACTATTAGCCGTCCAGGATTAATGTCTAAAATGTCATTAGGTTTTACTGGAGATAAAACTATAATGATAAATCAAATAAGTGGTGTACAAATTAAAAAAGTAGGATTAGCACGAGGATACATTCAGTTTATTATGGCAGGAACAAAAGAAGTAAAAAGTGGTATTATTGGCGGAAAAATTGATGAAAATGTTGTTTATTCTGATAGTTCGTTTAAAAAATCAAATAAGCAAATAAATGATGACTTTGAGAAAATAAAAAAATACATAGAAGATTTTAATTCTAATCAAAATAATACAACAGTAGTTCAAAATGTTAAATCTCCCGTTGAACAAGTAAAGGAATTAAAAGAACTTCTTGATATGGGAGCTATATCTCAAGAAGAATTTGATAAAAAGAAAAAAGAATTACTTAATTTATAACATTATTTAAAAATTGTAATATATTAAAAATAATTTTTTTTAGATAAGCTTTTAGATAAGTTCTGCTAGGTTTGCCGAGTGCTACGGAGTGCTTCCAAGTACAGCCAAACGCCGAATTAACGAGCCATGTGCTCAAAAATGCCCCCAAAATCCCCAATACAAAAGGCCATGTGGATCTGGCAAAAAATATAAGCAATGTTGTGGTAAATAGCCCATAAAATAAGGAAATCTCTATGCAAACATTTTTGCAAATAATATAAAGTTGGCATTCGTGTCAACTTTTTCATTTACTCAATTGTAAATAGAGGAGAGATTATTATGGCTGATGTAACAGTTCAAAAAAGAGGAGAAGTATATCAATATAAATTTGAAATTGCTTCA
>CAKOQC010000012.1:0-24216 GCA_934101175.1 uncultured Bacilli bacterium
ATCTAAATTACCCCCTCCATTAGCAGCACAACTAAAATCACCACCAATAGAAAAATCTATTACTGTTTCTTGATCAGTACTACTTCTCCATGATAAATATGCAAATGTACTACCAAGTAATGCAATTATTATACTAAAAATGATTATTAATGTTATTATCTTTTTATTCTTATTCATAGCTATACCTCATATCTATATATACATTCTTATTATTCTATGATTATTTTATCATTTTTTTATTTTCATGTCTATAATATTAGCTTCTTTTTATCTACAAATTAATATATTTTTTGAATGCATTTTTAAAAGCAAATTAAAAAACTCGTTTTTAGGTTTGTAACGAGATTTTATATAACATTTTATTTTTCTTCATAGATATCTAGGTATGCATAATAGCAAGAATCAACATCTACTTCACTGGACTTATCTTTTTCTAAGCAATGTTCCATTATTAAAATATAATTTGCAGTTAATGCTCCATTAGCACTTTTTTTTGTTGGCTTTGAAGTTTTTAAAAAATCAATGTATTCAGTAAAAGTAGGTTTTATACCACTGAAATTTGATGATATTAAATTACTATTATTACTTCCTAATTTAACCATGTAGATGGTATCTTGTGAAACATTTAACATTGATTTAAAGGGGGATGTGTTTATTTTTGTAACTTTTGTAGTATTTTTTAAATACTGGGTAATTAATTTTTCACCACTAGTCTCATTAACATTAGATATTAATAAATCACGATAAAAGCCCAATCTGTAAAGGGTATTTACATCATAATAAGTAGCTCTATTTCGATATGCTATATACACTTTAGCGTAACTTGTATATAATCCTGTTATAGCTACTAGTACTATTGCTGATACTACTATTACTTCAGCCATCATAAATCCTTTTTTATTCATTTTATCACCAACTTTTTTATTTACATGTAGAGTCATACTTGAAGGTAACCTTACCACCACTAATAGTATATCTTACGCCGCCAGTAAATGTATTACCATTAGCATCTACTTTTTCTTTATCATTTAAATCTAATTTGTTAATAAGAATGCATGATCCAGATTTTGAACTAAGACTATTTTTATTTTTTTCATAATATAGTCTAGCATAACTTTCAATTACTTCTATTTTGGCAGCATTTTGTTTTTCTTTATTTCTTTCAATAGCAGCACTAATAGATGAAATTGCCATAACTGATATTGCTAACATGATAACTACAACTGCTAATAATTCAATTAGGGTAAATCCCTTATTATTTCTTTTCTTTTTCATTTTATCCTCTCCTTAATTTCTTTATTTTTATAGCAACATCTTGCTTAGAATTAATTAGTTCTCCAATAGAATGACCATAATTTAGTTCACTTATTAGATAAGCTAGTTTATGAGAACAATCTACTGATTGAAACCATTTTCTAGTAAGATACCTATCAGGAACATAATTAACATTAGTAGCATACACTCTATCGATAATACCTTGATTATAGTATTCATCAAATTTAGATACACCTTGAGTAAATAATGCAAAAGTTACTACTAGAAATATTTTTTCAACGCCAATTTCTTTTAATAATCTAGCTGTATCTAATATTGATTCACCACTTGCTATCATATCATCTACTACAAAGGCATATTTTCCTTGCATATCTTTATTGCTTGGTCCTAAGAAACGATGGTCAATGATTGGATTTTTACCATTTATTACTTTAGTATAATCTCTTAATTTATAGAAAGAACCTATTTGAACGTTACCTAACATTTCTGAGAAAACGCGAGCTCTTTTCATGGCTCCTTCATCTGGAGAGATACATATTAAATTATCAAAGTTAGTTATTTTTTCATGAGTGAGTAAATCTAATAGAAGCATATCTGTTAAATAAACATTTTCAAATGCTGTGTTAGGAATAGCATTCATAATTCCTTTATTGTGAACATCGCAGGTTACTATCTCGTTGACACCCATATTGGTAAGTTCTTGAAGAGCCATAGCACAATCTAACGACTCACGAGAATCCTTTTTATCTTGACGTGATTCGTATAAATATGGCATGATAACCGTTCTTTTTAAGGCATGTCCACATTCAGCACTAAGAATTCTTTTTATATCCATAAAGTGTTCATCAGGTGACATATAATGTATATAATTATAATTTTGATAATTAATACTATAATTAGATACATCTGATAAGATATATAAGTCTTTATCTCTAATAGTTTCTCTTAAGATGGCTTTTCCTTCTCCATTATTAAATCTTATTAAAGAAGCATCTACTAGGTAGTTGTCTTTATTGTTACGAATATCTTTTAAATGTTCATTTACTTTATTACCAAACTCTTTAAAATTATCTGGTACAATTATCTTTAATTCACTCATACTATTTACCCCCTACTTTATTTCTAATTTATCGAATGATACATTTAAGTAGTTTCTACTAGCAAGAAAGTCACAACGGTGAACATATCTTTGTAGTTCTGTTGTTGGTAGTGGTAGTACTACTTTGCTATATTTATTAGTATTCCATTTACCCATATGTGATTCAATTAAAGAACATAACTTTCTAACATCATCAATATTCATCTTTAATTCTTTTTGATGTTCTAAGATTAATTTAGATGATAAAAGTGGATGATCAAAACGGGTATATTCTTCTTCAGGATCACCTTTTTTTAAGCCATCATGCATAATTAATGCCATTATTACAAGATCTTTTTCAGTATCGGTAAAGTTATTTACAGTTTCAAATAAATCATATGCAATACGCACTGCTACTTTGGTATGTTTTACTAATCCATTTTTAGTACTAGCAAATTTAGGATGATATTTACCGGTACTAGAAGCTGGTATAGTAAAGAAATAATCTGGTAGTAAATTTATTAGATACTTTATATCTTCTTTATTATTATCATCTAATAGATAATTTATTTCTTTTTCAAAATATTTTATTTTATTCATATTTCCCCCTAATGTTTACATCTAACTTGTTATAAGGTATTTCAATATTAGCCTTATCAAAGTATTTTTTAATTAATTTATAATAATCTCTTTTTACTTGGTAGTGTTTTTCTGGTAAGCAGTCAATACTTACTAGGTATTTGATACTACTGGAAGAGAAATCACTTATTCCTAGTAATTTATAATTAGCAGTAACATTATCTATTTTTAAGACGTCTTTTTCCATATCTTTTAAGGTGCTTTCTAATAATTCTATGTTGGTATCGTAAGCGACATCTAAAGTTATTAGAAGTGTAGTATTATTTATACTATAATTGGTTACTTCTTTAAAAGAAGAATTTGATAATATTTTAACTTCTCCTGTTGCAGCTTTAATTTTAGTTGACATTAGTCCAAAACTGATTACTGTTCCTTTAAAGCCATTTATAGATACAACATCTCCAATAGAATATTTATTATCAAAAATAATAGATAATCCTGCTAGAAAGTCAGCAATTAAATCTTGAAGAGCTAAACCTATAATTACTCCAATTACTCCAATAGAAGCTAAGATACCTGAAGTATTTACACCATAGATACTTAAGATAGATAAAGCTACAATTATTAGAATTAAATATTTAATAATATTTTTTATTAAAGAGATAATAGTTCTTTTCTTCTTATCAATATGTTTATTTTTACTTATCTTATTTATTAATACTCTAATTATATTATAAATTATTATTCCTAACAAGAGATAAGCAACCGGTAAATAAAACTTTTCATTTTTAATAAAATCTAACATTATAAATCACTTCCTAATATTTGACTTAAGATATAATTAAGTAGATAGATATACTGATAATTACAGTGAAGATAATTATTAGATACTTCTAAATATTTATCTTGTAATAATTTTTTAATAATTTCTTTTGATAATAAATCATCATGATATTTATTATTAAATGTATCTATACTAATACCTTTAATTAATCTTAATCCTAAAATAAGATCATTTTCTTTTTGAATACTTATATCTTCATAATTATCACTATCTATATAATTACCATTTAGATATTTAGTCATATTTTTAGTATTTGATATACGATGATTATTTAGATAACTTACAGCACTTAAACCAAATCCATAGTATTCTAAATTTTGCCAGTATGTTTTATTATGAATACTTTCATATCCTGGCTTAGCATAATTGCTGATTTCATAATGGATATAACCATTCTTAGTAAGAGTATCATTAATATAATCAAACATAGACTTATCGATATCTTCATCAATATATTCTTGATTATCTAGATATAGTTTAGTATTTTTCTCAATAATTAGAGAATAACATGATATGTGAGATATATCTAGTTTTAAGAAATTAGTAATATCTTCTTTAACTATATCTATATCATTAGTAACACCATAAATTAAATCTATATTTATATTATCAAAGTATTCTTTCAAGAGATTAATATTTTTGAATACTAAATCTTTATCATGATGTCTATTTAATTTTTTTATTATATCTTTATTAAATGATTGAACTCCAATACTAAGACGATTAATACCATATTTTTTAAATAGTTTAATTTTATCTAGAGTAATATCTTCAATATTACATTCAATAGTATATTCATATTCTTTATCTAGATTGAAGATGGTAATAAGTTCTAATAATTTTGTTAATTCTTTAATACTTAGGCAACTAGGAGTGCCTCCTCCAATATAGATAGTTTTTACCGGTTCGTTTTGATAACGACTTTTAATTTCTTTAGATAGGCTATCTAGATATGTATCAACATATTCTTGTCGATAATTTATTTTACAAAAATCACAGTAAGAACATATAGTGTGACAAAATGGAATATGAATATAAATGCTAGTACTTGTCATGATATCACTCTTTCTTTTATTTTATTGTTCTCGGGCATTACGGATGATGATTATTCCTGAGCCTCCTGAACCAACATTTTGATAATAGGCTCCTCCACCGCCGCCAGTATTTGCAACTCCAGAGCCACCACTACAAGCTCCACCGCCGCCTCTTGGAGTATAACAACAACCGCAGCATCCACCTCCTGCGTAATCGGTTACTCCAGCATCGCATTTGCTTGTAGTTCCTTGATCAAATTCACATGTTGTTCTTCCTTGTCCTGTACCAAAACTTCCAGGGGCTAATGGCGTTCCTTGGTTACAATCAGACCAACCGCCGCCATTATTTCCGCCGGCTCCGCCCCAAGAACAATTTCCACAGCACCCTGAAACTGGTGAAGCTCCATGTTTACCTCCATCAGCAGATAAATCATTTATTATGGAATTATTTAACTTAATTGTACTACTTGCACCATTTCTTCCGGCGCCGCCACCGGCTCCTATATCAATTTTGTATGTATTAGGTTCTAGTGTAACATTTTTAACAGTCTTTGTATAGCCACCGCCGCCAGCGCCACCAACACTATAAGAAGTAGTATAGCCACCACCACCTCCTCCTACTAAGAAGACATCTAATTTCATGGCATAATTTAGAGTTAAATTACCATCGCTAGTAAATTTTACACGGCAATTACCATTACCATCATCTATAAAAGTACAATTACCAGTATAGGTAAATGTATATGGCTCACTACCACCCTTTTTATTTTTACAGCTATAGCCTCTAATCATATCATCACAAGTCATATATTCTTTTTTTGCAACACTTATTTCCTGATATAAATTAACATCATAATATTCATCTTGTTGTTGCTTTATTTCTATTGGAAGATTTATTTTAATATAAGTTCCTTCTGGGTCAACATAGCACCAATCTTCTTTTTTATCCGATATATTGTAACTTGCATACTCATTAAGAGTATCAACTGGATTTCCTTCATAGGTAATAGTTTTACCATTTATTTCTAATTTACCACAATCAAAATCTTTTCCTTTTTCTTCAAGTAAAGCACTTAATTTATTAGAAACGATTGTCTGATCAGCACTCGTTAGGGTTGTGGTCATTAAATCATCATTTTTATTTTTTATTTTTATGGTTAAGTTAATAATTAAATATGCAATAGCAAAAGCAATTGCTGATGCTAAGATTATTTCTACTAACATGTAGCCTTTATTGTTTTTTAGTTTTTTTAACATATTGTCACCTCACTGTTCTCTTGCATTACGAATAACAACTATTCCTGAGCCACCAATTCCACCTTTCGATGCAGCTCCGCCACCACCGCCACCAGTATTAGTAGTTCCATCGCCGCCTTTTTGTGCAGAATATGCATATGCCTTTCCACCGGTACCGCCACCTCCTGTGCCGCCAATTCCTCCAGGAACAACAGCACCTGTTGTTGGATGATAGTAACCACTAGCTCCGCCGCCACCAGCATATAATGTTCCTGTTTCTTCACCAAATTCACGCGTTGTACCGGTTTCTCCATTTGGTCCAGGTTGGCTTCTTTGTCCTTTTGCACTTTTTCCAGGATCATCTCCACCATCAGAGGCACCTGCATATGGACTATATTGGGCAGCTAAACCACCAGCAGATCCACCAGCTCCTGCTTGTTTAGAACCTGATGATCTCCCACGTAATCCACCAGCAGCAACAAATCCAAATGCCGTTGATGATTCACCATCAGTGTTTTGTGCTCCGCCAGCTCCTATTTTAATTGTATAATTTGTGTCTTTGGAAAGCGTAATATTTTTTTTTGTTAATGTATAACCTCCGCCGCCTCCGGAACCGCAAGCATAGTAGTAACAGCCTGTGCCACCGCCACCTCCGCCGCCTACTAGGAAGACATCTACTTGCATATCAGCATTTAAGGTTAAATTACCATCGCTAGTAAATTTTACACGGCAATTACCATTACCATCATTTATAAAAGTACAATCACCAGTATATGTAAATGAATATGGTATAGATCCGCCAGTTTCATTACTACAACTATAACCATGAATAATATCACCACAATCCATATGTTTGTTTTTGGCAATACTTGTTTCTTGGTATACATTAACGTCATAATATTCATCTTGTTGTTGCTTTATTTCTATTGGAAGATTTATCTTTACATAAGTCTTATCTTTATCCATAAAACACCACTGATTTTTATCAGAAGGTAAATTATAGTTTGCATAATCATTAAGAGTAGCAATTGCATTTCCATCATAACTAATAGTTTTATCATTTATTATTAGTTTTTCACAATCAAAATCTTTTCCTTTTTCTTCAAGTAAAGCGCTTAATTTATTAGAAACGATTGTCTGATCAGTACTAGTTAAGGTTGTAGTCATTAAATCATCATTTTTATTTTTTATTTTTATAGTTAAATTAATAATTAAATATGCAATAGCAAAAGCAATTGTTGATGCTAAGATTATTTCTACTAACATGTAACCTTTACTTCTTGATTTTTTAAGCATACTATCTATCACCTCGCTATTATCTTGCATTACGGATAATGACTATTCCTGAGCCGCCATCATAACCCTCTCTACTCTGATTTCCTTCTTCTTGATTAAGTTTTTCAGCACTCGCTCCATCGCCACCGTTTCCGGTATTAGCAGCTCCTTCTTCTGAACCAGCCCCTGTACCGCCCCTTGAATAATCATCTACTCCTGGTGCACAACCGCTCAAATCATTTTTAGTTCCAAGTTTACTTTGCTCAAATTCACAGGTAGTTGTGCCTTGGCCTTCTCCTCCAGATTTATCATAATCTCCTTGTAGGGTATAAGTAAAACACTCATTACCAGGATTCCCATACATACCGCCTGATGCTCCTGAACCTTCAAATCCAGCTAAGAGAGAACCATTGCCATCACAGCCAGCTCCACCACCAGATCCTCCTTTTCCAACATCGAAGTAGCCACCGGTTCCTCCTTTTACTTTATAATTTATATCATTTCCTACTAAGGAAGTATTACCTCCTTTTTTACTAGCTTCGCCACCAGCTCCGATAGTTATTTTATATGTATCAGATGATACAATACTAATATTTTTGTATGTTTTTGTATATCCACCGCCGCCGCCATGACCGGGAAGCCACCATTCGCTAGAACCAAAATTTGTTAAATCAGAATACGAAGCATTGCCGCCGCCGCCTCCACCGCCAACTAAGAAGACATCAGCTTGCATGCCATAATTTAGAATTAAATTACCACTGGTAGTAAATTTTACACGACAGTTGCCATTACCATCATCTATAACGGTACATTCACCAGTATAAGTAAATGCATATGGTTCACTACCTTTTTTATTTTCACAATTATAGCTGTTAATAATATCAATACAATCCAGATATTCTTTATTAGCACCTATTTCTTGATATAAATTAACATCATAATATTCATCTTGTTGTTTTACTTCGATGGGAATATTTATCTTTATGTAAGCTCCTTCTGAATCAACATAACACCAATTTTTTTTCTCTATAGGCAACTTATAATTTGCATAATCATTCAGAACATCAATAACATTATCTTCATAACTAATAGTTTGTCCATTTATGGTTAACTTTTCACAATCAAAATCTTTTCCCTTTTCTTTAAGTAAATCACTTAACTTATTAGAAATAATAGTCTGATCAGTACTTGTTAAGGTAGTTACCATCATATCATCATTTCTATTTTTTAATTTAATTACTAATGAAATAACAAAATAAGATATTGCAAAAGTAACAACAAATGCTAGAATTATTTCTACTAACATATAACCTTTACTATTCGATTTTTTTATCATACCGTCACCTATTACCACTTTATTTCTTTTAAATTATTTTCTTTTAGAAATTTATTAGTTTTTGAGAATGGTTTACTACCAAAGAAACCATAATTTACTGAAAAAGGACTGGGATGTGATGATGAGATAACTAAATGTTTAGGATTAGTGATATATTTTATTTTACTTTTAGCAAAATTGCCCCATAAAATAAACACAATAGGTTCTTCCTTTTCATTTAATTTTTTTATTATTTCATCAGTAAATTGTTCCCAGCCAATAAATTTATGACTGGCAGGTTTATCTTTTTCTACAGTTAAAACACTATTTAAAAGTAAAACACCTTGTTTAGCCCAGTCTGATAAATCAGTATCATTACGAATAATACCTAAATCACTATATAATTCTTTGTAAATATTATTTAGTGATGGTGGCATTTTTATACCTCTATTAACAGAGAAACATAGACCATTAGCTTCTCCTAGTCCATGATAAGGGTCTTGTCCTAAAATTACTACTTTAGTATCTTTATATGGGGTTAAACGTAAGGCATAGAATACTTTATTAGCAGGAGGAAAAATTACTTTATGGCTATATTCATAACGTATTTTATCCTTGATACTATTAAAGTATTCAGTATTATAGATATCTTTTAAAACATTATCCCAGTCATTTCCTATCATAATTTTACTCCTTCTTAATATGTTGGACAACTATTATTATTAGTTGTAATACTTTTTACAACAATATTTCCATTTTCGCTAGTAATACTTATTTGACATCCAGAAATATCCTTATTATCATTAGGATTATTTATTGAGTTACGATTATTTTCATCTTTAGAGTTTCCTGTTAAGAAACCATATTTTACAAGATTTCCTAAAGTTATAGTTTGTGTATTATCACTTGCACAATTTATTGGTGAAGAACTAGTAGTTGGTAATCTAGTTGCACTTTTACATTCGGTATAATAATCTGCCGCAGCATCTTTAATATTAGTTATTAATAAATTATAGTTTTTTTCTTTAGAACTTTTTATGATATTAGCAATAGCAAAAGTACCTATTCCTGCTATTAGACATAGTAATACTAATGTTGCTAACAGTTCTACTAAAGTAAATCCTTTATTATCTTTCTTTGACATATATTTGTCTCCTTTTATATTTCGTTATGAAATTTTTACTAATACAGAGTGTGTTCCATATGCAGCATCAGCAACTCCACTGGCATGTCCATAATTAAATAAACCACTTTGACCATAATTGCCGCTAAAGCTTGAATATCCGCCGCGAACAACCCATGGATAAGTCTTATTGAATGATACATAACCACTATACCATCTTGTAGTTTCTGATAAACTGTGTCCAAAACATGTATTACCGTTACATGCAGTTAAAACGTTTATTGATATATATTTATCATAGTATTTGTCATCTGGAAAAGCTGTTCCACCGGTATATGAAGTTCCGCTACTAATCAAGCCATTATATCCAGAATTTGCGGTTGAGTCATAACCAGTATATACATTACCAGATGAATTGGCATGAACTCCCATGACATAATCATACACTCCGCCAGACATATCATAAATGCCAGTAATATTACCGGTAGTACTTGCCACTTTACTCAAGTCTCTTGTAGTACTTTTAGTATTTGTGTTGTACGTAAGTAAATATCCATCCCATGTATAATATCCATAATTAGTTGTTAAATGTGTTGAGCTTTGATCAGTGTACACTGTATTTATAGCTGTCTTTCCAGATACGTTTCCTCCACTTCTACCAGTATAATATCCAGTAGAATTATTTATAAATACATCTGAATTTTTACCAAAAGCTGAATGTGTTAGATATGCTACAGCTCCCCATTCACTGTTCTTAATCATATGAGCATCTTCACTTGATGTATTTCCATAACTACTAGTTCCAAATTTTTGAGAGGCAGTAAATAAGTTTGACACGCTTTGATTTGCTATAGATTGTGTATCAGGGATTATTGTTGGTGAACTTACTGTTCCAGATAGTTCAAACTTACTTACCCAGATTCCATTTAGTTCTGTATTTCCAAAAGTAAATGCCGGATGTGTTAAATACTCTCCTACTTTTGTACCTGCTTTTTTAGAAATTGTATTATTCTCAAACTCTATTTCTATTGTTTGTTCTTTACCTGCTGTACTTGTACCTGTTTCCCATATTTGATATCTATATCTTGGTATATATACGTAATATGCTAATATATCAGCAGCAGCTACTGTAGTACCTGCATTGCTTTTATAATAATTTCTTGTTTTTGTACCATTCTCTTTTACTAATACGGCATTTGCCCATTTTTGATTGCGGTAATCATACCAACTACTATCATCTTTTGATATTGTTTTAATTATGGTATTACTTCCTGTTGTATCATATGTTATTGGTATCAATCCTTCAGGTAAATCCATAGTAATATTTTCAGTACTATCATATATTTTATATGGACTATCTTTTGTGCCATATCCTAATAATTTAGTATTAGACTTTAAGTATACAACTGGGAAAATGCCACGTGAGTTGATTACGTAATCATTGTTCACATTACCAGTAATGTTAATAAGTAAGGCATTGTTACTAACGTTAGAACTATGAGAAAGAGTCCATAGATACTCTCCTGACCTTAGAAGAAAGAGCCATGAGCTACTTGGAGTTCCATTACTACAATTACTTGTATCATTATAGCATGTATCATCAACTCCATTTGCAAATGTATAGGCATAATCTGATGGATACATTAAACCAACATATCCATTCCATGACGTTGAACGAGAACTATATACAGTAGTTCCTCTTTCTGCGTTATACCAAGCAATGGCACTTTGTCCGGATGTAGATGCATTGCCCCCCAAATAATATGTTACCTGATCAATTTGAGATAAAGCTTTAGTATTTAAAGTCCAAGCAACTTCTTCGCAACTATAAGAATCTGCTCCTGAAGCTATGCTTGCTGTTTTACAGCCTAACTGATATATTATATTACCATTTGCATCTTTGATGTAATTTTCTGATGATGTATAACCTGATTTTAGAGTATAACTCGTTGGATTTAACATATACATAAGTTGCGAATCTGTCCAATCGTTCGAACCATAATTTGAAGCCGATGAACCTACACCACTTTTTTTATAATCCCAAGCCATAAGATTAATAGCTGTATCACGTATAATTTTAGCTTTCCCATCAAATACACCAATAATACGCCATGTTTCTCCATTATAAGTAATATAGTTATTAGGATTAGCACCAATGTAACGGTAATCTGTGGTAGCTGCTAATTGTGATGTTTCTGGTTGTGAGAAAGTCCACATTTCTGCTTTTTGGCTATCAGTGGCATCAGCATAAGCTAAAGTACTTGGATTAGCTCTAGATACTAAATCAGATATAGTTATCAGTTCTTGCTCATAAAATACTATATCTGCCCTTAGTTCTGCTTTAAAAGATTTACCCTGTAATGAAGTAGTATCTCCTTCTCCTGATATCCAAATATAAATTTTATAATTTGATATATCTTTTGGTGTTATATCTTTATCAAAAATAATAAATTTATCAGTAGTAGTAGCATTTAAGAAATTACCTTCAGTGGTTTCATTAGTAACTGTATTTAAAATAGTATATTTGAAGTCTTCACTCTTTAAGGCATCATCAATAGCTGATATATTATAATATAATTTAACATTGTAAACATTACTAGTACTATTATTAGTTATATTAACATCAGTATATAAGCCATCAGTATAAGATTGTACTGGTGATAAGGTACCTTCTAATTGGTAAGGTTTTAGAGTAACGATAGTACCATTAATATCTCCTACTTTTAGTACTAATGCAGTTTCTTTACTTTTCCATGATAACCATGCAAAAGTACCTGTTATGGTTATCAATAAAACAGCTATTATAATAGCTAAAATAGTTTTATTATTTTTTATTTTATTTATAAATTCTTTCATATGGATGCCTCCTAATTATCTATTATAAGTATAACAAAAAAAAGTATCTTTTACAATACTTTTTTATTGTTATATAGCTGGTGTACCAATAAAGTTTTCTTTATTATTTAGTTGAAAATATAACAGGCATAAAGTTCCTATTAAGAGGAAGGTACTACCTAATACTTTAATAGATAATAATTCTTTATTATCACTTAATAAATATAGATTATAGTTTCTAGATAGATAATATAGATAAATAAAGATAACTATTATGATTGTGAAAGTAAAATAATTATTAGCTTTATTTTGATAAGACATATCGTTAGTATATAGATATTTCTTTTGATTATTATCTCCTAGAATATTTATTATTGAGAGGATAATAAATATTATATAGATAAAGTCTTCTATATTTAGTCTTTCTAGTTCTTGTATTAAATATTCATTCATATTTAAGTATATTATTTATTAATTAGAAATAGTTCTAGCATATCAAAATTACTTTTACCGGTTTTAATATTTTTATCTATTATAAATAGTTTATTTAGGTAATTAGTTAAATCTGTTTCTGTATAGTTAGATAGTCTTTCTTGCATTTTTCTAACATAAAATTCTTTTTTACCTATTACTTTAGCTATTTCTTCTCTTGATTTATATTGATTTGTTAGAATTTTAATGATAAGTGATTGTCTAAATGAGTTAGCTATAGATACAATAAAATAATCAGAACCAATATTTTCTCTTGTTAAATCTTGATACATTTTAATCATTTTATTATAATCGTTATCTAGAATAGCATTAGTAAATTCATAGATTATATCATCTATTTTATCATTTATTAGTAAGTCAATGGTATCTTTAGTTATTTCTTTTTCTTTACCTAGATATGTAAATATTTTATCTAATTCATTATTTATATTATAGATATCAGTACCTAGTTTGTTAGTAAGATATTCTAAGTTTTGAGAGTTAATCTGATGATTATTATTAGTTATATAATCTTTAATATAGGTAATGGTATCTTCTTGATTATTAGTTTTTGTTGTATCTATTACTTTGAAGTTATCTTTAAATATTTTAGATTCTTTTACTCTTAAGTCTATTTTGTTAGCTATTAGGATGATATAGGCATCTTTATTAGGACTTTTTAGGTAGTTAGTAAGATATTCTATATCATTTTTAGATAGTTTATCTAGAGTAAAATTTATACCTAGTATTATTTTAGTAGTAGAAAATAAGCTCATCATAGATGATTCATCTAAAATATCACTTAGTGTACTAGTAGTTAAGTCATAGGTAATTTTATTTTCTTTTAAGTAATCAATATCTTTTAGAATATTATAGAGATAGAAGTTTATTTGTTCTTGATTAGAACCTATTATTAGATATAAGTTATTCATTATTAGTACCTTCTAGGCATTCATAGCCTTCTTTTTTTAAATAATTATACATATCATCATAAGTTTCTATAATAGTACTTTCTTCATAATAGATATTTATACTTAGGGTATCATCTAGATACTCGAAGTTATTGATGTTTTTAAAATATTCAGTTTCTTTATCATTATTCTTAAAATCAAGATAAGTTTCTTCATCAGAGAAAGTGTATGTGTTAGTTACATCTATTTTATTAATAGTACCATTTGGATTGAATAAGACTTTTCTTATTTCTTCATAATTCATCTTAAGTTCTTGGTTATAGAAATTATTAGTACAAGTAAGAACTTTTGGTTCTGGAATGATGTTTGGATTAAATTTAAGATATGTGATAAATGAAAGGAATGCAATTAACACTATTAATAGGAAATATAAGAAGAATGGTTTAGATTCTTTAGTTTCTTCTTGTTTTTTAGTCATAGGTTTAGAAATAGTTAAATTATCCAAGATGCTTATTTTATCATATGGGACTTCAGTAAATGATACTAATTCTACTTTCTCTATTTGAGAAATATCTATTATTTGATATTCTTTAGGATCAATAGTATTAGTTAGGAATTGTTCTCTAAAGGTATCTATATATACTTTTTCGTTTTCTTTTACAGCAAATATTACTAAAGAATTAGTCTTTAGATGGATAGATCCATAATATAAGATATTTTTATCATACTCTCCTACAAATGAGAATATAACATAGTTATTCATATATTTTAAATGATTAAAACACACAAAAGCTGCTACTTGTCTTTCATCTTGATTACCATATAAATCATTATTAGATATTTTTAATTTTTTTCCGGTCATAAACATCACCTTTTCTTATCTCTTTATAAAAATTATACTATAAGTCTTGGGAGATAGCAAGTGTTTAAAAATGTCTAAAAGGAAAATGTAATATAGATTGGAAGGAATGGTATGTGTCCATGTGGAAGTGGTAAGAAGTATAAACAATGCTGTTGTAAATAATATTAGAATAAAACAATTATAATAAATATTTAAAAGAATTATACTAAAAGTCTGAAATATTAAATGACATAAAAAAAGCAAATCTATTTATATAAAACAAATTCACTTTTTCTTATTTTTAAATTTTAATTAATACTTTAGTTAATAGCAGTACCATTAATAGCTAGAATAGCTGAATTAGTACCATAAAAACTAGTATTATCTCCCCATCAGAGTCTCCTGTCTTATTAATAGTAATATCTGATAATGATATAGTAGAAGAATTATTTTGATTATTAGATAGATTATCTTCCATCATATTCATTTCAGGCATATTACTAGGATTGTTATTTACTGTTAAATGATTTTTAGCATAATTCATAGTTAAATAGATAGATCCTAATAAGAATATTATTATGGTTATTATTAATATATTCTTGTTTTTCTTTTCATTTTATCTTCCTTTCTATGTACTAATAATAGAATAGTTTTATTAAATGAAAATTAAACCTTATTTTAAATCATTTAAATATTCATGAAAAGATATAGCAATATTTTCTGGCATTATTTCCGATAATTCACTAATAGTAGCATTTTTCATTTTATCAATAGTATGATATTTTTTAAGAATTTTTTTCTTTCTTACTTCTCCAATACCATCAATATTATCTAAAATAGAAGATAAAGCACCTTTACTACGAATATCTTTATGATAACTAATAGTATATCTATGAACTTCATCTTGCATTCTAGTAAGAAGTAAAAATAAATAACTATCTTTCTTTATCTCTATTTCTCTTACAGGATAACCTCCAAGAAGTGTATTAGTACTATGTTTATCATCTTTTTTTAAACCTGCTACAGGGATATTTAATCCTAATTCTGATATTACTTCTCTAGCAATATTTATTTGACCTAGGCCACCATCTACTAGTATTAGGTCTGGTCTTTCTAAGTTATCCTTTAGGACACGGAAATAACGGCGATATATTACTTCACGCATTGTACCATAATCATCATTCTTATCATTAGTAATTTTAAATTTACGATAGAGATGTGGAGCTTTTTTACCATCAATAAATACTACCATGCCAGATACGTTAAAGCTACCAAAGATATTAGAATTATCGAACATTTCAATATGACTACTCTTCTCTATTCCTAACATATCTGATAGTTCTTTTAAACTCTTATTTAGAGAATCTTCATCTTTCTTAATAAGAGAAATTTGTTCATTGTAGTAGTTCTTAGCATTTTCCATAGCTAGATTTAAAATCTTTTTCTTAAGGCCTTTTATTGGTTTAACTACATTAAGATTAAAACCTTCTTCAAGTAAAGTAGAATCAATAATGTCTGGTACAATTACTTCTTTTACTTTAGTTAAATGTTTATCATAGAAGTTACTAATATAACTATTAACTTCTTCTTCTAAAGTATCTATCATAGGAAAGATATTACTTTTCTTATCTAGAAGTTTACCTCCACGAATAAAGAGAATATTAACAGAAAGATAATTATCTAATTCATAGTATCCTATTATATCACGGTCATAATGGTCATCTAATTCTACTTTTTGTTTTTCTAGAGTAATATTAATATAATCTAATAATTCTTTATACTCTAGAGCTTTCTCATATTGAAGTTTACTAGAACAATCATACATTTTAGTTTCTATTTTCTTAATTAGATTTTCACTATTACCATTAAAGAAACTAATTATTTCTTCTTTCATCTGTTTTATTTTTTCTTCATCTACATCATTGATACAGTAACCTAGACATTCTCCTATATGATAGTATAAGCATTCTTTCTTGCCCATATTTTTGCATTTTCTTAGAGGGTATAGTCGGTTTAGCATTTCTACTACTTTTTTAGCAGCAGTAATGTTAGGATATGGTCCAAATAATTTACGGTTGCCTCCCCTACGCATATTGGGATTTCTAACAATTAATAGTCTTGGTATTTTATCATTAGTAAGTTCTATATAAGGATAAGTTTTATCATCTTTATATAAAATATTATATTTAGGAGTATATTTCTTTATTAAATTTAATTCTAATAAGAGAGATTCTACTTCAGAATTAGTTAAGATATATTCAAAAGTATCAATATCTCTTACTAACATCATAGTTTTACCAGTATGACTTTGTTTAAAATAGGAACTAAGTCTATTTTTTAGGTTTTTACTTTTTCCAACATAGATAACGCAACCATTTTTATCTTTCATGAGATAACATCCGGGGTTATGGGGAGTTGTTGATAATAATTCATCTATTTTATTCATAGGACTACTCCTTTCTTCTTTATAATTATATAATATTTTTAGAATATTTACTAGGATTATGTATTTATACGTGATATAATTTTATCAAGGAACGTGATTAGATGTATACGATTAAGGAAAATAGTAAGTATGAACTGATAGTTAAGAATTCTAGGTTTATTACACTTTTATATAAAGTTAGTTCTTGGGGTGATGCTTTAGATATTTTAGATAAAGTAAGAGAAGAATATCCTGATGCGACACATTATTGTTATGGATTTATAGCTGATGAAGTAGAAAGATGCAGTGATGATGGTGAACCTTCTGGTACAGCAGGCATGCCTATTTTAAAGGTATTAAAAGCTAATAATCTTAATTATATACTGGGAATTGTTATAAGATATTTTGGTGGTATTAAATTAGGAGCGGCTGGTCTTATTAGAGCATATTCTAAAGGAGTTGCTAATGCTATTAAGGAAAATCAATTAAAAGAATTAGTTAAAGGTATTAATTTAAATATTACTTTTAATTGGGAAAGTCTTAAACAAATAGATTATCTTTTAAAAGATGTTAAGATTAACGAGAAAACATTTTTAGATTCTATTAAGTATAATATTGATATTCCTGATGATTTATTAGAAGTTATTATAAGTAAAGTTAATTCTTATGAGATAATTAAGGATATATATATAGAAAAATAATATCACCAAAATGATGATATTATTTTTGTTTGTTAAAACTCACATATTTGTTATTATTTTTTTAGTTCTCCTAATACGTATTCATATAGTTCTTCACTAATTTTTTCGATAGGTAGGACTTCATCGTCTTTAGCACATTCTATTTTATAGAAATTATATTTCTTAGCTAATTCTAGATAAGCTCTTTCAGCATGAATAAGATGTTCTTTAGATCTTTCATGTTGATCTAACTTTTCTGACTTTACCCTACTTTCTTTTAGTTTGATAGAAGCTTCATATGGCATATGAAGAAAAACTTTTATATCGGCATGAGGTAGTTCAAGAAGATCAAACTCTAATTTTTCAATCCAGTTAAACATTTCATCTCTTTCTTTTTCAGTTTTAAATTTTCCACCTTGATGAGCCATATTTGAGTAAACGTAACGATCAAGCACTACATTATAACCATTTTTTAAATCTTCAAGGATTACCCAGATATTATACTTTCTATCGGCAGCATAATATAGAGATGATACTTTAGGATCAACATTACTTGCACCTTCATTAAACCATCCGTCACAAATATAGTCTTTTCCTAGATAAGGGCCTCCAATAATTTTACCTGTAGTACTATTATAGTTAGGAAAACTATACTTTTTTACTTTAATATTATCATTTCTTAATTTTTCAATAAGAAGATTTGTTTGAGTTTCTTTACCAGAACAATCTGTTCCTTCTATTACGATTAATTTTCCATATTCCATACGATCACCTATTAATAATATAGCATATCTATATTGAACAAACAATATTTTTTTAAATATTTGACACTATTTGTCTAAGATTGTGGATAGTAAAAATCCTAATGAAAGAAGCATAATTCCTATAATTAACTCAATTATAGTAAATTTAATTTTGATAGTCATTACTACTAGAAGAAGAATACTAGTAAGAGATAAGGATAAGATGATGATATTAGTTGTTTCACGATACTTTTTTAGAAAATAGTTAATTAGATATGTACAAATAATAAATGATAAGAATAAGCCTAGTCCGAAGCTTAAATATAAATTTAGATTAGTAATAACATAGTTTATGTTAAAGATATTTGATATCATATTTAGAATGTTATAGTATATTCCTAAGATCATTTGAAGAGCAGTACCGCTTATACCTGGTATTAAAGATGAAAATATTTCAATAAAACCTCCAAGTAAAAAGATTAGATTATCTTTATAGTTATTTTTTAATAGATAAATATTAGTGGAATTAAAGGAATTTAGTAAGAAAAAAATAATTATTAATAATGGTAAGATGATGATAGTTGTTTTAAAGTTATATGTTATTTTTTTAGAGAAGTTATAAGTTCCTCCCATGATAAGGCCAATAAAGAAAGTCATAGTAATAAATTTATGATAGTTTAATAGATAGAGTATTATTTTACTTCCTAATACTATTGATATGAAGATGCCACTGGATAATATAAGAAGAAATTTTAGATTTTTTTTCCAGTTACTAAAGAAATTAGTGAGAGCATCTAGGGCTTGTTCGTAGACATTAAAATTTATGGCTAAGAGAGCTCCAGATACTCCAGGTATTATTTTTCCTAGTCCAATAATTAGTCCTTTTATAAAAAGTATCATCATATCACCAATTAATTGTATGAAAAAAAGAAGCTTTTTATGCTTCTTAGTTATTATAATATTGAATATTTTTACGATATAAATCTAAGCTTATAATTAATGACGCTATTAATATTATAGTGATTATAAAGATAGAAATATTACCAGTTTGTGGGTTTGATGGTGGATCTGTTTTTTGTGATTGTTTTAGATTGAAAGCATATTTCATGTAAGCTGTTTCTTCTGGGCAATCTAAATCTTTAACCATTATATAATAAGGTGTTCCTGATCCGGTATCTTCATATACACCTGTTTCTGTATTTCCAGACATAGTAGTAACAGTATATCTTTTAGCATTGGCTACAGTAGCTACTACGGTATATTTATTAATATCTTTTACATAGATATTTTTATATGTATGTTCTCCTTCTTTGATTTCTACTTCTTTACCATCAATTACAACTTTGATTAGGTATGTTCTGTCAGTAGTAGTACTATCTTTTTTTATTGATAATTTATAGTTTATGTTATTGCAGCCGTTCTTTCCAGTTTCACAATATCCATCAGTACTTCCAACACTTACAATTACCATCATGGTATCTCCACCTGATTTAGGGGTAAATTTTATTGAAGAAGCATTTAGAGCTTTACTTGTATCTTCAGCATTAACGATAGTTACTTTATCATTGGCATTGATTTTTTCTGTTGTTATTGAAAATGTATCTGAAGAAATAACTACAGTATACCCTCTATTATAAGTATTAAACGATGGTAACCACCCCACACTATTGCTTACTTTCAAATCCTTTAAGCCAGCACCAAAGCCATCAATTGCAATAGTTCCAGTAGCTTTGTCTATTTTATGTGAATTACCAGATGTATCATAAAATGTAATATCACTTATTGAAACTGAAATTTCTTTCATAGCTTCTGAGCCTATCTTAATGGTTAGTTTACCAATAGTAAAAGTATCCTTAACTGCAGAAAATGTAAAATTAAAAATTGGAGTATTTGCAAAAAATCCACCGCTTACGCTGCCATAATCTTTATATTCATAAGTCGTCCAAATAAAATCTGTATATTTGGTATTTGTTAAACTATTTTCATATACTTGTTCTTTACCGATACTTGATTGAAGGCCTTCAAAGCTAATTTTGTATTCCATTTTATTAATAGATGTATCAGTTTTACCAGTTATTGTACATGTAGCTTCCGTACCAGGTTTTGCTTTTCCACAATTTATAGATACACTACCAGTAAAGGCATAAGCTTTTATAGGCAATAATATAGAAATTAGCATGATTAAAAATATTATTTTATTCTTTTTCATAATTACCTCCTAGATAGAGTATTATCTTATTTACTTTATCTATTATTATAATTTAATTTTAGCAGGTTATTTATGATATGTCAAACTATTTTTCTTTGTTTAACTATGTAATATTCTTTTAGTCTTTCATATTTTTAGTTAACTATTAAAAAAGAAGCTTTTTATGCTTCTTAGTTATTATAATATTGAATATTTTTACGATATAAATCTAAGCTTATAATTAATGACGCTATTAATATTATAGTGATTATAAAGATAGAAATATTACCAGTTTGTGGGTTTGATGGTGGATCTGTTTTTTGTGATTGTTTTAGATTGAAAGCATATTTCATGTAAGCTGTTTCTTCTGGGCAATCTAAATCTTTAACCATTATATAATAAGGTGTTCCTGATCCGGTATCTTCATATACACCTGTTTCTGTATTTCCAGACATAGTAGTAACAGTATATCTTTTAGCATTGGCTACAGTAGCTACTACGGTATATTTATTAATATCTTTTACATAGATATTTTTATATGTATGTTCTCCTTCTTTTATTTCTACTTCTTTACCATCAATTACAACTTTGATTAGATATGTTCTATCAGTAGCACTACTGCTTTTACTTATTGTTAATGTATAGTTAATATTATTGCAATTATTCTTTCCTGTTTCACAGTAGCCATCAGTACTTCCAACACTTACGATAACAGACATTTTATCAGTTCCTGATTTAGGGGTAAATTTTATTGAAGAAGCATTTAGAGCTTTACTTGTATCTTCAGCATTAACAATAGTTACTTTATCATTAGCATTGATTTTTTCTGTTGTTATTGAAAATGTATTTGAATTAACTGTTACAATATATCCAGTTGAGCTAGCACTAAAGGCTGGGCTCATTGTGCCATTGCTTACTTTCAAACTCTTCAAGCCATTTCCAGTATTATCAATTTCAATACTTCCTGTAGCTTCATCAATGTCATGTGGATTACCATCTGTGTCATAAAATTTGACACCAATTATTTTAAGTTTGAGTTTTGTTGTTTCATTAGCGTAAGCACTTACCTTGACGGTCATTTTTCCTATAGTAAAAGTATCTTTTACGGCGGTAAATGTATCATCAAAACCATATCCACCTTTTTGATAAAGTGCACAATAAGCGTAACTATCATCACTAGTAGGTGGATCAGGAATAGCCCCTTTGCAAGCTGTAATTTTCATTTCTACAGACTTATTTGTTAAGCTGTTGAAATATATTGGTGTACCTTCATATCCTCTACTTTCAAAACTATACACTGCTCTATTAATTGATGTATCAGTTTTACCAGTTATTGTACATGTAGCTTCTGTACCAGGTTTTGCTTTTCCACAATTTATAGATACACTACCAGTAAAGGCATAAGCTTTTATAGGTAATAATATAGAAATTAGCATGACTAAAAATATTATTTTATTCTTTTTCATAATTACCTCCTAGATAGAGTATTATCCTTACTTTATATCTATCATTATAATTTAATTTTAACAGGTTATTTATGATATGTCAAACTATTTTAATTGACAAATAATAGTTTTATTTATATAATAAGAAGCATTAACGAGGAATTGATTATTATGAAAACAATAGAAACAGAATTTATTTCTAATGAATTAATTAAAAATATTAGAAAATATCGTATGCCAATAGATGTTGGTTCAGATATTACTTGTTACACTTATGATAAAGATAATGTTATTAAGATGTTTGAAATAACATGTGCTAATCCAGAAGAAAAATTCTTTATTCCTAATAGTGTGTATGGAAATAATACTTTTATATTTGAAAATAAAATTCAAAGGAATATAGATAATATTTTGTTATCTTATACACAACCTTTTATTCGAGGAGATAAATTAAATGTATATGTTTTTAATGAATTAGAATTTGATGATTTAATAATGTATATTAGACAAATATTGGAAGATATTAAAAAGATTTCTGATGAAGGGATTTTTGCTTATGATACCTTTATTAGTAATATTATTTTAAATGATACCGGTTTTCATAATATTGACACTATTGATTTTAAGTATTTAGATAAAGATCCTAAGAAGATTATGTTAGATAATTTAAGAGTGTTTTTTGCTATTTTCTGGGATTATTTAATGAATGATGAAATGAGAAAGTTCTGTATAACCAATAAACTTGAAGAACAATTTTTATATGAATGTCCTGAAATATTTTTCTCATTACTTATAGATAAAGCAAAAGAGTTATCAGATAAAGAAATTACACATATTAAACATATTAAGATATTAGCTAAAAGAAGACACTTTGATAGTATTAATCTTTAACTAATTATGTTATTAAAAGATGCATAGTATTTTAAAGCTATGCATCTTTCAGACTGTTGACAAATAGGTAAATAAAATTACTTATTTGTCTTTTTTTGATCATAATTGCTAATTTTATAAAAATAAAAGACTATTAACAAAATACTTTGTCAACAGTCTGATAGTTCCGCAATATGGAACTATCAAACCTCATTTATTATATTTTATTTACTCTCGATTAAATATTTATTATCTTCATTTATTTGTTGTTGTAATACTTCTAATTCTTTAATGTGTTTATTATTTTTTAATGCTTCCATTTGATTTCTTGCTGACTCATTTAATTGTATCAATCTATCAGATTGTTTTATATTCATTCTAATTAATTCTGCATTACTGTTCTCTAAATTATTTAAAATAATTAGATGAAGTAAATCAGTATAATCTCTTATATTACCATTTTTAGCAAGTTTTGGATTATTTTCACGCCATTCTTTAGCAGTCATACCAAACAATGCAACATTTAATACATCTGCTTCATTTGCATATACAAACTTAATTTGCTGTTCTGTTAAAGTAGGAACTATATATTTTTTTATTGCATCAGTATGAACTACATAATTTAATTTAGATAATAGTCTATTTGCATGCCATTCTATTTTTTCTTGGTAAGTTTCATTTCTTTTTAATCTTTCAAACTCTTTAATTAAATATAATTTAAACTCAGGACTAATCCAACTAGCAAATTCAAAAGCGATATCGCTTCTAGCATAAGTTCCACCACCATATTTACCAGATTTAGAAATAATTCCAATAGCATTTGTTCCCCTAATCCATTTTTGAGGAGACATAGTAAATGCATGTCTTCCTGCTTCATTTTTAAACTGGTCGAATTCGACCACTTTAAAATTTTCATTATTTAATTCTTCCCATACACCTAGAAAAGAAATTGTTTCTTTGTTTCTTAACCAATTTTTAACAACATCTGCTGGTGCTTCATCATTTTGCGTTTTTGCTAAATCTGTTAATGATATATATTCATATCCAT
>CAKOQC010000013.1:0-17861 GCA_934101175.1 uncultured Bacilli bacterium
GAACACAGAAGTTAAGCACCTAAACGCCGACGATAGTGAATAGCTAAAATAGGACGTTGCCAATATTTTTTTTATGCCCAAAATCATATACAAAATAATAAAACAATGTTCTGCAGCAGACTCAAATATGATTGTATAAATATACCCAAATATGACATATATTTTAAATAATATGAAATCATTAAGCATATTTTTTATTTTGTATGTAATTTTAATTTAAACCAAAAAAGTAGTTATATATATAATAAGGAAAGAAAATAGCTAAAATACAGAAAAAAGTAGGAAAAAAACATAAAAATTCACAAAAATATAATATTTTTACTAAAAAATACAAAAAAAGTAAAAAAACATTATTTTTTTCATGAAAAAGCCTTGATTTTCATATACTTTTCCTGTATAATTATTAACTGTGTGGCTGGCTTAGATGGGCAAAGTTGCTGATACACCCGGTAGAGTTGTTAAAATAAAACTGGATATCAGGTAATTTGTACCGGAGCAAGTCTATACCAGATATAGGCGAAGGGAGGATACAATAATGTCAAACACAAAAGTGAGAATCAGACTTAAAGCTTATGAACACAGAACTCTAGACAAAGCTGCTGCTAAAATAGTAGAAACAGTTAAGAGAACTGGCGGTGTTGTAAGTGGTCCAGTACCATTACCAACAGAAGTTCAAAAGTACACAATTTTAAGAGCTGTTCACAAATATAAAGATTCACGTGAACAATTCGAATGTCGTACTCACAAAAGACTTATTGATATCAACAATCCAAGCAAGGAAACCATAGATGCATTACAACATCTAGATTTACCAAGTGGTGTTGATATTCAAATCAAATTATAATTTATAGGAGGAAAAAAATGAAAGGAATCTTAGGTCGTAAGATCGGAATGACTTCTGTATTTGCTAAAAATGGAAAATTAATTCCAGTAACAGTTATCGAAGTAGAACCAAACATTGTTAGCCAAATTAAGACTAAAGAAAAAGATGGTTATGAAGCAATTCAATTAGCTGCATTCGATAAAAGAGAAAAATTAGCAAATAAACCAGAAACAGGTCATTTAAAGAAAGCTAACACTACCCCTAAGCGCTTCTTAAGAGAAATTAGAGGTGTAGATGTAGCAAATTATTCACTAGGCAGTGAAGTAAAAGCAGATATTTTTGCTGAAGGAGAAATGGTTGACGTAACCGGCACTTCTAAAGGAAAAGGTTTCCAAGGTGTTATTAAACGTTGGAACCAATCACGTGGACCAATGGGACACGGTAGCCAATATCATCGTGGTGTTGGATCATTAGGAACATTGTTACCAATGAGAGTTATCCCAGGAAAGAAAATGCCTGGACATATGGGTTCTGAACAAGTAACAATTCAAAACCTAGAAATAGTACAAATCGACACAAAAAATAACGTTATCTTAATCAAAGGAAATGTCCCAGGACCTAAAAAGTCATTAGTATTAATTAAAACTTCAGTAAAAAATCCTGGAAAAATAAACACTCCAGTAGAATTAATTACATACATTGATGAAACAGTAGTTGAAGAAACACCTGTAGAAGAAAATGCAGTAACAGAAGAAATAACTGAAGAAACTAATGAAACATCATCACAAGACAAAACAGTATCAGAATAAGATAAACAGTTAATATGAATATTGTGATGGAAAGAGGAGGATATTATGTCTAAATTAGAACTATTAAACGTTAATGGTGAAAAGGTTAAAGATATTAAATTAAATGATAACGTATTTGGAATCGAACCAAATGATGTCGTATTAAAAGATGCCTTAGTACTATACATGGCATCAACAAGACAAGGAACACATTCAACTAAAACTAGAGCAGAAGTTTCTGGTGGTGGAAGAAAACCTTGGAGACAAAAAGGAACTGGTAATGCCAGACAAGGAAGTATTAGAGCAGTACAATGGAGAAAAGGTGGAATTGCCTTCGGACCAAAACCAAGAGACTATTCTAAGAAACAAAATAAGAAAGTTAGAAGATTAGCTCTATTATCAGCATTATCTTACAAAGCAGCTGATAAAGAATTATTAGTAATAGAAGATATTAAATTTGAAACTAATAAAACAAAAGAAATGGTTAATCTATTAAATAAATTTGAAATTGCTAATAGCAAAGTATTATTAGTAGTAGATGAATTAGATGACAACGTTTGCCTAGCAGCAAGAAACTTAGGAAACGTAAAAATAGTTTTACCTACTGAAGTAAATACATATGATGTAGTTAATTCAGATAAAATGGTAATGACTGAAGCATCTTTAAAGAAATTAGAGGAGGTGCTTGGTAATGAATAAGAATTTTGATATTATTTATGCCCCAATTATAACTGAAAAAACAGCTCTTATGGCTAACGAAAACAAATATGCTTTCAAAGTAGATCCAAGAGCTAACAAAACAGAAATTAAACAAGCAATTGAAAGTATCTTCAATGTTAGCGTTGTAAGTATTAATACTACAAACTCTCATCCAAAGAAAAGAAGAGTAGGAAAATATACTGGTATGACTAACAAATATAAAAAAGCTATTGTTAAATTAGCAGAAGGTAATTCAATTAATTTTGACTAGAAAAAGGAGGAAATAAAATGGCAATTAGAGTATATAAATCAATGACTAACGGTCAAAGACAAAGAAGTGTCTTAAAGAGCGAAGAAATTACAAAAACAACTCCTGAAAAAAGTCTAGTAGTTACAAAACAGAAAACTGACGGTCGTAACAATCAAGGTAAAATTACCGTAAGACATCGTGGCGGTGGAGTAAAAAGAAAATACCGTTTAATTGATTTCAAGAGAATAAAAGATAACATTCCTGCTATCGTATCAAGTATTGAATACGATCCAAACAGAAGTGCAAACATAGCTTTAATAAGTTATAAAGATGGAACAAAATCATACATCATTGCACCTAAAGGATTAAAAGTAGGAGACGTAGTTGAATCAGGAGTAAATGCAGATATTAAAGTAGGAAACACTCTACCAATAGAAAATATTCCTGTAGGAACAACTATTCATAATATTGAATTAAAACCAGGAAAAGGTGGACAATTAGCAAGAAGTGCTGGAAACAGTGCACAAATCTTAGGACGTGAAGATAAATACGTTTTAGTAAGATTAGCTAGTGGTGAAACAAGAAAAATCTTAGGAACATGCCGTGCAACTATCGGTGTAGTTGGAAATGAAGATTATTCATTAGTAAAAGTTGGAAAGGCCGGAAGAACAAGATATAAAGGAATCAGACCAACAGTACGTGGATCAGTAATGAACCCTAACGATCACCCACATGGTGGTGGAGAAGGACGTGCACCAATCGGTAGAAGCGGACCAATGACTCCATGGGGTAAACCAGCTCTTGGACTTAAGACAAGAAAAAATAAAAAAGAATCTAACAAATATATTGTATCTCGTCGTAAAAAATAAAAAGAAAGGATGATTAAAGATGGCAAGAAGTTTAAAAAAAGGACCTTATGTCTTCGATAGACTATTAAAAAAGGTAAAACAACTTAACGAAACAGGAAAGAAAGAAGTTATTAAAACTTGGTCTCGTCGTTCAACTATTTATCCTGATTTTATCGGCCATACATTTGCAGTACATAATGGAAAAGAATTTATCCCAGTTTACATAACTGAAGATATGGTTGGACACAAACTTGGAGAATTCTCTCTAACTCGTAAATTTGGTGGACACGGCGCAGACAAACAAAAATAGTAACTTATAAGGAGGACTATGATGGAAAGAACAGAAGCAAAAGCAGTAGCTAAAACTATAAGAATAGCTCCTAGAAAAACAAGATTAATAATTGATTTAATAAGAGGAAAAAGCGTAAGCGAAGCCTATGCTATTCTAAGAAATCAACCACAAAAAGCAGCAAGAGTTATTGAAAAAGTTTTAAAATCAGCTACAAGTAACGCTGTAAATAATTTCAACTTAAAAGAAGAAAATTTATTTGTAAAAACATGCTTTGTTGATGAAGGAATTGTTATGAAAAGAGCAAAAATGGATTCACGTGGACATGTTGGAAGAAAAGATCATAAAACAAGTCACATTACAGTAATTGTAAGTGAATTAAATAAGTAAAGGAGGAACCGAAGTGGGACAAAAAGTTAGTCCAGTCGGACTTAGAATAGGTATCAATAAAGATTGGGAATCTAAATGGTATGCAGATAATAAAAATTTCTCTAAATATTTATTAAATGACTCAAAGATTCGTAAATATCTAATGAAAAAATTTAAAACTGCTGGAATTTCTAATATTATTATTGAAAGAAATTCTAAAAGAACAGAAGTATTTATTAATGCATCTCGTCCAGGATTAATAATCGGACAAAGTGGTACTGAAATTGAAAATGTTAAAAAAGAAGTATCAAAATTAGTTGACGAAAATGTACAAATCTCAGTTGTTGAAGTAAAGAACCCAGATTTAGTAGCACAACTAGTTGCAGACAATATTGCTCATAGTATTGAAAATCGTGTATCATTCAGAGTAGCACAAAAGAAGGCAATCAGAAATACAATGAAAGCTGGAGCAAAAGGAATTAAAACTTTAGTATCTGGACGTTTAGGTGGTGCTGATATAGCTCGTGGAGAAGGATATTCAGAAGGAACAACTCCATTACATACATTAAGAGCAAATATCGATTATGCAACATCAGAAGCTGACACTACATATGGAAAAATTGGTGTCAAAGTATGGATATATAAAGGAGAAATCCTAGAAGATAAGGGAGGTAATTCTCATGTTAATGCCAAAAAGAACAAAGCATAGAAAAACTTTCCGTCTAAAATACGAAGGAAAATCAAGAGGTAATACAGAATTACATTTTGGAGAATATGGTCTAATGGCTCAAGAAGGAGCATGGATCACAGCTAATCAAATCGAAGCAGCCAGAATAGCAATGACTAGATATATGAAACGTGGCGGAAAAGTATGGATAAACGTTTTCCCTAACTTATCATTAACTAAAAAACCATTAGAAACAAGACAAGGTAAAGGTAAAGGAAATCCAGAAGTATGGGTAGCTGTAGTTAAAGAAGGAAAAATCATGTTTGAAATTGGTGGTGTAACAGAAGATATCGCTAGAGAAGCATTAAGACTTGCATCACACAAATTACCAATTAAAACAAAATTTGTAAAAAAAGAAAGTGGTGAAAATAATGAAAACTAATGAAATTAGAAAATTATCCACTGAAGAAATCAATAAAAAGATTACTGAATCTAAAGAAGAATTATTTAATTTGAGAATGAAACAAGCAACAGGAAATCTTGAAAACCCTGGAAGAATCAGAGAATTAAGAAAAACAGTTGCCAGATTAAAAACTATTCTTAGAGAAAGAGAAATTGAAGGGTAGAGGAGGACGTCAAGATGAATGAAAATATTAAACGTGAATTAATTGGCGTTGTTGTAAGCGATAAAGCTAACAAAACTATTACTGTTAAAGTAGAAACTTACAAAAAAGATCCAATATATAAAAAGAGAATTAAATATTCTAAAAAATATACAGCTCATGACGAAAATAATACCGCAAAAGTTGGAGACAAAGTTCGTCTAGTGGCAACTAGACCATTATCTAAAACTAAAAGATATGAATTAGCCGAAGTAATTGAAAAGGCTATAGTACTTTAGTCGGAAGGAGGAAATAAAATGGTACAACAAGAAAGCCGCCTAAAAGTGGCAGATAACTGTGGAGCTCGTGAAGTATCAGTAATCAGAGTTCTTGGTGGAAGTAAAGTTAAAACTGGTAACATCGGCGATATCGTTGTTGCAACAGTTAAAAAAGCAACTCCTAATGGTAATGTAAAAAAAGGTAAAGTAGTAAAAGCCGTAGTTGTTAGGAGTAAATTCGGAGTAAGAAGAGAAGATGGAAGCTATATCAAATTCGACGATAATGCTTGTGTAATTATTAAAGATGATAAAAGCCCAATAGGAACTCGTGTTTTGGGTCCAGTAGCTCGTGAATTAAGAGATGCAGGATTTACAAAAATAGTAAGTTTAGCAAAAGAAGTTCTTTAATCCGATATTATATAAGGAGGATAAGTTCATGAAATTAAAAAAAGACGATAAAGTAGTAGTAATTTCAGGAGCCAATAAAGGCAAAGAAGGAAAAATTACTAAAGTATTAGATGATAAAGTTATTGTTGAAGGCGTAAATGTTTGTAAAAAACACTTAAAACCAAAAAACAATAATGGAACTGGTGAAATTATCGAAGTAGAAAGACCAATTCATAAGTCTAATGTAATGATAATTGATCCAAAAACAAAAAAACCAACTAAGATCAAAATGGATTTTGATAAGGATGGTAAAAAGATTAGAATTTCAAAAAAATCTAATGAAAAGATTGACTAGTTTGGAAGGAGGGTGGACGTATGAACCGCCTAGAAGAAAAATATAAAAGCGAAGTTGTTCCAAGTTTAATGGAGCGTCATAACTATAAAACAATAATGTTAGTTCCTAAAATTGAAAAAATCGTAGTTAATATGGGTGTTGGAGATGCAATAGCAAACTCTAAAAACTTAGAAAATGCTGTAGCAGAACTAGAAAAAATCACTGGATTAAAACCTGTAGAAACTAAAGCAAAGAAATCAATCGCTTCATTTAAAGTAAGAGAAGGACATAAAATTGGATGTAAAGTAACTCTAAGAGGAGAAAATATGTATAACTTCTTAGATAAATTAATTTCAATCTCATTACCTAGAGTAAGAGATTTTAGAGGACTTTCACCAAAAAGTTTCGATGGTAGAGGAAACTACACTATCGGTATTAAAGAACAATTAATTTTCCCAGAAATTAACTTTGATGAAGTAGAAAAAGTAAGAGGAATGGATATTGTAATTGTAACAACAGCTAAGACAAATGAAGAAGCTTATGATTTATTAAAAGAACTTGGAGTTCCTTTTAGGAAATAAGGGAGGAAACAATGGCAAAAAAATCAATGATTGTTAAATCACAAAGAAAACCAAAATTTAAAGTTAGAGAATATACTCGTTGTAGTATTTGTGGAAGACCACACGCTGTTATGAGTAAATTTGGTATTTGCCGTATTTGTTTTAGAGAATTAGCTTATAAAGGACAAATACCAGGCGTAAAAAAATCAAGTTGGTAATACCAATAATAAAAGAAGGAGGGATTTTAAATGACAGATCCAATCGCAGATATGCTTACAAGAATACGTAATGCAAACCAAATGCGTAATAAAGAAGTCGCTATGCCTACTTCAAAGATGAAAGTAGAAATAGCTAAAATCTTAGATAGCGAAGGTTTCATTGAAAGTTATACTGTAAAAGAAAATACATTAACATTAACTTTAAAATATGGACAAAACAAAGAAAGAGTAATTACTGGATTAAAGAGAATTTCAAAACCAGGATTAAGAGTATATGCAGGTGTTGAAGATATACCTTATGTACTAAACGGTTTAGGAATTGCTATCATATCTACACCAAAAGGAGTTATGACTGATAAGTTAGCTCGTAAAAATAATGTTGGTGGCGAAGTAATTGCATATATTTGGTAAGGAGAATAGTTATGAGTAGAATTGGAAAAAGAGTATTAACTATACCTGAAAATGTTAATGTTGAAGTTAATGGAAATACAGTTAACGTTAAAGGACCTAAGGGAGAACTTAAATTAGATGTTATCAAAACATTAAAAGTTAATATCGATGGTAATAATTTAACTGTAGAAAAATTAAAAGAAGATAAATTTACAAATCAAATGCACGGAACTACTAATGCTAATATCAATAATATGATAATTGGTGTAAGTGAAGGTTACAAAAAGGGATTAGAAATAATTGGTGTAGGTTACAGATTTGCTGTTAGTGGTAACACATTAACAATTCAAGCTGGATATTCACACCCAGTAAAACTAGAAATTCCTGAAGGATTATCAGTAAATGCAATTAGTGCTACTGAAATCGAAGTATCTGGAGCTGATAAAATAGTAGTAGGTGAATTTGCTGCTAATATCCGTAAAGTAAGACAACCTGAACCATATAAAGGAAAAGGAATCCGTTATAAAGGTGAACATGTTCGTCATAAAGAAGGAAAGAAAGCATCTAAATAATTAGAGGAGTGAGTATTTATGATAAAAAAAGTTTCAAGAAATGAAATGCGTGTTGAAAGACATAAAAGAATCAGAAAAACTTTATCAGGAACAGCTGAAAGACCAAGATTAAATGTCTTCAGATCAAACGCAAATATTACAGCTCAAATCATCGATGACGAAAAAGGAGTAACACTAGTAAGCGCATCTACAAGAGAAAAAGAATTAAATATTAAAAATGGTGGAAACGTTGAAGCTGCAAAACTTATCGGTGCAGAAATCGCAAAAAGAGCAAAGAAAGAAAAAATTGAAAAAGTAGTATTCGATAGAGGTGGATACCTATATCATGGACGTGTAAAAGCTTTAGCTGAAGCCGCACGTGAAAATGGATTAGAATTCTAATAAGGAGGAAAACTTATGAACGAAGAAATTAAAAAGCCACAAGAAAAAAGTGTAAAACCTGCTAGAAACAACGATTCAAAGAATAATAACAAAAGAAAACCTAAAAGAACTTTTGACAAACCAAAAAGTGATTTAGAAGAAAAAGTTATTTTCATCAATCGTGTTACTAAAGTAGTAAAAGGTGGTCGTCAATTTCGTTTCGCCGCTACAGTTGTAGTTGGTAATAGAAAAGGCAAAGTTGGTATTGGATTAGGAAAAGCCAAAGAAATGCCAGATGCAGTTAAGAAAGCAACACAACAAGCATCTAAAAATCTAATAAATGTTGAATTAATTGATAATCGTACAATCTCTCATGAAGTAATTGTAAAAGAAGGAGCAGTTAGAGTAATGCTAAAACCTGCTAAAGAAGGTACTGGAGTTAAAGCTGGAGGACCAGTTAGAGACGTTCTAGAATTAGCAGGAGTTAAAGATGTATTATCTAAGAGCTTAGGTTCTAGTACAAAAGTAAATATGGCTAGAGCTACATTAAATGCTCTAAAGATGCAAAAATCACCATCACACGTTGCAGCTTTAAGAGGAAAAACAGTTGAGGAGATAATGAACTAATGAAATTACATGAATTAGAAACATTAACAAAAGATCGTAAAAGAATTGGTCGTGGACCAGGTTCTGGAAACGGAAAAACAAGTGGTAAAGGACACAAAGGACAAAACGCAAGAAGTGGTGGTGGCGTAAGACCAGGATTTGAAGGTGGACAATTACCATTATACAGAAGATTATCAAAAAGAGGATTCAACAATTATAACTTTAGAACAAACTATGCAACAGTAAATGTATCTGACCTAGAAAAATTTGCTGAAGGAACAGTAGTAACTAAAGAATTACTAATTGAAGCAGGATTAGTAAAAAAAGAATTAGATGGGATTAAAGTTTTAGGTAATGGAAAATTAACTAAAAAATTAACTGTTAAAGCTAACAAGTTCTCATCTGCTGCTAAAACAAAAATAGAAAATGTTGGTGGAACAATCGAGGTGATTTAATATGTTTAAAACACTTAAATTGTTATTTCACAAAAAAAACAAAGATATAAGAAAAAGAGTATTATTTACATTAGCATGTTTATTTGTATTCATAGTAGGTAAAACTATCCCTGTACCAGGAACACAAGGCGCTGTTTCAGGATTAGGATTGTGGGAATTATATGATGCTATTTCCGGAGGAGCATTAGAAAGATTTTCTATCTTCTCATTAGGAGTTATGCCATATATTTCCGCTTCCATCATCACAGGAATTTTACAAATGGACATTATTCCATATTTTACTGAATTAAAAGAACAAGGAGCTACCGGTAGACAAAAAATCAATCAAATAAATAGATATCTAGGATTAGGAATAGCCTTCCTTCAAGGATTCGCTATGGCCTTCGCATTCGTACCAAATGGTACAGCACTAGACTTCCTAAAAATAGCTATTATCTTGACAGGTGGCACAGCTTTCTTACTATGGTTAGGAGATCAAATGACACAAAAAGGAATAGGCAATGGTATATCATTATTAATAATGGCTGGTATCATTTCAAGTATTCCAAATATGTTCATTGAAACATTCCAATCATTAGTATTAGGTAATGATTCCTTATTCTTAGGAATAATTTCTTTCGCTGTATTCGTATTAGTATATATAGCTATAATAGTAGGTATTGTATACATAGAAAAATCAGAAAGAAGAATCCCAATTCAATATGCAAATCAAACATCATCAGCATATGGTGCAAGACAAAACTATATTCCATTCAAATTGAATAGTGCATCAGTAATGCCAGTAATCTTTGCATCAGTAATTTTTACAATTCCATCATTTATTGCTGGACTTATGGATAGTGAATCATCATTTGCTGTATTTGTTACAAAATATGTAAATTATAATACTCCAGTAGGCTTCACTGCTTACATGATAATAATAATTTTATTCTGTTATTTCTATACATTCTTACAAATTAATCCTGATGAATTAGCTAAAAACCTTAATAAACAAGGTGGCTATATTCCAGGAGTAAGACCAGGAAAAGAAACAAAAGAATATATTAGTACTGTTATTGGTAGAATAACTTTTATAGGTGCTTTATCTATCGCCGTAATAGCAGGACTACCAATAGTATTCAGTAGCTTTATTGATACTGGATTACCATCAAGTGTATCACTTGGAGGTACAAGCATTCTAATTGTTATTGGAGTTGCTTTAGAAACATACAATCAATTAGAAAGTAGCTTATTAAATAGAAATTATAAAGGTGGCAGATAAAATGAAGAATATTATATTTATAGCTCCGCCAGCAGCAGGCAAAGGCACACAATCAAAACTTGTGAGTGAATCATATAATATTCCTCATATATCTACCGGTGATCTTTTAAGAGAAGAAATCGCTAAAGGAACAGAATTAGGAAATTCTATCAAAGAAGATATGGAACAAGGTAATCTTGTTTCAGATGAAGTAATAACTTCACTTCTAAAAAATAGAATTCAAGAACCAGACTGTCAAAATGGTTACATCTTAGATGGTTATCCTAGAAATATTAAACAAGCTCAAACATATCAAAATTTATTAAAAGAATTAAATTATGATAAAGGAATAGTAATTTTCTTCGATATAGATAAGGACTTAGCCCTTAAAAGAACCATCAGTAGAATTATTTGTCCAAATTGTGGTTCATCATATAATCTTTTAGTAGAAGAGTTAAAACCCAAACAAGAAGGTATCTGTGATAGATGTCATAAAGAATTAAAAACTAGAACAGATGATACTGAAGAAGTATTCCTTCATCGTTTTGACACATACATTAATAGTACTAAAGAATTAATTGATTACTACGATAATTTAAATATACTTCATAAGATAGATGTTGGAACAAAAAGTGCCAATGCAATATTTGAAGAAGTGAAGAGGGTATTAAATGATTAGTATTAAATCAGATTATGAAATATCGTTAATGAGAAAAGCTGGTAATATCGTATATAGAACTCATAAATATTTAGAGCCATACGTAAAACCAGGAATAACTACCAAAGAATTAGATAAATTAGCATATGACTTTATAATCAGTCAAGATGCAACACCATCATTTTTAAATTATGAAGGTTTTCCTGCTAGTATCTGTACTTCAATTAATGAAGAAGTAGTGCATGGAATTCCCTCAAATAGGAAACTTAAAAATGGTGATATCATAGGTATCGATATTGGAGCCAATTATAAAGGTTATCATGGAGATTCTGCTTGGTCTTACAAAGTAGGCAGTGTCTCAAAAGAAAAGGAATATTTATTAGAACATACCGAAAAAGCTTTATTTGAAGGACTAAAACAGATAAAACCAGGTAACCATATTGGAGACATATCTAATGCCATTGAAACATATGCGAATGAACATAAACTTGGAGTAGTAAGAGAACTAGTAGGCCATGGTGTAGGAAATCACTTACACGAAGAACCAGATGTTCCTAACTATGGAAAAAAAGGTACAGGCCCAGTTCTAAAAGAAGGTATGACAATCGCTGTAGAGCCAATGTTAAATTTAGGTACACATAAAATTTACATTTTGGATGACGATTGGACAATAATTACCAGAGACGGTAAACCATCAGCTCACTTTGAACATTCAGTAGTAGTAACAAAAGATGGTTATCGTATACTAACAGGAGATGATAATTTTGAGTAAGAACAATATTATTGAAGCCCAAGGCAAAGTCATTGACTTAATCAAGGGAGGTTTCTTTAAAGTTGAACTTGAAGGTGGACACATAGTAGAAGCCCATGTTTCTGGTAAAATGCGCGTAAACAATATACGTATTCTACCAGGTGATACTGTTGTTGTAGAATTATCACCATACGATCTAACACATGGGCGCATAGTATATAATAAAAAATAATTAATATATTGCATAAATATATTAATGAACTTTTACAAAAAAGTAAAAAATAGGAGGAATTATAATGAAAGTTAGAGCTTCAGTTAAACCTATATGTGAAAAATGTAAAGTAATTAAACGTAAAGGAAAAGTAATGGTTATTTGTGAAAATCCAAAACACAAACAAAAACAAGGTTAATAATAGGAGGAACTAAAATGGCAAGAATTAAAGGTATAGATATACCAAATGATAAAAGAATTGAAATTTCTTTAACTTATATTTATGGTATAGGTAGAAAATTATCAAAACAAATCTTAACTGCTGCAAATGTTGACTTAAACAAAAAAGCTAAAGATTTAACAGAAGAAGAATTAGCAAGCATCAGAAAAGAAATTGATAATCATACAGTTGAAGGTGACTTAAGAAGAGAAGTTAACATGAACATCAAAACTAAGATGGAAATCAATTCTTATCAAGGAACTAGACACAAAAAGAATTTACCTGTAAGAGGACAAAGAACTAACAGAAATGCTAGAACTCGTAAAGGTAGAGGAAAAGTAGTAGCTAATAAGAAGAAAGCTTAATTAAGCTTAAATTATTAAAAAGGAGGATATTTATATGGGAAAAACATATAATGCTAGAAAACGTAAAGTTAAGAAGAACGTTCCACATGGTGAAGTTCATATTCATACAACTTTCAATAACACAGTTATCACTATAACTGACGTTGAAGGAAATACAATTAGTTGGGCTTCTGCTGGAACAATGGGAATAAAAGGTAGTAAAAAATCTACCCCATTTGCTGCTGGTATGGCTGCTGAAAAGGCTGGAAAAGCTGCCGCTGATTCAGGAATGAAAACAGTAGATGTATTTGTTAAAGGATTAGGTGCTGGAAGAGAATCTGCCGTAAGATCATTAGCAACAGCTGGCTTAGAAGTTAAATCAATTACCGACGTAACACCAATTCCACATAACGGATGTCGTCCACCAAAAAAACGTCGTGGATAAAAGAAAGGGAGTGTGTTAAATGTTAAAATTTGAAAAACCAGAATATAAAGTAAAAGAATATGTAAGAGATAATTTTTATGGAAAGTTTGAAATCGAACCATTAGAAAGAGGATTTGGTACAACACTTGGAAATGCTCTAAGAAGAGTAATGTTATCAAGTTTACCTGGAGATGCCATCACAAGTATCAAAATAGATGGTGTAGCTCATGAATTTCAAAAAATGGATGGCGTAATTGAAGACGTAACTGCTATTGTTTTAAACATTAAAAGTATAGTTTTAAAAAATCATTCTGATGATTATAGTAAAGTTTTAAGACTTAGCAAAAACGTTGCTGGACCAGTAACTGCTGGTGATATTGAAAAAGACGCTGATATTGAAATTTTCAATCCAGACTTAGTTATTTGTAATCTAGCTGAAGGTGGTAGTATCAATATTGAAATGACTATTTCAACTGGAAGAGGATATGTAAGAGCTGAAGAAAATAAAAAATTATTTGAAAAAAATAAAATGAACGTTATCGCTATTGATAGTTCATACGCCCCAATTGAAAGAATTAATTATGAAGTAGAACCTGCTAGAGTAGGCCAAAACGATCATTATGATAAATTAATTTTGGAAGTATGGACAAACGGTTCAATTACTCCAGAACAAGCAATTGCTCTAGGTAGTAGAATCTTAATCGAACACTTTGAAATCTTAGCAGACTTAAATGAAATTGCTGACGAAACAGGTCTTATGATTGCTAAAGTTGAAGATCCTAACATCAAAATATTAGAAACTTCAATCGATGATTTAGACTTATCAGTAAGAGCATACAACTGCTTAAAGAGAGCTGGAATTTTAACACTTAAGAATTTAGTTGATAAAAGTGAAAATGAAATGATGAAGATTAGAAATTTAGGAAAGAAATCTTTAAAAGAAGTTATGGATAAAGTTAAAGACATGGGACTAAATTTCAGATCTGAAGACTAAAAAAGGAGGAACGTAGTATTATGGCATACAGAAAATTAGGAAGAGATAACAAACACAGAAGAAGTATGTTAGCAACATTAACAAAGCAACTTATTGAAAATGAAAGAATTATCACTACAGAAACAAGAGCAAAAGAAGTAAGAAAATGCTTTGACAAAATGGTAACATATGGTAAAAATGGATCTTTAGTATCTCGTAGATTAGCCTTAGCTTTCTTACATAATGATGAAGCATGCGTATCAAAAGTATTCAACGAATTAGCTCCACGTTATAAAGAAAGAAATGGCGGTTACACAAGAATCGTTAAATATAAAGAAAGAAAAGGAGATAACGCCCTAACAGTTATCTTAGAATTAGTTTAATTAACAAAGACAATGCCAACAACATCGGTATTGTCTTTTCATTATTGGAGAAATAATATGAACAAAATTAATTATAAAGACATAAACCTAAGATTATTAAAAGACATAAAAAGTGATTATCAATACTTATACACCTGGTATCAATCTAAAGAAGTATATACTTACTTTGAACAAAGAAGTTTAAGCTATGAAGAAATAGTAAGAAAATATCAACCAAGAACTACTCAAGAAAGCATAACACCTGTTTATATGATTGAATATAAAAATATACCAATAGGAATAATACAATATACTAAATTAACACAAGAGGACAAAAGCAAGTATCACCTTACAAAGAATGGTTACGAAATAGACATTTTTATAGGGAATAGCAAATACTATAATTTAGGCATTGGTACATATGTAATAAAATTGCTAATACAAGAATTATCCTTATCAAAAAATATTTTCGTAATGGCCCAGAAACAAGAAACCATCGTGCAATTAATTGTTATAAAAAAGTAGGTTTTATACCACATGAAAAGTTTTATGAATTAGATACCTTGGGTAAAAATATGCAAGAAAAAATTATTATGGTCTTAAATAATAATTGACAATAATTATAAATAATAATATGATTAATATTGGAGAGTGAATAATATGAGTAAAAAAGATCAAATAAAATATACTTTATTACATCGAAGAGCAATCAAAGCTATAATAGACATTTATTGCCCTGATGATTACAAAAATGAATTGTATGAAAGACAAAAAGATCATGATATGGATAAAGTAGTCATGAATTTAATAGGAGTTCCCTTTGAGGATATAAAAAAAATACATCGATTACATAATACTCATCATTATAATGAAGGAAATGCCTATACTAAAGCAGATTATATTGAGATGATTATTGATTGGGAATCAGCTAGATACACTAAAGATGATAAGCCATTTAATGCCTATGATACTCTAGTAAAATTTTATCCTAATTTAACTAATGAAATAGCACCAATTTTAAAAGAAATGAATCTATATACTGAAGATAATACTAAAAATGAAGAAGTAGTATCATTAATAAACAATAATATAACTGATCAAGACATACAAGAAGAAATAAATAAATATTTAGATAGAAAACTTAAGAATTTAAATTAAAACTCTATTATATTAAAAATAAAGATAAACATATAATTAACATAAAAGGAGTAACATATGAAAGAACAATATTATAAATATGCTAATTTATTATTAAAAAAAGGATTATGTATAAAGGAAAATCAACCATTAGTAATTAATACTCCTCTTGAATCCCTTGATTTTATAAGAATATTAACAGAAGTAGCATGTGAGTTAGGTGTAAGAGACATTTACTATGATTGGTATGATGATACATTAAAACATATTGAGATGAAATATTTTGACGATTCACAAATTAAAAATAGTCGCTTTTGGAATAAAAGTATTCACGATGAATATGCCAAGAAAGATGCCGCTTTCTTATTTCTAGTATCCTCAACTAATATTATGCATGACATTTCATCAGAAAAACTAAAAATAGCCTCATATCAATCATTACATACAAGAAGTTTATATCGTCATTTGCAAGAAAATAATGAAGTGTCATGGTGTATAGCAGCTGTAGCCACAGAAGAGTGGGGAAATATTATTTTTAAAGATGACTCAAATGCTAAAGAAAAATTATGGAATGTTATCTTTGATATCTGTATGATTAACGATAATGATCCATGCCAAGCTTGGACTAATAAAATGGCTCAAAACAAGAAGTTTTGTCAAAAATTAACTAATCTAAATATTAAAACTTTACACTATAAAAATAGTCTTGGCACAAATTTAACAATAGAATTATCTCAAAATAATATCTGGTGTGGTGGAGCTAGTGATATTAAAAGTGATAACTTAATAGTAAACATTCCCACTGAAGAAGTATTTACTACTCCTAACAAATTTAAAACAAATGGTGTAGTATATTGCTCAAAACCACTTATTCATTCAGGAATAGTCATAAATAATATAAAATTAACCTTTAAAAATGGACGTGTTACTGATTATTCTGCTAGCAGTGGATTAGAAGAGTTAGAAAATATTATTAAATTTGATGATGAATCTTCAATGCTAGGAGAAGCTGCCTTAGTAGATTATAATTCAAAAATATCTAATTCAAATATCGTATTCTATGAGACATTATTTGATGAAAATGCTGCATGTCACATAGCGTTAGGTAATGGATTTAAAGAATGTATTAAAAACTCATCAACAATGTCAGAAGAAGAATTAGAAAAAGTTGGCTATAATAAATCCAAAAATCACGTTGATATTATGATTGGTACAAAAGATTTATCTATTACTGCTACTACTTATGATAATGTAGAAATTGAAATATTTAAAAATGGAAGTTTTAATATTTAGAACTTCTTTTTAGTATAAATAAATTAAAACTACTCATAATACTATTGGTGATATTATGAATGAAAATAGTGAATTATTATTATACATTTACAAAAATGCAGATATGGGAGTAAAATCTACTACTAAATTAATTAACTTATTAAATAGTAAAGATAACAAAATTAAAAACGTTGTTGAAGGTGAATTAAAAGGTTATGAGAATTTTTTAAAGAAAAGTAAATCTCTTCTTAAAAAGAATAAAATAGAACCAAAATCTAGTAATATGTTAGCAGAGTTAAGTGCATCCATTACTATGAATATTGAATTATTAAAAGATAATAGTGATGCCAAAATAGCAGATATTTTAATTAGAGGTTTTACAATGGGGAATATTGAAATAGACAAAAAAATAGATAAATACAAAGATGATGCTGATAAATCAATTCTAAAGTTAGCCAAAGATTTAAAAAAATTTGGTGAATCAAACATTGAATTACTAAAACCATTTTTATAAAAATAAAAGTGGTTTTATCTCTTTGCATGAGAAAAATATTACACACGAATAAAAAATATATATAGTTTACAAAAAAATGACAAAATTTTCTCATAAGTATTGTCAAACATAAAAAATTATGGTATATTAATAATGCTTGTGAGAAATGGCGAGATAGCTCAGTTGGCTAGAGCATTCGGTTCGTACCTAATTAGCCACTGACTTAATTTATAAATTTAAAAATCAATTTTTACTAGATTTTATAAGGGTTTGCAAAGTTG
>CAKOQC010000014.1:0-15550 GCA_934101175.1 uncultured Bacilli bacterium
AGATAATTATCCACTTACATACACCACAGGAAGTACTACAACATTAGTTAATCCTACTAAGACAGGCTATACATTTGTTGGTTGGTACTTAGCACAAGATGGTAGTGGAAATACAATTACTAAGATAGATGGTAGTCAAACAGGAGAATTAGTACTATATGCTAAGTGGACAGCCAATACTTATAAAATTAACTTTAATAGTAATATATTTAGTGCTTATACTAAAACAATAAATGGATTGACAATAACCTATGATTATGAAACATCTTATTTAACAATAAACGGAACACCCACAACCAATTGGTTTGAATTTCCAGATTTAACTGGATTGTCATTTACTGAAGGTGATACATATACATATAAATCTACTTATATATCTGGAAGTTTTGCCAAAGCGAATGATACTGATAGCACTATCGGAGTTAATGTAAAGAAATCATCTGGTGATAATGTATCTACAAGAAATTATACTGTCTTAAGACATATTACTAGTGGTAGTACTACAAATACATTGACTATAAATTCATCTGGAGCATCAGAAGGATCAGGATTAAGATATTATTTATGGTTTGCAACACCAGCTGATTGGACATTTACTAATTATAAGATTAAAGTTGAATTTACTAAAAATGATACTACAAATGTAACATACAATAGCACTTATGGAACATTGCCAACACCTACGAGAACAGGATATACCTTTGATGGATGGTATACTGGAGAAAATGGTACTGGTACAAAAGTAACTTCAACTGATAAAGTATCTATAACTTCTGATCAAACATTATATGCTAAATGGACAGTTAATACATATAAAGTAAATTTTGATGGTAATATGTATAGTACTACGACTAGAACAGTAAATGGATTAACAATAACTTATGATTCTACAAATTCATATTTAACTATAAATGGAACACCTACTACAACAGGATACAATCTAAATCATATTTCAGGGCTTACATTTACTGAAAATGATAAATATAATTTAACTTTAAGTTATGTATCAGGAACAGTAACAAATAGTGGAACTGGTAGTGGTAGTACTGGTGTAGATGTAGAAACTACATCATTAGCCAATGCATCCACAAGAAACTATATTAGTAGTAGTTATATAACATCAGGTAGTGCAACTAGAACATTAACTATTAACTCAGCAGGAGCATCAGAAGGTGCAGGCTTTAGATTATGGCTTTGGTTTGCTACACCAGCTGATTGGACATTTACTAACTATAAAGTAAAAGTCAATTTAACTAAGAGTGAAACAGCCAATGTAACATATGGAAATACTTATGGAACATTACCAACACCTAAAAGAGTAGGATTTATTTTCAATGGCTGGTACACTGGAGAAAAAGGAACTGGTACAAAGGTAAATTCTGGTGATACGGTAACTATTACAAAAGATACAACACTATATGCCAAGTGGACTGCCAATACATATACTATTAGTTTTAATGGTAATATGTTTAGTACAACCAGTAGGACATTAAATGGACTAACATTTACATATGATTACGATAATTCATATTTGACTATAAATGGAACACCTACTAATACTTCAACTTTATTAACAAATTTTACGGGATTAGATCTTACATCAGGTGATAAGTATACGATGACCCTTAATTATATATCGGGTACTTATGCATATACTGGAACAGGTTCAGCCTCATTTGTAGCAGATGTAGCTAATTCTGCTGGAACAGGTAATTTAGCAACAAGAAACTATTTTAGTGCAGCATATCCTACTAGTGGAAGTAAATCTAATACATTAACAGCAAGCGATTTAGCAGGTACTGATGGATCTGGATTTAGGTATTGGATGTGGGCAACTACACCAGCTAGCCAAACATTTACTAATTATAAAATGAAGGTTAATATTACTAAGAATGATACTAAGAAAGTAACATATAATAGTGCTTATGGAGCATTACCTATACCTAAAAGAGCTGGATTTACTTTTGATGGTTGGTATACTGGAGAAAAAGGAACAGGTACTAAAATAACAGATACTTCAATAGTATCAGCAAATTACAATCAAACATTTTATGCTAAATGGAAAGATAATGTTTTACCATATGGAACAGCCTCATTATCGATTGCTAGCGGTAAGTTTACTTTAAAATTATCTAATCAAGGTGATGCTGGCTCAGGATTAACTGGAACATATGGATTTGCCTTAACTACAAATAGTAACTGTAGTGCTGCTACATATACAAATCAAACTGGGGTATCAAAGGATTATACCGGAAGTTATACGAATGGTACAACATATTATGGATGTATAAAATTAACTGATAAAGCTGGCAATATTGCTTATTTATCCTCAGCCGGAGTTAAATATAGTTATACTAATGTTAATCAGCAATATACGACAGCTGGTGAACAAACATATACAGTACCAGATACTGGAACTTACAAATTAGAAGTATGGGGTGCACAAGGTGGTTCTACAACATATTCTTCTAAAACATATAGAGGAGGATATGGAGGATACTCAGTAGGATCAATTTCTTTGACTAAGGGTCAAAAACTTTATATAAATGTAGGCGGAGCTGGTAAAGGTGGCGCTTCTAGTTCTACATTTGCTGGCGGTTATAATGGTGGTGGAGCAATTACACAAACTAATGGCTCAGATCATTATCATGCTTCAGGTGGCGGAGCAACGCATATAGCTACAGTTAGTGGACTTTTATCAACACTATCTTCAAAAACTAGTAACATATTAATTGTTGCTGGCGGAGGCGGTGGTGGATATGTACATACATATAGTACCGATTATACAAGTATTGGCGGAGAAGGTGGTGGAATTAAAGGTACTGATTCTACAACAGCAGCTTCTAATGGTAAGCAAGGTCTTGGAGGTACGCAGACTGCCGGCGGAAAATATAAAGGTTCTTCTGAAACAACTAGTACAATATTTGGTAGTTTTGGAAAAGGTGGTACACCATCTGCATCATGGGGTTCAGCTGGTGGCGGAGGATACTATGGCGGCGGAGCTTCTTACGGGGAAACATCTTCTAATGGTAATACCGGTGGCGGAGGCGGTTCTGGATATATTGGAAACTCATCATTGACTAATAAGGCTATGTATTGTTATAATTGTACAACATCTACAGCTACTGCTACTAAGACAAATACTACTACTAAAGTATCATCAACACCCACTGCTAATTATGCTAAAAGTGGCAATGGAGCCGCGAGAATAACAGCTACAATAACTACGAATGTCACTTCATTAGTCTTAACATACAATAATAATGGTGGTTCAGGTTGTTATTCTAAGTCGATAGTAAAAGGTGGTACTTATGGAACATTATGTACACCAGTAAGAGATGGATATAGTTTTGATGGTTGGTACACGGCAGCTACTGATGGAACGAAAATTACTTCATCAACAAGTGTAACTGTTACAGCTAACCAAACGATATATGCTCATTGGATTGCAAGTACTAGTCCAGTAATAACATTTAGTCCTGATGGTAATAGTAGTTATGTAAAAGGAAATATTACTAGTACAATTAATGTAAGCAAAGGGAGTAATGATTTAAATTCGTCAACACTTAAATATATATATTCTTTATCTAATAATGTTTCTCCTTCAGTAGAATTTATATCAGGTAATTCATATTCACTAAATTCTGCAACCGGAAAATATTACTTGATAGCACAAGCTTGTGATGTCAATGGAAAATGTACGAAAAAGATATCAAGCCCATTCTATGTAGATAATACTAAACCTACAGGAACAATTGATTTAACTACTGAAAATAATACCGTTATTGCTACAATATCTGCTAGTGATGTAGGTAGCGGAATAAGAAATTATGGATATTTAATAACAACAGCTAGTAGTTGTCCTACTTCTGGGTATACAACTAGTAGTAATGCAAAATATGCATTTAATTTATCATCATCAGGTACTTATAATGTATGTGCTAAAATTACAGATAAAGCAGGTAATTATTTAATAATAAATAAGACAATAAATATAGATAAAATTGAATTAACATATTCATTATTATCATCAAATTATAAATGTGCTAACAAATCAGTAGGAAGTAATCCATATATAACTTATACTGGAAATTGTAAAGTAATAGGTGATGGTAATGAAAACTGGAGAATAAAATTTTTAACATCTGGTGATTTAACATTTAGTCAAGCGGCTTCAGTAGACATCTTCTTAGTAGGAGGAGGCGGAGGCGGCGAATCGTCTGGTGGTGGAGGCGGATATACAAAAACAGAAAAAGAAGTTGCAATAACTGCAAATACTACTTATAGTATTACAATAGGTTCTGGAGGAACAGCGGGTAACTGGTCGTCTGTTAAATGTACTGATGGTACTGAATCATCATTTAATGGTACATATGTAGCAGCTGGCGGATATTGTGGACATGGTGTGAGTTACTATTTTGGCTGGTATGGTGGAAATGGTGGAAGTGGTGGCGGTGCTACTATAAATAACTATGGATATGATGGAGATGATGGTGCAAGTAATGGCGGTAGTGATGGTAGTGCATATGGTCAAAAAGATAAAGCTGGGCCAAACGGAGAAGCAGGAACTACGTGTGAATTTGGTGAAGAAACTGTAGTTGATGGAGCAATAGGATGCTATTGTCCTAATGTTGCTACTTGGACTAATTGCTTATATTCTGGCGGAGGCGGCGGCGGCGGCAATAGTAATGGTTCAAATCAAGGTTCAGGTGGATTAGGCGGCGGTGGAGCTGCAACAGTTAATGGAACTGCCAATACCGGCGGAGGTGGAGGCGGCGTAAGACAGAATTCATCTCAAACAGGAGGTGCTGGTGGATCAGGAATTGTAATATTACGTAATAGTGAAAGACATGGTGAAAGTATTGCAGTATCATATAAATGTTCTAATATTTCCAACGGCACTTCACCTTATAGTATAAATTATACAGGAAATTGTGAAGCAGTAAATGAAGGTAATAACAATTGGAAAATTAAGTTTTTAACATCTGGAACATTAACTACGACAAAAAATATAAATATAGATGCCTTCTTGGTAGGTGGCGGTGGAGCTGGTTCTAGTTCATGTTATACAACAGGAGGTGGAGGCGGTTATACACTTACTAAAAAGAGCATTAGTATAACACAAGGCACTTCGTATCCTATAGTAATTGGTGCTGGTGCATCTACTGCTTCTGGAACTGGTGAAACTACGACTGCCTTTAGTCAATCTGCTGCTGGAGGAAAAGGTGGAATTGCTGCAAGCTATTGCGGAAGCGGTGGTGGTGCTGCTGGTGGAGCTGGCGGTTCTGGTGGTGGTGATAGTGATTCAAGCGGTGGCACAAATGGTGGAAATGGTGGATCTACCACTAGTGCAGGTCAAGGAACGACTACCTGTGAATTTGGAGAACAAGTAAGTGGTTCTACAAATTGTGCATGTAGTAGCAGTACTTGGACAGATTGCTTATACTCTGGTGGCGGAGCTGGTATGAATGGAACTGGTGGATTAGGTGGTGGCAGTAATCTTGGAAAAATAGCTACACCAAATACTGGTGGCGGCGGCGGCGGCTCCGGCGGAATAGGTGGATCAGGTGTTGTTGTTATTAGAAATTATAGATAAAATTAATATACCTAGAAATAGTAAGTGTTTATATGGCACTTACTATTTTGTGTATTAAATACAAACAAATGTATGAAATAAGTTGACAAATAAGATATTATGTGATAAAGTGAAAATGTAAGAAATAAATAATTTATGGAGGTGAAAGATAGATATATTAGACTTATTTGTTTAGTAGTAAAATCTTTTTAAAGTAGTGCAAAAATAACATATAATTATAAGGGAGGAAAAATAATGTTATTTAGTAAAGAATACGATATAATGCTTTTTGATATGTTACAAGCTGATAAAAAAGTAAGAAGTAAAATATTAGAATTTCTAGATGGTTGTCCAGGAGAATTTTTAAAAAGAATAAGAGAAGTTATTAAAATAAATGAGGAGAATCTTGATAAAAAAGATAGAACTTTAGAAGGAATAATACATTCAATGGAGAATGATTACTATTATATATTTAAACTTAATAAATGGGATAAGTCTTTAATTTTAACAAGATATAGAATTGTAGATGATAGGGAATATGATAAACTAGATTTATTATTAAATTATGAAGGTGAATGGATAGGTACTTTAATAATAGATAATAAAATAAAGACAGAATATATGAGAAAAGTTACCTCTTTAGGAGATATAGTAAACTATAGAAGAGGGGATATAGATGAAGATAGATATAATATATCTAGAAGAAGAATAGTATTAGATAAAGATATGGATAAAGAATTATCAGTTAGTGAACTAGATAAGAGATTTAAAACTAAAAGAAAAATAAGAAAATAGTTTTATGATAAGGAGTAAGAGTAATGAAATTTAGTAATATGATATGGGGATTTTTGTTAATATTAATAGGAGTTATAGTAGGACTTAATGCACTTGATATAACTAATATAGATATATTCTTTTCAGGATGGTGGACATTATTTATAATAATACCTTGTTTTATTGGACTTTTTAATGATGAAGATAAGACTGGAAGTATAATAGGAATAATTATTGGAGTTTTTCTATTACTAGGATGTCAGGATATTATAAATTTTGATTTATTATGGAAGTTAATGTTACCAATAATCTTAATAATAGTAGGATTATCTATTATCTTTAAAGATTCACTTAGTAGTAAAGTTAGAAAAGAAATAAAGAAAATTAATATAGATAAAGATAATGAATATGGTGCTTTTTTTGGAGGACAAGATTTAGACTTTACAAAAGAAAAATTTACAGGATGCTCTCTTAATGCCATATTTGGTGGAATTAAATGTGATTTAAGAAAAACTATTATTAAAGATAATGCTTTAGTAAATGCTAGTAGTATTTTTGGGGGAATAACAATATATGTTCCTGAAGATGTACGAGTAAAGGTTACTTCAACACCAATATTTGGAGGAGTAAGTGATGATAGAAGACATAAAAATACCGATAGTGATAAAACAATATATATTAATGCTACTTGTATGTTTGGAGGAGTTACAATAGATGACAAACGCAATGAAGACGATTAAGTATTTAGCTATGGCTTTAGCTATATTTCTAGCTGTTAGTATTATTTCAGGAATTGTTATGGGAATATCTTCAATAGGAAGAATATTTGAAATAGGAAGTAATGATAAAGAAGATAGTAACCTAGAAATTAAAGAAATATCAAAGATAAGTGATGCTAAAATACTTAATGTAGATGTTGGAATGGTAAATATAACTGTTAAAAGAGGAGATACTTTTAGAGCAGAAAGTAGTAATGAATATATAGAGGCTAGACAAGATAATGATATATTATATATAAAAGAGAGAAGTCATAATTTTAAAGGAATTTATGGAGGAGATTTAATAATTTATGTTCCAGAAGATTATTTGTTTGATATAGTAAAAATAGATAATGGAGCAGGAAAAATAGATATAGAAGAAATAAATACTAGAAAGATTGATTTAGACCTTGGAGCTGGAAGAGTTAATATAAAGAAGATGTTTGTTACGGTAGCTGGAAAAATTTCTTCAGGAGCTGGAGAGTTGACAATTACTGATAGTGAAATTAATCAAATGGACTTTGATATGGGAGCTGGAAAAGTTACTATTAATGCTAGAATAACTGGAGATAGTGAAATAGATGCTGGAGTAGGAGCATTAAATTTAAATCTATATGATGGTGAAGAAGATTATCAAATTAAAGTAGATAAAGGAATAGGAAAAATTACTTATATAAATAAAGAAGTTACTAGTGGAACATATGGTAATGGAGTTAATGAAATTGATATAGATGGTGGAATAGGAGCTATTAAAATTAACTTTTTAGAAAATAAAATACAAAGATAGAAATACCTTTGTGTTTTTAGGTAAAGTTATGATATAATAACTTGTAGGAAGAAGGAATATATATATGAAACTTATGAATGTTAAGGGTACTTTTGATTATATGCCTAAAGATATGAAAATTAGAAATATGATTACAGATACACTTAGAGAAAATTTTGAAAGATATGGATATTTGCCACTTGAAACTCCAATATTAAATAACTATGATTTACTTAGCTATAAATATCAGGATGATGCAGAAATTCTTAGCGAGATATATCGTTTAACTGATCAAGGGGAAAGAGATTTAGGACTTAGATTTGATTTAACAGTACCTTTTTGTAAAGTAGTAGGACTTAATAAAGGACTTAGTTTGCCTTTTAGAAGATATGAAATAGGAAAAGTATTTCGTAATGGACCAGTTAAAACAGGTAGAAGTAGAGAATTTTATCAATGCGATATAGACTGTGTAGGAATAGATAATCGTTATATTGAAGCAGAACAAATATGTATGGCAATAAATACTTATCATGAATTAGGAATAGATGTATATGTTAAATATAATAATAGAAAGTTAATGAGTGGACTAATTAAATTATCAGGAATTGAAGATGAGAAATGTGACTCTGTTATTGGAATTATTGATAAGATGGAAAAAGTTAGTCATGAAGAACTTAGAGATATGCTAAGAGAAATAGAAATATCTGATGAGAAGATAGATAAGTTATTAGATTTATTTGATAAGAAGATAGAAGATTATCAAGAATTATCTGATAAGAATGAACTTATTAAAGAGGGAGTTTTAGAGATACTTGAAGTTAATAAATACTTATCAGAATTAGGAATAATAGAAGATTGTAGATTTACACCTACTTTAGCTAGAGGACTATCTATTTATACAGGAATAGTATTTGAGTTTTATGATAAATTAGAAAGACTTACTTGTGCTATTGGAGCAGGTGGAAGATATGATAAGATAATTACTAACTTTATGGATAATGGAATGGCATATCCAGCATGTGGATTATCATTTGGATTAGAACCAATATTTTATATACTAAAAGAAAGTAATAAAGATATACGTTCTATTGATATGTATTTAGTACCATTAGATACTCAAGTGGAAACATTAAAATTAGCTACTTTACTTAGAAGTAAGGGATATAGAGTGCTAATAGAGATGAATAAGAAGAAGATAGGTAAATGCTTTGAGTATGCAGAGAGAGAAAATATTAAATATGTAATGATAATAGGAGAAAATGAAGTATCTAGTCAAGTATATAAGATTAAAGATATGGAAGAGAAAGTAGAATATACTTTTAGTCAAGATGAACTATTAGAATATTTAGCTAATAATTAGAAACTAGGAGAGTACTTAAAGGTACTCTTTTTAAATGATAGTATTGACATACGAACAAAAGTGTGCTAAAATAATTCACTGTTTTAAGGGGGAAGTATTATGCTTAAAATATATCAAGAATGTTATTGGGAAACTATGAAATATAATCTTGATAGTAGTAAACTAGAAATGGTAGCAAAAAAATATAATATTACTAAAGAGATGGCTTTTGGATATGCTAAAGATTATTATATGTATATGCTTGGTCATAGTGAAGATAATTTTAATGAGTTATTAGAGACCGTAAAAAAAGAGAATGTAGATGCTAATAGTGTAATAGAATTAAAGACAGTTATTAATAATAATAGAGAGATGAATAAACTATATCAAGAACTTGGAGGAGTTGACTACCGAGAATTTATGTTTAACTTACAGAAATATTGTTATGAATATTGCGAGGGTGTTTGGTTTGATATAGATATGGTTCGTGATAAAGCGAGAGAGATAGGTATTCCATATAAAAATTTTAAAACATATGCTAAAACATATGCATCTAGAGTACTTGAAAATAATGATTTTAAATTAATAAGTAGTAATTATACTATGGATAACGAGAATAAACAATTAACAATACTTGCAGTATGGAAAGGATATTCTCCAAAAAGAGAGATGTGTTATCAGAAACTAGGAGGAGGTACTTATCAAGAATTTAGAGATAAGTTATTTAAATTTAGTTATGAGTATGCTTTAATGGTAGGTTTTGATAGAGAGAAAATTAGAGAATTTGGGGAATTATTTGATTTATGCTATGAAACAGTATGGAGATATATAAAGACATATGCTAAAGATTATTTATTAATGAGTGAAGAAGAGTATAAAGATATAACTATGCTTAAAGATAGACAAGGAGTAGACCAAAAAGTAATTAACTGGATTAATGGTTCTGCTAAAAGAAAGGCTGTATATGATAGTTGTAAGGGAGATACTTTTGAAGAATTTAGAAATAATTTATATAAGATGTGTTATGAATATGCTGATAGTGTAGATTTTGATACAGAAAAGCTACAAGAATTTAGTAAGGAAGTAGTAGATGTTAGTTATGCTAATTTTTCATCTTATATAAGTAAGTATGCTTTAGAAGTATTAAAATTACCAAAAAAAGTATGGAATAGTAGAAGAAACAAGAAAGAATATAGTAGATGGTTAAATTCTTGGTTAGATAGTCAAAAACATAGAGAATTATATGAAATAATTGGTGGTGGAGACTATAATTCAATACAAGAGAAGATGGGTAAGTATTTTTATCAAGTAATAGATGAAGATAATTATAGATATTTAAAAGTAGTAGAACTAGCTAAAAGATTTGATTTATCATATAGAAAGATTATTGATTTAATAGTTAGATATGGAGATGAACATGAAGAAGTAAGCTTGAGAATTGACCTTGGAATAGAGAAGATTAAAGCAGAGAAGAAGAATGAAATGTATAAACGTAAGGATGGAAAAGTTTCTACATTATTAGGAATGCTTGAGAATGCACAAGATGAAGATAGAGTTAAAATAATACTTGATGGAGAGAATGTTAGGTCTTTATATTATTGTATTAATGATTATGTAATAGTACATTATAGAGATGAAGAAGATACAGTAAAAGAGAAAATAACTAAAGATTTAAAAGAAAAAATATTAAAATATTTGAAGAATATTAGAAAAGAAAATTCTAGTACAAAGATAGAAGAAGATAGGGAATATATAAAGATAGCTAGTGAAATAATAGAAGAGTTTGTAGTTAAGGATGACTTTAGTAAAATAAAAGAATTTTGTTTTAATAGAGAGATAAAAGTAGAAGAATTTAATAGAATGGTTATAATAGTTAAAAATAATAATCAAGAATTATATCAAAGATATATAAGCAAGATAAATAGATTACGTAATAAAGGATATGCTATTTTATTAGAGAGAATTAATACTGTATTAGTAGGAATAAAGAATGGGGTTACTACTTCTTATGGAGATAAAAGAGAATTTGATTTATTAGATTATTATAGTATTACAAGATTACCATTTGATAATATGATGAAGATAGCTAAAGATTATGTAAGTAATGAAGATATGAGAAAGATAAAACAATTTGTAAATAAGTATAGTCATTTAGATAAGATAACTGAAGATGATATAATAGAGATGAAGATAGTTATTAATGGACAAGAAATTGATAGTATGACTAAATTAGGAGTTATTTCATATATAGAGAATATGGGATTATCATTAAATTATCAATTATTTGATATCGTATTAAAAAGATATTTATATGGAAGATGTAATATTTATGAAGAAAATAAAACTAAAAAGAGGACTTATGTGAATAATTAAGTCTTCTTTTACTTTTATTTTTAATCATTTTGTAGTAAAATTATAGATGAAAGAATTAAAGGAGTGAATATCATGGTAGTAAGAGAAATTATAAAAGATATGTGGGGAAGTATTTGGCCAATGATAACTTTTATATCAATAGTAGCAATAGTAATTAGAGGAGCATATATATTTAGAGGAAGTAAGAAATTTGTATTACATAAAGAATTATTATCATTAATATTTATTATATATATATTATGTTTATATTATATCTTAATGAGAAAGAATAATATTGGTATTAATTTAATACCGGTAGTTAAATTATTTGATTATAAGTTTGGAAGTTATGAGTTTATGAAGAATATAATTCATAATATATTGATATTTCTTCCTTTAGGATTCTTTGCATCATATTATTTAAATAATAGAAAAGCAGGAACAATATTTATGATAGGATTATTAATATCAGGACTTACTGAAGGAATGCAATATTATATAGGTAGAGGATTTAATATAGATATAGTAATTCTAAATTTGTTAGGATGTTTTATAGGATATTTAATATATGTAGCATTTAGTGCTATTAAAGGGAAATTACCTAGATTTATGAAGAGTGATGCATTTTTAAATATATTAGTTATTTTAATTATTATTTTAATAGTGTTATTTTCAATGGATATTAATGTTTTGAATTATTTATAGGGAGGATTTTATGTTTGAGGTAATTAATGATACAGAAGTAGAAGTAGTAGAATTAGATAAATTAAGAGAATATATTACTTATGTAGTAGGAGAATTAAAATTAGAGAAGTGTGAGTTTAATATTATTATTATAGATAATGAGAAAATTCATGAAATAAATAAAGAATATAGAGGTATAGATAGGGAGACAGATGTTATATCTTTTGCTTTAGAGGATAATATGGATATAGAATATACAGATTTTAGATTGCTTGGAGATATATATATATCAATAGATAGATGCTATCAACAGGCATTGGAGTATGGTCATTCTAGAGAAAGAGAGATATGTTTTTTAGCAACTCATGGAATATTACATTTATTAGGATATGATCATATGACGCCCGAAGATGAGAAGGAAATGTTTGATTTACAGAATAAGTTATTAGATGGATATAATATAAAAAGATAAGAAAGGGAGATATTATGAAAGATGAATTAATTAGACTTCTTGATAAGGCTTATGCACCATATTCAAAATTTAGAGTAGCAGCAATATTAGAGATGAAAGATGGGAAGTTTATACCTGGAGTAAATGTAGAAAATGCTTCATATGGAGCTAGTATATGTGCTGAACGTAATGCTATTACAACAGCTATTACTATGGGATATAAAAAGGGAGATTTTAAAAATATATATTTAATGGTAAGTGGAGAGAAAATGTCTATGCCATGCTTTATGTGTCGTCAAGTTATTACAGAACTTATGGATAAAGATAGTAAAATAATACTAATGGATAAAGATGGAAATAGGAAAGAATATACAGTTGAGGAATGTTGTCCATATCCATTTGATGAAAATGATTTATAGGGAGTGATTATTATGAAGAGTGGATTTGTTGCTTTAGTAGGAAGACCTAATGTAGGAAAAAGTACCCTTCTTAATGCAATTATTGGTAAAAAGGTAGCTATTACATCAGATAAACCACAGACTACAAGAAATTTAATACAAGGAATAAGAACTGATGAAGATAGTCAAATGATTTTTGTAGATACTCCAGGAATACATAAACCTAAAAATAAATTAGGAAAAATATTAAATAAACAAGCTTATTATTCAATAGAGTCAGTAGATGTAATACTATACTTGATAGATATAACAGAAGAGCTTGGTAAGGGAGATATGTTTGTTATTGATGTACTTAAAAAAGTATCAGTACCAGTAATACTTGTTATTAATAAGATAGATAAATTACCTAGACAAGAGATACTAAAGAAGATAGATGAATTTAAAGATTTATATAATTTTGATGAGATAGTACCAATATCAGCATATAAAAAAGATAATATAGATAGACTTATTAATGTTATAAAGAGTAAACTTACTGATAATATAAAATACTATGATGATGATATGTATACAGATAAACCAGTTAACTTTATTGTATCAGAATTAATTAGAGAAAAAATACTTGATCTTACATTTGAAGAAGTTCCACATAGTGTAGGAGTAGTAGTAGATACGATGGAGTATAATAAAAATGCAGTAAATATTCAAGCTACAATAATCGTTGATAGAGAGAACCTAAAAAGAATACTAGTAGGTAAAAATGGGACAATGATTAAAGAAATAGGAATACAAGCAAGAAAAGATATAGAAGAATTACTTGGTAAAAATGTATATCTAGAATTATTTGTAAAAGTTATTACTAAATGGCGTGATAGAGAAAAATTCTTGAATGAGACAATGTATAAAGAATTTGATTTTACAGAAAAATAAAAAAAGATGTTTAAAAAATAATAAATGATAACATTATATTAATAGGTGATAAAAATGACTAAAGAAGAATGTTTTCGTTTATTTAGAGAAACAGGAAAAATAGAATATTATTTAGAATATAAAAAATTAACTAGAAAAGAGAAGTAGGATGATTAAAAAGATAGAAGGAATAATTCTTTCTGAAGTAGACTATAAAGAAAGTAGTAAAATTATTAATGTTTTAACTAAAGAATATGGCATAATAGGATTTATTGCTAAAGGTACTAAGAAAGTTAATAGTCCTTTAACAGCAGTTACTAGTAAACTTACATATGGATATTTTCATGTTAAATATAAAGAAAATGGATTATCTACTTTAATGGAAGTAGATGTAATAGATAGATTTAAGAATATAAAAAAAGATATTAGTATGATGAGTTATTCTTTATATTTATTAGAACTTAGTGATAGAGTATATAAACATAGTGAGAATAATACTATATATGATGAACTTATAGCTAGTTTAAAGAAAATAAATGAAGGTTATGATTATCAAGTTATTACTAATATATTTGAACTTAAAATGTTAGATTACCTAGGAATTAAGCCAGTAGTAGATGAATGTGTTAATTGTGGAAGTAAACATGATATTGTAACAATTTCTAGTTATAAAGGGGGATATCTTTGTAAGAATTGTGCTAGAGGAGAAGTAATAGTTAATATTAAGACAATTAAATTATTAAGAATGTTTTATTATGTAGATATTAATAAGATAAGTAAATTAGAAGTATCTGATAGTATTAAGAAGGAATTATCTAGATTTATATATGATTATTATGATAGATATTCGGGAATATATTTGAAAAGTAGAGAATTTTTACAAAGTTTAGAGAGAATATAAATGTTGGATGGTGATGATAATGGTAAAGGAGAATACAACATCACTTTTAGGATATAAAGCTTTTAATAAAGATCTTACTAATTTATGGAAGAAAAAGTTTTTAATAGGAGAGAAATATCAGGTAAGTCCAGAACATAAAGAATGTGGTTATCATTTCTGTCCTTTTTTAGAAGATGTTTTTGTTTTTTATAATGATAGTAGTAATATGATGATATGTGAGGTTAAAGGAACAGGGAATATTATTAAATATTATAATGATGTATATGATGTTTTAGTGTATGCTAGTAGTGAGATAGAATTATTAAAAGAGATAAGTAGGGATGAGATACTTGATTATTATTTGAGTAAGAATGATTATTATGTTAGAAGAATAATTAATTTCTTAATTAGAGGAAGGCTTTCTATGGAGGAAGTAGAATTATTTAAGAGAAGATTTAGTGATAATAATCAGATTATGGATACGATAAGGTATTATTATTATGGAGATAAGGATGTTTATCAAAGAAGATTAAGTAAATATAGATAATATATTTGCTTTTTTAGTTAAAAGGTAACACGTAGATTAGTGGCTCTTTGTCAAATAGTGGGTGTAACCCAAAATAATGATAAAGAAATTTGAATAAGTGAGTGCTAATTAGCACTT
>CAKOQC010000015.1:0-10194 GCA_934101175.1 uncultured Bacilli bacterium
GATCCATCTAATACCTACATAACAGTAGATGGAAAAAGATATCGCGTATCAGATATTCTTGAAGCAAGAAAAAATAATAAAAATACTAAAGGAAAGTCAAAAGTAGAAAAAGCAAAAAGAACTAGAAGCAATGTTGAGAAAAACAAAACTGCACAAACAAATAAAAAAGTAAAAGACACCATACAAAATGTCAAAAAAGCTAGTAGTGAATTTGTTCAAAAAGTAACAGACAAAGTAAATAAAGCTATTGATGCGCTAGTAAATGATAAGTTAGCTAAAATGGATAAAGAGTATAGAAAAAATAATATAAGTAAAAAATCTGCTGAATCAAAAATTAAAACTCTAGAAGAAGCCTATAATAAAAATATTGAATCTGCAAAAGATATTATTCGAGAGTCACTTTTAAAGCAAGGATATACCGATAATGCAACAATTAATAACATAATTGCTGAAGTCCTAAGAGGTAAAATAGAATACGTAACTAGGGCTGATGGCATAAGAAATATGATATCTAATATACTGTCAAAAAATAAATATTATCAAAGTGAAATAGCTAAGTTGAATGATATAATAAATTCAAATGTTAACCTAAAAGCAGCAAATCCAATTGATGCTAGAATGGAAAGACTTGCTAATCAAGCAAAATTAGAAAATCAATGGGAAAGTAAATTTTATTATAAATACGTTAATGAAAAAAAGATCAATTTAACAGAAACATGGAATTATATTACAAATAACTATAGTGGAATAAAGAATTTAAAATTATTAATATGGGATAATGGTAAGTTTTATAATTTTTCGATCGGCCAAAATATTGATACCGCACTATCGAATAGTTATAAAATATATGTTCCAATAAATGAAACAAATGCTACATCAGTAACTGGCAAAATAATTGATTACTTAGTGGAAAATAATATTACTTCTGATAACAAAATATCTAAAACACTTAGAAGCGATGCTTTAGTATTAAGAATATCCGACAAGGCAGATGCCACAAATGTTATAAAGTTTATTAACGAAAATCTCGATATTAAATTAGACGGTAGTGAATTACCATTATCATATCGTGTTGGTAACGTTTCAGTATCTATGGATGGTGGAACAAGTTACAATGGTATAGTGTCATCATTATTAAAATATTATTTTAATAATATCGATAAAGTACAATATCCAACATTTGGAAAATTTGTAAGTGAATTTAAAAGTCAACTTATAAATGATGGAGGAACAGATCTAATAGATCCAATATTTACAAGTGATTATAGAAGCCTTAAAAATAGATTTTCTTCAGAAACAAATGATATTTTAGATACTATTGATTTAGCTAATGCCAATATTTATGAAATAATAGATATTTTAGATGCTAGATTAAATAAAAACTTAAGTTTTGAAGAATATATGAATTTTCTTGAAAAATATCAAAGCAATTCTAAAATTAAAGATGTAATTAATAATTTAAATTCTAGTAGAAAAGGGTCAAAAATCGCAATGCCATCAGCTACGTCAGATTTTGCTATTGGCAATGGTAATGTTATTCAAAATAACGTAAATAATATAGATTCTTCAACGCAAATACAGGTTCCTAGTGAAATTCAAAATCACCAGTTATATAAAGCAATTATTGCTAATGATATCAATGAATTATACAATCAATTATATAGCATGAAAACCAGCGAAATTGTTGAAATTGTAAAGAATCTTCCTGATTCAATTAGAGCAAGTAGTGTTGAAGATATCATTAATTTTTATTCAATTTATAAAAGCCCTCAGGATCTTGCAAATATCTTAATTAGCGAAATTTCTTCATCGGAAATTGTAAAGAATTACTTAAGTAAACTTAAGAGTAGCAAAATGACAGAGCATATGGCTAACGGATTTATAGATACTATTTGTAGTTTGGATGCCACCACCATTTCAGAAGTAGTAGCAAACAATCAATTTATATTGGATTATATAACTGAAAGTAAAATAGGCTCAGAAAAATACAAAGCTATTGTTCGTAGACTAGATATTATTAGTGTTTTAAGTAATAAAAATTTTACAAATATGATAAAATACCTATCTGAGAGTCAAGTTGAAGAAATTATTAATAATACATATACAATAGATGATATTAGAATAGCTCAAATTGTTGAGTATAATCCACACAAAGAATTAACTGCTAAATTAATAGAAGCAATGTTGAATTCGAGTGATGTTGCCGCACGAATGAAAGCTAAAACTTATATTTCTATGCTATTATCAGATTATAGTCTTATTAATACAAATGCTAAAAACGTTTTAAGCTACCTAAGCCCAGAATTAATAAATAATAATAATAAAAATGATAGTATATATTTTCGAGTAAGTAATAGTGATTACCGAATAGCATCAAAAGGAAAGATGGATGTTGGTGATAAGACCTTTTATTTCTATGATATAAATGGCAAGGAAATATATAGTAAAATAGATGTTGTAGCTGCTTATAAGAATGGTGATATTAATTTAAGAAGATACTTTGCAAATGAATTTCTAAGTTCAAAAAATATTGATTCAAGTATAAAAATGTTTGATGGTTACATTGGTGAATATGCCTATGATGCAAATACTGGCACATATCGTATTATGTTTAATGGTAAAACACTACAAGAATTTATTAATGATATTAATCATAATAGTGAAAGTAGCCTCCTATATGTAGATCTTCCTGATTATGGAGCTGGCACTAAAATAAAACAAACAGGTACTGTAAACATAAATGGTAAAACATTATATGTTAACAAATTTGTTAACGAACTAAGTAATAATACATTCTATAGTGATATAGATATAGTATCTGCCTATAAGAATGGTGATTTAAGTTTGAGAGAATTTATTGTTAATGAATTTCTTGGGGGTGAACAAATAATAAGTTCCCAATTTGTGTCCAATTATCTAGGCGGATATGTTTATGATGCTACTACCGGCAAATATAAAATAATTAATTCACTTGAATTAATTGAGGGTATTCAAAATAAACTTGCTAGTGCTATAAATTTATTTGAATCAGCTAGAGGAAATAAAGCAGAATTAGATTTTGGTGTAGACCAGCATGTTGCAGCTAATATTCTTGGAACTAGTTATGGTCAAGATGTTATTAATACTATAGCTGCAAAATATAATGCATCAACTATAGCTGTAGACTTTATCATGAGAAGATTAGATAGTTTCGGTGCCTGTAGTTATGCCAATGTATGTAATGAAATATTTATGTTGTATAAAAATAGACCTGATTTATTTAAAAGTAATTTTGGCTATGATATGTATAATCAAAATGGCGAGTTAAATACAGCTAAATTATTAACTGACATATTTATTTATTCAAATACATTTAATACTACTAATGGCCACTTATTCTACATTGGTGCAAATGGAAATTTAATAATTAATCCAGATTTCAGGATAGAGAATCAGCAATTTTTATCCCATGTTAATAAAGGTTTGAACACTAACGTTGTAAATGGCTTCCTCGAAGCAAATAATTCAAGTTTTAGATTGAATAATGAAAGAGTCGTCAAATTAGGAGAATATAATTTAACAATTAACCAAGCTAATTTAGTTCAAGAGTTAAAAAATCGTCTTTTAAAAGGTGACTTACTATTCATGCATGAATTTTCACAGGGTAAAGCAATTGTATTTGAAAATCTAGATAATCCTCTTGAAAAAATAAAAAGAACTACTCATAAATGGAAAGAAGGCGGTGGCCATGCTACTACTATAATAGGAATAACTGAAAATGGATTAATTGTATCTTCATGGGGAAATAAATATCTAATCAAATTTAGTGACTTAGATAGTGTTAACTTTGAAATTTACGCTATTAAAGTATCAGATGTCAATAGTTGAAAATAAATAAAAATAATTAATATCAATAACAAAAATAAACAAAAAACAGGGGTTTTGGTTCAAAAAGGTAAGAAATATGATAAAATAAATACAAAAGCAACCTAAACATAACAAGCAAAACACATTTAGTATAAAAAATAATAAAACATAAAAAATCAATATATTAAAAATAATGGTATCACTAACAAATTTATTTCAAATATATAATATATAAAGAAAGGAGTATCTAATGCATGTGTACATATGTGAAAAACATATAAAGACACATGATTAGATTATATGTGGTAATATGGATATTAAAGACTTAACTAATCATCAAGATAAAAGAGAATTGTTTGAAAGTAGAACTCCAAACTTTAATGGTATAGATACTTCTAAAATGTCTGATGATGAATTTGATGGTTATTATATGTTATATTCTGCCTATAATAATCTTCTATATAGCTATCTTAAGACAAACACTAGTATCAATTCTTATGACGAAAAACTAGCTAAAAGTAATATAGGATTTCAAGAAGTACCAAAAGAAGAAAGAGACTTTTACCAAGACATGGCCAGATATTTTAAATATTTCTATATAAGAAGTAATCTACATATTGAAAGATTATCCAGAAGTGATTTAGAAATTATTCAAAAGGCTATAATAGAAAGAGATTTTAAACTTGATGAAGCTAAAACCGATCTAATTAAAAGAACTTTAAGAAATGTTATTTTTGAAGAAGTTCGTAATAACGAAATTATAACTATTAACTATGGCCCAGATACTCCTATGTATTATGTTCCTAATAATACTTTAGTCCTAGGACTTAGATATGATGATAATTTACCTGATTATTCAGAAGAAACACTAAAGCTTAGCAACAAGAGACATGAGTTTTCTATTGCTATTTGCAACAATGTAAGTACATGGTTAAGTAAAGAATTAGGTATGTCAGTTGCATGTTTACCATATAGTTCTAATTCTGTTATAAAAAAAAAGCCAATTCCAATTAGAAAGTAATTAAGGATGTGATATAGTGAGGCAAGACATTCTCAATGATTATCAAGTACTTAGTAGTAGGGACATTACTGAAGAAGAATATAATACTATTATAAGTTTACTAGATAAATATAAAATGAATAAAGATAATTTTATTAAAAATAGTAAAAGTCTTGTTCTAAAAGAAACAACTTATCCAAAACAAATATATAATGGATATTATCCTAAAGATAATATAGTTGTTTATAATAAAAAGAGTAATATAATACGTGAACTATTACATGTTGCTAGTTCTAACGGAACTGATAATAGTCAAGGAATTGTCCTAAGACCTAGCATCATTCATGCAAGACCTTTAGGAATTGGTCTAAATGAGGGTATTACAGATTTATTCTTAGAGTATAGTAATCCAGAAAACACCTGTTTATTCCCGTTTGAAAAATTATGTGCCAAGATTTTAGAATATGCGTTTGGTATAAATCTTTATAATAATTATTTTCTAAATGATGATGTCGCATTCGATGTTTCATTAAATGATAAATACATTGATTTGCTTATGAGTATAGAAGATTATACAATTCTCATCTTAAGACTTAAGCAAATTTTAGCAGATAAAGAATTACTTCCAAGAGGAGTAGAAGCTATTGTAAAAATATATATGGATATGACCATTGAAGATTTATTAAAGGTAACAAAAGATAGTGAAAAAGATTGTAAAAGCTACATAGAAAAGTTATTAAAAGAAGATTCTTCAATGCAAGAGATTTATAAAATAATTGGAAATTATGAATACAAAGAGAGTACTGAATAGTATTCTTCTTTTCTTGTGAACTTAAACACTATAACTTATTATTTTGTAAAATTATTACTATCTATTTGACTTCTTAAATGAATATAGTTTATACTTATATTAGACAAGTGAGGTATAAAATGGATAATAATTTCAAATGGATAATAGAAGATATTAATGATAGTATGATAGTTCGTGTTACTTATCATGACAAAGATGGCAATCTTATAACAAGTACATGTAAATGTCAGGATATTTTTAAGTTAGACACAACTAATCTTGATATAACATCAGGTAATATTTTAGATATGCAAAATCTCTTATTAGGACTTCTTAGATTTATTCCCGATACTGATAATAGTATCATTATAGATATTCCCCTAAGAAATCTACTAGTGTTATATGAAAAAGCTAATAAATTAGATCATGGTAGCCTAGGTAGAGATATTTTATTAAAAGAACTTCATGGTTTCTCTTCTTCTGATGTTGAAGTAATAGAACCATATTCTCCTGAAGAACCATCTGAAGATTTACAAATGATCATGAAAATCTCTCACAATTTCCCTAAATTAACTCCATCTGAAGAATTACAATCATTAATGAAATTGAATGAACTTAATCAAGAACGTTTAAAAAGTAAAGGTTATGGTAGATAAAAAATTATAAATATTATTTAAAGTAATTTATATTGTATTTAACAATGACAATAATTAATTATCTCATAAAAATAAATATTATTAATGAAACCCGTTTATTTTAGAATTATTAGATAAATGTAACCTATAATGTATATTTCTAAAAATAGAGATTTACTTTATAGGTTATATTTTGTATTTTAAATATCAAATGAAAAGTAAAAAGTATAAATCAAATACAAAAAGTAAAAAAATAGGTTAAATACAAAAAGTAAAAAAATAGGTTAAATATAAAAAGTAAAATGTTTAGTCAATATATTTAAATATTACTTACATTTTTATTTCAAAATATATTTTTCCAAGTATTTATACCTAAAGTGTTTATACTTATGATATAATTATATTTATAAAAAATGCATCAAATAATTGTCTCAAAAATTATCGAGAACAATTATAAAAAAATACAAGAAAGGAGTTTCTAATATATGTGAAAAAGTCACATAGTTAGATTATATGTGATCAAAATGTATGCTAGTGTAATAATTGAATATGGTAATAAAGCTGTTGATAGAAAATTTACTTATATCATTCCTCCTAAATATCAAGATATTATTAAAGTAGGACATCGTGTTTTAGTACCATTTAATAATCGTGAAATAGAGGGCTTTGTTCTAAAAATAACTAAAGAATATAATGGTGCTTTCGACTTAAAAGAAATAACCAATATCTGTGATGAAGAACCGATTTTAAATGAAGAAATGCTTCTACTCGGAGATGAAATAACTAAAAAAATTCTTTGTAGCAAAATATCAATCTATCAAGCGATGCTTCCTAAAGCCTTGAAAGCTAAACACGATACTAATATTGGTATTAAAAATGATCGTTACCTAGTTTTAAATAAATCAAAAGAAGAAATTTTATCATATATAGAAACTTGTAAATATCAAAAACAAGTAGACATATTAAAAGAACTTCTAGCTAATGAAAAAATATTAATATCTAAAACTTCTTCTAGTATTGAAACTCTCTTAAAAAAAGACTTAGTAAAATATATTTATGAAGAAGTAAATCGATATAAAAGTAATTTTACTGGAAGATATAAACCAGTTACGTTAAATGAAATGCAAGAGAGTGTTGTAAACAAAGTAAAGCTAAATACTTTTAAGCCATATTTATTATATGGAATTACTGGTAGTGGTAAAACTGAAGTATATATGGAACTTATCGATAGAGTAATACATCAAGGAAAAACTGCTATCATGTTAGTACCAGAAATAAGCTTGACACCACAAATTGTTGATCGTTTTGTAACCAAGTTCGGTAGTGATATTGCTATTTTACATAGTGGTTTAAATGAATACGAGAAGTATGATGAATATCGAAAAATACTATCTGGTAAAGTAAAAATAGTTGTTGGAGCTCGTAGTGCTATTTTTGCTCCTTTGAAAAATATTGGCATTATTGTTATTGATGAAGAACATACTAGTACTTACAAGCAAGATAATAATCCAAGATATCATGCCAGGGATGTAGCTATGCTAAGAGGAAAGTATCATCAATGTCCGATCATCCTAGGCAGTGCCACTCCTTCATTAGAATCTTTTGCTAGAGCATTAAATAATGTATATGAATTATTAACTCTAACAAAACGTGCTGGATCTGGTAGTCTACCAAGTATTGAAATAGTAGATATGAAAGAAGAATCTCGTAGTGGTAATTTTGTCCTATCAAAAGTTTTAATTGATAAAATATGGTCTAGACTTAGAAAAAATGAACAAGTAATTCTTCTTCTAAATAGAAGAGGATACTCATCAATGTTAACTTGTCGTGACTGTGGTAACGTCATAAAATGTCCTAATTGTGATATTTCTCTTACTTATCATAAAAGTAGTAATACTAATCGTTGTCATTACTGTAATTATAGTATTAAGAATGTAAATAAATGCCCTGTATGTGGTAGTAGCAATATGAAAGATTATGGTCTAGGTACTGAAAAATTAGAAGAAGAACTAAATCGAATATTTAAATCTCGTGTTATAAGAATGGATATGGATACTACTAGTAAAAAAGGTATGCATGAAAAAATAATTAATGATTTTGGTGAGCATAAGTATGATATTTTATTAGGTACGCAAATGATAGCTAAAGGTCTAGATTTTCCACTAGTTACTTTAGTAGGAGTAATTAATGCTGATTCTTCCTTAAATGTTCCCGATTTTAGAAGTGCTGAAGTTACTTTTGGTTTACTATCTCAAGTATCCGGTCGTGCTGGTCGTAGTGGTTTAGCTGGAGAAGTTATTATTCAAACGTATAATCCCGACCATTATAGTATCGTATATGCTAAAAATCATGATTATTATAGTTTTTATAAAGAAGAAATGAAAATTAGAAAGGCCTTAAGTTATCCTCCATATTACTACATAACATTAGTAAATATTACTAGTAAAGATTACGAGTTAGGTTTCAAAGAAGCTAACAAGATAGGAGATTACTTAAGAAAAAATTTAAATCCTGATACTAAAGTATTAGGCCCTTCGATGGCCAATATCTTTAAAATGAATAATATTTATCATTATCAATGTATTATTAAATATAAGTATGATAATAATTTAAATAAAGTTTTAACTAATATAGATGAAATATATAAGATTAATAATAAAGTAGATGTATCTATAGATGTAGATCCAATAAGGGTGTGATAAAATGCAAGTATTAATTGAAAAACTAGATCATAGTGGTAATGGTATTAGTTATCATAATGGGAAAATTATCTTTATTCCTAAAGCAATACCAGGTGATATCTTAGATATAGAAATAACTAATAGTTATAAAAAGTATGATATAGGTAAAATTAAAAAAATAATAAAATCTAGTGATAAATTAATAGCTCCTAAATGTCCATACTATTATACTTGTGGAGGCTGTAATATTAGTAATTTATCTTACCAAGAGCAACTAAAATTCAAAGAAGATAAAATTATTAATATCTTTAAAAAATATCTAGATAAAGATATAGCACCTAGAGTTCTTGGTAGTAAAAAAGATTTTGAATATAGAAACAAGATTACATATCATGTAAGTAATGGATTAATAGGATTAGTTGACATAGATAATAATTTCCTTAAAATAGATAAATGCCTATTAGTTAGTCCTAAAGTAAATGAATTAGTATTATTACTTCAAAAAGAAGATTTATCCAAAGTAAGTAAAATTGTCATTCGTGAATGTAATAATGGTCTTATTCTTAGTATTACTGGGAATATGAAGATAGAAAATTTAAAAAAATTATGTATAGAAATATATTTAAATAATGAGAAAAAATATTCTAAAAAAGAAGGATATTTATATATAGATAATTTAAAATATCGAGTATCAGATAAATCCTTCTTTCAGATAAATACTAGTAATATAGCTACTTTATATAATGAAATTATCAAATATGGAGAATTTACTGGCAAAGAAAAAGTAATAGATTTATACTGTGGAGTAGGAAGCATTAGTTTATATGTTTCTAAATATGTTAAAAGTGTCCTAGGAATAGAAATAGTTAAAGAAGCAATCGAAGATGCTAATTATAATAAAGAACTAAATAATATAGATAATGCCACTTTTATATGTAGTGATGTATCAAAAGTTATTGATGATAAATTAGAATGTGACACCTTAATAGTAGATCCACCAAGAGCTGGCCTAGATAAACATACAAAAAGTATTATTAATAATTCTAACATCAAAAAAGTTATATATGTATCATGTGATCCTATGACTTTAGTAAGAGATCTTAAAGACCTTGATATGTATAATCTTGAAAAAATAAGTATAGTTGATATGTTTCCTCAAACATGCCACGTTGAATGCGTTTCAGTACTACATCGAAAAAGCCTTGAAAAATAAGGCTTTTTGATTTTTAGTAAAACTAAAAA